>JBHYCS010000014.1:0-125478 GCA_051861445.1 Chitinophagaceae bacterium | reverse complement strand
TAGGCAAAGGTGCAAGCACTTACAGAAGAAGGAGAAAGCAACAGAAGGAAGTAGTTGTTGCATAAAAATTCCTCTTAACGATAACCCGAAATGAGCAACTAAAACAAAGCTTGATTTATTTTTGTATCAAATTTTAAGTATGGATACAATAGTAGCTTCTCCAGTTTCATTTACAGATTCAGCTATAGCAGAAGTGAAGCGTTTAATGAATGAACCTGATTTTAATGCAATTCAAAAGCTTAGAGTAGGTGTAAAAGGTGGTGGATGTAGTGGATTAACGTATGTGCTTGGTTTTGATGAGCAAGCAAATGAAGATCAAGAATTTGAATTTGATGGTATGCCTTTTATCATGAATCCTAGCCATCAGTTATACTTATTTGGTATGCAAATAGATTGGCAAGACGGACTAAATAGTAGAGGATTTACTTTCACCAATCCCAATGCCAGTAAAACTTGTGGTTGTGGTACATCATTTAGTATATAAATTATTTAATCATCAAGAGAAAAGTCGAAGCATAACTATTGTTTCGACTTTTTTATATCCATTGCTTGATAAAAATTATTTTTACCTAAAACGATTTATATGCCACATGAAGCCATTTCTGTTTTTGATATGTTTAAAATAGGTGTTGGTCCAAGTAGCTCTCATACATTAGGTCCATGGCGTGCAGCTTTGCAGTGTATGCAACAGTTGAAAGATAGAAACCTATTGATGTCTGTAAAAAAAATAGAAGTATTGTTGTATGGTTCATTGGCAAAAACGGGAATAGGTCATGGAACAGATATTGCCGTTTTGATGGGGTTATTGGGGGAAGATCCTGTTACTGTTGAGGTAGAAAGTATTGCTTCTTCTATTCAAAAAATAAAAACATCGAAAGAATTATTTTTATATAAGTCTCATGTAATTGAGTTTGATTATGCCCATCAAATTCAATTTTTATTCAATGAAGTGTTGCCTTTTCACCCAAATGGAATTTCTTTTTTAATCACCTTGCAATCAAGTGAACAAATTAGTGAAACTTTTTATTCTATTGGTGGTGGTTTTGTTGTGAAAGAAGGTGAAAATGTGCAGCAAATCAATACGATAGAATTGCCTTTTCCAATCAATACTTCATCAGATTTATTACATTGGTGTAGAAAAACAGGTTTAAACATTCATGAAGTAGTTTGGGAAAATGAATTGGCTTGGAGAAATGAGGAAACAATAAAGAATGGATTGCTAGCAATTTGGAATACCATGAAAAATTGCATGTTTAAAGGATGTTTTACAGAAGGAGAATTACCCGGTGGTTTACGTGTAAACAGACGAGCATTTGAACTAAACAAAAAATTATTGCAACAAAAACAACCCAAAAACTATGAAGATTGGTTGCAAGAAATTCGTAGTGGCGGAAATAGCTTTACTTATATTTTAGATTGGGTAAGCTGTTTTGCATTGGCTGTAAATGAAGAAAACGCAAGTTTTGGTAGGGTTGTTACTGCACCCACTAATGGAGCTGCTGGTGTTATTCCTGCTGTTTTACAGTATTATATTGCATTTGTTTGTGCCCATTTAACGCCAATTGAAACAGAAAACGTCATTATTCGGTTTTTATTAACTGCATCAGAAATTGGTAGTATTTTCAAAAAAGGGGCTACTATTTCAGCAGCAATGGGTGGTTGTCAGGCAGAAATTGGCGTAAGCAGTGCCATGGCAGCAGCAGCGTTAACTGAGTGCATGGGAGGAACACAAAAGCAAGTGTTAATGGCAGCAGAAATAGCAATGGAACATCACCTCGGTTTAACATGCGATCCTATTGGTGGATTGGTTCAAATTCCTTGTATAGAAAGAAATACAATGGGTGCAATAAAAGCAATTACAGCCTCTCAATTGGCTATGCAAAGTACACCGGATTTTGCCAAAGTAAGTTTAGATAAAGTAATTAAAACCATGTGGGAAACCGCTTTAGATATGAATAGTAAATATAAAGAAACGGCAGATGGTGGCTTGGCTATTCACATTCCTATCAGTTTAAGTGAGTGCTAATTTTAAAATAGAAGTGTAAGATTGCTGTTAATAAATTCAATTTTCTTATCTGAACTTAAAACTGCAATTTTGCTGCCTTGTTATGCAATCTATAGAACTTTTTTATCCTTTATTAGCTACTCCAAAGAATATTATTATTACTTGCCATCAAAAACCCGATGGCGATGCAATGGGCTCAAGTTTAGGCTTGTATCATTTTCTACAACAAATGAATCATCATGTTACGGTGATTTCTCCAACAAATTGGGCTGATTTTTTAAATTGGATGCCAAGTGTTGATGCCGTATTAGATTATGAAGCAGACAGAAAAAAAGCACAACAAATCATTGATGCAGCAGATATTTTATTTTGTTTAGATTTTAATATACTACACAGAACAAAAAATTTAGAACAACCTTTAGCCAAAGCATCTTGCATTAAAGTATTAATAGATCATCATCAAGAGCCACAAACACAAGCTTTTGATTATGGCGTAAGCGATACTTCAAAGTCAAGTACCTGTGAAATGGTGTACGATTTTATTGTACAATCTGGTCAACAGCATTTGATAAATCAAAATGTTGCCAGTTGTTTATATACAGGTGTAATGACAGATACTGGTTCGTTTCGATTTCCTTCTACAAAAGCATCCGTTCATAAAATGGTGGCTCATTTAAAAGATTTGGGTTTAGAACATTCATCTATTCATAGCCATATTTTTGATAGTGCTTTAGAAAACAAATTAAGGTTTACTGGTTTTGTTTTATTAAATAGAATGGAGGTTTTATACGAATTGAATACTGCTATCATGTATGTGTTTAGTGCCGATTTGAAACGATTTAATATTAAAACAGGCGATACAGAAGGGCTTGTAAACTATTTACTAAGTATTCAGGGTATACGATTTGGTGCAATTGTGATTGATAGAGATGAAGAGCGTAAATGGAGTTTTAGAAGTAAGGGCAATTTTGATGTAAATACTTTTGCTAGAACTCATTTTGAAGGTGGTGGACATTTTAATGCCGCTGGTGGAAGTAGTAAAAAATCTTTAGAAACAACTTTAGCCGATTTTAAACGAATCATTCAACAATACGAAGCAGATTTGAATAAGCCCAATTAATTTCCTTTATTTTACACCCATAATTTATTGCAAAAGCAAATTTTTAAACAAAACAAATGAAACAATTAACAGCCATTTTAGCCATTACTTTAATGTTGGCAAGTTGTAATCAGTACGACAAAAGCAAGTCTGGTATGCCTTATAAAATTAAAAAAGGTGGTAGCACAGCAAAATTAAAACAAGGTCAGTTTTTAAAATTTAACATTGAATACATTGTTTCTAATGGAAATAAAGATTCTGTTTTAAATAGTTCTTACGGACATATTCCTGCCTACATGCGTTATGATACTGCACAAGCTGGAAAATACAATTTTACCGAAGTATTAAATCAAGCTTCTGTTGGTGATAAAATTGAGTTTACTTTAAGCATCGATTCATTGAAAAATATGGGTATGATTCCTGATTATAATGGAATATTTAAAAAAGGCGGTGCAATTAAAGGAAAGGTTGATTTAATCGCTGTTTTTGATACAGAAGAATTGGTAAGAGCAGATGTGCAAAAAGAAGAAGAAGTAGAAAAACAAAAAGAAATAAAAGCTTTAGAAGCTTATATGAGCAAAAAAGGAATTAAAGCTCAAAAAACACCAGGTGGTGCTTTTGTAGAATTAACCAATGCTGGTGATGCAACTTTAAAAGCAGATAGTGGCAAACAAGTTTCTGTAATGTACAAAGGCTATACAGAAGATGGAAAAGAATTTGATAGCAATATTGGTAAGCCAGGTGCTACACCTTTAAATGTTGTTATTGGTAGCCGTAGTGTAATTGCAGGTTGGGAAGAGGGCTTACGCTTTTTTGGTAAAGGTGGAAAAGGTAGAATTTTAGTGCCTGCAATGTTAGGTTATGGTCAACAAGCAGCAGGGCCAAACATTCCTCCATATTCAAACTTAATTTTTGATGTAGAAATTGTAGATGTTACCACACCTGCACCACCTCCACCAACTGCGGCTCCAGCTCCAACAAAAAAATAGTTTTTGTCTTTATTTATGATATTGCCTCACTCCAAAAAAGTGAGGCATTTTTTATTTCATTTGTGCCAACAAATCAATTGTTTCTTTGGCTTCTTTTACATCATGTACACGTAAAATATGTGCACCATTTAAAAGTGCAACTGTATTTAAAACAGTGGTACCATTTAAAGCATCGTTGGGTGTGTTTTCTAAAACTTTATAAATCATGCTTTTTCTTGAAACACCTGCTAATATTGGTTTTTGTAAAATATTGAAAGTAGATAAGTGTTTTAACAATGTATAATTGTGTGCAATGGTTTTTCCAAAACCAAAACCAACATCAATAATTACATCTTTTATACCTGCTTCATGGCATTTTTGATTTTGTTGAATAAAAAAATCTAAAACTTCAGTCACAACATTATCATAATTAGGATTTTGTTGCATCGTTTCTGGATTTCCTTGCATATGCATACAAACAAACGGAACATTCAGTTTTCCAACAGTGGTCAGCATGGCTGCATCTAAAATGCCGCCACTAACGTCGTTTACCATGCAAGCACCTAATTCAACCGCAGTTTTTGCCACAGCAGCATGATAGGTATCAATAGATAAATAAGCTTTAGGAAAACGCTTTGATAAAATTTCAATTACAGGAGCAATGCGTTTTATTTCTTCATCTGCACCAATAGATTGGCTATGGGGTTTAGTAGTTTGTCCACCAATATCTAAAATAGTAGCTCCATCTTTCAACATTTTTTCAGCAATTTGTACAATAGCATCCATGTTGGTAGCCCTACTATTTTCGTAAAACGAATCTGGCGTAACATTGATGATACCCATTACAATAGGTTTTTCTAATAATAATAATCTTCCTGAACAGTTGAGTGTAAACATTGATTGTTTCATTTATCTTGCAAGCTTCAAAGATATTGTTCGTTAAATTTATCTATCTAAAAAATGTCAAACACGAATCAGCAATACGATCAGGTAATTTTTGGTTGTAAAGATGTATTTCTTAAAAAAGTAAAAGATTATGGTACAGCTTGGCGTGTGCTGAGAACCATTTCTGTTGTAGACCAAATTTTTATAAAAGCATTACGCATTCGTACCATTCAAGATAAAAAAGTACAATTGGTTGCTGATGACGTAGTTTCTGAGTTTAAAGGCATCATCAATTACGCAGTAATTGGTTTGGTACAATTGTCGTTGAACAATCCTCAAGTTGAAGATGTTGACGTAATTCAGGTTGAAAATTGGTATAATGAATATGTTGATTTTGCAAAAAACACCATGTTAAATAAAAATCATGATTATGGTGAAGCATGGCGACAAATGAGTGAGGAAAGTTTTGTTGATTTAATTTTAATGAAGCTGATGCGTATAAAACAAATTCTTCAAAATGATGGCAAAACCATTATTAGTGAAGGAATCGATGCCAATTATGTAGATATTTTAAACTATGCTGTTTTTGCATTAATTCTACGTTCTGAAAAAAATAGTGCATAATCTTTATACACATGTAGTATGCAACAAATTATTTTAATTATTCGAATTATTGTTGGTGTTTTATTTATTTTTTCTGGATTAATAAAAGCCAACGATCCATTGGGTTTAAGCTATAAAATGGATGAATTTTTTGAGGTTTTTGAAGTGCATTTTCTCACCAAATTCTCCCTAGCTTTTGCCTTACTCATGAATTTGTTTGAAATAGTGGCAGGTATAGCCATAATTCTTGGGAAAAAGGTGAAGCTATTTGTAGCATTACTATTCATACTCATTGTGTTTTTTACATTCTTAACAGGCTACGCATTATTTAGTGGTAAAATTAAAACCTGTGGTTGCTTTGGCGATTGTATTCCACTTTCTCCTGCTACTTCTTTTGCAAAAGATATTTTTCTGCTAGTATTAATTGTTTTTTTATGGATAAAACAACAATACATTCAGCCATTAACCAATACAATTGTTGCTTATACAACTTTACTATTAAGTGGTATATGTACTATGTTGTTACAATATAATGCGTTACAAAATTTGCCAATCATCGATTGCTTACCCTATAAAAAAGGAAATGATATTGTAGAACAAATGAAAAAGCCGGCCAATTATGTGCCTGATAGCACAGAAATTGTGTATCAATACAAGAAAAATGGTGCAATCATTTCATTTGATCAAAATCATTTTCCCGACGATTTTGATAGTACGTATGAATATGTAGATAGAACTGATAAACTCATTAGAAAGGGTAGTGGCTTTCCAAAAATTATTGATTTTACATTGCAAAGCATAAATGGTTCAGACACAACCGCTGCTATTTTTTCATTACCTAAATACATTTTAGTAATGGGCACCAATTTTCCAAAAGATGTTGAAAAATGGAAAACGCAAATGAAAGCGGTGCAGCAAGTTTGTAAGCAAAAAAATATTCCATTGTTTTATGTAAGTTCTCAATCGAACAGTGAATTAGCAGCATTCATGAACGAAGGTTTTACAGTTTTAAAATGCGATGCAACCACTATTAAAACGGCAGCAAGAGTAAACAGTACTTATTTTTTAATGCAACATGCTACTATTGTTGAAAAACAAAGTTGGACGTCGATTGAAAACATACAAAAGTTGCTATAAAGTTCAAATTATTATCTGCTTATGTTTTTATCCTTTGTATTCAAAAAAATTACTTACGGCATACTGGTACTTATTGGTGTGGTTGTAATTGTATTTTTTTTGTTTCAAGGTTTTGGCGATCCTGCACGTTTGGTATTGGGACAAACAGGCGATAAAAAAACAATTGAAAACATTCGTAAAGAATTGGCTTTAGATAAGCCCAAATGGCAGCAGTTTTTATTATATATAAATGATGTATCTGTAATAGGATTGCATTCGCAATCTGAAATAGAAACAAAGCAATTGAAAGGTTTTTTTTTGAGTGTGGGAAACAAAGAATTAGGTGTTAAAATACCGTATTTAAGACGTTCATATCAAACAAAAAAAGAAGTAAATGCAGTGTTGTTAGAGGCTTTGCCCGGAACAATTATCTTAGCCCTAACGGCCATGTTTATTGCAACCATATTTGGAATTTTATTAGGTGTTCTAGCTGCCGTAAAACAAAATACTTGGTGGGATTTTTCAAGCGTTTTTGCTAGTGTTTTGGGCATTTCAGCTCCTTCGTTTTTTATGGGAATTGTATTGGCTTATTGTTTTGGTTTTGTATTGCATTCATATACAGGCTTACAAATGATAGGTAGCTTATACGATATAGACCCTTTTGATGGAAAACAACTACAATTGAAGAACTTAATTTTACCTGCAATTACATTGGGTATTCGTCCGTTGGCCATTATTACACAACTAACAAGAAGTGCCATGTTAGATGTGTTAGATCAAGATTATATACGAACCGCTTATGCAAAAGGATTAAGTAAGAAAGCGGTGATTTTTAAACATGCATTACGAAATGCATTAAATCCGGTTGTAACAGCCGTTACAGGATGGTTTGCTGAATTATTAGCAGGGGCTTTTTTTGTAGAGTATATTTTTGGATGGAAAGGAATTGGAAAAGTAACAGTTGATGCATTAGAAAAACTAGATTTTCCTGTAGTTATGGGGAGCGTTTTATTAACTGCAACTTTTTTTGTGTTGGTAAATATGTTGGCCGATGTGTTGTACAAACTCATTGATCCTAGAGTGAGTTTGTAGAAGATTGTTAGATGCTTTTAAAAAAACATAGCCTGCAATCAATGAAGATTGAGGCTATATTCTCATTTATGCTAGGGGGATTCGCAGTGCTTTTTTATTCAGGATTTAAAAATACAATTATTTTATATAAGTATGCAGAATTAGAATAAAATATTTTTAAAAAATATTTTATTTGTAACAATGCTTTTAATTATCAATCAAATTCTATAAACATTGAAATTTATGCTTGAAACAGTGAGATGCAATTTTTTACATTTGTTTCTTTAATGAATAAATATGCAATCTAAAAAGTAATAAATATAGCTATTGGTTGTTTTAAATTGGATCTACATCAATAACAATGCTAGTGCTTCTGTATTTTTTATCTGTTTGAATAATAGCAATTTGTTGGTAAATCGTTTGTTTACACAATTGTATCAATGCTGTATCTTTTGGTATTTTAATTAAAATTTCCCATAAATATTGATTTCTAATTCTATCTACAGGTGGTTGTGCAGGCCCATTTAAATAGGGTTTAAAATGTGTTTGTAAACCCACTAACATTAGGTTGGCAACCTCTTCTGCTACATAGCTATCTCTATGTTTAAAAGTTAGTTGAATAATTCTGTAAAACGGTGGATATTGATAGGCTTTTCTACTTTCAATTTCAAATTGAAATAATTGTTGGTATTGATGCTGTTGTACAAACATGAGTACAGGATGTTGTGTATTGCTTACCTGAATCATTACTTTGCCTTTTCCATCTTTTCTTCCAGCTCTTCCGCTTACTTGTTCCATCAATTGATAGGCTCTTTCATTTACCCTAAAATCGGTGAAGTTTAAAATGCCATCTCCATCAATAATTCCTACAAGGTTTACATGCTCAAAATCCAATCCTTTTACCACCATTTGTGTTCCAACCAAAATATCTATTCTTTTTTGCTCAAACAATTTTATCAAATTATCATGGTCGTTTTTACCTTTTACGGTGTCTAAATCCATTCTTGCCACTTTTGCATGTGGAAATTGTTCTGCCACCAATTCTTCTAACTTTTCTGTACCAAAGTTTTTTTGAATAAATTGATGGCTACCACAAGCAATACAGGTATTAATAACAGGATAAGTGGTGCCACAATAATGGCAACTAAGTTTGTTTTTTGCTTTATGATAGGTTAATGTAACATCACAATGCTGACATTGAGGAATCCACCCACAAGTATTGCAAATCATATATGGACTATAACCTCGTCTATTCTGAAATAAAATAACTTGTTTGTTTTCTTGTATGGTATTATTCATCGCCTCAATTAAAGCAGGAGAAAGGGCAATTTTAGACTTTTCTTTAGTGGCAATTTTTTTCAAATCTACCAAATGAATGCTTGGTAAATCTACATTTCCAAATCGCTCAGAAAGTGTTACCAATGCATATTTTTCTTGCAAACAATTATAGTAACTTTCAATAGAAGGTGTAGCACTACCTAACAATACTTTTGCTTGAAACAAAGAGGCATAGTAAACGGCCGCATCTCTTGCATGATAACGAGGTGCAGGGTCTTGTTGTTTATAACTTGCATCATGTTCTTCATCTACTACAATCAATCCTAAGTTTATGAAAGGCAAAAACAAAGCACTTCTTGCACCTAGCACTACTTTTATTTCGCCTGTTTTTACTTTATTCCAAATTTCAACTCGTTCGTTTGGATTAAATTTTGAATGATAAATAGCAATATTTCCACCAAAATAAACTTGTAGTCTACGTATAATTTGAGCCGTTAAAGCAATTTCAGGCAACATGTACAATACCTGTTTGCCTTGTTGCATATAGGTTTCAATCAGTTTTACATACAGTTGTGTTTTACCGCTTGCCGTAACACCATGTAACAAACACACATTTTTTTGGGTGAATTTTTCTTGAATTTCCGTAAACGCTACTTGCTGTGCTGCCGATAAAGCAAAGGTAGTTTCTGCCGAATTGGGAAACATTTTAATACGATCAACCGCTTTCCTTTCAACTATTAAAATTCCTTTATCAATCAGTCCTTTTAGTTGTGCTGCACTAGCACCGGCTTTTTTTAATAAGTTGGGTTGGGTAACAATGCCTTCTGTTTTTTCTAAATGCAAATAAGCAAGCAGCAATTCCATTTGTTTGGGTGCTTTGCCAAAATTATTCAATAATTCAGCTAACGCTTCCTCATGGTGATAAGGTGGTTGAAGCAAAACAAAGCTTTCGGTTTTCGATTTGTATTTTTCTTTCAATTCTTCCCACACAAAACAAACTTTTTTTTCTATTAATTGCTTTATTATAGGATACACATGTTGCACATCTAAAATTTGCTGCACCTCACTTAATCGCAATTCTTTTTTTACTTCTAAAGCTTGAGCCACCAAGTATTCTTCATCAGAAAATGCAGAACCATCGTTTAAATCATAATTGGTTTCATCGTTCCAAATTAAAATGCTTTCGCTAGAAAGTTTTAAGTTGGCAGGAACAGCCGCTTGCATTACCTCACCTTCACTACACATATAATATTTGGCAATCCAATTCCACAATTTCAGTTGTGTTTCATGCACTAGCGGTGTTGTGTCTAATATATTTATAATGTCTTTTGGTTCAAAGCCATTGGGTTTCTGATTGAATAATGATTGTACAATGCCTGCGTATTTTTTCTTTTTAAGTTCAACTTCCACTCTAGCACCAATAGTAATAGATGCTTGTAAATGAGCAGGAATTGCCCAAGTGTAAGTGGTAGGTAAAGCAAGTGGAATAATAATGGTTGCGTACAATGACTTTTATTTATTTGCTACAAATTAAAACCAATTGTGGTAAATAGGACAATTTTTAAATAGAAAACAAGTCAATTATTTGGATAAAATAACATTAGAAAACATGAGATTGCTTTGCATGGAGAAACCATATTTGAGTGAAAAGAGCAATAATTCTTTCATAGTTTTAACACCTAGTTTTTTGCACAAGCGTTGAGCTAGGTTTTCTACAGATTTAATTTGTATACACATAATTTCGGCAATTTCTTTATACCCTAATGATGAAGTAATAAGTATTAGCAACTGCCTTTCTCTATCTGTTAATGCTAAGGAAGTATTTTCTGGTAATTCATCGCTAGTTCTACTGTATAATTTACCCCAAAATAGATTTCTATGTGCAATAATTTTATTCAGTAAAAATGGATTTAGTGTTTCTGAAAAACGACTATCTATGTAATAATCACCCTTTAAAACTGTTTCAATGGCTTCTTTTAAAACAGTTTTAACCTCCTTTTTAAATATAAAACCATTAACGCCACTCATAAATGCCTGACGAACCATTTCGTAATTGGCATGTGGAGAAAAGCCAATTATTTTTTGTAAGGGGTGTTTGTGCCGTAAGTAAAAAGAAGCGGTGCAACCATCTAAAATGGGTGTATTCATTTCCATAAAAATAATGGTTGGTAAAGGTTTGGTTTTATTTAAATACAGCAACAATTCATGACCATTATTAGCAAAAAAGCAATATGTTTTAGGATAATGAAATGAAAACCATTCTTTGGTTTTTTCTAATGAATGAATCTGATGATCTATTATGGCAAAATGCATTTTGTTCAATAAATAATTTGGTGTTTAAATATAAGGGTAAACAAGTTGCGGAAATTGAGGTAAAAACCCCTCAATTTCCGCAGCTGAAAATACATTTATTTTGTGAAATAATATTTTAATAAACAATCATTTTTTATGTATACAAAATTTATTACTATTATCTAAACTGATATAAGATATTATAGCTACGAGCTGCTTAAGATTCTTTTTAAAAGGAAATGCAAATTTTAAATTGGTTTCTTCTTTTATTTGTTATAATACATTAAAGTATTAATTACGATGTCTAGTGTTTAAAAAAGCATGTAAAGATATTTAAAGTTTAATTGTGTATATGTATAGATACGTAATTATTAAAAAATAATATTTTAAAATATATATTTAATAAATAAGGCAATATGTATAATCGGTACTACTCAAACAAAAAAATATTCTTACTTTCTATTATAATTTTATCAATAAATTCTTGTAGAAAAGAAGGCATGAATTTACCTTCAAAGCCTAAAGCAACTATAATTACTGGTCAGAGAGTTGTTGCTAAAAATATTTTTAATTACTATGGGAGAAATGAAAAATATAATGAAGTTGACAGCTTTGTTGTAGATACTATGTTTCATTTAATCACCCATCCGCCAACAGGTAATTATTACCAAAATGGAATAGATATCATTTTTAAAGCTCAATTTGATACGAGTTTTGAATGTCAGTATCAATGGAAAGTTGGCGATGATCCTCTGATTCGAACAGCGAAACAATTTGAATTATCTTTTGAAAAGCCATATGGTGCAATAAGAGTGAGGCTGATTACTAAATATGTAGCAAAAAGAGGTACGTTAATTTCTGGAGTTGATACCACATTTCAAGACATTTATATAGGCAATAAACCACCTCTTTTTGGTGAGTATGAGGGATACAATACAGACAATCCTAATCATAAATTTAAAATAAAAATAGCTTGGGACTTTGAGCCTGATATAGAAGTTAATCGGAGTTCTTTCTATTTGTCTAACCTTCCTGAAGGGTATCCTATTAAAACTGATTTAGATGTTTTGCGGGCAAGATATTTTGGGGTTTTTGTACCTACGGTATTTCGTGGTCAATATGTACATTATCAGAACGAATGGGTAAACAATGTATATGCTCTTGGATTTATGAGTAAAAATAATGACTCTATTTATATCAGGTATAATTATGGGGTAATAGCAAATTTTCCTAATTGGCCATATAATGCAAATGATTGGAGTCGTGTAATATCTAAGGAGTTTGTGGGAAAAAAACTATAGCATAATTTCTATTAATTCAAAATAAAACAACTGTTTATGAAACTATTTTTAAAACCCGTTTTGGGTATGGTTATTTTATTGCTATTACTGAGTACTAATTCGGATATTTTTGCACAATGTTGGACACAACCACCACTTGCTATTTCTACAGATCCAGATAATTATCAAAATCCTGAAGACCCTACAGGTGCATTCAGATGGGATTGGCGTCAGCAAACATGGTTTGGATACAGAAAAGGAACACCTTTTCCAGTTAATTATCAAATAAATAGCCCCTTTTATGACATTCAAAATCCAAATTTATTTGATTTAAGTTCACTTTCTGTAAAAAATTATGACCCCAAAAATGGCTGGGAATTGATTAAAAAAGAATTTGGTACAAACATCAGTCCAATTGATAATCCTTACTTTATCTTATACAACAAGTATACAGGGCTCATAAGGTTATTTGTTTTGATTACATCGAATTTCCAAAATACAAAATCTGCAATGTTAACGTTGAGATTTAAGGAAGGGGTAAAAACGGCTGGTACTTTAAGCCAACTTGCTGATAAATCATTTGCATTAAATAATTTTAAAGGGACTGCAAAAGTTTCAGTACCTAATCAATATCTAAATGCAGGACAAGGGTCTAACAATTTTTTTTGGCTATATGGTGATTTCAATACCCTATACGACCCATGTTTATGCAAACAAAATTCTTAGTTATACATAGAATCTTTTCTTTTCTCAAGTTGGGATGTTACTTTGGAAACCAACGGCAAAGCTGAAACAATTATCAGCAGCGATCCCAATGCAATTGCTCAAGTTAAGAATAGTGATGTAGCATTTAGTTTTGGAGAACTACAAAATGTGACTGATGGCTTTTCAAAAGGAATATTGCAAATGACGGATGCGACAGGAAAGCTTGTTACGTACGGAGAAAAATATGTAAATACATTTAATAAGTTGTTCCCTAGAAAAAAAGTACAGGATAAAGACAAAGAAAATATTTTTAAACAATTTGGTAGTGGCTTAGATATGTTCAGTAAAGTTGGAGAATTACTTGGCTTGCCCTCGTTTTTAAGTGGCTTTGTCAATTCATTAGTTGGGGGCGGTAAAACACCAGTTACGGTTCAATTTGCTCATACTGACATTAATCTTAAAACAACAGGAACGTTAACACAGCAATCACAATTTGGAGCATCTCCCTTTGTTAATCCAGGTGCAGATAAAACTGGGCTAACTACAGAACTGAGTCCTGTTTATAATAATAAATTAGGTGTATTTAATATTTTGGAAATGCCAAAAATTGAATATGCAGTATATGAACCTCTCGTAAAATCTCAAACTAATCCCCTTCAAACAATTTATACTCCTGGAGCTACAAGAGTTTTTTAGGCGGAAGTAACTTAACGTCTTCAACTAATTGTTCGAATTCAACATGCCAAACTTATGTTTCATGCCCACAACCTCCAAAAGTTCAATGTAATTATTATAATAAACAGTACCGTCCAAATATAGCTCTTCCGATTTATCATTATAAAGTAGTATCTCCTTTGAAATTTGTAATTAATCCTGCTTCTAATCTTAAACTTGTGAGTATTAAAGCAAGTCTAGTTTTTCAAGTAGGCAAGAAAAATTATCCAACTGGAGCAGGACAGTATACACCTACAATTGGAAGGATATCTTCACCAAGTTTGTGGGGAGCTCCAGCTTCATCAAATAATCCAGAGGCATGGGATGAACTAAATGCTTTAGGGTTTTCTACAGATATTGAAAAGGTTAAAACAGAAAGTGAGCTTCGATTAAATAAATTAGGATTCGATTTGCTTTCGAGAAGACGTGAAAATGATATAGATAGTAGTTTCATATCAACCCAACTTGTACCAGCAACTTGTATTGAAAATTTATCTTTTCTCATCGCTAATGGTTTTTTAGGTGGAGAAAAGAAAGTAAGCTTGAGGGTTTCACTTATTTTTGAACCTAAAATTCCTGTCGTGGGAAGTACAGTTGATAAAATAGTACAAACGTATACCTTTGACTATGATGATGCTTCGATAACTAAAGTAACTCCTACAACTCCAATTTATTACAATGACAGGGTTCAATATTATTATTTGACAAATAAAGGTTTTTATGAAGGTACTTCAACAAGTGCAGCACAACGACTAACAGAAAATGACATAAGCTATAATTTTCCTAAAGGGTTTATGGCAATTCCTACACAGTTGAGCTATGTGGGTAATGGACAATGTATTCCTATTGGCGATAGAAATTTAGTTAGTACTGGTGATATTGTTATTGATGGAAATCTTTGCTTTACAACCACTCCAGTTACTTTTTATGCTATGGGAGAAGTAAAGTTGTTAAATGGCAGTGTATTGCCGCCAAATGTAACTATTGTAAAAGGTCTTGATAATCCTTGCAGTTCGGTTTTACCTACAGAAAGTGACCCTACTTCCATTTGTAATAGTCCAACATATAACACTCTTTCGCAGGCATATAGGTTAATGCCTGGTATTTTACCATCCGATACAATTACAAAAAAAGACATGAATTTTATTGCCAATGTTAGCATTTCGCCTAATCCAGCCTCCAATCAATTTACTGTTAATCTTAATTTATTGAAGAAAACTTCAATTCGTATAGACGTTTTTAATTCACTTCTACAATTACAACCAATTACAACTTTAAGTGGAGATGTACAGTTTAATAGCGGTAAATATAATTTCAGGCTCTCCTCAGATATGCTTCAAAATGGTATATACTTCGTTAAGATTACTGCGGGAAAAGATGTTGTAACTAAAAAATTGATAATCAAAAGATAAAAATTTCTTAATTATGCAAACGGAGATTGTGATCAAACAATCTCCGTTTATTAATAAAATTTAATTTCTTTTGATAATAAATTTACAGCCTTTGGTGTTCTTCACCAACAAAGCAATTTTAACTTTGAAGTGTTTTTTTAAAACTTTACATAGATGGTTTTAAATTTTATTGAACTTATTTGTCTATCAAAATAGTAAAATTGAATATTGTTCTTTCTTGAGAAATACAAGATGGTGGATTGAATAATTCCGCATTTATTGGTATTTTTCATCAATAAGACAATTTTTAACCTAGAAATTTTTGCTATCTTATTTATTTATTTCTAGAAAATAGTAAAGTATTGAGGATTTTTTTCTCAGAAATACATAATGTTCAATTATAAAATATTGTTGGTGAAAAACACCAACTCAGGCTAAAAAAAATCAACTTAAACAGCTTTTAGGAATTCTGTTACAATTTTTTTGTTACAAAATAAAATGTAACAGAAAAAGTGTAACAAGTCCGTTACACTTTTTCTGTATTAATGTAAAATTGTAACAAATGTTAACCATTAAAATTAGGAGGTTGGCTTTCTGTATTTATTAATATTCTTCCCAACAACGTGAATTTAACTTTGGAGTGTTGTCTAAAAACTTGAATTAGAAGCACTTTTTACAATTTTATATGTCTAAAAAATCGTAAGTATGGGAGTTTCTTCTTTATTTAAGAAAACAAAATGTTCAATTATAAAATTTTGTTGGTGAAAAACACCAACTAAGGCTAAAAAACAATCAACTTAAACAGCTTCTAGGAATTCTGTTACAATTTTTATGTTACAAAATAAAATGTAACAGAAAAAGTGTAACAAGTCCGTTACACTTTTTCTGTATTAATGTAAAATTGTAACAAATGTTAACCATTAAAATTAGGAGGTTGGCTTTCTGTATTTATTAATATTCTTCCCAACAACGTGAATTTAACTTTGGAATGTTTCTTAAAACTTGAATTAGAAGTATTTTTTGCAATCTTATTTGTCTACAAAATAGTAAAGTATTGGAGTTTATTCTTTCTTCAGAAATACAGGATGTTTAATTAATAATTTTTGTTAATGAATAAGAATTATAAAGGCTACAATTATGCTAAATATTACTTAGAGTTAAGGTTTTAATGATTAACCTTATACCAGTTTTTGGGTAATGGAAGCGTTTTCTTATCAGTATTATCAGAATCTAACTTATTAGGAAAATGATTTGTAAAGCTTTTGCTTGTTACTCGATCTTTTCTTATAAAAGTAAACTCTGCCAGCCTAGGAATTTTAACACCTAATTTTGAAACAACACCACCAATATTGTTTGGATGTATATGAACACAAATGTGTGTTTGCAATATTTTTTCAAAAACAACTTTATTCAAATCATAATAATAAGGATTCCATAAATTGTGCAACTTGTGAAATTCAATTATAATAATTCTAAATCTTTTCATTAAAGCATCTGACGTATTGATAAGTGTATAATATTCACCGCCTTCGATGTCCATTTGTAGTAATAAATCTGATTTTTCTGAACTACATCTTGAGTTTACCCATTCATCCATGGTTATAAAGTCTTCATTATTTGTACACCCAACAAACTTCTTTATAAAATCATATTTATCTTCTGGAACATTTAAATTCGGTTTTTCAACAGATTTATCTGCCATGTAAACCTTCATTCCAAGTTTTAAACAGTCCATTTCAAATTCACTAACAGCAGCAACTCCAGGTGAAAAGCATGCTTCAATTCCCTCTAAATCATTTGGCAACAAATAACCACCATCTCCACTTGAACCAAGTCGTATTAAATCAGTTTGAATTGTATAAGGATAAAGGCTCTCAATTAGTGCATTCACCTTTTTTATTTCAGTAGTTTTGGTTAGTAAAATTCCTTTTTTAAAAATCTTTGAGGGATTAATTTTATCAAAAATATTCTTCATTTTAATTTAATTTGTTAATTATAACTTTTCCAAATTCATTTTATATTATTCTTTAGTTAGCTTTCTTTTCTCTACAGACCAAGACAATCTTTACTTCATAAATAGTTAGTATTGGCTTAATCCCCTATAAATTTTCGGCATTGTTGGTGCTCTTCAACAACAACGTAATTTTTAAATATAACTATAATTCATGACCAATATGTACAAAAAATGGATTTTGAAAAATGAAATGAAAAACAATTCTTAGGCTTTTCTAAAGTATAAATTTAATGGTCATTAATAGCAAAATGCATATCATTTAAATTATAGTATTGCTTTCAATAATATGCGGTTAATTACTTTAGGAAATTGAGGGGTTTATGCCTTAATTTCTTAAAATGAAAATACATTTATTTTATAAATAATATTTTCTGCTCAATCGGTATTATTTTCTATTCTTAAATTATATTTACAACAAACAAGCCCTTTTATTGCAAAACAATAAAAGGGCTTCTGTTAAAAAAATTATTCCTTATTTCTGTACTTCATTGGTAAAATGAAATTGAATATCTGGATTGTTAGAGATTTCGGTATTCAAAAACCATTCACTTTGTGCCAAATAAACAGGATTTCCATCTTTATCAGCAGCACTATTTTGCTGTTTAAAGCGTAGAAAATCGTCTAACTTTTTGGCATCTTTACTGGTAAGCCAACAAGCTTTATAAAATGGCATGGTTCTAAATTCACAAGCTGCACCATATTCTTGCAATAATCGGTATTGAATTACCTCAAATTGTAAATCGCCAACACAACCAATAATTTTTTTGTTTCCGCCAAATTGAGTAAATAATTGTGCTACACCTTCATCGGTTAATTGGCTAATTCCCTTTTCTAATTGCTTGGTTTTCATCGGGTCTTTATTCACCAACTCTTTAAATATTTCAGGCGAAAAAGTAGGAATTCCCGTAAAATAAAAATCTTCTCCTTCGGTTAAAGTATCACCAATTTTAAAGTTTCCCGTATCGAACAAACCAACCACATCACCTGGATAAGCATCTTCAATTACATCTTTACTTCTTGCCAAAAAGGAATAAGGATTACTAAAGCGTATATCTTTATTTAAACGAACATGGTGAAAATATTTGTTACGCTCAAACTTGCCGCTACAAACTCGTAAAAAGGCAATTCTATCTCTATGCTTTGGGTCTAAATTGGCATGAATTTTAAAAATAAATCCGCTAAACTTGTCTTCACCCACACTTAAAGTTCTACTAGTAGTTTCTCTACTTCTTGGTACAGGAGCAATTCTAATAAACGTATCCAACATTTCTTGAACACCAAAGTTGTTAACAGCACTACCAAAAAATACAGGAGCAACTTTTCCGCTTAAATAATCTGCAACAGTTAATTCACCATACACACCGTCAATTAATTCTACGTCTTCTCTTAATTGTGCAGCATCTCTATCTCCAATTTTAGCATCTAAAATAGGTTCGTTTAAGTCTGCAATAGAAACGGTATCGTCTTCTTCACCTTTTGTGCTTGCAGTAAATAGTCTTAAGCTTTTATTATCTAAATTATACACACCTTTAAAATCTTTACCACTATTTATGGGCCAAGTCATTGGATGAAGCGATAATTTCAATTCGTTTTCCACTTCCTCTAATAAATCAAAACGGTTTTTTCCATCTCTATCCATTTTGTTTACAAACACAATTACAGGTGTATCTCTCATTCTACACACTTCCATCAAACGACGAGTTTGGTCTTCCACACCGTTTACACTATCAATAACCAAAATAACAGAATCTACGGCTGTTAAGGTTCTGTATGTATCTTCAGCAAAGTCTTTGTGACCAGGAGTATCTAATAAATTAATTAAAAAACCTTCGTATTCAAAAGTCATTACACTTGTAGCAACACTAATACCTCTTTGGCGTTCAATTTCCATGAAATCGCTGGTTGCATGTTTTTTTATTTTGTTACTTTTTACAGCACCTGCCGTTTGAATGGCTCCACCAAACAATAATAGCTTTTCTGTTAAAGTAGTTTTACCAGCATCGGGGTGAGAAATGATGGCAAAAGTTTTACGCCTATTTATTTCTTTTTCAAATTTCATTATTCAGCCTGTTCAAAAATTGATCAATTATAATTATCTACAAAAGTATGGGCGGCAAAAGTAAGTAATACAAACAGATAAGTATTTGCAAATTGTTTGCAAGAAATTAAATGATCAATTCATAAATTAGAATGATTTTATACTTGATGCTTACATTTACACTTCTCAAAAAACGAATGCTATGCCTACAGATTCAATGTATTATGGAACTTATTTGCATTTAGATAAAATATTAGAAAGCCAACATCCTGTAAGTTTTAATGAAGGTAACAATGCTGCACATGACGAAATGTTGTTCATTATTATTCATCAAGCGTACGAATTGTGGTTTAAGCAAATTTTATTTGAGCTTGACTATGTAAGCTCTATTTTTAACAAACAAACCATCAATGATAATAGTGAAGATTTAAACTTGGTAAGACATCGATTGAACCGAGTGATTAAAATTATGGAATTGCTCAACCAGCAAGTAGGTATTTTAGATACAATGACGCCTTTAGATTTTTTAGCATTCAGAAATTTATTAACGCCATCATCTGGTTTTCAAAGTGTTCAATTCAGATTAATTGAAGCAAAATTAGGCTTGCAACTACAGCAACGCCACCAGTCAGATTATTACAAACGCACTAATGACGGTGGTTTTACACAAACCGATTATCAACAAATTCATACAGTTGAACAACAAGAAAATATTCAAGTATTGGTAAATAATTGGCTTGAAAGAATGCCTTTTTTTGAAGATAAATTTTGGAATGAATACGCTTCTTCAAAAGAAAAACCTTCTGCAGAACATCCTTTTTGGGACGATTATAGAGCTATTTATTTGAATGGATTAACAGAAAGAGAAGCCCATAAAATTCATGATTTTGATTACGTTTTCTTCGAGAAAAAACATCCTTCAATAAGTGAAGAACAGCAACAAAGTTTACGCAGTAATTTCACTTCCAAAGCACTAAAATCTGCTTTATTTATTATGTTGTACAGAGATTTTCCTGTTTTTCAAACTTCTTATCAAATACTAGATGCGTTTATTGAAATAGATCATTTATTGAGTAACTGGCGTTATAAACATTTAATTATGGTTCGTAGAATGATTGGCATGAGGGTAGGAACAGGCAATACAAGTGGAGCAGGTTATTTAGAAGGAGCCTTAAATAAACATTTTGTGTATAAAGATATTGCTAGCTTATCTACCTATTTAATAGAACGGAAAAAGTTACCACAATTGCCGGTATCGCTGATTCAATATTTAGGTTTTGTTCATTAATTTATTTTAAAACCGATTGTATAATCATAGCTAAATTATTTGCCCATTTTGCATATTCTTTTCTGCTTGGGTGCAAACCATCGTTAGCAATTAAACTGCCGTCTGTAGCAGCATTTCGAGTAGATGGAGTTATATTAATGTAATTACACAAAAAACTATTAGTTATTTCTTTGTTTACGGTATTAAATGCATCAATTTCTTTACTAATCTTTTGTTTGTCGCTAAACTGTGCAAATGGTGTAACACTGTAATCAGGTATCGATAAAACAAAAACATGCGATGGCTTATTATTAGCAAATGCGATGCTTTGTTGTAATAATTGCGTAAACCTTGTTTTATAGCCATCAATGCTGAAACCTCTATACTGGTCATTTACACCAATTAACAAAGTAACTACATCAAACTTTCCTGTAGGATTTACCAATGCAATTCCACTTTGCAAATTAGCAGTTGTCCAACCAGTTACAGCTATATATTGAATAGGGGAGAAAACGTATTTATTATTTAAAAGTGCTATCGTTTGAGCAGGAAATCTACTAGCACTGTCAACAGATTCACCAATAGTATACGAATCTCCTAAAGCTAAAAAACGATAGGTGTTTGGAATGTTAGGATTAGGAATAATAGGAGGGGAAGGTCTAACACTTGTGTCTACAGGCAAGTAAGTAAGTATTGCCGAATTCTTAGTACAAGCATTTAATTGCACTAAAAAGAGGCAGATACATGCTGAAATAAATATTTTTCTAAAAAAAATCATGATATTTTATATACGCAAACGTTAGCGTTTTTGTTTTATCTGTGTATAAATTTTCTAAAACCCTACTTTTGCATTCTTTAAAAAATATACTAAAACAAACACCTACTCATGGCACAAAAAATCAAGGTAGCAAATCCAGTAGTAGAATTGGATGGTGATGAAATGACCAGAATTATTTGGAAGTTTATTAAAGACAAATTAATTCTTCCATATTTAGAATTAGATATTAAGTACTACGATTTAGGAATGGAATATCGTGACCAAACCAACGATCAGGTAACTGTTGATGCTGCTAATGCTATAAAACAATATGGTGTAGGAATTAAATGTGCAACCATTACACCAGATGAGCAACGTGTACAAGAGTTTAAGTTGAAACAAATGTGGAAATCGCCAAACGGAACCATTCGTAATATTTTAGATGGTACTGTTTTTCGTGAGCCCATTGTTTGTAGTAATGTTCCTCGTTTAGTACCGAATTGGACTGCACCTATTTGTATTGGTCGCCATGCATTTGGAGATCAATATAGAGCTACTGATTTTGTTACCAAAGGAAAAGGAAAATTAACTGTAAAGTTTGAAGGAGAAGATGGAACAGTACAAGAATTTGAAGTATTTAACTTTAAAGGTGATGGAGTAGCATTGGCAATGTACAACACCGATGAAAGTATTATTGGTTTTGCTCGTAGCTGTTTTAATCAAGCACTTACCAAAAAATGGCCTTTATATTTATCTACCAAAAACACCATTCTTAAAAAATACGATGGTCGTTTTAAAGATATTTTCGAAGAAATTTATCAAAACGAGTTTAAAGCTAAGTTCGTTGAAGCAGGTATTACTTATGAGCATCGTTTAATCGATGATATGGTTGCTAGTGCTTTAAAATGGAATGGTAATTTCGTTTGGGCTTGTAAAAATTATGATGGTGATGTACAAAGTGATACCGTAGCACAAGGTTTTGGTAGTCTTGGTTTAATGACTTCTGTTCTAGTTACACCTGATGGAAAAGTAATGGAAGCAGAAGCTGCACATGGTACAGTAACTCGTCATTACCGTGAACACCAAAAAGGAAAACCAACTTCTACAAACCCAATTGCATCTATTTTTGCTTGGACAAGAGGGTTAGAGTTTAGAGGTAAATTAGATGGAAATCAAGAATTAATTGATTTCTGCCAATCTTTAGAAAAAGTATGTATAGAAGTGGTAGAAAGCGGTAAAATGACCAAAGATTTAGCTGTTTGTATTTATGGCAACAAAGTAAATCATGGCGAACATTACTTATATACAGAAGAATTTTTAGATGCTTTAGATGCAGCTTTACAGGCAAAGTTAGCTAAGTAAAAAGTTTTGAATATACAGTTTATACAAAAGGTCGTCTCAAAAGAGATGGCCTTTTATTTTTGTAAAACTTGATTATTTTTCTACCAAAATAATCAAGTTTACTTAGAAGATTTACAAAAAAGCAGTTTTCAGAAATGTGATAACTGCTTTTTTGTAAGAATCTAGATGAAATTCAAGGCTTATTTTGCCTTTTCGAATAATAATTTTTGTGTTGTGAAATCAGCGTTTGCATCCATTACTTCTAACAATTTTGGCCAATTGGCTACAGGTTCAAATGCATTTTTATAAATACGTTTTACTTTCATGTTAAGTATATTTCCATTTAATGTAGCAATAGACTCAAATAATGCAGATTCGTTGCTTACATTTTTATTCAATGCCTCTATGCCTTTAACAACATAACCCGTTGGTACTTTTATGTTTATTTCGTATTCAAACGTTCTTGCACACGGCATATATACATCAATTGTTCTTTTTCTTTCTTTTTCTTCAATTTTAGAGAATGTGCCAATCAGTTTTCCTGCTTCAAAAATGTAGTTGTTTCCTGCTTTTTTCATCCAGGCATCCATTAAAAATTGTGAATTATATACAAAAGCGTTACTAGTGTTTTTTATGCCATAACTTTTTATGCCAAATTCTTTTAACTCTTTTGGTTCTAATCCAAACTGCTCATTAATTTCTTCTATAAAACTTGTTTTCCAATTTTTTCTAGCATCTTCAAAAGCAATTTTAAATTCATCGGCCAATTTCTTCGTTTTTTTATTGTTTTGTAATGATGTTAGGTAATCATCAATACCCAATAATTTTGATTCTAGTTTGTCTGTTTCTTCAGGTAAGCATAAGCGTATTTGCTCAGCAGATTTAAAATATCCGGTTAAAGTACAAGTTCTATCAAGAATTGTATTGTTCATATTTTCTGCATCAAAACTTACCTCAATCGCTTCTTTTGTTACATTATCATTGGCTGTGCTTGCGGGAATTGTTATTGTATATTTATCGTATTCTATTTTTCTTTTTACTTTTTCAGAAAATAATGCCATTGCATCTTGTCCTTGAAATCGAATAGGAATATCATTAATTGAATTAAAACGATTATCCATAAAAAAGTAGATAGGCTTAGTTCCTTTTGTTTTTAAAAACAATTCAAAATCGGCATAATCAACTATGTTTTCAAGTTTTACAGAATTGAGTGATGTTGTAACTACTAATTCGTTTTCAATATCAAATTCTTGCAACATCAAGTGTAAAGTAATTAATCCATAAAAATTGTAAGGGTAATAGTTGTTAATAGAAGTATTTGCAACTATTGTGGTTCCATTTGGATAATAATTGTAACCATATTTATTTTGCCAAATATGATAGATAGATTTTGCCAATGAATCTTTATCTAAAACGTCTTTAAATTTAAGGCCATACTTAGATTTTAAAACTTCTCTTATAGTACGAGAAATTGTTTCAATTTCTGGAGCAGAATAAGCATAGGTTCTAGAAATGTTTAAAATATTTTGTAATTCTTTTAAATAGTCTTCTTGTTTTACGGATTTAGTTACAACTCCTTCTATATAAGGAGCCTCTGTCCCTCCAATCGCTTTGTATTTCAATTCTATATATGGTATTTGCCTCAAAGGCTTGCTCCACATGGCTTCTTTTACTTTTGGAATATTGTCTTTCACAAGCTCAAAAACAAAGTCATCATCTGCATTTCTACTTTGTTTGAATTCAGGAGCACCATTTGCAGCTTTGTAAGCAATACCTGCTTTTTTATCAATTTCAAATTTAATTTTTAGTACAAGAATAGGATATTCAGCGGCCATATAAAACAAGTATGGACCTTTTATTTTATTGTTTACATCAATTAACTCTTCAACTCGAATATAATAGTCTAAAATATCGCCAACTTGTAAATCAGAAATGGCCAATTTACCATCTTGTATTTTTTTAGAATCAGTGGTAAGAATTTCCTCATCGGTATTTAGTGTTACCACTTTTCCATTGGGTTTATAAATTTTTACGCCAATAAAAGTTTGTGATTCGTTGTACGATTTTGATGTTAATCCTCTTCTAGTTCTATCCATTTTTTTATTGTATTCTAAAGAGGAATAGTTTTCTAAAGCAGATTGATCATTAATTTTTACTTTTTCTCTGATTGTGGTATAAAATGCCAATCTATTTCCATTATTTGCCCCACTAACAATAAGTAATCTACTACTTTTTTTATCCATTGTGTACTCTATCGATTTTCCAAGAATAACGGCACTCTCATCTTTGTATTTTTCTGGTACTTCTTTTAATGAAAACAGTGGATTTTTGGTTTCAAAAATCTCTTTACGCACTACTTCTGAACGTTCTTTATATAATCGTTCACTTTTACTTTGTGCAAATACAAAAACACTTGTTGATAAGCAAATAAAACTTAGTACTGATTTTAGGAATAATAATTTCATGAATAGAAAATAAAAGCTTGATATAAAAAGGTTGATGTTTTAATTATGGAGTAGTAATAACCACTTGTTCTGCATAAAATTCTTTTAAAGCAGTAAAATCTTTATTCCATTGAGAAAAAGTAGATTTCTTAATTATTGGATTTTTAATAATTAAGTGTTTCCTGTAAATAATCTTCTCATTTTCTACTTTTACCTGTGCCAAAATGCGGTAGTCTTTCTGCTGAATATCTACCAATTTAGGAAGGGTTGTTACTTTAGCACCCTTGGGTATTTCTATTGAAGTTTCTTCTTGAATATTGTATTTATAAGAAAAACAATAATCTAGTTTTCGCTCAGTTGTATCAAATATAAAGTTGTTGAAATCTTTTCTTAAATCTATGTCAAAATATAATTCTTTGCCAAAAACATTCACAGCATTTTTATGCTCCATTGTATAATTTACTTGAAGCGATTGATCGTAATTATTTACGTTACTTGTAGTGAAATTGTTGATAAGAATATCTGCATTTCCTTCTGCTAAAAACTTTTTAAAAGCGTCTGTTACATTTTCTTTTTTAATATTGAAAAGTTGCGTAAGCATGTACTCTTTCGATTCGCCTGACCAAACTTGCTCTATTGTACTGATTATGCTTGTACCTTGAATGGTACAAATCTTTTTTTCAATGTTTTTATTTTGCTCAAATGAAGCAGTAGGTACATTGCTTAAAATGTATTTATCTTTATTTTCAATTAGTACTTGTCGTCCTTGAATACGTTCTGCATATTCGTTAAAGCCGATATATTTTTCAGTAGCATCAAGAAAATAAGTTTTCCCTTCAAAAAGTAAAGCACAGATCATGTGGTTATCAACTGAAAGCGATGGAGTAGAATAGTCGTAGGCTATATGATTGGTGCCAATCCAACACAATCTAGCATCAAAGCCAAGTGCAAGTAACAACTCTTTTGTTAAATGAGCCATGCCTTTACAATCACCATATTTTTTTCTCAATACTTCATCGGCTTTATCGGGTTTAAATCCTGCAATACCATCTTCAAAAGCAAGGTATCGTATATTGTTTTGCACCCAATAAAAAATAGCTTTTATCTGATCTAGTTTTGTAGTAGTTGATTGCGATATTTCTAAAGCTTTTGCTTTTAAAATGGCTTTATCATTATCCATGTCTTGTACCAAAGAATGATACCAAGCATATTGATCATTCAAAGTTTCAAAAAATTTAAAACTATTGTCTTCTAATGTTGCAGATTCTGTAATTACAAGTAAATGCGGTTCAATATAAGTTGGCCCAGGACAATAGTTTTCTTTTTTAATGGGGGAAAGATTTTTTATGGTGTATGTGTATACATCTGCTTCTTTTTTTTCGTTGTATTCCACTTGTTTGTGAATTGAAAAACCGTTAAAATTATACTCTTTCAAAGTAATTTTCATCCATTTGGGTACATTAATTTGCACTACTTTTTCATCTACATTGTATGGTTCTGTAAAAAATATTTGTGTAAAATATTTTGGATCTGTTATTGTTTTTTCGAATGTAATTTCTCCTGTATTGCCTTTTTTTTCTAGTGGTAATTGAAAGTAACAAATACGTACATCTGAAAAGAAAATATCATCTCGTGAATAATAATCATACTTCGGAATAATTGATTTGTTTTTAAATCCGTTTGTTCTAATCTCTATATTATCGATGGTAACGTTATTATTATACGTTTCTGCAATTGGTACAAGAATTCGAATTTGATTGCATAAGTACGATTGAAATTGCGTTTGTTTTACTTCAACTCTATTTTGTTTTTTATTATAAACAAAAGTGTACTCATCTTTCGATAAAGGAATGGTTACATTTTTGTTGTCTAAAGTTTCTGTTTGTGCAAAACAAAAATTAGCTAAAAGAACAGAAAAAAATATTCCACATTTTTTAAATAATATCATAGGATACGAAGTATAATTAAATGATTCAACAAAATAAGTAGCAATATATAAATTACCAAAATATTTTATTCATAATGAAAGAAAATATTGAAGAGTAATTAAGTAGCAACCTTTACTTTGCACTTTAAAGCTGATGAATTTATACGATGCATGACTTTCAAATAGACATATCTAAAAGCTTAGAAGTATTAAAAACGGGAGGATTAATTTTATATCCAACTGACACTGTTTGGGCTGTTGGTTGCGATGCTACAAATGATTTTGCTGTAGAAAAATTGTACGCTTTATTGAAAAGACCATTGTCTACACCATCTGTTGTATTGGTGGCAAACGAACGAACCATTCTTGAATATGCTACACAAGTAGACCTACAAATATTTGATACAATTGTAGCATTGCAACAGCCTACAACGGTACTGTATAAAGGTGTAATTGGTTTGGCACAGGCACTTATTGCAAGCGATGGTTCTGCAGCCATGCGTATTGCTACCGATACTTTTTGCAAACATCTTACAAAACGGTTTCAACAACCAATGGTAAGTGCTTGTGCAAGTTTTAAGGCAGAAAATTTGCCAACTATATTTCATAATATAGATGCTGAAATAATAAATGGGGTTGATTATTGTGTACAATACAATCAAGATACAATTCTTTCAAATGCTCTTTCAGCAATTGTGCAACTAGAAAAAAATGGAACTTTAACGTATTTAAGAAGATAGATTTTACTGCCTTATGAGAAATATTTTGGTAATTCAAACTGCTTTTATTGGTGATGTCGTGTTGGCAACTAGCATTTTAGAAAAATTACACCTTTTTTACGAACATGTCAATATTGACATTTTGGTACGAAAGGGAAATGAAGGATTGTTTCAGAATCACCCATTTATTCATGAAACTTTAATTTGGGATAAAAAAAAGCAGAAATACAAACATCTTTTTCAGTTATTGGGAAAAATTAGAAGCAAGCGATACGATGTATTGATTAATGTGCAACGATATGCAGCTACGGGTTTATTAACAGCTTTTTCAAATGCAAAAATGACAATCGGTTTTCACAATAATCCATTTTCATTTTTATTTTCTACTTCCATCAAACATCGATTTACCACTGAAGCCGAACGAACCATTCATGAAATTGAACGCAACCATCAATTGATAGAATCGCTAACAGATACTTTTGTTGTAAAACCCAAACTTTACCCAACAGCAGCTGATGTTGAATTTGTAAAAAAATGGCAACATGAAATGTACGTTTGTATTGCACCTGCTTCTGTTTGGTTTACCAAACAATTTCCTACCAATAAATGGATAGCGTTTATCAATGCTTTACCCAAGCATTTAAAAATATACTTGTTAGGTGCACCAACTGATGCTGAATTGTGTGCAAGTATAAAAGCAGCTTGTACCTTTAATAATATCGAAAATCTTGCAGGCAAATTATCTTTTTTACAATCAGCTGCATTGCAAAAATTGGCTTTAATGAATTATGTAAACGATTCTGCACCCATGCATTTTGCATCAAGCGTAAATGCACCTGTAACAGCTATTTATTGTTCTACAGTTCCAAGTTTTGGTTATGGACCTTTAAGCGATGTTCAGTTTATTGTAGAAACTTTAGAAAAACTTTCTTGTAAACCTTGTGGTTTACATGGTTACAAAGCTTGTCCTGAAGGGCATTTTAACTGTGCTATGCAAATAAGCAATCAACAATTATTGGCAACGTTACCTGAACGTTAAAAAAGGGTTGTAACAATTGCGTTGATGCAGAATGATGCATTTAAAAATAGTATTATTGCAACATGATTACACTTACCATTGCCATTATTGCCATTACGTGTTTAATATCTTTTAATGCATTTTCGAATACCAAAATGATGGATGAATTCATTTTTCATCCACCTGCTGTTACACGTAACAATCAGTGGTATCGATTTATTACTTGTGGCTTTGTTCATGCAGATTTTATGCACTTAGCTTTTAACATGTTTACGCTTTATTTTTTTGGATCGAGTTGGGAAACGGTGTACGTTAATTATTTAGGCGTAGAAAAATATTGGTATTTGATTTTCTATTTTACTGCATTAGTTGTGAGTGAATTGCCATCATTTTTCAAAAATAAAAACAACTATAATTATTATAGTTTGGGTGCTTCAGGTGCAGTTTCTGCTATTGTTTTTTCCATGATATTGTTAAGTCCATGGAGTACTTTATACGTATTTGTATTTCCTGTTCCTGCTATTGTTTACGCTTTTTTATACATTGGTTATTCTATTTACATGGGTAAAAAAGGAGGCGATAATGTTAACCACGATGCTCATTTATGGGGTGCTTTATATGGAGTTGTTTTTTCTATTGCTCTACAGCCATCTATCATCAACATCTTTTTAAGCCAATTAATGCAGCCGAAGTTTAATTTTTAAAAACTAACTAATAAAGATAGCATTTTTATTCTCTAAAATCTATGTCAAAAATTATTATGTAAACCTGTTTTACATGCTTACATTTATTGCTTTATAACCAACATGTAAGCCAAATGAAACACCTAAAAGTTTGTACCAAAGAAGATATTCTTACACACACCACAATTCGCCGATTTGAAACTAAAATTGGTGAAAGAGTACAAGTAATATTAAATAAAGCAGATTTAAACGATGCTTTACAACAAACCAAAGCTAGATACGTAATTTTTGGAATTCCAGAAGATATTGGTGTAAAAGCCAATAAAGGTATTGGTGGAACCACAACTGGATGGCTTGCTTTTTTAGAAGCCTTTTTAAATATGCAAAGCAACGACTTTTTAGAAGGTGGAGAAATATTGGTGTTAGGCCATTTTGACTTTTCTGAAATTGCTGATTTAATTGAATTTTCTGCTCAAAGTTTCGATGAAAAAATTGATGCGTACAGACATGCTGTAAACTTAATTGATGATGAAGTAGAACAGATGGTGCAATTAATTACCCAAAACCGCAAAATGCCCATTGTAATTGGAGGTGGACAAAACAATGCGTATCCATGTATTAAAGGTGCTGCTAAAGGTTGGCACAAAAGCGGCGTTATTCCCATTGCACAAATCAATGCAATAAATGTAGATGCTCATGCAGATTACAGGCCAATGGAAGGAAGACACAGTGGCAATGCCTTTAGATATGCAGAAGAAGATGGTTATTTGGAAAAATATTGCGTTTTAGGGTTGCATGAAAATTATTTACAGCAAAATGTGTGGATGAATATGGTAAACAATCCATTTATCGATTGCATAACTTATGAAGATATTTTTATTCATGAAAAAAGAACTTTTGCAGAAGGAATTAGTCATGCTACTGATTTTACAGCCGATACTTTATGTGGCATTGAGTTAGACATGGATAGCATTGAATATGCTCTTAGTAGTGCATCTACACCTGTAGGCATTAGTGCAATTATGGCTCGTCAATATATTAGCACAGTTGCCATGGATAGTCAACCTGCTTATTTACACATAAGTGAAGGAGCCACACATTTAAATGATGGAAAAATTGATACCACAACTGGTAAGCTCATTGCTTATTTAGTAACAGATTTTGTGAAAGCTATACAAGAGAGTTATTAATCATGTAGATTGATGATTAAAGTCCATGTTAATAAACAATATTTTTCTATATTCTAAAAAATTAAAAAAAGCCTTTCTCTTTATAAATTACATTTGCATCATTACACTAAACCAAAACATGCTACTGTAATTGAAAAAGATTGTTATTATATTACATCTTTTATTTCTGTTTGTAGCAGGCTATGCTCAAGATTTTTATATAGAATATCCCAAAAAGGCAGATGATTTTACAGATAATTTTTTACGAGTAGTAAACGATGCTCCTCATCGTTTTTTACATGTAAAAGGAAAGCCTTCGAATAAGGCAGATTCTATTCATAAAGGTTCTAGCACTTTTGAAGCAAAAGTAAAATTGCCAAACGCACTTTCTAGTAGAGTAGTGGTTGATAGTACATTGTATGTAGAATATTTTTATGGCGATTTTAATACCGTTGATGATGCAGAAGCTACTTTTTTATCTTTGTCAGATAAAATTACAAAAGCATTTTCGAAACGTATTTTTACCAAATATTATCCAACCGATTCTGGTGGAAGTTTAATACGCAATGCTAAAATTGCTTACTGTAAAAACAGAGGTTTTTTTCATTTTAATGTAGGGTTGCAAATTATTCAACTTCCTTTGAGCGAAAAATACCGAATTCTATTACAGATTTACAGTGGAAAACCTCAGTTTTATTACAGAGTAATGCGTAACGAACCTGTTGCTAGCTTTATTTTGGTAAACAATCTTAAAAATAATTTAGCCTCATTGCAAAACAATAGTTTTGGTTGCCCAACAGAAATAGTTCCATTCGATTGTTTTGGAAAAAAATTAAGTAACGATTCTATTTTTTTAACGTATAAAAAAGATGGGTTCTTAGATTTTCCAAATGTAATGTCAGAGTTTGATGTGTATATGACCAATATTAGAGCTAGTTTGGGTACAGAATATGTTTATAGTTATTTACCCGTAAAGCCACCTTTTATAAAAAAAATTGGATTTATCAATATAAACGATTTAGAAAATCCGAATCGAAAAACCATTTTATTACAATTGGTAGAACATCCTAAAACAATCCATCTTACGGCACAGAATTATAAAAAAGAATTTGCTATCGAATTAATTTTTGTACAAAAAGATTTGCCCTAACATTATCTAAACTGTATAGCTTTTACAGGCTGCACATTTCTTACAATTAAACTTGGTATCATTAACGATAAAAAGCAAACGAAAGCTGTTGCTACACAAACTGCAGCAATTTGCCACCAAATTATTTGAATAGGAGCATAAGAAACATAATAAGCAGCTTCATCTAACGAAATAAAGTGCGTTTGCAATTGCAAAAAACAAATTCCTAGTCCAATAAAACAACCAACAGATACACCAATTAGAGTAATCATGCCAGCATAATACAAAAATATTTTCTGGATTTGCCAGTTCGGTAAACCAATAGATTTTAATATTCCTACCATTTTGGTTCGTTCAAGAACCAAAATTAACAGGCAAGTAATTAAGTTAATAATAGCAACAATAGCCATGATAGTAAAAACCACATTTCTATTTACATCTTGAATATTCAGCCAATCGAATATGTTTTGATAAATTTCTTTTATTGTTCTACTCATCCAAACGAGTGGCAATTCGTTGTGTATGTCAGCATTGGTTTGTTCGGCTAAAGCGGCATTTTTTACAAATATTTCATAACCACCAATTTGGTTAGCATCCCAATTATTTACACGTTGAATAAACGCCAAATCTGTGATAGCAAATAGTTTGTCAAACTCTTCAATACCTGTTTTGTAAATACCCACAACCACTAATTTTCTAGCTGTTTTAATTGCTTCTGTATCGGTATTTGAAACAAAATAAATTTTTACCGTATCTAACACATGAATTTGTAACAATTGTGCAATTGGTGCAGAAACCATTATTTCTTTGCTGTAGCCACTATCTTTAAACTGAAGTAAACGACCTTTTGTAATAAATGATTCTAATTGCTTTGTGTTGCAATCAGGGGTAACGCCTTTTAGCAGAATACCTTCAATATCTCTATTTTTATCAATAATAGCTGTTTTCGTAGCAAATGCACTTACAGAAGCAACGTTTGGATGTTTTAAAATAATTTGTGTAACCGTATCGCTTTTTAAGATAGGCGTTTCTGTTGCAACTAAAGATTTACTGGTTTCAAATTGTTGCACACGTATATGTCCCCAAAAACCAAAAACTTTATCGCCAACCGTTTGCTGAAAACCATTTACAAAGCAAAGCGTTAAAATCATTGCAGCTACACTAATTGCTGTGGCTGCAATACTCAACTTAATAATAAACGCTGAAAATGTTTTTTGGCTGTTAAATGCAATCTTTTTGGCTATTGTAAATGCAATATTCAAAGTAGTAATATTTGGTATGTATAGCTAAAAATTGATTTTTACGAAGCTTTAAATTATGCTTTTAACTTCCACAAGCAGCCTTGGTATTTAAACGACTCTAATTCAACATAATAATGGTCGTTGTCTGCTGTATAATCAAAAACCAACTCATAATATTGTTCTAAAAAGGCATAGAAATTTTGTTTATTGAAAAATATACAAGCATAAGAAGCTTCAATTCCATAAAATTCTGGTGGCACATTTTGAACGGTGAATCTATCCGTTGCTTGTTCGGTAAAAGCAATATAATCGAGTAATAAATATGGTATTTTTTGATGAACTAATTTTTCAATCACAGCTTTGTAATTTTCTAAATATTGCAAAACGCCACAAAACATTGCAATTTGTGGTTGTTGGTGTTGCATACATTCTTCAATAGAAAAATAAAAATGTAACTGCTCACTTTCAAAATGTTTTTTTCCAGCCTCTACATAATTTGGCTGCTCTACAATACACCAATTAATACTCGATAAATGGTGTAAATAGGGTAATTTTTGAAAGTAAGTTGTGCCTAACGAGCCACCAAAATCTAGTACTGTTAAGTTATTATTATTAGTAGATGCCATCCACAACAAACCACTTAACATTGGAAAATTGGTAGGAGCCTTACTGTAGATTCTACCATCACGTTCATAAGCAACTTCTTTGTTTTTTACTTTTGTTGTAGTTGCTACTATTCTTTCCAAAATATGTGCAGCACTATAACCTGTGGTGTTTTTTTGAGCCTCTGCATATGATTTATAATTTCCCTTCCATCCGTATTTAAAACTAAACCAACGAATTGTTTTTAAAATTGGCGGAACAAATTGTTTAACTAAATAATGCATACAGGTTTAAATTAGTAAATGGCAAGATAATTAATTTATGTAACGAATACTTTGCAATATAACCAAAAGCTATTCTTTACATACATTAACAATGAATCACCAACAATACAATTAATAATTTAAATAACACAGAGTTTACAAGAAATTTAATTCACTTATTTTCGTTGTATGTCAAAACAAGATGCACTTATTATTGGTAGGCAACCACTGATAGAAGCTTTACAAAATGGTAGGGCCATTGATAAAATATTGGTTCAAAAAAATGCAAATGGCGAAACCATTTCTCAAATACGTTCATTAGCAAAAGAATACGATGTGCCTATGCAAATGGTGCCAATAGAAAAGCTGAATTACATGACAAGAGCCAACCATCAAGGTGTTATTGCATTGGCTGCTTTAGTAGTGTATCAAGATTTAGAAACTGTTTTAGAAACCTTAGAAACCGAGGCTAAAGTTCCACTTTTAGTGATGTTAGATGGAGTAACAGATGTAAGAAATATTGGGGCAATTGCAAGAAGTGCTTATTGCTGTGGAGCTCAAGCCATTATTATTCCTGATAAAGGTGTAGGAGCTTTGAATGAAGAAGCTATGAAAAGTAGTGCAGGAGCGTTGGAAAGAATTGCAATTATTAGAGTCAATAGCTTATTGAAAGCGGTTGATACTTTGCATGAAAAAGGAATAAAAGTATTTACAAGTGATATGAAGGCTACTACAAAAGTGTACGATTTGCCACTTGAAGAAGCCGCTTGTATTATTATGGGTAATGAAGAAAGAGGCGTTCAACCTTATTTAGCAAAAGCTGCAGATGCTTATTTTACCATTCCAATGGCAACAAATTTCGATTCGTTTAATGTTTCTGTAGCTGCAGGTATAATAGTTTATGAGGCTTTGAAAAAAAGAATTGAACATCTTTCATAAAATATTTTATGCAATATTCTACACCAATACAGCTTGTTGAATGTCCTAGAGATGCCATGCAAGGTTGGCATCAATTTATTCCAACCGATGTTAAAATAAATTACATCAATAGCTTATTACAAGTAGGATTTGACACCATCGATTTTGGAAGTTTTGTTTCGGCAAAAGCAATTCCTCAAATGGCAGATACTGTTGCTGTTTTAAAAGGATTACAGCTTTCTGCTTCAAGTTCTAAATTATTAGCCATTGTTGCGAATAAAAGAGGAGCAGAGGAAGCTGTTCTTTATGATGAAATTTCTTATTTAGGTTTTCCATTTTCCATTTCTCCCACATTTCAATTTAAAAACACCAACAGCACTATTGAAGAAAGTTTAAATAGGGTAGATGAAATACAAGAATTGTGTTTAAAGAATAATAAAACGCTTGTGGTTTATTTAAGTATGGCATTTGGAAACCCATATAATGATGCTTACGAAACAGCTATTTTAGAAAAATGGGCTTATGAAATGGTTCAGAAAAATATTTCTATAATTTCTTTAGCAGATACAGTGGGCTTGGCTACTCCTGTTCAAATATCAAATGCTTTAACCACTTTAATTCCCACATATTCCAATACTATTTTTGGAGTTCATTTACATAGTCAATTCAATAACTTCGAAGAAAAATTAGCTGCTGCTTTTAAAGCAGGATGTACAAGATTTGATGGGGCTTTAAAAGGAATAGGTGGTTGCCCAATGGCACAAAACGATTTAGTAGGAAATATGGCTACAGAATTGATGATTGATTGGTTAGAAAATAATCATGTGCATTTAGCCATCAACAAATCTGCATTGGAAAAGAGTATTACAATTGCAAATTCAATTTTCATTTAAAAAAGAAATTACAAGTACAAATATTAATCTTCTAGCTCTGCTAACAACGATTCTAATTCTTTCAAATAATCGCCATATAATTTTTTCAAATACCATTTGGTAAAAAAATACATACTAATACTTAATATAGTCATGTATAATACCGTAAACCAAATTACTTGTGAAATACTATCATATTTAGATAATAAATCCTCATAAAATGGTACACTAATTCCTGAATATCCTTCATAAAAACCCAATAAAAAAGAAAATATAAAAAAAATGGGTAACGATGCCATTGTGAGTTGGAAATACTGTTTTACGAACGATTTCATGGTATAATGAACTTCTTCTAAATTTTTTTTAACAGGTAAAACGGTATTGTTAAGCAATTGAATTCTTTTATAAGAAGTGTACAATTTAAAAGAAAACCAAACACAGAGTAATGATAATACTGCAAAATAAATTTGCAACGACCAAATATTGCTTTTTAAAACAATACCTACAAATACAAGAAGCATTACAACTGAAATAACAATTTCGATAACCAGACTTCTTTTAATTTTATTTACAGGAGATTTGGGATTATTTTTTAATAATGCAGTTAAACTCTCAGCAGATTTTGTCTGAATAGGTGCTTGTATAGCCGTATTTTTAAGATAATATTTTAGTTCGTCTAATTCCATAAGATACAATCGTTAATTACGACAATTCATAATGTTTTTGTGTACGCTCTTTCAATTTTAATTTAATTCTATTCATTTTTACCGCTACGTTATTAGCTGTTAAGCCCAACATTTCTCCAATAGTATTATAGTCATAATCTTCTAAATACAGCATTACAAGGGCTTTGTCAATCTTCGATAATTCTCCAATAGCTGCATACATGGCTTTTATTTGTACTTCTATTTCACTATTCGATTGATCTATTATTTCTGGTATTTCTGTAGCTTCTATAAAACTATTTTTCTTTTTATCTTTTTTAAAATAGGTAATAGCAGTATTTAAAGACACTCGATATAACCATGTTGAAAACTTCGATTCTCCCTTGAAACTATGAAACGATTTCCAAGCTTGCAACGTAATTTCTTGAAATAGGTCTTCTCTATCTTGCATAAAATCCATGTACACAGAACATACTTTGTGTACGATGTTCTGATGTTGGGTTAGCAGTTGAATAAATACCTTTTCTTCTACCATTATTTCAATAATATTAATACAACACAGGTTTTACTGTGTAACCACGTTTTCGTAATAAACTAATAATACCATTTTCTCCGCCTAAATGAGCGGCACCTACAGCAAAAAAAGTAGGCATTTTTTTCATTTCTACATCCATTACAGGAATCCAATTAGCATTTCTATTATTTAACATTAAGGCTTCATATTCACCAAATTGAGGGTCGTTGGTTCCTAGTTTGTACAAAGAATTAATGTCTTTATCTAAATACATATTTACCATTGTGTAAAAACTTTTTTTACTACTATCTATATTAAACAATAATTCTTTAAACATATTTGCTTGTACTTGATAAGGAATAGTATCGAAAACCCTCATTTGATATTCAATTGTTTCTAAACCATTTACAGGCATATTTTTTGGTTTTGCCAAATCTTGAAACTTTTTTTCCCATCCTTCTGGTTTACAATTTAATAGGGCTGGAAAAATAGAACTCATTAGCAATAGCGGTTTTGCACTAGACATCATCTGTAAAGACATGCCTGCTAAACTTTTGTAAATTACATTCATGCTATCGTAATCTGTTTTACCTACTAATTTTTCAAGGTTTTCGCCTTTTGGCATCATCATTAGCTTCATTGCCTTCATCATCATTTGTGGATCGTCTAAATCTATTTCCAAATACAATTGCTTTGTTGTATTGAATGTAGAAACAATCGCTTCATCCATTTTTAATTGATCTGGACACATTAAATGCATGGTTCCAAATAAATAAGATGGTGATTTAAGTTTATTGCCACTAATTTTCCATAAAAGGGCTTTTTCTGTTGGAACTTGAGCTTGTAACTGAAAAACTGTTACACAAGAGATGAATAAGGCAATTATTTTTTTCATGAAAACAATTTATTGATTGGTATTCGTTTGTTTGAAAACATTACAATGACAGCAAAAAAAAACTCTCTGAATTTTACAGAGAGTTTTATACTTACTAACCCAATAATACTATAAATGTGCTTGAATTTTTTTGTCTAGTACACTTTTTGGTACGGCACCAATTTGTTTATCTACAATTTGCCCTCCTTTAACGAAAAGAATAGCAGGAATTGAAGTAATACCGTAGTTTACACTTAGGTTAGGATTGGTGTCTACATTTACTTTACCAATATTTACTTTTCCAGCGTATTCTTTACTTAATTCTTCAATTACTGGTCCAATTGCACGGCATGGTCCACACCATTCTGCCCAAAAATCAATTACACTTAATTTGTCGCTTTCCAAAACTTCTGTTTGAAAATTTGCGTCTGTTAATTCTAAAGCCATTTTCTTAATTTTTTTATTGATTGAGATGATTCTCCGTTTTTGTTAGAGGTATCAAATATACACCCAAAGCAAATTGTGTGCTGTTTTGACTTTTCCACTATTGTGATTAATGACGATAATGCATGTATAAACATTTATTTGACGTGTTTAGAAAATTATATGTCAAAATAACTGGTTAAACATTTATGGTGTTGTATTTAGATTTGCAAACTGCAATAACGAATGTGTATTTTGATAACCAACCGATTGACGAACGATTTTCCCATTTTCATCTAATATTATCAATGTAGGCAAAGCCGTTATTTTATAAAATTGTGCCATTGCACCACCATCATCCGTATCTATATCCACAGCCAAATTGATGTAATTTTTATTTAAATAATTACCAACCGTTTCAGTAGACAAGGTTTTAGCCTGCAATTTTTTGCAACTGCCACACCATGTAGCATAAAAATCTATGAAAATGAGTTTCTTTTCTTTCTGGGCTAAAATTCTTGCTTCTTTAAAGTTTCCTTTAAAAAACTGAACACCTGTTTCACTTTCAATTGTAGATGAATTTGGAGTATAAAACGAAAATATTAGAATACAAACAACGATTATTGGTGAAAAATATACATACTTTTTCATGTTGAAATATTGATAGAAAAAACGATTTACTTGAGTTTTTTATTAATTATTCAACTATACAGTCGATTTTTTTCATTAATCCTTACAAACTTATTTTGTCATACTTTGAATAACATCGTATTTGGTAACAATATGGTAATTGCCAGATTCATCTTTTGCCAAAACCGCACCATTTTCTTTATTAATTAAACTACCTAATTTTTCAACTGGTGAACTAAAATCTACAATAGGATAGGATGGTTCCATCACATTCATCACTTTTTCATTTTTGATGGCAGCGTTACTAAATAATTTTTGAAATAATCCACCTTCGCTTAAAGAACCAATCATTTCTTGTTGATCAAAAACGGGTATTTGTTCTATATCAAATTTTTTCATGAGTTCTACAGCTTCTGCAACAGTATTATGAGGAGAAACGGTTACTAATTTTTGTCCTGCTCTTCCACGTACAATGTCTTTAAATGTTTTTACATCTAAAAATCCACGTTCCATCATCCACTGATCGTTGTATATTTTACCCACATATCTACTTCCATGATCATGAAAAATACAAACCACCACATCATCTTTTGTTAAAGTTCCGCTTAATTGTAATAATCCTTGTAAACAACTGCCAGCACTATAACCACAAAATAATCCTTCCTCTTTGGCAATTCTTCTGGCCATTACAGCTCCATCTTTATCAGTTACTTGCACAAACTCATCTATTACACTCATGTCGTAATTCTCAGGAACAAAATCTTCACCAAAACCTTCAGAAATATATGGATGCACATAACTCATATCTATTTCTCCAGTTTTAAAATAATGAGTTAGTAAAGAACCATACACATCAACAGCCCAAACTTTAATATTTGGATTTTTTTCTTTTAAATATTTTGCAGTTCCAGTTATTGTTCCACCTGTTCCAGCTGTACAAACTAAGTGTGTAATTTTTCCATCGGTTTGTTTCCAAATTTCTGGTCCTGTACTTTCATAATGGGCTTGTCGGTTGGCTAAATTATCGTACTGATTCATGTACATGCTATTAGGAACTTCTTTTCCCAAGCGTTTGGCAACGCTGTAGTAACTTCTTGGGTCTTCTGGTAAAACATTTGTAGGGCAAACAATTACTTCTGCACCAACAGCTTTTAAAATATCTGCTTTCTCTTTGCTTTGTTTGTCGGTAGTTACAAATATGCATTTATACCCTTTTACACAAGCAGCTAAGGCCAATCCCATTCCTGTATTACCACTTGTACCTTCAATAATAGTTCCTCCTGGTTTCAGTTTACCTTCTTGTTCAGCAACTTCTACCATTTTTAATGCCATTCTATCTTTAATAGAATTACCTGGATTAAAATAATCTACCTTGGCCAAAACCAATGCAGGAATATCTTTAGCAACTTTATTTAAACGTATTAAAGGTGTATTGCCAATAGTTTCTAAAATATTATTCTTAATATCCATTCTTGTGTTTGTTATTTTAAACAAATGTAGTGTTTTGCCTTTGCTGAAACTCCTTGTAGGAATAACGAATTAAGAAATAACTAGGTAATGGAAAATAGGGGAGAAGAAAATGAATTAGAAATAAATACAATTATTATGAAGAAGGTGAATCTATAGATTGAAAAGCAGATTTTATTTTTCCGCATAAATCTGATTCAACCATTTGTGAAGCTAAAACAATCATGTTTTTGAATGCTTTAGCAGTACTAATACCATGACCAATGATTACAGGTTTTGCAACGCCCAAAACTGGAGTTCCACCATAATTTTCGTAGTGAAAACGGTTGAAATAGCTGTCTTCTGATAATCCCTTTTGAACTGCAATATCATAAAAACTTTCAGCCAATTTTAAAACAATATTGCCAGTAAATCCATCACAAACCATTACGTCTGCTTTGTTTTTAAAAACATCTCGTCCTTCAATATTGCCAATAAATTGTATAGAGGAATTTTCTTTTAAAAGGGGATAAGTAGATTGGCACAAAATGTTTCCCTTGCCTTCTTCTTCACCAATATTCATTAATCCAATTCTTGGAGAAGGAATTTGTAAAATATGTTCAGCATATAAACTGCCTAAAAGTGCAAATTGATTCAGATGTTCAGGTTTGCAATCTGCATTTAGTCCAACATCTACCAATAAACTATTATTGCCTTTTAGTTGAGGAACAATGGAAGTAATCGTTGGTCTTAAAACGCCTTCAATCGTTTTAATGCTAAACATAGCACCAACCAACATAGCACCTGTGTTTCCAGCACTGATGAAAGCATCAATTTTTCCAGACGCTAACAAATGAAAACCAATAGAAATAGAGCTATTTGGTTTTTCTTTAAATGATTTTGTTGGGTGCTCGTGGTAACCAATTACTTCAGAGGCATGTACAATAGAAAAATCAGGTGACGAAATATTGTACTCCTCAAAAAGAGGTTTTACAAGCGTTTCATCACCTATACAAAATATTTGAATGCTCGGATTACTTGTTTCGCTATATAATTGAAGAGCCTTAACCGCTTCTAGCGGTGCAAAGTCTCCACCCATCATGTCTAAACCAATATTCATGTGCGAAAGCTAAGTAATTATTCTAAGAAGTTAAGCTTTTAATGGAGCTTTTTCAGCAACTAATTTGCCTTTATAGAATAATTTTCCTTCACTTACATGTGCACGGTGGCGAACATGTAACTCACCAGTAGTAGTATCTTTACTTAAAGTAACTTCTTGAGCTACATAATGTGTTCTTCTTTTAGCACTACGTTGTTGCGAATGTCTACGCTTTGGATTTGGCATAACCTCTAATTTATAAAATCAAAAAAACTATTTTATGGCAACAATTTGCCCAATTTTATTCTAATCCTTTAAACTTATCTAACCCTTTCCACTGTGGGTTGCTTTCATTTCTTGCTAACTTTTCCATCGCCTCTAACTTTTCTAACACCTCAATGTTACATTGTGGACCGCCTTTTTCTGCTTCACTACACATTTTCTGAAAAGGAACAGATAGGTTTACAAATTCATAAATCCAATCTGCTACTTTTAAATGACTTTCTCCTCTGCTGATGTAATAAATATCAGGATCTTCTTCCTGTTCATTCATTTCATCTGGATTGTCAACCATTTTCACCACAATGTTAAATTCATCCCACAAAACCTTATTAATTGCATTACTACATCTATCACAATCTACCTCAGCAGTTCCATCAATATCGAATTTTAATTGAAAAAAACTACTTTTCTTATCTAAACTGAGTTTTACTTTTGCTTGGCAATTTCTAAAATCTTGCTCACCGTATGTTGAAAAGAACTGATCATTTATCGAATATTCAAATTCATGAACACCCAGTTTTAAACCCACAAACGCTATTTCAAATTCTCTACGGTTGCTCATGTCCGTTTTTTTAGGGTCGGCAAAAGTAAGCTACTCTTTTTGAATGACAAAGTTTAAAATTGGTATTTTGGTAATTCTTACCGTAATTATGCAAGATTATGGATAAAAAAATGTATTGGCAGCAGTTTTTCCCCAAATATGTACAACGATTTATAGTGTATGTGTGTGTTATTGCTTTCATTCAATTATTTTCTGGTCATCCAAAATGGGTAGAAACGTATTATAGCACACTCATTTATCCTTATATCTCTCTTGTTTTACGATTTTCTACAGGTTGGCTATCAATAAGTATAGGCGATTTGCTATATGTATTTTGTATTCTATCATTCGTTTATTATTTGTACAAACGCATAAAAAGGTTTAGAAAGCAGCAGCTGAATTGGCAAATATGTCTGCAAGCCATTTTTAGTTTTTTGAATTTTTTATGCATTGTCTACATCGTTTTCAATTTTTTGTGGGGATTAAATTATAGAAGGGAAGGAATTGCTACACAATTAAATATTCAATCTAACGAAACCTATACAACCAGCGATTTGCAAAATCTTACTTGCGATTTGTTAGAAGCTATTAATGCTGCTCGTTTGGCTTTAGGCGATAGTTTAATTTCTTATCCAACACATGAGCAATCTTTTTCGATGTGTGAAGATGCTTATCAGGCAATATCTACAAAAATTCCTTTTTTTTCATACAAAATTCCTTCAGTAAAATCTTCTTTGCTTACAGAAGTAGTGAGTAATGCAGGCTATGCAGGTTATTTTAATCCATTTACTGGAGAAGCTCAAATAAATACAGATTTACCAGAATTTGTTATTCCATTTGTGGCTGCTCATGAAATGGCTCATCAATTGGGTTATGCAAGTGAAAGTGAGGCTAACTTTGTAAGTTATTTAGTTTGTTCTCAATCTTCAAATAAATGGTTGCGATATTCTGCACTGTTTGAATTATTTTCAATCGCAAACAATGAACTTTTAGAAACAGATTTTTGGGCTGCAGTTTTAAACTTAAAAACTTTACATCCGTTGGTAAAAAGAGATAAACGTATATATCGAAATTATTTATTAGGAAAACAAAGCTATATTGAACCCGTAATGAAAAACATGTACCATCAATACCTAAAAGCGAATGCTCAACAAAGTGGTATTGATAGCTATAATGAAGTAACAGCTTGGGTAATTGCATACACAAAAAAATATGGAAAACACAGTTTATAATAATAATTTAAAGTTCATTGTTTCTTTAACAGCTACACTTACAGTAGGTGCTTTAGGCGGATTTTTTACTTTTTCAGAAATTCCAACATGGTATGCTTCTTTGGTAAAACCATCGTTTAATCCACCTAATGGTTTATTTGGCCCTGTTTGGACTACTTTATATGCCATGATGGGCTACAGTTTTTACTTAATTTGGCGTTTACCTTCATCGGCTCAACAGAAAAAAGCCATGCTTGTATTTGGCATACAGCTTTTATTGAATGCAGGTTGGTCGTTTGTATTTTTCAAATGTCATGCCTTATTTGGAGCAATCATTGAAATTGTTGTATTGTGGTTTTCTATTCTTTACACCATTTTTCTTTTTTACCCATTACAAAAAAAAGCTGCCTTATTATTGATACCTTATTTATTATGGGTAAGTTTTGCAACGGTACTTACAGTTGCTATTGGGCAGTTGAATTAAACATACTTTTTAAATACTATTCTTACAAATTGTATGCAGGAAGATATCATCATTCAAATAAGTAATCGGTTAAAAGATATTCGAAAAGATAAAAATATTACCCTTCAAGAATTAGCCGACGATGCAGGAATTTCGAAAGGAATGTTAAGTCAAGTAGAAAATAATAGAACCATTCCTTCTTTAACCGTTTTCATTAATTTAATGAAGGCTTTGCAAATAGATTTCAATGATTTTTTTAAGGATATCAATTTACAACCACAAGAAAGCAAAGTAATTTTTAAGAAAAAAATACAAAATCATTTTTTTGAAAAAGAAAATGCAATTGGTTTTCAATATCAAAGATTGCTATCTACTACTATTAATAATCAACATTTAGATTTTGTTGTATTAACTATCTCTCCAAATGCTACAAGACCATTTGTAAGTACAGATGCTTATGAATTTAAATTATTGCTACAAGGAAAAGTTGAATATACCATTGGACAAGAAACTTTTTTAATGGAAGTTGGCGATTCGCTATTTTTTGATGCAACAGAATTGCATAATCCTAAAAATATTGGTGAAGAAGATGCCGTTTTGTTGGTTGTTTATTTATTTAATAATAAAGTCTAGAGTATTAACAATTTTTTTACAAAAGTTTAATATTGGTATACTATAGTTTATTTTTGTAACAATTTGTTTACTATGACTTAACTTTATGCCAACTATTCCATAACATTGGGCTTTTAGGTTTGCTGCATAAAACTAAAATTGTTTATGAAGCAACTAAAACACAATGTACTTAGAATTGTATTAATGACGCTCGTCTTAATCAGTTCTGCTTCTTTTTTACAAGCACAAATAATGCAGGTAAAAGGAAAAATTGTAGATGCTATTACACAAAAACCAATAGATGGGTTAAGTGTAATGCTACAAAAAACCAATGTAGGTACAACAACCGATATTGATGGTAATTTTTCGATTAATGCCAAAAAGGGTGATAAACTATCTATTTTAGGTGCAGGCTATGAAGCAAAAATTGTAGTTGTAGATGCTACAAACTTTTCTATTAGTTTAAATCCAAGTTCTAAACAACTCGATGATGTTGTAGTAACAGCTTTGGGTATTAAAAAAGATAAAAAGAAATTAGGATACGCATTACAAGAAGTTAAAGGCGACCAATTAACCACAGCTAGAGAAACCAATGTTGTAAATCAATTAGCAGGTAAAGTTGCTGGTGTTACCGTTGTTGGTAGCAATTCTGGTATTGGTGGTTCTGCAAGAGTTACAATTCGTGGAGAAAGATCTGTAGAATTAAATAATAACCAACCATTATATGTAATTGATGGTGTACCTGTTAGCAATGGAATTGCTGGCGGTTCTGGAAGAGGTAATTTAGAAGTAGACTTTGGCAATGGTGCAGGTTTTATTAATCCAGATGATATTGAAAGTATTTCTGTTTTAAAAGGTCCTGCTGCTGCTGCTTTATATGGTTCAAGAGCTGCTAATGGCGTTATTTTAATAAAATCAAAAGCTGGTAAAGCTGCAAAAAAAGGAATTGGTGTAGAAGTTAATTCAAACATTACATTAGAAAACGCCTTAAAATTACCAGAATATCAAAAAAAATATGGTCAAGGAAATGGTAATGGTGGCCTTTTTGCGTTCAGCAATGGTGGTGGTGGTGGATTAACAGACGGTACCGATGAAGGATGGGGTCCTGCGTTTGGTGGACAAAGTTATCCGCAATTTAATTCACCTCGTACATTAAATGGTCAGGTAATCCCATTTTTAGGTGGCGATTTAAACGCCCCAGCAGGTAGTGTAATCACTGCAACTCCTTGGTTGCCCGATGTTGATAATTTAAAAAACTTTTTACAAACGGGTACAACCATTACCAACAATGTAGCATTGGTTGGGGCAAATGAAAAAGGAGATTTTAGATTAAGTTATACCAATTTAAATCAAAAAGGAATTGTACCTAATACAGATTTAAATAGAAATACTATTTCTATTTCTAGCAGTTATAATTTCAATAAAAAACTATCAGTCCGTTCTTTTGTAAGCTACATTAATAGTAAAAGTGGAAATAGACCATCTATCAGTTATGGTACTGAAAATATCATGTACTTGTTTAATTGTTGGTTGCCTGCGTCTGTTAAAGTAAGTGATATGAAACGTTTGTGGATGCCTGGTGAAGAGGGTAAACGCCAATTTAGTTGGAATTACAATTACCATGACAATCCATATTTAACTGTCATGCAAAATACCAATGGTCAATATTATGATCGTTTAATTGGCAATATTGCATTGAAATATGACTTTACAGAATGGTTAAATTTACAGGTACGTACTGCTACCGATTGGAGTAATGAAAGAAGAGAATATCGTAGAGCATTTAGTACACAGCGTTTTCCTTTTGGAGAATATAGAGAAGTAAAATTGGTGAATGAAGAAAGAAATACTGATTTCTTATTAGCTGCGAATAAAAGTATCAATAAAGATTTTACCTTCTCAGGAAATTTTGGGGGCAATCAGATGCGTCAAACATCAAGAAGTATTGAAGATGTTGCTGGACAATTAAATTTACCAAATATCTATAGCCTGAATAACAGTAGAATTGCTTTAGTAGTAGAACAAAGCAATGTTGGGAAAAGAATTAATAGTTTATATGGTTCAGCTGGCGTATCATATAAAAACAAAATTTTTGTTGATTTTACAGGAAGAAACGATTGGAGTAGTGCTTTAACATTACCTGCTGATTTAGTGGCTTTCGGTAAAGAAGACAATTCTTATTTCTATTCTTCTGTTGCTTTAAGTGCTGTTATTAGCGATTTGATTATATTACCTCAAATAATCAGCTTTGCAAAGGTAAGAGGTAGTTTTGCTCAAGTTGGTAACGATACAAGATCTTATAGTTTCACACAAACCTATAATAGAAGCGATCCATTTGGTGCAGCTCAACTATATAACGAAACCAATGTTTTAAGTAATTTAAACCTAAAGCCGGAAATTAGTAATGCTTTTGAAGTTGGATTAGAAGTTAAAGTATTAAAAAATAGAATTGGATTAGATGTAACATATTATCATAGTAATACCAAAAACCAAATTTTGGCTATTCCTCTTTCTACTACATCAGGCTATGATTCAAGAGTTATCAATGCAGGGTTAATTAAAAACTACGGTATTGAAGCCATTTTAAACATCAATGGTATCAAGTCAAAAGATTTTAATTGGACGACTGATATTAATTTTTCTGCCAATAGAAGTAAAGTAGTTGAATTAAGTAATGGATTATCCAATTATGTAATGGGTAGTAGACGTGTTACTATTGAAGCAAGAGTAGGTGAAAGAATGGGAGATATGTATGGAATTGGTTTTGCTAGAGTTCAAAACACCAATCCTGCTGCACCATATTATGATGCAAAAGGTGAATTTGTTGGTCAAATGGTTTTTGATGCAAATGGTCGTCCAATTCGTACAACCAATCGTATTAAATTGGGTAATTATAACCCCGATTGGTTAATGGGAATTAGCAATAAATTTTCTTATAAAAACTTCAGCTTTAGCTTTTTATTCGACATCCGTTCTGGCGGTAAATTATACTCAGAAACCCAAACTGTTGGTAGAGAAGGTGGTATAATTATGGAAACACTTGAAGGACGTGCAGATGGTTATGACTTAACAAAACCTGGAAACGGTGTAGTAGGACAAGGTGTTGTAGTTTCAGGTACTGGATTTGTTCCAAATACAAGAAAAGTAACTGCTAGAGAGTGGCATACAGCTTGGACAGGCGGTCGTGGTATTGCTGAAGGTGTAATGTATGATGCTTCTTTTGTTAAACTACGTGAATTGCAAGTTGGCTTCAATTTCCCTGCAAAACTATTGTCGAAAACACCGTTTACAATGGCTACACTTTCGTTTGTTGGTCGTAACTTATGGTTAAAAGACAATGTACCGCATGTAGACCCAGAAAACATGTCTTACAGTGGTGGAACTGCATTGCCAGGTATCGAAAACATGGCTATTCCATCAACACGTAGTATGGGTGTAAACCTAAGCGTAAAATTCTAATGCAAACGAATTAATCAAAAAATTATGAAACGTATTCAAATAACAACCATTGTTTTAAGTATAGCCTTTATGGTAAGCTGTACCAAAGACTTTAGAGAAATAAATACCAATTACAACAATCCTACAAGCGTAACACCAGATTTATTGCTAAGTACTGTAATTAGAAACATGATGAACCAACAAGTATCTGATGCTTGGGGAATTGGAAATTTAGTTGCTCAATACCATGCTAAAATACAATTTGTAAATGAAGATCGTTATTTGTGGAACGAACAAAATGGAGTTTGGAATAGTGTTTATGGAAACAACAGAAATTTGCAAAATATTTTTGTAGCTGTACAAAATGATTCTAAGAGCCCTTATTTAGGTGTAGGCTTAATTTTAAAATCTTGGATGTTTTCATTGGCAACAGATGCTTATGGAGATGTTCCTTATTCAGAAGCAGGTAAAGCAAAAACCGACGGACTTTATACACCTGCATATGATAGTCAAGAAGCCATTTATACAGGTATTTTAGCCGACTTAAAAAAAGCAAACGAACAATTGGCAACAGCTAGCACAAGTTTATCTGGAGACATTTTATTTGGTGGTGGTGCAGCAGGAATTTTAAAATGGAGACGTTTGGCTAACTCATTACGTTTACGTTTATTAATGAGAATTTCTGCCAAGAAAAATGTAAGTGCAGATATGCAGGCCATTCTTAGTGATGCTGTAAATAATCCAATATTTACTAGCAATAGCGATAATGCAGAGTTGAAATATTTAGCTGCTGCACCTAATCAATGGCCATTGTATGGAAGTAGAGTAGGTTCTTTCGATGAAATTAGAGTAAGTAAAACATTGAGCGACCGTTTAACTGCTTTAGGTGATACAAGATTAAATGTTTTTGGTCGTCCTACACAATCTTCTGTAGTTGCTGGCACACCTAAAATTGAAGGAATTCCAAATGGTTTAGGTGATGTAGATGCATTGAGTTTTAATGGTGGCCCACAAAGCGTTTCAAGAGTAGGATACACTTTTGCATGCTTAGTTTGTAACGATCCGGGACAAGCTGTTCCTGACCCGGCTGCTCCAAGAGCAATCTTAATGACTTATGCCGAGTTGCAATTTATTTTAGCTGAAGCTAGAGAACGTGGTTTAATTACAACTGGAGTTGCAGAAACTTACTACAACAATGGAATTACTGCAAACTTCGATTATTGGAAATCACTTGTTCCAACGCAATACAACCTTAATGTAAATATGCCTACAGGTTATTTAACACAAACAGCAGTTGCGTACACCGGAAACTCTACTGAAAAATTGGCTAAAATTGCTTTGCAAAAATGGATTGCATTGTATTTCAATGGCTTAGAAGCTTGGTTCGATTGGAGAAGAACTGGAATGCCAGCAATTGTTCCTGGAACAGCCAACCTAAATAGTAATAAAGTACCTGTTCGCTACATTTATCCATTATCTGAACAATCTTTGAATGCAGTAAACAGACAAAAAGCAGTTGCTGCACAAGGTGGTACAGATGATTTGAATACCAAAATGTGGCTTATCAAATAAAATCAATAATATTTTAGTAACACTCTAAATAAGGCGGAATTTTTCATTTCGCCTTATTTTACTTTTTTATTACAACATACTGCTTTCATGAATAAATATTTGCTACTCATTATAGGTTTATGGTCTTCATCTTCAATCATAAATGCTCAAACCAAGAAGTTATCCGTATTACAAGTTCCTGCAAAAAATAAATTTTGTACCATTCAGCCTAATGGAGTATCTATTTTACCAAGTGGAAGATTTGTTACACCAGCAGGTGAATTAATCCGTATTACCCATGACCCTTTTGGATTAGCCATTGCTCCAAACGGTAAAAAAGCGGTTACACTCCATAATGGTGTTTTTACAATTATTGATTTGGTTACTTTACAACACACAAGAGTTCCAGGATACAACAATAAAATTAATTCACCTCTAACCCATAGTCCTGTTGGAGGAAACGAACCTGAACAGGCGTTGCCACATCAATCTCTTGAATCGGCTTTGCCAAAAGGTTCTTTTTTAGGCGTTGCATTTGCACAAGACTCTAAGACTGTTTACTTAAGTGGTGGTGATAATGGAGCCGTAATTGTTTATGATATTGAAAATTATAAGCGACTAGATTCTATTAGTTTAAATGGAATTGTTGATGGAGTTGAATATGATGATAGCTTTACTTCTGACTTATTATTGCATGAAAATGAATTATTGGTTTTAGATAGAGCCAATTTTAGAATGGTTCGTTTAAACTTATTGCACAAAAAAATTACAGCTTCTATTGTTGTAGGTCGTCAGCCATTTGGCTTAGCTGTTAGTGCAGATAAAAAAACTGCTTTTGTTGCCAATGTTGGCATGTATGCTTATCCATTAATCGAAGGAATAACAGAAAAAAATTATGATTCTATGCTTATTTCTCGTCATCCTTATGGCGATAATACGAAAGAATCAATTGAAGGAACCGTTGTTGAAGGGAAAAAAATCCCAGGTTTAGGTAGCCCATTATCACCTGAAGCAATGAGTGTTTTTACAATTAATCTTGCAACCAATAAAGTAATTGATAAATTTAAAACAGGTTATCAAATTGGTGAAATGGTAGAAGATGCAGAAGTTGTTGGTGGTGCTAGTCCAAATTCAATTGCCGTAGGATCAAAATATGCTTATGTAACCAATGCTACAAATGATAATATTGCTGTTTTAGATTATAAAAATCATAAAATATTAGCTCATATTTCTATTCAAGTTCATCCTTTAATTAATAAGTACAGAGGCTTATTACCTTTTGGAATTACATTAAGCAAAGACGAGAAAACTTTATACGTTGCTTTATTAGGGTTTAACGCAATAGCAGTAATTGACGTACAAACAAAAACCACAAAAGGATTAATACCTACAGGTTGGGGGCCTTCAAGGGTAAAGCTTTCACCAAACAAAGAAGAATTGTATGTTATTTCTTGTAGAGGTTTAGGTGCTGGCCCAAATGGAGGTGCCAATTTCGTTGCTCCACCTCAAGGCACATATATTGGAGATATTCAATTAGGTACATTTCAGAAAATAAAAATTCCAAATGCAACAGAGTTAAATGCTTATACAAACCAAACCATTGCCAACACTTTTGAAGTTTTGAAAATGGAAGATGATGTGGAAAATCCGCTACCTATTTTACCCTGTTTAAGAAAAAGTCCAATTCAGCACATTGTTTATATCACCAAAGAAAATAGAACATACGACGAAGTTTTTGGACAACTTAAAGGTGCTAATGGAGATTCAACCTTAGCAAGATTTGGGGTTAATTGTGAATATATATTGCCGGATTCTGCAAGAGCAAAAAATAAACATCTAAAAGTTACACCTAATCATCATAAAGCAGCAACAGAATTTGCATTCAGCGATAATTTTTATTGTGATAGCGATGCCTCAATTCATGGTCACCATTGGATGATGGGCGTTATTCCGAATGAATGGGTAGAAACCAATTCTAGTGTTGACAAATCTGCTAAATACTTTTCAAAAGCACCTGGTCGTCGTTTTCCTGGATCAACAGGAAGTATGGATCCGGAAGATTATGCAGAAATTGGTGGTTTATGGGAAGCTTTAGAAAGAAAAAAAATTAGCTTCTACAATTTTGGTGAGGCCAATGAAACTGCCCATGTAAGAGGAAATTGGTACGATACTGCTACAGGTGCTGCTCATGGTGTAATGGTGCCTATGCAAAAGGCTTTATTTACTAGAACTAGTCACAATTATGCAGGCTACAACACCAACATTCCTGATCAATTTAGAATGAATCAATTTGAAGAAGAGTTTACAAAAATGTGGATTAAAGGCAAGGAGCCAATGCCTGCTTTAGTAACCATGCAAGTACCCAACGATCATACAGCAGGGCCAAGACCAGCTGATGGATATCCTTTTCGTAGTTCTTATGTTGCTGATAACGATTTAGCAGTTGGTAGAATCTTACACTTTTTATCTCGTACCAAATATTGGAAAAATATGTTGGTAATTATTACAGAAGACGATCCTCAAGGAGGAGTAGATCATGTAGATGCTCATAGAAGTATTTTGATGATGGCTGGCCCTTATGTAAAACGTGGATACGTTAGTCATACACATGCCAATTTTGGTTCTATTTTAAAAACAATTTATAATATTTTAAATGTACCTTACGTAAACCAATACGATGTTACAGCTTCATTACTTACAGACTTTTTTACCAATAAACCTAACTATACACCTTATACTTTAATTCCACACGATACAAGAGTTTTTGATGCAGAAAAGGCCATGAAAAAATACCATAGAAATATAGATTGGAGAAAAATTATGCAAGGTCCTGAAATGGATAAAGTAACCGATATTAAAAAAGAATTCAACCCTTAAATACTTCAACATGAAATCTACTTTTTCATTCATTTCCGTTTGCTTATTTTACCCATTTCTTGTTTTTTCACAACCAAAAATTGCGGCAAAACATACATTACCAAATGGTTGGTCTTTAACACCTGCTGGTAATTCTTTAACCTTGGGAGATTTACCCTTAAATATGGCAGTAAGTGCTTCTAAAAAATGGATAGCAGTCACCAATAATGGGCAAAGTACTCAAACAATACAACTCATCAATACTGCTTTAGAAAAGGTGATGAGTACAGTAGAAATTGGAAAAAGTTGGTATGGATTAAAATTTAGTGCCGATGAAAAAAGCTTGTATGTAAGTGGTGGAAACGATAATTTCATTATTCAATATGCAATTATCAACCAACAGTTAAAGCCTATTGATACTTTATTTTTAGGAAAAAAATGGCCTACAAAAATTTCACCAGCAGGAATTGAAATCAATGAATTAAAAAATGAGTTGTATGTAGTTACAAAAGAAAACAATAGCTTGTATGTATTGAGTACAAAGACAAAGCAAATTATTCATAAAATTCATTTAGGTGCAGAAGCATATGCTTGTACCCTTTCCAATAATAAAGCTGAGTTGTACATTTCTTTATGGGGTGGCGATAAGGTTTTGGTGTACAATACAAACAAACAAACAATTACCGATTCTATTGCCGTTGGTGATAATCCTAACGAAATATTAATTACTAAAAATGGTAAATTTTTGTTGGTTGCAAATGCCAACGATAATAGTGTTTCGGTTATTAATATTGCTGAACGAAAAGTAATTGAAGTACTAAATGCAGCGTTGTATCCAAACGCACCTACAGGTTCTACAAGTAATGGACTTGCTTTGTCAGAAAATCAAAAAACATTGTATATAGCCAATGCAGATAACAATTGTTTAGCTGTATTTGATGTAACAAAAATTGGGCATTCTACATCTAAAGGATTTATACCTGTTGGTTGGTATCCTACAAACGTAAAAGTAATTGGTAAAAAAATATGGGTAACAAATGGCAAAGGTTTTTCATCTTTCCCAAATCCTAATGGGCCTAATCCTGTTGGTAAAAAACAAGGTGTAAATTACCAGAAGGGAGATGATGGCTTACCTATTAAAGTGCAATATATTGGTGGGTTAATGAAGGGTTCGATGAGTATAATTAAAGAACCAACAACTGCAGCTGATTTATCTTTTTATTCCAAAAAAGTTTACAATAATACACCTTATACCAAACAAAAAGAACTAAATGCTAGTGGCGAAAAAGGAAATCCAATACCAATGAAAGTTGGCGATGCTTCGCCTATAAAACATGTGTTTTATATTATTAAAGAAAATAGAACTTACGATCAAGTTTTGGGTGATGTTAAAGGAGGAAATGGTGATACATCTTTGGTTCTTTTTGGCGAAAAAATTACACCTAATCAACACAAACTAGCAAACGAATTTGTATTGTTAGACAATTTTTATGTAGATGGAGAAGTGAGTGCAGATGGGCATAATTGGTCGCTAAGTGCAAATGCAACTGATTATTTAGAGAAAAATTGGGTAACTAGTTATGGTGGAAGAGGTGGAGAATATCCGGCAGAAGGAAAAAGGGCAGTTGCCAACCCCAAAAAAGGATTTTTGTGGGATTATTGTAAAAGAGCAAATGTTAGTTTTAGAACTTATGGCGAATTTGCAGATGACTATAAAGCCAATATTCCTGTATTAGAAAATAATTTTTGCCCTTATTATACAGGATGGGATGAAAGTGTACGAGATACCACTCGTTTTTTTCAATGGAAAAGAGAATTCGATTCTTTATTAGCAATGAATAAAGTTCCGCAGTTTAATTCTTTGCGTTTTATCAACGATCACACACAGGGGCAACGAATCGGAAAACCTACACCTTTTGCTCATGTGGCTGATAACGACTGGGCTGTTGGATTATTTGTAGAACATTTATCGAACAGTAAAATTTGGAACGAAAGTGTGGTATTTATTGTGGAAGATGATGCTCAAAATGGTCCTGATCATGTAGATGCACACCGTTCTACTGCTTATGTAGCAGGAGGTTTGGTACAAACAAATTTTGTAGATCATACCATGTATTCAACGTCATCTGTATTAAGAACCATCGAATTAATATTGGGTTTGCCACCAATGAGTCAATACGATGCAGCTGCAGAACCCTTATGGCGTTGTTTTTCGGCAACAGCCAAGCATTTGCCATTTACATCAATACCTGCTAATGTAGACTTAAATGATAAAAATGTAAAGGTTACACCAAGTACTAAACTTAGCGAAACATTCGACTTTTCGAAAGAAGATGCAGCTCCAGACGATTTGTTTAGTAGTGTAATTTGGAAAGCAGTGAAAGGCGAAAACGCAATTATGCCTGCACCAAAAAGAAGTGCATTTGTTCGAATAGTTCAATAAGCAAATTGCTCTATTTTTTAATCATTTTTATGAATACTCATTCTTTTAAAAAACAATTATTTACCGTATTGTTTTCGGTAATATTGAGTACCGCTTTTACACAAAAAGTATTGATAGATTCAACTAAACAGTTGCAAGAAGTAGTGGTAACAGCTACAAGAAAAAGTACATCTATTAGTTCACTTCCTTTTACAGTATCAATTGTACAATCAAAAGATATTCAACAGTTTCAATCTCGATCAATGCCTGAAGCATTAGTAGGTGTAGATGGTTTGTTTATTCAAAAAACCAATCATGGAGGAGGTTCTCCATTTATACGTGGATTAACAGGCAATCAAACATTATTGTTGGTAGATGGAATTCGACTCAATAATGCAACCTTTCGTTTTGGTCCGAATCAATATTTAAATACGATTGATGTTTATAGTATAGATAAAGTGGAAGTAGCTAGAGGAACAGGATCTGTTCAATATGGATCTGATGCTTTAGGTGGCGTAATTCATTTGCTTACAAAAGATCCACAACTAGCTGATAAGCCTACATTTCATTCGAAACTGCTTACAAAAGCAATCTCTCAAAATATGGAATATACTGCTAGGGCAGAAGCTAGTTTTCAAAGTAAAAAGTTTGTAGTTTTAGCTGGTTATAGTCATAAAAATTTTGGAGATTTAATTGGTGGAGACACAACTGGAAAACAAGTGCCAAGCGGATATAAAGAACAAGCATTTGATGTAAAAGCTAAATGGCAAATTCATCCACAATCTTCAATTGTATTTGCTCATCAATGGTTGCAACAAAAAAATGTTCCATTATATCATCGAGTAAAACTAGAAAACTTTGCCTATTATTTTTTTGATCCACAACAACGACAAATGTCTTATGTAAAGTGGATTACTAATTTTAATACACCCTTATTTAATAAGCTAACTATTGTAGGGTCGTTACAAAATAGCCTTGAGAAAAGAAGATACCAACGCAATGCCAATATCAATCAATTTATAGAGGAGGATAAAATACGTACTTGGGGATTTACAACCGACATTGCATCAACTATATCGAAAAGTTGGACGGCAAATTCTGGTATTGAATATTACCACGACTATGTAAATAGCATCAAACAACAAATCAATTCCAACAATTTATCTCTTCAAAATCAAAGAGGCTTATATCCTAACAATGCTACAAATGGTAATTTCTCTATTTATTCTTTACACCATTTTCATTTTAAACGTTTAGAAATAGAAGCAGGTTTACGATTCAATACTTTTTCAATTAAAATACCAGACACTGTAACTTCTACATTAAAATTGGGTGATGTTCAAGTTCGTCCATCTTCTATAGTTACCAATGCTGCTGTTTTGTATAGAATTGCTGCACATCAATCTGTTTTTGCTTCGTTTAGTACAGGTTACAGAGCCCCCAATATTGATGATATGGGAACATTGGGTTTGGTAGATTTTAGATACGAAATTCCTGCCTATAATTTACAGCCAGAAAAAACCTATCATTCAGAAATTGGCTACAGGTTTACCCATTCTAAATTTAATACATCGATTGCTTTATATTACATGCATTTAAACAATTTAATTACTCGAGTGCAAGTGCCAAATCAACAGGTAAGTGGCTACAATGTGTACACAAAACAAAACAGCCAAGAATCGTATATCAGAGGCATTGAAATAAGCAGTAACGTTCGTTTTACAACTACTTTTTCTTTAAAGGCAAATATTGCGTATGCTTATGGACAAAACATTTCACTCAATGAACCAATGCGTAGAATTCCACCATTCAATGGTAGAATTGCATTGAATTACCAATCGCATAAATGGTATGCGTCTATAGAAAGTTTGTTTGCATCGAAGCAAAATAGATTGGCACAAGGAGATAAAAGCGATAATCGAATTCCAATTGGTGGAACTCCAAGTTGGAATGTACTGAATACTTACGTTGGTTATCAAATTTCACAAATAGCCATTAGAGCCAGCATTCAAAATATTTTAAATGAAGATTATCGTACACATGGAAGCGGCATTAATGCTGTAGGAAGATGCATTGCTATAACCACAAAATTACAATTTTAATAGATGATAAATATGTTGATACAAACTAAAACGGACATTGAAAATATTGCCAATGAAATTATTGAACTATATGAAAAATTTGGCAATGAAGATTATATAGGAGAGCCCGTTTCTCAAATAGAACACATGTGCCAATGTGCACAATTGGCTTGGAAAAATGGAGCCAACGAAACGGTAGTGCTTGCTGCTTTCTTTCATGATATTGGTCATTTATGTGAATTTCAGTTTCCTGAAAAAGGATTACAACACATGGATAAATTTGGTATTATAGATCATGAAAAACTAGGTGCAGAATTCCTTCGTCAAAAAAGATTTTCTGAACAACTTGCAAGATTGGTAGAAAATCATGTTCATGCGAAAAGATATTTAGTGTATAAATATGAAAGTTATGCTCAACAACTATCAGAAGCAAGTAAACAAACATTAATACATCAAGGTGGGCCAATGACTGAAACAGAAGCAGCTGAATTTGAAAAAGATGAATTGTTTCATGAAATTATTGCCTTAAGAAAATGGGACGAATTGGCGAAAGAAACGAATAGGCCGTTACCTTCCTTAGTCGTTTACAAAACAATGATGATAGCACATTTATCTAATTTACACAACATCAATCTTCATTAGTTCGAGTATAAAATTTTCATCCAATGAATAGAATAAAAATGGTAGTTTTTGATATGGCAGGAACAACGGTAGATGAAGATAATGTAGTATATAAAACCCTATACCAAGCTGTAGTGGCTGCTGGTGCAGATGTTACTTTAGACGACGTTTTGTTACATGCAGCTGGAAAAGAAAAATTGCAAGCTATTAAAGATGTTTTTTTATCGGTTGGTTTGATAAACAGCGATTTAACACAATCTACATACGAGTCGTTTGTAGTGGCTTTAGAACAGTCATATCATACACAATCTATCACTCCACAGTTAGAAGCCGAATGGGTATTTGAACAATTGAGAAAACAACAAATTAAGGTTGTGCTAAACACAGGTTATAACTCAACTATTGCAAATATTATCGTAGAAAAGTTAAACTGGAAAATTGGTACAACTATCGATGGATTAATTACAGCTAATGATGTTTTAAAAAGCAGGCCATTTCCTGACATGATTTTTTTAGCCATGCAGCAAATGAATATTACAAACGCAGCAGAAGTGGTGAAAGTAGGCGATTCTATTATCGATATTGAAGAAGGTAAAAATGCAGATTGTGGTATTACAATTGGTATTACTACGGGTGCTCATTCGTATAGTCAATTGCAAACTGCAAATCCTTCCTTCATCATTCATCAATTGTCAGAAATATTGCCATTAATAGCTTAAAATATGCCTACGTTATCTAATTCAATACGATTCAGAGGGTTACATAATTGGCTTTCGAACTCTTCATGGGCAATGGTGGGATATGTTTCTGTAAGTGCTTTTATTGTATATTCTTGTATGTACGGATTTAGAAAGCCTTATACAGTTTCAACTTATAGCAATCAATATTTTTTAGGCATTTCTTACAAAGTTTGTTTGGTAATTGCACAAGTTTTAGGCTATATGTGTAGCAAGTTTTATGGCATTCGTTTTATTGCTGCTATGTTACCTTCAAAAAGAGCAAACTATATTTTATTGTTTGTAAGTACTGCTTGGCTATCGCTTTGTTTATTTGCCATTATTCCAGCTCCTTACAATATCATTTGCATGTTTATCAACGGACTTCCTTTAGGAATGGTTTTTGGTTTGGTCTTTGGTTATTTAGAAGGTAGAAAAACCACCGAAATTATGGGTGCATTTTTGGCTACAAGCTTCATTTTTGCATCTGGATTGGCAAAAACAGTTGGTAAATGGTTACTTTTACGTGTTCATGTTTCTGATAATTGGATGCCATTTGTTGCAGGCTTATTTTTTATTATCCCACTTTGCTTAGCCGTTTGGATGCTGCAACAAACACCTCCACCTACTGCTTCAGATATTGCAGAACGTACTTCAAGAAAGCCAATGAATAATATAGAAAGAAAGGCTTTTCTTCGTCAATTTGGATGGGCAATTACACCTGTTGTTATTGCTTATGTTTTTTTTACTATTGTAAGAGATTTTTGTGAAGATTTTGCCAACGAATTGTGGATAGAAACAGGTTATCAAAATAATGCAGGCATTTTTGCCCAAACTAGTACCATTATTTCATTATTGGTATTAGTTATAATTGGCAGTTTTTTCTTAGTAAAAAATAATTATAAAGCATTTACTTATACTCACTATTTAGTAATTATTGGTATTGCTATAGCAGCGTTTTCTACGTTTCTATTGAATCAAAATATCATTACCACAATGGTTTGGATGCTTTTTTCTGTTACAGGCGTTTACTTGGCATATTTACCATTTAACTGTTTGTATTTTGAAAGAATGTTATCTACCTATAAAATTTCTGGTAACGTTGGTTTTGTAATGTATATAGCCGATGCTTTTGGATATTTAGGAACTGTGGCTGTATTAATAATTAAAGAGTTTATAATTATTAAACATAGTTGGGTCTATTTTTTTTCTATGCTATTTTACGTAGCTGCCGCTGCTGGTATTGTATTATTACTCCTTACACTCAATATTCATAAGCAGCTTTTTAAAAAGTTTTCTGAAAATCTTTCCATTTTACAATAAATTCAATACAATGAACCAAAAAAAGGCAATTGTAATCGGTGCTGGCATTATGGGTTTAGCTACAGCAAGGGCTTTATCTTTAAAACATTTTTCGGTAACAATTATTGAACGATCAGAAAAGGCTGTTGGTGCATCTATTAGAAATTTTGGAATGCTTTGGCCAATTGGTCAACCTAATGGTAAACTATACAATAGAGCAATACGTAGTAAAAAAATTTGGTTAGATATTGCCGATGCAATAGGATTGTGGTATGATGAAGTGGGAAGCTTACATGTTGCTTATCATGAAGACGAACTTGCAGTATTAAAAGAATTAAATGCTGCATTTAACGAATCTGGAAGACCTGTTTCTTTACTCGATGCTTCAACAATTCTAAAAAGGTTTAAAGGAGTAAATCCGAATGGTTTATTAGGTGGATTATATAGTGCTACCGAAACAATTGTAGATCCTAGAGAAGCTATTGCAACAATTCCAAACTATTTGAATGAATTTTTAGGGGTTGAATTTATTTGGGGAAAAGCAGTTACAAATGTAGCTTCTGGAAAAATTTGGATGGGCAACGAAACGCTTGATGCTGATATTATATGTATTTGTAGTGGATCAGATTTTGAAACTTTATATCCATCTTTATTTCAAGAGTTGCCTATTACAAAATGTAAATTACAAATGATGCGTTTTAAACCAGCATCCGCTGATTTTAAAATGGGAGTATCTGTTTGTGGTGGACTTTCATTAATTCATTATAAAAGCTTTGAAATGGCTGATTCATTGTCCTATTTAAGAGAACGATATAAAACCGAAATGGAAGAATACCTAAAATGGGGAATTCACGTAATGGTTTCACAAAATAAATCATTAGAAATTACAGTAGGAGACAGCCATGAATATGGATTAACATTCGATCCATTTGATAAAAATTTTATCAATAATATGGTATTAGATTATTTACAAAAATTTATAGATGTTAGTCATTGGCAGCTTATTCAATCATGGCATGGCATTTATCCTAAAATGACCAATGGTGCTTCAGAATTGTTTTTAGAGCCAGAACCCAATGTATTTATTTTAAATGGAATTGGTGGTGCAGGCATGACTTTAAGTTTTGGTTTTACAGAAGAGTGTGTAGAACAAATAATTGTATAATAATATATTCTATTGAATTGTTGTAGATTTAAAGTTGCTAGATTTTGATTAGCTTTTTTATTTATGAATTATTTAATATGAGCCTTTGAATCCAATTTATAAACTAAATAATACTAGTTTTCCGTTCTGTTATATGACTTTCATATTTATTATTTTATTCAAAAAGAGAACAATTTTAATTGTAATAAAATAAAGTATCGTTCATCTATTTAATCACTTAATAGAATGAATTATAGATATAGATTTCATGTTTGATGTAGTATAGATGTAGTGAAAATGATTGATAATCAGGCTATTATTTTTATCGACGTAGTAGTGATGTAGTTGTAAAACATGTTCCATTTTTTTAAATGTTCTAATTTTATATTTCAAAAATTATTTTCTAATTAACAAAACTTGCCAAAATGAATGTCAAAAAAATTCTACTATTCCTATTGATTTTTACAGTTGTAAAATCAATTGCCCAACCAACAACCAATCCCCAAACGCCACCTACAAGAGCTGCTAACCAGGTAATTAGTGTTTACAGCGGAGCTTATACTAATTTAACAGGTGTGAATTTTAATCCAAACTGGGGGCAATCTGGTCTTGCTTCTGCAACTACTTTTACGCTTAGTGGTAACGAAATGCGTCATTATCCTAACATGAACTATCAAGGCATTGATATAGCTGCTGGAGGTTCTGCGATGAACTTAACTTCGCTAGATACTTTTAGCATAGATGTTTGGACTACAAATTGTACCTCATTAGAATTGTTTTTAGTTACAAATGCAAACGGTGAGAGACAAATAACAAGACCTTTAACTTTAAATTCTTGGAATCATATCAAAATACCATTATCTGATTATCTAAATATATTTGGTGGTGCTACCTTAAATGCAGTAAAAGAGTTGAAGTTAGTAGGTAATCCATTTGGTACATCTAATATTTATGTAGATAATATTTACTTTTTTACAGACAGAGTTTTACCAACATTATCTAATTTTAGCGTACCATCAAAACAATTAGGTGATGCTGCTTTTGCACTTACTGCTCCTACATCTAATAGTACTGGTGCATTTACCTACACAAGTAGCAACACAAATGTTGCAACTATATCTGGCAACACTGTAACTATTCTAAGTGCTGGATCATCTACAATTACTGCAACACAAGCAGCAGCAGGAAGTTTCTCTACAGGAACTATATCTGCCAATTTTGTAGTAACTGTTTCTCCATTAAGTACTAATGCACAAAATCCTACAAAACCCGCTGCCAACGTAATTTCATTATTTAGTAATACATACGCTAATGTTCCTGTATCAACTTGGAGAACGGGTTGGAGTAATGGTAGTTCTGCTGTACTTGATACTGCAATAAGTGGTAATGATATCAAAAAATACACTGGAGTAGATTTCGTAGGCATTGAGTTTCCTGCAATTGATGTTACTTTAGCCGATAGCGTACACATTAGCATGTGGACTCCAAGTGCACAAGCTTTTGGTATTAAATTGGTGAATCAAGGCGGTGGACCAGCAAATGAAAATATAGTTTGGTTTGAAACAAATACTGGTTCTCATAGTTTCCCTAAACCTGCACAAGGTCAATGGAATACATATAACATTCCTCTATCTCTTTTTGCTACATCTAATGGTGCTTTAAGATTAACTAACAGAAATCAACTTTTCCAAATTTTATTTACAGGATTAGCTCCATTTAGCGATAACACATTTTACATAGATAATCTTTATTTCTCTTCAAGTACCAATGTTTTACCTGTAGATTTTAAAGCCTTTACTGCTATTAAAGCAAATAATGGGGTTCAGTTAACATGGGAAGTTGCAAACGAAGTGAATGTAAAAGGATATTCAGTTGAAAAAAGTGTGAATGGAGCTAATTTTGCCGCAATAGGATTTGTAAATGCTAGCTCAAAAAATAGCTACAACTTTACAGATGCAAGTGCAGTAAATGGTACTGTTTACTACAGAATTAAAAGTGTAGATAAAGATGGTAGTGTAAAATATTCTAGTACTAAATCTGTAAATAACAATGAAGCTACAGCTGAGTATGCTATTTATCCTAATCCAGCAGCAAACGAATTGGTTGTAAAAAACCTTGTAGGTACAAACAATATTTCGATAGTTGATGTAACTGGTAAAGTTGTTTTAAGCAGAGTTAATGTAACAAATAATACAGCAACCATAAATATTACCGCAGTAAGCAAAGGATTGTATACTGTAGTAGTAAACAACGGTAAAGAAAATAAAACCTTTAAATTGGTGATAGAGAAATAGTATTTGTTTCATCCATCAGTAGTTAAAAAAGCAATAGAGTATTTATACTCTGTTGCTTTTTTATTTAACATTATTCGGTGAAAAGTATATTAACTATTATTCAGCTTTAATGCTTGTAATTTTAAACAGTATTGTTTTATTTTAGAGTCGAAATATTTAATTTCAAGATTATAGAACTAGTTATTAAAGCAGCTATTTGTAAATATAGTAAGTTCTATTTATTTGTAGAAACGTTATTTTTACAGATGATTTTACCCATTTTAGTCATTGCTCCTTCAGAAAAAGGAGGTAATGGTGTTTTTACAACTACGAAAATAAAAGCAAATACAATTGTAGAAATTTCTCCAGTAATTGTTATGCCTAAAAAAGATAAAAAGTATTTAGATGATACTTTTTTATACAATTATATTTTTATGTGGGGAGAAAAGAAAAAACAAGTGGCTTTGGGTTTAGGGTATATTTCTATGTACAATCACAGTTATCAAGCCAATTGTGAATATCAAATGGATTACACAAATAATACGATGATTATTAAAACAGTAAAGGATATAAAAAAAGGAGAGGAGTTGTTTATCAACTACAATGGTTCTTGTAATGACACAACTCCAATTTGGTTTGAAGCTTTATAAAATCGATTATAATGTAGCTTGTAAGTTTTCTAAACGTTTGCTAAGCCAAGTATTTTTTACAGGAACAAGCCATTTTTGCATAAGCTGTTCTTTAGTTGCAACCAAATTATTAAAGTAAAGTGTTTCTCCTGTAATAAATCCATTTTGCACAGCATGCTGCAATTGGGCTAATGGTAAAAGTTGTACTTTTTCTTGAATATAAAATGCTAATAATTGCCTGTTAAACAAATCTGTCTTAAATATTGATTCAATTTGTTTAATTATATGAACACTACTGTCGGTGCTACAACCACTAACGCCAGTAGCAGTTTCATCGGCCATAATCACAATAAATTGTCCATAAAATAAATTTGCGTATCCTTTTACAGGCGTACCATGACTTTTCCAGTTTTGAACAAATTGTTCCAGCAAGTTTTCTATTTCAAAAGCTTCCGCTATTCCAAACAATCTACTACTTTGATAAATCCAAACTTTAGATTCATTGTTAAAATCTGCCGGCAATAATTCTTCTAGGTTCAACATGCTCAATTATATTTTACGAAGAAACTTCGTTATCGTTTTGTTTATTGTTAAATGTGCTGTAAAAATAAGCACCGACCACAGCCGCTAAAAATTTAAAAAATAAATTCTTCATTGCCCAAATATCTGCCCAAACCAATTTTCCTTTGATGGTATCAAAAACAATGTCAAAGCCAATTAAAATGGGTAAAAGTACCACAAAGCCCATAATCAGTTTTTTCCAATTTATTTTTTCTTTCATGTAGTTTATTTTAATTCGTCATACTTGCAGCAATTAATTCTGCAACATCCAACACTTGTACTTCATTTTCCTTTTCACGGTTTTTTACTCCATCTGTCATCATGGTGTTGCAAAAAGGACAAGCAGCTGCTATAATTCCGGCTCCAGTAGCCAATGCTTCATCTGCTCGTTCAATATTAATTCTTTTTTCACCAGGCTCATCTTCTTTAAACATTTGTGCACCACCAGCACCACAACACAATCCATTGGTTTTACATCTTTTCATTTCTACTAAGGATGCGTCTAATGCTTCTAATACTTTTCTTGGTGCTTCATAAATATTATTGGCACGACCTAAATAACAACTGTCATGAAAAGATATTTTTTTACCCTTGTAAATTCCACCTTCTTTTAAAACAATTTTACCTTCTTCAATCAACTGCTGTAAAAATGTAGTATGATGTATTACTTCATAATTTCCCCCTAATTCAGGATATTCATTTTTTAGTGTATTAAAACAATGTGGACAAGCAGTCACTATTTTTTTTACACCATAACCATTCAGTACCTGTATGTTTTGGTAAGCCATCATTTGAAATAAAAACTCATTGCCAGCTCTTCTAGCAGGATCGCCTGTGCAAGCCTCTTCTTTTCCTAAAATGGCAAACTTTACACCTACTTTATTCAATATTAAAGCAAATGCTTTTGTAATTTTTTGAGCTCTTTGATCAAAACTTCCTGCACAACCCACCCAAAACAACACATCAGGTGTTTCTCCCATCATCATCATTTCAGCCATTGTATGTATTTTCATATTGCAATACCGTTTATACGAATGTAGCGTAAAAATGAATTTATTACACGAATTAAACAACTAGATTTTGTAAACTATTTACATTTTTGAGCGATTTAATCTACTTCGTAAAACGCTTTACATCGTTCTGTTGTTTATTTTCCATTTTAATAAATTATTTATTTTTTCTTAAGCTTCACTTTCCGATATTCGTTGCACGAACAGTTGTTAGCATGATGAATATTTCTTTTGACGATACACTTACTGTATTTGCTTATAAAAGCGATAAAGAACTTAAAAAATCTAAGTTTTTATTTTCTACAATGGATTATCCTTTGTTTGTGCCAATTGGTACAAGGTTAACACCATTTTTAATGAAAACGGGTTTGCCCATCAACGGCATTATTCGTAACACCATATTCAAGCAGTTTGTTGGTGGAGAAACGCTTGAAGAAACTGCTACTGTTGCCAATACTTTAGGAAAATATGGCGTACAAATTATTTTAGATTATGGAGTTGAAGGAAAACAAGGTGAAAATAATTTCGAACATGCTACAGAACAGTTTATAAAAGTAATTAAATACGCAGCCACTCAAAATAATATTCCATTCATTAGTATAAAAGTTACTGGATTTGCTCGTTTCGAGTTGTTAAAAGCATTAAACGATGCACCACGTTTAAGAAGTGGTATTCACGACCATGAAGAACAGCAAAAAGAGTGGGATAGGGTTTGTGAAAGAATGTTTAGAATTTGTGAAGTTGCTGCTGAACTAAATATTGGTGTTTTAGTAGATGCTGAAGAAAGTTGGATTCAAGACCCTGTAGATAGGTTGGTAATGGAAATGATGGAAGAATTTAATACTGAAAAAGCGATTGTGTACAATACCATTCAACTTTACAGACAAGACAGATTGAATTTTTTACATTTATCGCATAAAATTGCTAAACAACGTGGTTTTATTCTTGGCTTAAAGCTCGTTAGAGGTGCTTACATGGAAAAAGAAGCTGCAAGAGCCAACCAATTGGGTTACGAATCTCCAATACAAACAAGCAAAGAAAATACGGATAACGATTATAACGAAGCTGTAAAATATTGCATTGATCATATCGATGAAATTGCAGTTATCATTGCTTCACACAACGAAAAAAGTAATTTATTGGCAGCTCAATTATTAGATGAAAGAGGAATTGCAAAAAATCATTCACACGTTCATTTTTCGCAATTGTACGGCATGAGCGATAACATTACTTTTAATTTAGCGGAAGCCGGTTTTGGCGTAAGTAAATATTTGCCATTTGGCCCTATTAGAGATGTGATTCCATACTTAATGAGAAGAGCACAAGAAAACAGTAGCGTTAGCGGACAAACAGGTAGAGAGTTAAACTTAATTAAAAAGGAATTGAAAAGAAGAAAAAATGCTTAAGCAGCACCTTTCGCAATTTTTTCTATAATAGTGGGTATATATTCAAACTCATTTGATTTATCAAGAAAAAAGTCAGCACCATACTTTTCACAAATAGGTTTGTAATAATCTGTTGATTCGTTGGTAATCATTACCACATTGATAGCCTTATAATGTTGTTTAATTTCCTTTAGTAATTCTAAGCCATTTTTTTCTGGCATATGAATATCGAGTAAAACAATTTCAGGCGATTTGTTGGTAATAATTTTCCACCCTTCAAATGCATTTATAGCAGTATGTATATGTTCTATACAGGGCACATCTTGCAAAAGAAACTGTATTCTATTTAAAATAGCCACAGAATCATCAATTAAAAGTACATTCATTTTTTTACACACTTCTCAATTTTTACGATTGTAAAGACATAAATAACCACATAAACTAGTTACGTAGTTAAAATATGTAGAAGAAATTAAATAGGATATAATGGATATGGAAAACGGGGCGAAACGTGTTAAATATTGAACAAAAGTAGCTGTACACATGAATTAGTGAATAGTACTATTTGCAAAAATTGTGTAGTAATTGTATTACAGTAAATTTCTGTGTAAACTGTGGTTTAAAATTGTATCATACCAACTTCGTTCACTAATTATATTTGCAAAAAAATAGTTTATGCCATCATTCGATATTGCCAGTAAAGTAGATTTACAAACGCTAGACAATGCTATCAATACTGTAAAAAAAGAAATTGATAATCGCTTTGATTTTAAAAATAGCCACGTTGTAATTACATTAAATAAAAAAGATTATTTAGTACAGTTAGAAGCAGATAGCGATATGAAATTGAAACAAATTATTGATGTTTTAATTAGTAGAAGCATGAAACAAGGGATTGATGCCAATGCATTTAATTTCGACAAAGACGCTTATCCAAGTGGAAAAGTTATGAAAAAAGAAGTGTCTGTAAAAAATGGCTTGAAGCAAGAAGATGCAAAAAAAGTAGTAAAACTAATTAAGGATAAAGGCTTTAAAGTACAAGCAGCAATTATGGATAATATTGTACGTGTAACAGGAAAAAAAATCGATGATTTGCAAGAAGTTATTGCCACTTGTCGTGCAGAAAATTTAGGCTTTCCACTTCAGTTTGAGAATATGAAATCTTAGTTTAAATTCATCAATTATTTTAGTAAAAATGATTGATAACAAATGTTATCATATTTTAAGCAAAAAGCTATACATTTGCAATCCAAATTATTTAATCATACGGCAAAATCCGTATGGCCTTAAAAAAATCATTTATGAAAAAAGGTATCCATCCAGCTAATTACCGCTTTGTAATTTTCAGAGACATGAGTAATGGCACTCAATTTTTAAGCAAATCAACAGCAAATACAAAAGAAACTGCTGTTTGGGAAGAAGACGGAAAAGAATATCCAGTTATTAAATTAGAGATTTCTAATACTTCTCATCCATTTTATACTGGTAAAAACGTGTTAGTAGATACTGCAGGTCGTATCGATAAATTTAACAAGCGTTACGCTAAAAAAGCATAATTACAACATAGGTTGTAAAAAAAAGTTCCACCTTTATTGTGTGGAACTTTTTTTATGTGTGTATGGTATTGTTGTTGCAACATCAATATCGTAATTCTTCACAAAAATTATTTGTAACAATATGAAGCTAGATATATTAGCCTTTGGTGTTCATCCAGACGATGTAGAATTAGGTTGTAGTGGCACCATTTTAGCAGCAATTGCAGAGGGGAAAAAAGTAGGTATTATAGATTTAACACAAGGTGAACTTGGAACAAGAGGTACCATAGAAACAAGATACATAGAAGCTGCAAATGCAGCCAAAGTAATGGGCATAAGTGTGAGAGAAAATTTAAAAATGGCTGATGGTTTTTTTGCAAATGATGAGCAACACCAACGGTTGGTAATTCAAGCAATTAGACGTTATCAGCCAGAAATTGTTTTGTGCAACGCTCCTGAAGATCGTCATCCAGACCATGGGAGAAGTGCTAAATTAGTAAGTGAATCTTCTTTTTTAGCAGGATTAAGAAAAATTGAAACAGTAGATAAGGACGGAAATACACAAGCTGCTTGGAGACCTAAATACGTATTTCATTACATTCAAGACAGATTTATCCAACCAAATTTTGTGGTAGACATTTCTGCTTATCATAATAAAAAAATTGAAGCTATTCTTTGTTATACCACACAATTTTATAACCAAAATAGCAGTGAGCCCCAAACCTATATTTCTTCCCCCCAATTTTTAGAAACCGTAAAAGGACGTGCTTTGCTTTTGGGTAAACGTATTGGTGTGCAATATGCAGAAGGGTTTATTTCAGAAAAAATGATTGGTATCCAAAGTTTTGATGCTTTGATACAACATGCAACCTAAAAAGTCTAATTCTTTGTTATTTAAAAGACTTTCATGACAAAGAATTAAATCACAATAATTTTTTAATAACAATGAATCTCTGTTACGGAATCAATTTCTGTAATAGAGATTCTTGTTTATAACAGTTTGATATGTATTAAAAGGCTATAAACGTTTTGCTATAAACAAAAATCCCTACAAGTTTTAACCTATAGGGATTTAATTATTTTGGCGGAGAGCGAGGGATTCGAACCCCCGGACCTGTAACAGTCAACAGTTTTCAAGACTGCCGCAATCGACCACTCTGCCAGCTCTCCGAGTGCAAAATAATAGTGCAGATATTTAACTACCAAAAAAAAATCATTTTACTTCAGTTACATTTGCCAAAAATCGAATAGTGAAGCACCTTTCAGCCGTAAATAAATATTTCTGGAAATATAAAAAACGCCTCGTTTTAGGCATTTTATTCATTCTCCTTTCAAATTATTTTAGAATTTTAAGTCCACAAGTATCCGGCTATGTTATAGATAGAGTTACCCAATTAATACAACAGCAAAACGCAACAGCACCTGTCTTAACAAATTTAGATGGTAAGTCTTACAATGCTTTAATTCAATATTTGATACACTCTGTACAAGTTTATGAAGTTTCGTTTAGTTCTATGGTTGTGTTTAGTGGCATTACATTACTTGTGTTGGCTCTTTTGGGTGGATTGTTTATGTTTTTAATGCGTCAAACAATAATTGTTATGAGTAGGCTTATTGAATTTGACCAAAAAAATGAAGTGTATAACCATTACCAACAATTAGATATTGGTTTTTACAAGGTGAACAGTACCGGAGATTTGATGAATAGAATTGCTGAAGATATTAGTAGAGTAAGAATGTACACAGGGCCAGCCATTATGTATATTATCAATCTTTCTGCTACTATTGGTTTTAGTGTTTATTTTATGTGGCAACAAAATGCAGAATTAACTTGCTATGTATTGGCTCCGCTTCCAATTTTGGCCTTGATTATCTATGTAGTAAATACAAAAATTCACAAAAAAAGTACCATTATTCAAGGTTTGTTATCTGATTTAACTACCACAGCTCAAGAGAGTTATTCTGGTATTCGAGTTATCAAATCATTTGTACAAGAAAAAGCAATGCTTCATTATTTTGAAAAAAATAGTGAAGATTATAAAAAAAATGCACTTGGATTAGCGAAGCTAGAAGCATTTTATTTTCCAACAATGGCATTGTTAATAGGCATCAGCACACTTTTAACCATTGCTATTGGAGGTTGGTATCATGCAAGTAATCATAGTCCAGCTGTAACGGCAGGAACCATTACTGAATTTGTTATTTATGTAAACATGCTTACGTTTCCTGTAAGTGCTATTGGATGGACTGCAAGCATGATTCAAAGAGCAGCAGCTTCTCAAAAAAGATTGAACGAGTTTTTAGAAACAAAGCCCAATATTGTAAACCAACAAACAACAATCACCGATACAAGTGGCGATATTGTTTTTTCAAACGTATCATTTACTTATTCCAATACAGGAATCGAGGCCATTAAGAATATAAACCTTACCATTCAAAAAGGTACAAAACTGCTTATTGTTGGTAAAACAGGCAGTGGAAAATCTACTTTTGCTCAATTACTTTTACGTTTTTACGATCCCACAAATGGATCTATAACTATCAACAATGTTGCATTGCAACAAATGGATATTCAAAAACTACGTCATCAAATCAGTTATATCCCACAAGATATTTTTTTGTTTAGCGATACTGTAGCGAATAATATTAATTTTGGTTTAACCAATAAAGCCAGTCATAAGGAAGTAGAAGATGCAGCTAAATTCGCAAGCATACATCATGAAATCTTAAACTTCGAAAATGGCTATGAAACAATGATAGGAGAAAGGGGAGTTACTTTAAGTGGTGGACAAAAACAAAGGATTGCTATTGCTAGAGGTTTAATTAAAAATCCTGAGATTGTAGTATTTGATGATTGTTTAAGTGCAGTGGACGCAAATACAGAAAATAGAATTGTAAATAATCTTTCTAATTTTTTGCAAAATAAAACCGGTATTGTTATTACCCATCGTATTTTTTCGGCTCTCAAGTTTGATGCAATTATTGTTTTAGATGAAGGTAAAATTGTAGAACAAGGAACGCATGAATCTCTGATTGAAAAAAACGGTTATTATGCCGAGTTGTGTAAACTACAACAAGCAGAAAAAAAGGACGAATCTCCCATCTTAGTAAACACTACATTATAAAATGAATAAAATTTTACAGGCTTTTTTATCAAAGTTTCTCTAATTCACAAACAATACTATATTTGTGACTCATAAACATTTGACTAACTAAAATCAATTTCAACAGTGGCGTACGAGAACAACGACAAGCAGAAAGAAAGTGTTTACAGCAAAAGAATTAGAGCTGGTAAAAGAAGAACTTACTTCTTTGATGTAAGAGAAACAAAAGGTAGCGATTATTACCTTACCATTACCGAAAGTCGCAAACGCTTTGATAGTGATGGATATGATAGACATAAAATATTTTTGTATAAGGAAGATTTTAATAAGTTTATAAAAGCGTTGGGTGAAGCAGTAGATTACGTAAAAACAGACTTAATGCCTGATTTTGATTTTGATGCATTCAACCATGAGTACCCAGAAGGAGAAGAAGGTTTTCAACCAAATGCAAATAACGCAACAAATGCTGCTCCAATAACTGATAGTGCAGTTCCAACAGCAACTGATAAAGAAGAAGTAGATAAATGGTAATATCTTTTTTTACGAATCATATTTTTTCACAAGCCACATTGTTCTAGACCATGTGGCTTCTTTATTTCAACTAGATTCTAGTATCACTTCAATATCTATAAAATCAATACAATGTTTGTATTGATTGGTTTTCAGCCATCTACAAATATCCGTACAGCCTACTTTTTTATATCAGAAGTGTTTGTTTTTACAATATATCAATTCCAATTATTGTGGATTTCTTTTTGCTAAAAGTTATACATTTTGCAGAAAAACTAAACAAATAGAATATTTCGTGTATTTAAAACACAATTGAACAACTTTACATTTTTTGGTTTAATATCCAACCCTTACCTTTGCCGCCTTAACATTTTGGAGTATTGTGTCTTTTTCTATTTAAACACTAGCTATACGGCAGCTTGTCTTACGATTTAAAGGTATTGTAAGAACGTACAAGAAGGGTGAGGTTAGCCATAACAACACTTAGCCATGGAAGCAACATAGTAAAAGTAGATAAGTAGTCTAAAATATTACAATTTAAACTCTATTAAAAAAATGGCTATTAAAAGAGAGCATCGTCCTAAGTCAAGTTTCTCAACAATCACCATTAGTTTGGCTTCTCCAGACAGTATTTTGGAAAGAAGTTTTGGTGAAGTATTAAAGCCCGAAACCATTAACTACCGTACATACAAACCAGAAAGAGATGGTTTGTTCTGCGAAAGAATTTTTGGTCCGGTAAAAGATTACGAATGTGCTTGTGGCAAATACAAACGTATACGTTATAAAGGTATTGTTTGTGACCGTTGTGGTGTAGAAGTTACGGAGAAGAAAGTACGTAGAGAACGTATGGGGCACATCAAATTAGTGGTTCCAGTTGTACACATTTGGTACTTCAAAAGTTTACCTAATAAAATTGGTTATTTATTAGGTATGAGCTCTAAGAAATTAGAGACGATTGTTTATTATGAGCGTTATGTTGTAATTCAAGGTGGTGTAAAAGAGAATTTAGCACCTGGCGATTTATTAACAGAAGAAGAATATTTAGATTTATTAGATGCTTTACCAAAAGACAATCAGTTTTTGCCTGATGAAGATCCACAAAAATTCATCGCAAAAATGGGTGCTGAAGCAGTTCAAGACTTATTAGCTAGATTAGATTTGGATGAATTAAGTTTTTCATTAAGAAATGCTGCTGCAAACGAAACTTCACAACAACGTAAAGCTGATGCTTTAAAGCGTTTAAGTGTAGTTGAAGGATTCAGAGAAAGTGCCGACAGAATTACCAACCGTCCTGAATGGATGGTAATGCAGTATATTCCTGTAATTCCACCAGAATTGCGTCCATTAGTTCCATTAGATGGTGGTCGTTTTGCATCTTCAGATTTGAATGATTTATACCGTCGTGTAATTATTCGTAACAATCGTTTAAAGCGTTTATTAGAAATCAAAGCTCCTGAGGTAATCTTACGTAACGAAAAACGTATGTTACAAGAAGCGATTGATAGCTTATTTGATAATAGCCGTAAATCTAATGCTGTAAAAGCTGAGGGTGGTAGAGCTTTAAAATCTTTAAGTGATGTACTAAAAGGTAAACAAGGTCGTTTCCGTCAAAACTTATTGGGTAAACGTGTGGATTACTCTGGTCGTTCTGTTATCGTAGTAGGACCTGAATTGAAAATGCATGAGTGTGGTTTACCAAAAGATATGGCTGCCGAATTGTTTAAGCCATTCGTTATCAGAAAATTAATTGAAAGAGGTATCGTAAAAACAGTAAAATCTGCAAAGAAATTAGTAGATAGAAAAGAAGCGGTTATTTGGGATATCTTAGAAAACATATTGAAAGGTCACCCAGTTTTATTAAACCGTGCCCCTACATTACACCGTTTGTCTATTCAATCTTTCCAACCAAAATTGGTAGAAGGTAAGGCAATTCAATTACACCCATTGGTAACAGCATCTTTCAACGCCGATTTCGATGGTGACCAAATGGCGGTTCACGTTCCTTTGAGTAATGCCGCAATATTAGAAGCTCAATTGTTAATGTTGAGTTCTCACAATATTCTAAATCCACAAAATGGTACACCAATCACTCTACCATCACAAGACATGGTATTGGGATTGTATTACATTACTAAAGGAAAAAAATCTACAGCAGAAGAACCAATAAAAGGTGAAGGAAAAGCTTTTTACAGCTTAGAAGAAGTAATCATTGCTTATAATGAAGGTGCTGTTGATTTACATGCCAATATTAAACTTCGTACAAACATCCGTGAAAAAGGTGTTTTGGTAAAGAAGCTAATTGATACAACCGTTGGTAGAGTATTATTCAACCAATTCGTTCCTGCAGAAGTAGGTTTCGTAAATGCATTATTAACAAAGAAAAGCTTGAGAGAAATTATTGGTGATATTATTAAAATTACCAACGTTCCTGTTACAGCTAAATTCTTAGATGAAATTAAAACACTAGGATTCCGTATGGCATTCCGTGGGGGTTTAAGTTTCAGTGTTAACGACTTAATTGTTCCTGAATTGAAACAAGAGTTGTTAGAAAATGCAAAAAATGAAGTTGAAGAAGTTTGGGATAGCTACAATATGGGTTTAATTACCAATAATGAACGTTATAACCAAGTTATTGATATTTGGGGTAGAGTGGATATGCGTATTACAGAAACGTTGATTCGTGAAATGGCAACTGATAAACAAGGGTTTAACTCTGTGTTTATGATGCTAGATAGTGGTGCTCGTGGTAGTAAAACGCAGGTTAAGCAGTTAGTAGGTATCAGAGGTTTGATGGCAAAACCACGTAAAAGTGGATCATCAGGCTCTGAGGTTATTGAAAACCCAATTCTTTCTAACTTTAAAGGTGGTCTAAACGTATTAGATTACTTTATCTCTACACACGGTGCTCGTAAAGGTTTGGCCGATACGGCATTAAAAACAGCTGATGCTGGTTACTTAACACGTCGTTTAGTGGATGTGGCTCAAGATGTGGTAATTGCAGAAGACGATTGTGGTACTTTACGTGGTATTGCAACAAGTGCTCTAAAAGATAATGAAGATATAATTGAACCATTAGCAGATAGAATTGAAGGTCGTACTGCTTTACACGATGTAATTAATCCTTTAACAGATGAAATACTAGCATACGCTGGTGTTGAAATTTCACATGATACAGCTGTAGCTATCGAAGATGCTGGTATAGAAACTGTTGAAATACGTTCTGTACTTACATGTGAGGCAAAAAGAGGTGTTTGTGTTAAATGTTATGGTAAAAATCTTGCAACAGGATATTTGGCTCAACGTGGTGATGCAGTAGGTATTATTGCTGCACAATCTATCGGTGAACCTGGTACTCAGCTTACACTTCGTACTTTCCACGTGGGTGGTGTTGCTGGTAGTGCATCTATTGAAAGTTCATTGAATGCAAAATTCGATGGAACAGTTCAGTTTGATGGTTTACGTACTGTTACTGCAATTAACAATGAAGGAAATAAAGTACAAGTTGTTATCGGTCGTACAGGTGAAGTTAGAATTATGGATGTTAAGAATGATCGTTTATTAATCACCAATAACGTTCCTTACGGTTCTACTTTACAAGTTAAAGACGGTCAGGCTGTTAAAAAAGGTGATGTAATTTGTACTTGGGATCCGTTTAACAATGTCATTGTTGCTGAACAAAATGGTACCGTTCGTTTTGATAGTGTATTAGATGGTGTAACCTTCCGTGAAGAGAGCGATGAACAAACTGGTCACCGTGAAAAAGTGGTAATTGAAACAAAAGATAAAACTAAAATTCCGACTATCATTGTTGATGGAAAAGAATCTAAACATTACAATTTACCAGTTGGTAGCCACATTGCAGTAGAAGAGAATGATGAAGTAAAAGCTGGACAAATTTTGGTGAAAATACCTCGTGTTCTAGGAAAGTTAAGAGATATTACGGGAGGTTTACCTCGTGTAACTGAATTATTCGAAGCTAGAAATCCTGGTAATCCTGCTATTGTTTGTGAAATTGATGGTGTAGCTACTTTTGGAAACATCAAACGTGGTAATAGAGAAATTTCTGTAGAAAGTAAAGATGGTGTTATTAAGAAATACTTGGTTCCATTATCTCGTCAAATTTTAGTACAAGATGCAGACTTTGTTAAAGCTGGTTCACCTTTATCGGATGGTCAAATTGCACCTGCTGATATTTTAACAATTAGAGGTCCTTATGCTGTACAAGAGTATGTTGTAAATGAAATTCAAGAAGTTTATCGTTTACAAGGTGTACGTATCAATGATAAACACATTGAAGTAATTGTACGCCAGATGATGAAAAAAGTAGAAATTGTTGATGCTGGTGACACCAAATTCTTAGAAGAAGATTTAGAAGATAGGTTTGATTTTATTGACGAGAACGATAGAATTTATGATAAAAAAGTAGTAACAACTCCTGGTGAAAGTACTAAATTCAGGGCTGGTCAAATTGTTACTTTACGTGAATTAAGAGAAGAAAATTCTATTTTAAGAAGAGCTGATAAAAAGATGGTTGAAGTAAGAGATGCAAAACCTGCAACTGCACAACCAGTTTTATTAGGTATTACTAAAGCTTCATTAGGTGTTCAAAGCTGGATTTCTGCCGCTTCATTCCAAGAAACAACAAAAGTACTTAGTACTGCTGCTATTCAAGGAAAGGCCGATTACATGTTAGGATTAAAAGAAAACGTAATTACGGGTCATTTAATTCCTGCAGGTACTGGTCAACGTGATTTTGATAATATGATTGTAGGAAGTAAAGAAGAATACGATGTATTAACAGCTACAAGAGAAGCCATGAGTTTTGATGACGAAGAATAGTTAAACACACGATATAAAAAGGCGGGAAACGTACTGTTTCCTGCTTTTTTATTTAATAGCATTACATGTATTTGCTAGAATGTTTTAACAAATTGGTTTTATAATATAAATGTAATTTCATACCCCTAAAAGAAGTTCAATGAAAAATTTTACTATCGTATTAAACATTGTTTTGGTTATTGCAGTTGCAGTTTTATTTTATTTACATTTTTCTATTCCAAAAATGCCCCAAGCAGGTACCAATAACAATGTAAGCAAACAAACAAGCGGTTTTAAAATAGCTTATATTGAAATGGATTCTATCCAAAACAATTTTGAATATTATAAGCAAATTGCAAAAGAATTAGGTGCTTCTGAGCAAAAGAAAAGAAATGAACTAACTGTACAGAAAAATGCATTTGCAGCAAAAGTAAAAGAATACCAAGCAAAAGGTCAATCAATGACTCAAGCTGATTATGCACAAGCACAACAAGACCTTGCACAAAGAGAAAAAGAATATCAAATTTTAGAGCAAACAAAAGCTCAAGAAATGCAAGAAGAAAACTTTAAAAAACTACAAGACGTAAAAAAGAAAATTGAAGATTTTTTAAAGGATTATAACAAAGACAATACATATTCTTTTATATTGGTGAACTCACCTGATTTAATTTACTATAAAGATTCTGCCTACAATATTACCAATGATGTAATTAAAGGTTTAAACCAATTGTACAAGAAGAAAAATTAAACAGAACCATCACATTTTATTATCTTTCAATCCCATCTAAACTCAATAGATGGGATTTTTAATTTTTTGCTTATGAGTAACACTAATTTTAAACCCACTCTTGGTTTAATGGATGCCACTATGATTGTAGCTGGCAGTATGATTGGTTCAGGTATTTTTATTGTAAGTGCAGATATTGTACGTAATGTTGGAAGTGCCGGATGGCTTATTGCTGTATGGCTAATTACTGGTTTTATGACATTAATTGCTGCCTTAAGCTATGGAGAGTTAAGTGCTATGTTTCCCAAAGCTGGTGGTCAATATGTTTATTTAAAAGAAAGCTATAATCCTTTAATTGGATTTCTTTACGGTTGGAGCTTTTTCTCTGTTATCCAAACAGGAACAATAGCTGCTGTAGGTGTGGCTTTTTCTAAATTCTTAGCTTATTTAGTACCAGAATTAGGAAATAATTATTTGCTATTCGATTTGGGGTTTATCAAAATATTTGCTGGTCAATTAGTAGCAATTTTCATTATTGTACTGCTTACTTATATCAATTCTAGAGGTGTTAAAGAAGGAAAAATTATACAAACCATTTTTACAACTGCTAAATTATTTGCCTTATTAGGGTTGATTGTATTTGGATTTGTATTGGTAAAACAAAGTTATTGGACTCAAAACTGGCAAACTGGTTTTGTATCTATGCAAAACAGTGGTGTAAAAGATGCTACAGGTGTTTTACAGCCTGCTGCTTGGATGGGCATTTCAGGAAGTGCCTTAATGGGTGCAATTGCTGCTTCTATGGTTGGCAGTATTTTTAGTAGCGATGCATGGAACAATGTAACTTTTATTGCAGGTGAAATGAAAAACCCACAGAAGAATATTGGCTTAAGTTTGTTTTTAGGTACATTAATCGTAACAGCTATTTACTTAGCCGCCAACTTTATGTACTTAAATGTTTTACCACTCAATGAAATTGCTTTTGCCAAAGACGATAGAGTAGCAGTAGCTGCCGCAAATACCATTTTCCCTTCTTTTGGTACAACCTTAATTGCATTGCTCATTATGGTATCTACTTTTGGCTGTAACAACGGTTTAATTTTAGCAGGGGCAAGGGTGTATTATACTATGGCTAATGATGGATTGTTTTTTAAAAAAGCAGGCGTATTGAATAAAAATGCAGTTCCTCAATGGGCATTATGGGCTCAGTGTATTGTTGCAAGCATTCTTTGCTTAAGCGGAAAATACGGCGATTTGTTGGACATGATTTCTTTTGTGGTGGTTTTGTTTTATATGCTTACCATCTATGGCATTTTTATTCTAAGAAAAAAACGTCCGGATGCTGAACGCCCATATAAAGCATTTGGATATCCCTTTTTACCCATTTTATATATTGTAATGGGGGCCATCTTTTGTACACTATTAATTATTTATAAACCACAATATACTTGGCCAGGACTAATTATTGTATTAATTGGAATTCCTTTGTATTACTTTGCAGTGGCTAAACAACAGAAAGTATAACATGAATTTTGAAGCATTATTTGGTAGCTTTAAGCATATAAAAGTGGCAGTAATTGGCGATGTAATGTTAGATAGTTATTTATTTGGAAATGTAGAGCGTATTTCGCCAGAAGCTCCTGTACCTATAGTAGCTATAAAACACAAAGAATATAGAATTGGTGGAGCTGGAAATGTAGCATTGAACATTGTAGCATTGGGTGCTGAAACGTATATTTTTTCAGTAACTGGTAAAGATGAAGATGGTGAAACCTTGCAAAAATTATATAAAGAGCATGGAATAAATACCAATTATCTGATTCAATCGGAGGGAAGAATTACGACTAACAAAACACGTATCATGAGTCATAATCAACAAATGATGCGTTTAGACAAAGAAATTACCCATGATATTTCAGTAGAAGAAACACAATTGTTGATTAATCAATTTCAACAATGTATACAAAACAATAAGCCCGATATTGTTGTTTTTGAAGATTATAATAAAGGTGTGTTAACTCCATTTTTAATTGAATCAATAATTGATTTGTGTAAACAACATGGAATACTTACTGCAGTTGACCCTAAGAAAAAGAATTTTTTTGCATACAAATCGGTAGACATTTTTAAACCGAACTTAAAAGAAGTAAAAGAGGGTTTAAACATTTCTATCGATGCCATTAATCAAACCCATTTGTTAGCTGTACATGCTTTACTGCAAGAAAAACTACAACATAAAGCTTCTTTTATTACCTTATCTGAAAAAGGTGTGTTTTATGCAATTGAAAAATCTAGTGCATTAATTGCTACACATATTCGAAATATTGCCGACGTAAGTGGTGCAGGTGATACTGTTATTGCTGTTGCATCGCTAGTGTATGCTGCTACAAAAGATATGCATCTTGCAGCTGAAATGGCCAATATTGCAGGAGGTCTGGTCTGTGAAGAAGTTGGTACAGCAGCTATTAACAAAGAAAAGTTTTTGTTAGAATGCCAACGTTTATTGCATGTGTAGAAATGTAAAAGCAAATACAGGTATAATGGAAAAATAAGAAACATCAAATCTTTATAGTAAGCTGCATTACAAGTACCACCTCAAGTAGGTTTATTGCTTATTTTCGCAAATATTGAATTGGATTAGCTGAAAGTTGTTTCAACAGACGAAAGGCTGCCGGATGGAAGTGGTAGCTGCCTTTTGCAAAAAGGCACTACAAACGAACAGCCGGAACCAATGTTGAATAAAGAACTGAAAGACCAAAGCACATGCATTAAAATTAAACTAAGAAGTTATATAGATATGGAGTTGAGTAAAAATTATCATCCTGAATTGAGTGAAGCAAAATGGTATGCTCATTGGCTAGAAAAAGGTTATTTTAATAGTGTACCTGATGAAAGAGAACCTTATACAATTGTAATTCCTCCACCTAATGTTACTGGTGTGTTGCACATGGGACATTGTTTAAACAATACCATTCAAGATATATTGATTCGTAGAGCAAGAATGCAGGGCAAAAATGCTTGTTGGGTGCCTGGAACCGATCATGCTTCCATTGCTACTGAAGCTAAAGTGGTAGGCATGTTGAGAGAAAAAGGCATTGTAAAATCATCTTTGAGTAGAGAGGAGTTCTTGAGCTATGCATGGGAATGGAAAGAAAAATATGGTGGTATTATTTTACAACAATTGAAAAAATTAGGTTGTAGCCTCGATTGGAACAGAACTTCATTTACTATGGATGACAACTATTACAAAGCAGTAATTGATGTGTTTATTCGTTTGTATAATGATGGTATTATTTATAGAGGAATGAGGATGGTGAATTGGGATCCTGTTGGGAAAACTGCTTTGAGTGATGAAGAAGTTATTTTTAAAGAAATTGATAGCAAACTGTATTTTGTAAAGTATCCATTTGTAGATGACTCGTCTAAATACATGATGGTTGCCACTACAAGGCCAGAAACAATTTTGGGTGATGTGGCTATCTGTGTAAACCCAACGGATGAACGCTATGTAGATTTAATTGGAAAACAAGTGTTGGTTCCAATTATCAATAGACCAATTCCTATTATTGCCGATGAATATGTAGATGCAAGTTTTGGAACTGGTGCATTAAAAATTACACCGGCTCATGATAAAAACGATAATGAAATTGGTAATAAATATCAGTTGAAAGTAATTGACACACTAGATGCTGAAGGTAAGTTTACAACTGTTGATATTGAACCTACACTTGTAAACGACCTCATTCAATCGTACGTTGGAACAGACAGATTTGTTTTGCGTAAACAAATTGCTAGCGATATTGAAAGCTTGGGTTTATTAGCCAAAATTGAAGAGTACAAAGGGCAAGTTGGTACAAGCGAAAGAACAGGTGCTGTAATTGAAAATAGGTTATCGCTTCAATGGTTTATGAACATGAAAAAGTTCATTGAACAAAACCCTGAAACGCTTAGTTCAGTTTTAAATGATGATATTGTTTTTCATCCTGCAAAACTGAAAAACACATATAAATATTGGTTAGAAAACATAAAAGACTGGTGCATTTCTCGTCAGTTATGGTGGGGACAACAAATTCCAGCTTGGTACGATGCTGAAGGAAGATTTGTAGTAGCTGCTGATAAAAACACAGCTTCTACTTTATTTGAACAACAATATGGTATTAAAGATGCCACACTTTCGCAAGATGAAGATTGCTTAGATACTTGGTTTTCGTCGTGGTTATGGCCTATGGAAGTGTTTAAAGGTGTAAGTAATCCTAACAATGCGGAAGTAAATTATTATTACCCAACTACTACATTGGTAACTGGACAAGATATTATTTTTTTCTGGGTGGCTAGAATGATTATGGCTGGTTATGAATTAAAACAACAGCAGCCATTTAAAGATGTTTATTTCACAGGAATGGTAAGAGATAAACAAGGCAGAAAAATGAGTAAACAGTTAGGCAATAGTCCTGATTTATTAGGTTTGATTGATCAATATGGAGCTGATGCTGTACGCTTTGGAATTTTAATTGCTTCACCTGCTGGTAACGATTTATTGTTTGATGAAAGTAGTTTAGAACAAGGTAGAAATTTTAATAACAAACTATGGAATGCCTTGAAGTTGGTGAAAATGTGGGAGGGAAGGCAACAAACAACTACTGCTACAGAAAAAGCTGATTTTGCAATAGAGTGGTTTGATAATAGATTAAAACAAGCACAAACAGAAATTGACACTTTAATGAGTCAATTTAAATTGAGTGAGGCGTTAAAAACAATTTACTCTTTAATTTGGGATGATTTCTGTAGTTGGTATTTAGAATGGGTAAAACCGGGCTTTGAACAACCTATTGATAGTAAAGTTTACCATAAAACGGTGGACTTTTTTGAAGATTTAATGCAATTGCTTCACCCAATTATGCCATTTATTACCGAAGAAATTTACCATTTATTGCAACCACAATCGGTTGATTTATGTGTAAAACAATATAGGAACGTACAAGTAGATAACGCAGGTATTTTGGCTCAAGCAGAGTTGTTGAAAAAAGCAATAACAGCGATTAGAGATGCAAGGGTAAAAAATCAAATAAAACCTAAAGAAACCATTCAACTGCACATACAAACTGAGGTTGCAAATAGTTATGAAGCTATTGCTACTATTTTACAAAAACAAGTAAATGCAGCCAATATTTATTTTACCCATACAAATATTACCAACTCCATTGTTGTAGCTGTAGAAACCGATAAGTTTTATATAGAGGCAGAAAAAGAATTAGATACCGAGGCTTTAAAACAAGAATTAGAAAAAGACTTGGCTCACCAAAAAGGGTTTTTAGAATCGGTATTGAAAAAATTATCGAACGAACGTTTTGTGCAGAATGCAAAACCAGAAGTAATAGCATTAGAAAGAAAAAAACAAGCAGATGCTTTAGCTAGAATTCAAACTATTGAAGAAAGCTTATCTAATTTATAAACGTAAAAAGCATGCACAACAACACATTCAAAAGCATATTACCAATTGTGGTAGTATGCTTTTGTTTTTACACAACAAGTTTTGGTCAACCTCAGGAAGTACGTTGGTTGCAACAAATCAATCCCAATCAACCAACAAGCGATTATTGGAAAATAACTTCTAATAGTGCTTATCCATTAGCTATAGGTGTGCCTACAACGTTGTTATTAACAGGTTATTTAAAAAAAGATAAACAATTGCAGCAACAAGGCTTAAAAATAATTGGTTCTTTAGTTGTAAACACAGCCATTACACAGGCAACAAAGCGATTGATAAATAGAAAGCGACCTTATGAAACCTATCCTAATCTCATTTTTACCAACGATGCTTCAGAAGTAGGACATTCATTTCCTTCAGGTCATACTTCTACAGCTTTTAATTTGGCAGCCTCCATTTCTATCCAAAACAAAAAGTGGTACATCGTTTTGCCAGCTTATGCCTATGCTTCAACAGTAGGATATAGTAGAATGTATTTGGGAAAACATTATCCTTCCGATGTGTTTGCAGGTGCAGCAGTTGGTATTGGTAGTGCTTATTTAAGCAATTGGTTACAAAAAAAGTTGTTGAAATAATTATTTGTAAACAGGTTTAAATTTTACTTCTTTCTTTTTTGTTCAGATACTCCAATATGATAAATAGATGGATTACCTGTAGATTTTACAATTTTCAACTTCATTTTTTCAGCTCTAATTGTAATGGGTAAATGAATGATTTTACAAGCACCAATAACATCGCCTACATAAAAGGTATCCCATTTTTCATTATGAAAATATTGTAACTCATAAGCTGCCACTTTAAATTTTCTAAGTATCGAGAATTTATCTCCCAAATCAATCATATCTGCTTTTTCAAATAAGCTAATTCTATTAAATGCTATAGTAGTATCGAATTGTATTTCTAGTTCAGCTGTTGTGTCGGTTGCTGTCCAATAAGATTCTAAGCTAAAATCAATGGCATTATTGGCAGGATAATTTGGCAAAGCAGAACTCGCAACTACTTTTTGCTGAAAGCTTAGGTTTTTACTTGCTGTAGGTAGTTTTTTTGCTCCACCTCTTATACCCAATCTTTCTGCCAATTGTATAATTCTTATTTTTTCATTGGTATTAATTTGTCCTGTTACATCTGGTGGAACATTTACAATTAATATATTGTCATTTGCAGTTCCCCAATAAAACAATTCTTCTAGCTCATCAAGTGGACGAGGAGGCGTTATTTTTTTCTTCTGAAACCAATTCCATCTATCCGATATACAAATGGTGTGTTCAAACGGTAGATAACGCAAAGTATCTTTCCAATCGTAATACTTAGGATCGTTCCATCTTACCAAGTTGGGATCTTTTATTCTAAAGTCAACAGGAAAGTATCGAATAGGATCGCCTTCGGCATAATTTTCTGGTAATTGAGTAGCATTTTTATTGGTAGGTTTTACAATTGTATGATTAACCGTAATCATGCAATTGGGTTGCATCTCTTTCACATATCTATAAATATCAGCCAAAGGCCAATTGTCTACTTTTTTATCCCAAGCACCATCAAACCAAAGTTCACAAATCGATCCATAATTGGTCATCAATTCGGTTAATTGATTTTTCATGTAGGCATCATAAGCTGTATGGTTTTTATAGCTTGGTTCGTGTCTATCCCATAAAGAATAATACAAACCAAGTTGTAGTCCATATTTTTTGCAAGCCTTTGCTACTTCTGCTACAACATCTGTTTTTACAGGCGATGATGCCACATCGTAATCTGTATATTTACTATCCCACAAACAAAAGCCGTCATGGTGTTTGGTTACCAATATTACATATCTAAAACCTGCTTCTTTTGCGGTTTGTATCCATTGGTCACAATCTAAATTGGTAGGATTGTAAGATGTTGCTGGTAAAGTTCCATTCGACCATTCAATTTCATTAAACGTATTTACGCCAAAATGAATAAACATGCCATAGCCTCTATTAATTTGCTTACGTTGTGCAGTTGAAATATCTATTTTAACTTTTTGGCTCCATACAATTTCACTTAAACAAAATAGCAAAAGAAATAACGTACTTTTTTTCATGTTATAATTAATAATGCTTGATGATATGTTTTAAAAAAGTTTAAATTAAATATTTCAGCGGTGAATTCGCTTTTTTATTTTCCTTTCTCTTTCTTATACAACTCTTCTTGATTCAATCCATAAATAGCAGGAGGAATCATATTTGCTTCCCATTTTTTGTATTCCTTCAACAGATTGCTGAAATAATCTGTTTCTTGTAGAAACAAATTGTTTTTTTCACTTACATCTTTTGATAATGAAAACAAATGTTGCACAGAATCTTTTAAAACAACGGTTTTATATTGGTTAGCTGTTTGCAACACTGCATAATTCTTTTGATCGAATTGTCGCCAAAAAAGAAATTCATGTGGTTGGTTTGAATTGTTTCCTGTTACAAAAGGAAGCAAATTAGTGCCATCTAGCGAATTTTTAGGTTTAGGTGCATCTTGTATATTACTAGCAATAGTTGCAAAAATGTCTAATGAACTAACAGGTTTATTATACTTGGTGTAGGCTTTAATTTGTTGTGGCCAACGAATAGCAAAAGGCACTCTAATGCCACCTTCCCATAAAGATCCTTTTCCGCCTTTTAAAATTCCGTTGTAACTGCCATTATCTTCTTTAGGGCCACCATTGTCTGAAAGAAAAATTACAATTGTATTTTCTGCTAAATTATGTTCTGCTAGTTTGTTTAAAACCAATCCTACACCATCATCTACTGCACTTACCATTGCTGCATAGGTTTTGCGTTTAGGGTTTTGAATTTGGTTAAACCTATCTAAATACTTTTGGCTAGCTTGTAAAGGAGAGTGGGGGGCATTGTATGCTAGGTAAAGGAAAAAAGGTTTGTTTTTATTTTTTTCTATAAAATCTACACCTTCATTGGTTAATGCATCTGTAAGATAATCTGTTACTTCTACTGTTGATTTATTTCGAATAAGTTTTGTTCTATAGCTTTGACCTTCATTTTTAGCTTCTCTGTAATCTTCAACATCAAATTCTTCCGAAAAATATCTATGTCCACCACCTAAAAATCCATAAAACTCATTAAAACCTCTGTTTAATGGATGGTAAATTGAATGTACACCTAAGTGCCACTTACCAATTGCTTTTGTATAGTAACCAGCTGTTTGTAGGTAAGAAGCTAGGGTTTGCTCTTCAACGGATAAACCTATAGATGCATCGTTGGGTTTGTACAATGGATTTCTACTATAACCAAATCTGTCTTGATATCTACCTGTTATTAATCCTGCTCTACTTGGTGCACATACAGGATATGTTACATATGCATTGGAAAAAACCACACCATCGTTGGCTATTTTATCAATATTAGGGGTAGGAATATCTTTACAACCATTAAATCCAACATCTCCATATCCTTGATCATCAGTTAAAATAATAATGATGTTTGGTTTCAATGCTTTCGCTTTTTGTTGATGTGTCTCTTTTTTGGTAGTAAATGCAAGTGTAATAAGTACTACAAACACAAACAACACTGTTACTTTAATACTAGTAACCATTTTTTTATAAGGCATAAACAATCGTTTAAATAAATGAAAACAAGACAGATAATTGGAATAATATATAATATTCTAATAGCGTTGATGTAAAGTTGAGTCTTACTTTTTAAGTTGATACAATCTTACATAATCTACTAAATAGGTAGAAGGAAGCACTGTGTTGGCTAAACTTCCTCCATTTTTTCCACCCATTGCAAGGTTTAGCAGTAAGTAGTGCGGCTGACGCATTGGATTTACGTTGTCCGATTTATTAAACGTTGTATTTAAATCTATTTCATTCAGCAAACGTTCATCTAATAAAATTTGCATTTTGTCTTCATCCCAAATTAAAGTCCATACATGAAAATCATTGCCCCATTTTTCACCACCAAGGCTATCAATTGGCGTTTTTACGGCATCCCAAATTGCATTGAATTTTTGTTTTCCTGCAAAAGCAAAATTGGCAAGAATAGTATTGTTGTAATATTCCATAATATCCACCTCACCATTCGATGGCCATTGACCATCCACTCCTAAAGTCCAGATTGCTGGCCATAAACCCATTTGTGCATCAATTTTGGCTCTTACTTCTAGTTTGCCATATTGAAAAGCATGGTGTTTCTTCATCACCACACTACCAGATGTATATTTTACATTGGGCCATTTTGTTTTCCAATCGTTACTACCTGCTACATAATTAGGATTAGGTTTGGTTTCTCGTTTACCTGTTATTACCAAATAACCATCTTTACAAGTTACATTTTCTGCTTGATACCATTGTGCTTCATTGTTTCTTTTATAACCCGTTTCAAATTGCCATTTTGTAGTGTCTGGCACTCCATTTTTATCAAACTCATCAGACCAAACCAATTGGTACTTTTCATCTTTCTTTTTTATTTTTTTCTGTGCCAATAAGGTAAAAGAAGGCATCACTAGTAAGAGAATTGCAATGTGGAATTTACGCATATCAATCGTGTTGTTGTTTGCGTCAAAACTAGTGTATGTTTTTAAAGTTGAATCTAGAATACGATGCATTTATAAGGTGTATTTAAGTCAAAACAACACGAAAGAAAATACAATTGAATAAAATATTTCAACTATTTATTCAGTTGGGTCTGAAAAATATTCTTGCAAATGAAAACCGATTAAATAATAATATGTATACTTGTATTATTATAAAAATCAATCCATAATGAAATCATTTATTGCATTCGTTTGCTTATTTGTTGCCAGTTTTGTAGCTGCACAAAAGCCCTATTTTCAGCAGCATGTTCGGTACAATATAGATGTTACTTTAAACGAACAGCAAAAAACAATAAAAGGTTTTGAAACATTGGTATACACCAATAATTCTGCTGAAACACTCGACTATATTTGGTTTCATATCTGGCCAAACGCATATTCAAACGAACAAACTGCTTTTTTTGAACAATTGAACAACGACACTGAACGGAAAAAGAAAATCAAAAACTATAAAGGCGGCTCTATAACTGATTTATCTTTTACTGCAAATGGTAAAGCTTGTGTAATTGAAAATCATCCAAAAGCAAATTATGTAGACATTATTAAAGTCGTTTTGCCAACAGCCTTAAAACCAGGCGATTCGGTAACCATAGCTACACCATTTACAGTAACATTGCCTAGCTATTTTTCTAGATCAGGCTATGCTGACGATGAGTTTATGATATGTCAGTGGTATCCTAAACCTGCTGTTTTTGATAACAACGGATGGCATGAAATGCCTTATTTAGATATGGGAGAATTTTACAGCGAGTTTGGCAATTTTGTGGTAAACATTACGGTGCCATCAAATTTTGTGGTGGCTGCTACAGGTGTTTTACAAGATAAAAACGAATTGGCAGCTTATAAAAACATTGGATTACAAAATGCAACGAATAGAGCTGAAAAACCAATTTTATACAAACCTCTTTCACCAGAAAATGCTACTAAAACCTTACAATACAAAGCAGATAGTGTATTGGATTTTGCATGGTTTGCCGAAAAAAACTTGGTGATTCAATACGATACTATTCAGCTACAATCGGGTAGAATTGTAGATGCATTTACCTATTACCACAATTATAAAAACACCCTTTGGAAAAATAGTATCGATTATGTAAAAGATGCTACAAAAGCCTACAGCAGTTATTTAGGCGAATACCAATATCCTGTTGTGCAAGCCATTGAAGGACCAAAAAATAACTCTAGTGGTGGTATGGAATATCCAATGATTACGTTAATTACGAGTCCTGATGCAAAAATTGAAACATTAGATGGTGTAATTGCACATGAAGTGGGGCACAATTGGTTAATGGGTTTTTTGGCAAGCAATGAGAGAGAAAATGGATGGATGGATGAAGGAATAAACACTTATTTTCAGTTTAGATACGAAGCAGCAAAGTATAGACACAACTCTGTTTTAGGAAGTTCAATGCCAGAGTACTTGAAAAAATTTGATGAAAAAGAATATTTAGATATTGTTTATAAAGCATTAATTAAAATTCCTGCACCTTTTCCAATAGCAACCAGCTCTGAAGTGTTTAAAACAAGCGACGATTATGGAATTACCATTTATTTGAAAACAGCCATTTGGTTGTATATAGCAGAATTAACAGTAGGAAAAGAAGCTTTAGATAAAGCGTTTAAAGACTACTTTAACGAGTGGAAATTTAAACATCCTCAACCAAGTGATTTAAAAAAATCGTTTGAAAAATCTACAGGTAAAAATTTAGACGAACTATTTTCTTTGTTGAATAAAAAAGGAAACTTTGAGTAATATTTAGCCGCCAACTTCTACCCAAGTATGATCGGCTAATAATTTTACGGTAGCTACAAATTGCTTAAAAGGGCCAGAACCACCCCATTCTTTTGGCCCTACTAAAGAAAGCATATGTGTGCCATCTTTTTTCTCGTATAAATGATACGTATGTCCAATTTGAGGTTTAAAACGAAGCATGGCCTCATAAATCATCAAGCTTAATTCTTTTCGCTTGTTTATTTCTTGTGCTTGCCTTGCCAATAATTCTATTTGTTGTTTAATTTGATCAAGCTGCATATTGGTTTGTTCTTCCATAGCAGTTAATGCTTTGTGTTTTATCATACCCTCTTTTGTGGGTCTAATAGCAACACCACCAACACTTGAGGCATAAGGCAACACACTCATTTGTTTGTGATATACTTCAATATTTTTAAAAGCGTTGCCCTCATTTTCACCTATATGAGTCACTTTCATGTATCCGTTGGGTAAAATTTCGTTAGTAACGGTTAAAATAGGGGTATCATTTTTATAGAAAATGGTTTTCATGCAAGACGCATTTTCTATACTTGCCTCAATACTATCTGCTAATTCTTGGTTATCGAAAGGATGCATTAAACCATCTGGTTTCACATTGTATTGCGTATAAAAAGCGTCGTTGGTAATAGAAACCCAATTGATGCTAACATTTAATTCATGTCCATTTTTAATACTTTCAATTTTGTAATTGCCACTTTTGGGGGTAGTTCCAAACTCGAAATTGCATTTTTCAGGAAATAATTGCCAAGATGCTAAAAAATTATACGCTTGTACCATACACTAATAAATCTTCTTTCTAAATTACAATATTACATTACAACCAACATTCATAAAGGTTGTTAATAGGTAGATAATTAGCCATAATTAAGCCTAATACCTTCTTCAGAAATTTTATAGTACCTTCTTGAAGAATTTTATAATACCTTCTTCAACATTTTTATAATACCTATTTTAAAGAAATTTATGCGTTCATCTCAACTTGAGATGAATGCATAAACAAACTGTTTTGAACGCATAAACAAGTTGTTTATAACGCTAAAAAAACAAAATTATAAGTACTGTTTTAAAGTTTAAAATAAGCTTACAAGTAAAAAAATATGGAATAACAAGCCTTTTTTGTTTGCATATAGTTTTTGAAACAATTTTAGAATATCCTCGTTTGCTTTTTAAATACTATATTCAACCAAACTTGTTTATGCAGTTTAAAGTGTTTAGTTCGTTAACTTATCAAGTGTTTATGCCAAGTACATTTATTTTTAATGTACAAGCAGCCATCACTACGCATCAACAAATTATTGAAGAACAATTAACCATCGATTCGCATTTACAATTACAGCCCTATACAACTAACAATGGCACAAACCGTTTTTTGGGGTTAAGTGTACACGAACCTCAACTATTTACATTACAATATCAAGCTATTGTAGATGTACAACATACGTTGATAGATGTTTTTGAAGATATACAAGCGTATCCATTTATAGAATTTAGTGAAAGTGTAGTGCCTTATTTGTTTCCAAGTAGGTATTGTGAATCGGATAAACTACAAAAATTTGCATTTAAAGAATTTGGTCATATTCAAAATAAATACGAACAAGTATTGTGTATTTGTGAATGGATTTTTGAAAAGGTAGAATATATTAATGGTAGCACCAATTCTTTTACCTCTGCATTCAATACAATAACTGAAAGGGTAGGGGTTTGTAGAGATTTTGCTCATGTTGGTATTGCATTATGCAGGGCGTTGTCTATACCTGCTCGTTATTGCAGTGTGTATGCACACCATTTATTTCCTCCCGATTTTCATGCTTGTTTTGAAGCATATATTGGTGGAAAATGGATTTTCTTCGATCCTACAAAATTGGTTTCTATGAATGGAATGGTGTTTATAAATGTGGGCAAAGATGCTTCTACTGCTGCTTTTGCAAGTATTTATGGCAATTCGTTTTGCACAGCTATAGAAGTGAGTTGTGAAGCAATCGAAACAAATTTTACACCGTATTACTATCAGCAAAATGTAGATAAGGTTGTAGCATATACCTAAAAAAAAGCCCCCAGATAAGCGAAATATCTTAGGGGGGAATACAAACAAACACAACATTTAAACAACTATAAATGATAAGCCTTAGCCAATTGCTTGCTAGTGCCTAAACCATCAATTCCTAATTCTACAACATCTCCAGATTTTAAATACACAGGATTTGGTTTTTGTCCCAAACCTACACCTGCTGGCGTACCAGTAGAAATAACATCGCCTGGAAGCAAAGTCATAAACTGACTTAGATAAGAAACGATAAATGGTACATTAAAAATTAAGTTTTTGGTATTACCATCTTGGTATGTTTTACCATTTACAGTAAGCCATAAACGTAAATTAGAGGTATCACTTATTTCATCGGTAGTAGCCATCCATGGACCCAGTGGGGCAAACGTGTCACAGCTTTTTCCTTTCACCCATTGTCCACCTCTTTCTAATTGAAAAGCTCTTTCACTATAATCGTTGTGTAAAGCATATCCAGCAATATAGTTTACCGCATCTGCTTCATCTACATACGATGCTTTTTTACCAATAACCACGGCTAATTCAACTTCCCAATCTGTTTTTTCACTTCCTTTTGGAATAACCAAATCATCATTCGGGCCAACTAAAGAAGAGGTAGACTTAAAGAAAACTACAGGTTCTTGTGGAATGGCCATATTGCTTTCAGCAGCATGATCGGCATAGTTTAAACCTATACAAATAATCTTAGATGGTCTAGCCACACAAGAAGCCCAACGTTCATTGGCATCTACTACTTTACAACTGGCCTTGTTTTCGTTAAACCAAGTTGCCAAACGTTGAATGCCATCGGTAGCAAAAAATTGTTCATTATAATCACTACCAAAACCACTTACATCGTATCTAACATCGTCTACACAAACAGCAGGTAATTCATGATCAATATTTCCGTATCTACAAAGTTTCATATCCGTATTTTTTAATTGTTTAAAGTTGTAAAACCACCATCGATAGGATAGTCGCATCCTGTAATAAAACTAGCTTCATTGCTACATAAATACAATGCTAGTGTGGCAATTTCTTCAGGCTGAGCCATTCTGCCAATTGGTTGCGATTTTGATAGTTTTTCAAACATTTCCGCTTCTTTTCCTGCATAATTATTTTTCAAAAAACCATCAACAAAAGGGGTATGTACTCTAGCAGGTGCAATTGAATTGCAACGAATTCCTTCGGCAATATAATCTCTTGCTACACTCATAGTCATTGCTTTTATAGCACCTTTGGTTACGCTATAAACAAAACGATCTGCAATGCCAACATTCGACGCAATAGATGCCATATTAATAATAACGCCACCACCTTTTAAACGCATTTTTGGAATAGCAGCATAAATACAATTGTAAGCACCTTTTACATTCACCGTCATTACTCTATCAAAATCGGCTTCAGGTGTAGTGTCTGCTTTACCAATATGTGCAATTCCTGCATTGTTAATTAAAATATCAATAGCACCAACCTTTTCTATTGTTTCTAATACTTGTGCTTGATTAGCAACATTACAACTGTAAGCAAAAGCATTTCCACCATTTGCTTTTATTTCTTCTACCGTTTGTAATGCATTTTCTTCATTCAATTCAATAATATGAACGGTAGCACCTTGTTGTGCAAACAATACAGACATGGCTTTACCAATACCACTACCTCCACCTGTAATTAATGCTACTTTGTTGTTTAACTGAAACATGTTTTTTTATTAATCTTTGTTTAAATGTTTACGCTTTTTGTTGCACTTTATAGCCACTTAAACCATACCAAGCCACCACAGCAAAACACACAAGTGGAACAATGTAACCGTATTGAATACTTTTGGTAACATCAGCTATTTGCCCCAATACCAATGGTAATAATGCTCCACCTACAATAGCCATAATAATTAAGCTAGAACCCATTTTAGTATCGGTAGAATTCAAATCTTTAATACCCAAAGCAAAAATGGTAGGGAACATAATAGACATGAAAAACGATAAAGCAATCATGGCGTAAACGGTAATCATTCCACTTGCAAAAGCAACTAATACACATAATATCACACTAATAATTGCATAAATAGATAATAGCTTTTGAGGTGTTAAGAAACGCATAAAAAATGTACCTGCAAATCTTCCCAAAACAAAGGCAATACCATAGCCATAACTTAAATATTCCGATGCAGTAATTTCATCCATATTTACTGCACTTCTAGCAACATTTATAAAAAAGCTACCTACACAAACTTGTGCTCCTACATAAAAAAACTGAGCTATTACAGCACCCTTTAAGTGGGTAAATTTTAAAATTTTTCCAAATCCACTACCTACTTCACCATCATCTTTACTATCAGGTAATTTGGTTAAGAAAAAGATAGCAGCAATCACCAAAATAATGATTCCCAATATCATATATGGCATTTTTACCCTGTCAGCTTCAGATTGTAGATACACAGCTAAATCTGTGGCAGACATAGCATCTAATTGTGTTTGGGTATATTCTGTTCCAGATAAAATAATTTTTCCACCCACAAGCGGTGCTAATACCACAGCCAAACCATTAAATGATTGGGCAAAATTTAAACGCTGTGTAGAGGTTGCAGGATCTCCTAAAATGGTTGCATACGGATTAGCAGCTGTTTCTAAAAAAGTTAGTCCACATGCAACAATAAACAAAGCACCCAAAAAGAAAATGTATAAGTTGGTATTTGCTGCAGGAATAAACATGAAACAACCCAACGCAAATAAAGAAAGACCGAGTATAATACCAGCTTTAAACCCATATTTACGCATTACAAAACCAGCAGGTAATGCCATTAAAAAGTAGGCAATAAAAACAGAAAAATCTACCAATGAAGATTGAACATACGTTAACTGAAATGTTTTACGTAAATGCGGAATTAATACAGGATCTAAATTGTGTACAAAACCCCAAAAGAAAAACAAACTCGTAACCAATATAAATGGAAACAAATAGCTTTTGTTGGACTCGTAAGTAGAATTGTTGTTTGAAGTAGAGGTGGTTGGCAATGCCATCGTTAGTGTGTTTTGTTTGGTGATTGAAGTATTTGTTTGAAAAAATGATTCAAAAAATGAAATTCTTGTTCTATGGCTTGTTGATTATTCTGCAAGTATATGCAATCGATTGTTAAAATGGATAATTTTAGTTAAAAAAGTTAAAAATATTTTTTGAAGAAGTATTTATTTTAGGATGAAGAAATAGCTCTTAGGGTTGATTCTCTGATAATTAATTGAGGTTCTATCACTACGGTTTTAGGTGTTTTTTTGTCTGTAGAATGTTGCAACGAATCAAAATAAACGTTTGCAACCGCTTTACCCATTTCTAAACTAAATTGATTAATTGATGAAATAGAAGGTTTGGTAAGCTCTGTATAAATCTCGTTTGAATAACCACAAACGGCCAGTTGATTCGGTATTGCTATATTACATTCATTGGCTGCTTCTAAAACTGCAAGGGTTAAAAAATCAGCAGAAGCAATAATAGCATCGGGCTTTTCAGTTTGCATCAGCATATTTTCAACAGCTATTTTTGCTTTTTCTTTCGAATAGCTATCTAAAATAATCCAATCGTTATGTACTTCTAAGTCATGCATTTGTAAGGCTTTAATAAATGCATCTTTCCGTTCTTTATAAATGTTTAAATGCTGTGGGCCTGCAATGTGTGCAAACTTTGTACAGCCTCTACTTTTTAAATGAGCCACTGCTTCAATAATACCGATTTCGTTGTTGTTAATTACTTTATGTGTAGCTACATCTTCGCTAACCCTATCGAATTGAATTAATGGAATTTGATGTTGCAAAATTTCTGCTAAATGCTCGCCATTAGGACTAGTGGCTGCTAAAGACATCATAATACATGCAACATTTTGATGAATAAGCGTATTAATGCAATCTAATTCTTTTTGAAAATCATCGTTCGATTGACAAATAATTAATGTATGTTGGTTAAGGTTGGCAACTTCTTCAATACCCGCAATGATATTTGAGAAAAAGGTTAAATTAATTTTTGGAACAATTACTCCCAATGTTTTAGAACCTCCTGTTCTTAAATTGTATGCATGAGCGTTAATCTTATAATTTAATTCAATGGCTTTTTCTTTAATCAATTGTTTGGTAGCATCACTAATAAATGAATGATTGTTTAAGCCTCTTGATACAGTTGATGGCGTAAGGTTAAGGGCTTTAGCAATATCGTAAATAGTGGTTCTCTTTTTCATAAACGTGTATAAACGCAATCATAAATGGTAGCGTTTTATTTGATTTGGTTAGGGTTAGGAACAAAGTTTAAAAATGATTCAAAATTAGCAGCATACTTTTTCTTATCGAGTTTATAATAAAATGCTCCTTTTTTAGAACTTTCTTTTTCCTTGTCTTTTTGCTTAATCACTAATTTGCTAGCTTGAATTTTTCGAGTAAAGTTTCGTTTATCAAAGCTTGTTTCATAAATAGCTTCGTACAAGGTTTGTAATTGTTGAAGCGTAAATTTTAATGGTAACAATTCAAATAAAATAGGATGAAAAGCGGCTTTATACTGTAATTTACTTTTGGCTTTTGCCACCATTTCGCTATGATCGAAAATTAATGTAGGAATTTTAGAAGTAGAAAACCATTCAGGATGGTATTCTTCACTCATTTGTTTTTCGTATTTAAAAATGTCTATCAGGGCAAAATAGGCAACAGAAATGGTTCGTTCTACTGTATCTCTATCAGGATTGCTAAATGTTTGCAACTGTTCTAAATATACACCTTCTAAACCCGTTAACTGCTTTAAAACACGTTTTGCTGCAGCGTCTGCATCTTCATTTGGTTGCACAAAACCACCCATTAAACTCCATTTTCCTTTTTCTGGTTCTAAATCTCTTTTTACTACTAGAAGTTTCAATTCTTTTCCATCAAAACCAAAAATGATACAATCTACAGCTACTAAAAATCGAGTTTGTTTGTGGTAACGCAACATGGTTGATAATTCAGGTAAATACAAAATTAAAAGATAGAAAACAGCAGATTTATAGTAAATATTTGCTTTCTATCAATTGATGATTGTTTTCTAAGGTGCAAACTGCAAAACTAAATCCTTTTTGAATGGCAAAACCACCATATTCTCCTTTTTTATTAATCGCAATAAATCCTGCTTGAATTTTTTTAGCAGCTGCTGCCCCTTTTTTTTGAATAATTCTTTCTACTGCTTTTTTGCAAGCCATTGTTGGTGATAATCCTAAACGCATCATTTCTACAACAATATGTGATCCACAAACTCTAATAATATCTTCACCTTGTCCTGTAGCGGTTGCAGCACCTACTTCGTTATCTACAAACAAACCAGCACCAATAATTGATGAATCACCCAATCTTCCACGCATTTTAAATCCCATACCACTTGTTGTACAACTTCCGCTCAAGTTACCATTGCTATCTAAAGCAATAATGCCAATGGTATCATGGTTCCAACTACCATCATCTAAAATTGTTGGGGCAAACGGCCCATGTTCATTTGTACGTTCAATATTAATTATTGGTTTATACTCACTTTTTTCTAGCCATTGTTTATACGCTTTTTCTGCTTCTGTGCTTAAAATTTGTGGTTCTAAATTAAATCCTTCTTTGATGGCAAATTGTTGTGCTCCTTCACCTACCAACATTACATGTGGTGTTTTTTCCATTAATCTTCTAGCAACACTTACAGGGTGTTTAATACGTTCTAAAAAAGCCACACTTCCACAGTTGGCATGTTCGTCCATAATGCAAGCATCCAATGTAACTTTACCTTCTCTATCAGGGTTTGCACCTAAGCCTACGCAACAATTGGTTGTAGCTTCAATTTCCATAGCAGCTTTTTCAACAGCATCAATTGCTTTTCCTCCCTTTCCTAATATAGTCCAAGCTGCCTTATTGGCTTGTAAGCCAGCATCCCAAGTCGATAAAACGATTGGTTTTAGTGTAGATTGTTTGATTTGGGAAAATGGGATAGAAGCTGTTGCTAAACTGCTTAACGATACAAAGTGACGTCTATTCATACAATTAAATGCGTACAATATCGGATTTTATTTGAATGAATAGAAAAGTGAGTGAATATATTAATTGATATTAACGAACTACCAAAATTTATATATTCCATTACTTGTTTTTTTCAATTGATATAGAACGATAAGAGGAATAAATGCTATAAGAAAAGGAGTTTATAAGAAAATGGCAAACTGAATATAACTTCCTTATAGTTTAAAGCATTTAGAATAGTTTAATTTGTCTAGAATTTTAGTAGTTGGATGAAATATATGCACTTTTCCAGATTCCTTTAGCAGATTTTGCCATTCTATCTTGACGTAGAGAGATTTCTTTTGGTGTAAATTTTTCGTAGTTGCAATATTCATTGCTTAATGTATATCTTGAAGTTTTGTATTTGTTTAATTTGTCTGAAAAAGGAACATTATTATCCAGCTTATTGTTAATGCTAGTCTCTAGCAGGCTGTAATTCCCCAACCTGTAGATGTAATCTTCTTGTACTTCATTAGGGAAAAAGTCTTCCCAGATGCTTCCTGGATTTTCAGGGAGAATATGCTCAATTGTTGAGTTTGCTTCCTCTGGCTGATTATCCGTATTTGAAATATGATTTTCTAGTTTTACAAGAATATATTTCACTAAATCTTTTTTTCTTCTTGTGTTTATGCTAATTGTAGAAAAAACTTGTTCAAAATTATCATCAATGACATAAATCGATTTTAACGCAAGAATGATATCTCTTGCGTTATTTAAAATACCATTAGCAACATCATTGGCAACTTTACTAAAAATACGTTCCGCTTCATTAGGATTTAAGTCACTTAGGTTGTATCTGAACATAATTATTCCTAATTCTTTAATAACAATTTTAAACTCAGTTCTAGGCAATTGATTAATAACTCTTAGCATCAATGAAAAACATGTGGTTACATTTAATAAGCTAATTAACTTTAATCCTACTCTTTCTTCTTTATCCCAAATCTCATCATTGGGGTAATTAAATGCTGTATAATAGATACTCGATTCTTCTAATTCATTTAAAAAACTAAATGCTGCTTCTGCTGAATTAATTTTCTTTTTTATTGCTTTAAATAGCGTTGGTTGTCTTTCCAACTTGTTTTTGCTATTCCAAAAGTGTCTGATAAAAGTCGTTAGATCATTTGATTGGATGGTATTTGTAATGTTTTGCCAACGCCTTTCTGCTTCATCTAAGTCCAGTTCTCCCAACTCGTTTGTTAGTTTAAACAAATAGTTTTTTAATAAATCGGCTGTTGAAAGTTTTACTCCTCTAGCATTTAATGTTTCGAATACTTTAAATGCATCTAAATCATTATTCACAATTATCTGTGTAAACACAATTCCATTCCCAATAATTTTTTCTAAAAAGTCAGCTAATTCTGCTCCCGATTTATTGTTTTTAAATTTTTCTTGTAGCTCATTAAAAAAATAGTTAAACGCTTTTTGTAATAGTTTTTGTGATGGCTTCAATTTAGATAAAGCAGATGGAGTTCTTAATTTTAGTAGCCAACTTTTATAGTAATCGTCATTATTCCTATTTAGTTTAAGTTTGGGATCAAGATTTAATTTAGAAAGAGAATAATTCCCTAGATATCGTTCAGTAATTTTTTCGAATCTAATCTTATTATCATCTGCGTCAATATTTTCTTTAACCCATTTGTCTAAAATAGCAGTAATGGCGAGTGCTAATATCGATAACGTAGTTAATCTTTGTTGTCCATCAATAACCCAAAATGATTCTTCACCATCTTTAATTGGTTGTAGAACCAAATACCCAAGATAATGGGTTTTATCATTCGGAATTTCCTCAATATCGTTCCATAAATCCTCCCAATCATCTTTATCCCAAGAGTAATCTCTTTGATAAATTGGCACTTGATAGGATTTTCCATTTCCAATAATTGTATTTAGATTTATAAATTGTGACATTTCTTATAAATTAACTATGATTTACAAATTTAGTTTTAAATGGTTACTTTTACTAAAATGAAATCATTGTACGTGCTTATCTTTTTTTTAATCTTAGTTGTTTTATCTGTAATGCCATAAAATGTTTTTTGATAGCAAAATATATAGCCATAAGCATCTATATTTCTTTGCAAACGTTAGCATAAATAAATTCCATTTTTTTCTACCCAATCTTACAACAGTTTCAATGCTACCTTTATCTTTATCAAAACTCAACGATTGACAATGAATATCAACAGAAAAATTCTTACGCTAGACGAATTTACATTGCAACAAATGCGTGCCTTTCCTACAGCAACAGGTGAATTAAGTAGTTTATTAAGAGATATAGGTTTGGCTGCTAAACGTGTAAACGTAGAAGTGAATAAAGCTGGTTTAGTAGATATTTTAGGTGATGCAGGTACTATAAACGTGCAAGGTGAAGATGTAAAGAAGCTAGATATTTATGCCAACAACCAATTTATGGGTGTTTTGCAACATGGTATTAGCTGTGCTGGAATTGGTAGTGAAGAATTGGACGATTTTGTGGTGTTCAACGATGAAATTAGTAACAATAGTAAATACGTTGTACAGTTTGATCCTTTAGATGGTAGTGGAAATATTGATGTAAACATTAGTATTGGAACTATTTTTAGTGTATACAGACGTGTTAGTGAACGAGGAAAATCATGTACAAAAGCAGATTTTTTACAACCAGGAAATAGACAAGTTGCAGCTGGATATATTATTTATGGTTCATCTACCATGTTGGTGTATGCTACCAAAAGAGGTGTGAATGGTTTTACCCTTGACCCTGCAATTGGAGAATTTTGTTTAAGTCACCCTGATATTGTTTGCCCACCAAGTGGCAAAGTGTATTCCGCTAATTATGGTAATTATTATCAATACGAAGCAGGTGTACAAGCATATTTAAATGCTTGTCAAAGAAAAGACAAATCGAATGGTGGTCCTTACACACAACGCTACATAGGAAGTATGGTTGCTGATGTGCATCGTAATTTAATGAAGGGTGGCATATTTATGTATCCTGGAACAATCGATAAACCACAAGGAAAACTCCGTTTATTATATGAGTGTAATCCGTTTGCCTACATTATTGAAATGGCAGGAGGTAGGGCAACTGATGGTAAACAACGTATTATGGATATTATGCCCACAGAATTGCACCAACGTACACCATTATTTATTGGTAGTTTAGACATGATGAATGAGTTAGATACTTATCTTGCAGGCACAAAATAAGTTTATGCGGTATTTATTGTATGGGTTGTCAATTGTTGTTTTTATAGGATTTATCAGCGAAGCTTCGGCACAACAAAAATATAATCCTGCTGAAATGACTTACACCATTAGCAACAAACCCAATATTATTATCTACAACGATACCATTTATAAAGGAAGTAAAGCCTTTAAAAAACTTTTTTTACGAACCAACGATTTTGAGATTTTAGACTATTATAAAAGACATCAGTCTAACAAAATTATTGGAAATGCTTTCACCACATTGGGTTCTGTAGCACTTACTGTTGGGGTAATTTATGCAAATTCTAAACGAAACTCAGTAAACAAATCTGAACGTTCTACTGGTTGGATAATGGTGGGTTCTGGTTTGGTTTCAAGTGTTGTGGGTGGATATTTTATTACCCAAGGTGCTAAAAATTTGTATTTTGCAACAGTTACTTTTAACCGAAAACAATTGAAAAAACCAATTGCAAATATTGGTTTAACAGATAATGGATTAGGCTTGGTTGTAAAACTATAAGTGTATGAAAAAACTACTTTCAAAAGCTGTTTTAATTTCATGTCTTTGTAGCTACATATTTACTGGATGTGGTGATGTGAAAGAAAATGCAAAAGAAGTAATTGTAGAAACAGGAAAAACGGTTGGTAGAACGGGTTCTGAGTTTGTTCAAGGTGTAAGTGAAGGCGTTGAAAAGTCGTTAAATTGTACCATTGTAATTGATTCTGCTCTTCAAAACAAGATTCAGGTTTCTGGTAAACTAGATTTTAGATCTGAAAACGAAGGAAAAGACAATGTTTGTAGCATCTATTTTATATTCAACAACAATTGTAACGAAAAAGTACGTGTAAAAGTTAAAGACGAGAAAGGTGTTGAATACGGAAGAAGCAAAGCCACTGTTGTGGGTAAAAAAGGTGAAGCTTCGTATATTGATTTTATTTTTGATAAACGTGTTAATTTAGAAGCAAAAAGCACTTTTGAATTGTACTAGTTTTAAAATTTTATTTATGCCAACACCAATAATTACAGTTACAGACTTGTACAAAAAATACGGCGAATTCGAGGCTGTAAAAGGCATTAGTTTCGAAGTAATGGAAGGTGAAATATTTGGTTTATTAGGACCAAATGGGGCAGGAAAATCTACCACCTTAGAAATAATTGAAACATTACGCTCAAAAACAAGCGGAACAATTGTTGTAGATGGATTTGATTTAGATAAACAACCCAATGAAATAAAAAAAATTATTGGTGTTCAGCTTCAGGCAAGCGGATTTTATCCCGGATTAAATTTAACCGAACTCATACACATGTTTGCTGGTCTGTACAACCAATCTATTCAACCGATGGAGCTTTTAGAAAAAGTAAACTTAACCGATAAAGCAAAATCGAAGTTTAAGGAATTAAGCGGTGGACAAAAGCAACGTTTCTCCATTGCTACAACCTTAATAAATCAGCCGAAAATTATTTTTCTCGACGAGCCAACAACAGGCTTAGACCCACAAGCAAGACGCAATTTGTGGGATTTAATTGCAGATATTCGTAAACAAGGTACAACGGTAATTATTACCACACATTATATGGATGAAGCAGAGGTTTTATGTGATAGAGTAGCTATTATTGATAGTGGAAAAATAAAAGCTATTAACACACCTAACGAACTAATTGATAACCTTGTTGCTACAGGCTTTGAAAGAAAAGCCGAAGTAAAAAAAGCCAATTTAGAAGATGTGTTTATCCATTTAACAGGTGTTAGTTTAAGAGAGGCTTAAAACATCTTTTTTTCATTATTCTTCATACAACTCTAAGGGCAAACCATCAGGATCGGTGAAGAAAGTAAACTTTTTACCGGTAAATTCATCTACTCTAATTGGTTCTGTAACTATTTGATGGCTATGTAAATGTTGAATAGCTACATCGATATTTGCAACTGCAAAAGCCAAATGTCTTAAGCCCACAGCTTCTGGTTTGGATGGACGTTTTGGTGGATTGGGAAATGAAAACAATTCAATTACATACTTCGATTGTAAGGCTAAATCTAATTTATACGAGTTTCTTTCTGCTCTATATACTTCTTGAGTAATGGATAATCCCAATATTTCTGTGTAAAAATGTTTTGATACAGCATAATTGCTACAAATAATGGCAATATGATGAATTGATTTGAACATAGATTGGTTTTAATATTCTTAAATGTGGCTAATAAATGATTAAAATTTTCTGTTTTTGTTAATGTATATTCTTTTTGCCGAAAGGCTGCCGGATGGAAGTGGTAGCTGCCTTTTGAAAAAAGGCACTACAAACGAACAGCCGGTACAAAAGCCGAATATTGTTTTGAACGATAAAAGCCCATAATATCAATTATTGCTCCAAAAATCCTGTATCAATTTTTAGCTGCTCTACTACATTGTAAATTATGGCACAGCGTTCATAATGCATAAATGTAGTAAACAATCTTTTAGTAAAATCTGGAACATGTAAAGCCGGAAATTCTCTACAGCCTGCAAAACGGTGGTCGTAAACGGTGCATTTATTATTTGCTAAAAAACTACATGGAATAGCATTCATCACCATCATGCTACTGCCTTTTTCTAAATAATTGTTGTCGAAATTTACTCTAGTTTGTTGTAAATGTGCAGCTAAATTGTCTGCTTCGCTTTCGGTAACATTTATCATTAAGGTTTTACAGCAGTTTCCACAAGTGGTACAATCTATTTTGGGTGTAATGGCTTCGTTTAAAGCAAACACTTGTTCATCTATTTTTAATGCATCTTGTTGTTTTAAAAACAATTTAAATGCATCGTTTTCGGCTTGCTTTTCTGCTCCTTTTTGCTCAATTGTGGCAAAGTTGGTTTCGATATATGTAATAGAATGATTGATGCAGCAAATATATGTGTTCGGTTTCTATTGTGTTCAAATGCTTAACAATACTAGCTTTTATGCACATTGTATAGTTAACTGTTAAAAAAATGATACCCTTGTTGTAAAGAAATATTGTTTTATTGCAGTTTAGCAAGCTTGAAAAAAGGTTGAAAAATGTATTTCTGTAGTTAGAAATTATAAATTGAAGATTATGGCAGAACTAGTAAAAGCAGCAAACTACGACGAAAGTGACATTAAAAGTCTCGATTGGCGGGAACATATTCGTTTACGTCCTGGAATGTATATCGGAAAATTAGGTGATGGTGCGGCTGCTGATGATGGCATTTATGTATTAATTAAAGAGGTAATAGATAACTGTATTGACGAACACATGATGGGTTTTGGTAGGCATGTTGATATTACTTTGAAAGATAAAACGGTAACAATTAGAGATTATGGTCGTGGAATTCCGTTGGGTAAAGTGGTAGATGTGGTTAGTAAAATTAATACAGGTGCTAAATACGATAGTAAAGCTTTTCAAAAAAGTGTGGGTTTAAATGGTGTGGGTACAAAAGCTGTAAATGCTTTGAGTAGCTATTTTAAAGTAACTGCTTTTAGAGATGGTAAAGAAAAAACAGCCGAATTTGAACGGGGCGTTTTAACCAAAGAACACAAAGAAGTTGCAACCACTCAAGAAAATGGAACGGAAGTAGTATTTATTGCCGACGATACTATTTTTAGAAATTACCATTTTTTACACGAATACATTGATAATCAACTGTGGAATTATTGTTACTTAAATGCAGGTTTGGTAATTACGTTTAACAGCAAACGGTATGTTAGTAAAAATGGATTGCTTGATTTGTTGAAAAGAAAAACGCCTGAAGATGAATTGCGTTACCCAATAATACATTTAAAAGGAGAGGATATTGAAGTAGCTGTTAGCCATAACAACGATTATGGAGAGGATTTATTCTCGTTTGTAAATGGTCAATACACCACACAAGGTGGTACACACCAACAAGCATTTAGAGAGGCTTATGTAAAAACCATTCGTGACTTTTTTAAGAAAGATTACGAAGCTGCAGATATTCGTCAAAGTATTGTTGCTGCCATTGCTGTACGTGTGCAAGAACCTGTTTTTGAAAGTCAAACAAAAACCAAATTAGGCTCTCAAAATGTAAGTGAAGGTGGTAAAAGCATGAAGAACTTTGTGCAAGAATTTTTAAGTAAAGAGTTAGATAATTTTTTACATAAAAATCCTACAACTGCCGATGCTATTAAAAAGCGTATTGAACAAAGTGAACGTGAACGTAAAGAGTTAAGTGGCATTAGAAAACTAGCAAACGAAAGAGCTAAAAAAGCCAATCTACACAATAAAAAACTAAGAGATTGTAGAGTGCATTTAAACGATGAACCACCTGCTAAAAACAGGGAAGATTTTATGCTGATGCAAAAAAACTCTACCATTTTTATTACAGAGGGAGATAGTGCAAGTGGATCGATTACTAAAGCTAGAAATGTAGATACACAAGCCGTTTTTAGCTTACGTGGTAAACCCTTAAACAGCTTTGGACTAACCAAAAAAGTGGTGTACGAAAATGAGGAGTTTAATTTATTACAACATGCTTTAAACATTGAAGAAGGCATTGAAGGTTTACGCTACAACAATGTTGTAATTGCTACCGATGCCGATGTAGATGGAATGCATATTCGTTTATTGTTGATGACTTTTTTCTTGCAGTTTTTTCCAGACTTGGTAAAACGTGGTCATGTGTATATTTTAGAGACACCTTTGTTTAGGGTTCGTAACAAACAAGAAACCATTTATTGTTACGATGAAACAGAAAAGCAAGCGGCTACAAAAAAACTAGGCAATAAGCCTGAAACTACTCGTTTTAAAGGATTGGGAGAAATTAGTCCGGGTGAATTTGAACGTTTTATTACCAACGATATGCGTTTGCAACCCGTTATTTTAGAACAAGGCGATCATATTCAACAATTGTTAGAATATTATATGGGTAAAAATACCCCACAAAGACAGGATTTTATTATCGATAATTTACGTGTAGAATTGGATTTGGTAGAGGAAGCACATTAATTAACAATTAGTAATTGATAATTAATAATTTATGAAAACAAACAACCTGATTATCGATAAAAGTTTTGCTTTTAGCGTTAGAATCGTAAAACTTTTTACACATTTACGTGAACACAAGGTAGAACGAGAATTATGTGCACAATTATTGAAGAGTGGAACATCAATTGGGGCAAATGTGGAGGAGGCAATAGGTGGCTCTTCAAGAAAAGATTTTATTTACAAATTAGAAATCGCTTACAGAGAAGCAAGAGAAACAAAGTATTGGTTAAGGGTTTTAAATGAGAGTGATTTATTAGATAATAAGTTGGCTATTTCATTTATTACTGATTGTGATGAGCTTTTAAAGTTGCTAACATCAATTATTAATTCATCCAAAAAGAAAACCAATTCTTAATTATTAATTCTAAATTATTAATTCTTAAAATGATTCATATAGTTTTTAACGAAGCCGATGTAACTGTTTTGCAACAAGCAATTGCTTTAGATGCAAGCTTAGAAGGAGAGGTGTTGCAAATAAAAGACGATTTTGCTGTTGGCCCTATTGCAAATATTTACGAAACAGAAGGTTATCAACAACGTAGAGATTGGTGGAAAAATGTACTAGAATTTTCACCTTATGAAGAACAATTGGCAATTGTAGATGATAAATTAACTGTTCATCAGCTAACACAACAATTAGAAGCCAATGAAACACTTGAAGTTTGGATTTGGATGGGACAAAATCAACACGATGTGTGTGGGTATTATTGGTTGATGAGTCAGTTAAAAGAATTTCAAGGTCGTATTCAAGTATTGTACTTAAATAATCTTCCATTTATCAACGAAAAAGGCAGCATATTTTATCCCTCATACCTAAGTGAAATTCAACCAAAAGAATTTTTAAAAGCCAAGAAATTGGCAAGGCATATTACTTTAAGTGAATTTGAAATTGATCCTGATGAATGGACGAAACTTTGCTCTGAAAATGCAGGTGTACGATTGTTAGAAGGAGGAAAAAAAATAGTAAGCATGCCTTACGATTATTTCGATAAAGAGATGCTGACACAAATTACCAATGAACCTCAAAAACTATCTAAACTGTTAAACACCATTTTTACCAAAACAAAAATTAAAACAGGCGATGCTTTCTTGGTTTGGCGTTTACGAAAAATGCAGGCTTTTGAGTATGTAGAAATTATCGGAGATTTCTCAAAAGGATGGAAAGATGTGGGTATAAAATTGGCAACAAGTGTAGTTGAATAAAAGTAATGATTACAGAATAGAAACTTTATGGCAAAAGAAAAAATTGATAATAAAGTGTACGAAAACGAAAGTGGCGTACAAGGACAATATAAAAACTGGTTTTTAGACTACGCATCTTACGTTATTCTAGAACGTGCAGTTCCTGCAATTGAAGATGGTTTAAAACCTGTGCAACGCCGTATTCTTCATGCCATGAAAGAAATGGATGACGGTCGTTTTAACAAAGTTGCCAATATTATTGGTCAAGCTATGCAATACCATCCTCATGGAGATGCTAGTATTGGCGATGCTTTGGTAAACATGGGACAAAAAGATTTGCTCATAGATACACAAGGTAATTGGGGCGATATTCGTACAGGCGACGATGCTGCTGCACCTCGTTATATCGAAGCTAGATTAAGCAAATTTGCTTTAGATGTTGCTTTCAACGCTAAAACCACCGATTGGCAACTCAGCTACGATGGTAGAAAACAAGAACCTGTTACCTTGCCCATGAAGTTTCCTTTATTGTTGGCACAAGGTGCAGAAGGTATTGCTGTTGGGCTTTCCACTAAAATTTTACCACACAACTTTTGTGAAATTATAGATGCGGCAATCAAATATTTAAAGGGCAGAAAATTTGAATTATATCCAGATTTTCAAACCGGTGGAATGATTGATGTAAGCAATTACAATGAAGGAAAAAGAGGCGGCAAAATAAAGGTTCGTTGTAAAATTGAAGAGCTCGATAAAAAAAGCCTTATTATAAGAGATGTTCCTTTTGGTGTAACAGTTTCTCAATTGTGCGATAGCATTACCAAAGCCAACGATCAAGGTAAAATTAAAATTAAAAAACTTACAGAATTTACAGGTAAAACGGTAGAAGTTCAGGTAGATTTAGCTCCTGGTATTTCTTCTGATATCACCATCGATGCCTTGTATGCGTTTACAGATTGTGAGGTAAGCATTTCTCCCAATGCTTGTATTATCGAAGATCATAAGCCTCGTTTTGTTGGCGTGCAAGAATTACTTACCGTTTCTGTAGATAAAACAAAAGCACTTTTAAATAGAGAATTAGAAATAAAACTTGCCGAGTTAAACGATAAATGGCATTATACTTCTCTCGAAAAAATATTCTTCGAAGAAAAAATTTACAAAGAGTTAGAACAAAAACACGAAACTTGGGAAAAGGTAATTGAAGCCATTGAAAAAGCATTTGTGCCTTTTCAAAAACTACTAAAACGTCAAGTGGTAAGAGAAGATGTGTTGAAGCTTACCGAAAAGCCTGTTCGTAGAATTTACAAATTAGATATCGATGAGCTGAACAATCAAATTAAAAATATTGAAGCCGATATTGCTCAGGTTGAATACGATTTGGCTCATCTTACCGAATTTGCTATTGCATATTTTGATTTGCTATTAAAGAAATATGGAAAAGGCAGAGAACGCAAAACAGAAATAAAACTGTTTGATACCATTAGTGTGCAACAAGTGGCTATTGCCAATACTAAATTATATGTGAATAGGGCAGAAGGTTTTATTGGAACAAGCTTAAAGAAAGAAGAGTTTTTATTCGATTGTAGCGATTTGGACGATATCATTGTTTTCACCAAACGTGGTATCATGAAGATTGTAAAAGTGGGTGATAAAGTATTTATTGGAAAAGATATTATACATATTGCCATCTTTAAAAAGAACGATGAACGCACCACTTACAATATGATTTATGTAGATGGAGAAAGTGGAACTTCTTACGCAAAACGTTTCAATGTAAATGGAATTACAAGAGATAAAGAATACGATCTTACCAAAGGTCACGATAAAAGTAAAGTGCATTATTTTACAGCCAATGCAAATGGTGAGGCTGAAGTTGTAAAAGTGGTGTTAAGTCCTAATTGTACGGCTCGAATTAAAGAATTGGATTTTTATTTCGAAGAATTAGAAATAAAGGGCAGAAGCAGTCAAGGTAATACCGTTACCAAATATCCTGTAAAAGCAGTCAAGTTTAAAGAAGCAGGTAGAAGCACTTTAGCAGGTAGAAAACTATGGTTTGATGAGCAATTTGGTAGATTAAATGTAGATGAAAAAGGTACTTATTTAGGCACTTTCGAAGGCGATGATAAAGTAGTGGTGATGTTTAACACAGGTGAATATGAAATTACCGATACGGAATTGACACAACGTTTTGAAGCCGACAAAATAGTATTAATAGAACGCTTTGAACCCAATAAAATATTTACCGCTGTTTATTTAGACAATACCAAAAAACAGTTCAACGTAAAGCGATTTAAAATAGAAACCAATACCCTTAAAAACAAATATCTGTTTATTAAAGAAGGCGATGGAAATGTGTTACAAGCAGTAACTTCTTTGGTAGAACCTATTTTAATTGTTCAAACAGGTAAAGGGCAACAAGTAAACAAAGCCAAATTTAAAATTGCTAAAATGGTAGAAGTTATGGGTTGGAAAGCCATAGGAGCCAAACTCATGGATTTTTCTAAAACCGTAGATATGCAGTGGGAGCAAGCACCAAAAGAAGATAACAATCAACCAGAATTGTTTTAGATAGTAAAAGGAGGTTTTAGGCCTCCTTTTTTATTTGGCAGCTACTATACTTGAAAATGATAATCAATACGCACCACTCTACTCGTTCATGTTTAAATTGATGTGTACTTTTACCACAGAGAAAAGGAGTACATCACAGAGAAAGAGCGTATGGTTTACATTTCTTACTATCAACTATCCCATCAGCTATTCTCAAAATAATACCTAGGATGTAAGTCAAACTATTTCTAAAAATATCTACAGCCATTTTAAAGGCAAATACAGGTGCATCAACAAAACACCTTATAAATTCCATACCATCAACGTTCGTATAGGTAAAAATACCCACTGTTGAACGTGAAAATTCACGTTGTAGAACGGGAAAAATCACACCACAAAACGGGAAAAATCACGTAAAAAGCTCCATCCATTACCCCTACTTTTAACTACCAAACAAACAAACCCGGGTTAGCCGAAAACGGGATACTAGAGTAGGCGAAAAAACTAACTGTTTATGAAAAAAATAAAATTACTCTTGATGTACTTTTTATTGTTATCAAGTTTAAGTCAAGCTCAAACCTTTGGACTTAAAACCAAAAACCAAAACACGAAAGTTGTTTCCTCAACTAATAATAAAATTTTTACAACGAATTCTTCGACAGCCGATTCAATAAAAGCAGTAAAGGGATTATTCCCTCAATTAGTGGGAATTAAGTTTACGGATTCAGAGTTGTTTGAAAAATGGAAAAGATCGGAAATAGGAACATATAAAGAAGCTTTGAAATTTTCAAATGATACAGCTGAACAACGAAAATTGTCAGATACAATTGATAAATTAAAAACAAATAATAGTATCGCTTTTCTTTCTAAATATAAGAATACCTCATTTAACCTTTTTAAAATTGGTAACTATAATATTGACTCATTAAATAATTATTTGTATCAGCAGAAATATTTGGATTTCTTACAAAGTGCAAATATTCAAAATATAGGGGCATCTGAGAATTTTATTAATGCCGAGTTTGGTTCTTATTTATTTGGTCCAGTTAAACTTGGATTAGGTGGGTCTTTCAAAACAACTGGTGATACAACAAAAAATAATGCTATAAAAACAAGCTTACAAAAATTAGTAACTGCTGGTGGTACTATTAATCTAGATTTTACTTTACCAATTTACTTCTACAGGAGCCGAAATGAGCAATTTCATTTTGGAATTTTTGGGCAAATGAATAATGGGTTAAATCCAAGTATTAGTGATACAACAGGTAAAACAGACTTTTCTTCGAGTACAATATTATATACAAATCAAACTGGTGTCGTATTTCATTTCGACGTGGCAAGTAATAATGAACAAGCTACAAAGATTACCTTCGAAATACCATATTATTACTCATTCGGTAATAACAATAGTTATAAAGATTTACGAATCCGAGACTTTAGCTTAATCAAGTTGCAGGCTGGATTAATTATTAATAACATAATAAATTTAAACTTATCAGGTCCTTTATGGAGTTCTTCTAAGGCAATTCAAAATACACCATTTACACTTTCGTTAGGTTTTGCTCCATCGTTAATAATTCAGAAGGTAAATAAAGTTAATTAATAGACAGTTTCATTGTACTGCTTAGCCCATCAGCTACGCCACTTTTAAATCTTTCCCCCGCCAAACGCCGAAAAGCGGGTTATCAAAACAGAGTAGGCAATTGATAAACAACCAACCATTATGGCAATTACTTCCAACAGATTAAGCGTTACGCTTACCCCTGCAGCTATTACAGCTATTAAAACCGCTATTGCTACGGTAAATACACAGCTCCCTTTTTTATTGGGACTTACGAGTGCTGAACGAAAAGCAATTCCTAAAATTGACGTAAACAACAAAGTGTTTGTAGAAGATGCACTCACCGCTATCAACAATAATACGGGTATTTTGCCAAGCTACATTAACGCCACAGAAATTGGTAAAGATTTAGAACTGTTTGAACAGCTAGACGAACTAGTGCAGCTAGTAGGGCAGTTGTACGACAAATTAAAAGACACACAAATGCTTGCAGGTAGCGAAGCCTATGTAAGCAGCTTGGTGGCTTACAAGCTATTTGCCTCTGCTGCCGATGCAGGTTTGCCAGGTGCAGACAGCATTTATAACCAACTGAAACAACGCTTTACGGTAAGCGGTGGTAGTAGCGATAATACCGCATCTAACGGCTAAAATACTGCAGCACACCACTGCAAAACTGCGATTACCCACTTACAAACAAGGATGGAGTACATCAAAACCGGGCCAACCCGGTTTTAATGTGTCTACCCCCACTGACAAACTAGACCGACGAAGAAAAAGCTACGACAGCCTACCTTTTAAGTGGCTACCCCCACTTACCTAGGGTGGAGGGCATCTTTGAAGTGGGTAAATGCAGATTTTTTGCAAGGATTTATTGTAGAATAGACATCAAAAAATTTTCATGGCCTTGATACCTGTATCAACGTAGCATAAATAAACTTATCACGTAAACAATTCGTTCAAATGATGCTTTACCAACACTTTCGACAACTAAAATTATCATCAACTTAATCAATATACATGTATACAAAAACTGCCCATTTCTGGGCAGCTTATATTTTAAGAAAGATGTTATTTTATATTATTTTTTCCTACTATCTTTCAACTTCTTAGCACCATAACCCACACCAGCAGCAACTAAAAGTGATAAACCACCATCAATCGGTAAATCTACATCACCACCTGCATCACCAATATCTGCTTTAACTGTTGTAATAGCTACGAATAAGATGGCAGAAAAAATTAACGCTGATTTTATGATTTGTTTCATTTTGATTTGAATTGATTGTTGTTAAATAATTGGTTGATTCAGTGACTATTGTTTCACCATTTTTTGGTTGATAGTGGTTGTGCCATCAGTAATTGTAATCAATTGCACACCTGCTTTTCTTCCCAGTTGAATGCTATTTCTTCCATTTTGTCCACTTTGTGTGTGCAACAATCTACCAGTCATATCGGTTACACGAATTTCTACTTTGCCAGCAGCATCTGTAATCTCTAACTGAGCAACACTACTTTTGTTGATGTTGCCATTTAATAATTTGGCAGTCATTTTACCAGCATTGGTAACATCTATACCTGCTATGTTATTGGCTACTTTATTCAATACCAATTCAAATCTATTTTCTCCTTTACTAGCTGCATCTGTGGTAATAGCAAACTCATAGTTGCTATTTGCTTTTAAAGTAGTTGTTGTACCAGTAAATGCATCTTTCAACGATACATTTACTCCTTCTATATTCAAATTCGCTACTTGTAATTGATAGTTACCCACAGCACCTACAACACCCAAAGGAATAGTTGTTGTTCCAATCAAGTTTCTAGCATCTACTGCTAGTTTTGTATTGTCTTCTTTTGCAATGGTATATACATTCAACCCTTCATTGGCTAGCTTTTGTAAATCTTTACCATCAGTTCCTTTTTCACTACTAGCAGCATCTTGACGAACAAATAGATTATCTAGCTGCATTCCATTTTGCAATACACGTAATTCTAAATGTTCAATCGCTTCTTCTGTGCTAAATAAACCAGTAGTAGCAGCATTGGAAGTATTGATATCACTCGTAGAAACAGTATAACTACTAGCACTACCTGCTTGATAAGCAATTACACCCAATGTAGGAATAGGAGTGGTGGCAGAAGAACTCAATACCGTACTCCAAGCACCAGCTTTGGTACGTTGAGCAGTTGTGTTACCACCTTGACTAATTTGATACACATAATAGCTTTTACCTGTTCCATTGGTTAACGCACTACTATTTACAGGAGCAGCAAATGGATTACCTACCAAAGTAAAATTACTAGCTGATGGTGTTATACTAAATGGACTAGCATTGAGCGTACCATTCAAATTAAAAGTAAATGCAGAAGGACCAGCATTATAGTTTAATCCAGTTACCTCACTAGCCAAACCACGAATAAACAAAGCAAACGGTGTATTAGCAGTGGTAGAAGAAGCAGATACATTGTTCCAACCATTGGTTGTACCATTGGTAAAGCTACGAACATCGGTTAAGCCACTTGCTCCACTTGCTGTTGTACTAATTGCAATGCCATTGGTAGAAGCAAGGCTACTAAAAGTTTGAGTAGTGGTAAATGGATAAGCAAACATTCTCCATCCACGTTGACCGATAATGCTTTTTTGAAGGGTAACATTGCTTACTGCAGCAGCACTAATAAGAAATCCATTAGGTGTTACAACAATTTTTCCATTATTGATGAAGTTCCCTGCAATGGTAAATGTTTTATTTAAAGTTAGTGTTGTACCATTTTGTAAATATCCACTAAATGCAGTTTGGTTAGAAGATACATTTATAGGTAAATTATTTGCTCCTGTAGGAATAACGATATTATCAACAGATGTAGGAACGGTTCCTAACATCCAGTTGGTAGCTGTTGCATAATCGTTGTCAGTTGTACCAACCCAATTATTCCAAGTAGTACTGTTAATCCAGTTGCTAGTATTTCCTGTTAAAGAAAAATTCAATAAAGTTCCGTTGTTGGCATTAGCGGTTTTATCGGTTAATGTAGAAACACCGGTGTTAGATCCATTTGCTATTCCTTGGTTGAAATTGTAATAAGCTACTAAACTTGTTGGGTTACCAGAAATAGTATCAAACATACTTGTTTGTATTTCTGATTGTGTACGAACAACATTCCATATTCTTACTTCATCTAAACTTCCACTAAATTCGGCCGTTGTAGAACTTCCAATAAAGTTGCCGATAAAGCTTTTAGCAGTGCCAGTAAACGGTACAACAGAAGTATTTGTAGATACTAAAGTTCCATTTTTATACAATTTCATGGTAGTTGTAGTAGCATCGTATGTAACAGCTACATGATACCATTTATTTAAATCTAATGTAGCTGGATCTTCTACGGCGTTCCAAGTTCCATTATGTCCGGCTGATAATTTGCTTGAAGGAATCCAAAGTGTATGACGGCCATATAAGGTACTATTATCGCCGCCACCAATGATATTGTTTAATACGCTAGTGCCTGATACTTTTATCCAAGCTTCCTTTGTATAAGTTGAAGGCATAACGTTTCCTAATTCAATATAATCGTTATTTCCATCAAAATTCAATGCATTACCAGTTGTGTTTTTAATTAGTTTTCCATTGATAATAAAATCATCCACACTAAAACTATTGGCAGCAGAGCCACTATTTGTTGCAGTTATTACAATAGTTACAGTTCCGGTTAAGGTAAGTGGTGTATTTTGTGTAACGGTAACACCAGGGCATGTATTTAAAACAGAAGCACTACTGTAATAACTATTTCCATTTACTGTGATATTAAATGTGCCATTGTCGATTCCACTGATGAATTTTGTAGCAATACCAGTAAGATTTAAAGTGTAAGTAGTGGCAACGTTTACGGTAAGCGTAAGCGATCTTGATGCACCTGCTCTAGGTACACCAATGTTTAAATTTTGATTGCCACTACAGTTACTTAAACCAGGGGTATTGCTGCCGCCACTCCATTGGTTGCTACTTACAGATAAGCCTGTAGCTAAAACATCAGGGGTTTGGTTATAATCGTTACCAGATACAGCACCTGTACTAAAAGATTGATAATAGGCAGCACTAGAAGTTAAAGTTCCATTAATAATAAAATCATCAATGCTAAAGCTACTTGCAGCAGAGCCACTATTTGTAGTAGTAATTACAATGGTAACTGTTCCAGTTAAGGCAAGTGGTGTATTTTGTGTAACGGTAACACCAGGGCATGTATTTAAAACAGAAGCACTACTGTAATAACTATTTCCATTTACTGTGATATTAAATGTGCCATTGTCGATTCCACTGATGAATTTTGTAGCAATACCAGTAAGATTTAAAGTGTAAGTAGTGGCAACGTTTACGGTAAGCGTAAGCGATCTTGATGCACCTGCTCTAGGTACACCAATGTTTAAATTTTGATTGCCACTACAGTTACTTAAACCAGGGGTATTGCTGCCGCCGCTCCATTGGTTGCTACTAACAGATAAACCTGTAGCTAAAACATCAGGGGTTTGATTGTAATCGTTACCAGATATTGCACCTGATGAAAATGAATGAGAATACGCAACCTGTGCCGATAACGTATTCATTGAATAAACAATAATTGCAATTAGCAGTAACAAAAACTTTACGTGTAATTGTTTTTTCATTGAATGGTTGTTTGAAGGTTTGATTTAGAATAATTATATCAAGTTTGTTGCAACTTATTGAGATGCAGAAAATCACATTTTTATTTGTCCATGAAACGGCTTTTATTTGTCTACAGAATCGAAAAGTTTGTCTTCGAGTTTTTAATTTCGACTTTAAAAAATTGCTAGTAGTGCATTTATATTGATATATATATGTTGAATGAGGATAAAATAAAAATTGTTATTGTAGAAGATGAAGAAACTTGGGTTTTATCGCTCAAAGGCTTGTTGAATTCTTTAGGATTTGAGGTGGTTGCAATAGCAAAAAATTTGGCAGAAGCAATAGATGTAATTCATGCTATTGAATTTGATATCGCTTTATTAGACATTCACTTAGATGGTATTAATAGCGGCATTTCTTTAGGAAAACTAATAAGAAATACGCTTCAAAAACCCTTTATTTTTATTACCGCTAGTTATGATAGTCATCATATTAATGAAGCTGTACAAGCAAATCCATCGGCATATTTAACCAAACCTACCAACAGAAATACGTTATACATTGCTATTCAAAATGCTTTCGAAAACTTTATTGAAAAAAAACAAATAGCAACAAATCAAGCACCATTAACTACAGAATCATTTTTTATAAAAAGAGGAAAAAAATACGTGAAGATATTTTGGAAAAATGTTTTTTGCCTCAAATCCGATCAAAAGTATACAGCACTAGAATTGGTAAATGATACTGCCGATTGTTTTATACGTAGCTCATTACAAAATACAATAAAACATATAGTACCAGAATCGTTTAGAAATAAATTTATCCAAATCAATAGGAGTGAATGCGTAAATATAGATTTTGTTATCGAATTGCAGGGAGACATAGTAACTATGGAAAATGGCAACAAATACTTTGTAAGCGAAAGCCATATGCTTGCATTGAAAAATGAGCTGAATATTATGAAATAGTAGTGTTCATTAATTCTATTGTTGTGATTGTTCCTTTGTTTTCTGTTGATTGTATTCGTAAATTTCCTTTTAGCGACTTTACAATTTGTTTACAAATATGAATACCCAAACCATAACTTTTTTCTCCATCTGTGCCTTTTCTTACAGTTACATTTTCGTTGTTTTCAAGTGCTTTTAGCATATCAGCACTCATACCAATGCCATTATCTTGTATTTGAATATATGCCTTTGATTCTATTGCGTACAATTTTATATGTATTTCACCGTGATGATGGGTAAACTTAACGGCATTTTGTAGCAAATTCCCGATAATTCGTTCTAATCTTCCCCAATGTGCCATTGCATACATTTCTTCGGTAGGCAGGTCTGTATGTAGGGTTATTTTTTTCTCCGATAATTTAAAGGTAAATAAGGGAATGATTTGTTTTATTATGGCTGTTAAACTCAGCTTTTCTAGCGAAATTGTTTCTGATTTATGGTTTTGTTTATTTACAAGATTGTTTACTAGTTGCGTTGCTCTTTTACTAGTATTCGATATAGAATTTAAATATTCAACCTGCTCAAAATTGTCGGTTACTTCCAGCATTAAATCGGCAAGTGTTGCAATTCCTGTAAGTGGGTTTCTTAAGTCGTGTGCTACAATTTGCAAAATTTCATCTTTCTCTTTATTGGCTTCTAATGCTTGTTCATAGGCAAAGGCAGTTTCTTGTTCCTGTTGATTTAATTCACTATTTAATTGCTTTAATAATGCATTATTTCTTTTTTCTTTTTGGTTCGATTTATAAAATATAATGGCAGTAATGCTGATTAAAATGGTGATGATGATAGCACCAACCAAATAAATAAAATTAAACTTGTTATTTATCTTCAGCTTGTTTACTTCATCTTCTTTTGTTTTTATTTCAATGGCCTCACTTACATTTTTTTGTTTGCTTTCTTTCTGTTCAATTTCAAGGCTATCGCTGTAAGCAATGTATTGGTTTAAATAGGTATTTGCTTTGTCTTTATCATTTATCATTGAAAAATAGGTTGCATTTGCTTTCATGCTACCGAGTACATAATCTGAATTGGTAATAAATCCATGACCTTTTAAGTTTTGAGGAATTATTTTATTTAAGTCTTCAACCGTTTTTTTAAAATTAAGGGTATCTTTTTTTTGTAGATAAATTTGTGAAAGTTGAATAATAGATAAGCCTGCATCAATAGTATCTCTTTGAAAATTATTCATTTCTACAGGTTCAAAAAGTGTATAATGAATCGATTTTTTGTAGGTTTCAATGGCTTTGTCTAAATCGCCTCTTTTTCCATAAATTTTTGCCAAGTTGCCTAAAACAACTGCATAGCAGGCATTAAAATCGTCTTTTTTTAATATAAAGTTTCTTATTCCATGGTTTTTTGCCAGTACAATGTAATTAATAGCTTGGTTATAATACGCTTGAGCACTATCTAGCAAATTCATTTTTGTATAGCATAAACCTATATTGTTTAAACTCTGTTGTTTATAATAATATTTGAATTGGTCGTTAAAAAGCGTATCTGTTTCAGGTGTTGTATGAATAATTTGTAGTTGTTTTTTAAAGTATTCTATAGATTTTTCGTACAACTTTTGTTGATAAGCATTCATACCCATTGAGTGGAAAAAGAAGTTTGCAGCAAAATTATTTTGATGCGTTTCATGCCAATCCATCACTTTATAATACAATTCGTAGGCTTTTAAAAACTTATTCTGAGAAAATAATATACTTGCTTTTAAACTTATAGCGTTGATATATAAAATTTCTGCTTGCTTTTGAAAATAGGAATTGGTTGTATTGTATAAAAAATCAAGTGAATCAATGTATTGAATAGATTCTGTAAACTGTTTTAAACTGGCAGATCTATTGAGTTGAATATTATAATATTGAAGCAGCAAATAATCATTTTTTTTAGCCAAATGTCTTATCTGCACCAACGTATTCTCAACTTCTTTTGATTGATTACCAAGTAAAACAGTATTCAACCTTGGTTTCAAAAATGTATTGGTAAATGCAACTTGATCTTCAATATGCTGATCAGAACAACTGTAGAATAATACTGTAGAAAAAAAAAGTAGAAAATATACCTTCATGAATGCCTTTATTCTTTGTAAAAGTAAATACTAAACATAACTTTTGATGACCATAAATAAATGCAAGTTTTATAGTAATTGACTATATATATTTAACTTACCCAATTACTTTTTCGTAGTTATTAATTCCGCCACCAACCTGATACCTGCAAACAGGCTCTTTTATTTAAAATTTCTTTGTTGCAATTTTTTTGTTGCAAAAAAAAATGCAACAGTTAAAATTGCAACAGCCTCGTTGCAATTTCATAAATTTGTATAAAAATTGCAACAATGAATTTTATACTTGCACTTAGGCAAACTTTAGGTATATCTCAAGCTGCATTTGCAACGTTGGTAGATTGTGAACGTGGTTTATTATCTATGGCAGAAACCAGTAAGCGTAACTTGCCCACAAACGCTAGCCTTGCTCTAATGGCAATTCAAAATGCATTACTTACCACAGAACAATTAGCCAACACCACCATTCCACAAGATGCTGCTATTAAAACCATGCTAGCCAAACATATTAAACGTTGCGAAACTCAACTACAACAAAAGCAGTTACAATTAAACACCATTAACCAAAAAATAAAAGAAGCACAGCAAGTGATTCATGTAGCCAATATATTGGGTGCAAATGATTCCACATCTGAAAATGCCCGATTGCAATGGACTATACTACAACGAAAAGCTAGTCTACAATTAAAAAAACAACTCTTGTTGCGGATAAAAACATCGCTAGCAATGAGTGGGTTAACAGCGGAAATTGCTTACGCTAAAACATTATAAATTATTATATTTATTTTAACAATCCATCAATAAGAAAGCATATACGATTTTTTTACATTTGAAATGGCTGATAAAACAACAGCCATTTATTTTATGCCTTACTCATTTAATTTAATTACACAGCCCGCCGAAGCGGATAGTTTAATTAAAACCGCCGAACGTGACCAACGCACATTATTAGCTCGTAAACAATCGCTAGAAGTGCGTACAGAAAACTCTGCTGAGGATATAGTAGAAACTAGTGCCGAAATAGCAGAAATTAATGCAGAGTTAAACAATGCCAATGCATTAATTGCCGTATTGCCTGATGGGGAAAAGAAGGAAACAGAAATTACTAAGAAATTAGAATTAGAATTACGCCTTCGAAAACTCAATCAAAGTGGAAGCAAACAAAACGCAGTATCTGTGCTAGAAAGAGAATACGATATAGCATTGATGGATGCACAGTTACAAAAAATTACGACATTTATTACCGAAGTCACAGCACATAAAGCTACGCTATGATAGGCGTAATGCATGTTCGATTATACTAAAGCCGCACTTGAATAGGTGCGGCTTTCATTTTTTCAGTCAGGTATTCACCTACAAATTAAACTTCAATTTCGGTAGTTTTTTGTATTTGTAGGTATGCTGCCAAGCTATGTTTAGGTTTACCAACAAGTTTTTGAAAAGTAATTTGCAATTAAAATCTAATGACTAACCCTAACATCAAAAGCCCAAAATCGATGATTGATTGGTATGTTACTAGGTGGGGTGATTGGTAATTGGTGAGAGGAGGGGGTAGGGGTGCTTTTCGAGATATTAATTTGCGTATTTCGAAGTAGAGGTAAAGCTGATGTTGAAGTTGTTTTGCAAAGGTTTTAAGCAACATTGCATCAGAGATAATTTTAGCTGTCGTTCAAAACTCTATTCGAAACTTCTTAAATCGCAACTATACTTATCTTTAAACTATACAATTACAAAATATGTCTGAACTGAAATTACCTAGACTTCTTGCTGCAGCTAAAGAATTTAATGTTGGTCAAGATACTTTATTAGATACTTTGGCTAAACGTGGTTTTGATAAATATAAATTAACACCCACAACTAAGCTAAGTGTAGACATGTACTATGCCTTAAAGGAAGAGTTTAAGGGCGATGAACAAGCAAAAAAAATTGCAGACCAAGTTGAGATGCCAGAAGCAAAGTCAGTTAGGAAACCTTTTCAAACACTAGCACTTTCCTTAGTTCAAAAATGTTTAGAAGAAAAAGAAATTTCATTAGAACTGGGTAATTGTGGATTAACCGACGAAGATTTTGAAGTAGGGAGTGAACTTGATTTTATGCTTAGGAAATGTATTCACTTAGAAGAATTGATTCTTAGTAACAAATGGAGTATTTCTGGAACCGATGTTTTCAAAAGAAGTCTCAACTCTGAAAAGCCTAATAGACTTTACAATTTGCCACCTTTCTTATCAACCTTAACTAATTTAAAGATGATAATTTGTGCTGGTGATGAAATAAAGAATTGGGGAATCCGAAATTTAAACTTTGTATCAAATTTTAATGATTTACACTATTTGGACTTATCCTATAACAAAATAGTTGAAATTGATCCATTGATTGAACGACCTAATTTAAGAATACTGAATTTGAGGCATAATCAAATAAAAGAAGCGATATTTTTAAATCACTTTCCAAATTTAGAAATCTTATTGTTAGGGAATAATGCCATTAATAACAATTATGAATTAGAAAATCTATATCAACTTAAACACCTTGAATTTAGAAACAACAAAATAGAAATACTCAGAGAACTTAATCAACTTGTTTCTTTAGAAATTTTAGACTTGAGTGGTAATGAAATAATTGATATTGGTGATTTGAATGATATTGATACATTGAAGCATTTAGATTTATCATTTAATAAGATTTCAAAAATTAATGGACTAAGTGGTTTAATAGATTTAAAGGTTCTTAATTTAAGTGTAAACAATCTAAATACTATAGAATGTCTAGAGGAACTTCCATCATTAAAAGTATTAGATTTAAGTGTAAATCATATCAGAGAAATCGAAGGCTTAAATCTATTAACTCAAATAGAATCAATTTATTTAAACAATAATAATATTAATGAGATACGAGGATTAGATAATTTATCATCACTAACGCTCCTTAATTTAAATTATAATAGAATAGACAAAATAGGTGGGTTGGTGAATTCAAAAGCATTAAGTTACTTAGATTTAGAGGGGAATGAAGTGAATGATGTAAGTCAAATTTTACATTTAGAAAATTTGCAAATCGTAAATCTTACAAATAATCCTGTTTTAGACAATATACCTGAAGAGGTAATACAGGTAGGATGGAAAGCAATTAGAGATAGATTATTAGCTGGTAATTTGACTACAATTAAAGAAGTAAAATTATTGTTATTAGGAAATACAAACGTTGGAAAATCTAATTTATTAGAATATTTAGAAAAAGGCAAAGAACCAGAAGGAAATGAATCCACTCATGGTATACAATACAAAATTTTAGACAATTTAATAAAGGGAACAAAGATACATTGTTGGGATTTTGGCGGACAGGAGTATTTTCACGCCACACATCAGTTATTCTTTAGTCCAGGTGCTTTGCATATTATCTTATGAAGTAAAAACTATGTTCAAAGAGATGATGCTCAAGAAAATCATTTTGGTTTGGGTTATTGGATAAGATGTATTGAACAACTAATTAGTAACGACAATGTAAACAAAATTGAAGTTATTGTTTTAGAGAATAAGATTGACAATAATAAATACTTGGCTACATACTTAAATCAGTATGAATATAGCAACAAATACCCAAACTTAAATCTCCATTTTACCAATTGTAGTCTTAAACCTTTAAAGCGAATAAGTGGCGTTAAAGAACTAATTCAAGAAAAAATTGAAACCCTTTGTAAAAGCTACCAATATAGCTATGTCAAGTATTTAAAAGAGATAAATAAATCTCAAGACGCAGTTATTGATATTTCTAACATTCAGACAAAAAATAATGATGAACTCAAAAGGGCAATTCAGGTTTTTCATAATATGGGTATTTTGCTCTATTACCCTGCGATTATTCCTGATAAAATATTTATTCAACCTCAAGAACTTCTGAATTTACTATACCAACAGATATTAGATACACGAAAAAGAGAACAAATTACTTTAGAACAAATTGAAGAATCTATAGAGAATAATGTTTTAAGTTTAAGCTCAGAGGAAGTCATCAAATTACTAAAACACTTCAATCTTGTATTTCAAATTCCAGATGCTGACAACATCTATTTTGTTCCGCAGTATCTTAAAATGCCACCTACTTTCATTGACTTTTTTGAAAAGTACCAGTTTCAAAAAGCAAATATTTGCATTAAATCAGATAACTATTTGATGAATCTTGCCATGCTGAAGGTTTTTGCCGAATATGGTAAATATGTAAAAGGTAAAGCAACAAAAGAATATCTTTTTTGGAAGGATGGTATTGTAATTGAAAAAAATGATTCTCTTTTAATGGTAAAGTTCAACAGAGAGAAGCAATCAATAGAGCTTTTTCCAGATTTTAATAATAGCAATTTTGAGCTTCAAAAAGAACTTATTGCGTTTATCTTAGATACTCACAAAATTGAACCTAAAACCTATTTAAAACAAGATGAAACATGGGGGAATATACATGATGAGATGTGGGATAACTCTAATTTTTCAATTTTTGTGAGTTTGGATGGTGACTATTTTACTGAATGGAAGAAATTAAAAGAAAATAGAGAAAAAGGAATTTTTCAAATAGAAGCAATGAGCATCAGTAACACTAAAGAAATTAAAGAAAAAACATTATCAGTATTTGACTATAATAAATACCTGCCGCAAAATAAACAGGGACAAATGAAGAAAATATTTATTTCTTATTCTAAAGATGATTTAAAACTTGTTAATAAATTTATTGAACACTTATCTGCACTAAAATTAAATGGGAAAGTAGAACATTGGTATTGTACTGAATTACTTGCAGGAAAAGAATGGGATTATGAAATTCAAAAGCATTTTGATGATGCAGATATTGTTTGTTTTATGATTAGTCCAAATTTTATGCGTACAAAATATATACATGAGTATGAAATTAAAAAAGCATTTGAACGTAGAGAGAAAATCCCAAATTTTAAAATTGTTCCAATTATATTAGATTTTTGCAGGTGGTCTACTGAAATAAATAATCTTGCTGACTTTACTGCATTACCTTATACTGCGAAACCCGTAGTAGATTTTCTAAACCAAAATATGGCATGGTACATTATTGAAGAATGTTTGAGAATTATGATTGATAATGATTTAGAACCGCAAGGAGATGATTTATTTAGAAACTATATTGACTTACCAAAAGATGTAAAAAGAATTTTTGAAAGGATTGTAGAGCAAAAAGTAGATAAAAATAGTGAGTAATTATAATTTCACTCTTCAGGATCTTCATTAACAGCATCCCTTGCCTGAGTATGTGTCCTCAGGAAACTATATACGTGTTAAACTATTTTTTTTAATAAAATATCAAGTTTAATACTTTACTTTACACAAGTTTTTAGCAGAAATACTATACTTGTTAACTAACCATAATTATTTTATGTCTCCAAATTTATCAATAAGCCATTTTGGTGCTTATGATTTGAGCATGAATAGTGCCAAGCATATAAACATTATTGCACAAAGCTACTTATCTACAAAAGCAATTCTGAAAGCCTCAATTGTAGTCGGTATTGCATTAGTATTGATTTATCCTTTATCTTTTATTGCTGGGCTATGGTTTAAACTCATGAAATACAAAATCATGAAAATGGAAAAGAAAGAGAAAAATACTTTTGATACAATAGAAGAATACGTATCTTTTAAAGAAAAGATGGAAACATTTAATAAATATACTTTAACTCTTAATAAAATAAGTACAGTTGATATAAAAAAAATACCACATCCTGCTAGGTTTGTATTTAAGCAAATGAAAGATGTTAGCTTGTTATTATTAAAATACAATTCAAATATGAATAGTAGGCTAGATTTTTATAATAAACCACAATTCAAGTCCAAGTCAGATATATTTAAATTCAAATCTGAAAAACAGATGTGGGAAAGTAGAAATAAAGCTTATAAATATTGGATGTAAATGTTTGATACGCATTTCCCTTATCGATACATAAATAAGCAATTAACCAAAATCGATAACAGAGATATTATCACTTATAATTATTCTTTTAAAGGAAAAAAGAAGCGTTATTGTGTTTTAATAGAACAGTATGATTATCAAGTATATGCTGTTAAATATTATTTAGCAGAGAAAAAGTCTTGTAGTAAAAGATATAATTTACTAAGTTTTCAGGGGGAAGCAACAAGAGTTATAACCACCGTTGCGATGATAATCATTGAATTAGCTAATGATAATCCTTTTGCATCTTTCTGTTTTGTCGGGAGTAGATTATTAACAGAAGAAAAATCAAATACTAAAAGATTTAAATTATATTCTAGAATATTAGAAAGTAAAGTTTCTTCTGTTAATTTCGAACATAAGCATAGTAAAAAATATAGTAGCTATATAATGATTAATAGACATAACACTGATAAAAATTTTTTAGATAAGGTAGTCGCAATGTTTAAAGAATTATACCCTTTTTTTGATTGAAATTAAATAAAAATGATAATTATTATTAGTGCCATGCTTAATTCATAAAAATTCCTTCATATCTACTTTTAAAGTAAGTAAATGGCTATCTCTTTTCCCATTTTCAATTTCAGACAAAGATCTTTTATGTATTGGGCATGTCGTTATCATTTTTCGTAAAGAAATCCCACTTGGCGTAATAATATACTTCCTCCTTTTTTATTCCCATAGTCGTTTTACAACAATTGCAATAGTGCTTAAATGAACATAGTAAGTAATAAAATACATAACCAACGTATTACATCAAAGCCGCACTTTCATAGGTGCGGCTTTACTATTTTTAGTATTAATAGTTGTTATTAACTGTTCTGTATTAATATCGAACAGCAGTACCTGTAGCAACCACCATCAACATACTTGCTCCTGAACCTACGGTTTCAAAGTCTAAATCAATGCCTATAATTGCGTTTGCCCCCATGGCACTTGCTTTTTGTTGCAATTCAGATAAAGCACTTTGTCTAGCCTCTTCAATTACTTTTTCGTAGGTATTGCTTCTTCCGCCTACAATATCTCTAATGCCGGCAAATAAATCTTTAAATAAATTAGCACCAATAATGGTTTCAGACGCAACAATACCTAAGTATTCTTGAATAACTTTTCCTTCAATGTTGTTGGTTGTGAAGGCTTCCCATTTTTAGTACAGTTTAAAAGTAGACTTTTTTCATTAGTTA
>JBHYCS010000013.1:124214-142966 GCA_051861445.1 Chitinophagaceae bacterium | reverse complement strand
ATAACTAATCTATCAAAGAACTTAAAACAAACCTAAAGGTCGCACTCTTGTACTATATCACTTTATGCAACAAAAAACCCTTGTAACAAACTTGCTACAAGGGTTTTGTAAAATATTGATTGATAAAATTATTTAGGGTCTAAAGCCATTTTAATTTTTTCAACTAAATCTTGCAAATGTAATTTGCTCATTTTGTCAGCAGTTGTTGGAATAGCTGCTAACAATTGACTACGCAATTGTACCAACTGACCTCTAGCAATTGCAGGTAAATCACTTCTCTTTAAATCTGGTCCAAAACTGATAGAAAGACCTTGAATACTAACACTATTACTAGCACTGTTAGGAGCAATCATTGCACCCAATTTATCTACATAGCTTTTTTGCAATAATCTTCTATACTCATCAATTGGTTTTTTAGAAGATAATTCTGTAAATAAACTTGTTTGTACGTCTGTAAGCAACTCTAAAGCATTGTATGTTTTTTCTGCACCAAAACGCTCTAAGCAAATTTGCATACGATTTAATCTATCTGCACTAATTAAATTCGCCAATCCAGATTCTTGTGCATTTGCCACAGGATCTAAGCTAATTGGGTTGTTAATTTTATTCCAAATGTCTTTATTAATCAACCATTTTGGTGTTTCAAACAATTGCTTGTTTAAAAATACAACTGCTTCTTTTTGTTTTTCTTTAGGTGTAAGTTCATACACAGCACCTTCTTGTTCTACACTCTTAAATGTTTCTGTAACACCACCTACATTTCTTGTTACATGGCCAATATAGCGTCTGAATTGACCCAATAATTGTGTATAAATAGAACCTAAATTTTCATTCAAATCAGCTTCTTCTTTGGTCCATTCTGGTAAGTTTGGTAAAATGCGTTGTAAGTTTTTAATACCGTATTCGCTAGCTTTTACAGCATTATCACTTAAGTCTTCACTCTGTGTTCTTGGATCTACACTATTACCTCTTTCATACGTACCAAAATAATGACGAGGATTTTCTTTCAATGCTGCAATAATCATTTTGTTGCTAGCAAGATGTTGTTCTTCTTCTGTTGCACCAGGTATATAACCGTAACCCCATTTAATTGCCCACAAATCATAATCTCCAATTCTAGGATACAAACCAGCTTTTCCAATATTATCTTCCGGTTGAGCAACATAGTTAAAACGAGCATAATCCATAATAGAACCTGTATGTCCATTTGCTTCAACCCAAGCTTTATCTCTTAATTTTTCTACAGGCGTTTTGCTACTATTTCCCATATTATGAGCTAAACCAAGTGTGTGTCCAACTTCGTGGCTAGATACAAAACGAATTAAATCACCCATTAAATCGTCGTCAAATTTCATTTTTCTAGCTCTAGGATCTACAGCTGCAGTTTGAATCATGTACCAATCATGTACTAATTTCATTACATTATGATACCAACCAATATGGCTTTCTAAAATTTCTCCACTTCTTGGGTCATGAACGTTTGGTCCATAAGCATTCTCAATATTCGATGCAAAATATCTTACTACAGAAAAACGAGCATCTTCTAAGCTCATAGTAGTATCATTTTCTGGCCATTCTTTACCAACAATTGCATTTTTAAAACCTGCTTTTTCAAATGCTTTTTGCCAATCGTTTATACCTAAAATCAAATGCTTTCTCCATTGTTTTGGAGTTGCAGGATCTATATAGTAAACAATTTGTTTTTTTGGTTCTACCAGTTCACCTTTCATCCATTTATCCCATTCACCTTCTTTTGGTTCTAAACGCCAACGAATAGCAAATTCTTTGTCCTCAACTTTTTGCTGGTCGTCACCAAATTTTACAAAATCTTCTGTAAAGTATCCAACTCTTCTATCAGCTAATCTTCTTGCCATTGGTGTTTTTGGTAACAACAACAATGAAGTATTCATTTCTAAAGTTACAGCACCTGAAGCGTTTGCAGCAGGTAAAGATGCACCTGAAGGAAATGGAGAAGGAGAAATAGAAAAACCGCCACCACTAGAAGCATTAAAGGTTTTTACAGTTCTAATTTCTGTATTTATTGGATAAGTCGTAATTTTTTGAATGTACGATCTGTCAGCTGCTAAAATCGAAAAATTATATCTTCTTTTAGCATTTGCACTAAGACTAACAGGTTGATTATCACCCTTAAAAAAATCAGTTACATCAATAATGCTACTTGGGTTAAGACTGTCTTTGCCAAAAGCAGATACAGGAAACGCATTAGCTATAGTATTTACATTTGAATTACTTACAGCTTTGTAAATAGCATCTGTAGAATCTGCAACGCTAATTAAAGTAATAACACGTAAGAAAATGGTGTTATTAGGGCCTTTCTCAAAGCTAAGAGTTTGCTGATTGGCAATTTCGCCACCATAACCAGCACCACTAGGCACTTTAGCAAAACGAGTAACTGCTAAAATTTCTCTCCCTAGTAAAGTGTCGCCAATTTCGAAGTAGTATTTATCTTCTACTTTATGTACCGTAAATAATCCTTTTTTACTTACAGCTTTGTCGGTAATTACTTCTTTAAAAGGTTTTGGGCCTTGTGAAGCACTTCTACCACCTAAACCTCCCATTAATCCTGCCAAATTAGGAGCGCCTGTAGAAGTAGGAGTTGGGGTTGTAGGTGTAGGAACGGTTGGTCTTTGCTGAGCCATTGCAAATGAGCTAGAAAGCAACACCGATGCTAACAATAGTTTTCTCATAAATGTAACTTGATGTTTAAATTTTAATTTTAAAGATAATTGCGGGCAAAATACTAACACATTTTTTGGTAAAACGTTTTATGAATGGTAAAAAACTACCTATTTAATTACTTGCATGTATATTTATATTTGCCGTTTAGCATGAAATTATGGTAAACTTTACAAAACAAATTTGCAATTACTTTTAAAATTGCTAATTTGTAAGCCCTTTTCAAAATGATACTTTGAAAATTGTTTTGTTTTTTCAAAAGTTTTTTCTGTAGAATTGCGAAATAAAATTTTTAAACAACTGTAATTTAAAAACCAAAAAATCAATTGAATCATGGCTGAAACAAAACCAACAGCAACAGCTGTTAAAAGTTCAACTGCTCCACAACACAAAAAATCTGGTAATTTAATTGCTACGATTGCCCCTCTAGCTTGTATCGTTTTAGGTTACGTTATTTGGCGTTTCTTTATCGGAAATGCTGCTAACTTTTCTAAACCAGATTTAGCTGGTGGTTTTTGGCCAAAACACAAAGGCCCAATTGGAGATTTATCAAAAATGTACTTAGGTGGTATTATTGTACCTGTTTTAATTGGATGTTTTTTAATTGTATTAACTTTTGTAATTGAAAGATTACTTACTGTTACAAGAGCAGCAGGTAAAGGAAACATTGCAGAGTTTATTCGTAAAGTGCAATTTCATTTGGCAAACAAAGAAATTGATAAAGCAATTGCTGAATGCGATAAACAAAAAGGTGCTGTAGGTAATGTAATGAAAGGTGGATTAAACAAATACAAAGAAATGATTCACAATACAGAATTAACTACTGAACAAAAAATATTAAATATTCAAAAAGAAGTAGAAGAAGCAACTGCTTTAGAACTACCAATGTTAGAGAAAAATTTAGTATTCTTATCTACACTTGCTTCAGTAGCTACCCTAGTAGGTTTATTAGGTACGGTTGTGGGTATGATTAAGTCTTTCTCTGCATTAGGTGATAGTGGTGGTGGAGAAGCTGCACAAGCTTTATCTGAAGGTATTTCTGAGGCTCTTTATAATACAGCTTTAGGTATTGGTACTTCTGCAATTTCAATTATCATGTACAACGTATTTACTACAAGAATTGATGGAATTACTTTTGGTATTGATGAATCTGGATTTACATTAACTCAAAGTTTTGCTGCTAACTACAAATAATTGTAAGTTCTCTTTATGGAGAAAAGTAAATTTTGAATCAATATTGTATATCTAATTTAATTATTCACAATGTCAAGACCCAAATTACCACGAAAAAGTACTTCGGTAGATATGACAGCGATGTGCGACGTTGCTTTCTTATTGTTGAGTTTCTTTATCTTAACAACTAAGTTTAAGCCAAGCGAAGCTATTACTGTTACTACACCAAGTTCTGTGGCATCAAAAGTAGCACCAGATAAAGATGTTGTGTTGATTACGATTGATAAAGATGGAAAAGTATTTTTATCAATGGACGATGAAACTGTAAAAGAATACATCGGCAATACACTCAACTCAACAAAAAATCTTGGTATTAATGTAAATGCCTTTAAAAAGGCTGAATTCTTTGGTTCTTCTTTTGGTCAATTAAAATCATTTTTAGAATTACCCAAAGAAGCTAAAAAAGGCGAAACGCTGCCAGGTATTCCTACAAAAGATAGTACGAATAACGAACTTATCGAATGGATGCGTTTAGTTTCTGATGGCTATCAAGGTAAAAAAATGAACTTACTTTTAAAAGGCGATAATGTAGCTAAATATCCTGCTTTTAAAAGTGTAGTAACTGCTTTCAAGAAAAATAACCTTTTGAAGTTTAAAATGGTTACCAATCCTGAAAGTGTACCTGAGGGAAGTGATTTATGGAAAAGAAATCAGAACAGATCAGGAAAAGAAACAACCGAAGAATAAACTAGTTCTGGAAAATAAATTTTTAAAATAAAAAAACATCTACCATGGCAGAAATGGATACCTCAGGCGGTGGTGGCCATAAAAAAGGCCCCGGCGTCAAAAAGGCGAAAAAGCTATCTACAAGAGTAGATTTAACGCCAATGGTTGACTTGGGCTTCTTACTCATTACGTTTTTTATTTTTACAACAACAATGAGTCAGCCTACAGCTTTCAACCTAAACTTGCCTAAAGATGCAGAGAAAGATGATGATTTAACAAAAACAAAAGAATCAGGTTCTCTTACAATCATGTTAGGAAAAGATAACAACGTTTTTTATTACGAAGGAATTCTAGATCCTGCAGGAGCAAATTTTAAATCGTCTAATTTTAAAGAAATTAGAGATGTAATTATTGCTAAAAAAAGACGTACAGATGCAAAAGACTTTTTTGTTATTTTAAAGCCTAATGAAGAATGCACTTACAAAAATGTAATTGATATTCTTGATGAAATGTCTATTAATGATATACGCAAATATGCACTCGTAGATATTTTTGATGGAGAAAATCAGTTAGTAAAAGCATCACAGGCTGCAAATGCACCACAAGCATCTAATTAATTTGTGGAAAATAATGTTTTTTGAATCTATTTAATAAAGTCAAACACTATGGACGTAAATAAAATAATGACCGCCGACTTCCTAGACATCCTTTTCGATGGTAGGAATAAGGAGTATGGTGCTTATGACTTGCGTAAAACTTATAATAAACGAATTACAATTGCTATTGTAGGTACGTTTGCTATCTGTTTATTGATTTTCTTAGCATATGTTCTAGCGAATAACGTTAAAACAGAATCTAAGAATGAAGTTTTTGTGCAAGACATGAATTTGGAAGAGGTAAAGAAGGAAGAAAAAAAGCCTGAATTACCACCTCCACCACCACCTCCAAAACAAGAGCCACCCAAAGTGGAAATCACAAAATTTACTCCTCCCAAAATTGTAAAAGATGAGGAAGTAAAAGAACCACCACCAGACCAAGAAAAGTTAGAAGAAACTAAAATTGGTACTATTAATGTGGAAGGTGTAAAAGATGATGGAATTGTAGCACCTGTAGTAGAAAGTAAAGGTACTGGTGTTGTAGAAGCTCCTAAACAAGAGGAAGACTACGATAAAGTATTTACTGTGGTGCAAATTGAAGCTGAATTTCCTGGAGGTAGAGCAGCTTGGGCAAAATATTTAGAGCGTAATTTGAACAGAGATTTACCTTCTGAAAATGGTGCTCCTCCTGGTAAATACACAGTTATGGTATCTTTTTTAGTAGATAAAAACGGAGCTATTAGTGATGTAGTTGCAGAAACAGATCCAGGTCATGGTACAAAAGACGAAGCTATTCGTGTAATTAAAAAAGGACCAGCTTGGAAACCTGCTGTACAAAATGGTAGAAATGTTGCTTATAGAGCAAGACAAGCCATTACATTCGTTGTTTCTGAAGATTAATTTTTCGATACGATACTCAATAAACCAGCAAAAGCGTCTTTCAATCTGAAAGACGCTTTTGCTTTTCAGTTACTTATGTAGATTAAATATTTTTAATTAATTTATGGATTTTTGTTTTATGGTAATCTAATTTAAAAAATTATTACCATGAAAACACAGCAAATTTTAACAGCCGATGTGCTAGACATTTTATTCGAAGGCAGAAATAAAGCTTACGGTGCTTATATGCTTCGAAAAAATTACAATAAGCGTTTGCAATATGCTTTAGCTAGCACCTTTATGCTTACGCTTTTATTAATTACGCTATCTATTTGGGCAAAAAAAGAAAATACAAGTATTAAACCACTTGAGGTTAAAGACATTGTCCTTAGAGATCATTCTGTTAATAAGCCAGATATTACTCCTCCAATTGAAAAGCCCAAAGAACAAGTAAAAGCTTTAGTTAAGCAGGTAATATTTACAACTCCAACGATTGTAAAAAACAATTTGTACGACGATAACACACCGCCACCAGATCAGTCAAGTTTAGATAATGTTGTTATTGGAACTGTAAATACTGATGGTTCTGAAATTGGAAACACAATTGTATCACCAATAGAAGCAACAGGTACAGGAAGTAATGCTGAAATTATTGCCAAAAAAGATTACGAAGAAGATTTTAAAGTCGTACAAATTCCAGCTACTTTCCCTGGTGGACAAGAAAGTTGGAAAAGATATTTAGAAAGGAATTTAAACAGAGAATTACCATCTGAAAATGGTGCAGCACCTGGAATTTATTCTGTAATTGTTTCCTTTCTTGTAGATAAGGATGGTAATATCAGTGATGCTCAAGCTGAAAGAGATCCTGGTTTTGGAACAGCTGAAGAAGCAATTAGAATCATTAAAAAAGGACCTAAATGGTCACCTGCTATTCAAAATGGTCAAAAAGTGATTTATAGAGTAAAACAAACCATATCTTTTGTAGTAGAAAGTGAAAAATAGATGGATAGTTGTTTTCTACACAGCCTATAATTTATCACCTAATTATAGGCTTTTTTTAATCAGTATGCTTTTAAACCAACAACTTCGGTTAGAAAATCGGCTGTAGCGTCAATAACACCTTTAACATCTTTTGATTTTATGGGTGATGCAATTACATGAGCTTCTGTATTTGGCATTGCGATTGCTCTTTTTTTATCAGTAGGTGTTTGAAGCGATTGCATCATTTTTTTTATTGCATCTACACGTACAACTGGGTCTTGGTTTTGCTCGTCTTTGTAGTAATATAAGGCAAGTGTAGGCTGTTTTATTTTTTCAAAAGTAGATTCAATCATTGTTGTTTCAAGCATTTCTTGCAATGCTACAGCAGCTTCTAGTCTGTAAGGTTTGTTCCAATATTGTTTATAAATCGGTCGTTCATCATTTGGGTCAATGTATTTTCCTTTTTTTACTTGTTGAGCAATTTGCAAACCCCAAGGATTATTTAAAAGCCATGCATTGGGGTCGTTAATGGCAATATTGGGAGAATAGAGTATCAATGCATGAACAATTTCAGGATAGGCTGCTGCCAATTGTAATGCTTGTGTTCCACCGGTTGAAGTACCCATTAAAATTACTTTTTTACCGAGTTGCTTGCCAATCATCAACGCTTCTTTTGCACTTTCCCAATATTTATCTGCTGTTAATCGAACAAGTTGTTCAGTTGTATCTACGCCATGTTCTGCCAATCTTGCTAAATATAAGTTACAGCCAAACTTTTTTGCAATTGTTCTATGTGTAGGATTTCCTTCTTCTTGACTGGCACTAAAACCATGTAAATACACCAATGCAAATTCCGTTTCTTGTTTTAAGCTATCATTTAACCACACAATTCTAGCTTCATTATTTGGTTTAATTTTATGTGCTTGTTCTCTTTCTGTAATATAATTTTCAATTCCTGTTACACTTGTAGGTACATCTGGTAATTCAGTGGCATACTTTGGCGTTTCAGGATTTGGTCCTAGAAAGTATATACAAACAATAGCAACTATTAATGTTAGTAAAAATTTCATCCACCATTTCATAAGCATTCATTTATTGATTATTACGCAAATTTCCAACAAAATACGCCCAAAAAATAAGTATTGGATGAATAATAATCAATCTTATCCAACCAACCCATTCAGGTACACAAATGTTGCTGTTCGGTAAGCAACTTTTAACCTCAATAAAATAAATATGAACGGGTAAAAACGCCAATAGCATGATCATAATTAAAATAGAAGCTTGCTTTCTAGTTGCTGTAAAAAGTAAACCTATGCCTAAAATTACTTCTGCAAACCCTGCTAGCGAATTTAAAATGCTACTCCACTTTTGTAAATAATTAGGGAATAATGGATAGTAAAACTGTGGATTTAAAAAGTGATTGACACCTGCTAAAACATAAGCAAATGTCATTACGTATAGCATTATTTTTCGAAAAGTTGAAGTATATAATAATTTCATGTGGTATAAATCTAATTAAAACTAGGGTTTTATGCTGAAAAGATTAGATGATTAAATAGTAAACATTTGCCTTTCATTTTTTCACCCCAAAGCAAAACCGTACATTTGCACCTTCAAAAAGAGCTAATTTATTAATTCAAACGCTACAACCCTTGGTGGCATTTGTTTTAAGCCTATTTAATTAGCCCAAAAAAATTATAATGGATATAAGAAACATTGCAATTATTGCACACGTTGACCATGGAAAAACTACTTTGGTCGATAAAATTTTACACCAAACAAATGTATTTAGAGCCAATCAAGATACTGGTGAGTTGATTATGGATAGCAACGATTTGGAAAGAGAACGTGGAATTACCATCTTTTCAAAAAATGCATCTGTTCAGTATAAAGATGTAAAAATTAATGTGATAGACACACCTGGTCACAGTGATTTTGGTGGAGAAGTTGAACGTGTGTTGAAAATGGCTGATGGCGTAATTTTATTAGTAGATGCTTTTGAAGGCCCAATGCCTCAAACTCGTTTTGTGTTGCAAAAAGCCTTGCAGTTGAATTTAAAACCAATTGTAGTTATCAATAAGGTAGATAAGCCTAATTGCAGACCAGATGAAGTGCATGACGCTGTTTTTGAATTATTCTTCAACCTTGATGCTACAGAAGAACAATTAAATTTCCCAACTTTTTATGGTAGTGGTAAAAATGGATGGTTTAATAGTAAAAACGAACAATGTGAAGATATTACTCCTTTAATGGATGGTATTTTACAGTATGTTCCTGCTCCAAAAGTAGAGGATGGCACACTTCAAATGCAAATTACATCACTTGATTACAGTGCTTTCTTAGGAAGAATTGCAGTGGGTAGAGTTGCTCGTGGAAGTATTAGTGAAGGACAAGGTTTTAGCTTAATGCGTACCGATGGTCGTATTCAAAAATCGAAAGTAAAAGAACTATACATTTTTGAAGCATTAGGGAAAAGAAAAGTTACACAGGTTTTAGCAGGAGATATTTGTGCAGTTGTTGGTTTAGAAGATTTTACAATTGGAGATACTATTGCCGATGCTGAAAATCCGGAAGCTTTAGCGGTAATTAGCGTAGATGAACCAACAATGAGTATGATGTTTAGCATCAATAACTCACCATTCTTCGGTAAAGATGGAAAGTTTGTTACCTCTCGTCACTTACGTGATCGTTTAATGAAAGAAACGGAGAAAAATCTGGCTTTACGTGTAGAAGATACAGACAGTGCTGATAGCTTTTTAGTATATGGTCGTGGTATTTTGCACTTAGGTGTTTTAGTAGAAACCATGCGTAGAGAAGGATATGAATTAACAGTTGGTAATCCTCAAGTATTAATTAAATACATCAACGATAAAAAACATGAACCATATGAAAATTTAGTGGTTGATGTTCCTAGTGAATTTAGTGGTAAAGTAATTGATTTGGTTACGCAGCGTAAAGGAGAAATGTTGGTAATGGAAAGTAAAGGAGAAATGCAACACCTAGAATTCGAAATTCCATCAAGAGGTTTAATTGGCTTGCGTTCTCAAATGCTTACCAATACTGCTGGTGAAGCTGTTATGGCACACCGTTTTATTGAATATAAACCATGGAAAGGACCAATTCCTGGAAGAAATAATGGTGTTTTAATTAGTAAAAATCAAGAAAAAACAACAGGTTATTCTATTGATAAACTACAAGATAGAGGTAAGTTTTTTGTAGATCCAGGAGAAGATGTTTATGCAGGTCAAATTATTGCAGAACACATCAAACCAGGAGATTTAGTGGTAAATGCTACTGAGCCTAAAAAGCTAACCAACCACAGAGCAAGCGGTAGTGATGATGCTACAAGAATTGCTCCTAAAACTTTAATGACTCTAGAAGAATGTATGGAATACATTCAGCAAGATGAGTGTATTGAAGTAACGCCAAAAAACATTCGTATGCGTAAAGTTGTATTGAATGAGGAAGAGCGTAAAAAAGTTTCAAAAAGTATGGCTAGTGAAGCAGTAGGATAGTATGATGAATTTTAATTTTGTTTTTTAGTGAATAAAAAAACTTCCGTTCAACTATTTTGAGCGGAAGTTTTTACGTTAAACAGGTTATTTGTTTTCAATAAAATAGCATTGCACTGTAACAATTTGTTAAAAGCTACATTTAAACTTCTCGAAGCCAATTACAAAAACCTATTTTTGAAGATAATCATTGTGTTTATGAAATATACTTTCACTGTTTTATTATTTTTTGTAGGAAGTGCTTTTGTACAAGCACAAACCAAAAAAGTAATTGCCGATAAAATTATTGCACAAGTTGGCGATAAAATTATTCTTCGGTCAGACATCATTAATGCCATTGCAGATTATAAAAGACAAGGGCAAGAGGCTCAGCTTCCTCCAAACCCTGAATGTGCTTTTTTAGAAGGTCAGTTAATACAAAAAGCATTGGTTTTACAAGCAGAAAAAGATTCTCTTGTTGTTTCAGAAGAAGAAATTGATGCGGCTTTAGATAACCAAATTCGTAGTTTTATTAATGCTTACGGAACAAAAGAAATTCTTGAAGAAGTAGCGGGTAAAACCATTTATCAAATTAAAGAAGATTTTAGACAAAGTTTTAAGGAGCGTAAACTAGCCGACCAAATGAGAGGTAAAATTTTGGAGCCTATTAAAATTACACCTAATGAGGTAAAAGCATATTATGCAAAAATTCCAAAAGATAGTTTGCCTTATTACGAAAGTGAGATTGAGCTAAGTCAAATTTTAGCAGTTCCTAAAGCAAGTAAAGACATTGAAGAATATGTTGTAAAACAATTGTATGAATACAAACGCCAAATAGAAGCAGGTGTAAAAAAGTTTGAGCAATTGTGTAAATTATATTCTGATGATCCTGGAAGTAAAGACAATGGAGGGCAATACAATATTAATAGAACCGCAAAAGATTTCGATCCAACATTTACATCAGCAGCTTTCCGTTTAAAAGAAGGTCAAATTTCTCCCGTTATCAAATCAAAATTTGGCTACCATATTATTCAAATGGTAAGCCGTGCTGGCGACGATGCATTGGTTCGTCACATCCTAAGAATTCCACCAGTAACAGACGATGAAGTAAAGTTGTCTATTAATAAATTAGATAGTGTACGTTTAAAAGTTGTTACAGGTCAATTAACTTTTGGAGAAGCTGTAAACAAATACAGTGAAGATGAAAATAGTAAGTATAATGGAGGAACAGTAACAGGACGAGGTGGAACTTCATTTTTAGCAATTGATGAACTAGATAAGGATATGGTAATTGCTATTAAAAATTTGAAAGTAGGTGAATACTCTCAACCTCAAGTGTATACCGATGAACGAGGAAAAAAAATGGTACGTATTGTACATTTAAAAAATAGAACACAGCCACATATCGAAAACCTAAAGGAAGATTATAATAGAATTGCTGAAAGAGCTTTAGAAGAAAAAAAGCAAACAACTCTTGAAAAGTGGTTTAAAGAACATTTACCAACCTATTATATTACTATCGATAAAGATTATGCTGATTGTAGTAGTTTAGGCGATTGGTGGAAATATGCAACCAATGTTTCTAAATAACGTACAGTCTTAATTTTAAATCCCTTTTCATTGCCAAATGAAAAGGGATTGTTTTTTAAAAGAAGTTTTTGTAAATTAGATGTATGTACATACATTTGCACTATAAATGAAATTAGAACAAGCAATACAAAGTACAAAGTTTAAAAGTGAAGTGCAAAAAGCTACACTCAATATTCTTTACACAGCTTGGTGGTTAAAAACAATCATGAGTAAAGAATTGAAAGAATTTGGATTAACACATGAGCAGTACAATGTGCTTCGAATATTAAAAGGTAAGTATCCAGAACAAATGTGTGTGAAAGATATTGGCTGTAGAATGATGGAAAAAAACTCAAACGTACCAAGAATTATAGACCGTTTAGAAATAAAAAAGCTAGTTAAACGAAGTACTTCTGAAGCTGATAAAAGAGAAACCGTAATAACCATTACACCAGCTGGAATAAATATACTAGCTGCTAGTACAGCATTGATAGAAAAGGTTTATACCAGTCATGTTACAATTTCAGAAACAGAAGCAGCAAGTATTTCGTCTCTTTTAGAGAAAGTAAGAGAAAGCGAATAAAATTTTTTATAAAAATACATGTATATACACACAATTAAAAAAAGATTATGAAAACGATTATACATAAAGCCAACACAAGAGGACATGCAAATCATGGATGGTTAAATAGTTACCATACGTTTAGTTTTGCTGGATATTATAATGAAGAACGCATTCATTTTGGAGCTTTGAGAGTGTTAAACGATGATACAGTGGCTGCAGGAATGGGTTTTGGTAAGCATCCACATGACAATATGGAAATTATTTCGATACCATTGAGTGGCGATTTAGAGCACCAAGATTCTACTGGTAGACATGAAATAATTAAACAAGGCGATGTACAAATCATGAGTGCAGGTAGTGGAATTGCTCACAGCGAAAAAAATGCAAATAGAGATAAGCCTGTGTCTTTTCTTCAAATTTGGGTTTTGCCTAAAGAACGAAACATTGCTCCACGTTATGAACAAAAAACATTTTCATTAAGCGAAAGAAAAAACAAGCTGCAAACTGTGGTTGCACCAAATGATAGCAATGCAGTATGGATTAATCAAAATGCATGGTTTACACTTGGCCATTTCTCTGCACAACAACAAACAGAATATAAGCAACATTTAACTGGTAATGGTATCTACGTTTTTGTCTTGAACGGCTCAATAGAAGTAAATGGTTTACAAGCAGATGCAAGAGATGGTATCGGATTTACAGATGTAAGTTCATTAAATATTAATGCAACTACAGAATCTGAATTTTTGATTATTGAAGTACCCATACTATTACATCAAAATTAAACAAATATGAAAATGCAAAGAACGGTAAAAACAATTTTGTATGCCAATATGATGGATATGGGTGGTTTTCCTGTTCGTCAGGCATTTCCTTCTTCAAAAGCAGAAGCAGTTGGGCCTTTTTTATTGTTACATCATGCCAATATTAAAGTGCCATCACATATTCCTGTTTTAAAAGCAGGTGTAGGACCACATCCTCATCGTGGCTTTTCTCCTGTAACTTTTATCTACAAAGGTGGCGTACATCATAGAGATAGTAGAGGAAACAATCATGTGGTTTATGCTGGAGGAATTCAATGGATGAATGCAGGTATGGGGGTAATTCATAGTGAACGACCACCACAAGATATTCATGAGCTTGGTGGTGTACAAGAATTAATTCAATTATGGGTAAATACGCCAGCAAAACATAAAATGGATGAACCAGTTTACATGCCTTTAACAAAAGAGGAAATACAAACAATACATTCAAATGATGGATTGGTAAGTATTGCAGTAGCATCAGGTTCATTACATCAAACCAAAAGCCCCATTGTTACACATTCTCCTGTAAATACATATATGGTACACATGCAAAAAGGTGGAAAATATATTTTTCCTATTGAACAATCGCATGAAGTATTCGTGTATGCTTTACATGGAAAAATTTTGGTAAATCAAAAAGATGAAATACAAGCAAATTATGTAGCAGTATTTGATAATGATGGATTAGAAATAGAAATAGAAGCTTTGGAAGAAACTGAATTACTAATTGGAACAGGAGAGCCTTTAAATGAAACAGTAGCAAGTCATGGACCATTTGTAATGAACACGCAAACAGAAATTATGGAAGCTTTTAGAGACTATCAAATGGGAAAAATGGGCATTTTGATAGAAGAATAATTCTCATACATAAACATTTATAAACCGCTAGGTTTTACCATAAACCAAGCACAAAACAAACCTATATGGCAATTTACAAATTAGATCCGCTACACAGCGAAATTACTTTTAAAGTAAAGCATTTAATGATCACTAACGTTACGGGTAGCTTTACACAGTTTGATGCAACTTTAGAATCTGATGCAGATGATTATTCAGATGCTAAAATTAGTTTTAATGCAGCTGTTGCAAGTATTTCAACTGGAAATCAACAAAGAGATGAGCATTTAAAAAGTGATGACTTTTTTGGTGCTGCAAGTTTTCCTGAATTAACATTTGTTTCTACATCTTTTGTTAAAAAGTCTGATAGCGACTATGCACTAATTGGTGATTTAACAATAAAAGGCGTTACTAAATCTGTAGAGTTAATGGTAGAATATGGTGGAACCATGACAGATTTTTATGGACAATTTAAAGCTGGATTTGAAATTTCGGGAAAAATTAATCGAAAAGATTTTGGTTTAACTTGGGGTGCTGTTACAGAAGCAGGAGGAGTAGTTGTAAGTGATGAGGTAAAATTGCAAATGGCAGTTCAAATGGTAAAACAATAGTTATTTTCAAATATTTTCATGATGAAAAGCTGTCTTTTTTAAGGCAGCTTTTTTGTTTTTTAAAATGATATTTTTAATTATTCGTAAAGTTTAATCTTGCCTGAGATAGCAATAAGTTTTTTACGCCTATTTTATTTAATTATTATTTAATCTTAAACCTATTAAATAATTTTTGTTATAACGCATTAACATATCTATATTTGCTCTATCTAAGATTCATTACTCGAATTTTAATTAAATACCCCTCTGCTTTTCGACTCGCATTGTTTGCCCTTGAAGAAAATTATCTTGTGTTCTGAAAACTGACTATTGACTTAATTATTATTACTGTTTTCGTATGCTTTGCATACGTAACGATGCTATATCAATTATGATATTTTGAATTGACAACTTATGAGAAATAGGCGGCGTTTATTTTTTTTATTACTTCTAATAGGAATAGTTGCAACTGTTTCATCAAAAACCTTAGCATGGTTGTATGAGAAAAACTATTCAGAAAAAAAAGAAACTAAAGATTTAGGAAAAGCAGAAAGGCTAAGCAAGCAATTGAGAAAAAAGCCAAGCAATTCTATTTATGTTTCTAGTAACATTTCTACACAATCAAGTCAATTAATGCTTGGTCCAACAGATTGTTCCGATACTATTATTTTACAAAAAGATACAATTGTTTGCCCAGGAACTACATTAACGTTAAGGGCAAATCCTGAAGTTTTAAGAGACACGATTCCAGCAGGATTTTGGAAACAATTAGTTGCACCATCTCAAATTGATGCAGCTAATTTTAATATTAAACCCTTTGGTTTTGATCGAAATAATCAAATTTTATACTCTATTTTAAACGGTAAAATTTATGCATATCGTTTAGGAAATAACGATTCTTTAAACAGGGTAGATACGATTAATGCCGCCAACTGGCCTGGAAACAAAAATGAACAGTTTGTTTTTGATCCAACAGGTAATAAAATATTTCTTTGGCGTTCTGGTAGAGATACAGTATCTCAATTAGATTTAAGTAATCCAGCATCTTGGCAGTTTACTTCAAATAGTAATTTATCCGTTGATAATAGTAACATTTTTGCTAATTCATTTTGGGATGGTGTAAGAGGTAGACCTGCTTTTTATGGAGGATATGGAGGTGGTCAGGTGAAAAATTCAATATTTGGGTTTAATGGAACTACTTGGGTGCAGTTAAAAGCAAATACATCTACAAGTTTAAATCCACCAAAAGGAGGGAAGGTAATTGGTTCAAATGCTAATAATACCAAAATCTATATTTTTTCTGGATATGGAAGTGAGGATGGTTTTGCGGAAAACTTTTCTTTAACCGATCATTTACCTTATGGAACCATTTTTGGAACATTCAGCTGGTTAAGACATATTTGGGAAATTGATTTAAATGCACCTGCATTTACACCTAGAAAAATATTAAATTATAGTCATCCTAGTGTTCAATATGAAGGGGCTGTTGCATACGATTATGATAAAAACCGCTTTTATAAGTTCGGTGGTTTTCAACCAACTGATGATTTTATTTTTAATGAAGTAGCTCCTACTACTAATAAGTCTTTTCGCTTTCGAGTTGGTGTTGATAGCGGTTTTGTAGAATATACAAATGTAGGAACTGTGCCACCACCGGTAAACTTTTCAGATGAAAATGGTCTTGCTTATTACGACTCAAAAGATAAAAAAATTATTTGGGCAAGAAATGATGGTATTTGGGCTTTTTATCCAGATTCTACAACTGAAACAAAATTACCAAGAGCTGTAAGTTGGATAAATTTAAATACAGGAGCATCGCTTGGAACTTCAGAAAATATAACTGTTACCCCAACTACAACTACTCGTTATCAGGCTATAGTTTCAAATTATGGTGTTCAATGTTTCGATACAGTTACCATTACTGTAGATTCGATTCCGAGAAAATTACCTTTAAGAGATACTGTTTGTGGAGTTGCTAGTATTACGTTAAATGCTAGTGATTCATTAATTGAAACATATGAATGGCATAGAGTTAGAAATCTTTCTGTTCTCTCAACTCAAGACTCTATTACTATAAATAATCCAGCAGTAACTGTTCCTGTCACAGATACTTTCTACGTGAAATTAAAATCTACAAACAATGTGATTTGTTCACGGAATGATACAATAATTGTGACATTTTATCCGCCCATTAGTTTAAACACTATAGTTCAAAAAAACAGTGTTTGTGTAGGTGATAGTAATAGGGTAATCGTTCCATTGCAGCAAGGGATTAGTTATACATGGGTGCAAGAAACAAACCCATTTAATGTGTTGTCTACTTCAAATCAGTTGTTCTTTCCAAGTATGACTGCAAATCAGCAGGGGAGGTATGTTGTCAGTGCAAATTACATTGGATTAAACGGTGCTTGTCCTATTTTGTATGATACTACAACATCAATATTGGTTTCTAACTCAATAACTGTAACTATTCAGGGAAAAGATGCAAACAATAACATATACATATGTGACAATAATCCTAGATTATTAGATCCTGCTCCAAACCCTACTTCAAATAATTATAATTTTTCTTGGGTTTACGCAAGTGGTCAAACAAGAACAGAAGTTTCAAATACACAGTTTTATACGGTTAATCCTCCAAATGGTGGTATTTATTCTGTAAGAGTTAGAAATCAAGATTCAACTTGTTTTGGGGTAGATTCTGCACTTGTTCAATTTTTCGCACCAATCAATATCGATTTAGTTTCAACAAAATCTATAACCACAGATACTGTTTCTATTTGTTTAGGAGATGCTTTAACGTTGTATTTAAAAACCCCAAAACAACAGAATGTAGTCTATTCTTGGGCTCAATTAACCAATAACGGTCAATTGCCTTCGTTTACTACTTCTTCAGATACAGCTTTTACGCTTCCCAATAATTTGGTAGCAGGTACATATCGGTATATATTGTTTGGTTCTTACACTACTGGATGTACAATTGTGCCGAGTGATACCATAACAGTAAATATTTTCGCAAGACCAACAGTTACGTTCTTAGCATCTAATGGTGTCTTTAATATGAACAATGACTCTTTGTTTGTTTGTGGAAATAATACAGTTCTAAGAGCAAATACAGGCATGGGAGGTTTGGGTTATGTTTGGAATCCAACCAACAGTTCTACAACAGATTCTATTTATAATATTAATACAGCTGGTTTGTATAAAGTAAATGTAACTGATGTAAACAATATTTGTTCTAGTATAGATTCTATAATTGTTGTTTTTACAACACCTATTAATCCTGTAATTGCAAGCACAGATACAACTATTTGTTCAAATGGATCGGTGGTTTTAGAAGTTAAAAATCCACAGAGTAGTGTTACATACAATTGGTCTTTATCAAACAATCCAGTTATAATTGGCACAGGTAATAGTATTGCTGTACAAAATTTGTCAGCAGGTATTTATAATTACGTAGTTACAGGTTCTTATACAAATAATAGTACTTGTAATGTAGTTACAGACACTGTTAGAATAACTGTTAATACAACACCAACAGTATCAATTACTTATAACGGAAATGCGGTATTAAATAACTCTTTAACACTTTGTAATGTAAATACAGCAACGCTTGTAGCAACAAGTACTGGAGGAACTAACTTTAGTTGGAATACTTTACCTAATCCTACTTTATCAAATTCTTTGAATGTTACTAATGATGGAAAGTATATTGTTACTGTTAGTAATGGTAATTGTTCTGTGTCAGATTCTGTTGTAGTAAATAACAACGCAGCACCAACTGCTAGTATAAATGGTATTTTAACTGTTTGTGGTACAAGTGGAACCACATTAACAGC
>JBHYCS010000013.1:0-124114 GCA_051861445.1 Chitinophagaceae bacterium | reverse complement strand
TTACTGTAACTGATAGTTGTGGAGCCACAGGTACAGCAACTGTTACCGTAGTAAACAACAATGCAGCACCAACTACTAGTATAAATGGTATTTTAACTGTTTGTGGTACAAGTGGAACCACATTAACAGCTACATCAAATAAGAATGTAAGTTATGCATGGAATACAGGTTCAACGAATAGTAGCATTACTGTAGGAGCAGGAACTTACACTGTTACTGTAACTGATAGTTGTGGAGCCACAGGTACAGCAACTGTTACCGTAGTAAATAACAATGCAGCACCAACTGCTAGTATAAATGGTATTTTAACTGTTTGTGGTACAAGTGGAACCACATTAACAGCTACATCAAATAAGAATGTAAGTTATGCATGGAATACAGGTTCAACGAATAGTAGCATTACTGTAGGAGCAGGAACTTACACTGTTACTGTAACTGATAGTTGTGGAGCCACAGGTACAGCAACTGTTACCGTAGTAAACAATACACTAACTCCAATCCTCACCCTCCCATCAACAATAATAAGTTGTACTGGTACTCCAGCTAATCTTGTTGCAGGGCCTAATGATCCATCGGTAAATTATTTATGGAATACTGGAGAAACTACTAATAGTATCAATGTTACACAATCTAATATTTATGAGGTAACGGCCACTAATGCTTGCTCTACAGTTTCAAAACAAATTAACGTTCAGTTTGTAGCAGCTCCTGTAGTTAATTTACCTACAAACATAGATGCTTGTATCGGTACAAATACCGTTTTAGATGCCGGTATAAATCCTACAGGTACTACTTATTTATGGAATAATGGTGCAACTACACCTTCCATCACTGTAAATAATTCTGGTAACTATACCGTTACCGCTACCAATGGATGTGCAGCTGTTACAAAATCAGTTCAAGTAAATTATTATAGTCCTGTAGCAATTAGTTTGCCTGCTACTACATCCATTTGTTTAGGGAATTCAGCAGCACTTAATCCTGGAAATTCAAGTGGAACAATTTATTTGTGGAGTACAGGTGCAACAACACCAAGTATTACTGTAAATACAGCAGGCAATTATTCTGTAATGGCTACAAATAGTTGTGGTTCAGTAACAGCAAGTACCAATGTAGTTATAAACACTATACCTGTGGTTGTTTTACCTGCAAGCATTACAGAGTGTTCAACTACTCCTGTAACGCTTGATGCTGGAAATGCAGGAGCTGCATATTTATGGAGTAATGGAGCAACTTCACAAATGATAAGTGTTACAACAGCTGGCAATTATACCGTAACAGTTACCAATGGTAATAATTGTAGTGTTACATCAAATCCTGTAAGTGTAAGTTTTGTAGCTCCACCTGTAATTAATTTACCAGCAATTACAACTGCTTGTGCAAACACTTCTGTTGTTTTAAATGCTGGTAATGCAGGCTCAAATTATTTATGGAGTACAGGTGCTACCACACAAAATATTAGTGTAACTACGAGTGGTAATTATACTGTTTCAGTTTCTAATTCGGTTTGTACTACACCTGTAACAACTACAACATCGGTACAATTTTTACCTGCTATCAATACGCCAAACATAACTGTTGCAAGAGATTCTATTTGTAGTGGGCAATCAATTACTTTAAGCGTTAATCCTGTTCAATCAGGAATCAATTATGCTTGGTCTTTAACTGGTAATCCAACGGTGCTGGGTACAGGAAATAGTATTACAATACCCTCTGTTTCACAAACAACTAGTTATACAGTAACAGCTTCGAATAGTTTATCAAGTTGTGGTGTACAAGCTGCTAATCAAAGAATAACGGTAGTTCCACAATTGGCTACACCTACTGTAAGTGCTACAAACATAACAGGAGTAAGTATTACATTTCAATGGAATGCTGTTCCAAATGCTACGGGGTATTTAATTAGTACAGACAATGGTGTTACATTCCGTTCTCCTACAAATGGTGCAACTGCATTATCTGAAACTATCAATGGATTATTGCCGTTACAAACAGTTAATTTTTCTGTTCAAGCAATTGGCACATTTAGTTGTCAGCCAAGTGTTATTGCATCAACAAATGCAACCACAACCAATCCAATTGGGAATTTAATTTATGTTCCTAACTCCTTTACACCAAATAATGATGGTATAAACGATGTATTTACAGTTTATGGAAATACAATTCAATCTGTTCGATTAACTATTTACAACCAATTAGGTCAGCAATTAGTTGTTACAACAGATCGATTAAGAGGTTGGGATGGAACACATAAAGGAACGAAACAACCTGTAGGTGTTTATGTATACTTTGTAGAAGCTGTTTTAACAGATGGAACTACACAGGTTAAAAAAGGAACATTTACTTTATTAAGATAAAAACCGTTTAGGTAAATCAATATGAGGAAACTCTTTATCATTTTTACAGCGTTATTGGTTTTTATTACCAATAAAAAAATAGTGGCTCAAGTAGACCCACATTTTACGCAGTATTATGCATTCCCTTTGTTTTTAAATCCTGCATTAACAGGAGTAATAGATGGTCAATATCGAGTGTCTGGTAACTTTAGAAATCAATGGGCTTCAATAGCTACACCCATTTCATCTAAAGGATTTACAGCCGATATACCAATTGGTAAAGGATTTGGAGCAGGACTAATGGTCATGAATCAAACAGCGGGAGACGCAGGCTATTTTTATAATAACGTAACTGCATCTGTTTCGTATCAAATTCAATTAAGTGAAAATAAAATTTTAGCAGCAGGTTTTCAAGCTGGATTTATTAATAGAGGTATTAATCAATCAAAACTTCAATTTGGCAATCAATTTAATCCTATTCTTGGTTTCGATCCAACATTGCCAACGAACGAAGTATTTAATAATACCACCACGTTTGCATTAGATGTAAATGCAGGTTTAATGTATTATGATAGATCTCCTTCAAAAACAGTAAATCCATTTATTGGCGTAAGTGTTTATCATCCCAATAAGCCAAAGGACAAATTTTTAGCAGCAACTACAAGCTATGTTCCTATGCGTTTTACAATGCATGGTGGTTTTAAACTTAAACTTACAGATGTAGTTGACTTAACACCTCATGCCATTTATATGCAACAAGGAACAGCGGCTGAATATGCAGGTGGCATTAATCTAAACTATAGCTTAGATACGTATAAAGATTTTATACTAGGAGCAACCTATCGATATAAAGATGCTATTGCACCAAATATTGGTATCCATTTTAACGGACTTGTTATTGGTTTAAGTTACGATGTAAATGTGTCTAGTTTAAATGCCGCAACTTCTTCAAGAGGTGGTTTCGAGTTATCTATGAGTTTTATTGGTAGAAATAAAATTGCAGAACCCAAATTTATATGTCCAAGATTATAAACTATAATCCCTTTCGTTTTTTTACAAAAGCATCCATTTTAATTGGTGTTTGCTGTTGTGCTTATGTAATAAATGTGCAAGCACAAAGTCGTAGAAGCTATCAACGTAGGGCAGATGCTTTATTTAAAGAACAGAATTATTATGCTGCTGCACAGTTGTATAAAGCAGCACTTACTGGTGTTTATACCAATGGTTATGCAATGCCATATCAACCATCTCGTAGAGCAAAAGGTAAAAAAGCAAAAGGAGAACAAGCGATTTATTTAACCTATCAATTAGCACAATCGTATCGATTATATAAATACTACAATCTTGCTGATACTTTGTATGCTCAATATTTGACCCTTACAAAAACACCTGATTCTTTAACTAGACTTTGGTATGGAGAAACATTAAGAGCCAATAACAAACCTGAAGAAGCTATTACACAGCTAAATCAGTTTATAACAGAGTATGCAGCTGATGATGCCTATACACAGCTTGCTAAATTTGAATTAGCAAATGCTTATTTCAATATCAATCAACGCAATTTACCAGCATTATTTACAACATCTAAACTTGATTTAAGTAAAGGTATCGGATCTACTTATGGTTTAGAAAAACTGAATGATACAACGTTTTATTTTACACAATCCTCTGTTGATAGTAGTAATAAAACAGACATTACTTATCCTACAAAATTGTATCAAACTAATCTAAAAGAACCTAATAGTAATACACTGTCTATCAATGGAATTCAGTTAGACAAAGCTGCTTCCCATGTTACAAAAGATCAACTAACTATTTATTTTACTGCTTGGAAAGAAACCTATGTACCTGCTAAAAATAGTTATGCCATTTATTACGCACAACGTATACATCCAGATTCTGCTTGGTCTACTCCTATAAAAATGAGTGATGTTGTAAATGTTGAAGGATATAATGCTAAACAACCGTATGTTACAGACGATAATCGCTTTCTTGTTTTCTCATCTAATAAACCAGGTGGATTTGGTAAATACGATATTTGGATTGCACCACTTGTAAATTACAATGCTGTTGGCGTAGCCTTAAACGCAGGCGATAGTATTAATACTGCTGGTGATGAAACAACGCCATTTTATTTTACAGAAACGGGAGAATTATTTTACAGTACCAATGGAAAAATTGGAATGGGTGGATTAGATATTGTTAAAAGCAAAGGATCTGTAGAAAAAAACAAATGGTATAGTTCTGTAAATCTTGGTGCCTCTCTCAACTCTGTTCGAGATGATGTTTATTATAAAAAATATAGCCAATCTATTGGTGATACTTCCTACTTTAGTTCTGATAGAGAAGCGATTTGTTGTTTAGAAATTTTTCAGTCCATTTCTTTAAAGCCAATTGATACAAGTAGTATTAAACCTGTTGATACAATTGCTAAAGTAGATACACCTGTTGTTGTTTTTGATAGTACACAATTCAAAATAGATCAAGAAAATGCACTTCGAAAGCATTTGATAGATTCGATAAATGCCGCTTCTGTTGCTAGAACGGTTGTAAACTTCGACTTTGCAAAATCGTCGATTAAAGATAAAGAACGTAGTTCATTAGACACCATTATTCAAATTGTAAAAGATAATCCAGATTTAAATATTGTTATAGCTGCTTTCACCGATTGTAAGGGTAAGGCTTCCGTAAACAAACGTTTAGCAAAAGCAAGGGCACAAGCAGTAAAAAAATACATTGCTAAAAACGGTATTCCGCCTTCAAAAATTAACATTGATTTCTATGTAGACAATCATTTGGTATTGCCATGTAAAGATGATTCTACATACAATATGACAGAGCAAGAAGCCAATAGACGAGCAGATGTAATTGTTACAAAAGATAAAAATAAACGTTGGACACCTTCTGGTAAGGAATTAAATATTGATGAAATTTTAAACGAAATAAGAGAAGGAAAACGCAAGATTACTTTTGATGAAGAGAAACCAGTAGAAGAAACAAGAGCAGAAAGAAGGACAAGATTAGCTGCTGAAAGAAAAGCTGAAAGAGAAGAGAAAGCTGCGTTTGATAAAATTATACAAGAAGAGAAGCAAATTAAAAAAGAAAAAGAACGTACAATAGCTATTGCCAAAAAAGCGGTTGAAAAATACGAACGAGCATTACGCATAAAAGAAGCAAAGCAACAAAAAGCAACTAGAGATAGCATTGTTAGGGAAAAACGAAGAGCAAAAATTAGAGAAAAGGCGATGAAAGATAGTATTGCAAAAGCAATGAATGATAGTGTTATTAAATCTTTGGCTGAAAAAAGAGAACAAGCTAAGAAAGATTTAGCAGCGAAAAAAGCATCGGTAGTTGCTGATAAAGTGCTTACAAGTAAAGAAAAAGACAAGTTAATTGAAACATTAGATTCTATTAATGAAATAAAAGATCGATTGCTACTTGCTCAGATTAATCAACGAGCAACAAGTAAAATTGTACTTGTAGAAACGAGGTCAGATTCTATTCATATTGATTTATACGATAATGGTGTGTTCGATAAAGACAGTATATCGGTAATATTCAATAAAAAAATAGTAGTGTATAAACAGGCATTAAAAACAGATAAAGCCATTTCGTTTGATATTAAAATTGAAGCAGGCGAAAAGAAAAATGAAATGATTTTTTATGCAGAAAATTTAGGTATTGTTCCACCAAACTCAGCATTAATGGTCATTACAGACAAAGAAGGAAAACGTACAGAAATTAGTGTTGTAAACGATTTGAAAAACAATACCGTTATTTATTTTGTAAAACTGAAAAAGTTGCAATAATTAGTTGTAAACAATAATGCCATTTCGATGTTATAACTTTGACTACCCATCTAACAAAAAGATGGGTAGTTTTGTGTCTACACTGTTACACAAACATTTAACTTACAAATAGCAAATATGAAACATCAAATATATAGAGCAGCGGAAAGAGGTGTAAAAGACATTGGCTGGCTACAAAGCAATTTTAGTTTTAGTTTTTCTTCTTATGCCAATCCATTAAAAAATGGTTTTGGCTTGTTAAAAGTTTTTAACGACGATTTTGTTGAGCAAGGCAAAGGTTTTGGCTTACATGCACATCAAAACATGGAAATTATTAGTGTAATGCTTGCTGGTAAAATGAACCATAAAGACAATATGGGATACAGTGAGGTGGTAGAAAAAGATTGGGTACAAATAATGAGTGCAGGTAGTGGCTTAAAGCATGAAGAATACAATGTAGGCGATGAAACTGTAAACTTTTTACAAATTTGGATTGAACCTAAGTTGCAAAACATTTCACCACGTTATCAAAAGCGATTTTTTCCAGCCGATAAACGTTTAAATACATTAACCACCATAGTAAGTAACCAAGAAGGCACTCAACACTGTTGGATTAATCAGAATGCTCACATTAGCCTAGGTAGTTATACGGTAAAAATAACTGAAAAATATACCTTAAACCCAACCAATAAATCGGTATTTATTTTTGTAATACAAGGTCAATTAAATATTGCAGGAACTGATTTGTTTACGAGAGATGGAATTGGTGTTTGGGAAACCAATGAAATATACCTACACATTGAACCCAATACTGAGTTTATTGTTATTGAAACTCCTATTAATCACTAATACAAAAGGTATTATAACCTTTGTTTATTTAAAAGTTTTTATTAAAAATGAATATTGAAATTGTATCAGGTAGTCCAAGAGCAGCAAGCGTAACCATAAGAGTAGCAAAATATTTGCAACAATATCTGCAACAACATTATACACAAGCAAATGTGGGTTTAATTGATGTAAGAGAATGGCCTCTAAACAACTTAGAATCTGTTTTTAACAGTGTAGAAAATACACCAGATCAATTAAAACCACTCTCAGAAAGAATGTTTGCAGCCAATGTGTTCATTATTGTTTCTCCAGAATATAATGGCACATATACAGCGAATATTAAAAATTTATTCGATCATTATCCAAAACAAGCTCGTAAGGTTTTTGGATTATGTACTGCTTCAACAGGTGCTTTAGGTGGAGCAAGAAGCACACAATCTTTATTAATGTTGGTACCAGCTTTATTTGGAATTGCATCGCCTTATTTGTTGGTTGTGCCAACCATCGATAAAAAATTCGATGAGAATAATCAATTAGTAGATGCTAGTTTCGAAAAATCTGTGCACACGTTCGTGTCTGAATTAATGTGGTTAGCAGAAGCTACGATTAATAAAAAATAAAATTATCAACGAAATAAAAATGCCTTAGTTCAGTTGTTTGGCTGTGCTAAGGCATTTTCTGTTTTATAGATAATAGATTACACTCTTGGTTTCCAAGGTATTTCTTCTACTTTTAGTTCATGAGCAATAAACCTTCCTAAAACAAAAATATAATCGCTCAATCGGTTTAAATACTTTATTACCAAAGGTTCTACATACAAATCTAACTCTTGCATGTGTACACAGCATCTTTCTGCACGTCTACAAACACATCTTGCCAAATGAGCTGTAGATACAGCAATATGCCCACCAGGTAAAACAAAATATTTCATCGGAGGCAATATTTCGTTCATTAAATCTATTTCTGATTCTAGAAAAAGAACATCCGATTCTTTTAAATCTGGAATTTTCATTAACGGCTCTTTTTCAGGATCACAAGCTAGCGAGGAACCAATTGTAAATAATCTATCTTGAATTTCTTTTAAAGTAGCATTGCTTTTTGCATGTGAAAATTGATCGTTCAACATGCCTATGCAAGCATTCAATTCATCAACGGTGCCATAAGTATCTATTCTAATGTGACTTTTAGAAACTTTGGTGCCACCAATTAATGATGTTTTTCCAAGATCACCTGTTTTTGTATATATCTTAAATGCCATTGTTGTTTTTTGGATATGGGTTAAACGAAAACCTGTAGTTTTAGAACAACTTTTTCTTAGAATAGTTCAGCACCTTGTAAATATCCATTTTACTGTTACTAAAACTAAAAAAGAGAGCATTGCCCTCTTAAATATAATTTAGTTTGTAAGTGAAAATTTAATGTGCAACCATATCAGTTGAATGGTTGTGCGATTTTGTGGTATCTGTTTCTACTAAACCATCTCTTAAACGAACCACTCTATGTGCATAAGCGGCAATATCTTCTTCATGGGTAACCAATACAACAGTGTTGCCAGCAGCTTGTAGTTTTCCAAAAATTTCCATTACTTCAACCGATGTTTTACTATCTAAATTACCAGTTGGCTCATCGGCCAATAAAATTGCCGGATTATTTACCAATGCTCTAGCTATTGCAACACGCTGAATTTGTCCACCACTTAGTTCATTACTTTTATGATGACTTCTTGTTTCTAGTCCTACTTTTTTTAAAGCCTCCATGGCTCTTTCCATTCTTTCTTTTTTGTTTATACCTGCATAAACCAACGGTAAAGCCACATTTTCAGCAGCACTTAATCTAGGTAAAAGATTAAATTGTTGAAATACGAAGCCAATCTCTGTATTTCTTACTTCTGCTAAATCGTCATCAGGCATTTTACTTACATCTTTTCCATTGAGTATGTATTTTCCACCTGTAGGAGAATCTAAACAACCTAAAATGTTCATCAATGTACTTTTTCCACTACCACTTGGCCCCATTAATGCTACATATTCATTTTTAAAAATATCAAGGCTAATACCTTTTAAAACAGGTACTGCCTCTTTAGCCATAAAATAGGCTTTTTGAATGTTTTCTAAATGAATTATGCTTTCCATAAAAAATGGTTTTGTGTTGTATTATTGGGTTGAATGTACTCTTTATTTTTTAATTACTTTCGGTACTTTAAAAAATACACCGTCGGTAGAAGGGGCATTTTTTAAAGCATCTTCTCTAGTTGCAGAACCTTCAACCACATCTTCTCTCAACGCATTTACAGCATCACCCATGTGTAAAATAGGTTCAACATTGGTGGTGTCTACTTTATTTAATTGTTCTACAAACGAAACCATGTTTTGTAAATCGGTAGTATAATGTTGCATTTCTTCTTCTGTAAAATGCAATCTTGCCAAATGTGCTAATTTTTGAACTAAAGCAGTTGTTACTTCCATGTAAACAAAAATAAACGAATGCAAGCAACTATGCTTTGTTTATTTAAAATTCTTGTGGTTATTGGCTCTCTTTTACGTAATTGTAAATGACAAAACAAATTTTAATGTTGTTTTCGATAATGATTGAATATAAATGAGTGAAAATGGTTTATTACCGACGAATAAGGCTTGGCGTCTCACATTGAAATAGGTTGACTCGCAAATATGGAACAAGTCTGCTAAAATTAGAATAAGGTATTGCTGGTATTTGTTTTTTAAATTTGTTGATATACTTCATTAAATGGAATTCTCATCCTGTCGCCCCATACTCCTTTTTCATCTCGTATTCCACAAGAAATAACCATATTTATTTCTGCACCATAAGGCAATTTTAAAATTCTTTTCACCTTTCTACTATCAAATCCTTCCATTGGACAAGTGTCGTACATTTCATTGGCCATTGCCAACATAAATGTTTGTGCAGCCAAAGCACAAGTTTTATGAACTACCACTCTCATATCATTTTCAGATACTTGATAAATGATAGGTCTGAAAAGCCCAACACTGATTACCACTATTTTTCGAACCAATCCAAGAAAACCCAAGAATCGAACGTACAAAAAAGGCATTACTTTACCGTAGTATAATTTCCATTTATTAATTCGTTTAACTTGTTTCTCTTTAGGGCTGTTTTTACAGATATTTTGAGTTTCTAATTCCAACATTTTTCTGGCTCTTTTTCTATACAAATCTTGCCGAGTTACAAATACAACCATTTGTTGTGCCGTAGTTGCCGATTCTTGATTTAAGCAGGCAATAGAAAGTTGCTTTAGTATTTCTGGAGTTGTTATGTGATAAAATTCCCATAATTGCATATTAGAACTGTTGGGTGCTAAAGTTGCAAGTTCTAGGCAATGTTTCACCTTTTCAGTATCTATTGTAAGAGCTTTATAGTGTCTTACAGAACGTCGGTAATTTATAATTTCTGCTAATGTCATTTTATTTTGATTTTATAACTGGTTTATTCAAACTATTTTGAATTGTTTGCAAGAAATTCAAAATGTCTACAATCTTCTTCTAATGCTTTCATTTCCATAATATGGTTAATTGTCCTGAAAATTTTAAATAATCTAACCAATAAATCATTACTTGCTTTTTGTTAACTTCATAATTAGTATTTAAAACTTGAAGACTTGCTTCTTCTAAATTTAAGCTAGATGCGGTTTCTTGCCCTTCCAAAACACGAGACTGATAAATGCTAATGGTTTCTGTACTTAGTGTTATGTTTTCTTGTTGTGTTTTTAACTGTGTTTGTATATTTTCTATTTTAAGTTTTGTGGTAAATACATCTTTTTTATATTGGAGTGTTTTATCTTCTTTTTGTAAATTGTATTGGTTGGATTGTAATTTTAGTTGCTGGATTTTATTGCTCGAATTTTCGCCAAAAAGAACAGGAACTTTAATATTTAAACCTACATAACTTAGACCAAACCAAGAATTCGTTGCTACTGGGTTAAATGTGTTTTTAAATTGATTGGCACCTAAATATCCTTTGAAGCTTAGAGTTGGTATGTGTTTTGACTTTTCTGAATTTGCTTGCAAATTGGTTAATTCACTTTGTAAGGTGAGCTGTTTCAGGTCGGGTAATTGTTGTGCATTTATTCTGTTATCCTTATTTTCAAATGCGTATTTTGTACTGAAAGTGGTATCTATTTCAAAATCCCATTTTTCAATTTCTTTTGTTCCCATTAAGAATAGCAAGTATACTTTATACTGAATTAATTGGGCTATTCCATCAGATAATAATTGAACGGTATTATTGTGGTTTACTTTTGATTTATTCAAATCAGATTTCAGTAGCCTCTTTTCATCAAACTTATTTTTTAGTAAAATATAGCTAATGTATGTTCTGTTGGTATCGGCAATGAGCAACTTCATTTTCGCTTCTTGTAGATAAATATCAATATATATCTGGGCAATGGTGTATGCCAACTCATATTCTACTTGCTCTTGTGACAAGGCTGAAATCTGTTCTTTTAGTTTTGATTCATTAATATGTCTTTGTATTGACAAATCAAATAATGGAAGAGTAGCTGTAAGCCCGGCAGATTGTGTCCATTTAGTACCAAATTGCACACTCTTTGTTGCATCAATAGGATAGGAAGCATTAAACATTCCAATCGGTAAAATGGATGTTTGTAAAATGGGATTGTACAAATATTGATATTCTGCTGATAGCTGCGGTAAATATTTTTGATATAATGCCTTCGTTTGTAAGTTGCTTATAGTTGCATCTAATTTGCCAGCAAGAATGTTTTTCTTATTTGCTAATCCATTATTAATGGCTTGAGATAAGGTTATTTTGATTTGGGCAGTTGCAACTTTTGAAGGCAAAAGAAATACTGTTATGATAATGAGTAATAAATAAATTTTCTTGCCTATTTTTAAGATAGACATTGTTAGTTCATTGCTTAAATTATTTATTACTTTCATGTTGTTTCCTTTCCTTTAATTATTTACTCTACCTAAATACAGCAGCAGGTTCAACACTTTTAATTCTGCTCAATGCAAATGAAGCTCCGCTTATTGAAATCAAACCAATTGTAGAAAACATTGTAAGCAACACCAATGGAGAAAACGAAAAAATTAATCCGGATTTTGCTACGCCAATTCTAAACCCTTCTAACAAAGCCAAGCCTATTAAAAACCCAACAACTGTAAATAATAGGGCTTGTGTTAGAATTAATTTGCTGATATATTTATTACTTGCTCCAATGGCTTTAAGTGTTCCATAATCTTTTAAACGGTCAAGAGCTGATGAATACATCGTTAAGCCAATTATAAAAAAACCAGCTATCAATGCGAAAATGATCAGTGTACCTGTACTCAATGCAATGCCACTACTAGCCAATATTTTTTTAACAGATGATGCAGCTAATTTTTGTGATGGCCAAGCTCTAACTCCAAAAATGTTCTCATTAATATTTGCCACTACTTGGTCAATATTTTCAATGTTATTTACATTCACTAAAACGGCACTAATAGAATTGACTGATTGATTAGAAAAAAATCTTGCTCTCTCAATGGTGGTAGCACAAAAACTGCTACCAAAACCTCGGAATCCTTTTGTTTGCAAAACAAAAAATGCCTTCTTACCATTAATCTCTAAGTTGGTTCTAATATCAATGTTTCCACCCAAGTTTTTCTTTTCAAAAAATTCAGCACTCACTGCTCCATCCAATTGTAAATCGGAAACATTGCCAGCCATAATTTTATTTTTGCTCACTAAAGCATTAATATGATTTTCATCAACACCCAATAGTGTAATAGCACCACTTGTTCCATTTTCAAAATTGCATGAAGCTCCTGTAATAATTAAAGGAAATGCTTCTTTAATACCATTGATGCCTTGTATTGCTCTCAGGTTTCTGATGTCTAATCTACCTAATTGATTAACATCATTTGTTTTGCTATCTACCACCCATATATCTGCCTTTACATCATTGGCTAATGCCCCCATCAAGCCTGATAGAAAAAAGAAAACACCTAACTGTTGACCAATCAAAAATGTACTAATGAGTATGCCAACAATAACCCCAATGCTTTTAGTTTTATCAAACTTTATGAACTTCCACGCAATCTTTAACATACTTTATTTTTTAAGATTGCTAGAAATATTCACCACACATTCTACCCTTGCATTCAACAATAATTTTTCAGGATTGTCGAGTAACATCTTTATTGTTCTCACTCTTCTATCTTCTTTTTCACCCGATTGGTCGGTAAACAATGATTTTCTTTTAAGAAAAGATGATGCAAAATATATTGTACCCGTTGACAGAGTATCGGATGAGCCAACGCTTCTAATCCAAGCTTTCTGACCAATAACTATTTTTTCTGCATTCAATTCATCTATTTCGCAAATGGCAATTGTTCTACCATTTGGGCTAATTTGTGCGAATGATTCTTGAGTGGATACTGAGCTACCGATTAAAACAGTTAGTTCTAAAATTCTTCCATTTATGGGCGACTTAATTATTTTTTGATTTCTTTCTAGTTGAGCTGATTTTAAATTCGTTTTTATTTCTTGCAACCTGCTTTTTGAAACAGTTACTGTAGCTTCTAATTTATTTAAATTTGAAGTGAGTGCTTTTAAATTAGTGTTAGCATCGTCAACTTTTTGTTGAGTTTCAGCACCTTTTAATAACAAATTTTGTAGGTGTTGCAATTCTGTTTTTGCATTACCAACTTTAGCTTCCAATTCTTCAACACTTGCTGCATCTACATTTATTTGGGCAGATTGTGTGGTTATCTGATTGCCTAAGTATACATATTTTTCATCCTCTAACTGATGCTCTAGTTCCAAAATAATAGTACCAATCGTTACGCTATCATTTTCATTTTTATAAATTTTCTGCACAATTCCATTTACAGGTGATGATAATTGAACAATATCATTTTTTGGAATTATTTTACCAATACCAATTATGTAATTAATAGCATTAGCTTGTTTGGCTTTTTCAACTTCCAGTTTTTCCTTTGCAGCATTATTGTTACAAGAAGTTTGAAAGAAAATGAGCGGTATAAAGAAGACGAAGTTTTTCATTATTTTATGTTAATGCTATTTCTTCTTCTACAGGTTTGTTTGATATGCCACCATCTAAAACATATACAATTCTATTAGCAAATGGTCTTAACCGAGTGTCGTGAGTAACTACAGCCACCGCTTTACCTTGTTTCGCTAATTCTTTTAATTCTCTCATCACAATGCCTGCACTTGCAAGGTCAAGCGATGCCGTTGGTTCATCACAAAGCATCATTTCAGGATTGGTAACCAAGGCTCTTGCTATAGCAACACGCTGTTGTTGCCCACCGCTTAAATCATTTGATAAATTTTTCATTCTATCACCCATTCCTACTTTTTCTAATGCTGCTGATGCTTTTACTTTAGCATCGCTGTCAGATCTTCCTTGCAGTAATAAAGGCATCATTACATTCTCTAATGCTGTAAGCGGTGCAATGAGATTAAATCGTTGGAAAATAAATCCAATTTTATTCAATCGTAATTCAGCTAATTTACTTTCGTTTAGCTTATTCACCTGTACACTATCAATCCATACTTCACCAAAACTTGGATATAGCACACAACCAAATAAAGAAAGCAGTGTAGTTTTTCCTGAACCTGATGGGCCAATAATTAATAGTAACTCACCAGCAATCAACTCTACTGTACTTGCTTTTAATGCTGTAATGGTGGTGTCTCCAGCTTTATATTCTTTACCAGCATTTACTACTTTGGCAATAACTTTATTGTTTGCTGTAGATTTTTCTTCAATTTTTAATATTGGCCTATTTTTCATTTTTTCTCTTTTTGTAAACCATTCTTTTAATGGTTTTAAAACTAGGTTCATAGCTATATTGAAATCAAAACAAAAATTGCGACACCAACAGAAACTAATGTATTAGTTCTTAATTCTACTGACTTATGATGCCATTGTATTTCAAATACAATACTAGCAAGCACTTAAAGCGGCTGTGAATTCTAAATTCGTCATAAATCATTTTTTGAATATTTATCTAAGCGACTTCCAATACTTTCTTTACATTTTTCTTAATGAATTTATTAACCACTTTTTCAATCTTATCCGTTAGTTCAGTTTTATTATCCTTTAAAACATTATGCAACAGATGGCTTTACTATTGAAATGCTGTTTCTTTTTAATTTTTATAATTAGTTCTAAGGTGATTTTATTTTTTATTCAGTTGGCAATGGCAAAAAGCTTTTCACCCATTTCAAGCATACTTTCTGAAACCGTTGCTGAAACGTGGCAATATCATACCATTTGCTTGTATATTTTTTCAAATCAACTTAGGGAACGGTTTGTAGTGTTTGAGACATGACCATTGATGTGAGTATTATGAAAAAAACTTAAAAGCAATGATTTGTTCAATGCTTTTAAGTTGTGAAAAATCATTTTAAAATTTGGCTGTGTGATGTTTAACATCTTCTTTCTGTGCTTCGTTTGCAACACATGAATGACCATGGGCTTCAACGGTACATTTTGCCGCCTTTTCGTGATTGCCGCTTTGATGATGTTTTGCAGCATCTAAATGACTTTTTGCAGCCGCCTCAAAATGGGTAGCTGCTTTTTTGTGGTTATCAATCCCTTTTTCATTTTCAACTTTAGAAATTACTTGTAAATCTGTTTTACTGTTTGTTTCTGTATTTTTCATTTTAATTATTATTTATATTGTTTATAAAAAGACAGTGGAAGATGTTTTTATTCATCGTTTAAGAATTGTTAATTAACTAAAAGCATATTCATAGTCAACTACCAATTCATTTTTTACATGCCATATACCTGAAGTTTTCCAAGCAATACGACCTGCTTCCTCTTTTTGATACCAAGAGTCTACAGTTCCAGTTAAAGTAACCGTTGTTCCTGATACTGATACGCTAATATCATTATCATCAACTGACCAACTTCTTCGGATTGCATCTTCAACATCTTTCTTTTCAATCGCATCGTGTGTTTCGGATTTTATTTTAATGTTATTTGTTACACCTGTAACACCCATTAAATAATTTACAGCATTTTTTGCAGATTCCTTTTGGTAATTCCATGGTAACTCGCCTTCCAAAGTAACCCAACCATCCTCTACTTTTACAGTTACTTTATCATTTGGTATTGACCAATCGTTTTTCAAACCAGTTAAAACTTCATTTGCAATTTCAGCATCAGTTTTTGACCAAGTATTTGGAAATATTACTTCAATTTTTTCAACCAAGGCTTTCACCCCAATCACTTTTTTGGCAGCATTTTCAGCTTCCATTTTTTTAGCGTAGCTATCTACCACACCTGTCAAAGAAACCACACCGTCTTTGGCTGTAACCCCTATTTCTGCTGCATTCAATAACGGTTCCCATGTAATGGCGTTTTGAACGTCTGTCTGTAATTCATGATTATTTTTCATTGTGATTTTTTTCATTGTGAATGAATTTTCACAATAACACAAAGGTGATACCTATTTATACCTAAAACCTTACACGATTAAAAAAAGGAATTACATCATTCACACATTATCTGTGTCGGAAAGAAGTTGGATAATCAGTATTTTGGTTTTAATGTGGGTGAAATTAAATGTGCAGAAAAGGCACTAGTTTGTGTGTTGACTTTCCGCTCTTCTAATTTTAATAATGTTTGAATTTTTGTGCGTTTCTGCACGGAAGGTTGTTGGTAGAATTGTGGTATCATTACCGCTAACTAAACTATTTATCACTAAAATGGTTATTGTAGTTTGCGTAAGGGATGGAAGTGGTTACCCCGCTGAAGGTTTTGTGTGTGGGTTTTGTGGCGGAGTAAAAACGAACAGCCCGACCTGCTTTCAGCAGGATACGCCCAAAAAACAATTTTAGCAACGATTGCAAAAAATAGTATAATTTGGTTTTCGCAAAATTTTAGCTTGCCAATTTCGTTATGAGTATGGTAAAATGTGCTGCATGTAATTTGGGCTGCTTGTTTTGTAATTTTGATTGATTTTTATATACACACCATGGTAACGAACACGCTTGGTTCATTGAGAGTGCTGCTTGCAGAAGATAACGAAATAAATAGGCTTATTGCTACTACCGTTTTAAACAGGTGGGGCTTTACTACTGTTATGGCAGCAGATGGTGCAGAAGCTGTGAAACAATTACAAGCTAACCATTTCGATTTAATTTTAATGGATATACAAATGCCCAATAAAGATGGTATTGAAGCTACACAAGATATTAGGGCTATGGATGATGATGTTAAAAAAAATGTTCCAATTATAGCACTTACAGCAAATGCACAATTAAATTTGCAAGAACGATATGCCGATGTGGGTATGAATGGCTACATGAGTAAACCATTTAGAGAAGAAGATTTGTATAACCTTATTACCAAAGTAATAAACCCATCTATGGAAACGGAAGAAAAATTGTACAACCTTTCGATGATTGAAGAAATGGCTGCTGGCGACGAAGGTTTTATAAAAGTGTTAATTGAAACCTTTGTAAGTTCGGTGCCTCCAATTGTAGAATCGATGGTGGCTGCCGTTGCTGCAAGCGATTGGAAAAAAGCTGGATTAGATGCTCATAGTTTAAAAAGCAATGTAAGTACATTACAAATTAACAGCATTCTTAGCGAAATAAAACTAATAGAGCAATACGGAAAATATAACACCAATATTGATGAAATTCCAGCATTGGTACAAAAGGCTTCAACTACAATTACTGCTGCTATTCAACAATTAGAAAAAGCGTATAGTTAGTTATCGTTTTCTGGTTCTTCTGCCGTTTCTGCTAGTTCATCTTCTGGTTTGCCTCTACGCATTTTTATTTTAGGATTTTCTTGTGTGCCTGTAATAGTCATAGGTATTCCTAAAATTCCTAATGGTGGTAAGCCTAATCTAAACTTCAAATTCAATTTGCCATCAAAACTTACTTGTCCTTCAAATTTTGGTCTAAAGCCAAGCACTTTCATTTTTGTTTTTTCTATTGTAATAATATTGTTTTTAATAGTGGTTTTCAAAACCAATTGTTTGGTACTTGGGTTGTTGATACTATCTCTATTTGTTGCTTTACTTACAGCAGAAAACAGTTTTAGGCCTTTTACTTTTAGGTTTTGAATAGTCAATGTTCCTCCACCTTTTAATGAAGGGTAAATGGGCATCATATTTTCGTTTAATTTTCCATCAATGGTATAATCTAAAAACGCAACACCTTGTACACTTTTTGCAGATGTTGCCAATGTTTTAATCATATCTATTTGGTTGTATGCTTTTCTAATATTGAAACTATCTGCAACAATATGGTATGAAAAATTGGCTTTTTTGGGTGAAATGCTTTGGTACATTCCATCCATTTTTACGTTTGCATCAATTAGTTTAAATCCTGTTTCTTTTGCAGTGATTATACCATTGTTTACCAATAAAGTAGATTGAACATTTTGTAGAGAAAGGGTTTGATATTGTACTTCTTTTGCTTTTGCTTGTAATTGAATTTGTAGGTTTTTAGGTACGATTACTACACCTGAATTATTGCTTGTTTCTGTGGTAGAATCATTGGCAGCAAAGGCCATTAATTCATCCATTACAATTTTATTGCTTTGTACAGAAATGTTGCCTTTTAGCGACTCGTTTTTTACCACATAATTAATAATGTTAGACAAATATCCATCGGCTGAAAAATAAGAACTGCCGTAATTTGCTTGTAGTTGTTGCATCCAAATTTTATCTTGTTTACATGTAAAAACACCATCGGTAATTTGTAAAGGTTTTGGCAAAATATCGTAATAAACAGCAATGTTTTTTAACCGTACATTTCCTTTGTTTTGTAGTTTGTGATACAAGCCTTTTACAATATCTTGTTGAGAACCTTTTAAAGAAACATTTGCTTCAACCAATCCGTTTACATCCATTCCTTTTAGTGCAAAAACGCTGTAAATTTTTCCAATATCTAAAGTGCCATTTGCTGCAATAGCATATTGAATATTGCTTAAATTAGAAATATTCGCTGTTGCTGTAAACGACTTTTCTTCAAACAGCAAACTTGCAGGCTCAATTTGTATGGCAACATCTTTTAAACTACCACTATTATTGCTAATTGTAGTTTTTACATAAATGTTTTCAATAGCCTTAGGATAATACTTGGTTTTTATAGAAGCATTTTGAAGATTCAGTACTGCCTTTGTTTGAGGGAATTCATTTTTATCAGGGTTGTAACTGCCTTTACTTTTAATATCGGTAAATAATTTTCCTGTTAATAAAATGCTATCTAAAGGATACGCTTTTTGAATGTCTGCCAATTGAATAGACGATTGCACATGCATATCTATAGGTAAATTTTCAAGTCCATCTAATTTGAAATATCCCTTTATATAGTTAGATAAAATTTGGGCATTTAGTTTTTCTATTGCCAATTGAATATGCTGATAATTATTGTCTTTACAAGCTGTATTTAGCTTAAAATTGATGTTTGAAATAGGCAGAGGCAATGCTACATGTTTAAAGTATCCGTTTGTAAAGCTAGATTGTATGTTGAACGTTGGAATACTTGTAACAATGGTATCTTTTTTTACTTTATCAGGGTTAATAGCTGTTGCATATTTACCATTGATAGTGCCATGAAGTTGTAATAATCCTTTTACATCAAACGGTTGAATACCAAGGGCTTTATCCCATTTTTCTACATCTATTGAAGCGTTAATGCTAGCTTGTATGGTTGGTTGTTTTAAACCTTGAAGTTGAACAACAGAACTAAAATAATCTTTATCGATATTGAAAAAGACAGAATCAATTTTTACATAAAGGCTATCTGTGTTAAAGCTAGGTAGTTTTGTTTCGAAATTTAGAAACAAATTACTAATAGGATGTGGTGTTTTTTCGTGTGCAATTAATCCACCTCTGATACCCATTTTCATGGTTAAGTCTGGCATTGTATTGCTTGCAGCAATGTATTTTCCTTGTAAAGAAACATCTATATCGGCTGTGCCTTCTACTTCTGTTTTTTCTAGCCAAACAATGTATTCTGGTGGAAAAGCGGTAATAATATTTTTTAGTTCTGTAGCATTTGAATGTATCTGAAAATCCATGTTGTAGCCATCTTTCAAAAACTCGAATTTGCCATTAAAATTTACAGGTAATTGATTAATGGTTAAATTGTTTTTCTCAAAAATAAAGGCTAAGGAGTTGGTGTTTATTTTCGTAATTAAATCGGCAGTAAGTTTTTTTGAAATAAAATAGGGTTGATGGTTGTATTCAAAATCAACTTGATTTACTTCTATTTTCGATTGTAAATCAAAGATGGCTTTGCTTAAATCGCCATTTCCTTCGTAGTTAAACCCCTTTGCATTAAAATACATGGGTAAAGAAAGATCTTTGTATTGAATATTACTTCTCTCAACTACAATATGTTCAATTTTTAACGCTGCTGAACTGCTATCATTTCCTGTTTTTTGTGCAGATGAAGATGCGTACACATTATAGTTGGCATTTCCTTTTTCATCTACTAATACATGAATATTACTTTCGGTTAAAAATATTTGGTCAATCTTTATTTTTCTAGAAAACAAACTTTTGATATTAATGCCTAAAGCCAATTCTTTTGCTGCTACTAAAGTATCTTTTTCAAAAGGTGCAGAGCCTCTTAAATCTACATCATACAAGGTAAGTGTAAGTGTAGGAAAGTGATTGAAAAATGTAAACCTTGCTTTTTTAAAATGTAAATCGCCTTTTATATTTTGATTAATCAAAGCTTTAATTTCTGTTGAAATTTTTTCAGGAAAAAGATAGGGTAGTATTGCTAAAATTGCAATAAACGAGATGAGGGTAATGCCTGCAATTTTGAGCGTTTTGCGTATAATTTTTTTATATGAAATAGCCATAAGCAAAAATTAATCAATTGTTTTTTGAAGATAAGAAACGATTATTATTTAAAGAATATCAATTTGTGCAAATTGAAAGTTTATATAGCTAACAAAGGCTTTATAGCGTTTTTATACAAGATACTAGTAGCATTTAACGAATACTTTTTGTGTTTACACTGCTGCACCCATCTAATACCATAAATGCCATTGGTTAAAAACAATTCGTTTGCATTTAAAATATCTTCTATAGTCATTTGTGTTTCTTCTACAGCAAAATCATTGGTTTGTAACCAATGAAGAAGATATTTTCTCATAACACCATTTACACATCCTTCAGAAAGGGCAGGTGTTTTAAAAACATTATTGTCTATAATAAAAACGTTGGCAATGGTTGCATCTGCTAATCTATTGTGTTGGTTTAGTAAAAAGGCATCGTTTAAATGACTTTTTTTTGCCCATAAAGCCGCCATTGCATACGATAAGTAGTTGTTGCTTTTGATAGCAGAAAATTGGTCGCAACTTTTTCTAGCATCTTCAAAAATATCTACGACTAAGCCATTTTCGTTTAACGCGTTATTAGCTTCATTCAGATTCCATGTTTGAATAGCAAAATTGGGAAAATGGTTTTGAGGATCGTACAGTCCACCATTTCCACGATACATTGTTAATCGTATTCTTGCCAATTTTGAGTGTCCGTTTTTTTGAGCTAATGTTTGTATTTGTTCCAAAAAATAAGCTGGAGAAAAATAAGTAGGAATATCGAATTGTAATACTTGTAGCGATTGAAACAAACGTTCGAAATGGTAGTTGCTCAGTACAACATTGCCTTTTATCAATTTCATGGTTTCAAAAAAACCATCTCCATACCTAAATGAACGATTATTAATACTTACTGCCGCTTTATCTTCTCTAATAATACTTCCATTTTGGTTTACATATACATTCATGTTTCAAAGGTAAGCAGCATCTTGTAGATAAATCTGTAGAAATAGATTTTAAGGTCTAGAATTATTCAAAAAGTATACAAAAAAATAGGATGCTTTTTAGCATCCTATTTTGTAATTATAACAATAAAAATTATGTCTATTTAAGATTGCATCTTTGTTCCAAAGGCTAAATCTCCAGCATCGCCTAAGCCAGGAACAATGTAGCCTTTTGCAGTAATTTCTTCGTCAATATCGCCACACCAAACTGTAATGTCGGTGCCACATTCTCTATGTATGTATTCAATACCAACAGCACATGCAATAGCACACACCACATGAATAGATTTGGGTTTTCCTTCTTCTTTCATGTATTGAATGGTTTTAACAATCGATGCACCTGTTGCCAACATAGGGTCGCTAATTACTACAATTCTATCTTCTAATGAAGGGCAACTCATATATTCTAAACTAATTTCAAAACTTCCATCTCTATGGTGTTTTCTATAAGCAGAAATAAAAGCATTATCGGCTTTATCTAAATAGTTTAACATGCCATTGTGCAATGGTAAACCAGCTCTTAAAATAGTTGCTAAAACAGGCTGTTCGGCAATAACTTTACTTTCATGAACACCTAATGGTGTTTGAATATCTACTACTTTGTTTGGAAGTTGTTTGCTAATTTCATAAGCAGCAATTTCGCCAATACGCTCAAGGTTTCTTCTAAAACGCAATCTGTCGTTTTGAACATTGATATCTCTTAATTCAGACACCCAATTGCTTACTAAACTGTGCTGCTCACTTAAATTAACAATCATAATTCTATTTGCTTTTTTGTGTACAAACATTCGAAAGTAAATAAAATACACGTTATATGCATCATTCTATCAACGAAAGATATCATTCGTTTCTTTTCATACATTTCTTTCACCAATAATCTAACAAAATCTATCTATTGTAAGCTATGCGTAAAAATGTATATTTGAAGGTGTAATCACCATTTTATGAAACAATATATAGTTGCTTTAAGCTGTTTATTTATTCTTTTTGCTTGTACTGATGCAGATACAGCTTCTGATAAATTTGATACCAATAGTTATGAAAAAACAAAAGCCACTCTAGCTGAAAAAGAAAAAGAAAATCCGAAAACTTTTTTAAAAATTTCTGGTACCGATAAAAGGCGTTGGCTCTTTGGAACAACGGTGTATAAAGGCACTATTGAAAATACAGCTACATCTGTAGCATATAAAGATGTTCGTGTAAAACTGTTGTATTTTAATACCGATAAAGAACAAGTTGCCAATCATGAAGAAGTAGTAGAAGAGGCTATTGAGCCCAACGAATCGGTTAGTTTTAAAGCTAAGTATAAAACACCAAAAGGAACAGATAGTGTTTACGCTTATATTATGAGTGCAAAGCCTGTGAAAGAATAAAGAGATTTACATTAAGGAATAAGGGCATTGTTTACGGCTACTTTTATTGCTTCTTTCTTTGTATTTACCTGTAATTTTTTATAAATATTTTCGCAATGCGTTTTTACGGTGTGTTCACTAATGGTTAAAAAGGTAGCTACTTCTGCATAGGTTAATCCTTCATTCAGTTTGCGTAATATTTCGGTTTCTCTTGCTGTAATATCTAATATACTTGCATTAGCCTGTTCAATTTTTTTGTAAGAGTGTAGTTCGGCAATAATTTGTGGCGTAACCCACTCATTTTCATAAATTGAATCATGTGTAGTAATGTGTTCAATGGCTGATAATAAAAGTTTTGCTCCAGTTGCTTTAGGTAAATATCCTTTTGCTCCGTTAAGCAATACTTTTAAAACTATATTTTTATTTAAATGCCCACTATAGCATAAGATTTTTTGCTTGGGAAATTTTTGTTTAATTTTTCTACAAACTTCATAGCCATTCATATTAGGCATTTGAATATCGAGAATAATGATATCGGGTCTAGTACCATTTGTAAGCTCTGCTAAAAGATGATTACCACTGTTTGCCTCTGCAATAATTTTTATGAATTTATAGGTAGATAGCAAAAGTTTTGTTTCTGCTCTGCTAGCATCAAAATCATCACAAATACAAACTGTTATCATGATTAAACGGTGTTAGGCAATTTTGTATTCATCAAAACATTTATAACAAATAATCAATTTAGCAAGATATTAAGTAATTTTTTATTCGCTAAAAAATACCCAAAATATGGGGAGTTTTTTGTTTGATTATTTAAAGCTGTTTTAGGTATTAATAATTATTTTGGAGATAATTCAAACAGATTTTGCTACTTTAAAATACCGTAAACAATGGCAAATATTAATTCAAAAAGGTTCTATGGGATTGCTAGTTGTTGTTTGTATTTTATTTGTTGTAGAATGGTATCTATTTTTATATCGATTCCTCTTGAAATAGCGTTACTACTTGGGTTTACGATTATATCAGGAATAATGCCTCTTCCATTATGAGGTCTGTTTATATCCATAACAATTCTATACAAAGGTAATGTAACTCTTAGTTTGCTGTTGGGTAAAATAATTGTTGGTAAATACATAGCAGAATTACCATAATAACCACCACCTGTTTCTTCGCCTACAATGGTAACATTTTGTTGATGCAATAAGTTTGCTGCAAACATACTTGCTGCTGAAAAAGTGTAACCACCTTGAACAATGTATATCGAATGATTAAAATGATGTTTTTGTTTGGGCTGATAATTATGTTTTTCATTGTAAGCAAAATGAAAAAATCCATCTTTCTTTTTTCGATTCAGAAAATTCATGGGCAACCAATACTGATAAAGGCTAGGAATGTATTTACTAAATTGTAAACTTCTATTAATAGCATAAGCAGAATCTGCCATCTTAAAAGGCTTTTGTATTAAATACTTTGTAAGTAAAATGCTGCTATTAATTTTTCCGCCTGTATTTTCTCGAATATCAATAATTAAGTTGGTTACCTTTTTTTCAGCCATTAGTTTAAAACTCTTTCTAAAAAAACGCCTTAGTTTTCCGCTACTAAAGGTGGCAATACGCATGTATGCTGTATGATTAGTAGTGTCGATTGATAATGAACGTTTGGTAAGTAATTTTGGTGGTGCAACCTCTTTTTTAGGTAGAAGTTTTCTTGTTTCTTTATTGTTTACATCTTTACTGTTGGTGTCTTTTATAGATTTATAAGCATTGATATTAGCCTTGGCTATTTGATTGTGTTTGTTAATGTATTGAATGCTGTAAATACTATCATTACCCCAAGCTAATTGATGCCATCTATAAAAGTTACCACTAATAACTTGGCTTTTATAATTGTTCGAAAAACCATCTGTACTAATCAGTTGAAACATAGAATCAATCATGGTTTTTACAGACTTTCCGTTGATATGTGTTATGATGGTTCCTCTCTTAAAAATGGTATCATTTCGCCAATAACTACCCAATACAACCATGCTATCGGTCCATGTTTTAATGGCCAATGGAAAATGAGGATATCTGTATTTGGGTTGAGCCTTTGTAAAATTTTTTGAAAACAAAACACTTGTATGTCCACAATTTATTTTACTGACTACAGTGGCAACTTTATTTCTAAAATCAATTTCTGAAAGTGAGTCTGTAATACTGTTAATAGCATTGTTAAAGTAAACATCAATTGTATCTTTTGGTGTGTACCAATAAAGAGATGGATGCTTGTTTTCTAATATTTTCTTCAATAAAATGAGATCGCTTTGTAAAGCGTTGGGTGCTGTTTTTTGATTGAATTGGTAATTTTTAATATTCGACGAAACACAGCCTTGTATCAACAAAACTGTAAAGCAGATACTGCAATACAATATTTGTTTACAAGATATTTTCATCGGTTATAACTATGTATTATGCTACTATTCAAAAGCATTCCAACCTTGTGCTTTAATATCGAAAGTATTTCCACCTTTGGTGTAAAACTTACAGCCATCTTCTATATCGGTTAAATATCCAATTACGGCAATTTCTTCGTTCAAGGTAATTTTGTCGTAGTCTTCTTGTTTTAGTGTAAACATCAGCTCATAATCTTCGCCACCGTTTAAAGCACAAATGGTAGGATCTAAACCAAATTTAAATGCTGCTTTTTTGGTTGCTTCGTTTATTGGTAATTTTTCTTCATACACTTTACAGCCTAATTGGCTTTGTTTGCACAAGTGTAAAATTTCGCTGCTTACGCCATCGCTAATATCCATCATGGCAGTTGGTTTTATTTGATTAGCAGCAAAAAAATCGATGATATCTTTTCTTGCTTCAGGTTTTAATAAGCGACCAACAATATAATCTTCTCCCTCTAAATCAGGCTGAATGGCAGGATTTTCTAAATAAATTTTCTTTTCTCTTTCCATTAAAGTAAGTCCTAAAAAAGCTCCCCCAACATCACCGCTCACACAAATTAAATCGCCTTTTTGTGCTGTACTTCTTTTTACAAAATTATCTGGAGCAACTTCTCCAATAGCTGTTACAGAAATAATAAAACCTTTTTGCGATGATGAAGTATCACCACCTACTAAATCTACGCCATGCTTTTCACAAGCTGCATATATTCCTTCATAAAATTCGTCTAATGCTTCAACGCTAAATCTATTGCTAATGCCAATGCTTACAGTAATTTGTGTAGGTGTAGCATTCATTGCATAAATATCACTTAGGTTTACCATTACACTCTTGTAGCCCAAGTGTTTTAGTGGTGTGTACATTAAATCGAAGTGAATGCCTTCTATTAATAAATCTGTAGTTACAACCGTTTGTTTACCAAAATGATCGATTACAGCAGCATCATCTCCAACTGTTAATATGGTAGATGCATTGTGTATTTCAAAGTTTTTGGTAAGATGTTCAATTAAGCCAAATTCACCAAGTGAGCTTATTTCCGTTCTTGTAGTAGACATTAGTATTTTATTTTTTTCCAGATAAATTGATCTTTTTCTTTTGTAAACTGAATGATGCCTATGTTTTGATTCAGTTCAATTTTGCCACTTTCATTTCTTCTATCAATATCTTTTGGATGATCGTAATACGTTAAACGCATGTTGTTGCTATCTTTTATATCGAACTTGATAGTCATAAATTGAAAAGATTCCATTGCCTGTTTATATGTTACTCCTTTGCTTATGAAATCTTCTTTCGAAATGGGCCAAGAATGCTGGTCTATTCTAAAGGCAATTATTTTATCAAATAAAGTAATGGGTAGGCGTTGCTGAATTTTTTCTTTCTTGCTAATAGGTTTGTAATTTACGTAGTTACAACCGCTGTTTGCAACAAACAAACTAGATAGAACAACAATCAACAACAAACAAAAAGTAGAAAGAAAAGCTTTATTCAATTATTTGTATTTAAGCAAAATCAAAAAACTAAAAAGTAGTAACAGTATCGCTTGCATGCACTGCTGCACTAATGTCTTTTATGAGAGAGAGGTCTTTTTCTATTGCATTGCCAACTACAATAATATCTGCACCAGCTTTGCAATTGATATAGGCTTTTTCGGCATTTGTAATTCCTCCACCAACAATTAAGGGCACTTCAATATGCGATGCTACTTTTGCAATCATGGCTTCTTCAATAGGTTTTTTGGCACCGCTACCTGCATCCATATAAATTAATTTCATACCCAACATTTCTCCAGCCATTGCTGTACACATAGCAATTTCATTTTTATCTGAAGGAATAGGACTTGCGTTTGAAATATACGAAACGGTGGTAGGTGCTCCACCATCAATAACCATATAGCCAGTTGGAATAATTTCTAATCCACTTTTTTTAACAAACGGAGCAGAAATAACATGTTGACCAATTAATAATTCAGGATTTCTTCCAGAAATAAGTGATAAATATAACAATGCATCAGCATATCTACTTACCTGAGAAGGTGAGCCAGGAAAAAGTATAACTGGAATATCGCAATTTGATTTAATTTGACGGATACATTCATCTAAATGATTAGAAATTACCAAACTTCCTCCAACAAAAAAATAATCAACCTTTGAGGTAGTAGCTATTTGAACAAGTTGATCAATACCAGCAATATCTACCTTATCCGGATCTATTAATACCGAAAACGACTTTTTTCCCAGCTTTTTTCTTTCACTTATTTGATTGTACAATTCTTGCTTCATGCAATGTGTTGTATATGTTGCTTGCAAAAATGCAAAAAACTTTGTTACGGTTAATTTATATTATTGTAGACATACATTGTTTAAACAATATACAATCTATTGACTGCAATATATTATACATCGTTCATATTATGAAAACGATTAAGAAATTTATTGACAAATACTAGCTTCACTAGTTTAAATGTGTAAAAAAGTAAGCATCGCTTATTTTTCACTAACGATAGTTGAACAACAAGTTTATATACAATATAGCAATTTAATTTATGTATTTCATGTAATGCAATAGGGCTTTGTACTTTCTAATTTTTTACCAAGATTATCCACATGGTGTTGAAATTTGAAACTATTTTTTTCAGTTAAGTAAGAATATTTTCGTAGAAGCACTTAACAATTTGTTAACGGCTGTAAACACCCATCATTTCACAAATCTTCACCGCTCTTTTATGGCAAAACCTACCACAAACAAAGCCTTGCAATTTGCTCGCCGTTTTACAAAAGAAAATGTTAGTCCATACGACATGTTTGAGTACGATTACAGAGATAGTGTAATCAAAAATCCAAATGGAGAAAAAGTTTTTGAAATGAATAATGTAGAGGTTCCAAAACAATGGAGCCAAATTGCTACAGATATTCTAGCTCAAAAATATTTTCGAAAAGCCGGTGTTCCACAAACAGATGGAACTACAGGTAGAGAAACATCGGTAAAACAAGTAGCACATAGAATGGCAAATTGTTGGAGGGTTTGGGGTGAACGTTATGGATATTTTGCTACACCAAAAGATGCACAAATTTTTTATGAAGAATTAGCTTACAGCATACTAAACCAATCATGTGTTCCTAACAGTCCACAATGGTTTAATACCGGTTTACACGAAAGTTATGGTATTACAGGTAAGCCACAAGGACACTATTATGTAGATGCTGTAGATGGTGAATTGAAAAAATCTAGTAATGCATACGAACGTCCTCAGCCACATGCTTGTTTTATTTTAAGTGTAAGCGATGATTTGGTAAACGACGGTGGAATTATGGATTTATGGGTGAGAGAAGCAAGAATTTTTAAATATGGAAGCGGTGTTGGAACCAATTTTTCTCAAATACGTGGTAATGGAGAAAAGTTAAGTGGTGGTGGAACTTCAAGTGGTTTGATGAGTTTTTTAAAAATTGGTGATAGAGCTGCCGGTGCCATTAAAAGTGGTGGAACAACAAGACGAGCTGCTAAAATGGTTTGTTTAGATTTAGATCATCCTGAAATAATGGATTTTATTAACTGGAAAGTTGGGGAAGAAAAGAAAGTAGCGGCTTTAGTTGCAGCAGGGTACGATAATAGCTATGAAGGCGAAGCTTATATGACGGTTGCTGGACAAAACTCTAATAATTCAATTAGAATTCCGAATGAGTTTTTTAAAGTATTGGAAGAAGATGGAGAATGGGAGTTAAAAGCAAGAACAGATGGCAGAGTAATGAAAAGAATTCCTGCAAAAGAAGTATGGAATCAAATTGCTTATGCAGCTTGGGCTTGTGCCGATCCTGGAACACAATACGATACTACTATTAACGAATGGCATACTTGCCCTAAAGGTGGAAGAATAAATGCATCTAACCCTTGCAGCGAATACATGTTTCTAGACAATACCGCTTGTAATTTGGCATCTATTAACCTAAGAAAATTTTTCGACGAAAAAGCCAATTTATTAGACGTTGAAGGATTGGAATATATTAGTAGATTATGGACAGTAGTGTTAGAAATTTCTGTATTAATGGCCCAATTTCCAAGTAAAGAAGTTGCACAATTAAGCTACGATTACAGAACATTGGGTTTAGGTTTCGCTAATTTAGGAACCGTTTTAATGATTAGTGGAATACCTTATGATAGTGAAGAAGCAAGAGGAATAGCAGGAGCTGTTAGTGCAATTATGACTGGCGTTGCTTACAAAACATCAGCAGAAATGGCTAGCTTCTTAGGTGCATTTAGCAAATATGAGGAGAATAAAACAGATATGCTTAGGGTAATGCGTAATCATAGAGCAGCAGCTTATGATGCTAGTGAAGCATATGAAGGAATTAGTGTAAAACCAATTGGAATAAATGCAAAATATTGTCCTGATTATTTATTAAAATCTGCTACAAAAGCTTGGGACGATGCCGTACAGCTAGGTGAAAAATTTGGCTACAGAAACGCACAAACAACCGTTATTGCACCAACAGGAACCATTGGTTTGGTAATGGATTGTGATACAACAGGAGTTGAGCCAGATTTTGCATTGGTGAAGTTTAAAAAATTAAGTGGTGGTGGATATTTCAAAATAATCAATGGTGCTGTTCCTAACGCTTTAAAAACTTTAGGATATAGTCAAAAAGAAATTGACGCTATTGAAAAATATGCAGTTGGTGCAGGTAGTTTTGAAGGTGCTCCATTTATTAATCCTACTTCTTTGGCTGCTAAAGGATTTTTACCAGAAGAAATTGCTAAACTAAATACTGCTGCAAAAGCTGCCTTTGAAATTGGATTCGTATTTAACAGATTTGCTCTTGGCGATGCTTGTTTAAAACGTTTAGGTTTTACAGACGATCAAATAAACGATTGGAGCTTTAACATGCTAGAAGCATTAGGTTTTACAGATGAGCAAATAGATGCTGCCAACGATTATGTTTGTGGAAGTATGACGGTTGAAGGTGCTCCTTACTTAAAACCTGAACATTTACCAGTTTTTGATTGTGCCAATAAATGTGGTAAAAAAGGAGAAAGATATATTCATGCACATGGTCACATTAAAATGATGGCCGCTTGTCAACCATTTTTAAGTGGAGCGATTTCTAAAACTATTAATTTGCCACATGAAGCAACAGTAGATGAAATTGCAGATTGTTATAAAATGAGTTGGGAGCTTGGTTTAAAAGCAAATGCTTTATATAGAGATGGTTCAAAATTATCACAACCATTGAGCAATAAATCTGACAAAAAGAAAAAGGTCGATGAAGAAAAAGCAGAAGAAACAGTGGCTGAAGTGGCCATTAATTCTGCTGAAACAATATCAAATACACCCAATATTGTAGATTTATCTTCATTGAGTGTAGATGAGTTATTGGCAGAAGTTACCAAGCGTATGCAGGCTTCTACCGATACAAAATTGAAACGAGAATTATCTAGAATTGTTGAAAGAAAAGCATTACCTGCAAAAAGAAGAGGCTATACTCAAAAAGCTAAAATAAACGGTCAAGTTCTTTTCTTACGAACAGGTGAATATGCTGATGGAACTTTAGGTGAAATATTTATTGATTTAGCAAAAGAAGGCTCAACACTTCGTAGCCTCATGAATTGTTTTGCTATTTCGGTATCTGTTGGTTTACAATATGGAGTGCCACTAGAAGAATTTGTAGAAAAATTTGTATTTACCAAGTTTGAACCAGCAGGAATGGTAGATCATCCAAATATAAAAACGACTACTTCTTTAATCGATTTCATATTTAGAGCTCTTGCCTTTGATTATTTAGATAGAACAGATTTAGTACATGTTTTAAATAAACCCCAAGTTGAAAATACTGGTGATGATGCTGATAGTGATGTAAGTTTTATTGGTCAGCCTTCACTCAGTAATGTACATGTTGCTGCAACAAGTGCCAATACAAGCAGTGTAGGATTACAACCCCAAAAATTGCAGAGAGCCCTTACAGGTGTAAAAGCTGATTATAGTTTAGATTCTGTAAATGCTGCTGCTAAAAGTATGCAAAGCGATTCACCAAGTTGTAACACATGTGGGCATATTACTATAAGAAGTGGCACCTGCTACAAATGTTTAAATTGTGGTAATAGTATGGGGTGTAGTTAAAATGATTCAATTTTTTTCGGATATTCTAGAATATAGATTAAGCAAAGCGCCCAATTTTTATTGGGCCTTTATTTTTGTAGAAATCAATAAATTTTTTAGAAGAATTATCTATCAAAATTTATTTTTTTCGACCATATTTTTCGAATGTACCAAAAAAGCAAAGGGAAACTAATTAATAGCCAAACATAAAAAATAATATTTGCTATTTGAATGCTAGAATCTACGAATGCATAACCAAACATTATACCAGCTGTAGAGCTGATACACATCCAAAATAAAGAAAGGAATATGGTGGTAATAATGCGTTTTAAAAAGGCGGCTACTTCTGGTTCCAAAAGAAATGTTTCTTATTATTACAAGTTTTGTAACAAATAGTTGAATGGATTTTGTTTTTACCAATTTCCCATATGTTCAGGAACAACTCTTTCAGATTTTTTCGGTAAATGGTCTTGCCAATTTTTATCATACTTTACAAACCAACTAATCCATATAGTTCTACTTAACCGCATGAAAAGTGGTTGCATTAGTAACAAAATGGCTGCATTAATACCTAACCACCAAAATAAACGGTTGTCATCTAATGCAAAACCAATCAATACAAACCATAAGGCAAATGAAATTCCAGAAAAAGCTACAGTGAGTGCATAACTTACATAGCTTGTACCATAATAAAAACCAACTTCAATTTCAGTTTCTTGGTTACAAACAGTACAGTGTTCATGCATTTTTACGTTATTACCATGCTTTAAATCGTAAGCGTTGTTCGAAATAAATAAGTTTCCTTCTCTACATCGTGGGCATTTATTGTGTAATAAGCTGCTTATATATGATTTTTTCCCTTTCATACCTTATATTTTGTAATGGTGTAAAGGTATAGGTAGCCAAGCTTTATTTTGGTAACAAAAGTTGAATTATGTGTATTACAACAATATTTTTTCCATCTGCATGCTTCTTGATCCTTTAATTAAAAAAAACTTGTTTTCGAAAAATTGTTCTTTAAACCATGTATTCGCCTCTAATGCATTTGAAAAGTAGATAAATGGATGCGTAATTTTTTCAAAATCTCCACCTACTAATACTACTTTGTACCAACTATATTGTTGAATGAGTTGAATAATAGCTGTGTGTTCATTAATGCTATCTTCTCCTAATTCCATCATTCCTCCAAGCATTAATATTTTATCTTTTTCATTTAATTTGGCAAAGTTTTCAATAGCTGCTTTCATACTTGTAGGATTAGCATTGTATGCATCTAAAACAATTGTGTTGCTATCTTTTTTAATTAATTGAGATCTGCTGTTAGATGGAGCATAATCTTCAATTGCTGCTTTTATTTTTTCTTCAGGAACTTTAAAGAACAAACCAATTGCTACAGCACAAAGCACATTTGGTAAATTGTATTCACCTACTAACTGTGTTTTTATAACCTTTAAATGTTCGTTGTTTTCGATTGAAACTTCTAAAAAAGGTTCACTTTTTACGCAGAATCCTTGTGTACCCACAGCTTCCTTCGAACTATATTGTACAATATTTTTTATTCCATTGCTCATTGTTTGCAAATAGTCGTAATCCCAATAAACAAAGGCTGTTCCATTCGTATTTCTTAAGAAATCATACAACTCACCCTTTCCTTTTTTCACGCCTTCAACACCACCAAAACCTTCTAGATGTGCTTTGCCACAATTGGTAATTAAACCATAATTAGGCAAGGTATATAAACAATAACCTTCAATTTCTTTTTGATGATTAGCACCCATTTCAATCACTGCTATTTCTGCATCTTTTTGTATGCTTAAAATAGTTAATGGTATACCAATATGGTTATTTAGGTTTCCTTGTGTAGTATATGTTTTATAATGGGTTGAAAGAACTGTACTTACAAGCTCTTTGGTTGTTGTTTTTCCATTGCTTCCAGTAATTGCAATAAATGGAACCGTAAATTGTTCTCTATGAAATTTAGCTAATGCTTGCAATGTTTCTAGCACGTTATCAACTAAAATTAGCTGAGGATGATTGACAACTATTGGTTCGTCTATTATTGCATAAGCTGCACCTGCTTCAAGTGCCTGTAAAGCATAATTATTACCATTAAAGTTTGGACCTTTTAAGGCAAAAAACAAATCGTTTTGTTTTAGTTTTCTAGTATCTGTTTGTACAGATGGGTATTGCTGATAAATGGCGTATAAATCTGAAATGTTCACTTTTTTTTCTTACAAATAAATGAAAAGAATTGCTTGTAATAAGCATTTAATTATTCAAATGATGTTTAAATAAAAAACCGCTCCAAATTATTGAAGCGGTTTTCGTTTTTGTTTTACTTTTCAGTAAAACGGTTGTATTTACCTTTACCTTATCTTCTTGATTTTCTACTAGGGAAATTATTCCCTGTTCTAATTTTTGCTTTTAAACCTTCAGGTGCACCCATATGTGTCATTGCACAACGGAAACCTACAGTGCTGCTACTTTGATCTTCTTCTAAAAATCTTCTTGTACCAGGGCTCAACCAATAAGGTCTATCATTCCAGCTACCACCCTTAATAACTCTAGATTTGTCAGAAATTAATGTAGTAATACCGTAACCATAATTTACTTGGCTAACACTATCTCCATCTAAATGATCTATCGCATAAGCTCTTTGGTAGTTTCTTCTAACTTTTAATGCAGAATCAGATTCTGGTATCATTTTAATTCTTCCCAAACTATCACGTAAGTTGCCTTGACCACCAGTCATGTCTACTTTTTTAAACACGTTTCCACGGAATGGATTAAAATCATCAGCCTCAATACTTGTTAAAGGTCTATAAACATCAGCAACCCACTCACTTACGTTACCACTCATATTATGCAAACCATATCCATTTGGAACAAAAGAATAAACATCAGCAGTAATTGCAGCATTATCATTTAAACCACCTGCTACACCCATGTTATCACCACTACCACGTTTAAAGTTGGCTAAAAAAGCACCTTGGTATCCTCCTTCTCTTGTAGAACGAAGATTATCAAAGCCATCATTTCTCCAAGAATAAATTTGTTTATTAGCAATTACTTCTTCGCCTCTTTGTTTAGCAGAAGGTTTTTTCATTGGGTTTTCCATTACGTAGCCATAAGCTGCATATTCCCACTCTGCTTCAGTTGGTAATCTGTAGTCGCCAAACATAATACCATCGTCAAATCTAACTTGTGTTCTTGGTCTACCTTGTGCGTCTTTCAGAGGATTACTTTTTGATGTAGCTATTTTACCTGGCTGAACTTGATATTCACCCATTAAATAGCTTTTTGTACTAAAGTTTTCTTGACCACCACCATTCATTTCAGTTTTAAAACTGTTTTTGTTAATATAGCCTTTGTTTATTAATTCTAATTCGTTTACACGATCTGTACGCCAAATACAATAGTCAGTTGCTTGTTTCCAAGTTACACCAACAACCGGATAATAATTGTAAGATGGATGACGGAAATAATATTCTACATAAGGTTCGTTATAGGCTAATTCGCTTCTCCAAACGAGGCTATCTGGTACTGCACCTTGTAAAACTTTTTCGTATTGAGGATCGCTAAACACGTTTTCTAGCCAATATAAATATTCTCTGTAGTGAACGTTTGCAACTTCTGTTCTATCAATAAAGAAAGAGTTTACAGTAACACGTCTTGGAATATTGTTCCAATCTCCCATTACATCTTCTTGTGTTGCTCCCATTGTAAATGTACCACCTTGAACAAAAACTAAACCTGGAGCAGTTTTAATGTCTTTTGGTTTTGCAACGTAAAATCCACCTTGGGTTTTATCGTTATAAATCATACCTGTTGCGGTTGAAGCTTCTTTCTTTTTTTTGAAAGAACTACATGAAGATAAGCCTCCTATCAAGGCTAATAATAACACAGCGTTTCTTACACCTGTTCGCATTTGCATAAGTTGTACTTTAAATTCAGACAATAAATAATAGTGGGTATAATTATCTTCTTTTGCGAATATAGTAGATTTACCAATAAATTTACCATTTCTCTGCAAGAAAACACATGTTACCAAAAACTTAATTTTTCAATTTTGCCTACAATAATGTCCTTTTCTAAGCGTTAATTCACCATAAAACAGATAAATATTATTTGTTTTTATCTGATTGATTCATTTTAGTTTGCCGATATTTAATGAACTTTAAAGTTTGTTTTTGTACAATTAAACATTAAATTATTTAGTGCAATCAATTGTTTTATTTTTGAATAGAACAATCTGCATAGCCATTTATGCCTATTCTTGTAAAATTTTGTTTAATATGTTTAACTTTTTTTCATGTATCAATACATGCACAAAGGGTTTATACCAATAAATCTGTTTTAGCAACAGGTAATTGGGTTAAAATTGCAGTTACACAACCAGGAATTTATAAAATAACACCTAATTTTCTATCATCGAATGGATTAGGCAATAACATCGCTGCACAATCTATTCGTTTGTATGGAAATGGTGGTGGAATGCTATCAGAGGCTAATAATGGTGTTTATGTCGATGATTTGGTAGAAAATGCAATTGAAGTAGTTGATGGTGGAGATGGAATTTTTAATAATAATGACTATTTGCTTTTTTACGGTGCAGAAGCAGGTGAATGGAAAATTGATTCTACAAATACAAGCTATGCATACACTAAAAACTTATACACTGATACTACGTTTTACTATTTAACCATTGGTGGTTTGGGAAAAAGAATGAGTGTGCAGCCATTCATTCAAAACAACACATCAGAAGCAGTTGATAGTTACGATTATCTTTTTCATTACGAGAATGATGAAATAAATATTTTAAATAGTGGAAAACAGTGGCTAGGAGAAAGCTTTAGCAATATTTTGCTTACACGAAACTTTTCAATAAATACTGTTGGTAATATCTTGAATGAACCTATTTATATTCAAATAGCAGTTGCAGCTAGATCGGTTAATTCAACGAGTAGTTTTAGAGTTTTGTTTAATCAAACAGTAGCTCAAAGTATATTATTGCCTTCTGTTTCTGGCAATTTACTAGAGCCGTTTGTGCGTTTAAAACAACAAAGTGATACTTTTTTTAATCATTCAACGCCATCAAGTCTTCAACTCCAATTTTTGCCCGCTAACAATACCTCAAGTGCTTGGTTAAATTGGTTTTCTTTACAAATGCGAAAAAAGTTGCAATTAACCAATGACCAACAACTGCATTTCAGAGATGCAAGGTTGCTAAAAACCAAAAAGATTGTTCGATATGTAATTGAATCTGCTTCAAACGAAACACAGGTTTTGGAAATTACCAATCCAATGCAACCCTTGAAAATGAATGTAACCATTCAAAATAATCAACTTGTTTTTAACGACTCTACGCAATATTTCAAACAATACATTGCATTTAATGCTTCCAATACATTAACTCCCATTTTTATAGAAAAAGTTCAAAATCAAAATTTACACAATATAGATTCGGTCGACTATCTTATTATTACACATCCCTCTTTTTTAAATGCAGCAACAGAATTGGCAAATTTTCATTCAAAGCAATACCAATATCGTGTAAAAGTGGTAACTACAGAAGCTATTTACAACGAATTCTCTTCTGGTAAAAAAGATCCAGTTGCTCTTAGAAACTTTGTTAAAATGTATTATGATAGAGGTAAGCAACAAATATCAAATCAGCCAAGTTATTTGCTATTGATGGGAGGAGCTAGCTTTGATTATAAAAATAGAATTTCTAATAACACAAATTTTGTTCCTTGTTATGAGTCAAACGAGTCATTCCATCCATTAAATACCTATACTTCTGATGATTTTTTTGCATTGTTAGATGATAATGATGATGTTAACGATGTTCAAAATACCAATTTGTTAGACATTGCAGTTGGACGAATTCCATGTAATACAATAGATGAAGCAAATAATATTGTTGAGAAAATTATTCAATATCACAGCGAAAATGCTTTTGGTGATTGGAGAAATAAAATACTCTTAATTGCAGATGATGGCGATAGAAATTTGCATTTGAATGATGCAGAAAAAATGGTGCAAACAGCATCTGCTGCAAATAAAAATTTCGATTACAATAAAATTTATTTAGATGCATTTCCGCTTGAACGAACGAATAGCGGTAATAGATATCCAGTGGTAAATTCAAATATAATTAATCAGTTATCTAGTGGCGTTTTATTGATAAATTATAGTGGACACGGTGGTTACAATCGTTTGGCCGAAGAAGCTATTTTTACTCAAAATGAAATAGAAAGCATACAGAATTCGTTTAAACTGCCTTTATTTATTACGGCAACTTGCGATTTTGCACCCTATGACGACCCTACTAAAAAATCGTTAGGTGCATCGCTTTTAAACACTAAGAATAAAGGTGCTATTGCTTTAATGACAACTACTAGATTGGTTTTTGCATTCAGCAACAGTATCATCAATAGTAATTATTTACGGTTTGCTTTACAACCCAATACAAATGGAAATTATTTAACCTTAGGCAATGCTTGTTTAGCAGCAAAAAATTACACGTATCAAACATTTAACGATATTGTTAATAATAGAAAATTTACGCTTTTAGGCGATCCTGCCATGCGTTTAGCATTTCCAAAACATACCATCACAATCGATTCTGTTAATTTAAAACCAGTGATACTAAACGATACGCTACTAGCTACTAAAGTGCATACGCTAAAGGGAAGTGTTAAACAATTTAATGGAACTAAGCTTTCTAGTTTTAATGGATTGTTAGATATTGTGGTGTATAATGCACCCACTGTTACTACTACACTTCAAAACGATCCCTCTAGTGTTGTTACCAATTTTACGGAGCAAAAAAATATTTTATTTCAGGGTAAAGTAACTGTTCAAAACGGTTCTTTCAATGCATCTATCATTATTCCAAAAGGTGTTGCATTTTCTGCCAATCGAATAGTTATTAAATTGTATGCACACAATGGCGAAACCGATGCTGTAGGTGTTGATACCAATTTTTTATGTTTGGGAAATGTAGAAAAAAATTTGGATTCTATTGGGCCACAAATTCATCTTTTTTTGAATGATACGTTGTTTAAAAATGATGGCATAGTGAATAATCAACCGTTATTGATAGCTCATTTATTCGATTCATCAGGAATAAATAATACAGGATTAGGAATTGGTCATGATATTATTGCCACAATTGACGGCGATGAAAATAATCGAATAAACTTAAATCAATTTTACACTGCAAATACGAATTCTTATCAAAATGGAAGAATTTTATTTCAATTACCAACATTAACCGAAGGAAAACATACGCTTACTTTAAAAGCTTGGGATGTATTTAATAATTCAAACAGTGCAACGCTTCGTTTTATTGTTTTAACTCAAACAGGTGTTGTCATCAACAAGTTATTCAATTACCCTAATCCATTTAAAAATACAACAAAGTTTAGTTTCGAACACAATCAGAAAGGCGAACAATTACAGGTAGAACTTTTAGTTTTTTCTAATGGAGGTAAGTTGGTGTATCAGTCAAAACAAGAAGTATTGGCTACAGGAAATAGAACAATTATTGCAGAATGGGATGGAAAAAACAAGTATAGCAGCGAAAAATTAGCAAGTGGTGTCTATATATATCGTATCATTGTTACTTCAAAAAAAGGTATTGCAACAGCAAGCCAGCAAATTGTTCTACACTAAATTGTATTGATGAATTATTTCTACTTGTAAAACTACATTTCTACGATTTAAATCTTGGTATGTGGCTTTCTTTTTATTTATTTGCGAATTCAAAAATTAAATTATCTGATGAAACGTTCATTAGTGAAAAGTGCTCTATTATTAGTAATTAGTACTGCAACTGGTTTTGGTTGCTTACATGCACAAACAAGTGATTTAAATGTAGTTACCTCTGCGGTTCCTTTTTTACGAATATCTCCTGATGCTAGAGCAGGTGGTATGGGTGATGTTGGTATAGCAACAAATCCTGATGCTAATTCTATGTTTTGGAATTTGGCAAAAACGCCTTTTGCAAAGGCTAAAAGTGGACTTTCATTAACCTATACTCCTTGGTTAAAAGATTTAGGATTAAATGATGTGTATTTGGCAAGTATGGCTGGTTATTATAAAATAGATGATCAACAAGCGGTGTCTGGTTCTTTAAGATATTTTAGTTTAGGTAACATTACTTTTACTGATTTTTCTGGCAATGAATTGAATTCTTTTCGACCAAGAGAATTGGGTTTCGATGTTGGGTATACACGTAAACTGAATGAGAAATTAAGTATTGGTGTTGCAGGTAGATACATTTATTCTAACCTTGTTGGTGGAGCAGCTGGTACTACTAATGGTACTACTTATAAAGCAGGTACTTCTGTTGCTGCAGATTTCTCAATTTATAAAGATGGAAGTGGTAAGGATGGTGAAGGTTTAAGTTGGGGTGTTGTATTATCGAACTTGGGAACAAAAATTGGATATACAAATGATGCTCAAGGAAAAGATTATATACCAGCAAATTTAGGTGTTGGTTTTGCATATACTACTATTCCTGATGAAAGTAACAGAATTACTTTTGCTATTGATATCAATAAACTATTGGTTCCTGCACCACCTATTGCAACCGGTGATTTTTCTACCGACTCATTAAATTTAAGTGAGTACAGAAATAAAAGTGTTTTTAATAGCTGGTTTAGCTCGTTTGGTGGTGGTGGTGGATTAAAGAAATTACAGGTTTCTCTTGGAGCAGAATATGTTTACAACGAACAGTTTGCAGTACGTGCAGGGTATTTTTACGAAGATGCTAGTCAAGGTAATAGAAAATATTTCACTTTTGGTGCAGGATTAAAATATAATGTAATCGGAATAAATCTGTCTTATTTAGTTCCATCAGGAAATGGAGTTACAAGAAACCCATTATCTAATACATTGCGTTTTGGACTTACTTTCGATTTAGATGGAACAAATGCACAATAATTTTTTTTATAAATGGTTTATTTCTTTCTGCTAAAAAGAAACATCAAATTGTAATTATGAGAATAGGATCTGGTATAGATTTTCATCAATTGGTAGAAGGAAGAGATTTATGGATTGGTGGAATAAAAATTCCTCACCATAAAGGAGCTTTAGGGCATAGTGATGCAGATGTGTTGTTGCATGCAATCTGTGATGCTTTATTAGGAGCTTTATGTTTAGGAGATATTGGCGTACATTTTCCAGACACAGATCAGAGTTATAAAAACATAGACAGTAAAATTCTTTTAAAAAAAACATATGATTTAGTGAAGAGTGAAGGATATTACATTGTAAACATTGATAGTACACTTTGTTTACAATCGCCAAAAATTAAGCCTTACGTTACAAGTATGCAACAAACAATAGCTAGCATATTAAACTTAGAAGAAAGAGACGTATCTATAAAAGCCACAACAACTGAAAAAATGGGTTTTGTAGGTAGAGAGGAAGGATTGGTAGCTTATGCTACAGTATTGTTAGCCAAGTTGTAGTTTATAGCTTAATATTAGAATTTAAAAATTGGGTTCAAAATAATTGCAACTAATATATTTGCTTTTATTTGATGGCTTAATTTTTTGTTTGATACAAAATAATATGCGACTTTAAACCGCTTTGAAATAATCATGTGATTGTTATGGCGGAGCTATATACAAATCAATAAAAATGTTCAAAAAAACACTACAATTATTATTGCTTATCTCTCTTTTTTTAAGCATATCAAATGTACTTCTTGCACAAATACCTGCCGATTTAAGTAAGGTTCGTTCTTCACAAATTTCTGATATACAGTTATTGAATTTTATTCAACAATACAGTTCAGCAGGAATGAATGAAGAAGATGTGGAGCAAGAATTTAAAAAAAGAAATTTACCCGACTCTGAGTTAACATTAATACGTCAAAGAGTACAACAATTGATGGGGGCATCATCGTCTGACAACGCATCTAGTACGTCAAGCAGTATTTCAATGCCTCAAAAATATAAACCGAGAAGAGTAATATACGACGATGCACTTAGTGCACCTACAGGTGAAGGTTCTAGTGTTTTTGGCTCGGAGTTTTTCTCAGCTGGTAACACCACTTTCGAACCCAACCTTCGCCTTCCAACACCCAAAAATTATTTATTAGGACCAGATGACGAATTATCATTAGAAGTTTTTGGTGTAAATGTTTTACAACAAACACTCCGGGTTTCTGCAGAAGGTATGGTAAATGTTAAGTATGCTGGTCCAATTAGTTTAAATGGCTTAAATATCGAAGAAGCTACATTTAAAATTAAAAATCGACTCTCAAAATATTATCCTGCAATTTCAAGTGGTTTAACAAAGGTTCAATTATCCTTATCTGCAATTAGAACAATAAAAATTTCAATTATAGGGGCATCTAAAAAACCAGGAACATTTTCTGTACCTTCTGTTGCAACACTTTTCAATGCATTATATATTAGTGGTGGTCCTGCTGAAAACGGTTCTTACAGAAACATTGAGTTAATTAGAAACAATAAAGTTATTATAGTAGCAGACTTTTACGATTATTTAGTAAAAGCCGATCAAAGGAATAATGTTCGTTTAGAAGATAATGATGTAATCAGGATACCTTATGCAACTATAAAGCTTTCTTTAACAGGTGAAATTAATCGCTCTGCTACATTCGAAATGAAATCTTCCGAAACGTTAGCAGATGCATTAAGCTTTGCAGGCGGCTTTAAGAGTACAGCATATAAAGCAAGAATTAGAGGTGTAAGGCAATTAGACTTTGATAAGAAAGTAATAGAAATACCAAAAGAAGAATTTGCGAACTTTAAATTACAAGATGGTGATTCTCTTGTTGTTAGTTCCATTATTAACAAGTTTCAAAATAGAGTTGCTATAAATGGAGCAATATTTAAACCAGGATTTTACGCACTTGAAAAAGACATTACTTTAAAAAAAATAATTGAAAAGGCTGAGGGATTGCGTGAAGATGCCTATAAAAAAAGAGTGCTTGTAACCAGAATAAGAGAAGATTTAACAAAAGAAATTATTTCTGTAGACATATCATTAGATGGTACAAAAGGAGATTTGGTTCTACAAAAAGAAGACGATATTAGTATTTCCTCCATTTTTGATTTGAAAGATATTCCAATAGTATCAATCAATGGTGCTGTTAGAAGTAGTGGTACATATCCATTTGAAGATAGTTTGTCTTTAAAGTCGTTAATTCTCAAAGCAGGCGGATTTGCAAATAATGCTACAGGCTTGGGAATTGAAATTTCTCGTAGAAAAAGAGATGCAGAAACCAATGTGATGAATGGGAAAATTGTGGAAATCATCAAAATTGATGATACCAAAGAGTTGTCTGGTAGTTCAGCAGATATTAAGTTGATGCCTTACGATATAGTTTCTGTAAAAGTTGATCCATATTATAAACCCCAAATAAGCGTAGCAATAACTGGCGAAGTTTTGATACCTGGTACTTATTCTTTAACTAGTAGAGAGGAAAATATTAGTTCACTAGTAAAAAGAGCAGGTGGGTTGTTGTATACGGCAAATATTAGTGGTGCAAGGTTAAAACGTAGAAATAATATTAATGATATTGATTTAAGTGTAATTAAGAAGCTTGCAGAGTCAACTGCAAAAGATTCATCAAATGTACTTGTAGAAAATTCGGTAAAACCTGTTAATGATGTAGCAATAGATTTATCGAAAATTTTGGCTAATCCTGGTGGCAGAGAAGATATTTTTTTACAAGAAGGAGATGAGTTATATATACCTGTAATAAATAATATGATTTCGATTGAAGGAGAGGTTTTTAAACCATTAGATATAGCATTTACGTACGAAAAGGGTAAAACACTAAAAGAGTACATTTCAGATGCAGGCGGAACAACCGTGTCGGCTCAAAAAAATAAAATATTCGTTATTTATGCTAATGGAAGGGCTGCACAAACCAAGAGTTTCTTATTTTTTAAGAAGTATCCTAAAATTGAGCCCGGATCTAAAATATATGTGCCAAAAGAGCGTAAAAGAGCGGCTGTAGATCTAGCTAAGGTTGGTTTATTAATTGGTACACTTACAAGTGTTACTACTAGCCTGTTTCTTGTATATCAAATTATAAAATAAATGAGCCATTTAAGTATGAAAGAGTCTGATGAATCAGAAATTTCGTTAAATGAAATTATTGATACAATTAAATCGGTTACATATTATCTTCTTAGACAGTGGTGGAAAATTATCATAGTTGCTATTGCAGGTGGAAGTTTTGGATATTTTTATGTATCGAAACAGCCTGTTAAATATATTTCAAATCTTAGTTTTTTAGTTGAGGAAGGAAAATCTAGTGGAGGCGGTTTAGCAAGCCTTGCTGGACAGTTTGGTATTGATATTGGAGGTAGTAATTCTGGAGCAAGTTTGTTTGCTGGCGATAATATTTTAATGTTTTTGAAAAGTACAAGTCTTCTAAAAGAGGTTTTATTAACTCCTGTAGATGCGAATAACACTCATTATTTGCTAGGTGATAAATACATTGAAGTTTATTTTAAAAAAGCTGTTCAAAGCAAAAAAATCAATATTCCATTCTTTCATTCAACAATAAAAAATGGAAATGCTATATCACAAACTCGTATGCAGGATAGTTTAATGCATCTGATTATCCAACAAATTTCTTTAGGGGAGTTAACAGTTGAACGACCAGAGCGGAAAGCAACATGTATAAATGTTCAGGTGAGTATGCAAGATGAGTTACTTAGTAAGTATTTTTGTGAACGATTGGTGAGTAAGGCTACTGAAAGGTACGTACAAATAAAGGTAATGCGTCAAAAAGCAAACGTTGACAAGCTCCAACGAAAAGTTGATAGTATTGAAAACCTGCTATTCAATAAAACTGTTTCTACGGCAATTGAAAATGAAAAAATACTTGATGTTAATCCTGCTTATAAATCTACAACAGTAAAGGCAGAAATTGTTGGTAGAGATAAAGTTATGCTAGGAACTATTTATGCAGAGTTAATGAAAAACTTAGAATTAAGTAAGTTTTCTTTATCACAAGAAACACCTACAATACAGATTTTAGATAATGTTGAATTGCCATTAATTAAAAAGAAAAAGTCTAAAGTATTATTTGCTGTGGTTGCATCAATTGCATCTGCTTTTGTAATTTCTTCAATATTTATTGGAGTATTCTTTATTAAAAAGAAATTTTAAAATAGCTATAATAAAATTCATGTTCAATAGTAGCTTTCTCTTATACCTATTTTTTGCGGTTAAGCCATGGTAAATAATACGAATCAAAAAATTGCATACAACACTTTAATTATGTATGCAAGGGTTGTTATTTCAGTTGGCTTTACTTTGTACACCTCAAGGATAATTCTTCAACGATTAGGGGAGTTAGATTTTGGCATATTTTCATTGGTTGGTAGTATAGTAGCTGTTATAGCGTTTATTAGTGCTGCATTTACTTTGGCAGCACAAGTTCAAATAACGCATGCTTTGGGTTTAAAAGATTATGTTACAATAACAAAACTATTTAATAACTCAATCATTCTTTTCTTAATTTTTTCTTCTGTTCTTCTTTTTTTAATAGAAATAATAGGGTTATACTTTCTCAAAAATAATTATCTCATTATTCCATCAAACAGATTATCAGAGGCAATATTTGCATTTCATACAATTGCCATATCATTATTTTTTAGTATTCTGGTTGTACCCTTTACGGCTTTACTATTTGCTTATGAAAATGTGCTTATGATATCTGTTTTCGAGTTAGTTTCAATTATTTTAAAATTTGTAGTTGCCCTTAGTATTGGATTTTTTAATATAGATGCATTGATTTACTATTCAACTGCTTTAATGTTAATCTCAATATTTTCTTTAGGATTAAATTTTTTTTATTACAAGGTAAAGTATTCTAGTAGTATTCCAATTAATTTCAAATACGATAAATCGATTACAAAAAAATTGCTTTCTTTTATTGGGTGGACTAGTTTTAGCACTTTTGCATATGTTGGCAAGTACGAGGGTTCTGCTTTATTGATTAATTCTTTTTTTGGTCCAATTATTAATGCTAGTTATGGTATTAGTAATCAAGTTAATGGACAATTGGCTTTTTTTTCAAATTCAGTATATAAAGCATCAGCTCCTCAAATCGTAAAGTTTTTTGCCAGTAACCAAATAATTGAACTTCGAGAATTATTTAATAGAACAATAAAGTTTTCTTTTTTCATGTTTTATTTAATCGTTGTGCCAATATTGATAAATACTGAATTTGTATTGAGTTTATGGCTAGGAAAATTACCTTCTTTTACAGTTGTATTTTGTCGTTTGGTTTTAGTGAACGCAATTGTCGAAATTGTATCGAGCCCTTTGGTTTTAATTATTCAAGCAAGCGGAAAAATTAAATGGTACGAAATTATATATGGTATTACACATGTTTTAAACTTGCCAATTAGTTTTCTTTTTTTTAAATATGGTTATCCACCACAGTATATTTTTGTGGTAAGTATTTTAATTAGTTTAATAGTACTTTTTTTTCGCCTTAAAGTCATAGATACACTTACGCAGTTTAATTCTTTCTTGTTTGTTAAGAATGCAGTAATCCCAATTTTTTTGCATGGTACTCTGTCATTTTCTATTATATGTTTTATATCTAGTTTTTTAGATGTTAGTTTGTTGGCTTTTACCTTTCTAACTATCATTTCATTTACTATGATAAGTATAATTGGTTATTTTTTACTTTTTAATAGTATGGAAAAAAAACAAATACTAGTTTTCATTGAAACAATTTGTAAGTCTGTAATGCATTTTGTTCTCCCAAAATAATTTTTCTTTGTTTGCTTCTGAGAATTGAAAAGCATTCTCAGAAATAATATTCAAGTCATTTTTTTGAATCGTTAACTCTATTTGCTTTTTTATGTTAATTCATAAGAGTTGCCTCGATATCAATCTTTACTAGTTAGATTATTTTACTTTTTTTTGAAATCTTTTATACAAATATTTAGTATAAACCTCTCAATAGTAAACGATGAAACAATATGTTCAATATGGATGTGGCCCTGGACCTTGGCCACCTAAAGAATGGATTAACTTCGATGTGTCACCAACACTTTTAATTCAAAAAATGCCCATTCTTGGCGTGCTGATTAAAAATAAGCTACACGTTCAATTTGCGGATCATGTGCAGTATGGTAATATTATAAACGGATTGCCAATACCTAATAATTCTTGTGATGGTTTATATTGTTCGCATACATTGGAGCATTTAACTCTTGAAGATTTTAGGATTGCATTAGCTAATTCATACAAAATTCTGAAACCTGGTGGAATTTTTAGATGTTTGGTACCAGATTTGGAGTATGCAGCAAAAAAATATTTGCAAAATTTATCAGAAGGAAATACAAATGCAAGTATTGAATTTGTTGGTGTAGATACATTATTAGGCATTGAACAAAGACCAAAAGGGCTAAAAGGAAAATTAATGCGTTTATTTGGTAATTCTCATCATTTATGGATGTGGGATAAAGTATCAATGATGACTGAATTAAAAAATGCAGGATTTACTAATGTACGTACTTGTACTTTTAACGACTGCGAGGATAAGATGTTTCAATTAGTTGAAAATGAAGGTAGATTTTTGAATGCAGTGACGATTGAGTGCAGCAAATCATAAGATATTGATGCATATAATGATTTAATACAAATTCAATGAGCAGACTTGGTAACTTGAAAACATATTTAACAAATCCAATTTCAAGATACATTACTTGGCTTCTCGGTAAAGCCTACCTTGAAATAAAGTGGTATAAAATCCGATTTAAAATTGGTTACATGTCCATATGTAAAAATTGTAAATTTGGTAAATACGTTAATGTAGCTTCAAATTCAAAACTTTATAATTGCTATATTGGAGACTTCACCTATGTTTCCGATAATTGTAATATTTCAGACACAAAAATTGGAAAGTTTTGTTCTATTGCAAGTAATGTAAAAATAGCTCAAGGTAAGCACCCTACTCATACTTTTCTAAGCACTCACCCATCTACATATAAAAAACAGGGCGGATTAGTTAAGTGCTTTACTGAGGACACAAAGTTTACTTATACATCAGATGTTATCATTGGTAATGATGTTTGGATTGGTGCTAATGCTGTAATTTGTGAGGGGGTAATTATTGCAGACGGTGCAATAATTGGGGCTAATTCTGTTATTACAAAAGATGTTGCTCCTTTTGCTATCGTTCAAGGTTGTCCACAACAAATTATCCGAAAAAGATTCGACGAGGACACAATAAGTAAATTATTGAATTTTACATGGTGGGATAAGGAAGAATATTGGATACAGGAAAACATTTCTTTATTTTGGAATATCGATAGCTTTAAATCAATGATTAAAAAACTAAATAATCAATGAAAGTAATTTTTGGTCATGGATTAGGTAAACTACATTTTTTTTCAGCTTGTGGTTTTATAAAAAAAACTGGTATCCATATTCAGTTAATATCAGGATGGAGACCTAATAATTTACCACCTGCTTTCGTAAATTTTTTAGGCAAAATTGCTGGAAGAGATAATTTATATAAACGATTGTCTATTAGGGCAAATGAAACGCTTTCTAAAGAAGATGTCATTGAAAACGCTTTTCCAGAATTTATGTATCATTTTCTATTGTTGTTGTCTAAGTTTAAATTAATAAATCCTAAAAAAGCCAACATACTTTCATGGAAGTACATCGGTAGAAGCTACAAAAAATACCTTCAAAATGCTGATATCTTTCATGTAAGAAGTGGTGCAGGACAAGGAGGAGCAATAGCTACAGCAAAAAAAAATGGTTTGATTGTAGTTGTAGATCAAAGTATTGCACATCCAAAGGAAATTGAAAATAATCTTAAAGATGAATATAAATATTTTAATCTTGAACAACCCATAACAGCAGATGATGAGTTTTGGAAATTGATTCTTAAAGATTGTGAAGAAGCAGATTATCTTCTCGTAAACTCTGATTATGTAAAGGAATCTTTTATTAAAAATGGATATAATCCTTCAAAAATTAAACCAATTTATTGGGGAGTGCGTAGTGATTTTTTTTATTTAAAAAAAAACTATTTCCTTAGCACTAAACCAAAGATTTTATTCACAGGTGGTTTTAATTTAAGAAAAGGGGTAAGAACAATAGTGAGTGCAGCTAATTTAATGTTTCAACAAAACATTGCTGTAGAAATACATATTGTAGGCGACTATACTGGTGAAGGGGAAATCGCATTATGTGATTTAGTAAATAAAGAATCAATAATATTACATGGACACGTTTTGCACGACCAACTAAAAAGCCATCTTGAAACTGCTGATATGTATTTATTTCCATCTTTTGCAGAAGGCTGTGCCCAATCAGCCATGGAAGCAATGGCTGCGGGTTTACCAATCATAACTACAACTAACTCAGGCTTACCTATAACTCATGATAGTAATGGAATTATTATTTCTCCTAATAATCCACATAAAATAGTAGCTGCAGTAATAGAGCTTATCAATAACGAAGAAAAAAGGAAGTTTTTAGGTCAGAATGCAGCGGATTTAATTAGTAATAATTATTCATGGGAAAAATATGGTGAAAATATGCACAATCTCTATCATTCAATTAGTAAAAGTTAATGCATATAAAATTTAAGAAAATTGATTTATGGATAGCTTTACAGCTATTTATTTATGAAATTTTTGCAGGCTTTTATGTTCGAATTGTTGGAAATATCTCCCTTGGAGATATAATGTTATTGCTAATTTTTCCATACCTTTTATATAAAAACAATCTTTTAATTAAGGATAAAAACTTTAGGAAAATAAGCTATTTATATCTGCTTTTTCTCGTTACGCAATTTATTAGTGAAATAGCAAATGGCAATCAGATAGTTAATGCTTTTAAAGGAATTTCAATTACTATTGTTTCGTTTGTTACACTTTATTTTTTCTATTCAATAATCCAGAAAAATATCAAATATTTATTATTTTTATTATTTTTTGAAACATGCAGGCTTCTCATTTTTATTAACGCAACTGATATTAGTCAAACAATTTTTGAGGTAGACTTCTCTAATAGTACATACTATAAATTTAGAGTATCACCAATATTATCAAATATTGGATTAATACTTTCTTTTTACTTATTAAAATTTACAAATAAAATTATAGCGAGTGGTGTTTTGTTGTTTGTCATATTAATAAATGTTTTTTTTGGGGCTCGCTCAGCAAATATTCCAATATTTTTCTCTATTATTTTGTTGTTGATGTCTGGCTGGTTAATTAACAATAAAAAATCTGCAATATTTGGATTGATATTTATTACTATCATTTCTTATTGTTGTTACTGTCTTTGGGTTAGTAGTGCTACTAGTAAAAGTATCAAGACTGTTTCCTCGAATAATGACCAATTCTTACGTATGAATAACCCGTACAATCCTTTTGAGTTGCTTTTACAAGGTCGTACAGAGTTTTTTATCGGTTTAGTTGCTTTTTCTGATCGTTGGAAATGGGGATTTGGTTCATGGGCAATTGATAAAGACTATAAATATTATTATATGGGAGTATTAACTAAGTTTGGTGAAGTAAGAGATGATTTTGATACTTATTTAGAAGATGAAGTAGTACCATCACATTCGGTTATTGTTGGTGCTGGTGTTAATTATGGGATACTCGGCATTATCATTATGTTTGTAATCTTTAGCTTTTTTGTAAAAATGGGTTACACGTCATATAGAACTTTAATTGGTAGTCCTTATTTTATAATTTTTATTTTTTTTTATTTCCAAATGATATGGACAATGCTGTTCTCTCCACCCGGTCATTTAAGACAAACTCTACCTCTTATATTTAGTTTTTTATTAGTATTTAAGAAAGTGGCTTTACAAAAAGAGATACAAACTATTAAGTAGTATTTATAGTTATGCATATTTGTTTTATAACCATTGGTGACATTAAAGAATTAGCAACCTCAAAAAGGGCATTAGGTTTAGCAAATATTCTACACACACTTGGTTGGAACGTTAGTATTATTTTAGAAGATGCATTAGAAAATCGAAGAAGAGTTTCGTTAGAATGTAATAACCATATTACTATACAATATTTTAATAAAGGAAGTGTTGTTGAGGAAATAAAGCAGAAAAAAAGACTATTACAAAAGCTACATCCAGATTTTATATATTATACATCTTTTAGTCTCCGAAATTTTGTTGGATTTAGTATTAAAGCTGTAAAATTAATCGAACATTCAGAATTACTTTCTAAAGTAAAGGGGTTTGGCTTCAAAAGAATTCAAGCTTTAATAACTGAAAATATTTCTATAATTTACGCAGATGGTTTAATATGTGCAAGTCGTTATTTGGTGAATGAATTTGAAAAGAGAAAAAAAAATCTGTTTATCTTACGAAGTAAAATATTTTATTCTCCATATGCTTATAATAAAACTTTTATATCTAATCGGAAATTAGATACACATGATAATCAAAGCAAGCTAACACTTCTTTTTATTGGTTCGTTGGTTAAGAATTATGGTTTATTTACCTTATTGTACAGTATAAATGAGGTAGCTAAACATAATCAAAATATAAAACTGGTTTTAGTTGGTGATGGGGCAGACAAAGAAGAAGCAATAAAATTTATTAAAAGCCATGATTTGGAAGCTTACATAGATTTAAAAGGATATGTAGATGAAGAGGAACTCGATGATTTGTTTAGTAAAACTGATGTTTTTCTAGCACCTTTAAATGATACCATACAAGATTGGGCAAGATGCCCTAGTAAAATATTTATGTATTTACCTTATGCTAAACCAGTTTTTACTTGTCGTATAGGTGAAGCTTTAGAAATATTTGGAGAAAAAGGTTTTTATTTTAATAACAGCAATCCAAACACACTAACACAGCTTATATTATCCTTTGATAAATCAAAAGAATATGATCTACCAAATTCCGAATTTCATACTTGGGATTACCGTGGAGCCTTGCTTTCTGAATGGATTTGTTCAAATTTTAAAACGAATCAATAGTTTATTCGAAGTTATACTTTAGAGATAATCTAACTATATGCAAATACTTCTTCTTTGGGCTTCATTAGCAGACTATTCTGTTGCCGCTTTGCACTCTTTAAGTAAAAAAAACTGTTCATTATCAATCATTTATCAGCCGATAGATGCAAATGCTCCATACAAAGATTTTGATATGTCATTTGCTGAATATCATATTAATTATAATTCTTTATCAGAAAAAAAAATTGAAGACTTTTGTTATCAGTTAAAGCCAAACGTAATTATCATGGCTTCTTGGAATTACCCTTTGTACATGAAGATTGCAAAAAAGCTTAAAAAAGAAGGAACATATGTTGTATCTACTTTCGACGGTCAATGGGAAGCAACATTAAAACAAAGACTCGGAATTATCGTTTCTCCTTTTTTGTTAAAGCCTAGTATTGATAATTTTTTTGTTCCAGGCGATAGACAAGCTGTTTTTGCTAGAAAGTTGGGATATCCTAATCCTTTTTTGGGTTATTATTCCGCAAACAGCAGTCTTTTTTTTAACAAAAAAAATACCTTTCCATCTAAGTTTATTTTTTGTGGAAGACTCGTATCAATTAAAGGAATTGATTATCTAGTGAAAGCTTATTTAAATTATCGTAAAATAGTTTCTAAACCATGGGACTTAATGATATGCGGAAAAGGACAATTAGAAACACTTTTTAATAATATTGATGGCGTTGAATGTAAAGGTTTTCAAGATCCAAAATCATTAGCAAGTTGTTTTACAGAAGCTTCGTGTTTAATTTTACCTAGCTATCATGAACCATGGGGTGTAGTTATACACGAAGCTGCACTTGCTGGACTCTCTATTATTTCCTCACATGCTTGTGGAGCCGCTACTTATTTTGTTCGAGATGGTCAAAATGGCTTTTTGATTAATGCTGACGAAGATTCACTAACAAATGCAATGGTGAAAATGTCAACACAATCACCACAAAAACTTATGAATATGTCTTCAACTAGTAATCAGTTAGGGCAGTTTTGGACCACCGACAAATGGGCCGATTATGTGGAGGAAAATATTTTATCTAAAGTAAATAGTAATACCCAAAATTCTTGAAATTCCTCTCAGTAATTTCCTCCATGAATCCACAAACAGGAGGACCAGCTCAAGCTATTATCAACTATCTTCCCCATTGGCAAGCGTATGGGCTAGATTCTTATGTAGTAACTTTAGACGACGCAGCTGCACCTTTTGTTCAAAATGAAAGAATCATTGCATTAGGTAATGCAAACAATCCTTGGTCGTATAATAAAGCTTTGTACGCTTGGCTGTGCAAACATTTAATTGAATATGATATTGTATTGGTACATGGTTTATGGTTGTATCATGGATACGCAGTTTTAAAAGCATTTAGACAACTAAAAAAAACAAATAAAAAAGCACCGAAACTGTATGTAATGCCTCATGGCATGTTAGATCCATATTTTCAAAAAGCTCCTGAGAGAAAATGGAAAGCTCTTCGAAATACTATTTACTGGCATTTAATCGAAAAAAAGCTAATTCAACAAGCAGATGCTCTTTTATTTACTTGTGAAGAAGAAATGGTTTTAGCAAAAGATACTTTTTCAAGTTATCATCCAAAGGCAACTTTTAACGTAGGTTTTGGTATTGAAATGCCGCCTGCTTATACAGCTGAACAAGCAAATGCTTTTAAAGAAATAGCTTCTATTCAAGAAAACGAATCGTATATACTTTTCTTGAGTAGAATTCATCCCAAGAAAGGGGTTGATATGCTGCTGAAAGCCTATAATCAAGTTTTTGCCGGTATTGATAACAAAAATGTATCTATACCTAAACTAGTAATTGCTGGTCCAGGCATAGAAACTACTTATGGCGAAATGTTGCTCCAAATTGTTCAACAAAGTAAGTTCTTGCAAAAACAGGTCATATTTACAGGAATGTTAGTAGGAAATGCAAAATGGGGAGCATTATACGGTTGTGAAGCCTTTGTTTTACCAAGTCATCAAGAAAATTTTGGAATTGCTGTTGCAGAAGCATTGGCTTGTAGCAAACCTGTTTTAATTAGTAATAAGGTGAATATTTGGAAAGAAATTGTTGCAACGAATGGAGGTATTGTGAATGAAGATAGTTTGGAGGGAACTTTAAAGTCTTTGCATACATGGTTTAATTTTTCAAATAGCGATAGAAAAAAAATGTCTCAAATGGCTTTTAAAACGTATGAACAAAATTTTTTAATGCAGGTTGCTGCTAATAATTTGGTTAAAACAATTATACGATAGATATACTATAAAAATTTAGAAAATGCAGCTCAAAAAAATATATAGTTTAGTAATCAAAAAAGCGTTACAGTTACTAAAAGGTAAATTCTCTATAATTGGTAAACCCTTTTATAATTACGCTATTCTATTGTTTTATAACCCAATTGAGCATCTTGTATTCTTATTTTCTAAAAAAATTGTTTATGAAGAAAATATTCAAAAAAAAATTCATAAATACATAAAGGAAGGCGATTTTGTTTTAGATATAGGCGCTAATATTGGTCAATACGCATTACTTTTTTCGCAACTTGTATCAGTCAATGGTAGGGTAATTTCATACGAACCAGATAATGACAATTTTGCTTATTTATCCTTCAATAAATATAAAAATAATTTAACCAATTTAACGCTTCAAAATAAGGGCATTGGTAAGTCTATTGGTAAGTTAAAGCTTTATATAGATGATGTTACAGGTGGAAGAATGAATTCTATGCGTTCAGATTTATCGGTTAGTAATAAAACTATTGAAGTAGATGTAGATACATTGTCGAATATCTTTGAAAAAAATGGAATACCTGATTTCATCAAAATTGATGTAGAAGGTTACGAGATAGAAGTCCTATCTTCTATATCTGATGAAAAACTAAAGAATAATTCTTCTAAATGGTTAATTGAGGTGAGAGAAGATACAAAAGCACAAATTTTTGAGAAGTTTAAACAGGCGAATTTTGCTTGTTTTTTAATGGACGATGCACAAGAAATTCAAATCAATAATGCAACTGAAATTGCGAAATTTGCCAATTTGTTAATGATACCTACCAATAAAGCTTTGTCATAATTGAATACCAACACATATAATGAACCTAGTTTTTCATTACAAAATCGTTTGTTAAGGACTTTTTGGAATTTAGTTTATGTACTATTTTTCAAATACAGCCCTCGACCATTTCATTTTTGGCGTTCTTTTTTGTTAAGATCTTTTAATGCAAAAATTGGTAAGGGAGTTCATATTTATCCAAAAGTAATTATTTGGGCACCTTGGAACTTAGAAATTGCCGACGAGGTAGGAGTAGGCAATGGTGCTATATTATATTCTCAAGATAAAATTAAAATAGGGTATAGAGCAATTATTTCACAAGGAACTCATGTTTGTACAGGTACTCATGATTATGAAAAAAAAGGGCATCCATTAATTACTAAGCCTATTGAAATTAAGGATAATGCTTGGGTAGCATCAGAAGCTTTTTTGCATCCAGGCGTAACTATTGGCTCAGGCTGTGTTATTGGTGCAAGATCGGTGGTTACGAAAGATATGCCAGATTGGATGGTTTGTGCTGGCCATCCTTGCAAACCTATTAAACCACGTATCATTAATGAGTAATCTTATGATTTCAGTTCTTATTTTAACCAAAAATGAAGAACATGATTTGCCGAGTTGCTTAAATTCACTCAGTTGGTGTGATGATGTTCATGTTTTTGATTCATTCAGCACAGATAATACCATATCTGTAGCAGAAAAGTACAAGGTAAATATTCATCAGCGAGTTTTTGATGGTTATTCATCACAACGAAATGCTGCATTAACAACTATTGAATTTAAGTATGATTGGATTTTTATTGTAGATGCTGATGAACGAATTCCTGAATCTCTTCCATTGCTTTTGAATGAAGAAATTAAAGCTGCAGAAAATACCAATATTGCAGGTTTTAGAATCATGAGAAAAGATTTTCTTTTTGATACTTGGCTAAAACATGCTCAAATTACGCCATGGTATATTCGATTAGTGAAACGAGGTAAAGCAAGGTATCATCGTGAAATTAATGAGGTAATTGAGGTTGATGGTTTAGTAAAAGATATTCCAGTTTATTTTTATCATTATCCCTTTTCTAAAGGCTTTGCTCATTGGCTACATAAACACAATGTGTATTCTACAATGGAAGCACAAAGATGGATAGATGAACATAAAGGAAACATGCATTTTAGTTTCTTTAAAGCATTGTTTAGTAAAGATTTTAGCGAAAAAAGATACCATCAAAAAGGAATATTTTATAAAATTCCTGGTCGACCACTCATTAAATGGTGGTATATGATGTTTGTACGTGGCTCTTTTTTAGATGGAAAAGCAGGAGTTATTTATGCAACACTACAATCGATATATGAATACTTTATTGTTATTAAAACAAAAGAGTTAATTAAAAATAAATTGCATAGATCAAAATCGTTTGTTTAGCTAAAAATATTGCTAGAAAAATGGGTATAACAAAACTTATTCGTACCTTTTTCAGTGGCAAATAGGAAAGTGCTTTTGATAGTGCAAGTTGAAAAAGCATTTCAGGTATTGATGTTGTAAGAAATAGATATTGTTGCTTAATTAGTGAAAACTATAATTAGATAAATTTTTTGCAAAAACCACATCAACGACTTTTATTGCTTGCTGGTAATTTTCGTCCAGAATTAACAGGTATTGGAAAATACAACGGCGAAATGATTGATTGGCTTGCCCAAAATGGATACGATTGTACAGTTGTAACAACATTTCCATTTTATCCTCAATGGAAAAAACAAGAACCATACACTAAATATTCATGGTATTATCACGAAACAATTGTTGATCATCAATTTAAATTCCCCATTCAAGTGTATAGATGCCCTCACTATATTCCAAAAGGGCATCCAACAGGGTTTAAAAGAATTATTTCTGATTTTACTTTTACGCTAGCCGCTTTTTTTCAAACAATAAAACTATTATTTGCACCTAAGTTCGATGTAATAATGGTTGTTGCACCACCTTATCATTCTGCATTATTAGCACTATTTTATAAGCTTTTTAAAAAAACAAAAATCATTTATCACGTTCAAGATTTGCAAGTAGATGCTGCTATACAAATGGGATTAATTAAGTTTAAACCATTGGAACGTTTATTATACGCTTCTGAACTTTTTTTATTAAAGCAATCCCAACTTGTTTCTACTATTTCTGATAGCATGATCAAAAAAATTCAGGCAAAGGGCATTCAACAAGTACATCTTTTTTCAAATTGGGCAAATGCAGAAAGTATTTTTCCTATACAAGTAACTGAGTTTCCATTAACTGAACCATCTATTCCAACAGATAAAAAACTCATTTTTTATTCAGGTGCAATTGGCGAAAAACAAGGAATTGATATTGTATTAGAAATAGCAGCGTTATTAAAAGAAAAAGGTAATAATGATTTTGTTTTCTTAATTAGTAGTGAAGGAAGTTATAAAGCTGCTTTGAAAAAAAAGGTAGAACAACAAAAATTGAACAATATTTACTTTAGCAACTTGCAGTCAACACCTATTTTTAACTTAATACTTAATTATGCATATATGCATTTGGTGTTACAAAAAAAAGATGCGGAAGATTTGGTGCTACCATCTAAACTCACCAATATATTAGCAGTTGGTGGTGTAAGTATTGTAACAACTCAGCCAAATACATCACTATATCAACTGGTATATGAAAACAAAATTGGAATAGTTGCAGCACCAGGAAATGCAGCTGAAATAGTAGATACAATTGTTAATATTAGCATGAGTGACTACAACAAGATAAAAGTGAATGCAAATAACTATGCCAATAAATATTTGAATAAGAGTGCTATTCTACAACAGTACTTTCATCAAGTTTATCAAGCGTAGTAGGAAATGATTTATTAATCAATAAATTTAAAGTAGCTCTATTGTATAAGTTGGTCATAACTTGTATTTAAGGTTTTTGATAGCAATTATTTATGGAACAATCATTTAGTATAAGTAAGCGATTTCGAATTTTTTTAGATCTGTTTCTTTTATCAGTATGTTATGTAGGAATCAATACATACTTGCATTATAAAGACCCAGATCTTGTTCAAGTTTTTACACTTACCGATATCAAATTATTGAGTTTATTTTTATTATTATGGTATTTATCTGCTAGTATCTGTAATTTGTACGACGATTTTCGATCAAGACTATTTACCTATGAATTAATACCCATTTCAAAAACATTTATTTTATACATTCTTGGCTTAACCTATATTGTTTTCTACTTTTTTAGAAACCTACCGCTTCCACGTACGTTTACTTCTGTATATACCCTTGTTACATATATTGTAATTATTATGGAAAAATATACAATAAGAAGAATTTTGTATGTTAGCCGTATTCAGGGTAAAAATGTTTGTAAAGTATTAATTATTGGGGCAAGTGAAATTGGAATTAACTATTACAATACAATTGCAGAAAACAAACATTTTGGATACCAACTTACAGGTTTTTTAGATAATGATAACAAAAAAGAAATTACGCATTGCTACTTAGGTAAAATTGATGATTTAGAAGCCGTTTTAAACAATTACGATATTGATGATATTATAATTGCAGTTTCAGAAAATATTTCAGCAGAAAAAATAAATAAGATAATTACCACAGGAGAAGAACACGCAAAACGTGTACGAATTCTACCTAATTATTACGGTTTTGGATCAGGCAATTTTCGGATAAATACATTTGGCAATTTTCCAATTGTAACCATTCGTTCTTTACCACTTGACAATATTGAAAACAAGTTTTTTAAACAATTACTCGATATTTTATTTTCATTAACCTTAACCATTTTTATTTTCAGTTGGCTCTTTGCAATTATCGCCATTATTATAAAGTTAACTTCAAAAGGTCCTGTTTTTTATATTCAAGAAAGATGGGGTATAAATGGAAAAAGGATTAAGTGTTATAAATTTCGATCGATGCATGCAAAGCCCAATAATGAGATAGACGAAAATGGAAATTTTGTGCCAACGCAACAAAATGATCCAAGGGTAACAAGAGTGGGCAAATTTCTTAGAAAACATAATTTAGACGAGTTGCCACAATTTATAAATGTGTTAAAAGGAGAAATGTCTATTGTAGGACCAAGACCGCATCTTTCTCTTGAAAATTTAGAAATGAAACAAGTGGTTAAAAATTACATGTTGAGGCATTTGGTAACACCTGGTATTACAGGTTGGGCTCAAGTACATGGTTTAAGAGGTGGTACCAAAAATTTAGGACTCATGCAGCAGCGTATAGATATGGATTTATGGTATATTGAAAATTGGACTTTTTGGCTAGACTGTCAAATCATTTTTCAAACAGTACTTAATATGTTAAAGGGAGAAAAAAATGCATACTAAACAAAGAAGCGTTGTGAATAAAATATTGTTTCTTTTTTGCTTTGTAATAGGAGTGCCTGTTTTGGTAAACGCTCAAATTAATGAACCATCGAATAATGCTGTATTTCCATACTTGGCTCGTATGGCACAAAAAGGATTGATTGAATGGCGTGACTATATTTTACCAATCGATAGAAATACAATTGCAGAATCATTGGTTGAACTTCATAAAAAAAAGGAAAGATTATCTCATACAGAGTTAAAAGAACTGAACTTTTTTTTGCAAGAATTTTATTACGACAAATCGAATGTATTACCAGAAGATACCGCTTTGTTTCAACGAAATATTCTGTCGAAAGATGTTGCAAAACGTTTTAGAGCGTATGGAGCTAGGCAATCTAGTTTTTCTTTATATGTCGATCCTCAGTTTGGAACTAGGTATACAAAATATTCTTTCGGAAGAAATAATCTACAGTATTACAATGGATTAAGATTGTACGGTAAACTCGGCAACAAATTTGGTTTTCAAATTTCTTTTAAAGATTTTACAGAAAAAGGCGATTCGTTACTCGACGTAAATTCGTTCAATCCAAATCAAGGGTTCGTAGCTCAAAAAAGGTCTGCTAGAGAAGTAAATTATAGCATGCTTAATTTTTCACTTTCTTATAAATTCAAAAACGGTCAAGTAAGTATAGGAAAAGAAAATATTACTTGGGGTTATGGTGAAAGTGGTAAATTAGTTTTATCAGATAAATCACCTTCTATTCCGTATTTACGCTTCGATATATTGCCTTTTAAATGGCTTCATTTCAATTATTTTGCAGGAACACTTCATTCAAATATTATCGATTCTCCAAGAACATATGTTACAGGAACAGGATTGAATGGAGGAATAAGAGAAATGTATCGATCGAAGTATTTATTTAATCATTCAATTACACTTACTCCATGGAAAGGAATCAACTTTTCTTTTGGCGAGTCTATTGTAGTGTCAGACAAATTTGATCCTGCATATTTAATACCCATCAATTTTTTCCGACCTTATGATCATTATGCTTCCAGACAAAATAGCAATGCAAGTAGTAATGCTCAAATATTTATGATGTTTAGTTCTCGTAACAACATTAAAAACACACATGTGTATGCTAAACTTTTTATTGACGAGTTAAGATTATCAACACTTTTCGATACAAAAAATAATCGCAATCAAGTTGGTTATTGTGTTGGAGCTTCAATAACAGATGTTGGCGTACATTATCTTACTATTGGAGCTGAGTATACACATATAAATCCATACGTTTACAACAATTTAATTCCAACTGTAAACTACACCAATCATGATTATTTATTGGGAGATTGGATGGGGCAAAATGCCGATCGAGTTATTTTATTTGTAAAACATACACCCATTGCTAGACTGAAATGTAAAGCTAATTTTCAGTTTATACGAAAAGGCGAGAGTGCAATTTTATTATCGAATCAATTTGTGGGAGGATCTCCTACATTTTTATACAAAAAATTGTTTAGCCAAACCGATCTTAGCTTAGAAGCTTCTTATCAACTCATCCATACGTTAAACTTTTTTGGATCAGTAAATTATCAGAAACGATTCTTTGAAAATTCACAATCTATAAACGTAAATTCTATTTGCTTCGGATTTACGTATGGATGGTAACAACTTTTACACTCTTCGAAAAATGAAAAAATATTGGGCTACCATACCTACTAACATTCGAAAATTTTTAATTAAAATTCTTGTACTATTCCTAATTTGGAAAGTTAGCTACCATGCTTATATAAAGCCCAATCGATTGTTGGATGTGCCGTTAACCAATATCACAACAAAAGCAACCGTATCTATTTTACAATTATTTCCAAGATTTACACAAGTATATTGGCTACCTAAAATGCCACCGAATAATTTTGATTTATATGGGGCAAATGTGATGATTGATGGAAAAAAAGTAATAGGCATTTTCGATCCTTGTAATGCTTTAGAATTATATGTTTTGTATATAGCGTTTTTAGTTTGCCTTTCTACTACTTTAAAGCGACAAATATTTTTTATTGCAATAGGTATTGCTTTTATTTTTACTTTAAATGTCTTACGCTGTTCTGGTCTTGTTTGGTTTCGGTTTTACAGTAATCAGTGGTTCGATTTTGCACATCATTATTTGTTTAGTTTAGTGGTATATGCAGCAATATTTTTATTGTGGATAAAATATAGTAAAGCCATTCAATAATGAAAAATAAGTTGCTGTTTTTAGTTGCAGGAATCATTATCATAGTTTGTACATTTTTTGCACAACAATACTTTTTAGATACAAGACGTTCTGCCCATTTTTCAAATGGAATGAAACATTTTGTTGAAATAGGATTGGTTTTTTTGGTAGGATTAATTGGTTATATCGGTTTAAAAAGTCGTTTTACAGATTGGCAACCTAAAGTTTGGTTATTTATTTATGGCATTTCCTTTTTGCTTTTATCTCTACTAGCCATTACAGATGTTTTTATTTATACGATTGCAAAAAACAATCAATATCGTTTTGTATCTATCAAATCTTTGTTAGCTTCCCCCTTGCCTTATTGGGGCATTTGGCTTCTTTCTTCCATCAAATTTTCATCTAAAAGTTAACCCCAAAAACTTTACTTTTGGCTGCAAACCATACCTCTTGTAATGCAGCCTATTATTATTCCCATCATTAATCAATCTCACCATTCGTTACCAGCTTATGCAACTGTTGGGTCTTCTGGTATGGATGTTAGAGCATTTATAGCTGACCCCATTATTTTACAACCTTTAGAAAGAACGCTTGTTTCTACAGGGCTTTTTATAGAATTACCAATGGGTTTCGAAGCTCAAATTCGTCCAAGAAGTGGTTTGGCCATTAAACAAGGAATTACTTGTTTAAATTCTCCTGGAACAATTGATGCAGATTATAGAGGAGAAATTAAAGTAATATTAATCAACCTATCTAATCAAGCTCAAACAATTGTTGATGGTGATAGAATTGCCCAAATGGTGATTCAAAAAGTAGAGCAAATTGAATGGAATTTGGTAACCCAAATTGCAGAAACAAACAGAGGAGAAGGTGGCTTTGGCCATACCGGTAAACAATAATAACAAAGCATTAGCCTTTTTTTATTTCTATTTGCAATGAAGACGCAATTGTTGATTATGATTCAAAAAAAATTGATACTAGTAGGTTTTTTGGTAGCTACATTTTTTGCTTGTAGACCCGTTAAAAAAGTTCAAACTTTAAACGAAGCCATTACTAAAAAAGATACTGTACAAACTGTTGTTATTAAAGAAACACCTAAAATAGATTCAACAGCCATTATTGCTGAAATGATGCAAAAAATTGGTAAACAGAAAATTAATTTTTCAACCTTTAATTCTAAAATTAAAGTTGATTATAGAGGACAAGAAACCAATCAGAATGTAACAGCTTATCTTAAAATGAAAAAAGATAGTATCATTTTAATAAAAGTAGTGGGGCCATTAGGTGTAGTAGGCATTGAAGTGAAGATTACAGTAGACAGTGTATTCTTGGTAAACAAAATTGATAAATACACTCAAGCAAGAAGCATCAATTATATTCAAGAAGTTACCCAAATTCCATTCGATTTTACTACGCTTCAAGATTTAATTATTGGCAATCCCATATTTATCAATAACAATGTGGTTAGCTACAAAGAAGCCAATAATCAACTCTTAATTTTAATGGTGGGTGATGTGTTTAAGCACCTCATAACTTTAGATGCTAGCGATTTTAAAACCATTCATAGTAAATTAGATGATATAGATGTGCAAAGAAATAGAACATGCGATATTACACTAGCCAATTATGAAAACAAAGGTGTTTTGCCTTTTGCTACGTATCGTAATATTTCTGTAGCAGAAAAATCGAAATTAGATGTTACGCTAGAGTTTAAACAGTATGCATTTAACGAACCGTTAAATTATAGTTTTTCTATCCCTAAAAATTACAAGCGTAAATAATTTATCGCAGTTTTAAACGTTATAAAATAGCAAACTATTTCTAAAATCGTTTTTCTTGGCATTGTTACTGCTTATTGCACTAATAATTCTACGGTACTAACTTAATTTGAAAATGAGGCTCATGTTAAAAAAACTGTTTTTTTTAAGTTGTATTTTGTTTTGTAATGCATTATTTACAAATGCACAGCAACCTACAAGAGAGGAATTGCAAAAGCAACAACAACAACTGTTGAGAGAACTAAACGAACTAAATAGCGATTTAAACAATATTCGAAAAAATAAAAAAGCAGCTTTAGGTGCTTATGCTTTGGTACAACGAAAAATTGCAGCAAGAGAATCATTGATTAATAACATTAACAAAGAAATTAGAAACCTAGAAGAAACAATTTATCACAACCAAATCGAAATTTATCGATTAAAAAAAGAACTCGATACATTAAAAATTCAATATGCTAAAAGCCTTGTATTTGCCTACAAAAACAGAGGTAATTACGATTATCTAAATTTTTTGTTTTCAGCTCAAAATTTTAATGATGCCTTAAAACGATTTACCTATTTAAAAAGCTATCGTCAATACAGAGCCACACAAGCCCAAACAATTGCACAAACACAAACTTTATTGCAAGAAAAAATGGGTGTACTCAACAACAATAGAAACGAAAAAACAGCCGTTTTACAAAGTCAAAGTAGCCAATTGAAAGTATTGGAAGAGGATAAAGACGAAAAAAATCAGGTTGTTAAACAGTTAAAAGATCAGGAAAAAGATATTGCAGCACAAATAAAACAACGTGAAAAAGATCAGTTGCGTTTGCGGAAAGCCATTGATGCAGCCGTAAAACGAGCCATTGCAGAAGCAGAGGCAAAAGCTAAATTAGCAAAACAAAAAGCTCAAGAAGACGAAAAACGAAAACAGCAGTTACTGCAACAACAAAGAGATAAGGAGGCTAGAGATTTGGCGAAAAATAATGCTCCAAAATCTACCAATAATGCACCAGTAACAGAATTACCAAAACCAAGTGCCAATACACCGAAAACGAACGAACCAATTACAGCAGTTACTTCTCCTGAAAGAACAGTAAGGGCTTACAGCTCTTTCGAATCTACACCAGAAGGATTAGAAATGAGTTTGAATTTCGAAAAAAACAAAGGTCGTTTGCCATGGCCTATAGATGGTGGAATAATTACCGGACATTTTGGTAGGGTAAAATATGGCGATACCAGATTAATTGCAGAAAACGATGGCTTGTTTTTTAAAGCTAGTATTGGTGCAAACGTAAAATGTATTGCCGATGGTGTGGTTACTGCAACACCAGATTTTGAGCAAACGCAAGCCGTTATTGTTAGGCATGGTAAATATTTTACCATTTACAGTAACTTATCTTCAGTTAATGTTCAGGTAGATCAAGAAGTAAAAGCAGGAACAGTACTGGGAAAAGTAGGTGCAGGATTAGACGGTGATGGACAATTTCAAATTCAAGTATTAAACGAAAAACAAAAATTTGTTGATCCAGAATTTTGGCTAAAAAGAAGGTAGAAATTTCTTCGATATTCTAACTGTAATTATCCCACAACTTGCAAAAGTTTGTGGGATTTTTTTTAACCTTTCTACAAATTGCAAACTGTATCTTCGTTTATAATGAAGGCAGTTGTTTATAAATCAACAGGAAGTTGGTATGTGGTAAAAAACCAATCAGGTAAGCAGTTTAATGCTCGATTAAAGGGTATTTTTAAAATAGATGGCGTTACTTCTACCAATCCTATTGCTGTTGGTGATGAAGTGATAATCGAAATTGAAAATGAATTAGAAGATACCGTAACCATTATCGATATTTTACCTCGAAAAAATTATGTTGCAAGGTCTAGCCCTCATAATAAACGCCAACATCATATTATTGCTTCTAACCTGCATCAAAGTTTACTTTTTGCTACATTAAAAGATCCTAAAACGAGTACAGGGTTTATCGATCGCTTTTTGGTTGCTTGCGAAATGTACCATATTCCAGCTATCATTGTTTTTAATAAAAGCGATGTGTATCGAAAAAAAGAGTTTGAAAAGTTTGAAGAAATAAAACATACTTATACTTCTATAGGCTATCAAGTTTTGTTAGCTAGTGTTTTGAAAAATGAAGGAATTGAAGAAATTAAAGATTTACTGATACATAAAACAACATTACTAAGTGGCCATAGTGGTGTTGGAAAATCTACCTGCATCAATGCTATTTTTCCAGAACTAACCTTGCGTACACAGGCAGTAAGTGAATGGAGTGGCAAAGGATTACACACAACCACTTTTGCAGAAATGTTCGATTTACCTTTAGGTGGTAGTATTATTGATACACCTGGTATAAGAGAACTAGGCTTGGTAGATGTTTCAAAGCAAGAACTCAGTGGTTATTTTCCTGAAATGAAAGCCTTGGTAAATGATTGTTATTTTAATAATTGTATGCATTTGAACGAACCTGATTGTGCAGTAAAAAACGCCATTAATAACAATGAAATTGCAATAGACAGATACGTTAGCTACATGAATATTTTAGATACATTGAAAGAAAATAGTTGGGAATAATTTTATCTACATCTTATATGGTAAAAAAGAAAGCATTAATCATTGGTATTTCTGGTCAAGATGGTTGTTTTTTAGCACAATATCTTTTGTCTAAACAATATGAAGTATATGGCACTTCAAGAGATGTAGAACAATCTTCTTTTTCTAATTTAAAGCAATTGGGCATTTACCAACAGGTAAAGCTTTTTTCAATGTCTTTAATTGATTTTAGATCGGTTTTTCAAGTAGTTTCTGAAGTTGCCCCAGATGAAATTTACAATTTAGGTGGACAAACATCTGTAGGCTTATCGTTTACGTTACCCGTAGAAACTTATGAAAGTATAAGCATGGGTACATTGAATATTTTAGAGGTTTTACGCATTACAAAAAATACCATAAAATTTTACAATGCTTCTTCTAGCGAGTGTTTTGGTGAAGCCGATATAAATGGCAGTAACGAACAAACACAGTTTAAACCACGTAGTCCTTATGGAATTGCAAAGTCTACCGCTTTTTGGCAAGTTGCAAATTATAGAGAAGCGTATCATGTATTTGCTTGTTCTGGCATTTTGTTTAATCATGAATCTTATTTAAGACCTAAGCGTTTTGTTACAAGAAAAATAATATTGGCAGCTATTGGAATTGCTCAAAAACGTACCGATACATTTACGGTAGGTAATATTGATATTAGCAGAGATTGGGGTTGGGCTCCTGAATATGTAGAAGCCATGCATTTAATGCTACAACAAGAACAGCCAGAAGATTTTGCAATAGCTACAGGTGTTTCAATAACATTGAGAGAAGCAATTGATTATATATTTAATTATTTTGGATTAAATTATCAATCACATATTCAGTTTGATGCTGCATTTTTTAGACCTACAGACATCATTTTTAGTAAAGGAAATCCGCAAAAAGCAGCCGATATTTTGCATTGGCAAGCCCAAACGAAAGGATTAGACGTGTTTAAAAAAATGATTGAACACGAATTACAATCATTTTCGAAGTAAATAATTGCTATAGTTTTATTTGTATATGCAATATTGACATGTGATTTTTTTATGCATGTTTATTGCTATTGTTAAATTTTATTTTGATAAAATCATATTTACACATTTCATGAAATTACTTTTACAATATTTAAAACCCTACAAGTGGCAACTCATTTTAGCAATGGTTTTAGCCGCAATTAATCAAACCTTTTCTTTACTCGATCCTACCATTTTTGGAAAAATAATCGATTATTTAAATACATCAGGTGAGTTGAATAAATCGAGTGGTTATATTATTCATCAAAATATTTCTACTTCTGCTTTTACAAAACACATGCTTTTTTTGTTGGGCTTATCTATAGCAGTAGCTATGGTTTCTCGTATTGCAAAATCGTTTCAAGATTATGTAGTAAATGTAGTGGTTCAAAAGTTTGGAGCTACTGTTTTTACCGATGGTTTAAAACATTCTATGCGATTGCCTTATCAAGATTTTACTGATCAACGTAGTGGCGAAACGTTGAATGTATTGCAAAAAGTGCGTCAAGATTGTACGCAATTTATTGGCTATTTTATTAATGTTTTATTTCCAATTTTAATTGGTATCGTTTTCTTACTTGTGGTTACCATTTCTATTCACTGGAGTTTATTGGTTTTATATTTTGTAGGCATTTTAATATTGGCATTTTTAGTAAACATTTTAAGTAAAAAAATTAAAGCCATTCAAGGTAAAATTGTAAAAGAAACAGCCGCATTGGCAGGCAGCACTACAGAAACCTTACGTAATATCGAACTAATTAAGAGTTTGGGTTTAACACAACAAGAAGTAAAACGATTAAATAACAACACATTTAAAATTTTAGGGTTAGAATTATCGAAGGTAAAACGAGTGAGAAGCATTGCTTTTCTACAAGGCACTACGGTACATTTTTTACGCATTTGTATCTTATTTATTTTAACATGGCTGGTTTTTGGAGGTACACTCACCACTGGTCAATTAATTTCCATGCAGTTTTACAGTTTTTTCATTTTTGGCCCATTACAAGAAATCGGAAGCATCATTACATCGTATAGAGAGGCAGAAACATCTATCAATAATTTTGATTTATTGATGAAAAAGCCGGCTGATAAAAAACCTGAAAATCCAATTGCTATTGGCGAAATTGAACATTTACGTTTTGATGGAATATCATTTCAACACAAAACAGCACAATACAAAGCTTTAGAAAATATTAGCTTTAATGTAAATAAAGGCGAAACAATTGCCTTTGTTGGGCCAAGTGGTGCAGGAAAAAGTACATTGGTAAAATTATTAGTTGGTTTATACACACCACAAGAGGGTAACATTTTTTATAATGAACAAAATGGTTCAGATATAGATTTTGATGCTTTACGTGGGCAGATTGGTTTTGTAACACAAGACACACAATTGTTTAGTGGTACTATAAAGGAAAATTTATTGTTTGCTGCACCTTCTGCTACAGACGAAGATTTATTAGATGCTTTGCACAAAGCTAGTTGCGAAAATTTATTGAATAGAGCAGAAAATGGATTAGATACAGTAATTGGAGAAGGTGGCTTAAAATTAAGTGGTGGCGAAAAACAACGTCTTTCAATAGCAAGGGCACTGATTAGAAAACCCAAATTATTAATTTTTGATGAAGCAACATCTGCATTAGATTCTTTAACTGAAGAAGCCATTACCAATACCATTAGAGCTATTTCTTCCGAAAAAAGTCAAATAACAGTCTTAATTGCACACAGGTTAAGTACCATTATGCATGCAGATAGAATATTTGTATTAGAAAAAGGACAAGTAATTGAAACAGGAAACCACAACAATTTGTTAGTAGAAAAAGGTTTGTATTATGCTATGTGGCGTCAACAAATTGGTGAACGAAAAAATGGTTAAGATTTTGTTTTATCTCGGTCAAATTTTTTCTTAATGTATTCTATTACGCTAGGGTCTTCTAAGCCTTCCATATCACTTAGTTCTAATTCTAAGGCTTTAGTACTCAATTGAATTTCAATTAATGAAAGTGCAAGAGAAGCTGCAAAAGAAATAAGGCTAAAAGCAAAAGTCCATTTGGCTATATTTTGATATTGTATGTAAATAAAGTACATGCACAAAATGCTACTTAAAAAAGTAAGAACACCCAATGCTTGCATGTTTTTAATTAGTTTTAACCGATAACGCATATTTTTTATTTGTCCATGAACAATATGCTTTTGATCAATTTTTTGATATTCATCGTGTAAACTTCTTACCCTGCTAGACAAAGCCAAAAATCTATTGGTATGTGCCAACATAATTAAACTAATTGCAGGAAACAACAATGCAGGTGTATTGATACTAATATCCATAAATGTAAAATTAAAAAGCTTGTGTCTAAATGTCTAAAAATACATAGGTTTTCAATTGATACATGCAATGTTTTTTTAAAAAATACCGTCTTATGATGCTGACTACATCGATATTATGAAAAAGCTAACATTTATTTTATTAGTTTGCTAGGCCTAAATAAATTCAATGTTGTAACAATTTGGTACAATATTTTGTAAGAATATAAAGTTGTTGTTTGTAAATAGTGGTAAGCTAGTTTAATTATAAACGGTGTACAAGTTATATTCCTTTAAATGGTAATTGATAAATGCGGAAATACATATTCTCAATTTTATTTTGTTTTATACTTGTAAAGGCATTTGCAAGTCATATTTCTGGTGGCGAAATATTTTATACATATATTGGTAAATCGCCAAATGATACAAATAAGTTGGTTTATAAAATTACCCTGCTTTTATATAAAGACACTACTGTTACAGGACCTAATGTAGCCAATTTAAACGGTGCTTATAATGTAACCATTTATAAAGGAAGTGATAATTCATTTGTTTCAACCATCACATTACCAAGAGTTAGTTATGATTTTTTAAAATTAACCACTTATAATCCATGTCTTACAACAAGACCAAGGGTAGAATTTTCTGTAGCTGCTTATGAATCAGAAGTTACGTTAGATCCACTAAACGAGGGTTATCTCGTTAGTCATTCACAATGTTGTAGGGTAGCAACAGTAATCAATATTAATTCTTTTGAAGTAGGAGCTACTTATTGGGTAAAAATTCCTGGTTTAAGTGAAAATCCGTTTGCACCTAATAATTCAAGTGCATTTTTTAATAGAAAAGATACGATTCTGATTTGTAAAAGCGGAGTATTAAATATTGATTTTAGTGCAACAGATATAGATAAAGATAGCCTCGTGTATTCTCTAACTACTGGTTATGATGGTGCTGTTCGATCTACTCCATTACCCAATCAATCAGATGCTCCTCCTTACAGGACTGTAAGTTATAATAGCGGTTTTTCTTTTAGCGATCCTTTTGGTACCAATATTCGTATCGATTCAAAAACAGGTCTTGTAACTGGAAATTCTCCTGCAAATCCTGGTATTTACTTAATTGCTGTAAAAGTAGAGGAATATAGAAATGGTAGAAAAATTAGTGAGCATATGAAAGAGTTTCAAATAAAGGTTGAAGATTGTACGCTTTCTGCTGCATCTTTAAAACCTTCATACATCAATTGCAACGATTTTACTTTTACCTTTTTTAATGAGTCTGCAGCTACCAATATTATAAGTTACAATTGGAATTTTGGAGATGCCAACACTCCAACAAATACATCAACTTCACCAACTCCTATTCATACGTATAGTGATACAGGAACATTTAGATTACAATTAAAAGTAGTTTCTTCAATTGGTTGTGTAGATTCTGCTATTTCTTTGGTTCGAGTTTTTCCTGGATTTACCGCCGATTTTACACTTAATAGCAGCTGTATACTAAATCCTTATGCATTTAGTGATGCTACATTTACCCGATATGGTGCTGTTGATTCTTGGAAATGGAATCTAGGTCAAAACAATACAACCAACGATGAATTTACGATTAAAAATCCTTCTTACATATATCCAACATCAGGTACAAAAACAGTGAGCTTAATTGCAACCAATACAAAAGGCTGTGTTGATACAGTTACTAAAATAATTACCGTTTTTGATCGTCCAGCTTTGCAACTTCCATTTAAAGATACGCTCATTTGTAGTATCGATACTTTGCCTTTAATTGCTAATGGAACAGGCGTTTTTACTTGGACACCCAACTCTTTTATAACAAGAACCAATATTAGTAACCCCCTCGTTTTTCCAAAAGATACAACTACTTATTACGTTACTATTTTGGAAAATGGATGCACAACAACAGATTCTATACGGGTAAATGTATTAGACTTTATTGAAGTAAATGCAGGATTAGATACTGGAATTTGTCGTACTGATACCATTCAGTTAAAACCTGTAAGCTTTGCTTTAGGTTATAACTGGACATCAAGTTCGGGTGAAGTAGTACAAGCAACAAAATTTCCTTTTGTTCGTCCGCTTGTTAATACAACTTATTTCGTTCGAGCCAATTTAGGTAAATGTGAAGATAGAGATACTGTATTTGTAAAGGTTACACCTTATCCTGGCATTACTGTAAGTAATGATACAGCAGTTTGTTTTGGTAATAGAACAACCTTGCAGGCAAATATTGTAGGTTCATCATTTAGTTGGTCGCCAACATCTTCTTTAATCAATGCCAATACACTTTCACCAACTGCAGGTCCTGTTAATACAACATCATATGTATTAACTGTTTTTGATACTATTGGATGTCCCAAACCGTCTAGAGATACAGTTTTGGTTCAAGTTATTCCGATAGTAAAGGTAAATGCAGGTAGAGATACTTTTGTTGTAATTAACCAGCCGCTTCAGCTTGCAGCCACATCTACTGTAGATTTGCCAACAACATTGTATCGTTGGACTCCTTCAATTGGCTTAAACAATACCAACATTGCCGATCCTATTGCAACATTGAATTCTTCTGTAGACTCTGTTCGATATGTTGTAAGAACCACAACTAGAGAAGGATGTTTTGGAGAAGATAATATACTTGTTACTGTATTTAAATCTGAACCAGATATTTTTGTGCCCACTGGTTTTACGCCAAATGCCGATGGTAAAAATGATATTGTAAAACCGATTCCAGTTGGCATTGTTTCTTTTAATTATTTTAATATCTACAATCGTTGGGGGCAATTAATTTACACAACAAAAGAAGTTGGTAAAGGATGGGATGGCACATTTAATGGTATTGCTCAACCAAGTGGTGCATACATATTTACTACACAAGGCACTTCATTTCTGGGAAAGCAAATCTTTAAAAAAGGAACGGTAGTCTTAATTAGATAATGCACTTTTGTAAACATCTTTTATACATTGATGTTATTACGATACTATGCAAAAAATTATTTTAATTACAGGTGCTACATCTGGTTTTGGAAAAGCAATTGCAGAAAAGTTTGCAAGCAACGGTTACCACTGCATCATTACAGGTAGACGTAGCGAAAAATTAATGGAAGTTGCCCATTATTTAGAAAATCAATATCAAATAAATGTATTGCAATTAACATTTGATGTGCAAGATAAAACTGCAGTTTTTGAAGCCATCAATTCTATTCCAAATGAATGGAGATCTATTGATATTTTGGTAAACAATGCAGGCTTAGCTTTAGGTAGAGACAGTTTTGAAGTAGCCAACTTAGAAGATTGGGATACCATGATTGATAGCAATGTTAAAGGTTTACTATACGTTTCTAAAGCTATTATTCCATGGATGATTGCCCACAAAAAAGGACATATTTTTAATATGGGTTCTATTGCAGGAAAAGAGGTGTATAAAGATGGTAATGTGTATTGTGCTACAAAAACTGCAGTAGATGCTATTAGCAAATCTATGCGTATCGATTTATTGTCTTATGGTATAAAAGTTACAGCCATTCATCCAGGAGCTGCTGATACTGAGTTTTCTTTAGTTCGGTTTAAAGGCGATGAAAGTAAAGCTAACAACGTGTACAAAGGCTACGAACCATTGGTAGCAAATGATATTGCAGACATCACTTATTATTGTGCAAGTTTGCCCCAACATGTTTGTATCAACGATTTGGTTGTAACCTGCACAGCACAAGCCAATTCATTTACTTTATTTAAAAAAGATTAATCTATAAACACTAGGTGTATATGCTTGTTGTGCAATAAAACCTGAGTTTGTTCAATTCTTAACAAAGCGGTTTGTTCTTGATATATATTTGCAGCCTAAATTATTTTCATGACTATTCATAGAGAAGGTTATCAGTCCATAGGAATTACGGCTTTTGCTTTTGGTTTTATCAATGTACTTTCTTTCACTTTCCTAAGTGGAAGTATGCCCATTTTATCTATAGCAATTTTTGTTATAACACTTGCATTGCTATTGTTCATTATTTCTTTTTTTAGAATTCCCAATCGTACTTTAACAGTTCATCCCAATCAAATTATTTCTCCTGCCGATGGCAAAGTAGTGGTAATTGAAGAAATTATTGACGAAGAGTTTTTTAAAGATAAATGCATACAAGTTAGTGTATTTATGAGCCCGGCAAACGTACACGTAAATAGAAATCCAATTGATGGAGAAGTAATATACAATCAATATCATAAAGGAAAATATTTGGTTGCATGGCATCCTAAAAGTTCTACCGAAAACGAAAGATGGAGTGTTGCTGTAAAAAATCCGAAAGGAACAATTTTGTACAAACAAATTGCAGGTGCTTTGGCAAAACGCATTTGTAACTATACAAAAGTTGGTCAGCAAGTAAAGCAAACAGATGAATATGGCTTTATAAAATTTGGTAGTAGGGTAGATGTTTTGTTGCCAATTGGTACAAAAATAAATGTGCAATTAAATGAGGTAGTAAAAGGTGGTGTAACTGTTTTGGCAACTTGGTAAATTTTAACGTTCATAAACCTAAATACTCAAAATCTCCACTTACTTTTGAATTATTAAAATAAAAAAACTATGAAAAAGTTATTTGTATTAGCAGCAGCTTTAGTAATTGGTGCTGCTTCATTTGCCCATGAAGGCGAAAAAAAATGTGCTAAAGGAAAAGATTGCTGCAAGAAAAAAGAAGCTAAAGAATGTTGCACTAAAAAAGCAAAAGAAGATAAAAAAGCAGCAAAACCAGCAACTACAGTAAAAGTAGAAGAGAAAAAAGCTGCTTAGTTTTTTTAAATGATTCGTAAGGTCGCTTGATATAAAATTGTCAAGCGACCTTTTTTTGTTTATTATACCACAATGTATAAACCCAAAGCTTTTGCCATTTATCTTTGAGAGCAATGTTTATATTAAGCGTATTTAATTTTACCGATCAGTTTATTGCAGGCATAAAAAATACAACTTGGCAAGAGTTTGTTGCAGTTGTATTTGGAATTGCCAGTGTTTTGTATTCTCGAAAAGAAAATATATTGGTGTTTCCTACAGGTATTGTTAGTACCGTTTTATACACTTGGTTTTGTTTTTTTTGGTGGAATTTATATGCTGAAGGAAGTTTAAATTTTTATTACACAGCCATGAGCATTTATGGTTGGTGGGTGTGGAGTAAACAAAAAAACGGTACATCTGAAGTGCCCATTTCTATCAATAACAAAAAGGATTGGCTATTTGCTGCTGCATTTTTTATAATGAGTTTTTTGCTGTTGTATATCATTCTAAAAAATTATACTACTAGTGATGTGCCTTTAGCCGATTCTTTTGCATCGGCAACAGCTTATACAGGTATGTGGCAAATGGCTAGAAAAAAAGTAGAAAACTGGATTTGGTGGATCTTAACCAATATTGTTTCTATCCCACTTTACTTTTACAAAGGAGCCGTTTTTACAAGCTTTCAATATGTAGTATTATTAATATTGGCGATTTTAGGATTGATAGAATGGAATAAAAAGTTAAAGCATGCATCAACAGATTAAAAAAGTAGTCATTATTGGGCCAGAAAGTACTGGTAAAAGCACTTTGTGTTCTCAATTAGGATCACATTATCAAACAGAATGGTGTCCTGAATTTGCTAGAAATTATTTATTAGAAAATGGTACAAATTACAATTTTAGTAGCCTTTTAGAGATAGCAAAAGGGCAACTAGATTTAGAGGATCAGTACACCCAAAAAGTTAAAGAACAGCAATCACCAATATTATTTGTTGATACTGATATGTATGTAATGAAGGTTTGGTGTGAATATGTGTTTAACCAATGTCACACTTTTATTTTAGATGCTATTACCAAACGATCTTACGATTTGTATTTGTTGTGCAATATAGATTTACCTTGGGTAAAAGATGAATTAAGAGAATATCCTAATGAGCAACCTAGAAGAGAATTGTACAATATTTATAAAGATATTTTAGTTAATCAATCTACACCTTGGGTTGCTATTAGTGGTAATTACGAACAAAGATTGCAAACTGCAATTCAGGCGATTGATGGTATCGTATAATTTATTTATCCAAAATAATAGCTTGTACATCTTCATCATCTGAAATATTGTTCATTTCTCTAACTATTTGTGGACTACGCCAAGCTACTCTTCTGCTAATTGGTTTCACCGTAAAGCGTTTAGGATTAGGCAAACAAGCAATAATCATAGCAGCTTCTTGTTTGGTAAGTTTACTTGCAGGTTTATTAAAATAAGCTTGTGCAGCAGCTTCAACACCAAAAATACCTGGTCCCATTTCTATAGTATTTAAATACACTTCTAAAATTCTTTTTTTGCCCCAAATTAATTCTATCAACAGTGTAAAATATACTTCAGGTAACTTTCTAATGTATTTTGTAATGCCACTGCCTTGCCACAAGAAAATGTTTTTAGCGGTTTGTTGTGTAATAGTGCTAGCACCGCCACCAAGTGGAATTTTTTTCTTCTTGCCTTTTTTGGGTTGTAAACTTTTTTCAATAGCATCAAAATCAAAACCAGAATGGTCAGGAAAAGTTTGGTCTTCGCTAGCAATTGCAGCCAGTTTAATGTTGCTAGAAATTTCATTCCACCCAACGTAATCTCTCTTTAAACCATAGCCAAAGCTGTTGCTAATTTGAGTAATGGTTATAGGTGGCATCATCCATTTACAAGCAATTACGTATACCAACGATGAAATAAACATGTATAACAATGTTTTTAATACAAAACGCCATGCTTTTTTAAAGAATGAGGTAGATGTTGTCTTTTTTTTGGTTTTGGGTTTATTGCCTGCTGTTGCCATACTGCAAATAAAAGTACTAATTCGTATGCATAGATGCCGTAGAGTAGATCTTATATTTTTTTCCGATAGTAATTACTTCAGGATGATTCCGTTGTAAAATTTTTCCAATCATAAATACAATGGCAGCAATACCTAATCTATTTGTATTTCTTTTTGAAAAAATATCATTATCATTTGTCGTTAAGCCATTAATAATATTTAAACCCACGTAAAGTGCAGAGCCTAATTGAAATATTTTTCCATTTTTAATAAAAGTAAAACCTTTGTTTTTCAGTGGTAAAGCATCAATTTCAGCAACTGTAATTTTTAATATGCCAAGTTTTAAAGTATCAATTGTTGGCAAACCCCAATAATTAGCTACTTGCCTTACAACCATTTGTTCAATATATAAAGAATCGTTTTTGATTTGTTTAATTCTTCCTTCAGTCCAATAATTTCCTCCCATTCTAAATTGAATAAAACTGCCTGTAAAGAAAGATTGAATGGTGTTGTTTCTTTTTCTTAAAACCAAAAAATCTGATTGTGCATCAGAAAAGTGAATACAGCATGTAAATAATAGAAAACAAATACATTTTATCATAAATGGAAAGATAGCATTACACACAACAGAATTGTATAGATAATTGTTAAAATAAAACGAAATGAAAAACAACAATAAGCCCATTTTTAGTACAAATTATTGATTGTTTGTGGTGTATTTCAGAGAAATATTTAACAACAATGCATGGGTTTTCAAATATTCATTTTGTAACTTCGCCATCCTTCAAAAAAAGGGTAGCGATATTCTTAATTCTAATTATTATAAAATAATTATCTCACGTTTCGGTATTAAGTAGTAACTTTTAACTTTCTATTGCAACTTATAATATTGTGAGAAACCAGATATAAACATGGCAACAACTACAAAAAAAACAACCACAGGCACTACTTCTAAAAAGGCTAGAACTACACCTAAGAAAATTGCAGATGAAGATATCGTAATTACTAGTTTAACCACAACAGATGGTAATAAGCCAGATATATATGAAGGATTAAAAAAATATTTTGGGTTTAAAGAATTTAAAGGCACTCAAGAAAAAAGTATTAATAGCTTATTAGATGGCTACGATACTTTTGTAATTATGCCTACAGGTGGTGGAAAAAGTTTGTGTTATCAACTACCTGCTTTATTGCTTCCAGGCTGTAGTATTATTGTATCTCCACTAATTGCATTGATGAAAAATCAGGTAGATTTAGTAAGAGGATATAGTGAACAAGATAATATAGCCCATTTTTTAAATTCATCTCTCAATAAAGGTCAGATTAATGCTGTAAAAGAAGATTTATTGGCAGGAAAAACCAAACTCTTATACGTTGCACCAGAAACCTTAACCAAACAAGAAAATTTAGACTTTTTTAGCGATTTAAAAATTTCATTTTTTGCTGTTGATGAAGCCCATTGTATTAGTGAATGGGGGCATGATTTTAGACCAGAATACAGGCGTTTACGTGAAATGATGGATATTATTAATCCAAACATTCCTGTAATTGCCTTAACCGCTACAGCTACACCAAAAGTGCAAAGCGATATTGTAAAAAACTTAGGTTTACGCAATCCTAAAATATTTATTTCTTCGTTTAATAGAACCAATCTTTTTTATGAAATTCAACCGAAAATTAAGAAAGATCAAACCATTAAACACATTGTAAAATTTATTAGCCAGCACAAGGGAAAAAGCGGCATTATTTATACCCTCAATAGAAAAACAACAGAAGAACTTGCGGAAATTTTAAAAGCCAACAACATAAAAGCGGTAGCTTATCATGCTGGTTTAGATCAAAAATTACGAGCCGAAAGACAAGATCAATTTTTGAATGAAGATGTGCAGGTAATAGTGGCCACCATTGCTTTTGGAATGGGAATTGATAAGCCAGATATTCGATTTGTAATTCACTTCAATATTCCAAAATCAATTGAAAATTATTACCAAGAAACCGGACGTGCTGGTAGAGATGGTTTAGAAGGAATTTGTGTATTATATTATGCTCATGCAGATGTATCTAAACTAGAACATTTAATGCGTGACAAACCCCTAAGTGAACGTGAAGTAGGTGCACAATTAATTGATGAAACCGTTGCTTACGCCGAAAGTAGTGTTTGTAGAAGAAAAGTATTGTTGCATTATTTTGGAGAAAATTGGAATACTGAAAACTGTGGCAACTGCGATAATTGTAAAAATCCGAAAGAAAAAATTGAAGCTAAAGAAGACGTAGTAAAAGTTATAAAAGCCGTAAAAGCTTTAGACGAAAGGTTTACAACAGATTACACTGTAAACGTACTTCTAGGCAAGCTTACGCCACAAATAACCATGTTTCGGCATGAAAAATTACCCGTTTTTGGCATTGGAAAAGATAAAGAAAGTCATTTATGGAATAGCCTAATCAGACAAATGTTGTTAGAAAACTTGATTAGAAAAGATATTGAAGAATATGGTTTGTTGAAACTAACAGAAAAAGGCGAACAATTTTTGAAAAAACCAACTTCATTTAAAATTGTGTTGAACAACGTTTTCGAAGAAGGTGAAAGCGACGATGATGATTCAGAAACGGCTTCTCAAACAGGTGCAGCCGCTGACGATCGTTTATTTGAAATACTGAAAGATTTACGACAAAAAGAAGCAAAGAAAAAGTCTTTGCCGCCATTTGTTATTTTCTTAGAAAACTCATTGCAAGATATGAGTACGCTTTATCCAACCACTTTAGATGAATTAGAAAAATGCCAAGGTGTTAGTAAGGGAAAGGCCTTAAAATATGGTAGGCCATTTGTTGACTTGATTGCTCGTTATGTAGAAGAAAATGAGATAGAAAAACCAGATGATTTTGTAATGAAAAGCGTTGCTAACAAAGCAAGCAACAAAATTTTTATTATTCAAAATGTAGATAAGAAAATTCCATTAGAAACCATTGCTAAAAACAAAGGCTTACAGTTGAATGAACTGTTGGAAGAAATGGAAACCATTGCAGCTAGCGGCACAAAACTTAATTTGGACTATGCAATAGACGATTGGTTAGATGAATACGATCAGGAGGATATTATTGAATATTTTAAGGGTTGTGAAACCTCTTCATTAGATGTTGCACAGAAAGAATTAAGCGATAACAATTATACTTGGGAGCAATTAAAGATTATGCGAATTAAATTTTTGAGTGTGTATGGAAATTAATTTCTGTAATTAGCCATTCAATAAAAAATATATTTCAATTTTATAATTAATTAGGGCTGTTTCATTCTTTTGAAACGCCCTTTTTTTGTGTTCAAATTTTAATTTTTTTCAAATTTTATCTTGAAATATCAATAATTTCCTAAATTCACACGATTGAATTACGATTTTGCCATCTCTAATACTTAATATGCTGCCATATACTTTTTATAGGTTTGTTGATCAATTGCAAGGAAATGTATATGCGATTTATACAAATTACAAAGGCAACCAGACAAAATGCATTATAAATTCTTTAATCGTTTCTCTTTTTTTTAGAACTTATTCATCACAAAAAATAGTAACCATGCATACAAAGAGCAATTTTTCTCTATTGTTTTTACTTTTAATTTTTGTAATTGGCTGTACCAAAAAAAGCAATAATGAGCAAGTTTTTCCTCAATATTCATATGTAGATAAGCAAACGCCTACAAGTTCAAAACCATTAATAGTTGGCTCAACTACTTTAGATAAATGGCAACTCGATTTTTCAGATGAATTTAATGATAATAAAATTGATACCATTAAGTGGACTGTTGAAAACGCTGTAAGGTATCGTTCAGATATTTCAATTTATTCGAATGCCAATCAAGTAGAAGAAAAAGATGGCAATATTTTTTTGTATTACAGCAAAGCTTCTAATATTAATAGTACTGCTTATTATGCAGGAAGATTTAATTCAAAAGATAAATATTCTACTGCTTACGGTTTTTTTGAAACAAGAATGCATGTTGTTAAACCAAATGGATATCAAACGGCTTTTTGGTTAATGCCAAATACAGGTTTAGGAATGACAAATGCCGGTCCATCAGGTGGACATGATGGTAAGGCAGCGGATGGTTCTGAAATGGATATTGTTGAAGGCAATAAATTAAACACTTATTCATGTGGTTTGCATTGGGATGGTTATGATGTTGATCATAAAGGTGCAGGAAACGGATCGGTAAGAGCTACTAGAATGCATGATACATTGTACCATGTTTTTGGATTAGAATGGTCTAAAACATATTTAAAATATTACTTTAACGGCCGTGTAGTTTGGCAAACTACAGATCCTAAAGCCATAGCACATGTGCCTGAATATATTTTATTTACTGGTATGTGTTGGGGTGTAAGCGATTGGGTTAATGGCGATGTTACAAAAAATACATTTATACAAGGTGGTGGTGTTGACAAAGCCTACATAGATTATGTAAGAGTATATAAGTATCAACCCTGACAGCAAATATTAATTTCAAATCTACATAAGAAAATATCTAAAAGAATACTTAAGAATTCACAATACATCATAATTTACAATGAGAAAAACGTTAATTATTGGCTCCGTAATTTTAGTGTTATTAAGCTGTAATGTATCAAAAAAAATAGTTCAGAATACAGATTCTTTTATTGATCTCGAAACACCAAAAAAAGCTCAACCATTGGTGGTTGATTCTTTAAATAATAATGTAATAAATACAAATAAATGGATGCTTGATTTTTCAGATGAGTTTAACGATAACACATTAGACCCCAAAAAATGGACTATTGAAAACTCAGTAAAAAAAAGAGTTGATATAACATTGTATTCAGATGATAATCAGGTAGAAGAAAAAGATGGAAAAGTATTCATCTATTATAAAAAAGCTCCTGAAAAACATGATAGTGCTTATTATGTTGGTCGTTTTAACTCAAAGGGTAAATATGCTACTACTTATGGATTTTTTGAATCTAAAATGCATTTAGTAAAACCGAATGGCTATCAAACAGCTTTTTGGTTAATGCCTAACAGTGGAACAGGAATGACTAATGCTGGTCCACATGAAGGAACTGCTACTGATGGAGCTGAAATTGATATTGTAGAAGGTAATAGATTACAGACATATTCTTATGGGTTACATTGGGATGGTTATGCAAAAGGAACGCATAAAGGTGCTGGTGGTGTAAAACCAAAAATTCCTGATTTGTACACTGTAGAATATCATGTATTTGGATTAGAATGGTCACCTACTTATTTAAAATTTTATTTTGATGGTAAAGTGATAAAAACAATGACCGATCCAAAAGCAATTGCCCATGTAGACGAATTTATTATTTTTTCTGGAAGTTGTTGGGGCGTTAGTGATTGGGTAGATGGTGATATTAGAGAGAATGAGTTTATACAAAGAGGAGGGGTAGAAAAAGGATACGTAGACTATGTAAGGGTTTTTAAATTAAAAAAATAAATTGTATATCCTATGAGTAATTTATCGAACAAACGAAGACATTTTATAAAACAGTCAGCTATCCTTACTGCAGGCGTTTTATCAAGTCGTTTACCATCATCAGCGTCAAATTTTATTCAAAAGAAAACATCTCTTTTGGGTAATAAAGTAGATGAAAATTCGATAAAATATTTATATGAAAGAGGAACAATAACTACTTATCTAAAAAGTAAAAATGAGCTACAATATATTGGTATGCCAGTTGGTGGAATCAATACGGGTACTTTGTATTTAGGCGGTGATGGAAGGTTGTGGCTTTGGGATATTTTTAATACCAATCAAGAGGGTATAAATCCATTGGATGTACGTTGGGATTCTGAGTTGCATGAGGGCAAAATAGTAAGATCAAGAGATGGCTCTGCTTATGTAGCACCTCCTACTGCAAATGAAATAAGACCATTAGAGCAAGGTTTTGCCATTAAAATAAGCCATCAGGGTAAAACCATTATCAAGGAGCTACGTGAAGAAGATTGGCAAGAAGTTGCTTTTGAAGCAACATATCCTGTTGGTAAAATTAAATATACCGATGCCTCTTTGCCCTTAGAAATTACCATGTTAGCATGTAGCCCATTCATTCCACTCGATGAAAATAAATCTGGATTACCAGCAACTATTTTTAGTATTCAAATTAAAAATACAAGTGCCAATGAAATATCGTTAGACATTGCTGGATGGCTTGAAAACAAAACTGCTCCTTATTCTGGATTACCTGGCAGTCAAATGCGTACAAATACAAAGTATAAAGCAGAACACTCGGTTGGAGTTTATAGTACAATTACGAATATCCTTTTACACAAAACTAAAATTGAAACTGCTTTTGATTATGGAACACTCTGCTTAACTTCTTTACAAAAAAATGCTATTACAGGTACGTCCATAAAAAGTGCAAATAGTGCCGATGTTTTTACCATCAATACATCTGAGAGCACAACAAAATCTGCTGCACAAAAACTCATTGGAAATATTGTTAACTCACTAAATATTGCTGCTGGCGAAACTACGACGGTTGAATATATCATAAGTTGGCATTCTCCAAATCTTGTAATTGGAAATGGTAAAAAACTCCCTGTAGAAGATTCGGGTCGTTTTTATGCCAGCCAGTTTCAAAATGCAAAAGAAGTAGCTGATTATGTAGCTATAAATTTCAAAGATTTATTTTCTAAAACCTTGTTGTGGCAAAACAATTGGTACGATTCTACATTGCCCTATTGGTTTTTAGACCGTACTTTTTTAAATATTTCTACTCTAGCTACTACCACAAGTCACCGCTTTAAATCTGGTAGATATTGGGCTTGGGAAGGAGTAGGCTCTTGTGCAGGTAATTGTACACATGTGTGGCAATATGCACAAGCAGTTGGTAGAATTTTTCCTAGAATGGAAAAAGATAATAGACAACGTGTAGATCTTGGTATTGCTTTAAGGGAAGATGGAGGAATTTCTTTTAGAGCTGAATTTGATAAAAGACCAGCAATAGACGGACAAGCAGGAACTATTTTACGAGTTTATAGAGAGCACAAAATGAGTGCTGATAACAATTTCTTAGAAAAAAATTGGAAGAATATTAAAAGAGCTACTCAGTTTATCATAAACCAAGATAAAAACAAAGATGGCATGACCGATACTCCAATGGAAAATACATTAGATGCTATTTGGGATGGAGAAATTGCTTGGATTGTAGGGTTATGTATTGCTGGTGTACAAGCTGGTTATTTAATGGCTTTGGAAATGAACGATAATGATTTTGCCACAGTATGTAAAAAATATGTTGATGCTGGTAAAAAGAATATGGAACAACAATTATTTAATGGCGAATATTTTATTCATAAACCTGATGTTGAAAAAGGAAGAAAAAAAATAGGCTCTTACAATACCTGCCATATTGATCAAGTATATGGACAAAGTTGGGCATTTCAATTAGGTATGGAAAGGGTAATTGAAAAAGAAAAAACTTTATCGGCATTACGTTCTTTGTGGAAACATAATTTTAAAGAAGACGTTGGTTCTTACATTCAAGAACACAAAGGTGGTAGACCTTATGCCTTAGCTGGTGAAGGTGGAATGGTAATGAATACAAATCCTAAAAACGAACCAAAACCCTATGGTGATGATGTAACTTGGCAAATGGGTTACTTTCATGAATGCATGAGTGGCTTTGAGCATCAAGTGGCTAGCCATTTAATTGCAGAAGGTATGGTTGATGAAGGTTTAATACTAACAAGAAAGATTCATGATAGATATCATGCCTCTAAAAGAAATCCATTTAATGAAATAGAATGTAGCGATCATTATGCAAGAGCAATGGCAAGCTATGGTACATTTTTGATGGCTTGTGGTTTCGATTATCATGGTCCTAAAGGTTATATTCGGTTTGCTCCAAAATGGAATAAAGAAAACTTTAAAGCTCCTTTTACAGTAGCAGAAGGATGGGGGTCTTATTCTCAAAAACTAAATAATGCTCTACAAGAACATTCCTTTACTATAAAGTACGGCTCATTGAAATTAAATACAATTAGTCTTGAAAAAATAAGCAGTAAAAAAGTACAACATGTTACAGCCATGCTTGGAACACAAAAAGTTGACTGTAAGTTTTTACAAAAAGAAAATACAATTCACATCATATTGAATAGTTTCATTAAAATTAATGAAAATGAAAGCTTTACTGTTTATGTTAAATAATACTACTGTAGTGGTTAAAAAATTAAGAACTACTTTTTTAGTATTACTTCTATTAGCAATTGCATGCAATACGCCAAAAATCGAAGCCAACAATGAAGCTGCTAACCAAGAAAACTGGAAAAATATTTTTGATAAAAAGCTCTCTTTACTCGGTCATCGTAATTGGATTTTAGTGGTAGATAAAGCCTTTCCTGAACAAAATGCTATTGGTATAGAATATTTGAATAGCAATGAAAATTTATTGCCCACACTAGAATATGTGTTAAAGAAAGTAAATAGTACTTCTCATGTAAAACCAATCATTTATCAAGATAAAGAATTGGGCTTTATTTCAGAAGAACAATCGAAAGGAATTACAAAATTCATAGAAAATTCTAAAAGTGTTTTAGCCAATCAATCAGTTAAAACAATCTTGCATGATTCTGTATTTAAAAAATTAGATCAAGAAGCTAAGTTGTTTAAAATATTGGTTATAAAAACCAACGAAGCAATTCCATATACCTCTGTATTCATGCAGTTAGACTGTGCTTATTGGAATGAAGAAAAAGAACAAAATCTTCGAATAAAAATCAAAAATTAATCCATTGAAATATATACTTTCATCCATTTTTTACATGGCTTTCTTAGCAGTTACTATCGCTCAAAAAACTGCTATTTCACCATCACAATTTTTTCCTGCAAAAGTTTGGAACGATGCCAAAAGTCAACCTATTAATGCTCATGGTGGTGGAGTGCTTTTTCACAAAGGAATGTATTATTGGTATGGTACACACAAAATAGAAGGGTTGTCTGAAAAAACACATGCCGATGGTGGTATTCGTTGTTATGCCTCAAAAGATTTATTGTATTGGTCTGATATGGGTTTGGTTTTGCCATTAATTTATAATGACACTACTCAAGATTTAGCCCGTGAGTGCAATTTTGATAGACCAAAGGTGGTGTACAATGCCAAGACTAAAAAATTTGTAGCTTTTTTTAAACTCTACTTACGTGGTCATGGTGTAACTACAGGTTTTGTAGGTGTGGCAACAGCTACTAGTCCTGCTGGACCTTTTACTTACCAACATAAATTTTTAGGTGGTGATTCTCCCTTTGGTACAGGAGATTTTGCAATTTTCCAAGAAGATAATGGCGATTTATACCACATTACTGTGAGAAAACCTGATAGAGCTTTTGTGTGTGGTAAAATGAGTGATGATTATTTGTTGCCATCAAGCGAATACTTTGTATTTGAAGGCGTAACCCCTAAAACTGAAGCACCTGCTATTATTAAACGAAATGGTATTTATCACCTATTAGGTTCAGAATCTACAGGTTGGTTACCCAACGAATCAAGATATTTTACCAGTAAATCTTTAAAAGGACCTTGGGAAAATCATGGCAATCCATGTGAGGGCGTAAATCCTGATAACGGTTTGGGTAAAGAAAAAACATTTGGTGGTCAGCCAACTTTCATCTTGCCAGTTGTTGGTAAAAAAGATGCATACATAGCTATGTTTGATATCAATAAACCAGAAAACCCATATGATAGTCGCCATATATGGTTGCCCATAACTTTTGTAAACGACAAGTTTCAAATCTCTTGGAAAGATAGTTGGGATTTGAGTGTATTTAAAAATGTCCCATTAAATTAAAAGAATGTACAAATCAGTTTTTAGTTCTCACCAACTCAATCAATCATCATTGATGCCAGTGATAGTACTTGTATTATTTTCTTTGTGGTTAAATCCCTTGCAAAGTCAGAATGCTACACAAACACCCATCAATGAAACGCATTTAATTAAAAATGCTGATTTTGAAACTGGCACTACTATTGGCTGGAGACATTGGCGTAGCAAAAATGCAAGCATTGTAACAGATGCTTATGCTGGAAAATATGCCGTAAAAATTGGACCCGACAGAGGCGTTTGTAATCAAGAAGCAGTAGTGCGTTCAAATGCTTTATACCGAATTTCTGCTTATGTAAAAACTGAATCTGGTGCTGAAGAAGTGCAGCTAATTATCAGCAATCATGGCAATCCAACAAAAACAGTTTCAAGCAGTGTTACATCATATACCAAGGTAAGTGTAGATTTTCAAACTGCTTTTAAAATAGATAGTATTTTAATTTCCTTCGTTCATCCAGCTGGCACAGGTAGTGCTTTTATTGATCAAGTAGAGCTGTTGTATTTAGGAGAAGCCCCTAAACCAAAGCTGCAAGAAATAATGCCCTTTCAGGCTAGGGTTATAAAAACAGCAGGTGGTGTTGCTCAATTGCCAAATGAAAAAGTAGATTGGTTTTTGAATGATAAGTTCGGCATGTTTATCCATTGGGGTGTTTACAGTGCAATGCCAGAAGGCAGTGAATGGGTAAGGCATCAAGAGGCATGGTCTAATGAATACTACAGAGGTAGGGCTAGAGATACAGAAAAAGGTTTTACTGCTGCAAAATACAATCCTAAAGAGTGGGCTGCTTTGGCTAAAAAAGCTGGTATGAAATATACCGTACTTACTGCAAGGCATCATGATGGATATGCTTTGTTTGAAAGTAAACATCCATTTAGTTGGACAAGCCAACAAGATTTAGGTAGAGATTTAGTGAAAGAATATGCCAATGCAGTAAGAAAAGCAGGCTTAAAAGTTGGTCTGTATTATTCACCTGTAAATTGGAAATATGTTGGCTTTTATGATCCATTCGGAAACAATGTTTTGCAAAATGTATGGGGTTATAAAACACCTGCAAAATGGCATAAAGAAGATGTTACTATGATGAAAGAAGAAGTGTATGAGCAAGTAACTAGTTTGTTTAAAAATTATGGTAAACTCAATTACATATTTTGGGATGGAGCTTCATTAGGGCAAGTAAAGAATAAGCCATTGTCAGATTCATTTTGGGATGCAGGAAGGTATCAAAATCCAGCTAATATTTGGCCAGTAAATGAAAAATATATTACCAGAGAAGATTCAACTGGTAAGGCATTAGGTATTTTAGGAATGGCTAGAAAATTTCAACCTGATATGCTGTTGAACGAACGTTTTGGATGGGTGGGTGATGTACATATTGAAGAAGGTGGTTCGTATCCTTCTAGTAAAATAAACAATACTGGTGTTAGCGAAAAATGTGTTAGCCTACAAAGAGGAGGATGGGGTTATAAACCCAATTCTAAAGTGTACAGTTTTGAAGAAATAGTGCAATACTTGTCTAATTGTGTGGTAAGAAATTTTAATCTACTATTAAATGTATCACCAGATAGAGAAGGTGTAATACCGCAAAATCAACAAGAAGTGTTACTGAAAATGGGTGCTTGGTTACAAAAAGTTGGTAGTGGAATTTACAATACAAGAGGTGGTCCTTGGCAACCATTATTTGGTGAGTATGGTTTTACCTACAGAGATAATAAAATTTACTGCCACATTTATGAAGGGTATCGAGAGTTTAAAAGCAACCAGTTTATAACACAATCGATTGGTAAAAAAACAGTGACTAAGGTCATTAATTTATTTGATGGAAAAGAGTTGAAGTGGGTAAAAAATGAAGACAATACTATTACAGTTAGTGGCATAGATTATACTCAAAATCCAGCTACTACTATAATAGAAATTACATTAACAGAAAGTGTTTATTAAACCTATTTAATATCGAAAGTTAATTGCAGTACATACCAATGTACTCAATTTGGCTATGTTCTATTATTTCAAAAGCTACATTTTATGAAAAGGATTGTCATTTTGTTGCTTAGCTTCATTTTTTTGCATAAAGCAAATGCTCAGCTAACTATTTACTCAGGATTTAATTTACAAGGTAGTAGTGCCAATTGTATATCTAAATCCATTTTTACCGACAATTCTATTCCTGGTGGTTTAAATAATAGAATTCTCTCTATTGCTTTAGACAGTGGATTTATGGCTACGCTTGCAGAAAATGCAGATGGCACTGGCGAAAGGTTTACTTACATGGCCAATAAGAGTGCAATTAGAGTTAATCTTTCCATACAACTTCAAAATAATGTTTCCTTTATTCGAGTATTAAAGTTACCCACTGTTAAGGTTAAAAAAAAGGGTGTTTGCTCCACAAACAATAAAGAAATAGATTCTATTGGCAACACTACTTGGTTTTACGATTGGAATGATAAAGATGTTTCTCTACCAACAAGAGAGTATGCTCCTATGGCTTTTATGTGGTACAGTGTTCGAGATTCGTTTATAACAAAATTGATAAACAAAGATTCTGTTACCCATTATATTGCTTTTAATGAACCAGATGTAACGGGGCCTTCTCGAATGTTTGTTTCTCAAGCAATACCTGCTTTTAAAAAAATGCAAACAGTAGGGTTAAGAATGGGGTCTCCATCAGCGTCATATAGAGTATGGCAAGATACTTTTGCAAGAGAAGCAAAGGCTCAAAAATTACGAATTGATTATGTGTGTCTTCATTGGTACGATTGGGGTGCATATATGACAACCCATCCAGACTCTATAGTAAGTGCAGCTGGTATATTAAGTAGATTAAAAAGTTTTATTGAAGCTGTTTATGATTACTACAGAAAGCCAATTTGGCTTACCGAGTTTAATGCAAATGAACATAGAACCGATTCTGTTCATATAGAATTTATGAAAATTGCCTTGCCTTGGCTAGACTCATGTAAATATGTAGAAAGGTATTCTTATTTCTTTGGTAATGATGTTCGTTCAATTAACACAAATGGATCATTAACGGCTGCGGGAAAATTTTATGCCGATCATCCATCAGTAGATGCATATCCAGAAAACATTTATGATACTCGGTCTGCGTTTCCTATTTCTTTGGCTGCTTGGCAGTCTTCTAGTATTCTACAAGGGGGTGTTAATCAAGCCACATTAGTGCCTACTAAAATTAACTCAGATATGTCGGTACCAATGCCATTCACCAGAGGGCAAGGGTTACTTTTACCACCTACTAATTCTTCAAATGGTTATTGGGGGGCAAGTAGTTTTTCAACTACCACAGCTGATGCTGCCATTGCAGATAAAAAGTTTTTCTCATTTAGTTTAAAATCAAAAAATGGCGAAACAGTAAATTATCATTCAATCAGTAAAATAAATATCCGAATTGGCTCCACAGGTCCTATTAAATATTTGATTGACTATACTGTAGATGATGGTAGAACTTTTATAATAGATTCCATTATAGGGCCAGCTAGAGTTACAGGCAACTATACTTTAGATTCAGTTGATTTAGCAGGCATAAGTAATTTGCAAAATATTTCGCCTTCAAGTACGGTAACCTTTAGAATTATTCCATATGATGCAACTGGTACTGGTGTTTTTTTAATTGGCAGTGGTGTTAATGATACTTTACCAGATTTTGAAATTAATGGAAGTTATTCTGAAAATAATTTGATAACTACATCTTTACCCGTAAAATTATCAACCTTTCAGTTACAGCAAACAAGTCTTGAAAATGTTCATTTGAAATGGGCAACCAGTTCTGAAGTAAACTTTAGTCATTTTGAACTACAACGTAGTGTTAATGCTACCTCATTTGAACATATTGCTACAATAGCAGGAAAGGATTATAGTAATGGAAGTAATTATAGTTACACAGATCGACTTACTCATTTGCAACCAGTTTATTATCGTTTGAAAGTGATTGATAAAGATGGAACTTTTACGTTCAGCAATGTTTTAAGGTTAGAGTTGAAAGATAATTTACCAAGTTTTAATATTTACCCAAGTGTATCATCAGGAGAAATGTTAACTGTAGAATTTAAGAACTTGAATACGCAAACCAATTTAAAAATTATAACTCCAAATGGCAAATTAATTAGCACCTATAAATTAATGGATAGAAATGGTATTCAAAATATTCAAACTACCCATTTAAAAAAGGGAATGTATATTCTAGTATTAGAAGGAAAGGATATTGTATTTAATAAAAAAATTATCATTCAATAAATAGTTAACATGAACAAACTTTTTTTAAGAATCATTTATTGCTTTGTATTGTGCAGTTATACACTCATTTTGCGAGCACAAACTTCCGTCAATGAAACGCATCTTATTAAAAATGCCGATTTTGAAACAGGTACAATGGATGGTTGGAGACATTGGCGTACAAAATTTTCTACTGTTGTAAAAGAACCATACACTGGTAATTATGCATTGAGGGTAGGGCCAGAAAGGGCTTTTTGTAATCAAGAATTTAAAGTGCGTAACAATGCGTTATATCAACTTTCTGCCTATGTAAAAACTGAATCTGGAGCCGAAGAAATTCAAATGATTATCAGTAATTACGGTGGAGCTGCAAAGTCTGTAACAAGTAGCCTTACTGCTTATACCAAAGTAACATTAGATTTTCAAACTGCATTTAGTATAGATACCATCATGATATCTTTTGTACATCCTAGCGGTAATGGTAGTGCTTATGTAGATCAAATTGAATTACTTTATCTAGGCGAAGCCCCAAAACCAGTGTTACAAGAATTTGTACCGATTACCAAAAGAGTTCTTGAAGAAGATTTAGGAGTTAGCCAACAATCAGATGAAACCATGAATGGATATGTAAACGATAAGTTTGGCATGTTTATTCATTGGGGCGTTTATGCGGCCATGCCAGAAGGTAATGAATGGGTTAGGCACCAAGAAGCTTGGGGGCAAGATTATTATCAACGAAGAGCAAGAGATTCTGCAAAAGGATTTACAGCAGCAAAATATAATCCATCACAATGGGCCGATTTGGCTAAACGAGCAGGAATGAAATATATGGTACTTACAACAAGACATCATGATGGATTTGCATTGTTTGATAGTAAACACCCTGCAAGCTGGAATAGCCAAAAAGATTTAGGCAGAGATTTAATAAAAGAATATACCGATGCAGTAAGAGCTGCTGGTCTTCGTGTTGGTTTGTATTATTCACCTATGAGTTGGCGTTACCCTGGCTATTATGATGTTTATGGTAATGATGTAAAACCCAATATTTGGGGATATAAAACAGCAAAATGGCATAAAGAAGATGCAAGGGTAATGAAAGAAGAAGTGTACGAGCAAGTTACCAAACTAATGAAAGACTATGGCAAAATAGGTTATATGTTTTGGGATGGTGCATGGTTAGCACAAACCGTAAATAGACCATTGGATAGAAAGTTTTGGAACCCAGGAAAATATCAAGATACGGCTAATGAATGGCCTATTGCAGAAAGGTATATTACCAGAGAAGAAGAAACGGGTAAGGCTTTAGGAATAATGGGTGTAGTACGTAAATACCAGCCTGAAATGATTGTTAACACAAGATTCTCATGGATTGGAGATGTGTTTTCTGAAGAAGGTGGTGGCTATACTTCTGGCAACATTCGAACTAAAGAATTTACAGAAAAGTGTGTGAGTTTACAAAAAGGAGGCTGGGGTTACAGAGTTAACTCTAAAGTATTTAGTTATGAAGAAATAGTGCAGTATCTCTCTAATTGTGTAGTTCGTAATGTAAACTTTCTTCTAAATATTTCTCCTGATAGAGAAGGCGTTATACCACAAAATCAACAAGAAGTTTTGCTTAAAATGGGTAATTGGTTAAGCAAAGTTGGTAATGGAATTTACAATACTAGAGGTGGTCCTTGGCAGCCTTTGTTTGGAGAATATGGTTTTACGTATCGAGAAAATAAAATTTACTGTCATATTTATCAAGGATATAGAGAATTAAAGACAGGTATTTTTATTACCCAATCTATTGGAAAGAAAAAAGTGCAAAAAGTAATTAACCTTTTCGATGGTAAAGAGTTAAAATGGGTAAAAAATAAAGACAATACGATTACCATTTATAATGTAGATTATACACAAAATCCTGCAACAACAATTGTGGAAATTAGTCTAGCTGAAAATATCTATAAATAAGAAAACGATATTGCATTTGTAGAATCTAAGAATTTTTTCCTAGATTCTACATTTTGTTTAAAGTAGAAATAAGATTAGCGAGTTTCTTTAAATGTTTCAGTTTTAAGAACATACCATAAAAAAGGCTGTCCATTTTGAGACAGCCTTTTTTCATAATAACTTAAAAATATTTATTGTTCAGCACTTGGTTTTACCAAACCTAATTTAGCTTCAAGGCTAAGTGTAGCATGAGGAACGGCTCTTAATCTTGCTTTATCGATTAATTTTCCTGTTACTCTACAAACACCATAAGTTTTATTTTCAATACGCATAATGGCTTTTTCTAAATGGTCAATATAAGTAATTTGTCTACTTGCCATTTGGCTCAGCTGTTCTCTTTCCATACTCATACTTCCATCTTCCATTGTCATATATCTAGCATCATCATTGCTGCCACCCATTTCATCTTTTCTAGTAATTAAACCCTGTAAGTAGGCTAATTCTTTTTTAGCAGTATCTAATTTTTTATTAATTAAATCTCTAAATTCATTTAAATCAGCATCACTATATTTTACAAGTGGTGCTCCTGGCTTTTGTATATCTGATCTTTTTTCCATTGGTGTATAAATAGGATTGTACGGAACACTCGTTTTAGTAGATATTTTTGGAACTTTTACCTCTTTTATAGGTTCTAATGCCTTTTTTGTTGGTTTTGTTGGCGTAGTTGCTACCGGTTTTGTTTTTACTGCTGGTTCTGCTTTTTCAACAATTATTGGCTTTTCAACTACAGGTGCTGCAACAACTTTTTTTGCACTAGGTTTAACAACAGATTCTTTTTTTGGTGCTACAGTTTTCTTAGTAGGTGCACTTTTCGTAACTTTTGGCTTGGTCGCTACTACTTTTTTAGGCTCAACTTTAGCAACTGGTTTTGTAACTGTTTTTTTAGGACTAGCTACAACAACTTTTTTTGCAGGAGCTACCGCTTTTTTTGGTGAGGCAGCTTTTGCTGGTGCTACTTTTTTTGCTGGTGCAACTTTTGTTACCGTTTTTGCAGCAACTGGCTTCACTGGCTTTGCAGGTGCTTTAGAAGCAGCTTTTGCTGCTGGTTTAGTGGCTTTTTTTGGAGCAGTTTTTTTGGTAGCCATAGCGTTTATGCTTTTTTAGTTACGTTCAATTTCAACAAAGAATCATTTACTTCAACTTCGGTGCCCATTTCTAAAACTGACACCCATGAAATACTGTCTGCCAAAATTTCACGGCAAATATAATCGTTAAATTCATTAATGCTTGTCTTTAACGTTGCGTTGTTGTCAAGCAATGTTACGAATATACGGTCTGTAAGTTCAAATCCGCTCTCTTTTCTAATATTTTGTATTCTATTTATCAATTCTCTAGCATTTCCTTCATTTTGAAGCGACTCTGTAATCGTAATATCAAGGGCAACCGTTAAAGAACCTTTACTAGCTACACTCCATCCTGGAATATCTTCTGCTGTAATTTCTACATCGGCAGTAGTAATGGCAATTTTGTTGTTGGCTATTTCAATATCAATAGTACCCTTTTGTTCTAGTTCAGTAATTTGATGTTGTGTAAAAACTGCAATTTTAGAAGCGGCTTCTTTCATATTTGCTCCCAATTTTGCACCTAATGTCTTAAAGTTTGCTTTTACTTTTTTCTTAATAATGCCTTCGGTTTCGGTTAAATATTCTAATTCTTTTACATTTACTTCTGCTTTTATTAAATCTTCTACCTTTTCTAATTGCAATTTCATTGCAGGATTTAATACAGGAATTAATACTTTTTGTAATGGCTGACGCACTTTGATATTCACTTTTTTACGAAGTGATAATACCAAACTACAAATGTCTTGTGCCAATTGCATTCTTTCTTCTAAAGCTGAATCAATAGCCGATTCGTCTGAAAATGGAAATAAAACATGATGAACACTTTCTTCTTCAAAGCGTTTGCTAATGGCATTTAAATTACAGAAAACAGCATCACTAAAAAATGGAGAAATAGGGGCTATTAACCTTGTTAGGGTTTCTAAACATTCATACAAGGTTTGATAAGCAGCTATTTTATCAACTTCATATTCGCCTTTCCAAAAGCGACGACGACAAAGACGAACATACCAATTACTCAAATGTTCATCTACAAAAACCTCAATCAATCTTCCTGCTTGTGTAGGCTCGTAGTCGTTCATCGCATCTGTTACTTTTTTAATTAAAGTATTTAACGACGATAAAATCCAACGGTCAATTTCTGGTCTTTCTGTTAAAGGAATATATTTTTCAGTAAATGCAAATCCATCTACATTGGCATACAATGCAAAAAATTGATACGTATTGTACAATGTACCAAAAAATTTACGTTGTACTTCTTGAATGCCGGCAATATCAAATTTTAAGTTGTCCCAAGGGCTAGCATTGGTTATTAAGTACCAACGTGTAGCATCTGCACCAAATTGGTCAATAGTTTCAAATGGATTTACAACGTTTCCTAAACGTTTACTCATTTTATTTCCATTTTTATCCAATACCAATCCGTTAGAAACCACTGTCTTATAAGCTCTTCCATCTACTTTTTCTGTAGATAAACCAGCTTTTTTCAATTCTTCCTCTACACTTTCTTTTATCAACGAACCAATAGCATGTAAAGTGTAAAACCAACCACGAGTTTGGTCTACACCTTCGGCAATAAAATCGGCAGGATAATTTTGAGCAAATAATTCTTTGTTTTCGAATGGAAAATGTTGCTGTGCATAAGGCATTGCACCACTATCAAACCAAACGTCTACTAAATCAGATACCCTTTTCATAGGTTTGCCTGAAGTAGATTTTAAAATTACTTCATCAACCTGTGGCTTATGTAAATCTGTAATTTCTTGAACAGGACTTTCTGGATGAATATTTGATTGTAACTGAGCAATTGAGCCAATACATATTTCTTCAGTTCCATCTTCTGTTCTCCAAATAGGTAGCGGTGTTCCCCAATATCTACTTCTACTCAAATTCCAATCTACCATATTTTCTAACCAATTACCAAATCGGCCTTCACCTGTAGATTTTGGTTTCCAGTTAATGGTTTTGTTTAATTCTACCATTCTATCTTTTAATGCGGTAGTTTTTATAAACCAAGCATCTAATGGATAGTATAAAATGGGTTTATCGGTTCTCCAACAATGAGGGTAGCTATGTTCGTATTTTTCTACTTTAAAAGCCCTGTTTTCTTTTTTTAGCTTTACACATATATCTACATTCACATCAACATAATCTTTTTCGTCTTTATAGTTTTTTACATATCTGTTACTAAATTCACCCAAGCCATCTACAAATTTTCCTTGCTTATCAACCATTGTTAAAATACCAATGTTGAATTTTTTGCCTACTTTATAGTCATCGGCACCAAACGCAGGAGCTGTGTGCACAATACCTGTACCATCTTCTGTGGTTACAAAATCTCCAACAATAACTTTAAAAGGTTCAGCATCAGGCGTAATAGCTTTTATTACTTCTATTGAATTGGCTTCATAAGGCATTAGTTGTTCGTAAGTAATATCAGCAAGATTAGTTCCTTTGCACTCCGTAATTATTTTCCAAGGCAATAATTTTACACCTTCTGCATAGTTTTCAAAATCGCCATTTTCACCTTCTTGTTTAAAATATTTACCCAATAATGCTTTTGCAAGAATTACATAAACAGGTGTATGTAAATATGGATTGAAGGTTTTTACCAAAACATAATCAATGTTTGGTCCAACAGTTAAGCCAAGATTTGAAGGAAGTGTCCAAGGAGTGGTTGTCCAAGCCATTAAAAACACTTCTTCATTAGCAGCAGCCTCTAACAAAAATGCAGATTTTTCATTTGCAACTACTTTAAACATAGCTACAGCACTCGTATCTTTTACATCTTTATATGTGCCAGGTTGATTTAATTCATGTGAAGATAAACCTGTACCAGCAGCAGGAGAATATGGCTGAATACTTACACTTTCGTAGAGCAATCCTTTTTTATGTAGTTCACTCAAAATCCACCAAAGACTTTCGATATAATTGTTTTCAAAAGTGATATATGGATTGTTTAAATCTACCCAATAACCCATTTTTTGGGTAATTTCATCCCATTTGTCTTTATAGCGTAAAACTGCTTCTCTACATTTTTGATTGTATTCTGCAATAGATATTTTTTTACCAATATCTTCTTTAGTAATTCCTAATTCTTTTTCAACACCCAATTCAATGGGTAAGCCATGCGTATCCCATCCTCCTTTACGTTTCACTTGAAAACCTTGCATGGTTTTATAGCGACAAACCAAATCTTTTAACGTTCTTGAAATAACATGGTGAATACCCGGCATACCATTGGCACTTGGTGGTCCTTCATAAAACACAAATGGAACCGAACCTTCTCTTAAGGTCACACTTTTCTCAAAAGCATTGGTTTCACTCCATTTTGCTAAAATTTCTTTCTCAATAGATGGAAGATTTAAACCGCCAAATTCTCTATATTTCACACTCATAAACCTAATATATTAAATGCCTCTATTGTTTTTTATGTAATGAGGTAATTTTTGGATGGCAGCGAAGGTAAGGAAAAGAAAAATGTATATGAATATCCATGCTTTTATACATTTTATTTCGTTTGAATGAATTTGATTAATGAAATAATAAGGTATTTTAAAATGAGAAAAGCCCATTCGATGTGTTATCTGAAAGGGCTTTTTGATATAATTAAAATTAAAAATAATATTTAGTTTACGCCATTAACTACGGCTTCTTTATAAATTTTTTGAACCAATCCTTGTAAAACTTTACCTGGACCAACTTCTGTAAAAGAGGTAGCACCATCTTCAACCATTGCTTGTACAGTTTGTGTCCAACGTACAGCACCCGTTAATTGATCAATTAGGTTTTGCTTAATTTCTTCTGGCTTTATTACTGCTTTTGCTACTACATTTTGATACACAGGGCAAATAGGCGTATTGAAATGAGTAGATTGAATTGCGGCTGCCAATTCTTCTTTTGCAGGTTGCATTAATGGGCTATGAAAGGCACCACCTACAGGCAAAACCAATGCTCTTTTTGCACCTGCAGCTTTCATTTTTTCACAGGCAATTTCTATTCCTTTTAGTGAGCCACTAATTACTAATTGACCGGGACAATTATAATTGGCTGCAACAACTACTTCACCCGTTTCTGCAGTTATAGCTGCACAAATTTCTTCTACACGTTCATCTGCCAAAGCCAATACAGCAGCCATTGTAGATGGATTTAATTCACAAGCTTTTTGCATAGCATTGGCACGAATGCTCACTAGCTTTAAAGCATCAGTAAAGTGAAGCGTATTATTGGCAACAAGTGCAGAAAATTCGCCCAAAGAATGTCCTGCAACCATATTAGGTGTTGGATTTTCTAAGGTTTTAAACGCAATAACAGAATGTAAAAAAACAGCAGGCTGTGTTACGTTTGTTTGTTTTAAGGCTTCATCTGTACCTGTAAACATGATATCACTAATTCTAAACCCAAGTATATCGTTGGCTTGTTCAAACAATTCTTTAGCAATGCTATTGGTTTCGTATAAATGTTTTCCCATGCCACTAAATTGAGAGCCTTGACCGGGAAAAACGTATGCTTGTTTACTCATAAAAATAAATTTAAAGGCTGCAAAAATAGGTGTTGAAGCATTGTTATTGCACATCTATTTTCAACGGTTTTCCTGTAAAAACTACAGGAAAAGAAATCTGATTATTATTTTTTTCAGGTTTTATTTTTTGTTGAATACCGTTAATTACAACAGTTGAAATGGCTTCTGCATCGTTAATAACAATAGTATAAACCGTTTTCAATGGCTTTCCTGTGTAGTTGCCTCCATTTGATTGTATGGTAAAATGATAACTATTGGTAGATGATGTGTAAGCTGAACAAGTAATTAACTCGAATTTCTTTTGTTGTAAAGCATTTTTGCTAACACCATCGTCGAAATAAATATTGGTTTTACTTGCTTTATTCGAAGGGAAATATTCTAAGGTAATTTGGTTGTTTTTTAAATTGGATGTATTTGTAAATAAAGATTGACGATACGTTGGTAAAATAGTACCTTCTATTACAAATAGGGGAATTTGTTCGAGAGAAGTGGCAACCTCAATTGTTTGATTACCCATTATTTCATTTTTAGAAAAATAATTGTACCATTTACCCTTAGGCAAATAAACTTTTCTTGTAGTAGCATTTTTATTTAAAATAGGAGCCACCAAAATATCATTTCCCCAAAAATATTCATCCTCAATTGTATAAGCTACAGAATCTGATGGATGTTCAAAATACAAAGGACGCATTAAAGGCTCTCCAAAAACGGTTTGTTGATAAGCCAATGTGTAATTGTAGGGTAAAAAAGTATATCTTAAATCAACAGCTTTTTTGGCAATTTTCTTATATGGTTCATTAATTAATGCAGGCTCACTTGGAAAACTAAAAGCTGCTTTTTCAATTTCATATAAAGCCGTTCCATGTGGTCTGAATATAGGTGTAAAAGCTGCCATTTGTAACCAACGAACATACAATTCTTCATCACCTTCTCCACCGGCAAATCCACCAGCATCACTATGTACATAAGGAATTCCACTCATACTCATACCTAACAAAACAGGTAATTGAGCTTTAAAACCACTCCAACTTCTACTTACATCACCTGTCCATGGAAAAATGCTGTATCGTTGTGTGCCAGCAAAGCCACTTCTGTTTAAGCTAAATAAACGTTTGTTGGGATAATTTTTCTCAAATTGCTGATACAACATTTTCGTCCAATAATGACCATACATATTGTGTACTTCATTGGCAGAAAATCGTTTTGCAAATCCAATATCTTTTAGTTGATGATACATATTTGTTGGGTGTTTTTCTGGTTCACCCAAATCGCCCCACCAACCTTCAACACCTATTTGCATCTGTTGTTGATAATATTTCCAAAACCATTGTTGAGCATCTTTTCTAAAAATATCTATCAATCCTGCATTGCCGAAGTAAAAATCTTCAATATGAAATGGCTTTCCAAAACTGTCGGTACTTAAATAAGGTTTTGAAGAAGGATAGGCCAACGTGTTTTTAACTACAAATGGCTCTGTAACTAAAATGGTATTTACTTTATTCTGTTTAAAATAATCAATCATTCCTTTTGGATTAGGCCATTTTTGTTTATTTACCCAACTTAAATTTCCCATTCCATTTTTAATGCTATCACCAAACCAAAATAAATCAAAAATAACAGCATCTACAGGTATTTTTTCAGCCTTCATTTTTTCATAAATTCCTTTTACTAGTTGTTCGCTTGTATAACCAAAACGGCTCATAAAGTTGCCCAAAGCCCAACGTGGAGGCAATGGTTGTGTACCTGTTAATTCATAAAAGTTTTTAAGAATCGATTTATAATTGCTGCCCATAATAATATACACAACTAAAGCACCGCTTTCAGTTCCATATTCAAATAAGTTACTGTTTTTTTTACCAATATCTACATATCCTTTGGCCACATTGTCAAAAAATAAAGCATAGCCTTTATTCGATGTAAAAAAAGGTACACTAAAGTTTAAATTATCTGCCCCTTCACTGTAGCCATACCATGGATTATTGTACAATTGTAGTTGATAACCCCTTCTGTTGAGTGGCAATGCCCTTTCTCCACCACCAAAAATCTGTTCATTTTTTTCTAGTTCAAATACAAAGCCATGATATGTATTGGATTGAAGCGTATTTGTAATAACTATTTTATTTGCAACAATAATTTTATCATTTACCCTTTGAATAGAAGGTAAAGGATGATTTGTTGTTTTTTTCAATATAACGGCATCACTAATGTATTCGTTTTTTGTATAATGATTGGGTAAAAAAGTAACCTTCACAATTTCAGGAGTAATAGCTGTAAAAACGAGTTCGCCATTTTTTTCTTTTTCTGTTTTTGTATGTATAGTTGAAGACTGACCAAAAACCAAAGAGAGCGGTAATAGAATAACGATTTTAAAAACCATTAGCAATTTCATAGGGCAATTTTGTATTTTCATTTCAAAGTAACAGAACTTATTGAATTATAATAAAAAAATTATCAAATGAAATCCAATCAATCATTTTCAGTATCAGGTAATTATGTAGATATACTTCGTAAAGAAATTTTTTATGCAACAATAGATGTAGTGGATGGAAAAATTGCTGCCATACATAGACAAACCAACACCGAACAGGTAGGTTTTCCATACATTTTGCCTGGCTTTATAGATAGTCATGTACATGTTGAAAGTAGTATGCTTGTGCCAAGTGAGTTTGCAAAAATTGCAGTTACACATGGTACTGTAGCAACCATCAGCGATCCTCATGAAATAGCCAATGTGTGTGGTTTACAAGGAGTAGATTTTATGATTGAAAATGGAAAACAAGTAAACTTTAAATTTTATTTTGGAGCACCTAGTTGTGTGCCTGCAACCATTTTTGAAACAGCTGGTGCAAGCATTGATAGTACTGCTGTTGCTGCATTGTTACAGAAGCCAGAAATAAAATATTTGAGTGAAATGATGAATTTTCCAGGTGTTTTATTTCAAGATGAAGAAGTAATGAAAAAAATTGCTGCTGCAAAAGCAGTAAATAAACCAGTAGATGGTCATGCACCTGGCTTAATGGGTGAGCAAGCCAAACAATACATTGATGCAGGAATATCTACCGATCATGAATGTTTTACCAAAGAAGAAGCACTAAGTAAATTGGGTTTTGGAATGAAGATTATTATTAGAGAAGGAAGTGCAGCTAAAAATTTTGAAGCATTAATTGATTTATTAAATGATTATCCTGATAAAATAATGTTTTGTAGCGATGATAAACATCCAGATAGTTTAGTATTAAATCATATTAATGCTTTGTGTGCAAGGGCTGTAGCAAAAGGAATTGATGTGTTTAAAGTATTGCAAGCAGCCTGTATAAATCCAGTATTGCACTATCAATTAAACGTTGGATTGTTGCATGTAAATGATGATGCTGATTTTATACTTGTAAACAATCTATCAGATTTTTCCGTTTTGCAAACCTACATCAACGGAATTTTAGTAGCAGAAAATCAACAATCATTTATAAAAAGTGTGGTTACAGAGCCTATCAATTTTTTTAATAAAGAGGCCATTTCTGCAAATGAATTAATTGTTGATGCTTCTAATTTTCCAATCCAAAATGGTAATATTCCCGTAATTGAAGCCTTAGAAGGGCAGTTAATTACCAATAAATTGTGGATGCAGCCAACTATTGTAAACAATCAATTTGTAAGCAATACAAGCAATGATGTTTTAAAAATTGTAGTAGTAAATAGATATCAGCAAGCACCAATTGCTAAAGCATTTATCACCAATTTTAAACTTCAAAAGGGAGCATTTGCATCATCAGTTGCACATGATAGTCATAATATTGTAGCCATAGGTGTAGATGATGAAAGTTTAGCTACTGCTATTAATTTAGTGATTGAACAAAAAGGAGGTGTAAGTGCAGTTGACAGTGACACAAAAATGGTTCTTGGATTGCCTGTAGCAGGTTTAATGAGTGTAGAAGATGGCTATTTAGTAGCAGAAAAATATACACGAATCGACACATTTGTGAAGCAACAATTGGGTAGCCAATTAGCAGCTCCTTTTATGACATTAAGTTTTATGGCATTGTTGGTAATTCCGCATTTAAAGCTAAGTGATAAGGGGTTGTTTGATGGAGATTCTTTTACATTCGTTACATCAAGTTAAATATTATGTAATAGAAGAAGTTCGAAAAAATGTTAAAACATTTTTCTATACATGGTTCATATTCTATTTACCTTAATTTTATATCCTGAATTAGTTACTGATGAAAAAAATTGCTATACTGCTTTTGTTAATCACTTCATTTGCTTTCGTAAAAGCACAGGATCCTCATTTTTCACAATTTTTTTCATCTCCTTTAACCCTTAATCCTGCATTTACAGGAAAATTCGATGGCGATTTTAGAGTAAATGGTAATTACCGCAATCAATGGCCTACTATTAATAATGCATTTATTAGTACAACGGGTTCAATAGATTTTCATGTAAATAAAAATAGATTACCTCAAAATGATATGTGGGGTGTTGGATTTAACTTTTACAACGATAATAGTGCAGGTGGTGCTGTAAAGTTTAATTATGCTAGTGTGTCTACGGCTTATCATAAAGGATTAGATGAAGAAGGATATCATCAATTAACGTTAGGCTTTCAAGCTACCTATGCTAATATGTTAATTAATACCTCCACATTAAACTTTGAAGATCAATTAACAACAGCAGGTTTTACAAGAGCAACAGGTGAAGCATTTGCTGGCAGTTCTTTAGCATCAAAATACGTAGATTTAAACGCAGGGTTGTTGTATGCAGGTAGCACAACCGACAGAAATAATTTTTATTTTGGAATTAGTTTGTATCATATCAATCGTCCTAAGCAATCGTTTACAGGAAGTACGTATGTAATTAATCCAAGAGCAACTGTACATGCAGGTACTTATTTTGCTATTGCCAACAATGCAACTTTACACTTGAGTGGCTTACAAGCGTATCAAGGTGGAGCAAGCGAAACTGTTGTTGGTGGTGCTGTACAATTAATTACCAATCCTGATGCAGAAAAACCCACAAGCGTTTATGTAGGTAGTTGGATGCGTGTAAAAGATGCAATGATTCCTTATTTCGGACTTGAATTTGGTGATGTAAGAATGGGTGTTACGTACGATATTAATACCTCATCTTTAAAAACAGCTAGTCAGCGTCAAGGAGGTTTAGAACTTTCATTGGTTTATATTTTTCGTCCCAATACTGATAGACCAATCAATTGTCCAAAGTTTTAATGTGTTTCAAAATATCAGTTAAAGTTTTCATATTTCCACATTTTATTTACAAGTAATCTTTTTATTGCTAAAAGCAGTTAATTTTAGTGAGGCATTTTTCTTTACCATCGAAATAAACTTTTTTAGTATGAGAGGCATTAACAAAGTAACATTGATTGGAAATTTAGGAAGAGATCCAGACATGCAATATCTTGAAGGAAATATCGGCGTAGCCAAATTTCCATTGGCAACTACTGAAACTTTTAAAGACCGTAGTGGTAAACTGATTTCTCAAACAGAGTGGCATACCGTTGTTTTATGGCGAGGTTTGGCCGATTTAGCTCACAAATACTTACACAAAGGTAGCTTGGTGTTTATTGAAGGAAGATTGCGTACAAGAAGTTGGGAAGATAAAGACGGTAATAAAAAATTTGCTACAGAAATTGTAGGCGATAATTTAATTATGCTTGATAAAAGAGCAGATGGCAATAGCCACTTATCTGATAATAATGAACCTTTTGATGATTCTGCCATTCCTCCAATGGGTGATGCAATTGATGGAATGCCTTTTTAACTTGAATTTGAAGTAGAAAGAATATTTTTGCAATTGTTAATTATCATTTTCAAAATGATGACTTAACTATTATTCATCAAAAAAATCAATTTTGGATTATCGTCTTGCTTCGTTTAATCATTTTTTGTTGCAAATTCAATCATTTGCTACCATTAACACACAAGGCACAACTGTACTGGTAATTGTGTTGTGTATGTTGCTTTTTTTCTCATTTGTTTTAAGTGGTTCTGAAGTTGCTTTTTTTTCACTCACATACAAAGAAATTAACCTCCTTAAAACCAAGCAATCCGATGCTTATAAGCGTATACTTAGTTTATTAGAAACGCCAAAATTATTGTTGGGCTCTTTATTAGTAGCCAATAGTTTAATTAATATTTCTATCATTATTATCTCGAATATTTTAATTGGCGATTTTTTTAGCTTCGAAAAATTCAACGCTCTTTGGTTAGAATTTGTAGTGAAATTTTTTATGGTAACTTTTTTGTTAGTGTTGTTTGGAGAAGTAATGCCAAAGGTGTTGGCAACACAAAACAATATTCGATTTGCAAAAGATGCTAGTCCATTAGTAGAAATATTTTTTTATTTATTTAAGGGAATTGGTGCTTGGCTTACAAAATATAGCGATGCCGTTGAAAAAAAACTATCCAACAAAACAGGTTCGTATAGTTTAGAAGAATTAGACCATGCAATAGACATTACTACCGACGATGCAGCTTCTATCAAAGAAAAAAATATCTTAAAAGGCATTATTAAGTTTGGAAATATTACAGCCAAACAAATTATGAAAACAAGGGTAGATGTGCATGGAGTTGATAAGAACATTAGCTTCACAGCTTTGGTACAACAGTTATCAGACTTACATTACAGCAGATTACCAGTTTATGAAGAAGATTTAGATAAAGTAGTCGGAATCATTCATACAAAAGATTTATTGCCTTACTTAGAAAACAACGATTCATTTAATTGGCACACTTTAATTCGACCACCATTTTTTATTCATGAACAAAAGCTAATTGAAGATTTATTAAAAGAGTTTCAAACCAAAAGAATTCACTTTGCTGTAGTTGTAGATGAATTTGGTGGCACAAGTGGCATTGTTACGTTGGAAGATATTATTGAAGAAGTAATAGGAGATATTAACGACGAATTTGATGACGATGAAAATGCGTTCAAAAAAATTGATAACAATACCTATATTTTTGAAGGAAAAACCATGTTACAAGATGTGTGTAAAGCCATGAATTTAGATAGCAATACTTTTGAAAAAGTAAAAGGCGATAGCGATTCGTTGGCAGGTTTAGTGCTAGAATTAGCAGGTGAAATTCCCGTTAAAGGAGCAATAGTAAAAAGTGGCGATTTCGACTTTACAGTTTTAGAAATTGAAAAAAATAGATTGCTGCAAATTCAGGTTTCTGTTCGTATTCCTATTTAAGCAAATTTTTTATAAATATACTTATGCAGCATTGCTTACGGTTGTTCAAAAAATATTCTGTTTTAGCTTGTATTGTTTTGGTAATTAGTGCATGTAATTCACCATTTTTACCAAAGCCAAAAGGCTACTACAAAATAAATTTCCCCGAAAAAAAATACCAAACGTTTAATAAAGAGGGGTATCCTTATTCTTTTGAATATCCTGTATATGCTACTGTAATTAAAGACAGTACTTTTTTTGGTGAAGCAACTGAAAATCCTTGGTGGATTAATGTTCAGTTTCCCCAATTCAACGCTACCATTTATGTAAGCTATAAAGCAATTGGACAAAATAAGTTCGATTCTTTACTCAATGATGCTTTTAAGCTTACAAGCAAGCATACCACAAAAGCCACTTCTATCGATGATTCTTTAATGGCAACGCCTAACAATGTACATGGTATATTTTTTAAAGTAGGTGGTAATGTGGCAACAGCCAATCAGTTTTTTTTAACCGATTCTACCAAGCATTTTTTAAGAGGATCTTTGTATTTTGATGCTACACCAAATGCAGATTCCTTATCTATTGTTAATCAATTTTTAGTAGCAGATATGAAACACTTGATTAACACGTTTCAATGGAAAAACAAATAAGCATTGTTTTAATTTTAATTGATTTAATGTAGAAAAAAGTTATGGTAATTATAGATAATAAGCTCATTAGCGACGAAATTTTACAAGAACAATTTGTTTGTGATTTAGCAAAATGTAAAGGTGGTTGCTGTGAAGATGGAGATGCAGGTGCACCTTTGGAATTATGGGAAAAAGATGAGGTAGATAAAGCATTAGAAATTGTAAAACCTTACATGACTACTGATGGAATAAATGCTGTAGAAAAACAAGGAAAATATACGTTTGATAAAGAATTTGGATGGGTTACACCAACGGTAAATGGAGGAATTTGTGCATATGGATATAAAGATGCCTCAGGAACAATTTTGTGTAGTTTTGAACAAGCGTATAAAGAAAATAAAATTACTTGGAAAAAGCCATTGAGCTGTCATCTTTTCCCAATTAGAATTTCTGTTAGTAAACAAGATCCAGACTTAGAGTATGTAAATTATGAGCCAAGAACCGATTTGTGTAGTGCTGCTTGTAGTTTGGGTAGTAAACTAAAAGTGCCTGTATATGTTTTTTTAAAAGAAGCCATTATTAGAAAATATGGAGAAGAATTTTATGAAGTGTTAGAAGCAAGTGCTAACCATATCTAAAACACTTTTATTGTCTGTATTATTTTAACCGATTAACATTTTGTAATGACAAAAACTGCATCTTCATTTATTGCAAAAAGTACCATTAAAGCTGCCGATATTGAACATCGTAGAAAAATAAATTTCAATATTGGTAAATACAATGCTGTAGTGCCTCAAGGAAAGTTACAGTTTACCAATGTTTTACAAGCAAGAGAACATGCTAAAAACACAAAATGGCGAGCAATAGAAAATTTAGATGCGTATTTAGAACAATTTGAAAAACAAATAACAAATCGTGGTGCAAAAGTTATTTGGGCAGAAAATACACAACAAGCACAAGATGCCATTGGGCAAATTTGTGCTGAAAAAGGCTGTACTACTTTGGTAAAAAGTAAAAGTATGGTTACTGAAGAAATTCATTTAAACCATTATTTAGAACAGCAAGGAATAGAAAGTGTAGAAACCGATTTGGGAGAATACATTCAACAGTTAGATGGAGAGCCGCCTTATCATATTGTTACGCCTGCTATGCATAAAAGCAAAGAAGATGTAGCTAAATTATTTGCAGAAAAATTAGGAACTCCAACAAATTTAACTCCTACAGAATTGACGCTCGTTGCAAGACAAAAACTTAGAGAAAAATATGTACAAGCTCAAGTAGGTGTTACAGGTGCTAATTTTATTGTAGCAGATATTGGTGGAATTGCTATTACAGAAAATGAAGGAAATGCTAGGCTTAGCTGCTCTTTTCCAAAAACGCATATAGTAGTTGTAGGAATAGAAAAAGTAATTCCAACCATGAACGATTTGGCTATGTTTTGGCCGCTATTAGCTACGTTTGGAACAGGACAAAAAGTGACTGTTTACAACACCATAGTTACGGGGCCAAAACAAGCAAATGAAGTGGATGGGCCAGAAGAAATGTACGTAATATTATTAGACAATGGTAGAACAAACTTGTTGCAAAACACCAAAACAAGAGAAGCTTTGTATTGTATTAGATGTGGTGCTTGTTTAAATGCCTGTCCAGTATATAAAAATATTGGTGGTCATGCATACGAAACTACTTACAGTGGGCCAATTGGTAGTGTAATTACACCACATTTAAGTGGTATGAATAATTATAAACATTTAAGTAATGCGTCTTCTTTATGTGGTAACTGTACAGAGGTTTGTCCGGTAAGAATAAACTTACATGAATTGTTGTTAGAAAATAGACATGAAGCTGTTTTTCAAGGAACAAGTAGCATCGCAGAACGTGTAGCATGGAAGGTTTGGAAATCATCGAGTTTGAATAGAAAGATGATGAATATGGGAAATGGAAGGCTCAAAAACTTTGTAGTAAACAATGTATTTAAAGGCTGGAAAACCCATAGAAGTAATTTAGATTTTAGTGAAAAAACATTCAACGAAATGTGGCAAGAAAAAATGAATCCAACAAAAAAATAGATGGTGCTAAATTTTTTAATGGTTTAATAGGTTTGCTTAGTGCTTCTGCTTTATACTCCATATACAACTGCTCGTTTAGTATACATACTTCAATTTGTAGAAAGTATTTTGCATCATCCAATTGTTGTAACTACACATTTAAATGAGTTTCTAAGTAGCACAAATCCTGTAAAAATAAATTATAGCAATACCGAACTTACAAATGCTATATATCAGATTAAACCACATTCTTTATTATCTGAAAACAATATTCATGAGGTTTTTATTGATATTGATACATGTAGAGGAAAAATTTGTTTTTTTCGAAACGAAGCTGATCACCATGGGTTCGATGTTTTTGCAGCATGTTTTTATTTAATTTCTCGATACGAAGAATATTTGCCTCATGCAAAAGATGAATATGGAAGGTTTGCTTATACCAATTCAATAGCGTATAAACATGGTTTTTTGGAAAAGCCAATTGTAAATTTTTGGCTACAAGATTTACAACAGCAACTGCACATTTTTTATCCAACTTATTCTATTCAACAAGGTAATTTTCAGTTTATTCCAACCTATGATATTGACATAGCATTTGCTAATCTTTACCAGCCTGTATATAAAAAAGTATATCGTTTCTTTAAAGCTTTTATCAAAGGAAATATAGATGAAGTTTTAGCGTTAGCAAAGGCGTTTACCAATCAAATATCTGATGCATTTGATGTGTATGATTGGTTGCAGCATTTGCATAATACATTACAGTTGAAACCTATTTTCTTTTACTTATTAGCTGAAAAAAATGGTCAATACGATAAAAATATTCCTCCATCTGTAAAAGGATTTCAACAGTTTTTATTGCATCAAGCTACTTTACAAACAATAGGAATTCATCCATCTTGGCAAAGTGCATATTCTCTTCAAACACTACAAAACGAATGGAAATGGTTTGAGGAAATTATTGGAAAAAAACCAATTTATAGTAGGCAACATTATATACAAATGGAGTTTCCAAAAACGTATGAAACCTTGATGCAGCAAGGAATACAATTTGAATTTTCGATGGGATATGGAAGTGTTAATGGTTTTAGAGCTTCTGTAGCTTCTCCTTTTTTTTGGTTTCATTTAGAGAAAAATAAGGCTACACAAATGCAGGTTTATCCTTTTTGTTTTATGGATGCAAATGCCTATTTCGAAGAAGGATTAACTGTTGAAGCTGCTGCTAAAGAGTTGCAACAATATTATGATACTGTAAAAGCTGTAAATGGTACTTTAGTTACCATTTTTCACAATCATTTTTTAACCGAACAACCTCAATGGATCGATTGGCGTAAAATGTACGAACACTTTTTATTGAAAAATTTCGATAACAATATTTAATAAAAATCAGAAGGATTTACTTCTCTAGCACCATCGGTTAAAGATACATAGTGTACTGTTGGTTCTATAGAATAAACGTTTGTGTAGGCATTCTTAATTTGCTCTACAACAGAGGTTATATTTTCTTTGTGTATTAAGTTAATGGTGCATCCTCCAAAGCCTCCACCCATCATTCTTGCTCCTACTACATCAAATTGCATTTTAGCTTCTGCCACTAAAAAATCTACTTCATTACAACTAGCTTCATAGAGTTCACTCAATTGTGTGTGGCTTTTATACATGAGTTTGCCAAATGCAATACAATCATTTTGTTGTAAGTAGTTAGCACCTTCTTTTACTCTTTCTATTTCTTGTGTAATGTATGAAGCTCTCTTATAAATTTCTTGAGGCAATAGGTAGCCAAATTCCTCCACTATTGCATGGCTAATGTATCTGTACGATTTTATTTTTTTATTAATGGTTGTAAAAAAGCTTAATCCTTCAAAAGCTTCATTTCTTCGTTCACTCCATTTACTATTATCATCTTTTTTTACCCCTGAATCTATAATTACCCATTGGTATTCGTCAGATGTAAATGGAATATATTCATGTTGATTTTGAATACAATCTAACAATAAACAATGATTTGCCTTTCCCAATAAAGTAGTGTACATATCCATAATGCCACACTGAATACCAATAAAATTATTTTCCGCCTCTTTTGCCAATAATGCCAATTCATGTGCAGGAATTTGCAATTGCATTAATTCATTAATAGCATATAACAATCCACTTTCAAGTGAAGCAGAACTTCCAAGCCCTATGTTTTGAGGAAGGTTACCTCCAAATACACAATCAAATCCTTCAACTATGTATTTCTTTTTTTGTAAAATATATAAAACCGCTGCTACATAATTTTTCCATCCCTCTTGTTTTTGAATGGTTGGCAAAATAAACGTGGTAATATCTTCTTCGTTTTCATCGGCAGCAATAATATTTACTCTATTGCTGTTGTTTTTATATATAGCAAACCAAATACCTTTATCAATGGCAGCAGGTAATACATATCCATCATTGTAATCGATATGTTCTCCCAATAAATTTATTCTTCCAGGAGAAAAAAACATTTTCACACTTTTAGAAAAATGTTGCTGAAACAATGAAAGAATATGTTGAGGAGTAGTCATATTTTCAGTTATCTTTTAGATAAAACGTAGCTAGTAACGAAAATGGTATTTGTATGGGGTTCAATATGTATTAAGCCCATGCCATTATTAAAACAATCTGGTGCTCCACTTAGGTTTTCTATAGCTATAGAATTTCTATGTGGTGGTGTATACACCTGAATAAATGGATAATTTTTTTCCGGAATAATTTCAATTGAAAGATCGTTATTGTAAAATTTACAAGAAGGGTTATTTGTACTTTTTAATTCAAAACAATTGTCTAAAAAAATATTTTCTAAAAGCTTTGGTTCTTCAAACCTGTTGTCTATTATTTTTTTACCTGTAGGAATAAGGGTTTCGTCAAACTCAATTAATGTATTGCTATCCATTTGAAACGAACATGTATTAATACTGGTTCCTAAAGTAAAATAAGGGTGCCAACCCTGTGCATATAGAATACTTTTGCTGTTGTTGTGTGTAATAGTTGTAGAAACACTCAACTTACCTTTTGCTGCTAATGTCCATTGGTGTTCAATTGTATATGTAAATGGATAACCTTTGTCTGTACCTTCATAATCATGTTGCAACGTAACACTTACTAACTCATCAGATATGGATGTGTTTATGATTTTGTATGAAGCATCAAATACAATTCCATGAATAGCATGAGGTTGTAAATAAAATTTTTCAATCGTATAATTAGTATTGTTAAAACTATATTTTCCATGATTCATTCTACAAGTAAATGGACTTAAAAAAGCACTTTTAAATGCATTGCTCATCGCTGTTTGTGCTTCTATCGTATCGTTAAATCCATCAATTACATTTGTTTTAATTCCATTTACATTAATTACAAATGCATTTAAAATTCCACCAACAGTTAATATCTCAGCTTCTATAAAACCGTCTTTATCTTGTAGTGTAATACTGCTCTCTTTTCCTTGTTGTTCAATTATACAGTCAAATGCCATCTAAACAAATATTTTAAGCCGGTAAGATACATATTTCTATGTCTTTTTAAACCGAAAACCTTTTCTATACATGCGTTTTACGACTTTATTAGTGTAAAAGAATTGCTGAAAACTGTTTATGTATTTGAACCTATATTTGCTAACGATTGTTAGTTTTTGAAAAAGTTCATATGGAAAATACCACACAACATAAAGTAAGAATAGTTACAGCAGCAAGTTTATTTGATGGTCATGATGCTGCCATTAACATTATGCGTAGAATTATGCAAGCACAAGGTGCAGAAATTATTCATCTTGGACATAATAGAAGTGTAGCAGAAATTGTTGAATGTGCTATTGAAGAAGATGCACATGGTATTGCCATTACAAGTTATCAAGGCGGTCATGTTGAGTTTTTTAAATACATGAAAGATTTATTAGATGAAAATGGAGCTGCACATATAAAAATTTTTGGTGGTGGTGGTGGCACCATTTTGCCCGATGAAATAAGAACCTTGCAACAATATGGTGTTACTAAAATTTACAGTCCTGATGATGGTAGAAAAATGGGTTTAGAGGGAATGATTGCAGATGTAGTGAATGAATGTAAAAAAGTATTGCTGACCAATCAGTTGCCTTATCCAACAACTAGATTTGCTTTACAAGAAGTAAAAGATATTCAAAGAATTGCAAGAGCAATAACATTGGCAGAAAATGGAGAAGATTATAAACATTTACTGCAACAAATACAAATATCTGCTACTGCAAATAGCTATGTAAAGCCTGTTGTTATTGGAATTACAGGAACAGGAGGAGCTGGTAAAAGTTCGGTAACAGACGAAATTGTTCGTAGATATTTAAATAGTTTTTCAGATAAAACCATTGCTGTAATATCGGTTGATCCCAGTAAGAAAAAAACAGGAGGAGCATTGTTAGGAGATAGAATTCGGATGAATAGCATTGCTTCTCCAAAAGCATATATGCGTTCTTTAGCAACTAGAGATAGTGAAGTTGCCTTGAGTGCTTATGTGCAAGATGCTATTCAAATTTGTAAAGCAGCTGCCTTTGATTGTATTATTTTAGAAAGTGCAGGTGTTGGACAAAGCGATGCTAGTATTTTACAATATTGTGATGTTAGCTTGTATGTAATGACACCTGAATATGGTGCTGCTTCTCAATTAGAGAAAATTAATATGCTAGATTATGCCGATTTTATTGCTATTAATAAATTCGACAAACCAGGGGCTTTAGATGCTTATGCCGATGTATGTAAACAATACAAACGCAATCATCAACTTTTTACGGCCAAGAACGAAGATTTACCCATTATCGGAACAATTGCCAGTAAGTTTAACGATGAAGGTGTGAATCATTTATTCAAAAAATTATTTACGGGTATTCATCAAAAAACAAGCATTTATTTCGGTAATTTAATTGCAGATGAAACTGTACCAATTAGTAAAGCCATTATACCGTCTTCTAGGGTAAGATATTTATCAGAAGTTAGCCATGCTGTACGTGGTTACAATAATTGGGTACAACAACAATCAGCTATTGCATCTGCCATGTATCAATTGCAAGGGGCAAGTAAAATAGTAAAAGATGAAGCTATTAAAAACAGTTTAAATCAAGAATATAAAAAGCACTCACAGCAACTAGATCAATTGAATGATAATCTTATTCAACAATGGCCTAAGCTACAAGAGCTATATAGCAAACCTACATTAGACTATACGGTTAGAAATACGGTTGTACAACAACCATTAACGTATACTACACTTAGCGGAACCATTGTTCGTAAAGTAATTTTACCAACTTACAAAGATTGGGGTGATATATTACAATGGCAATTGCAAGAAAATATTCCAGGACAATTTCCATATTCAGCAGGCGTTTTTGAGCTGAAACGTGCAGGTGAAGATCCTACAAGAATGTTTGCAGGAGAAGGTGGACCAGAACGAACCAATAAACGTTTTCATTATGTGTCATTAGGGCAAGATGCCAAGCGTTTATCTACCGCTTTTGATAGTGTAACATTGTATGGAGAAGATCCTGCAATTAGACCAGATATTTTTGGTAAAATAGGAAATGCAGGCGTAAGCATTGCCACTGTTGATGATGCCAAAAAACTATATAGCGGCTTCGATTTGTGTAGTCCTAAAACTTCAGTAAGTATGACGATTAATGGACCTGCACCCATTGTTTTAGCTTTCTTTTTAAACGCTGCTATTGATCAGGCTTGTGAAAAATATATTTCAGATCATCAATTGTGGGAAAATGTGCAAGCATTTATTCAACAAAAATATCATTACCATCAAAAACCCATTTACTACAATCCATTATCACCTGAACGATTACCTGAAGGAAACAAAGGATTAGGATTGAAACTTTTAGGAGTAAGTGGTAATGAAGTACTGCCCTCTAATGTGTACGAAGAAATTAAAGCCCAAGCGTTAGCTCAAGTAAGAGGAACCGTACAAGCAGATATTTTAAAAGAAGATCAAGCACAAAATACTTGCATTTTTTCAACAGAATTTGCGTTAAAATTAATGGGTGATGTACAGGCTTATTTTATTGAAAAACAAGTACGTAATTTTTATAGTGTAAGTATTAGTGGCTATCATATTGCAGAAGCAGGTGCAAACCCAATAACACAGTTGGCATTTACTTTAGCTAATGGTTTTACGTATGTAGAATATTATTTAAGTAGAGGAATGCATATTGATGAATTTGCCCCTAATTTATCTTTCTTTTTTAGCAATGGTATGGATGCAGAATATAGTGTAATTGGTAGAGTAGCAAGGCGTATTTGGGCAAAAGCAATGAAGCAAGTATATCATGCAAACGAACGTAGCCAAAAGCTAAAGTATCATATACAAACAAGTGGCAGAAGTTTGCATGCACAAGAAATTGATTTTAACGATATTAGAACCACTTTACAGGCATTATATGCTATTTATGATAACTGCAATAGCTTACACACCAATGCCTACGATGAAGCTATTACCACACCTACAGAAGAAAGTGTAAGAAGGGCAATGGCTATTCAACTCATTATTAATAAAGAATTAGGTACAGCAAAATCTGAAAATTTTATACAAGGAAGTTTTGCTATAGAAGAATTAACCAATTTGGTGGAAGAAGCCGTATTAATAGAGTTCGATAGAATTACAGAAAGAGGTGGCGTTCTTGGGTCAATGGAAAGAATGTACCAACGTAATAAAATTCAAGAAGAAAGCATGACTTATGAAATGCAAAAGCATACGGGAGAATTACCTGTAATTGGTGTAAACACATTTTTAAACAAAAAAGGTAGTCCTACCGTTTTGCCAGCAGAAGTAATTAGAAGTAGCCAAACAGAAAAAGAACAACAAATACAAAATGTAGAAAACTTCAAAAAAAGAAATGAGCATATTTTCGCCGAAATGCTACAGCGTTTAAAACAAAAAGCCATTGCTAATGATAACCTGTTTGAAGAATTAATGGAAACGGTAAAATATTGTACACTTGGTCAAATTACACAAGCTTTATACGAGGTGGGTGGTCAATATCGTAGAAATATGTAAACCTATCTGTTTAACTTGTTAAAATCATTGCTATATACAACTTCATGCAATTTGATCGTTTTATTTTACGTTCTTTTGTTGAAAAAATATATTCGGCACAATTTTTTCGCAGAAAAATCAAGTAAAAAATTAAACTACAAATACATATGATGCATTTAAAAAGTATAGCAGTGGTAGGTGTTGCTTCTACATTATTATTTTCTTGTGTAAGTAAAAAAGAGCTTCAAAAAGAACAAGCTAAATACGAAACTTTAAATAAGGGATATTTAAAAGTTGAAGATGATTTATTAAAATGTAGAGAAGAAAGCAGACAAAAAAGTATTCAAAACGATGAAGCTGCTTTAAAAAATAAAAGTTTACAAACTGAATTAGATTTATTAACCAAGCAAATTGAGTACTTAAAACAAAACAACAACCAAGTTGTAAACCAGTTAAAAGATTTAGCAGTAATTTCTGGAACACAAGCAGAAAGTATTAAAAAATCGATGGAAAATTTAGGTGCAAAAGACAATTACATACAAAGTTTACAATCAACTATTGCTCGTAAAGATTCTTTAAATATGGCTTTGGTAATGAATTTAAAAGGTGCAATAGGTAATTTAGATGATAAAGACATTAATATTAAGGTAGATAAAAGTGCTGTTTACATAGATATTTCTGATAAACTTTTATTCAAAAGCGGTAGTTACGATGTAACCGATAGAGCAAAAGAAGTATTGGGTAAAGTAGCAAAAGTGTTAAATAATCAACCAGATATTGAGTTTTTAGTAGAAGGTCACACCGATTCCATTGCCTATAAAGGTCCTGTATTATTAGATAATTGGGATTTAAGTGTAAAACGTGCTACTACAGTTGTTCGTTTATTAGAAAAAAGTTATGGTTTAGATCCTAAGCGTATGACAGCAGCAGGTAGAGGAGAATATGTTCCATTGGCAGATAACAGCACAGCCGAAAATAGAGCAGTAAATCGTAGAACAAGAATTGTAATTCTACCTCAATTAGATCAATTCTTTAAATTATTGGAGAAAAAATAATTCTTCATTTTCTCTAGCAACAACGGCTATCTATTGGTTTAGATAGCCGTTGTTTTTTATAAAATACTTTTTACTGCACCTCCATCTACGCTAATGGTTTGACCTGTTACATAGCCACTATATTTGCTCAATAACCACAATGCCAAGCTTGCAAAATCTTCAGCTTCTCCTAAGCGTTTTACAGGTATTTGGTCTATCGCATTTTCTTTAACGATTGTTTCTGAAACACCAGTTTGTTCACTTTTTTTCTTATAAATTCTGTTAATAGCAGGTGTGTTGTGAGAGCCTGGAGCAAGTACATTGAGTGTAATTCCGTTGGATGCAACTTCTTGCGATAATGTTTTCACAAAACCAACAACAGCCAATCTAAAGCTTGTACTCAAAACTAAATTTTCTATGGGTTGCTTTACAGAAGCACTTTCTATAAACAAACATCTTCCATATGTGTTAGCGGTCATATAAGGTAGAAAAGTTTGTGTAAATGCAATTTTCCAACGCAATAAACTGTTGTATGCATTGTCCCAATCATCAATTGTTGTTTCCATTACCGTTTTTGCTGGTGGGCCACCTGCATTTACTACAATTCCATGTATAGTATTGTTACCAATTGTGTTTTTAATTAATTCAATTGTTTCAAGATTCGTAATATCTGCTTCTACTATTGTTATTTGTTGTGGGTATTCGTTTTGCAGTGCTTCTAAAGCTGCTCTACCTCTTGCAACAGCAATTACAAAGGCGTTTTCTTTTGCCAAAGCAACGGCAATAGCTCTACCTAAGCCACTGCTTGCACCACCTACAATAAATCGTTGATTGCTTAGTTCTAAATTCATATAATATCAATTTTATTAAATATGCTGGTAAAATATTGTTTAACACAAAGTTTAATTATTCAACAATGAAAGATGGGGTAATATGGCATTTTTCTACCAACAAATTAAATTATTTGTTTCATAACAAACATTTCATGCACATCAACTAATAAATACTTCTTACTCTCAATATCATTCCTTTACATTTGTAAATTGCTTTTTTCGCAATTGGTGTTGACAAGATTGTCAAGTTCAAACAGTTAATTTACAACGCAAGCATGGCTCTACCTTATCTTATCAAGCACATCTATAATAATGGTTCAGAGGAAGTCATTCGTCGTGGCAAAAAAATTCATGCCATGGGCAATGTGGAATTAATAGAATACGATGAATTAATGGCATCAGTAAATTTTCGAGTAAAAGACGATAGTTATTCAATTTACTACAAGGTGTACATTACGCAATTTAAAGATGCTGGTGCATTAAAATTACGCTGTACTTGTCCTTACAATCTTAGCGAAATTTGTCGCCATAAAGCAGGTGCATTGTTTACCCTACAAGAAATGTTAGATAAAAACATGTTGGGTGAACGAGAATTGATATACGATCAAAAACATACAGTAGTTAAGATGAAACTATTGGATAATAAAATGATTCGTATGCTTTCGTCTACCGAAACATTGGCAGCTGCTGAAGAATATTTACAAGACAATAAACCATCTATTATTCAAGCAAAAGACGAACGTGTAACAGCAGAAGTTATTTATGGTGATGATGTTTGTAAACTTGTAATTCAGAAAAATGAAGAACGAAATTTCGACACGAGTTGCACTTGCAATAGCGATACCAAACATCCACTTTGTATTCATAAAACCATTGTTTTTTTACATTTATTAAAAAGCAAAGGGCCTAACTTTTTTGATAGTATTAGAAATTGGGATGCTGTAAAAAATAAATTATTGAGCATCTATGGTTACAGCTTAGACGACGATTTAAAAGGTAAATTTGAATTTACATATACCGATGGTAAACCGTTTTTAAGAGTATTAGATAGTTCTATCAAAAGAGTCGTTGCAACAGCTACTTCTAACGATTTAAGACCCAAACCTGCCGATGTTGAACCCAATAATCAACCATTTGAAGCAACTGTAGTAGAAGAAAAAGTGTTGCAAAAAGCTGCTGTAAAATTGGGTGTGGTTATTAATACCAATGAAGAACATTATCCATATATACAAATAGAAGCAATACAAGGTGAGGCCGACGATGATTTTTCTAAGTACACTGGAAAAATTGAAAAAATAGATTTGAATAAATTTATCAATACTGATGTGTTTAGTGAAGAAGATAAAATGTTGGTGCAACAACTTCGAAAGCTGTTGAATACAGAAGTAAATAAATATTTGAACAGAAATTCGCCTTTTAGTGGTATTTGGGAAAACATTATTCAACAACATGATGATGAATTACCAGCAGAAACTAAAAATTTAATTCATGAATATCTTCAACCAAAATATAAAAAACTTTTTGCCGACTTAGCAGGTAGCAATTTCTTATTTTATTTACCCGCCAAAAAATCTTTTACTACTGCTAATTTAGAACAAGCAGAATTTTCATCAGAGTTTATAGTACCGCATTTTTCTGTTCATTATGCCAATGAAGTTTATACGGTAGAATGTAGGGTAAAACTACCTTCAGTAGATTTGAATTTAGCAGAAAATGAGTGTGATAGTACATTGCTTTTTCAATATCATAATCAGTTTTTTACTTGGCAAAAAAGTGAAGATGTTTCCATTGTAAACCAATTTTTGCCAACGGGTAAAATGGTGATTAATCAAGCCAATTGGTCAAAACAATTGCAGCAGTTTATTCTTCCATTATCAAAAGAATACAATGTACATTTTGGAAATTTAGAAAAAGAAGAAATAAAAGATGTATTGCCAGATTGTAAAGTGCTGTTGAAAGAAAGAGGCGATTATTTAATTTTAGAACCTGTATTTAGTTATAAAGGATACGAAATACGACAAACAGACAAAGACAAAATTATTTTGCCTTTTGCAGAAAAATTATTGGTAATTCAGCGAAACATTGAAGCTGAAAATAGTTTTATCCAAAAAATAGAAAACCTTCATTCTAATTTTATTAGACCAGTTGATAGCAATACATTGGCATTAAAAGGGGCCGATGTGTTAAAAAACAATTGGTTTTTCTTGTTTATTGATGCAGTAAAAGATATGAACGTAACGGTTTATGGTTTTGATGCATTGAAACATTTTCGATTTAATACGGCTAAACCTTCTACCAAAATATTTATTAGCAGCAACACCGATTGGTTTGATGCTAAGGTGCAAATACATTTTGGTGAACAGCAAGTAACAGTTGATGATGTAAAAAAAGCATTAATCAATAAGCAACAATATGTGCAATTGCAAGATGGTACGTTGGGTATTTTACCAGAAGAATGGTTGAAGAAATATTCTTTACTATTTAGAGTTGGTGAGGGTAAAAGTGGTAATATTAAGCTGAGTAAATACCATTTTAGTGTAATTGAAGAATTATATAACGAACGAAATGAAGAAGAATTATTTTTTCAATTAGAAGAAAAATACGAAAAGCTAAAAGAAAATTTTTCAATTAAAGAAATACCAGCACCTGCACATTTAAAACCCATTTTAAGACCGTATCAAGAAAGCGGTTTTCAGTGGTTGAATTATTTACGAGAAGTGCAGTGGGGGGGCATTTTAGCTGATGATATGGGTTTGGGTAAAACCATTCAAGCATTAAGTTTTTTGCATCATTTAAAGGCAGAATTAGGCACTTTAAAAGCGTTGGTTGTTTGTCCAACAACATTGATGTATAACTGGCAAAATGAAATTACCAAGTTTACACCCAACCTTACTTTTTACATTCATCATGGAGGAGGAAGGTTGAGAGAAAGTTTACAACAAGACCATATAGACGTTATTATTACTACTTACGGTACTTTAAGAAGCGATATCAAACAGTTTGTAGAATTAGATTTAGATTATGTGGTGTTAGATGAAAGTCAAGCGATTAAAAACCCTAGTAGCAAGGTTGCAAAATCTGCTTGTTTATTACGAGCAAAAAACAGGTTGTGCTTAAGTGGTACACCTTTGCAAAACAATACGTTCGACATATTTGCCCAGATGAATTTTTTAAATCCAGGTATGTTGGGTAGCGTTGAATTTTTTAAGCAAGAATTTGCAATACCTATCGATAAGTTTGGCGAAAAAGAACAGAAAGAACATTTGCGTAAACTGTTGTTTCCATTTATTTTACGAAGAACCAAAGAGCAAGTAGCCAAAGATTTGCCAGAAAAACAAGAAATGGTTTTATTCTGTGAAATGGGCGATGAACAACGTAAAATTTACGATGCATTTAGAAACGATTTTAGAGATAAAATTTTAGGTGTTGTTGATACACAAGGAGTTGGACGATCTCAATTAACCATTTTGCAAGGCTTAATGAAATTGAGACAAATTTGTGATAGTCCATACATCATGAATGAGCAAGAAAAATATCCAAATGTATCGGTGAAATTGGAAGAGCTAGGAAGAGAAATTACCGAAAATATTAGCAACCATAAGGCATTGGTATTCTCTCAGTTTTTGGGTATGTTGGCTTTGATAAAAGAGCGTTTAAAAGATTTAGGCGTAGCCTATGAATATTTTGATGGAAGTACTTCTGCTCAAGATAGAGAAAAAGCTATTCAGAATTTTCAAAACAATGATGAGTGTCGAGTGTTTTTAATTTCCTTAAAAGCAGGAGGTGTGGGTTTAAACCTTACTGCTGCTGATTATGTATACATTGTAGATCCTTGGTGGAATCCTGCTGTAGAACAGCAAGCAATAGACCGTACACACCGTATTGGACAAACAAAAAATGTATTTGCTTACAGAATGATTTGTACCGATACAGTAGAAGATAAAATTCTGAAACTACAAGAACGAAAAAGAGCCTTAGCAAGAGATTTAATTACCGATGACGAAGGTTTTGTGAAGAGCCTAACACGAGAAGATGTAGAGTATTTATTTAGTTAAAGTTTTTTGTTTTACAACTTGTTAACTGTAATAATTCCTATTCTATTTGCTTCAAAATAATTAATAATTGAATGAAATATTCTATAACTAAAAATATCTGCTTGCTATTTGTTGTAACCGTTTTTCTGAGTTGTGCCAATTCAAAAAAAATGAGTTATCAGTTAACCAAAAATTATAAGCCAGATAACCAACAGCTTTATGATACCATTGTTAAATTAGATAGCTTATTTTTTAATGCCTATAATACTTGTAGTTTGAACCTTGATAAGTATGCGTCTTTCTTTTCAGATAATATTGAATTTTATCACGACCAAGGTGGTTTAATGACATCGAAGCAAGATATGATTGCTGCAACACAAAAGAATGTTTGTGGTAAGGTTACAAGAGAACTTGTAAAAGGAAGTATTGAAGTATATCCAATTAGTGATTACGGAGCAATTGAAATTGGCTTACACAAATTTCACAATAATCAAGAACCAGTAGGAACACCATCAAGAGTTGGGCGTTTTATGATTATTTGGGAAAATAAAAATAAGGCGTGGAAAATAACAAGAGTAGTGAGCTTACATTGATTAGCCGACGTTTGTAACTAATCTCAATAACATAGAAAGAATAGAAATTACATCAATAAAAAAGCTCGTTCGATTGTATTGAACGAGCTTTTTTATGCTTAAGAAATCTTGTTAAAACTATACAGCATCTGACAAAGAGCTAAACGTAAAGTCTTTAATCTTCATTGGTGGAATCAAATAACTTCTATTCGATTCTACACTTATGCTTCTAACCGCTTTGCCCAATGCCTCCACATTGTTCAGCATTATTACGGGACTTTCATTAAAACGCATGTTTTTAATAGGATGCTTAATTTTTCCATTCTCAATGTAAAAAGTTCCGTCTCTTGTAAGTCCTGTCAATAGTAAAGTTTGAGGGTCTACCATTCGTATATACCATAAACGAGAAATTAAGATTCCACGTTCAGTACTTTTAATCATGTCTTCAATACTGCCACCATCACCTCCTGCCATAATAATATTGCTAGGAGAAGGAATGGGTTGTACTTTTTTCTTTTCTGCCCAATAACGAGAATAAGTTAGGTTGGTTACTTTACCCTTATCTATCCACGTCATTTTATCTAGTGGTAAACCATCTCTACTCCAAGTAGAACCTGGCAATTCTGGATGAAATGGATCAGAATAAATGGTTACTTTTTCATCCATTAATTGTTCGCCCAAACGATTGCCTCCACCAGATTTACTCATAAAACTTCTTCCTTCATCTGCACTTCTTGCATCAAAACCACGAAACATATTTTCAAGCATATAAGTAGCTGCTACAGGTTCTAATATCACCGTGTACTTTCCAGGTTCAATAGCTTTTGCATTTACAGAACCATTGGCTTTTTGAGCAGCAATTTTTGTAGCAGAAAAAGTATCTAGCTTAGTTACATCGTTAAAACCTCTAGCTGCATAGCCAGAACCTGTACCTTCTTGGTTACGTGTGGTTACTGAAAAAATTACGTTGGTATCAATATCGTAGGCAAACATGCCTTTCGAATTTAAAATAGCTATAAACGATGTAGTATTTTCTAAAAAGCCTGCTGCCTCTAGTTTTGCATCTTTTGCAACTTGAATACTTTTTGCCGCAAAATCTGCTCGTTGATCGGCAGTCATGGCAGCCGTTGCAGCAACATATCCTGTACCGTCTTTAAAAGTTTGTGGTCCTAAAAGCGGCATTCTTTCAGGGTTTTCAGGGGCAAGTTGTGCCAATTCTTCTGCACGACGAACCACTCTTTCTAAAGCAGCATCATCAAATTCATTAATGGTTGCAGTGCCACTTTTTTTACCATAAATAGAATTTACCGAAAGTGTAAGTGTACTCACATCACCAGATGTAGATGCAGCATTACGTGCATAACGAATATTGCCACCTTCATTACCTGAAAGGCTTACTTCGCATTCATCGGCTTTAGAAAGTTTTATTACTTTCTCTAGTAACTTTTTTGCTTCTTCTTTATTTAAAATAGACATAGTAGGTTGTTGATAAATGAAACGATAATTGGTTTAAACTACATTTCTCTTTTAAATTTTACGAGCCGTATTAATTACGTTTACGCCAGTAAATTTAGTAGTAGAACTTCCATGAGAAACGGCATTCGATTGGCCAGGTTGTCCTTTTCCATCGTTAAAAGCACCACCTAATCTGTAATCGCTTGCATCTGCAATTGCAGAACAAGAGTTCCAGAATTCTTGTGTATTAGCCTGATAAGAAACGTCTTTCAACATGCCTATAATTTTACCATTTTTTACTTCGTAGAATGCTTGTCCACCAAATTGAAAATTATAGCGTTGTTGATCAATTGAGAAAGATCCATCACCTAAAATATAAATTCCTTTTTCAGTATTCTTAATCAAATCTTCTACGCTTAAAGGTGTTTTTCCTGGCATTAAAGAAATGTTTGGCATACGCTGAAACTGAACATCGGCCCAACTTTGAGCATAGCAACAACCTTGAGATTCTTTCAATCCAATAATATGTGCTTGATCTCTAATGGCTTGATAATTTACCAAAACACCATCTTTAATAATATCCCATTTTTTTGCTTCTACACCTTCATCATCAAATCCAATATTACATAAAGATCCAGGTTGTAATTTATCTGCAACCACGTTTACCAATGGGCTACCAAACTTGAAGTTTTTCGATTTCCATTTGTCTAAAGTTAAAAAGCTTGTGCCAGCATAATTGGCTTCGTAACCAAGTACTCTATCTAATTCTGTTGGGTGAGCAATCGATTCATGAATCGTCAACCACAAATGCGATGGATCTAATATTAAATCGTATTTACCAGGCTCAACCGATTTTGCATTTACTTTTTGTGCTACTGCTTGTGTGGCTTGTTGCACATCTTCTAAAATATCGTATCTATTTTTATACCTCGTTAATACACCACTTACTTTATCGGCTGCTGTTGGCATTAAATATTCATAACCCATACCAACAGGAGAACTCAACGATTTTATCGTTTCAAATTTCCCCAAAGCTCTATCAATTTTGGTAATGTTAAAGTTCGGAAATAAACGATGAATGTCTTGGTCTATATACGAACCATCGGTAGATGCAAAATACTTTTGTTCGTTCAATGCTAAAATAGCCGAGTTTACAAAACTAGCACCACCCTTCATAGCAATGCCATTTACATTTAGCAATAAATCTATCTTTTCTTTCAAAGGCACATCAAAAGCACTCTTTTCAATAGGTGTTTTCCATGTTACTTCTCCATGACCTTTTTGTGGTGCTAATTGTACAGGTTCACTAATTAATTTTGCATTGGCTTTTGCCACAGCTACCGCTTTTGCAGCTGTTGCAGCTACACCATCTTTGGTAACATTATTGGTTGCAGCAAAACCCCAACAACCATTTACCAAAACCCTAATTCCTACACCAAAAGATTCTGAATTAGATACGTTTTGAACTCTGTTTTCTCTAGTGGCAACAATTTGGTTTAAATAGCGGCCAATTCTAATATCGGCATAAGAAGCACCTTTGCTTTTTGCGGTGTTTAAAGCAACATCGGCCAACGCCTTTTTGGCCTGTGTTGGCATACCTGGATTTTGTAAATCTGCCACATCAATTTCTTTGGCAAACAAATCTGTAGAAGGTAATACCAATGCACCTAAACCCAAAGCAGACATTTGTAAAAAATCTTTACGTTTCATCAGCATTTAGTTTGTAAATAACAGATAACAAGTGTTATTATCTGCCTTTTGGTTATAAGAAAATACGAAATGGTAAGTTATGCTTTCTACGCTCAATTTTTTAAACCGCTTATCAAAAAATAAAAAAAGAAATATAAGAATTGGGTAATCAGCAGCAGATACGCTATTCAGCCGCAGTGGCGTTTTCTATGGTTTTTCCAAATTATTATTGATAGATATAGTTTTGAT
>JBHYCS010000012.1:0-151610 GCA_051861445.1 Chitinophagaceae bacterium | reverse complement strand
CCCATTTGCCAATTCCACCGTTGTATGGTACTAACAGATGAACTACTTGTACTCACAAAATCTACTGGTCGCTGCTCACAATAAAAGGAAGCAGTAAACGTAAAATCTGATACAGGTAAAGGATTCACAACCGTTGTTAATGATAACGTATCGCTGAAGCAACCAACAGAAGTTAGTACAAATAATTGAACTGCTTTTGTACCAATTGAAGTAAACAAATGTTTGGGATTTTGAGTTGTGTTGATAGCAGAACCATCTCCAAAATTCCAACGCCATTGCGATACTGTTGCACCCATACCATCACTAGAATCGATAAATGAAGTGCTATCTCTCAAGCATACTTCAGAAGAAACCAAAAACTTTGCTTTTGGTTGAGCATAAATCGTGTTTAAAACTTTGCTGGTAGAAGATACGCAGCCATACTGTGATGCAACTTGCAACTGAACATTGAAAGGACCAACAGCATTGTATTTGTGTATTGGGTTTTTTATTGAATCAATTCCTCCATCACCAAAATTCCATAAGTATTTAGCATTTGTTACAATATTATCAGGAAAAAGGGTTGAATCGGAAAAGTTGGTGATTGCATTGGGTAAACAAATTACTGTTGGAAATCCAAAGTTTACATTTGGATAAGTACCCACAAAAAAACTTTTAGTAAAGGCAGTACTTTTACAGCCTGTATTATTTTCTACAATTAGAGATACTGTTTTTAATCCTCCTGTTGTATAGGTTTGTGTTCTACTAACATTAGAATTTACAGTATCTTTTACTCCATTTCCATAATCCCAATACCATTTTACAATTGTACCTACAGCAATGGTTGAAGAGTCAGTAAACGTTATAGATTTATTTACACAAGTACTATCACTAATCCCAAATTTTGGAATAGGAATAGAAGAAATTTCAACAGTTTTAGTTACGGTATCACCGGCACAGCCATAACTTGAAATAGGAACATACTTAACTTGATAAAAGTTTGGGTTAAGAAAAGTACGTGTAGGGTTCATTTGTGTGGTAGATCCACCACCATCACCAAATAGCCAAATGCCATTAATAATTTTTGAACCATTTAAATCTGTTGTAGCATCCGTAAACTGAATAGCACTACCAATACATCTATCTGTAGCAACCGTAAAATCACTCTTAGGCTTGGCGAAAACATCAATTGGAATTAAATATTCTTGATCTGCTACATTACATCCATCAGGTGCAGGATTTGCGGTTATTAATTTGATGGTATCTTTCCCTAAATTGTTATAACTAAATTGAATAATATTCCCATTTGCGTCTAATGGACTATACGAATATAAACCATTAACTGGTGTTGGATGGTTAATATTGGTATATGGACCAATTGTAGCATTTGGATTGATTGTTGGACTAGAAGGATTAGAAGAGAATGTCCATTTAATACTAGTAGGCTGAAAACTTAATGGAACTGATAAAGTAAAAGGTGTTCCAATACAAACTGCTGATGGCCGCTCTGATTGACCAAACAAAGTTGTAATAGTAGGAAAAGAAAAATCTTTAACGTTTGTACCAGCGTTGTAAGCATAACTCTCAACGTTTCCAACACCGTAAGCAATAGCAATAAATCCACTATCGGCTTTAATATTATGACTAGGATTTCCTATTGTAGAAGTGGTAACATTTTGTTGGAGATATGAAAAACCCGAAGAGCCAATATTTACCCATGATGCTGTAGGAGCAGCATTATCAATTTTTAGCCCCCCTATTGCAGAGGTTTTCATAATTACATTTATGTAATGTTGAGAAATGTTAGTATTCGGTGGTGTTAAATCATTTCGAGCAGAAACAACTGTAACATTATTGATAGTTTGTTCAATCGGATTTAGAATTACAATTTCAGGGTCACCAATATTTGAAGAATTACAGCTTTGAGATGTCATATATTGAACTACTAAAATGGGTAAATCCGATGTAATTACATTTGGAATATTGTTTGAGAACTCATAGTAGCTCCCTGCAATTATTGAATTGGGATTCAATTGTACACCATTCAACATTACTTTTGTTGAAACATCTTTTACAATAATCCTGTATATATCGTAATTTCTATTTATGAACGGAGCAGTTACATAATTTTTACCCCATGCCCCCAAAGGAAATAACTGTTGATATAAATTATCGCCTCCTGATGCGTTGTTGCAATCAAATGCAGTCCAAGTACTACCTGTAAAAACAGCAATAGGTTTGCACCCGCCAACTTGAGCTGCACTTCTTATAGTTGAACCAGTGAGATCTGAAAGGGACTGATACTGATAAACATCACCTTTATTTAAACTTACAGTAAACGGAGTATTTGCTGGTTTACCGCCAATACTCGCAGCTTTTGGATTAATTTCAACAGTAGTGGCATCTTCTACTGCTACGATTGTTATTTGACTTTTGGCTGTATTTCCATTATTTATCGACTGCTTCGAATTAATTGAAATGTAGTCTCTTCCTAACACATTCGTTGGAAAAACAATGGTTGAGCCTGATCTTGCCGCATTTAAGACATGTGCATACAAAACGATTGGTTTGTCAGCAACAACTTGAATCCCTTTTTTGGCACCAATTGCATCACTTCCACTGTTATAAACATTATAGGTTAACGGCGAAATTTGAACAGTTGTAGCTTGATTAGCTGTTACGGTAAAAGGAATGACTTTCCCATCTAAACGAACCTCTCCTACAGCATTTTGATCGGAAGAAATGTATAACGCCATTCTAGAAACTGTTGCATCTATGTGTCCAGGATAAGGCAACCAAAAATCAACACCTTTATTAGAAAAATCTTGACTATATACTTTAGCTGTAAGGAAAATAGTAATGACTATAAAAACAAGCAACTTTCTCATTTGCAAAAAGATGGGGTATAATATATTCTGATTAAAAAAACCAAGTTAAGTTTAATATTTCATTTAGAAATTTTAAAAAACACCCATTACTATAAACCTGCACTAATCAGCAAATTATTTGCCGAAGGCCCTTCGCAAAATATTAAATCCAAAATAGATACATTGTACTGAAAAGAAAGCTTGTTTTCAAAAACTTGAACATATTGATAGTTATATGTTTTTTCTTGAAAATTACTTGGTCGGTAAATATTTACTGCTTTTTGAAAAAGCGTCGTTTTGTCATTTTCTTCAGTTTCAATTGTAAGTGAGGTTTTTAATTTCAAGACTTTTAAAACCCATAAAATAATTTTATAATTATAATCAAATAGATATATGTTATTTGAAAAAATTAATCGCTCAACATCGGATCGATAAAATTCAAAAAAAGGAGCTTTACCATAACTACTCAGAATCGACTTCCAATGTCGTTGCTTCCAGTTTTGAGAAACATCAATTTTTACATCCTTAAAAATTAAACCACAATTTCTACCTCCTTCGATGGGAATTGATAAATCTATCAACCCATTACTACCCACAATGACTGTACGGTTACAAAAAGTCATTTTTTGATACCGATCGTATAATGAAATTTCGTTTACCGAATTTTCACTTATACTAATCCAGTAATTAACACATCCAAAATATTGACTTTCAATTATTTGCATATTTGTAATTGATAATTAATAAGAAAAATTAAAAACACTAAAAACTACAGACAAAAGACCAAATATTTACATCAATTTAATTTATTTTTTGCTTCAGTTAGTAATTATAAATTATTGATAATCAATTATTATTTTATTTATTTAAATGCTAATTATTTAATTAAATAAAATAAGAAAAGAAAAGATGTTCCACGCTCTTTTGTTCTAAATTTATTAGCTAAACAATGTTGTAAAGTTAAAGATTAAAAATTTGCAATTAAGAACCGAAAATGTATTTTGCAGCAAATACTATTAAAATGAAAAAAAAGGGCTTTATTTCTCTCCTATTGGTTTTTATTGTATGGACTGCTTGCAAAAAACCACAAGGTTTTGATTACAGAGATGTGAAGAATGTAAAGGTGAAACAGGTAGGTTTTGACCGATCTACCATATCAATGGATCTGGTATATTTTAATCCCAATAATTTTGGAGTAGATTTAAAAAAAGTGGATTGTGACATTTATATTAACCAAAATTTTTTAGGTAAATACATTTTAGACACGACGATGCATATAGACAAAAAGTCAGAATTTACACTTCCTTCTTCTGTTTCTGTAGATATGAAAGGTATTTTTAAAAATGGGTTTAACTTGCTTTTTAGTAATGAAGTTCTAGTTTCAGTCAAAGGAAGTACCAAAATTGGTAAAGCTGGAATTTATGTTAATGTACCTTTCAGCTATGAAAGTAGGCATAAATTGAAGTTTTTTTAAGCGTTTTTTAATTATATTATTGCGGTATTTTGCAGGTTAAAGAATGCAGATAGAGAATAAATACTTACATAAGACGCACCCCAAACAAAAACAGCACTCTGAAAAGAGTGCTGTTTTTGTTTACGCTATATAAAACTATTTTACTTAATAAGGCTGAATATGGCAAGGTTTTCCTTTTTGAGGCCCACCACCTTCAGCTGGTCTTTTACAAGCTGGAGGCAACTTTTTATAGGTTTCTTCATCTGCTTTTTTATCGTCTGCATCAAATCCAGCATTATTCATAGCTGTTTTAATTGCATCTACATTTACTCTATCAGGATAATATTGTATTCGTATTTCTGCACTCATTAAGTTGATTACCCACTTTATCATACCACTTTCCATGTTGGCATTATTCTCCATTGTCAAATACTTTTCTAACTTTTCCTTACACTCCCAGCATTTTAAATTGGTAGATTTAATGGTTACCCATTGTGGTTTACCTGGCATAACTTGAGCGTTTGCAAACTTGCAGCCGATAATCAAGAACATAAATAATGCAATTTTTAGTTTCATTTGTTCAAATTTTTGATTTAATTATTACCAATATCAAGCCATAAACACTTAAATTCCTTTCCAAATAGCTGGATTTTGTTTCCAATCGAGCAATAATGTTTGCATTTTTGCATCTATATTTCCCTTTTCAATGGCTATATCAATTAGTGTATCGTAATTACTCAACGATACAAAAGGAACTTTTGCTGTTTCAAAGGCATCAATTGCTATTTGAAATCCATAGTTAAAAATAGAAACCATCGCAATTACCTCCACTCCTGCATTTCTCAAAACATCTACCACTTGTAAGCTACTTTTTCCTGTAGAAATAAGATCTTCAATTACCACTACTTTTTGCCCTTTTTCGTAATGCCCTTCAATTTGATTGCCTAATCCATGTTCTTTTGGTTTTGGACGAACATACATGTACGGTAATTTCAACTGATCAGCAGCCATTGCTCCCCAAGCTATGCCAGCAGTTGCAACACCTGCTAGAGATTCTACATCTGGAAACTGTTCGAAAATAACATTACACAATTCACTTTTAATAAAATCTCTTACAAAAGGAAAAGAAAGTACTTTTCTGTTATCGCAATAAATTGGACTTAACCAACCACTTGCCCATGTAAATGGTTTTTCTGGACTTAATTTAACAGCCTGAACTTGTAATAATTTTTCTGCAATTGCTTTTTCGTTTGTCATGCAACGAAAGTAAATTGTATTTTGAAACTTATAATTGGGAAACTAAAAATTTGCCCCCACTTTTGAAAAAATTATGCACAAATGAATAAGCCAATAATAATAGCAGCAGGAGGTTTGGTTTTGAATGAAAGTAAAGAGCTTTTGATGATATTTAGACGAGGGAAATGGGATTTACCTAAGGGAAAACTAGATGAAGGCGAATCGATAGCTGAATGTGCAGTAAGAGAAGTAAAAGAAGAAACAGGCTTAAAAACGGTTACACTTGGTAATGCAATCGGCATTACTAAACACGAATATTTTGATACTTACATGGATAAGGAAGTAGTAAAAGAAAGCCATTGGTATGAAATGTTTGCCTCAGAAAATGAAACCTTAATCGCACAATTTGAAGAAGATATTACAGCTATTGAATGGGTTAATCTTGCCAATATTAACGATAAACTAAGTAATAGCTATTCAACAATTATTGAAATTATTCATACTTACCAACAAAAAACCACCAATTTAAAATAAATGGTGGTTTATAAGATTGAGACTTAAAGAAGTAGAGATTGACTAATTCATTTTCTTTTTGAGCGTACTTACTTGTTCTTGTAAGTTATTTACAATTCCTGCTAATTGATTAACATCCCAACGCTGAACGGTATTTGCTTTTTGTAGAACATACACTGCCTTCCAAATTTCAAGAATATCTTCTTCACTTACATTGTAAGGTTCGTAAATAGGGTTATCACTAATTAAAGTAAGTTTATTCTTTAATCTTGTATTCTTCATAATACGTTTGTATACGACTCCTTCATTTTTGGAGAGTACAACATAACTATTACTATTTTTTACATCGTCTAATTTTTCAACTTTTTCACCTACAATAACACTTCCACTAGGTGTAGGCAACATGCTATCACCAACAATTTCAAAAGCTCTATATTGACCAGGAGCTAACATAGGAAGTGTAAATGTGTTTAATTCGTCTACAAAATCAGGATCAGCATAGCCAGCTAAATATCCAGCGGCGGCTCTAACTGGTACAAAATGTACAACAGCGGCTTCGGATACAGATTTCATTTTACGTCGTTGTTCTAAATAGCTAGTTCCTTTTGCTTCTGTTAAATCTTGTAGCAATAGTTCATCTAAACTGTATTTAAAAATGCTACTTACAGCCTCTAAAACTTCTAATTTTGGTTCTGCTCTTTCTTCTTCATAAGCACCAATTAAAGAACGTTTTACCCTAAGTTTTGTAGCAAATTCTTCTTGCGTCCAACCACGTAATTTACGTAAATAACGAAGGTTTTTTCCAGCGAAGCTCATATACAACTAATTTATTTAGATGCAAAATACTAATAAATTTAGTTTTTGCAAAAAATATTTTATTCACTGTTTAATAGTCAATGAGTTATTAGTAATCCATTGCATTCATATAAGTTGACAAATCCTTATCGCCTCTTCCACTTAAACAAATAACAACCACATCGTTTGTTTTAAACGGAATTTGATGCAGAGCGGCAAAAGCATGAGCCGTTTCTAATGCAGGTATAATTCCTTCTGTTTTTGATACGTGAAAAGCGGCTTGTAAAGCTTCAGTATCAGTAGCACTTAAAAAAGTACCTCTTCCACTTTTAAACAAATGTGCATGTAATGGACCGATACCAGGATAATCTAAACCAGCGGAAATACTATGTGGCTCTACTACTTGTCCATCTTCTGTTTGCATTACCAAACTTTTACTACCATGTAACACGCCTGCTTTACCCAATTGAGTAGTGGCAGCACTCATTCCAGAATTTACACCATGACCAGCCGCTTCAACAGCAACTATTTGAACCGTTGGTTCATCTAAAAAATGGTAGAATGCACCCGCTGCATTACTTCCTCCACCAACACAGGCAATTACATGTGTAGGATTTTCTTTTCCTGTTTTTTCGAATAATTGATGCTTAATTTCTTTACTGATTACGCTTTGAAAACGAGCAACCATATCTGGATAAGGATGTGGACCAACCACACTACCAATAATATAATGTGTATCAATTGGGTTATTAATCCAATCTCTAATGGCTTCATTGGTAGCATCTTTTAATGTTCTGCTTCCGCTTTTTGCAGGCACCACTTTTGCTCCCAGCATTTTCATACGAGCAACATTTGGTGCTTGACGCTCAATATCTTTTTCACCCATATAAACAATACATTCCATACCTTTTAGAGCACAAACAGTTGCCGTTGCTACACCATGTTGCCCTGCTCCTGTTTCAGCAATAATTCTTTTTTTCCCTAAACGAATAGCCAACAAAATTTGTCCAATAGTATTGTTTATTTTATGAGCACCTGTGTGGCATAAATCTTCTCTTTTTAAGTAAATGTTTGTTTTAAACTCTTCACTTAATCTTTTTGCATAAAATAAAGGTGTAGGCCTACCAACATAATCGGTTAATAATGCCTGAAATTCTTCTTGAAAAGAGGCATCTGCCATAATTGAAAGGTATTGAGCTTTCAATTCTTCCACATTTCTGTGTAGCATTTCTGGAATGTAAGCTCCACCAAATTGACCATAATAACCTTGTTCATTTGGATTTTGAAAAGTGGGTGTTTCTATTAAAGTATTGTTATGGATTGATTGGTTCATTATCATCATTTTTAGTATTTATTGTTTCATCACAATTGTAGCGTTCGACGATTCTACATTGGTTATTTTACCATTGTAATCATATATCATTTTGGCATTACCTATTTTACCAATACTACCATTTGCATTGTATAACATAGCAATTCCATTAATTGTTTCTATGTTTCCATTATAATTATAAGTCAGTTGTGTGCCACCAACAGATAACACTCTACCTTCATACGTATATAGCAATTGCAAACCTCCAACAGATTCTAATAAACCTCTGTAATTGTAAGTTGGTTTTATATTTCCATTTGTAGGAATAACAACTGCATTTACCCTACCAAATTGACTGATAGTGATACTACATCCATCTTTTGCAAATACAACGTTGTATTTACCATATTCGTCAAGATAAATTTTATAATCTGCTTTTATGCTATTATTTACAGTATAAATAGACGTTGTAGAAGCAGTATTGGTAGCAGTTGTAATGTTTGGTATTACTATGTTTTCTGGTTTTGTTGCTGCTTTTTCCGCTGGTTTTGCTAGTATAGTTGTACGATCACTGCTATTATTTGTTTCGGCAATTGAATTATTAGGAGCTGTTGCAGGCCTTGTTGGTGTTAATAATATGCTACCATTGTTGGCATTATAAGTGTTGCTTTTGGGTGCATCGATAGTACTTGCAGGTTTAGCAGGCGTTAACACCACACTTTTCTGTTCTTTTATAGCTGATGTAGCATTTTGTTGAACATTATTTTGTGGCGAAGATGCTGGTGCAATTGGTGTTAATGTTTGTGGGGCTGTATTTTTATTGCTAGAAGGAATAGGATCTAAGGGATCTAAAACACCTGTAGAAGCGAAAGAATTTTCTGGTTCTAATGGATCTAATACCCCCTCTTTTTTAGGAGCATTTGCAGGAACTGTATCAATAGGTTGTGGTTCTAATACAATTGGTTGATTTTTTGCAGCTATAAAAGAACCCCAATTAAATGTCAAGGCTTTAAAATTATTGTTTGGAGGAAGCGTATATTGATTGGGAGGATAAAAATCTTCAACAGAAGGTTTCGGAGGTTCTGGTGTTTTTGTTTCTGTAGAACTAGGCAAATAAGTATATGAATAATTTTTTTTTGCTTTGATTGTACCTTTTAATAGTTGCGATTGCCCCTGTAAATTTAACAGCGGTAAAAGCAGCATTAATATGTACAAAATGAATTTCATTACAATAAATTATATCTAATAACTGTATTTTAAGCTTTTAATTGTTCTACAAACGGTTTTATTAGATCCATATTTTTTATACCGGGTGCAATTTCAAATTTGCTATTAACATCTACAGCAAACAAATCTTTGGCTACACTATTATCCTGAAATGCTCTTAATGCAGGAATATCCGTTGGTTGAATACCCCCACTTAAAAAAAAAGGTTTGTTAATATTTAGGTTTAACAGAGCATCCCAATTAAATTTTTTACCTGTTCCTCCATAACCTGCACCTTCTGTATCGAACAAAAACATATCTACTACATCTTGATAATCTTTAATTTTCCAAAGAATATTATCATCTTCTGCCAAACGAAAAGCTTTAATTACCGATATATAATCAGAAATTTTTTCACATTCTTTCGGACTTTCATCTCCATGCAACTGCACCAAATACAAACCACAATCGTCTACAGTTTGTAAAATATCATCAGCATAAGCATTTACAAAAACGCCTACTTTGTTAATATTGCCTTTAATTTTTTTAATATTGATTGCAGGCATGTATTTGAAAACAAATCTTGGGCTTTTAGGATAAAAAATAAATCCACAAAACTCAACTCCAAAATTATCTAGTTGCTTTACTTGTTCTACATCTGTCATGCCACATACTTTTATCCGCAATTTTTTCGAAAAATCTGTATGTACATCTACTGTTTGTTCCATATTGTTTTGCATAATTTGCAATAATGGCTATACGCCTTTAGCTTTTAATTGATTTACAAAATTGGCAAAAGCAATAGATGGCTGTTTTTCTTTCATAAAGGTTTCTCCTATTAAAAAACCTTTAAATCCAGCGTTGCGTAAAGTTACAATAGTATCTGTATTACTAATACCACTTTCTGCAATGGCTAATTTATTGGTAGGAATTTGTTGAATAAGTTGTAAAGAAGCATTAATGTTTACTTCAAAAGTTTTTAGGTTTCGGTTATTTACACCTACAAAATCTACTTCATCACAAATATGAGCCAACTCTTCTTCATTATGAATTTCTAATAAAACTTCCAACCCAATAGAATGTGCAAATGATGCCAATTCTTGTACTCTTTTTGGTGTTAAACAAGCAGCAATCAACAAAATTACAGAAGCACCATAAGCTTTTGCTTCTATAAATTGAAACTCATCGATCATAAAATCTTTACGCAACAATGGTATCTTATTGGCAGTTGCAACACTTAAATCTTGTAAACTTCCGCCAAAAAAATGGGTATCTGTTAACACAGAAATACCAGATGCACCATTTAAAGTATAAGATGCTGTTACTTCTTCTACAGTTGCTGTTGCATTAATAATGCCTTTTGAAGGAGATTGACGTTTAAATTCTGCAATAATGCCTGTTTTTGAATCGTCTAGCAAAAAACTTCGTAACGATAATGGTGTTTGAAGAAATAAAGGCATGGCTTCTAAACTAGCTACAGTCGTTTGTAGTTTAGCCGTTGCAACTTCTTTCTGTTTATGAGCAATAATGGTATCTAAAATATTCATGATAAATGCGAATTAAAAAATGTAAAAGAGATAATTTTATTGCATAGCAATTAGGTTTTGTAAACATTGGTAAGCAGCTTTGCTTTCTAAACTTTCAACAGCAGCAGCATATGCATCGTTATAATTTTGATATTTACCTGTGCATTGCAATGCCATTGCAGCATTTGCTAGTACTACTGCATTTTGTGCCCAACTTCCTTCTCCTTTTATAATAGTAGTAAATATTTTTGCAGCCTCTTCTACAGAACTTCCTCCATAAATATCTTGGGCTGCAACCATTCTTTTACCTAATTGAACTGGTGTTTGAATACTTTCACCAATTTGTGTAATTACTTTTGTATCGTTGGTAAGTGAAATTTCATCGTAACCATCTAAACTATGAATTACGGTAAATGGTTTCCCTGTTTGTTGAAGCAAATAATTATAAATTCTTGCCATTTCTAAATTATATACACCAACAAGTTGGTAATTTGGTTTGGCAGGATTTACCATTGGCCCAAGCATATTGAAGAAAGTACGAACGCCTAAGTTTTTTCGAATATTGGCAACCGCTTTTAATGCTGGATGAAATAAAGGGGCATGTAAAAAACAAATATTGGCGGCATCTACTTCAGCCTGTAACTGTTCTATATTATTCTTGTGTTTATAGCCTAATTGCTCCATTACGTTACTAGCTCCACTAATTGAAGAAGCTCCATAATTACCATGTTTGGCTACCTTTTGTCCTGCACCTGCAACAATAAAACAACTGAGTGTTGATATATTAAATGTATTTTTTCCATCACCACCTGTGCCTACAATATCGATAATTTCATGTGCCGATAAATCTACCGATACACACAACTCTAATAAAGCATCTCTAAAACCTTGTAACTCTTCTATAGTTATGCTACGCATTAAATAAACCGTCATGAAACTGGTAATTTCATGTTCGTTGTAAACATTTTTCCCAATATTTAGCAGTACTTCTTTTGCTTGCTGATAAGAAAGGGTTTTATGTTCGAATAAATATTGAAGTATTTTTTTCATAATAAATAAACTTGAATGTAAAAAGATGAACAGAATTTAAAATACTTGTAACCAATTACGCATTAATTTTTCTCCATCTGGTGTTAATACACTTTCTGGATGAAATTGTACACCTTGCACATCGTAGGTTTTATGTTGCAATGCCATTACAAAATTGTTTTCATCTGTGGCTGTAACTTCTAATTCGGTTGGAAAATTGTCGTTATTTACCACCCAACTATGATAGCGACCAACAATGATTTCGTTGCCTAAATCGTTAAAAATTTGTCTACTTACAGTTGTTGGATTTCTTTTGATTTGAATTGGCGTAGCTACACCATGATATACGGTTGATAAATTGGTTAATGTTCCACCAAAAGCTTGCCCAATTGCTTGATGACCTAAACAAACACCTAAAATAGATTTTGTAGCTGCATATTGTTTTATCAATGGCAATAACAATCCGGCTTCTTCTGGAATTCCTGGACCAGGAGAAAGAATAATTTTATCGTATTCGTTTACTTTTTCGAGTGCAATTTCATCGTTGCGAAAAACATCCACTTTTTGATGGGTGATTTTTTCTACCAAATGAACAAGGTTGTATGTAAATGAATCGTAATTATCGAAAACTAAAATGGACATTATAAATTATAAATTATGGGTTATGAATTAAAGTTCTGTTCGTTTGTTTTTTGTAGTAATAATCGAACTTCTTATGATTTTTAAAAGTTCATTTGCTTGTGAATAAATACTTGAAAATTCTTGTTCGGTCAAGTAATTTGTTTCTTTTAATAATTCAAGCCAGTAAAGCGTTTCATCGCACTCTTTTTGAGATATAGATAATTTATGAATAAAGTCAGCAGTGCTTTCTGCATTTTGAGATTCTCTTACCAAAGCACCTATCGAAGTACCGCTTCTCAATAGTTGTTTACTTAAAACAAACTCCTTTTTATGGGTGCATAAATGATTATGTAGATTTACAATACGAATTGCAAATGAGAAACTCTTATCCTTTACAATGTTTTTCTTTTCACTCATAAATCAGTATTTATAAATCATAATTCTACAGCAAACTGTATCGCTTTTTTTAGAGCATTGAGTTTATTGTTTACTTCTTGTAATTCGCTTTCAGGATTAGACGCTGCAACAACACCTGCTCCTGCTTGATAAAATAATGTATTGTTTTTGCTTAAAAATGTACGAATCATAATGGCATGATTGCAATTGCCATTGAAGCCAACAAAACCGATGGCTCCACCATAATAACTGCGTTTTGTGGTTTCGTAAGCATCTATTAAATGCATGGCTTTAATTTTAGGAGCTCCGCTTAAAGTGCCAGCAGGAAATGTTTTGGCCAATAAATGAAAGGGATTGCTACCTGCTTTTACGGTTGCATTTACTTCACTAACTAAATGTATTACATGGCTATAATAATGAACTTGACGATACTGACTTACTCGAACATCGTCACAAACACGACTTAAATCGTTACGAGCCAAATCTACCAACATTACATGTTCGGCATTTTCTTTAGGATCTTGCAATAAACTTTCTGCTGCCGCTTGATCAATTGCATCGTTGCCAGTACGCTTGAATGTACCTGCTATTGGATGCACTGTTGCTGTACCATTGGCAATTACCAATTGACTTTCAGGTGAAGAACCCAACAATTTATAATCGCCATAATCGAAAAAGAATAAGTATGGAGAAGGATTAATATTGCGTAAAGCCCTGTAAACATTTAATTCGTCGCCTGCAAAACTTTGTTGAAATCTACGACTCAACACAATTTGAAAAACATCCCCACGATAACAACTTTGAATTCCCTTTTTCACCATTTCTACATACGCTTCGTCGTTAATGTTTGAAGATTCTTCGCCTTTTATAAAAAATGGATACGTAGGTACATCTTTGCTTTTAATGAGGCTTTCTACAACTTGCACATCACTCTCTAAACCATGAATACAATTTTCGCACAAAAACAATTCATCTTTAAAGTGATTAATGGCAATTACATATTGGTATAAACGATAACGCATTAAGGGTATTTCATTGCCATTTGTTTCTGTAGATGGCGTAAATTTTACAGCATCGAAAAATTGTACTGCATCATAAGTAGTGTATCCGTACAAACCTTGAGCAAATGCAGCAGCTTTTTCATTTGATTCATTTGCTTCGAAACTGTTCATAAATTCCCAAATAATATTGGGAACATCATTGCTATTTACGATTGATTTTTTTTCTGGTTGTTGATTGGGCAGTTTAAATTCAATGCTTTTGGTATTGGTAATTTCTATACCTGCAATAGCATTAATACCTATAAAGCTGTAGCTATTTTCAGCAACATGGTTATCTGTACTTTCTAGTAAAATAGTATCTCTAAACTTATCTCTCACTCTTAAATAAATGCCAACAGGTGTATACACATCGGCAAGCATTTTTTTTACTTTGGTTTCGATTTTTATTTTTTTCATAATTGCTTAACATGAATAAAAAACCCCAACATTTCTGTTGGGGTTCTAATTTGAAATATATTTTTTCAAACAAGTAATGAGCATGACATTACAAAACCCCTGAAAGGATTGTGTGCCACCACCATTGCATATTTGAATTGATTGTCTTCATTTTCTGAGTGCAAATATGCAGTGTGAATTGCTGAATGCCAAAAAAAATTAAAATTATAAGAGTTAACATAGAAAAAAGGCATAAAAAGCAAAAATTGGTTTAGTATATAGCTTTTAGTTTTTAAACAAATCTTGTCAATTTTATTTTGTATAAATTGCTTTTCGTAATGATTGTATTGACCAAATAAAATAAATTATGAACAAGAAGTTTGCCTTATTTTTTAGTATCATTTGTAGTGTTTTTCTTTTTTCTTTTTACAATATTGACAACGCTGATGCCATTGTTGGTTTTTGGAAAACAGGTGATGGTAAAGCAGTTGTAGAGATTTATAAACAATCGAGTAAATATTATGGCAAAATAGTTTGGCTTGCCGAACCAAAAGATCCTGCAACAGGACAACCAAAAGTTGACAAAAAGAACGAAGATGCCAATTTAAGAAACAGACCATTAATTGGTTTAATTAACCTGAGAGATTTTGAATTTATTAAAAGTAAATTATGGGAGAATGGTAAAATTTACGACCCAAAAAGTGGAGAAGACTATAGCTGTATTATCAAAATGATAGATGAAAACACAGTAGAGGTGAGGGGCTATGTAGGAATATCTGCTTTTGGAAGAACTGATACTTGGAAGCGACAAAAAGTAAAATAAAAAAGGGCCGATTTAAAATCGGCCCTTTTTTATTTTATAAACTCACCAAATTGATACTTATATTGAAATAGAAAGGATTAGTGAGTGTATTGGTAATAATTTGATTGGTTTCTTTACCATTGTATCGATCTACCACATTCATTCTACCATTAATTCTTAATCCTGTTTGAACACTTAGCCACCAAAAACCAAATAAACTTCTTTCATAAATAAATCTTGGTTTTATTTCACCTCTTTGCAAATACGCTTCTTTAGCATTGATATTATTAGTATACAAAGCATATTGATTGCCTTCTAATTCATAACCAAATTGTAATAAAGACTTTGCGTTTATATTTCTTCTAACATGTGCTTTTGCAGGAAAAGTAGCTTCAACGCCCCATTTATCGTTATAAGTTTTGTTGTAAAGCAATACAGGCACATGAATTAAACGCCCTAATCTATACGTTCTTGCAACACCAATACCTAACATTTCGTTATCGCTTTTTTTCCATCCATAAATAGCTGTTGCACTAAATGTGGTGGCTTTAAAATTGATTTGTTTTAGGGAAGATGAAAGCCAATTTGCATCTGCACTTGCTTGAAAAATAAAAAAGTTTTTCTGATTAAATGGTTTAAAAATAGTGGTATTAATGCCTGAAGTATGCACACCATTGGCTACCAAATCTGTATACAATGGATAATTAACTGTTTTATTGCCTGCAAAACTTGTTCTTGCATATTGTGCACCTATACTTACAATTAATTGGTTGGTAGAAACGATTGGTGTATTTACATTTAACCGAAGCCCTTGCATCGATTGAAATGTTTGACCATTATTTGCAGTATTTGAACTGTTTTTTAAAGTACTAGCTGCTTGAAATTCGTAGCCAATACTTATAAAACGGTTGGGTGTTTGATTAAGAATTTTTTGGTTACAATACACTTTTACAGGTGTATTATCTACATCTTCAAAACTAAAACTAGGTGCAGGCTTTGTGGTATCTTGACCAAATGTAATTATCGAAAAAAAGTTTAGGCAAATAAATAGCAATCGTTTCATCGAAAAGAGTTTGCTGCAAAAGTAAATCTACTTAATGCTTCCACAATTCGTCTACAACTTTTGGCAATAAATAAAAACCAAGTATAACTTACAACACACCTTTTGTGCTTGGTAAATAATTGCTAAACGGATCTCTTTTAATAGCCATTTTAATGGCTTTTGCAAATGCTTTAAAAATGGCTTCTATTTTATGGTGTTCGTTATCGCCTTTACACATAATGTTGATGTTACATTTTGCAGCATCACTAAAAGATTTAAAGAAATGGAAAAACATTTCTGTTGGCATCTCTCCTATCTTTTCTCTTTTAAATTCAGCATCCCAAACCAACCAATTTCTTCCACCAAAATCAATCAATACTTTTGCTTCAGCTTCATCCATTGGTAGTGCAAAACCATAACGTTCCATTCCTACTTTATTGGTTAATGCTTTTGCAAAAGCTTCACCTAAAGCTAAGCCTGTATCTTCTATAGTGTGGTGTTCATCTATATGTAAATCGCCTTTTGTTTCAATGGTTAAATCTATTTTTCCATGACGTGCAATTTGATCTAACATATGATCGAAAAAGCCTAAACCTGTATGAATATTAGCAACACCATTTCCATCTAAATTAATTTCTACACTAATTTTTGTTTCGTTGGTGTTGCGTTCATGTTTTATTATACGAGTGGTAAGTTTTAAAAACGCATAAATGTCTTTCCAATTATTGGTTTGCAAAGCAATTGTTGGTCTTAAAGCTACTTCTTGTTCATCTGTTAGTTGATGAATGGGAGATTCTAAATAAATAGCTTTTGCACCTAAGTTTTTTGCCAATTGAATATCACTCCATCGATCACCGATTACAAAAGAATTAGCCAAATCGAAGTCAGGATTGTTTAATAAATGCTGCAATAAATCTGTTCCAGGCTTACGAGTGGGTTTATTTTCATGGGCAAATGTTTTGTCTACATGCACTTCATCAAAAACGAAACCTTCGCCTTCTAAAGTTCTTAACATTAAGTTTTGGTAAGGATAAAAATCGTTTTCAGGGTAACTATCTGTGCCTAACCCATCTTGATTAGTAACCATTACTTTATAAAAATCTAAATCACTTGCAATTTTAGATAAAGTAGAAACGGCAAACGGTACAAAGCTTGTTTTATCGGTGCTGTCTATCTGAAAATCTGTTGGAGGTTCTTGTAAAATAACTCCATCTCTATCTATAAAAAGTATTGGTTTCATTCAAAAATTTTTGGTTGCTTTTGTGGCAAAACTAATTGTTCATAGTTTATTTTTTCTTACCACCTCTTACTAATTTTACCTCATTTGCTGTAATTGCAGGTGCTTTATTGCCAAAACTATTTCTAACATAGGTTAGCACATCAGCAATTTCTTTATCGGTTAAATAATTGTGAGGAGCCATACTGTTGCTATAATATTCACCATCAATAGGTACTCTATCCGTCATTCCTTTTAAAACAATTTGTATCAACTTTTTTGGTTCGCCCAAAACTGTGGTGCTTTCAGACATAGGTGGATTTAATCTTGGAACTCCACCTCCATCTGCTTGATGACAACTTAAACAAGCTTTTTGATACACTAATTTTCCATTAGCTATGGAGGATTCAATATTATTTTTTACTACTTGCTTAGGCTTTTGTGTTTGGGCAAATAGTAATGTGCAACTGATGGTTATCATTAAAACAAAACCTACCTTTTTCATACATGCAATGCTTTTATTTTCCTGAATAAACAATTCTGTAAATGGTTCCTTTACTATCATCGCTCACATATAAAGAACCATCTGCACCTTGTGCCAATCCACATGGACGGTGTTCTGCACCTCTTGTAGAAATAACGACATCTTTACCTGAAAAACCATCTGCAAAAACTTCCCAATCTCCACTTGGTTTTCCATTTTTAAATGGTTGAAATACTACAAAATATCCTTTTTGAGGTAATGGAGATCTGTTCCAACTACCATGAAAAGCGATAAAAGCACCATTCTTATATTTTTCTGGAAATTGATTGCCTGTATAAAATAAAATATCATTTGGAGCCATGTGACCGGGATAAGCAGCAGCAGGTTTTTGAAACCATTTATCCATTTTCAACTTATTACCATCATCTGCCATTAAAGCAAAATTAGTTGGGTTTACATTTTGTCCTTTACTGTTAACAGATGAACTAACTGTAACAGGTGTATTTTTGATTACTTGTTTCATATAATCTTCATACGATAATTTTCCATCACCACCATATTCTGGAGCTACCATAATTTTTTGTTGTAGATGATCGTAATACGTATATGGCCAACCACAATTAGAACCTTGTTTTACTTCATACATACATTCTGATGGTAATTCAGCACTTGCTAAACTATCATAAAATTGCGACCAGTTTTGATACAATTGATCTCTACCATGTTGCATTACAAACAATGAATTGGTTTGAGAATTCCAACGTAAACCAACAACATTTCTTAAACCTGTTGCATATTTTACACCATCAGCATATGTTTGATTTAGTTTATCGGCTTTAAACTTCCAAATGCCACCGGCAGAATCTAAAATTGGGCAAGGTAATTTTCCTTTAGAGCCGTTGCTTCTATCTTTTTCTTGACAAGAATTTGAGAAAGCCCCAATGTTTACATATATATTTCCAGCATCGTCTAAAGCAACGGTTTTATTGGCATGTTGACCACGACTAATTAAACCTGTAATTACAATTTCTGGTTGATCTGGATTAATTACATCACTATTTCCATCAAGTTGATAACGAAAAACTTGTTCATCGCTACAAGCATACAAGTAGCCATTTTTTATAATAATGCCTGTTCCAGAAAAATTACCAAAAGTTTTTGCCACTTCTGCTTTTCCATCACCATCTGCATCTTTCAATTGAAAAATTCCTTTGCCACCAATTAATCTACCACTTTTTACATAAGCAACACCATTAGATGCTACCGTTATATGCCTTGCTCTTCCTACATTATCTGCCACTTTTAATGCCCCAAAACCGCTTGGTAATTTCAAGCCAGCATTATCAGCATCTGCAATAACAGCCATTGGCTTTTGATGTTGGGTTTTATACAATGTATCGTTGTTATTAGCACAAGCAGTTATTGCCACTAACAAAGACATGCTTACAAAGCCAAAAGCAGGAAAAATTCGTTTCATAATGGAAAGTGTTTGTTGAATAAAAATATAAAAACCTAAATAGATATACTACAACAATACATAAATACAGCTATTTTGTTGCACCATCTATCCATTCTGCTAAAGCATCTACTAAAATGGTATTTTCTTTTTCTGTTCCAATAGTAATTCTTAAACAATCTTCACACAATTTTACATTACTTCTATCACGTACAACAATACCTTTGGTTAATAAAAATTGATATACTTTTTTGGCATCCTTAATTTTAACTAGCAAAAAATTAGCATCAGAATCGTATACTTTTTCAACGGTTGGCATTTGCTTAAATACGTCTGCCAAAGCATCTCTCATACTTACAATTTCCTGAATCATATCGTTTACCTGTCCAACTTCTTCCAATGCTTTTAACGCTAAATCTTGTGTAGCTTGATTAATATTATAAGGTGGCTTTACTTTATTTAAAATGCTAATAATTTCTGTTGATGCAAATGCCATTCCTAAACGTAAAGCCGCCAAACCCCAAGCCTTACTAAAAGTTTGTAATACCACTAAATTGGGGTAATCTACCAAATCTTGCACAAAGGTTTTTTGTTTAGCAAAGTTGATGTATGCTTCATCAATTACCACAATTCCATTAAAGTTATTCAACACCATTTCAATATCGGCTCTGTTAATAGAATTTCCTGTAGGATTATTCGGTGAACATATCCAAATTAGCTTGGTTTGTTCATCTATCAATGTTTCTATATGAGCCAAATTCAGCTGAAAATCGTCTAATAAGGGAGCAATTCTTAATTCTACATCGTTAATATTTGCACTTACTTGATACATGCCGTAAGTAGGCGGACAAATAACTACATTATCAACGCCAGGATTACAAAAGCAACGATATAGTAAATCAATACATTCATCACTTCCATTTCCTAAAAAAATATGATCAGCAGCAATTCCCTTTACTGCACTCAAAGCATTTTTAACAGCCTGCTGATGTGGGTCTGGATAACGATTGTACCATTTTACTAATGGACTACCTAAACTATTTTCATTGGCATCTAAAAACACTTTTGCTTCTCCACTAAACTCATCTCTTGCAGAAGAATAAGCCACCAATTTTTGAATATTTTTTCTTGTAATTTTTTCTAAAGAAAATTCCATTTTAATTTTTTTTGTAATCAACAGAAGTAATTCTATTCAACATCGTTGCTAGTTTATACTGAGTTTACGAAGTACCTAACTGCAAACAACTACAATCGAACTTTTACAGCATTTGCATGAGCATCTAAGCCCTCAGCAGTTGCCATTTCTACAACCGTTTTAGCTATTTGCTGCAAACCAAATTCACTCACTTGTTGAAAAGTAATTTTTTTCACAAAACTATCTACGCTTACACCACTATAGGCTTTTGCAAAACCATTGGTTGGTAAAGTATGGTTGGTTCCGCTTGCATAATCTCCTACACTTTCAGGTGAATAATTTCCTAAAAATATAGACCCAGCATTTACAATTTTATCACCAATTTCATGGGCGTTTTTGCAAGCAATTATTAAATGTTCTGCTGCATATTCATTTACCAATTCAATTGCAATTGATACATCATTCACTACAATTGCTTTACTATTTTGTAAAGCTTGTACAGCTAAATCTTTTCTTGATAACAGGGCTACTTGTTTGGCTAATTCAATATTTACAGCTTCTACAAAAGACGTATTCGTGCTTACCAATAATACTTGACTATCTACTCCATGTTCTGCTTGACTTAATAAATCAGCGGCTACAAAAGATGCATTTGCTGTTTCATCTGCCAATACACAAACTTCACTTGGGCCAGCAGGCATGTCTATGGCAATGCCTTGCTGTTGAATCAATTGTTTGGCACAAGTAACATATTGATTTCCTGGACCAAAAATTTTATATACCTGAGGTACATTTTCAGTACCAAAAGCCATTGCACCAATTGCTTGAACACCACCAATTTTAAATATTTTACGAATACCAACTAATTGTGCTGCATATAAAATAGCTGGATGCAATTGTCCATCTTTATTTGGAGGAGAACATAAAATTACTTCTTCACAGCCTGCAATTTTAGCTGGAATACCTAACATTAATATGGTTGAAAATAAAGGAGCTGTTCCTCCAGGAATATATAAACCTACTTTTTGAATGCTAACACTTTTTCTCCAACATTGTATGCCCTTCATGGTTTCTACCACTTCTACTTTACTCACTTGTTGCTCATGAAAAACACGAATATTATGAGCAGCTTGTTGAATTGCATTTTTTAATTCATCGCTTACTAAAGCTGTAGCTGCTTCTATTTCAGCAGTTGTAACTAAAAATTCGTTCAACAAAACCCCATCAAATTGTTGCGTATATTGTTGAACGGCAGCATCGCCATTTTGCCTTACATTTTCTAAAACTGCTTTTACTTTTTCTTGCAAAGCACTTGTATCAAAAGTGGGTCTTTGCAATAAAGTTTTCCATTCAGCTTTACTCGGATTTACAAATACATTCATAGTTTAGTATTAAAACGCAAATCAATAATTCATCCTTAAAATTAAACCACCATTTTTTCTATAGGCAATACCAAAATACCTTGTGCACCTAATTCTTTCAATTGTTCTACAATATCCCAAAACTGACTTTCACTTAAAACAATATGAACGCTGCTCCATCCCTTTTCTGCTAACGGCAATACGGTTGGGCTTTTCATGCCTGGTAATAGAGCAATAATTTTATCCAAACTTTCGTTGGGTGCATTCATCAACACATATTTATTGTTCTTAGCTTTTTTAACAGATTGAATGCGAAACAATAACTTATTTAACAACTGTTGTTGTGTTGTGTTTAAATGTTGATTTTTTATTAGAATGGCTTGAGATTGTAAAATAGATTCCACCTCTTTTAAACCATTCATAAATAAGGTAGATCCACTACTTACCAAATCACAAATGGCTTCGGCTAAACCAATACCTGGAGCAATTTCTACACTTCCACTAATTTCATGAATTTCTGCTTGAATATTGTTCTTATCTAAAAACTGTTGCACAATTACAGGATACGAAGTAGCTATTTTTTTCCCTTGCAAATAGCTACAATCTTCATACACTTCACTTCTACCAACAGCAATGCTTAATCTACATTTACCAAAACCCAATTTTTCAACCGCATCTACTTTTTTATTTTTTTCAAATACTACATTTTCTCCAACAAAACCAATATCTGCCACTCCATCTTCTACGTATTGAGGAATATCATCATCTCTTAAAAAATAAAGTTCTAATGGAAAATTATTTGCTTCTGCCTTTAACTTATTTACACCATTGCTAATATCAATTCCACATTCTTTTAAAAGCTTCATGCTATCGTCATGAAGTCTACCGCTTTTTTGAATCGCCAATTTTAGTTTGGGTTCATTTTCTAACAAAGCATTCATATTATCATTTTAAATTTAATTCAATAAAAAAAGGACTTACCAAGTAAGCCCTTTAATGTTTTATAATGATTGAAACACAAAACACCTACAGCTTACCCATTTGGTAATAAATGATGATGGTGGATGTGATTTTTTAATTTCATGCCGCAAAAGTAAGGGAAAACACAAACGAACAAAATTTTATAAACGGTTTTTCTACAGTTTACATAAACGTAACTTGTACCACTAAACTAAAATGCACATGAACTATTGTAAAAAAACAGTATTAGCATTGGTGTGTTTGTTTGTACTAAAAGGTTACACACAAGCACAAGATGCTGTTACGTATCAATTGCCCCCTAAAGACATGGCAGATTTACTACTTGCCAAACCAACCCCTGCTGTGAGTATTGATGGAAAAGCAGAATGGATGTTATTGAGCGAAAGAAATTCGTACCCATCTATTGAAGAATTAGCAATGCCTGAATTAAGAATTGCTGGTTTAAGAATGAACCCCAATAACTATGCTTTAAGTAGACAGATTTATATTAACAACTTTACTCTAAAAAATATTAAACAAAATAAAACTTTTACCATAACTGGTTTACCAACTGGTTTATTAGCAAGCAGTGTAAGTTGGAGCCCTAGCGATTCTAAAATTGCATTTACTCAAGTTAATCAAAAAAGTATTGATTTATATATAATTGATGTTGCCACCAAAAAAGCTACCAAAATAAACAAAATGCCTTTAAATGCTATTTTAGGTAGTAGCTACACTTGGTTAGATGATAATACCATTATTTACAAAGCCGCTACAAAACCTGCAAGTGCTGCACCTGCAAAACCATTGGCACCAAAAGGACCAACAGTACAAGAAAATTTAGGTAAAGCGGCACCAAGTCCAACGTATCAAGATTTAATAAAATCGCCTTATGACGAAGAATTATTTGCTTTTTATGCAACTTCTCAATTGGTACAAAACAAAAATGGTGTAGAAACCTTGATTGGAAAATCTGGTATTCATTTAAGCTTTAGTATTTCTCCTGATAAAAAATACATGCTTACAAGAACTATGCATAAACCATTTTCTTATTTAGTACCTGCAAGTGGTTTTCCATCAACAGTAAATATTACAGACTTAACTGGAAAAGTAATAAAACAATTGGCTGAATTACCGTCTACTGAAAACAGACCAAGTGGTTACGATAATGTTCAATTTGTACCAAGAAGTTTTGATTGGAGAGATGATGAACCTGCAACTATTACTTGGTGTTTGCCTTTAGATAGTGGATTAATTAGAAAGAAAATGGAATATCATGATGCTGTTTATGCATTATCTGCACCATTTACAGGAGAAGCAAAAGAATTATTTAAAACGCAAATGCGTTTTAGAGGCGTACAATGGGGAGATGCAAGTTTAGCCCTAGTACAAGAAGGCTCTCAAGCAAAACAAATAGGCAAAGTAAGTTTATACAATAGCACTAATAACACTATTGTTACTTTGTTTGAACGCAACCAAACAGATGCCTACAATAATCCTGGTGTACCTGTTACTACTAGAAATAAATTTGGTAGAAACGTAATACAAACAACAGATAATGGCACTAAAATTTTAATGAACAATACCACAGGTTCTTCGCCAAAAGGTGACTTGCCATTTTTATCAAAGTTTGATATTGCTAGTAAAAAAAATGAAATTATTTGGCGTTGCCAAGAAGGTAGTTTTGAATATGTAGCCGATGTTTTAGATGCCAATAAATTGGTTTTATTAACAAGAAAAGAATCGCAAAAAGATGTACCGAATTATTATTTGAAAAATTTGGTATTGAAAATTGCAGATATTCCAATTACCGATTTTAAGAATCCGTATCCTCAAATGGAAGGTGTTACGAAACAAAAACTGCAATACAAAAGAGCAGATGGCGTTGATTTGTCTGGTGATTTATATTTACCAAAAGGTTATAATAAAGATAAAGATGGTCCATTACCTGTATTTATTTGGGCTTATCCTAGAGAGTTTAACAGTGCAGCAGATGCAGCACAATTACGTGGTAGTAAAGATAAATTTACCGCTATTGGTTCTGGTGGACCATTGTTTTTTGTAACACAAGGTTATGCCGTTTTAGACAATGCAGAAATGCCCATTGTAGCAGAAAGTGCCGATAAAAAACCGAACGATAATTTTGTAAAACAATTAGAATTAAATGCAGAAGCTGCTATTAATAAATTGGTAGAAATGGGTGTTGGAGATAGAAATAGAATGGCTGTTGGTGGACATAGTTATGGTGCATTTATGACTGCAAACTTGTTAGCACATACCAATTTGTTTAAAGCTGGTTTAGCAAGAAGTGGTGCTTATAATAGAACATTGACACCATTTGGCTTTCAGAATGAAGAACGTACTTATTGGCAAGCTCCAAAATTGTACTATGAAATGAGTCCGTTTAGCTATGCAGATAAAATTAAAACACCAATTTTATTGATTCATGGTGATAGTGATGATAATCAAGGAACATTTCCTATTAATAGTGAAAGATTGTTCAATGCCATTAAAGGACATGGTGGTGTTGTACGTTATGTAAGTTTACCTTTTGAAGCACATGGTTACAGGGCTAAAGAAAACTTGCTACACATGTTGTGGGAAATGAATAATTGGTTAGATAAGTATGTGAAAAATGCTAAATAAAAGGAACACTGCATCATCTGAATTTGCTGCATAAAGCGTTACAGTACAAGAGTGCGACGCAACGGCAGTTGAAAAAAGAACTACAGTTGACTACATAAAAAAGAGCTATTTCGGTGAAAACTGAAATAGCTCTTTTAATTTGAAAAATCGTTTAATTGATTACGCTTTTCGTTTATCGATTCGTTGATATACAGACATTCCAAAACCAACAACTGTTAAAATAACGCCCATCCACAACAAATTAATCATTGGAAATTCGTACACTTTTAAAGTAATTAAATCGGTGATTGCACCACTTTCTTTAATGCCAATTTCTAATTTATTGTCTACAATTTTATTGAACTTTAACACCATACTTTGAGCAATAATGGTATCAGGAATTTGACGAATCATATCTCCTTTTATTGCCAAACCTGGACGAGCAGTGAATTTTCTACCTTCTTTAGATAATACTTCAATGTCTAAGAAAATAGCTTTTTCATCGCTACTATATTTATCCTTCAATTCTATCGGATTAACTGTAGGATTTTTTGATAAAATGAGTAATCCATTGCTGTAATAAGAAGTATCACCAATAGCCAACACTCTGTTTTGAAAAGTGGCCGTATCTTCTTTTTTATTCTCTTGATAAGCCGATATGTACACAAAAATGTCTTTATACCAATAATGCTTACTATCTGGATTGGCTGCAAAGCCTTCCATATCTTTATTGTTCTTAATTAAATCAGGATAAAGTGTAAACTTTTCTGGACTAGTTTTTGAAGCAAAATCTATCTGAAAAAAGCGTTTTCTTTCTTTGGTATTAAACGTGTCTTGAACATAGGTAACCATATATTTACCCATATCGGTAGCAATGCCTTTAAACAACGTTATGTTTTCTGCCGGATCTTCTTTTTTATCTTTTTTAAATACGGCAACACCTGTTGTATTCCAACTTAAGATTACTTTTTTACTAGAAGAAATTAAAATACCCACCAAAACCAATCCAAAACCAACGTGAGCTACAGATGCACCGGCTGCTTTTAACTTGCCTTTTAAGCCTAACCAAATGTATAAAGCATTGCCAATAACAGCATACACAGCGGCAAAAATGGCAACATGAATAGCTGCTAAAAAGCCAATTCCCATTTTATTATAGCTAACATCTCCAAAAAAGCTGATGGACAAACTAATTGCCAAAGCAATAATGGTTGGAAGAGCAATTTTTTTGGTAAAAAAGCCTTTTGGTGTGTCTTTGTATTTTAAGTATTGAGTAACGGCTGTAAGCAATCCAATAATAATAGCAACAAAAATTTGAATTTGATTGTAGGCAAACTCAGGATCTTCTGGCGGTGCAATTTTAGTTCCGAATATTTTATTAAATACAGGAACTGATGTTTTTGCAATAATTAAAGCCCCTGATAAAAACAAAACCAATGAGCCAATAAACATCCAAAACTCACGGCTGTAAGTACTTTCTTCTTTGTAAATGGTAGGAATTGATTTGTAACGAATTGCAAAAAATACCAATGAAGGAATCACAAAAATTAATAAGAACAATAACAACTGTGTATTCATTCCTAAATCGGTGAAAGCATGTACAGATGTATCGCCTAAAACACCACTTCTTGTTAAGAAAGTAGAATATAAAATAAGTAAAAAACTAATAATGTAAAAGAAATAAGTGCTTCGTAAAGAGTAGCCACTGCTTTTATAAATAAGATTGGTATGTAAACCTGCAACCAATGTAAGCCAAGGAACCAGGCTTGCATTTTCTACAGGATCCCAAGCCCAATAACCACCAAAACTTAAACTTTCGTAAGCCCAAGCTGCACCCATCATAATGCCCAAGCCTAAAATTCCTGCACTGAAAGAAGCCCAAGGCAACGCTTGTTTTATCCATCCATGATCTTTATTCATCATTCCTGCAAAAGCAAATGCAAACGGAACAATGGTGCTTGCAAAACCTAAGAATAAAACAGGTGGATGAATAACCATCCAATAGTTTTGTAATAAAGTATTTAAGCCACGACCATCTTTTAACATCGACAAATAATCGCTGCGTAAGCCCCCATTTACTACATCTTGCATAATGGGTGCATTGTCTAAAATACCTTCATTACGCAATAATGCAAACGGACTGCTACCGAGTTTGGCATTCCAAAAATAAAAGCCCACCAACATGCTAGCCAAGCAGAATTGAGCAAAACTTACCACCGTCATTGTTCCTGCTTCCCATTCTTTGGCTCTCCAAATTAAAAACCAACCCAATACACAATGCCAAAAACTCCACAACATAAAACTACCTTCTTGGCCTTCCCAAAAACAACTTAATAAATATTCTACTTGCAAGCTTTTATCGCTGTGTTGCCAAGCATATTTATATTCGAATAAATGATTAGAAATAATATAATACAAGGTTGAAAAAACAACTAAAACGGAAATAGTTTCAGTTAAAAATGCATATCTAGCAAAACGAATCCAACTTGCTTTTTCTAAAAGCTCAGTTGTTTTATTGGCTTTAAAATAAGCAACTGTTGCTACTAAAGAAGAAATAAAAGATAGAATTAAAAAAAACTGACCAATTTGTCCCGGCAGTAAATGTTCGCCTAAATATTGCATGTATAAAATTGTAATTGATAAATGTTGTTTCGTTCGTTTACATCATTTTAAAATTTCAGAAGCAATGATGCATGAATTGGAATTCGATTATTTAGTCGATTCTTTTTCATTTAAAGTATTTGCACTTACATCGTCTTTATACTTACTAGGACATTTTAGTAAAATATCTTTACATTCAAAATGATCGCCTTCCATTTTACCTTTTAAAACCAAACGCTCACTTTTTTCCATATCTGTTGGTTTAGTATTGTGATATACTACTTTAACCGTATTTCCAAGTGTATCAACAGCCGTAAAACGTAAATAGTTCGGATTTTTGATGGCATCGTATTCTAATGGTTGAGATTTATCTAATTTGGCTATTAGATTCACAAACTTTCCTTCCTTTTCTTTGGCAGATGCAACTGTTTCGTAAGTGGTTAAATCGCCTGTATAACTAATTAAAACAGTTATTGCCACAACAATTAACACCAACATAATAATGTGCGTTTTCTTCATAGTGTCTTCATTTTCAGAGTGCAAAAGTAGCTGAAAAACAAATCGGCACTCGAATCAATTGTACTATTACAGTGTTAAAAAAGAAAAGAATTAAACAAAGCGAATCAACAAAACCACGTCTACTTACTTACTTTTGCACACTTCATTAATTGATAGATATGTCTAAAACATACGATTACGTGATTGAATTAAAAAAGCAATCCTTTAAATTAATTGATTTTATTAGTCAATTTATGATGCTGTTGTGTATCGGTGCTTTTTTGTTTGAGGCATATCAAACACTAGTATTTGACAATACATACTTGAATAAAAGAAGTAGTATTTTACTCATCATTATAAGTGTACTCATTCTTGCTTGGTGGATTTATGTTTATAGAATGCAAAAAATGGCGACTACTCCTTATTACAGATTGGGTTTATTAATAGGTGCTTTAGGTTGGTGGTTGATACCAAGTGGACTTTGGATAGGTTTGATTTATTTAGTAGCAGGAATTTTAGAAAAACCAGTAAAAGTGCAATCTGAAATAGGATTTGATGAAGAAGAAATTGCATTTAATAGTTTTCCTACCAAAAAAATAGATTGGCAAGCTATAAACAATGTAGTTTTAAAAGATGGGCTGCTTACTATTGACCTAAAAAACAATACAATTATTCAAAAAGAAGTAAACGACAGCATTACAAAAGAAACTGAAAAAGAGTTTAATGCTTTTTGTTTATCACAAGTAAAAAAAGAAGAACGTTTAAACTAGTAAATTCTCTTCTCGATTTAATGATTCAAATTTTCATTTTCTATACATTTTATTATCATATCATATGCTTACAGAATCACCTTATATTTTATATTCAGACGGTAATGGAAATATTTTTGAAGATACCAGCTTATATGCAGTTGGTAGAGCAGGATGGGATGCTTTTCCGGTAGAATTAGAAGATTGGATAGAATTACCTGAAGGTGGAAACTTATACGAATTACCTGGAAGAAGAGGTATTGGTATTGATGTAGAAACAGGTGATATGCGTTTATGCGATAAAGGATGGGCCGTTGCATCATTTATTCCACCTGCACATACAAGTTTATTTTTGGCTGCTTATGAAACCTTGCCAGAAGCACCAACTTTACCACTGTTTTGCTATACAGCTGCTGCATGGCACAACGAAAAATTTTATGTTGCAGCAGTAAGAATTGAAGAAGATATTCGACAAGAAGCAGCAGGATACAACGATGCAAAAATTATTAGCGGAACCAATCAATTACTGCAAGCTTATCCACATAATCGTTTAGTAAAACATTTAATGGAAACTTGTTGTTTAACGTATACTTGTCCTGCTGCAAGAAATTTTTCTTTAGGAAGATGGGAATGCCCTGTTCCTACATCTCCTGCTTGTAATGCCAATTGTATTGGATGTGTTTCTTTTCAACCACAAGATGAGGAAATTACTTCACCACAAGATCGATTGAATTTTAAGCCAACGGCTGAAGAAATTGTAGAATTTACGGTACCACATTTAATGAATGCACCCTATCCTATTATTAGTTTTGGACAAGGTTGTGAAGGCGAGCCACTTTTAATGTGGGAAACAATTAGAGAAGCCATAATAGAAATTAGAAAACATACCGATAAAGGCAGTATTAACATTAACACCAACGGATCAAAACCTGATGCTGTAAAAGCTTTGTGTGAAGCTGGTTTAAACAGTATACGTGTAAGTACTAATTCTGCAAGAAAACATATTTATACACCCTATTATCGCCCCAATAATTATCAATTCGAAGATATTATTGAAAGCTTAAAAGTAATGCGTAGTTATGGTGGTTGGGCTAGCATTAATTATTTTGTTTTTCCAGGAATGACTGATTGTGAAGAAGAATACGAAGCTTTAAGAAACTTAATTAAAGAGACAGATTTAAGCATGATACAATGGAGAAATTTTAATATTGATCCTGATTGGTATTTGGGTCAAATTGGTGTTACCGAAACAGGTGATTTATTGGGTGTAAAACAAATGCAACAATTGATTCAAGAAGAATTTCCAAAATTAAAATTTGGATATTTTAATCCACCAATCGAAAGAATTAAAGGCAATTATTCGCTAGATTTTGCCCATCATTAATATCCTATTTTTTATTTGAATGCCCCTAACTCAAAAATATAGTAACAAAACTGTAGGTATTGCCTTTGCAATTATTACATGCATTATTTGGAGTGGCAACTATATTATTGCAAGAGGCATTTCAAGTAAAATTCCTCCTGCTAGTTTGGCTTTTTTCCGATGGTTTTTTGCTATGGTTTGTATAGCACCTTTGGCTTGGAAAAAGTTTATAGCAGAGAAAGAAATCATTTTTAACAATAAAGTCTATTTCACTGCTACAGCTTTGTGTGGTTTTACTTTGTTTAATTTGTGTTTATACATTGCAGGTCATCATACAACTGCTATTAACTTGGCTTTAATTAGCACAACAGCGGCTCCTATTTTTTCAATTACAATTGCCTTTGTTTTTTATAAAGAAAAACTACAATGGAATAGCATTGTAGGTATGTTTATCTGCTTTATTGGAATTGTGGTTTTAATTACCAACGGTGAAATTCAAAAGCTAGTATTATTTCATTTTTCTGTTGGCGATGTTTGGGCTTTGTTAGGAGCTTTAAGTTTTGCTATTTACAATAATTTAGCTAAACAAAAACCAAAAGGAGTCAGTAGCTTAAACTTTTTATTTGTAGGTTTTGTAATCGGCACAGCTTTATTATTTCCCTTGTTTTTATACGAGTTATTTCAAGGAAATCAACCCATTATCTTTTCTAACAACGTAATAGGTTCAATTATTTATTTAGGTTTTGGCTGTTCATTTATATGTTATTTGTTGTGGAATAAATCCATTCAATTGATTGGCCCAAGCAAAACTGTTTTATTTGGTAATTTAATTCCTTTATTCAGTACCATAGAAGCCGTTTTTCTATTGAATGAATCGTTTACCAAAATGCATTTTATTGCAGGAATCATTGTTTTAATGGGTTTAACATTAGCCAATATTCGCTTTTCAACAAGTATAATTAAAAACTAGCAATTCTATGTTTACCACTACGCTTTTACTATTGTGTTGTGTTGCTTTTACAGCAGGATTTGTAGATGCTATTGTTGGTGGCGGTGGCTTAATTCAAGTGCCAAGTAGTATTTTATTATTGCCACAATATCCTGTTGCAACGGTAATTGGTTCATTAAAAATACCTGCATTTAGTGGAACTAGTTTTGCTGCTTATCAATATGTAAAAAGGCAAGTAATTGATTGGCGTTTATTAGGCATGATGATGTGTATTGCCTTTGTATCTGCATTTGCAGGCTCTCAATTACTAACGATTGTAAACAATAGCTTTATGAAGCCACTATTGTTAGTGGTTTTAAGTTTTGTAGCTATTTATACATATACAAAGAAAAATTTTGGACAACATGTACAAAAAAGTCATTCTAATCAAACCAAAAAAATATATGCTGTAGCTATAAGTATAGTTATTGGATTATATGATGGTTTTGTTGGACCAGGAACAGGTAGTTTTCTTGTTTTAGCTTTTGTAAGTGTGATGGGATATGATTTTTTACATGCATCGGCTAAAGCAAAAATGGTAAATCTTGCTACTAATTTAGGGTCTATTATTTTGTTTATGCTAAAAGGAAAAATTGTTTGGAGTATTGCTTTACCAATGGCTGCTAGTAATGCTTTGGGAGGAATGTTAGGAGCTAAATTTGCCATTAAAAAAGGAAATAAATTTATCAGAATTTTCTTTTTAATCATTGTTTCTGCTACACTTTTACGCTTTGCTTATGATATTTTTATGTAGCAACTATTCTTTTGATATACATTAACCATTTTTTATACAACATCTTACTATCTACTTACGTTTATACAATAACTTAGTATTCGTTTTTGCATCTGTAGCAAAAGAATTTAAATTATAAATGATGATTGAATCTGCTCAATTCGAACGTAATAAGAACCTAAAAGCTTCTGGAATAACATTGCTTTGTTGTGCATTATTATTCATTGTTTTTTTCTTTATACATTGGACAGTTCCTCAAACACCTAAACCAATTTTGGATGAAGGAATAGAAGTGAATTTAGGTAATAGCGAAACTGGATTGGGAGATGTAGCACCTGCTGTTCCTGGAGAACCTGCTACAGAAACAGTTACAAGTGATAACACACCGTCGCCACAAACAAGTTTACCTACACAAGAAAACAATATTACTCCTGCTGAAAATAATGAGGAAGACGAACCTGTAATAAGTAAACCCATTAAACCGATTATAAAACCAACTACCAAAAACACCAATATACCTACTACAAAAAATATAAAACCAGCAGAAACCACAACTCCTACACCACCAAAACCAAAAGCTACAATGGCCAAATACAATGGTAGCAATGGAAATGGAGGAAATAATGCCGATAGCTATAATGGCGTTAAAAACCAAGGTATTGCAGGTGGAAATGGCGATCAGGGAAAACCAAATGGTAACCCAAATAGTGATAGTTATACAGGAAATGCAGCAAGTGGCAATAGTGGGGTATCTATCAGAAGTGGATTAAAAGGCAGAAAAATTACTAAACTACCTAGTTTTGAAGATGAGTTTAATGAACCTGCTAAAGTTGCTGTAGATATTCTTGTAGATGCAAATGGAACAGTTACCAATGCAACTATCAATCCAAAAGGAACAACTACTACCAATCAAAATATACGTGGCATTGCTTTAAAAAAAGCTAGACAATTAAAGCTAAATGCAGCCACAAACGACGAAGAATCTGGTACCATCGTTTTCAATTTTAAGTTGAGAGATTAATATTTGATTAATTATTTAGATTCTCATTACAGAATGATTTAGCTGCATTATTTTGTAAATCCGCATTGTTTTTATTACTTATCACATTTAATTACCACAACAATATCTTTTCCTCAATACTTACATTTGCCGAATGAATGTAAAAGATTGTAGAATTGTTTTTATGGGTACGCCTGCTTTTGCTGTAGCATCGTTAGACGCTTTGGTAAACGCAGGTTTTAATATTGTTGGTGTTGTTACAGCCCCTGATAAACCTGCAGGTAGAGGAATGCAAATAACTGAGAGTGCCGTAAAAAAATATGCTGTTGCCATTAACTTAAACATTTTACAGCCAGAAAAATTAAAAAATGAACAATTTTTAACCGAATTAAAAGCCCTACAAGCTGATTTACAAATTGTGGTTGCATTTAGAATGTTACCTGAAGTAGTGTGGAATATGCCACCAATGGGTACAATTAATGTTCATGGTTCTTTATTACCTCAGTATAGAGGTGCTGCACCTATTAATTGGGCTGTAATAAATGGTGAGAAAGAAACCGGCGTTACTACTTTTAAATTGTTACATGCTATAGATACAGGTAATATTTTGTTACAAGCAAAAATGCCAATTGGTGAAGATGAAACGGTTGGAGAAATTCATGATAAAATGATGGTTCTTGGAGCAAATACATTGGTTGAAACAGTACTTGGTTTGTTAGATGGTTCTATTAGTGAAAAACCACAACCGATAGAAGACAAAACTTTAAAACATGCTCCAAAAATATTCACAGAAACCTGTTGCATTCAATTTACAGATACAGCTAACAATATCTATAATTTAATTAGAGGTTTATCGCCTTATCCTGCTGCATTTACTTATTTGCAAGAAAAGAAATTAAAAATTTATACTTGTAAAAAAGAAATTGTATCACATTCACATGCTTGTGGTGAATATTTTACAGATCAAAAATCATATTTAAAATTTAGCTGTGCTGATGGCTTTATTCATGTTATAGACATACAGTTAGAAGGTAAAAAAAGAATGTTGATTGAAGACTTTTTGAGAGGTTATCGATTTTAGAGTTGTATTTATCTAATCAAAGTAATCGTTCCTTTTTTACTAAAAATTTCTTTAGTATCACATTCTACTTCTATTGCATAAATGTATACACCTGTTGGTTGATCGTAACCTTGGAATTTACCATTCCATCCTGATGATTTATCATTTAATTGAAAGTTAGATTTTTCAAATAAAACTTGTCCTGTTCTATTATACACTGCAAAGTGTTTTACTACATTAATTCCTTTTCCTAATGGATAAAAAACATCGTTTAATCCATTTTTATTTGGGGTAAAACCAGTAGGCAAATATAAATTATCTTGAATACATTGTAGGTTTATAAGAACGCTATCTTTTGCTTCACAGCCATATTTAGAAGTGGCAGTAACTACATAAGTAATATTCGATTTTGGCGTAACTGTTGGTGTAAAGCTATTGGCGGCATTTAAATATTGATTGGGAAACCAATTTACTCTTTGTACATCTGCACTATAATTTGGTTTTAAAGTAGTAAATGCTCCTGTACCTAACACAATATCTGACTCTAATTGTACTGTTGGTAAAGGATGTACTAAGATATTGGTTGTAGCAGTATCTGTAAAACATCCATCTGCATCAAAACCAACTACTTTAAATTGGGTATTCATTTTTGCTATTGCTGTAGGCGTTGCCGAAGTATTGCTGCTCAAGCTATTATCGGTATTTATCCATTTATAAGTTGTTGCTCCTTTTGCTTGTAACTGAATTGTGTTGCCAACACAAGCTTCTAGGCTATTGATAGTTTGTAATTTAAATGGTTGTACCACTTCTATAAATGCAGTATCTACGGCTTCGCAACCATTTTTATTGGTTACTTTTACCTGATAACTTGTGGATATTGTTGGAGCAACGTAAAATACATTATTTGGAGTAGTTAATTTTGATTGAATCCACTCGTATTTATTACCATTTTGTGCGGTTAATTTTATAGAATCACCCAAACATATTTTTGCATTTTTAGGTGTTAATTGCACTGTTGGTTTTTCAAAAACTTGTATCTGAGCCGATACTGTATCGAAACAACCATTTAAACTTGTAATTAACTGAATACGGTTTAGCGATTTTGTATTGGTAAATATTTGAGCAGTTGGTTGCTGTAGGTTGCTCCTATTTCCATTTTCAAATGTCCAATTCCAAGTAATATCTTGTTTTTGGCTACTTATTCCTGATAATTGAAGTGCTTCATCAATACACACATTTTTTACACCTACTATACTTGGCTTAGCAGATGGTTTTACAACAATCGTATCTACAAAAGTAGCCTTACAACCGCCTTGTGTTTTCATTTCTAAAGCAATAGGATGCTTGCCTATTGATGAAAATTGTACTAAAGGAGATTGCATATTTGAAGAATCGATCAACATACCATTTGCAAATAACCAGCTATATGCATGGTTTAATCCCAATTTTTGATTACCAATACTGTTTACATTTCCTGTAAACAAGATATTTCCATTGTTACAAAGCGTTTTACTTACTGCATCAATCTTTCCTTTTGTATTTATAGAATCCATCAGAATTACTGAATTCATTTCAAAAATGGAACTACAACCAGCACTATCTTTCATAATTAAAGATGGTTTATAAACACCTGCAACATTGTACACATGAGATGCAAATGTGTCGGTTGAAATATTACTCAACGTTCCATCACCAAAATCCCAAATAAATGAAGTTGCATTTTTAGCCGTTGCACTTAGTGTAAGATTTGCAGGTGTACAGTTTAGATAACTGTCAGCAAATAAAGTTGCAAATGGACCTTTAATTTCAATTTCTTTAGTAATTGAATCTACAACATTATTATTTCCAAAACCGTACATGGTAATTTTATAAATACCTGGCTTGTGATATGTATGACTTGGTGTAGCAATATTAGAAGCAGTTGAATTATCGCCAAACTTCCAAGCAATTGCATTTACATTGGTTGTTTTTGCAGTAAAGTTTGCCAATAGTGGCGGACAAGCATTTTTACTAATATATTCAGCTGTAAACGTGAAATCTAAATCCATTCTTTTCAGAACCACAACTTGTTTTGTAGTATCGGCACAGCTAGATGTTGCATCTTTTACAATTAACGTAACTGTATCTCTTACTACACTATTGTTGTAGGTACGAACTACAGTAGTATTACTATTTGAGTTGAATTTTCCAACACTAAATTGCCAAGCAAACTGTGTATTGGTATTACCATAAGTATTTGAGGTATTTGTAAACGTAACAGGAACATTAGGTGTAATGGCAGTTGGTGCATAAACAAACGCTGCTTTAGGTCCTTTTACTACAAAACTTTTGTACTTAGTTGAATTGATGGTAAAACAGCCATTTGTATCTGTTACTTTTAAAGTAGGATTATACAAACCTGGTGTATTGTATTGGAATTGAAAAGCGGCTTTTTCTGTTTGCACATTTGTTTTTCCATCTCCAAAAAACCATTCCCATTTTTTAATAGGTGCATTGGTATCTGCAATTGATACATCTGAGAATTTTACAGCTTCTTTATAACAAGCAGTAACCGTTTGTATATTGAAATTAGCAATTGGTCCTGTCGTTTTAAAATTGATAAAATTAGAGGTATCAAAGCAATTGAATTGATTAGATTGAATAATAAAACGAATAGAGTGATTTCCTTTTGAAATAGAAGATAAATTGCCAATATACACGTTTGTCCACTTAGCAGCTGTTGGTCTATTTGTTGCTGCAAATAAGTTACCATTTGCATCTTCTATTTTCACAATATTGTATCCCAAATTGGTAGGATTAACGTCTAAATTGGCTAAGGTTACGTTTAAAGAATCGTTTAAGCAAACTATGGTTTTACGAGCAGTTAAAACAGGTTCTTTCTTTAATAATACTTGAGCAACACCACCATCTTCTACTGTACATTCATCGCTGTAAGCTGTTAATTTTACGGTATAATTTCCTGATTTAGAATAGGTATGTCTTATTGGTTTTGGAGTTCCATCAATTGTTTCTTTCGTTCCATCACCAAAATCCCATTCAAATTTATTTCCACCTCTAGTAGTGAATGTAAATAGTACATCTCCTCTTGAAGTACAATTATTAGAAATACCAGCAATCGTAGTAAAAGGAGGCAATACTTTTACCGCTTGTAATTTATCTATTGTATCGGCACAAACACCATTCACAGCCACCAATCGAACGTTAAAAAAACCGGAATCTAAATATTTGTGACTTACTGTATGATTACTAGCACTTAATGCTGCTGTATTTTTATCGCCATAATCCCAAAACCAACGGGTTGAAATAGGTGTAGAGGTATTGGTAAAAACAACTGCATTGTTGCCACAAACCACAGATTTAGAAACGGAAAAATTGGCTTTTGGTTTTTGAAAAACTTGTATGGCTGAATTAAACTGCACAGAATCTTTACAGCCACTATTACTTGTGTATAAAAGCTTAACTCTGTGAATGCCTACACTATCAAAAACATGCGTTGCTTGTGGCAAATTGGTTGAAAATCCATCACTAAACTGCCATTGATATTGTTTAATAAATGTAGCAGGTGTAGCTGCTAAGCTTATTGAAAAACCTGGACAACCACTTAATCCATTAACACTTGTAGATTGAACAAGTTGAATATTCACAGCCGTTTTTCTAATGTCAATTGTTTTTGTGGTAGATGCTTTACATCCATTGGCATTTGTTACTGTTAAGCCTACAGTGTAGCTTCCTTCTTGCATATACTTATATGCAGGCGATTTTGTGTTACCAGTTGCACCACTAACAGCCATATTAAAATTCCAATTCCACTGTGTAGCCGATACAGTTGTATCTTCAAAATACATGATTGCAGGGGCAGAACAAATAGCTGTGTTACTTACTAAAAATCCTTTTAAAGATGGTGCTGCTTGCACTGTTAAGCTTTTAACTACCGTATCTCTACAAATACCGTACGTATTAATTAAACGAACTGTAAATACACCTGCAGCTGTAAATGTTTTAGATACTGAAGAATTGGTAGATGCTGTAGCAAAATTGTTATCGCTAAATGCCCATTGAGTAGCTGTAGGAGTAGGAATGTTTATCGCAGAAAAATTAGCACTTGATCCATTACAAATTAAAGATGGAACAGTAATATCTGTAGAAAAGTCAGCTACTTTTATTAAGTTGTTCTGTGTAATTTCATGATTACAACCTAAACCAAAATCGCTGTTAACGATTAGTCGTACTGAAAATTGTCCCTTTTGAGTATATTGATAAGATGGACTTTTATCTGTACTAACACCTCCATCTCCAAAACTCCAACTGTATATTAAATTACCTGGACCATTAGAAGTATTATTAAACTGAGCCTTTTGCTGAGTATTGCAAAGTGAAGTATTGTTTACAGTAAAATTGGCAATGGCTTTGTTTTTAATTTCAACTAGATTGTCTTTTTGAATTGTATTTTGACAGCCAAAAGAATTGGTAACAACCAAATCAATCTCTGCTTTTTTTGCAAAATTATAGGTATGTTGAATAGTAGAGAAGCTACTATCTTGAGCCACTATTCCATCACCAAAATCCCAAAAATAATTACTAATAATGCCATCACCTGCCGTTGAAGTACTTTTAAACGTTGTGGTTAAAGGAGCACAACCAAAACCATTTTCAACCACAAAATTTACGATTGGTTTTTTATAAACAGTAACAGCTATTGTTTTTGATGAAGTAGCTGCACCATCTGTAACTGTAAGTGTAACTTGATATGTTTTTTCAGCAGTATAAACCGATCCTGGATGTTGTAGAGTAGAAACATTGTTATTGCCTAAATCCCATTTGTAAGTTGCATTTGCAGAAGCCCCTTTTGTTGTGTTTTTGAAAGATATTGCTAACGGAGCACATCCACCCAATTTACCATCTGTAGTGGTAAAGTCTGCTGCCAATTGAGCAAATATTGGTATTTGCATCATTAGTAATATTAAAAAGGATATTAGGCTTTTCACGGACTTTCTTTTAGAGATTTGTAAACAATCATTTTATTTACACTGTAAAACTACTTGAACAGCTACTACTACACTATACACTTAATACGATAACCAAGTAGTAATTACAACCACAAATAGTGTAGAATAATTACAGAAACGAGAAAGGAAAAGAAATAGTTTTTAGAGCAAGCATTTTTGTTTATTGATTACATATATCATTGATTATCAATAACAAAACAGCATAAAAAAAGGATAAACAGTTTGCTTATCCCTCAATACAATTTGATATATGAGTAGTAAAAAATGTAGGCTTTAGTAGTTAACAACTACCGTAAACTTTTGATCTTCTATACCTAGTTCGGCAACAGCAGCATTGCTTAAACGCAGCAATAAACCAGCATCTTCTTTTATATCGGGTAAACTACCCAACACTTTGGCACAAATACTTTTATTGTTAGCAGATATTCTAACTATGGTACCTTGTGCAATATCATTCATTAATACATAATATTTTTTATCCGTCCAACCACTTACCGTTTTTAAGATAGAGGCATCACCTGTTAATGTATTTTTATTTTTTGATTTGTAATCGAAATAATTAGCGAAAAAACCCTCAGTTTGTACATATTTTGAACTAGCATTAATTACTTCTGCTTCGTTCGAATTGGTATTTGTAGGTGTTTCTTTAACAGACTCTGTTGGTTTTGCTGCTTCATTTTCAATAGGCTTTGTAGTAGGTGTATTTGCTGCAATAGTAGGTGAAGGATTGTTGGTTGTTGCAACTGGTTTAGCGGCTTCAGTAGCAATAGGTTTGGCTACAGAAGCATTCGTATTTGAATTAGAAACAGGCGATAAAGATAAAACCTGACCAATTTTTACATTTAAATCTGTCATATTGTTCCATTGCTGTAGTTGAGCAACGGTAACATTGTACTGTCTACTTAATTTATACAAAGTTTCGCCTTGTTGTACAGTATGTGTTTTTCCAGCAAGAACATCATTTTTAGGCTCATCAACCTTATTTGAAACTGTCGTGTTTTTTGAAGCCGTTACAGACTTTGAACTTGGTACTTTGATTGTTTCACCAATTGAAAGTTGGCTTTTAGCATTCATACCGTTTAAACGCATAATATCACCTACTGACGTGCCATATTTTGCAGCTAAAGCAGAAAGCGTTTCACCCGATTTAATGGTATATAAAGTAACACTATTACTTTTTTGTGCAAAAAGTGTTACTGAACTAAAAATAGTGCTGATGAATAATATTTTCGATAAAAGCTTCATACTAATTGGTATTATAAAAGAAACAAGTGTGAAGTTACTCTTTTAGTATTCTCCATTCTTGCGGATAGTAATTATTCAGTCTATTGGGCAAAACTTTCACCCAACCTAAAAATAATCCACAATATTGAATTAAACTCCAACCTACAGAAGCGTTAGACAGTTCTATATCTTTTCTTCTCAAATATTGTAATGCAGTTTCTTTCGATACTTCATAAACAGGCATGTGGGCTAAACTAAGTAAACTTAAAGCCCATTCATGTTGAGGAATAATATCTTTTCCTTTTATGATACCAATAGAAATACCTGCTTTTTTAATGTATAATTGTTTGGCTAAAATTTCAATATCTGCCAACCAATTTTGTTGCACTGCTTTAAAAATATCTTGTTGTTTAAACCATGTAAAATCTGATTTTAGCTGTGCAAAATCATTTATTTGAACTAACTCTTGCTTTGATGGTTTTGCTAAAGATTGTTGTTGAAAAAAAGCATGATTAATACCATCTGTTTTTTGAAGTGCAGCAATAAAAAAACCTTCTCCCTTCAATGCATTTGGATAAAATCGATACCCATAAGCTTGGTGTTTTTTAGAAATCGTTTCTACAATATTCCAATCATGATTATTTTGTAAAGCAAAAGTTTGTAAGCCGTGTTTTTCAACAATATAATCAATACATGCTTCATTTTCTAATTCACTGTACGAACAAGTGCTGTAAATTAACCATCCACCTTCTTTTAAGGCTGGTAAAACATCGTCTACTATTCTTTGTTGCCGAAGGCTACAAAGCTTTACATGTTCTTCACTCCACTCGTCAATGGCTTGTTTATCTTTTCTAAACATACCACTTCCACTACAAGGTGCATCAATGACAATCACATCAAAATAGCCTGTTAATTGTTGAAAATGTGCAGGATCGTTATTGGTAACCACAACATTATCCATTCCCCATTTGGTTACATTTTCTACTAAAATTTGTGCTCGTTGTTTAATTACTTCATTGCTAACAACCAATCCATCTTTGCTATAAGAAGCCAATAGGGTTGTTTTTCCTCCAGGAGCAGCACACAAATCCAATACCCTTATGTTTTTTGTATTGTTACCAATCGTTTGCTGTAATACATGCCATAAATACATGCTACTTGCTTCTTGCACATAATAAGCACCTGCATGAAAAACAGGATCGAATGTAAATGATGGTCTTTGTGATAAATAACTACCCAAAAAACACCAAGGCACATCTGTAATTTGTAATGTAGGGAGATTTTCTTGTGCATTAGAAGAATTTGGCAAAATAGTCCAATGTGTTGGATCGGCTACTTGCTTAAATGGATGCATTCGAACAGAAGTAACTTGTTCTCCACTTTGATGCACTTTGATAAATGCATCTTCTTGAAAACCTTTAACCGATTGTAAGGATTGAATAAAAGATAATGGTAACACAAAACGAAGATAATAAACAGAATATTGAATTGAACAAAAGCATTACTGCAATAAGGTTTTTATACCGATTTTATTTCTGCCACTAATTGTTGTAAAACGCCTTTTGCATCGCCAAATAACATAGATGTTTTGGGTTGAAAAAAGAGTTCATTTTCAATTCCTGCATAACCAGGTTTCATGCTTCGTTTGTTTACAATTACGGTTTTGGCCAATTCAACTTCTAAAATTGGCATTCCATAAATAGGTGATGAAGGATCGGTTTTTGCCGCCGGATTTACCACATCATTGGCTCCTAAAATTAGTACAACATCAGTATTTTTAAATATTTCGTTAGCTTGTTCCATTTCTTGTAGTTTATCGTAACTCACATCTGCTTCTGCCAATAAAACATTCATATGGCCTGGCATTCGACCAGCAACCGGATGAATAGCATAGGTAACTTCAACCCCTTTTTCATCTAATAATTTTTCTAATTCATGACATACATGTTGTGCTTGAGCCACTGCTAAACCATAACCTGGCACAATAACAACTCTATTTGCATACGTCATCACCATTGCTGCATCACTTAAAGAAATTTCTTTGTAACTACCACCAACTGCATGAGCAGCTCCACCCGCTTTAGCATTGCCACCAAACGAACCAATTAATACGTTTAATAAACTTCTGTTCATTGCCTTACACATTAAAATGGTAAGCAATGTACCCGCTGCACCTACTAAAATACCACCTGTAAGCATCACTTTATTGTCGTATAAAAAACCGCCACAAGCAGCAGCAACACCTGTAAACGAATTGAGTAAAGAAATAACAACAGGCATATCTGCACCACCAATAGGAAAAACAAATAAAATACCATACAACAATGCACCAACAAGTATCAAATAAAACAACCAACTATTGTCTACAGATAAATTAAATACCAAATATCCTGCAACACACAACATAGCTAGTAGCATAATGGTATTCAGCATTTGTTGACCACGGAATGAAAAATCTTTTACCGAACCGTTTAATTTTCCCCAAGCAATCATGCTACCTGCAAATGAAACCGAACCAATAATTAGCCCTAAAAAAATGGTAATTAAAATTCCTTCTTGATGAATAAGTGGCACATGCATTAAATGTCGAAATTCTATAATAGAAATGAGTGCTGCACAAGCTCCACCCATTCCGTTGAAAAGACTTACCATTTCAGGCATGGCTGTCATTTTTACTTTTTTGGCAGCCATAAATCCGAGAATAGTGCCTAAAAACAATGCACCAAAAATCCAAACATGGTTGTGTAAGCGATTGCCAGATTCATCGGTATAAAAGAATATAGTTGCTACAATGGCTATAAACATTCCTACAGCAGCAATTAAATTTCCTTTTCTTGCCGATGCAGGATTGGACAACATTTTTAATCCTAAAATAAAAGTAACCGACCCAATTAAATAACTAATGGTAAGTATATTCAGTTGCATGTAACAGATTTATTGAGCTTAGAAAAGTAGGCGTAACAAATAAAATATAGTTGGCTTAAAGGTATGTGAAAACCCAATTAAAAACAATTGTGCAGCAAAAACTTTATGAATTCATCCACTGCAAAAATCATCCAAATAAAAAAGCAATCCTATTTTTTGTGGATTGCTTTTTTGAGTATTATTCTTAGTTAAAAACGCCTTTTAACCCAAATTATGGGTAATGGCATATTTGGTAAGTTCGGCATTTGTAGTCATGTGCATTTTCTCTAAAATTCGAGTTCTATATGTACTAATTGTATTGATGCTTAGAGAAAGTTGTTCACCAATTTCAGAAATTTTATAACCTTTGGCAATCAATTTAAACACTTCAAACTCTCTATCAGAAAGGTTTCTATGTGGTTGATCGCTCATTTCATTGCCTTGAAATTCAATCAACAATTCAGCAACTTCTGCAGTAATGTATTTTCGTCCGCTTGTAATTTGTTGGATGGCTTTTACCAATTCTTCAGGAGCACTTTCTTTGGTTAAATACCCTGATGCACCTGCTTTTAATGTACGTACAGCATAATGTTCGGCTGCATGAACACTGAGTATCAATACAGGAACTTTAGGTAAATTTTCTTTTACATATTTAATAATTTCTAATCCTGATCTTCCTGGCATTGAAATATCAGACACAATAATTGTCCAATCAGATCGTTTTGCTAACTTTTTTATAATATCTGCACCATCTTGTGCTTCTTCAATAATGGCATTTGGATAGGCTTCCTCAATAATCATTTTGAGTCCCTTTCGTACCACACTGTGATCATCTCCAATTAGAATATGCATAGCAAAAATTAATTTAGGGGCATTTTAATAGTAATGGTAGTACCAACGTTTGTTTCGCTTTCAATCGTAAAAGTAGCATTTATCATAATTGCACGTTCTTTCATTCCTAAAATACCCAATGTTTTATTTGTTAAATGTGTATCAAAGCCTCTTCCATTATCAGCAATTGTAAGTATCAATTTTTTCTGAACTACTTTGGCTACGCTTTGAACGCTTGTAGCATTTGAATGACGAATAATATTGGTTAACGATTCTTGATAAATTCTAAACAAATTCGATTTAATATCTACAGATAAATCTAAATGATCTATTTGATTATCGAATACACATTTTATAGCGGTTCGTTTTTCGAATTCTTTGGCTTGCCATTCAAGTGCAGCACCTAGCCCTATATCATCTAAAATACTTGGTCTTAAATCTGAAGCTATTCTTCTTACGGTGTTTACAATGGTATCTGTAAGGTCTAAAACATCAACCATGTAATTACCAATATCTGGTATTTTGTTGCTTAATCGTCTTTTAAGCATACTAATATCCATTTTTAAGCCTGTGATAAGTTGACCTAATTCATCATGAATTTCTCTTGCAATGTATTTTCTTTCTTCTTCTCTTACTTTTTGAAGGTGAGATGTTAATTCTCTTAATTGTAAATGCGATGATATTAATTCTTTCTCCGCTTTTCTTCTTTCAGTAATATCTACCAACATGATGTACACAATATCTTGGTGAATACTGAATAAAAAATTAAAGGTTCGAGTTATTTTGTCTTTGCAACGAATATCTGTTTCAATATGTGGAATATCACTAAGTTGATTGTTTCTGTAAGCCTCTACCGTTTCTAACCAATGAGCAAATAAAGTAGCTCGTATATCTGGATTTGGTTGTGTTTTTAAATACCAATCTTCTAGTGTTGGAATATCTTGTAATGTATATCCTATTGTTTTTAAAAAGTGATTGTTTAAAAATAAAACAGTACCATTAATATGGTGACTACCAATTGCTATTGGCATATTATCGGCCAAAGCTTTAAAGCGTTGTTCACTTTCGAATAAACGCAATTCGGCTGTTTTACGTTCGGTAATATCGTCTAAAATTGCATATACCAATTGATCGTCGGCTGTAAAACTAATTTCGAAAATTCTATTCTCGCCATTTTTACAAATGATAGTTCTTTCCAAACTTTCTGCTTGCAATAAATTACCAGCTCTTAACCTATTTACACTTTCTAGCCACTCTTTTTCGTTTTCAGATCGTTCTTCTTCGGTTACATGCACAATTAATTTTTGCCAAACATTATATGCTGCTACATCTTCAAGCGAATAACCAAGCAATCTTTTAAACTGCTTGTTTACGTAGGTAATATTCATTTGAAAATCGAATGTAATAATTGCTAAAGGTGCATTTTCGGCAATATTTTTAAATCGCAGTTCACTTTTTTGTAATAAACGCTTTGTTTGAATTTTTTCAGTTACATCGTTTAACAATGCATAAATTAAATCTTCTTGCACTGTAAACGCAATTTCAAATACTCTTGTATTGTTGTGCTTGTCTTTTATTCTTCGTTCAAGAATTGGTGAAACTTTTGTTGTATTTTTTTGGAAATTAGCAATTGCATCAAACAACTCAGTTGTTTCTTTTTTCTCTATTTCTGCTGTAGAATATACAAATTTAGAAAGCCATAATCCATAGCTATTTATATTGTTCATACTTAACCCAAACACCTCTGTAAATTGTTGATTGGTGAAAATGAATTCCATTTCTTTGGTATGACAAACCATTGGTAACGGAATATTTTCAGCAACTTTTTTAAATTTTTGTTCGCTTTCAATTAACAACTGCTCTACCTTCTTCTTTTCAGTAATATCTATAAAATTGGAATATAGAAACTGATTATCGATTGAAAAATTTATTTCAAAATGTTTGATTGTATTGTCTTTACAGCGAATTGTTCTGTAGATGATTTGTTTTAAAAGTTTACCTGTGTTAATGTAAGTATTGGCAATTTCTAACCATTCTTGTGTTTGCTGTTGGCTTTCTTCTTCGTTTTTAAACACAAAATATGGATTACCGTTTTGCACTTTTGGAATATCATCTAAAGTATATCCAAGTACTTTTGTAAATGCTTTGTTTACAAAAACGGTTTCCATTTTTAAATTTCCAATAGCAACAGGAATAGGTATATTTTCTGCAACATTTTTAAAATATTCTTTTCCTTCAATCAGGGCTTTTTCGTATTGAAGCCGATAGGTTATATCTGTGTAGGAGTAATATAGGTATTCGTTGTTGACAGAACCATTTACTTCAACATCTTTATACGCACCATTTTTACAAAGAACATGAATAATTCTTGGCTGAATAGGTTCGTATGGTTTGGTAAGCAAATCGAACTGCCAACGATGTTTTGCTTTTTGTATAATAGTATCTGATTCGTAAAATGTTTGAATAATGTCGTTTACGCTTTTAAGCTCATCGGCATTGTATCCAAATAGTTTGGTATAAGCTGCATTAATAAAAGCAATTTTACCCGAGCGTTCAAAACAAATAATAGCCAAAGGCAAGGTTTTAGCCAATTCTCTAAATCGAGCCTCACTATCTGATAAGCGTTGCGTATTTGCCCTAAGCTCTGTAATATCTTTACCAATACACACAAAAGCAATATCTACGTTATTCGACGATTGAATATTTCTATTTTTCCAGGTGATGATTTTTGTTTCTCCACTTTTGGTAAGTAAAGGCCCTTCGTAAAAACCACCATTCTGCCTCGTTTTAATAAGTTGAATTAATAAGGCATGTTCGTTTGGAAAAATATTTTTGGGTACAAAAATTTGCAAAGCATTTTTACCCAAAACTTCCTCACTGCTATATCCAGCTATTTTTTCTGCATTTTTGCTAAATCGAATAATTTCTCCATGTTTATTTAACGCAATTATAATTGCATTGGCATTATTAATGACTTTTGCATTAAAATCAGAAATCTGCTTAATTGTTTTAAGTTGTTCTTTAGATTGTTTTAGTTGGTTTTGTAAATGAATAATTTTCACTTGCTGAGCATTCATTTTTTTTACCATAACAAATGCCAAAGTTTCAAAATCGCTATGTTGTTGTTTTATGGTAAATACATGCCAAATAGCTTTTCCATTTATCAAAAGTTGTACTTGTAGTTCAATCTTTTTTTTATTTTTTGTAAATACTTGTTTTACTGCATTTGCAATTTCAGAAGCAACAGATTCATGAAACAATTGGTTATACGTTGCAGGAGCTACAAAATCATTTAAGCCAATGTTGTGTAGGTTAGCTGCGTCGATAATTACTTCATTTTTATCTACAACAAATGCAGCAATTGAATGTCGAATATTAGAAAATAGAGCGTTTCTCATAGTTTAAAAGGGAAACTAAATATAAAACTAATAGGCTAACGGGAAACATTTTATTCTTGGTTTCGAAACTTTACCCAATAACATATTAGTGCAAGCAAAGAAACTATTTTGAAAAAGAGATGCATTTTGCAGAAAACTAAATAGTACAAGTTATTCTATACAATCGTAGTATAAAACATGTCAATAGTAGTATTATGATTAAAGCAAAAATTACCTGATTTTCCCTTTTTACAAATTCTAACATTCAAGTTGATAATTGTTACAAAAAATTTTACAGCAAGCTTTGAGAATTTGGATTGAAAAAAGCAGTGATAAACACAAAACCAATGCTTTTTTATTGTGTAAAATGTTTTGCTTATTGTATTATAATCATAGGCTTTGATTATTTGTGGGTGAAAAAATGATGATCATGTGCAATTAAAAATCCGATATAGTTATCCTGTTTTCTTTTGTCTATAGCATATAATTTGATTTAGTGAATAATTGGGTTTCATTTTTTGCAATTAAATTCTGTATATCCCTTGTTAAAAAAATGGTTATTTGCTGTGTTTTACCATAGGCATTGATTTTAGTATTTACAAAATGGGTTTGTTGCAATTATGATTATTCTACATCCTAAATAAGCTTTTTTCAATTATCTTCTTCCTACAATTACACTTGTATTTGCTTTGTAATTAGGAGAAGTATTGATGGCTACAGCAGTAGCAGGATTGTTTTCTGATTTGTATAAATATTTAGCATAAATACCCATTTGAGGCTGATCGTTACCAGAAATTGGGTGTAAAGAAAGTGGGTAGCTTTTCCACCAAGGACCAGCAGCCCAATAGCTTCCACTAATGTTGTTAGCAGTTAAATAGCGTAAGAAATTATCTAAAACAGGTAACCAACGTTTGTCGTTTTTAGGAATTCCAAATTCGCCTACAAATCCTTTTTTACCGTTTGCTTTTAACCAGTTAATAAAAGGTCTTATTTTATCTACGCCAGTTTGTTCATGAATGTTCATTTCATCGTAGCTATAAGCATATCTACCAGATAAATCGGTATCAAAATAGCAGTGTGCATTGTAAATTAAGTTATCAGCAGGATCTTGAAGGTTTTTAAGATTATCGCTATGTTCAGCCCAAGTAGGAGCATTAGAATATCTATCTCCTTCAATCATAATGTAAATGCTAGGATTTACTTCTCTAATACCATTAATAGCTTGTTGTGCTGCATAAAACCAAGGATAATTGCCCATATCATGGGGTTCGTTCATAATATCGAAAGCATATATGTTGCTGAAATTTCTAAGTTCATAAGCAATTTTTTTCCAAACATCTTTAAAAGCAGCTAAAGGCACTTGTGGAGATCCAATAATAAATTCTACGCCATTGATTTTGTAACGAGCAAAATTGTGCATGTTTAAAACCACCATTACACCTGTATTAGCACAATCGGTTAAAAACTTTTTCATGTAAGAAAGTTCTTGCAAGTCTAAAGCACCGCCTAATTTTCTTTGTATACGTTCCCAACGAAATGGCAATTGCATTACACTTACTCCTTTTTTAGCAAAATATTCTATTTCTGCTTTGTCTGGATAGATATAATGTTTGTTATATAAACCTGGTAAACTTTCTGTACCAAATTCAGCACCACATAAAGAAACGCCAAATGGCAACGGAGTGTATTGTGCAGTAGTTGTTGTGGTGAAGAAGAAGAGTGCTGCTACAAATGTGATTAGACTTTTCATGACTGTAGGATTTTGGATATCGCTTAATTGCAACCCAAAGGAACTACAGTATGAATAAGATTATTTTAGTATACGGAATGAACTAATCATCAATTATTTACGACTGTTTTGTAGTAGTTTGATTACTGTTTTTTGTGAAATAGTTTAAAGCATGCTATATCAAATTATTGCTATGTGCATACTTAATAATATCGGCAAAATTTTGGAAGTTCATTTTTTCTAAAATCCTACCTTTATAGGTACTGATCGTGTTGATGCTTACGCCTAAATCGTTGGCAATTGCAGACACCGTTTTACCTTTTGCCAACATTTGAAAAACTTGGTATTCTCTATCAGATAAATGCTCATGTGGCATTTTTTCTACATCATCTAAATAAGCATCTGCCAATAAGGATGCAATTTCTGGAGTAATGTATTTTTTACCTTTTAGTACAAATTCAATAGCCTTGATAAGTTCGTTGGGTGCAGTGTCTTTATTTAAATATCCATTTGCACCAGAACGAATAACTCTAACCGCATTTTTTTCGGGTAAAGACATACTTAACACTAAAATGGGAACTTTATTTTGGGCCTCTCTTGTTTGTTTAATAATATCAGTAACAGCGGGTCCACTCATAAATAAGTCAGTTACTACAATATCAAACGTATTTTCTTTTAATTCATCTTCTAAATCGTAAGCATTGCTTTTTTCAACTATTTCAGCTGATGGATAAGACTGTGTAAGAATCATTTTTAATCCTTGACGAATCATAGAATGATCATCTACCAATAATATTTTCATAAGAATATTTTTAATGATGAATTACGATAAACCGTAAAAATAGGTTTGGATATTTTTAAAACAACTGTAAATAAAAAACACATTTATATGAACTGTATAAATGTGCTTGATATTTAGCTAACATGTATAAACATTGAATTTAAATGAGTTGATTTTGAATGCCGTATTTAATCATATCAGCATCGCTTTGCAAATGCATCTTCTTTAAAATATGTACTTTATGCGTACGCACTGTATTTACACTAATGCATAGTTTTTCACTAATTTCTTGCATGCTTAATCCTTCTAACAACAATTTAAAAACTTCGTATTCTCTATCAGATAGGTTTTCGTGTAAAACTGTTCTTGATTTGTCTTCAAAAGAAGCAGCTAAAATTTCTGCTACTTCCATATTAATGTATTTTTTCCCAGCTAAAATTTGATTAATAGCTTTAATAAGTTCGTCGGCAATATTTTCTTTGTTTAAATATCCAACTGCACCTGCTGTAATACAACGTATGGCATATTCTTGAGCAGGATACATACTCAACATTAATACAGGAATTTTAGGTTTATGGGTTTTTATTTGTTTTAGAGCATCTAAACCAGATTGATCGGGAAAAGCAATGTCTGAAATAATTAAATCCCAATGCTCTTTAAGTGCCTTTTTAAGCATTTCTGCTGTGTCTGCAGCTTCTTCTACTTCAGCATTACTGTATGCCTCGTTAAGTATGCAATGTAAGGCCATACGTACCAATTGATGATCGTCAGCTATTAATATTTTCATAGGTAGCGGATTTTACGTAATTCACAGAAAATTGTATGGTTGTTCCCTTATTTATTTGACTAATAATTTCTAATTCTCCCATTATTGCTTTTGCTCTTTCTTGCATTCCTAAAAGACCAAGACTTTGTTTTTTTGCAATAATATCAAAACCTTTTCCATTGTCTTTAATGGTGAGTATAATTTCATTGTTTAGAAGTGCAATGGTAACCACCACTTTTGAAGCAGCTGCATGACGCATAATATTGGTTAATGCTTCTTGGCAAATTCTAAAAATAGTTGTTTCTAATTCTTGTGTGAAACGTGTATTTTCAGGTGTTTCATCGTTAAAAATACAAATGGTACCGGTTACTTTTTCAAACTCTTTGCAGTGTTTTTCCAAAGCAGTTTGCAGGCCTACATGGTCTAATAAATCTGGTCTTAATTCGTATGAAATTTTTCTGATTTTAGAAATCAAAATATCCATTGTATTTAACAACGTGGTAAGCTTTTGTTCAATATCGGTTTGACCGTCAAGATACTGTTTTCTAATTCGTACAACATCTACTTTTAAAACGGTGGCAATTTGCCCCAAATCGTCGTGTAATTCTCTAGCTATTTTTTTCCTTTCATCTTCTCTTAGATTTTGAAGGTAACTAGATAAAACCTGCAACTGTTTGTTTTTTTGTTGTAATTCTTCATCGGCTCTCACTTTTTCTGTAATATCACTTACATATACCGATAAGCCATTGTCTGATGGATAAATGCTGCTTTCAAACCATCGATCGAAATGCTCTATATATTCCTCTATAGAAACTGTTTTTTGATATTGCAAGGCTTGTAAACAAGCATAATGAAAGCTAGAAGCTTGTGCATTTGGAAATAAATCTTTCAAATTAGAGCCAATAATTTTGTCTTTATCTTTTTGCATGTAAGTAGCAATAGTATCATTGGCATAAGTAATATTTAAGTTTCTATCAAAAGCAATAAATGCCTTTTTCATTCGCTCAAAAATTTCTTTAATTTCTTTTGCTTTTTTGTCAACATCAATTTCTAGGTAAGAATTTTCGAATTTTAGCTTACTTTCTAAAAGTTTTTGTGCCGTAATATCTGTTCGTATAGAAGTGTATCCTTTAATTGATCCATCGGCATTTTTTACAGCACTATAAGATAGTAACATGTATAGTTTTTCGCCGTCTCTATTATATTGTACCACCTCTCCTTTCCATGTTCCTTTTTCTTTTAAAGAAGCAATATTCTCACTTCGTCTTTCTTCTGTTAAATCGCTTTTTAAAACTTTTAAAATGCTTTTATTAATTACTTCACTTCGTTTATAGCCTAACGATTTTTCGGCTCCATAATTCCAAGATGTAATTTTAAACTGATCATCAATGGTAATAATAGCATCGTTGCTATTGTTAATTAAATCTGACTGCTGCTGTAATTCTTCATATAAAAGATTTTCTTTCTTAATTAATTTGATTAATCTTTTTGCCAATAAATAGAAACTAATAAACAAAAGTGTTAGTACAATTAAGAAAGAGTATTGCAGTTGCACAATTTCATGAATATTTCTTTCTTTTTTGGCTGATAAAATACCATCTTGTTCTGCTTTTAGCTGCTGAATAAGATTGAGGATGGTTTTGTTAAGTGCAACACTTTCATCAAATGTATTAGCTGCTACAATTTGAACATTTTGTTGAAAATTATTGGGGAAAAATTGATTATATAATTGAATTTGTTTTGCAGTGAGTTTATTTAAAGAATCGAATAATTTTTCATTATTAGGAACTACTTGTAAAAGCTGTTGAAGTTGCCTTAACTCTTTCTGAATACTTTGTTTTTCATTTTGTATACTTTCTATATACAGCTTGCTTTTGGTGAGTTGAAATAATCGAATAGAACTTTCAAAAGTGGTTATGTTGGCCAATAATTGATTGGTGCTTGCCAACACTTTTCTGTGTTTTTCAGCATCCGTAATATTGTTTTTCAGTACCTCTGACTGAAAATAGGTTACAAAAACGGTACTTGCAACCAATATTAAAAAGGCTACAGCAATAAAAACATAAACGGTATTAAAGCCTTTTTTCATGCATACATAATTTTAACAAAGCACATCTACAAATTTGAACAATAGATTTCACATTTGTTTCAAATAAACAAATAATCTAAAAAAGATAGAACATATACTACTGTATGTAAATATAAACGTACTACATAATCGTTGTTTTCTCGAAATAAAGTGCAATAAACTGAGTAACATACAATGCTTCTGCACAGAAAATCCCCACTAACATAAAAACAGATTTTCTGATGATGAAACATGGTTACTTTGCACCTATGATACAGTATCAAGAATTATTGCAGCACATTTTAGATAATGGTGCCACCAAAACCGATAGAACTGGCACCGGCACAAAAAGTTGTTTTGGTTATCAAATGCGTTTTAATCTTCAAGAGGGTTTTCCAATGGTAACTACCAAAAAACTGCATTTAAAAAGCATTATTCATGAATTATTATGGTTTTTAAAAGGGAGTACCAACATTCAATATCTAAAAGAAAACGGTGTAAGTATTTGGGATGAATGGGCAGATGAACAAGGAGAACTTGGTCCTGTTTATGGAAAACAATGGAGAAGTTGGGAAGGTGCAAATGGAAAAACAATTGATCAGATTTCGGAAGTAATAGAACAAATTAAAAAAACACCTGATAGCAGAAGACTGATTGTAAGTGCATGGAACGTAGCAGATTTGCCAGAAATGGCATTAATGCCTTGCCACACTTTGTTTCAGTTTTATGTAGCCGACGGCAAATTAAGCTGCCAATTATATCAACGCAGTGCAGATGTGTTTTTGGGTGTTCCGTTTAATATTGCCTCTTATGCTTTATTAACCATGATGGTGGCTCAGGTTTGTGATTTAGAATATGGTGATTTTGTACACACTTTTGGTGATGTGCATTTATACAGCAATCATTTTGAGCAGGCAGAACTGCAACTTACAAGATTGCCTTATCCTTTACCAACAATGAAAATAAATCCCAACATTAAAAACATTTTCGAGTTTACTTATAACGATTTTACCCTAGAAAATTATCAACATCATCCTGCTATTAAAGCCAAGGTTGCCGTTTAATGTTTTCTCAACTTTCTTTCAATATGAATATTACCCATATAGTAGCAGCTTCTACAAACAATATGATTGGCAAAAACGACCAACTTTTATGGAAGTTGCCCAATGATATGATTTTTTTTAAAAACAAAACATGGGCTTTGCCTGTAATAATGGGTAGAAAAACTTTTAAAAGTTTAGGCAATAAACCTTTAAAAGGGAGGTTGAATATTGTAATTACAAGGCAGCAAACGCTTGAAAATATTTCGAATGAGGTTGTTATTGTAAATAGTATTGACAAAGCCTTAGAGTATTGCAAACAAGACGATTATAAAGAGGTTATGATTATTGGAGGTGGAGAAATTTATGCTGCAACTATGCCATTGGCTACAACAATTTATTTAACCCGAGTACACACTATTATTGATGGTGATACAGCTTATCCTACCATTGATACAAATGAATTTGATTTGGCTTTTAATGAAGATTTTAATGCCGATGAAAAGCATGTTTACAATTACAGCTTTCAAACTTGGATAAGAAAATAAAGAATTTATTATGGATTTTGTAGATGTTGGTTATAGCTATTTAATGCCTCTCTTATTGTTGGGATTGTTGATAATTCCATCAAATAAAAAACCTTATTTGATGGCAATTATTAAATCGGTAAACGTTTCTTTGGCATTTTACTTTTTGTATCAATGTTGGGATTATTATAATTTATACAAATTAGCTGCTGTATTTGGGGTAGAAATTACGCCAAAAGGATTGTGGTTATTAATGCAAACAAATAAACTTGCTGCAGCAAAAAATATACTATTGCTATTTTTCCCATTGATATTTCTATTAAAAAAGCCATCTGAAAGTATAATTGCCGCTATATGTATGCTATTATTAATTTGGTGGGATGTAATGTTAGCAGTTGCTACCAAAACGAGTTATATTTTACCAATTGATTTATACAAACCATTAAGCCTTTCTGTTTTAAAATATATTAGCTTAATCATTGCTTTGTATTCTTTTTTGTGGCTTCGTAAAAAGCATCCTTTTCAGTATTCTAGTTAGTGTATGAATGCATCTGCTTTATTTAAAAGTATTCAATATTGCTATTATTATGCAACAGCTTATAATAGAAAAGGACATGGCATACACTCTCCATTTGTATACCAAATTATAAGAGAAGTTTTGTTAGATAACCGTTTTTTTTATGCGTTTAAAGATTTAGCAGCAGCAGCATTAAAACATCATTTTCATCAACAATTTTCTTTAAAATATTATCAATTACTGTTTAGGTTTATTCATTTTTATAAACCATCAAGCATTGTTATTCTATCAAAAAAAAGTCATCTTGCTGCTTTGTACATAGCAGCCACTAATATAGAGCAACCCATTTGGCTAATGGAAGAAAATAGAGCAGAAATGGCTCATTTATCTTACAATCATTTATTCAAAAATCTAGATTGTTTAGATAAAATTTGGGAAAATGAATCTGAAAAAAAACACTGCTTTTATGCTGATTTTTCAACGCTTGACGAAGCCTTGAAATCGAATATACAATCGATACTTACCCATCAAAACAAAAGCATTTGTATGGTTATTGCCAATCCTCACATTCATTCAAATGCAAATACTTTTTACAAATTTTTACGGCAATCTTCTTCTGTAACATTATCTATCGATTTGTTTTACATTTCACTGCTCTTTTTTAGACCTGAACAGTTACAGAAAGAATATTTTTCAGTGCAGTATTAACCCTAAAATGTTTCTTGGTTTCAAATAATTTATCTACATTGTAGCCTATGATTGTAGGAATATTAAAAGAGCCAAATAGCGAAAACAGGGTATCGCTTTTACCAGAACAAGCAGAAACATTGGTCAAAAAAGGTATTTCTGTTTTTGTAGAAACTGGTGCAGGTAATTTGTCTTTTGCAAACGATAGTGTTTACACCCAAAAGGGAGCTACAGTAACCAGTAGATCTGAAGTTTTGCAACAAAGCAATATTGTTTTATCAATACAATTGTTAACTGAAAATGATATTGCCATGTTACAGCCAAATACGGCTGTTATTGGTGTGTTTCAACCATTGTTTAACTTTAAAAACATGCAACAATGGGCTACCAAACAAGTAACTACTTTTAGTTTAGATACATTACCAAGAACAACAAGGGCTCAATCGATGGATGTATTGAGTAGCCAAGCCAATATTGCTGGTTATAAAGCCGTATTACTTGCAGCGAATACGTATTCTAAATATTTTCCCATGTTTATGACTGCAGCAGGTAGTATTCCACCTGTGAAAGTATTGATTTTAGGTGCTGGTGTTGCTGGCTTACAAGCCATTGCAACTGCCAAAAGATTGGGAGCAGTTGTAGAAGTTTTTGACACTCGACCAGCCGTAAAAGAAGAAGTAATGAGCCTTGGAGCAAAATTTGTTGAAGTAGAAGGTGCTGCCGATGCTACCAAAGCAGGTGGCTATGCTGTAGAACAAACTGATGAATACAAACAAAAGCAACAACAAAAAATTGCGGAAGCAATTGCAAAGGCGGATGTGGTAATTACAACTGCACAAATACCGGGTAAACCTGCTCCTATTTTAATTACGCAAGCAATGCTTGACACCATGAAATCAGGAAGCATTATAATTGATATTGCCGCAGCAACTGGAGGAAATACGCCACTTACCAAAAACAACGAAACTGTATTATATAATGGAATTACCATTATTGGAAATAGTAATTTACCTAGTTTAATGCCTAGTGATGCTAGCAAATTATATGGCAAAAACGTATTAAACTTTATGCAACTGATTGTTACAAAAGAGGGTACAATAGCTTTAAACTTTGAGGATGATTTGGTAAAAGGTTGTTGCATTACACACAATGGAAATATTGTAAATGAAAGAGTAAGTAGCTTATTATAGTTTTTTAATTCTTTCAATAAATTATTCATCTGATAAATCACTTTTTATGCTCAGCTTTATACAAACCCATCAACAGATTATTTATATTGTTATTCTAATGATTTTTTTAGGAATAGAAGTAATAGGCAGAGTGCCTAGTGTTTTACACACGCCTTTAATGAGTGGGGCAAATGCTATACATGGAGTGGTAATTATTGGTGCCATTATTGTTATGGGTAAAGCTGAACAAGATAATTATTGGGCCTTGGTTTTAGGTTTTTTAGCAGTTTTATTAGGCACATTGAATGTTGTTGGCGGATTTGTAGTTACGGATAGAATGTTAGAAATGTTTAAGAAAAAGAAATAGTACTTTTAATCATCTTCTATATGGAGTATTCATTCATTGTAGCATAAAAGAAAGAATACAAAAAAGCCGCTTCATTTTACTGATAGCGGCTTTTTGCTGTTTTGTTGTTTTGTTTGTTATAAGTGTAAGCCTAGTTTCCTCCTATTTGTACTCTATTTGCTTCGTCTAAAGCAGATTTTCTTCTTACATTATTGTTGCTCATTTTTCCTTTACTAAAACGATAACTAAAACTTAGGTTAATTACTCTGTTATCGTTTCTATTTGCAAAACGAACATCTATATCATCGTATTTAGCATAACCTTTTGGTTGTTGTAACCAAAAAATATCTCTTACATTCAAACGTACAGTTCCTTTGTTTTTTAGTACAGTTTTAGAAACACCTGCACTTATTTGTCCTAAAGAACGAATAAACATTACACCTTCAATAGATTTTGTTCTATAAAAACCGCTCAATTCTGTATTCCAACCTTTACCTAATTTAAAAGTGTTATTGATATTGGTTTGCAGTGTTGGTGTACTAAAATCTACATAAGCATTGTTTACTATTCCTCTAAAACGGTTATTAAATCCATTGGCATACAAATTTAAACTCCACCATTTTTGAACAGGAATTTGTCCAGCAATAGCAATTCCAAACTGATCTAATTGAGCAATATTGGCTCTACGAACAAATGTTTCGTTGGTAGCTGTATTTTGCTCCAATACTTGTTGAATAATATTGTTTACTTTGGTATAGTTAAGTGTAGTTGACAATAAACCACCCATAAACAAATGGCTCAACTCTAGATTGTGGCTAAACTGTGGTCTTAAACCAGGATTTCCTTGTTGAAAAGTATAACGATCGATAAACTCAACAAAAGGATTTAAATCTTCATAATTCGGACGTTGAATTCTACGACCGTAATTAATAGTGAATTGATTTTTATCGTTTAAAGTATAGGTAACATAAGCCGTTGGGAAAAATTGAATATAAGATGTATCAAAACCACTAGCACCTCTCATTACATTACCCAATTGATTGCCAATTGCATGTGTATGTTCTGCACGTAATCCTATTTGATAAGCCCATTTTTTATTAATTGTTTTACTAAAGTTTACATAAGCAGCAGCAATTTTTTCTTCATAAATAAAATGGTTGCTTCTATTGTAATCTGGCTTGTATTGGTTGTTAATTAAACTATCGTAACGAGCATTATTATCTGTTTCTACGTAGCTAAATTTTGCACCCGCTTCTAATTTTGCTCCTTTTTTTAATGGATGTAAATAATCTATTTTTCCGCTATAAATGGCAATTTTCATGGGTAAGCTTCCGTCTAAAGTATCGCCTTTTTGTCTAAAGCTACCATCACCATTCTGATAACTATTTTTTAAACTTTGAAAATTAGTAGCATCATATTTTACATAGTCAATATCGGCAGATAATTCTTTACCTGTACTATCAAATACATGTCGAAAGTTAAAGTTGGAGCTATAGTTTTTCCAATTTTCGTCTGTAGTAGTAATTGCTTTCGTAATACTATTTAGTGAATAGTTTTTATCGAAAATATTAGTGGCATTATTACTGACACCAGTACCAATGCTATTAAAACCAGTTACAACAATACCAAATGTTGTTTTTTTGCTAATAAAAAAATCCGCTCCAATTTTGGCATTGTGGTTTCTGCTAATATTATTCATAGTAGCAGATTGATCGAAATAAGAAACAATTTCTTTGGTATTTCTATCCGAAAAATTTCTGCTAATGTCTAAATTTTGAAACCCTTCTCTATAACCAAAACTATAATTACCAAACAAATTCCATTTCCCATTTCTATAGTTCATATTTAAGCTATGATTGGTTTTTGGATAAATTCCCTGTCCATAACCTGATGTAAACGAACCATTTAAACCCTTTGTCTTTGTTTTTTTGGTTTTAATATTAATAACACCTGAGTTACCTGCAGCATCATATTTTGCAGGAGGGTTGGTCATAATTTCGATTTGCTCTAACTGTGTGGAATTCATGTTACGTAACATATTTGCTAAATCTGCACCTCCTAAATAGGTGGGTTTGTTATCAACTAAAATAACCACACCTTGTTTGCCTTTTAGGCTAATATTTCCGTCTTTATCTACAGAAATTCCAGGCGATTTTTCTAAAACTTCTAAAGCAGTTGAGCCTGCATTGGTAACAGAAGCTTCTACATTTACGACTGTTCTATCAATTTTTTGCTCAATCAAAGGTTTCTTACTTTCAACCACTACTTCTTTCAATTGCTTATCTAGCAATTGAAGTGTTGCTTTTTTTATTTCATAAGTTGCATTAGAAGCTACTTCAAACAATTCGCTATAATACTTTTTGTAGCCAACGCTTTGAATAGAAACCAAGTATCTACCTACTTTAACTTGATCTATTTCAAAATTTCCTAGTTTATTGGTTAGTTCCATTTTTACCAATGAAGAATCTTTGGCTTTTAAAATGCTAACAGATGCACCTTCAATTGCTTTATCAGCAACTATTAGGCTTCCTTTTACTTTTCCTGTAGATACCGTGTTTTGTGCTTGAATGCTTTGAAGGGAGGAAAATAAACCCAAAGCAGTTAGTGCAGTTACAATTGATTTCATGTTGGTTGTTTTAATTATTTACAGTTCTTGTTTTTAAATATTACAACACAAAACTATGTACTATGTAAAGCAAGGTACATAGTTTTAACATGAACGGTATATTGTAATGACAAGTGGTATGCATTACATAGTACTCAAATTATTGAAAAATAAAAAAGCCATCGACGAATGGATGGCTTTTGGCAGAAAGAAATTGATTATCAATACATTAGCTTGTTTTAGCCTTTCGAGTAACCTGAACAAACAAAAGAATTCCTACAATAATTAAAATAAATGAAATCAACTCAGCTTGTGTTGGTTGAAATGGTAATCCTTCATATTTAGTATTTACCCGAATTTTTTCAATGAAAAAACGTTCTAAACCATTTAATACCAAATAAACACCCGTTAATTGACCAGCAATTTTTAGTTTTTTACGAAGCATCCACAACACAAAAAACAAAATTGTGCAAGCGATAATTTCGTATAAAGCAGTAGGAAAAACAGGAATCGGTAATTGACTACAATGTTGAACTTCTGTGCATCCTGCAATTTTTACGCCTTCGCTAATTACGTTATGTGGGTAATTATATGCAAATAACCAATTGGGTAAATGCCAAAAAGGTGCTACAGACAAATGATGAACAGCCTCTAGCGATTTAAACTGACTAGTATAATAACCAGCATTGGCGTATAAAGTATGTTGAAACTGCCCTGCTGTTGCTGGCACAACTTCACCAGTTGGTGTAGAAGCAAAATAACTATTGATAATTCCCCAATCACCATCACCACTAACTTGACAGCCCATTCTTCCAATAGCATAGCCAATCATTAATGCAGGGGCAAAACTATCGGCTAAATGAACGATGGCCATTTTATGTTTTCTGGCATAAAACACAATAGCCAAACCTGCACAAATCAATCCACCATAAAACGTTAAGCCGCTAAAAGAAATCAAAGCATCAATGGGGTCTTTGATAAATTCATTCCAATTTTCTAAATTATGAAACACTTTTGCACCTGCAAATCCAAAAATAGCAGCATAAATTACCAAATCACCAACCCTATCATGTGGCCAAATTCGAATGGTACGTTGATCAGGAGTTGCTAATTTTTGTTTGTTTTTTTCCCACCATTTTAAACCAGCAAAAATAGCTCCTACAATCAAGCCAGTAAACACATTTCCATCGGTAGATAAAATAAACGACTGAGGATCTTTTAAAGCATCTGGATTTAAAAATGCTCCGATAATTTTAAATCCGAATACAAAACCCAATAAAAAATTGACAAGTAAATCAGAAAAAGAGGCAGCAGCACCCACTAAAATTTTTTCTTCGGTAAAAGAAAATAATCCTTGAGCTTCTTTTCTTTTTAACTCAAGCGTTAAAATCCATGCAGCAGTAATAAAACAGATGGCTACAAAAAAACCGAAAGAATTAATGAGTTTTAACCCATTCCATTCAACCCCAAAAAAATCTTTAAAAACATAGTATAGATTAGGATACATAACAATACAATTGAATTATAAGCCTTGCAATCTTTTGCAATGATAACCAATAAACGGTTGTAAGTAATGAATTTTAAAATTTTTGAGGTGCGAAAACGAGGGTTTGTTGTAACAAATAAGAGGAATTAACTTTTTTTATGACTGCTAAAATTTGGCGTATAATAAAAGAAACAACGATACGTACTATTTTGATCGTATTGATAGCCGTTTGATTTTTGTTGATTTACAAGCATATATCCAATGTCAAAATGCAGATTTGGCAAAATACGTTGTTTAAACCCTATGAATGCTCTATTTTGATCGAAGGTATTGTACACTACTTCTTTGCCCATTTGTATGCACAATTCGTCTGATAATACAAGTGATGGGTAATATTCATTTTTAGAAATTGGAATAGTAAGACTGGCTAAATAACGAACTCTATTGGTAAACTTAAATTCGTTGGTTCGTTTATCGTTTACAATTTTTTCTTGCCAACGTTGTTCGTTTCTAAGCCTATTTAACAGTTGAATAGTACCTATTTTGGAAGTCATTTGAATTTGCTGAAACAGTCTATTTTCTTGTGTATAAGTTTTAAAACCTGCTTTTGAAGGAGCCAACCATAAATGTCCCCAACCAGCAGCAGCAGTTATATGTTCATTTATCCAATAATTACCCCCTAATCGAACGAAATAAAAATTTGGATTGGCAAAAAACTGATTACTTCTATAATGAACATCGGCCATAATACCCCATTTTTTTGAAACACGAATGGTACTATTTACACTTACCCATGATTGTATTTGGTGATTGATTTGCTTATTAGTGTAAGATGTACTTTGTGCATTGGAAGATTGCAATAAAAGCAATGTAGCTATAACGGTTACGAGTAATATTTTAGGAACAAAAAGAGGTTTCATACAAAATACATTTCAAATACGATTTAATGGAGGCTAAAATCTTACTTTACGATAAAAATAAAATAAGTAGCTGTGCAGCTAAAATTCGTAAAATCATAGTTAAAGGATACACCGTTGCATAAGTTGCCGACGGAATATCGCTACCAGCCATTTTTAAAGCAAAAGCCAATGCAGGTGGATCAGTAGAAGCACCTGACAATAAACCACAAATTTCAAAATAAGTTTTTCTGAAAAATCGATGTGCAATAAATCCAACCACCAACAAAGGAATCATTGTTATGGAAAGCCCCATCCAAATCCAATGATAACCTGAACCATCTGAAAAAGCGGAAGCTAAATTATGTCCACTACCTAAACCAACTCCTGCTAAAAACAAAGAAATTCCTAATTCTCGTAAAATAAGATTAGCACTATTGGTAGTATAATTATTTAGATAGAAAAAACTACCAAACCGGCTTAAAATTAAAGCAATAATTAATGGGCCACCTGCCATTCCTATTTTTACAGCAACAGGCATATTGGCAATATGAAAAGGAATACTACCTAAAATAACACCCAATGCAATACCAATAAAAATAGGTGCTAGGTCTGGCACTTCTAATCTTTTAAGTGAGTTACCTAAAGCTTTTGTAACACGTTCAACACCTTCTTCTGTACCAACAACTTTTACAGTATCGCCTAATTGTAAAAAAATGTTTCCATTGGTAACCATTTCAATTCCAGCTCTATTTAAACGAGTAAGCGTAAAATCGTTTTGATGCATTTCTGCCAAGCTACCCAAACGCCTATGTGTAACTTCTTTTCTAGTTACCACAATATGTCTAGAGACCAGATTGCTACCTGGCGTTTCTTTTAAATCGATATCACTTGGTGAGCCTACCAACAGCTTTACATCTTCTAACTGTACTTTAGGCGTAAGAATTAAAAGCACATCTTTATCGGCTAAAATTATATCTGGTGTTGGTGTAATTATTTTTCCTTGATGCAACATTCTAGAAACCACAATGGGGTGTTTTAATAATTCAAAAACCCTACGTAATGGTTGCCCTACTAATTGATGATTATCTAGATTTAGGTGTATAGAAATGGGTTTACTAGATCTAAAAATTTCAAGCTTACGGTGTTTTTCTTTTTCTCTATCAATATTTATTCTCAATACTTTTCGAAGAATTACTAGCGAAATAATAATTCCAAATACACCAAAAGGGTAAGCTACTGCATAGGCCAAAGTTATGATTGAACTATCTACACCAGTAATATGCAAATCTTTTACAGCCGTTTGTGCAGCTCCTAAACCAGGTGTATTGGTTACGGCACCACTCATTACACCTGTAACAATACCAATATGATTACCAGAAACAAAGTGCAAAGCAATAGTAATAGCAATACCTAATAAAACTACCGTTGCTGCTAACAAATTATTACCCAATGCATTTTGCTTTAAAGAAGCAAAAAAACCTGGACCAACTTGCAATCCTATGGAGTAAACGAATAAAATAAGTCCAAATTCTTTTAAAAAATGTTCTATTTCTTTATTTACAGTTACACCAAAATAAGACAGAATTATTCCTATAAATAAAACCCAAGTTACTCCAAATGATATTCCAAAAAGCTTTACCCTACCCATCCAAATGCCTATTGCTATAGTTACAGCATATACCAAAACGGTTTGTGCTATCGATTCTTTTTGTAATAATTCTAACAGCCAATTCATGAAAGCTTAATTTAAAGTAATTACTCAAATGTGAGTATATGGCAAGCTGATAACTTTGTAAAATAAACAAAAAAGGGAATACATGCAACACATATTCCCTTTTTATGAAAAACATTAAATGTGTTCTGGTTCTAAAGCCCAATGTTCAGGAGAACGCCACAAAGATGACAATAGTAATTCTCTCATAAAATAAAATTCTTTAGGTAATCGATCATATAATTTAGCAAACAATTCTTCATGAGATAAAAGTTCTTGTTTCCAAGGTTCTCTATCTACAGTCATAATTTTTGCAAAATCATGATGATCAAAACTGTCTAAACCAGTCCAATCAATATCTTCATAACGAGGCATCCAACCAATCGGACTTTCCACTGCACCTGCACCACCATGTACTCTTTCTACAATCCATTTTAATACCCTCATATTTTCGCCAAAACCTGGCCATAAAAATTTTCCATTCTCATCTTTTCTAAACCAGTTTACGCTGAAAATACGAGGTGCATTAGGTAAATCTCTACCAAATTGCAACCAATGGTTTACATAATCACCCATGTGATAGCCCATAAATGGTAGCATTGCAAATGGATCTCTTCTTACTTTACCAATTTCGCCAAAAGCAGCAGCAGTCATTTCACTACCCATTGTAGCAGCTGTGTACACACCAAAATTCCAGTTAAATGATTGACAAACAAGTGGCACTGCTGTACTTCTTCTTCCACCAAAAACAAAAGCTTCAATAGGCACACCATTTACATTATCCCATTCTGCATCGATAGCAGGATTTTGATAAGCTGGTGCTGTAAAACGAGAATTGGCATGTGCTGCTGGTTGTCCACTTGTGGCATCATGAGGCAAACCTTTCCAATTGGTTAATCCTTCTGGTACTTCTTTTGTCATGCCTTCCCACCAAACATCACCATCTGTTGTAATGGCAACATTTGTAAATATGGTGTTAGATTTAATACTTTCCATTGCATTTGGATTGGTTTGATAGTTGGTACCTGGAGCAACACCAAAATAACCTGCTTCTGGATTGATGGCGTACAAACGACCATCTTGTCCTTTATGTATCCATGCAATATCATCACCAACGGTTGTAACTTTCCAATCACCCATTCCTTTTGCAGGAATCATCATTGAAAAATTGGTTTTTCCACAAGCACTTGGAAAGGCAGCAGCTACATAGGTTTTTTGTTTTTGAGGAGATTCTACTCCTAATATTAGCATATGCTCTGCCAACCAACCTTCTTCTCTACCCATGACAGAAGCAATACGTAAAGCAAAACATTTTTTACCCATCAATGCATTTCCACCATAACCACTTCCATAAGAAATAATTAATCGTTCTTCAGGAAAATGTGAAATGTATTTTGTAGTAGGATTGTTTGGCCATTTCATATCTTCTTGATTAGGGGCTAATGGAGCTCCAACCGTATGAATACATTTTACGTACTCATTTTTATTCAAATAAGGATAAATGGATTCTCCCATCCTTGTCATGATATGCATATTGATAACGACGTATTCAGAATCGGTAATTTGAACACCATATCTTGAAAAAGGTGAACCAATTGGCCCCATACAAAAAGGAATTACATACAATGTTCTTCCAGACATAGATCCTTCTAATAAACCATTTAGCTTATTTTTCATTTCTTTTGGTTCCATCCAATTGTTGGTTGGACCAGCATCTTCTTTTCTTCTGCTACAAATAAATGTTTTGTCTTCTACCCTAGCCACATCACTCGGATCGCTAAAACATGCAAAACTATTAGGTCTTTTTTCTGCATTTAGCCTAATAAATGTTCCTTTTGCCACTAACATTTCACAAAGTGCATTGTACTCTTCTTTTGAGCCATCACACCAATGTACATTGTTTGCACTAGTGTGGTGTGCCATACTTCTCACCCAATTTTCTAATTCTACTTTAGCAGGAGAATTTTGTTGAAATGGGAATTTAGTTTCTTGATACATAATCCATATTTAAAGTTTAAAAAATTGCTTTTTTGTAATCTAATGAAACCGTTTTTATAATGGTTTTATACTTTTTTTACTAGTGCAAATTGGATTGGTTTTAACTCTTAAAATATGATTTATATCACTATATGAAATACTAGCTAAGTTTAGCTTTGTACTTTTCGCTGTAAAAAATAAATGGGTGGTTAAAAACTAAAAAGCCGCCCATATTTTGTTATGTGGGCGGCTTTTAAATATGCATTTGAATATACTAAAAGGCTAATTTAGTTTTATTACTTAACCAAGAAAGACTAATATCGTCTGGCACTTTCATACGTTCTGCAATACGTTTGTATCGGGTAGAAAGTGTACATAAATAATCTTGTGCTTTTGATGCTCCATCTTTTAAGCCAGTTAAAGAATCTATCTTCCATAAAGCAACTAAATGGTCGATAATACTTGCATAATCCCATGTTGTGTAAACACCTATTTTTTGTGTAATGGCAGAAAAATCAGTAAAAATACTTGGGTTTTTATTACCATCTACCATCAAAACTGCTGGCATTACAATTTGCTTACGCATCATTTGATCAAATGCATGTAAAGCTCCATTTGGATCTATTTCAAATATTTTAGACATGAAAGTTTTGTACGCTTTTTCATGTCTTGCTTCATCACCTGCAATGGTTTTGCAAATTCTGGAAAGCGTATTATCGCCAGCTTTGTCAGCCAATTTTCCTGTATTTACATGCGATATTTTAGTAGCTCTTTCTTGAAACGAAGTGTATACAATTGCCTGATAAGGATCATGATTTGTATTAGGATTAAATCCATTGTAAATTAATCTGTGAATAGTTTGCTCTACCTCTTTCATATCGCATCTTCCTGATAAATAAAGGTATTTATTCAACAAATCGCCATGTCTATTTTCTTCGGCAGTCCAAGCTCTAGACCAACGAACCCATCCATTTTCACTGGTTAATTCTCTTTCTTCATTCACCATTAAATTAAAATAGGTTTGGTAACTTGGTAAAGCTTCTTCCGTAATCATATTACCAACTAATGAAGTAATAACTGTATCAGGAATACAAGCTGTACGTTCTCTTAGTTGTTTAATTTCCTCTAAAGCGTTTTCTTTGGTTAAGTCTGGCAAAAAATCGGTAGGCTGCCAACAGTCGTCTGGATCTAATAAAGATGAATTTACGGTTTCGCCAACAAAGTCTTTCAACATGCTAATTACTTCCATGTTTTTAGAAACTTCATTCAAATCGTTTTGTAGCATTCGTATCGTTTTACATAAAGTGAAAATAGATAACACAAATATAAACGCTTGATTTATGAAAACCGTTTTTTGTGGAAGTAATTGTTAATTATTTGTAAACTCTTTTTTTGTGCGTAAGGTATTTTTGATAAATAATGGCACTCATGGGTTGATTATACACCTTACTTTCTACCCAAGAAATAATATCTAAATAAGCAAAAGCCCTCGTTTCGAACCTACTTTTTTCATATTGTTTAATGGTTTCTAAAAAGCTTACAAACTCTGGTTGCATTTTGCGTGGAGAAATATGAAATGAACGTCTTAAAAATTTAAACATTTCTTCTTCAATAACCGTTAAATTCTGCATTTTAGCCATGAAACGATAAACCGATTTGATCAAATACTCTATAATTGAATAATTACCCAATTCGTAGTGAGCCATCAAATGCATTAAACGAGCATAACACTGCAAATCGTTGCGTAAACCTACTTGGTTATTAATGATGATTTGTAGATAATCGATGCTTTTATTAAAATCGCCATGACCAAAATATAGGGTTGCAAACTTGTAGTTAAATACTAAAATTCTGTGTCTATCTATATACAGCTCACTTTTGTATAATTTCTCTTCAATGTCTGGAATTAAAGGCAATCCTTCGCTAAAAGTACCCATCATTAAGTGTTGGTTAATTTTAGCACTGTGTATGTAAATGAATGTATGAATTCTAAAGTTATCGTGTTGTTGTGCAATGGGTGTTTGTGAAAATGCCTCAAATTGCTGTAGTGTAATTTGAAATTTTTCGAAGTTGCGTAAATCGAAATGGGCGTTTAAAAGATTGTGCATTCCTTTAATATAGTGACCTATTTCTACTTGAATCATTGCCTCTTCGTTATGAAATAAATCAACCCATTTTTGGCTGTAACGATAGTACATTAAAAAATCTTGCCTAATAAATGCATACCAAACATAGCTTTGGTATAAGTACAATTTCTCATAGAAACCTGCTTCGGCATCTGATTTTGAAGGTAATTGCTGCTTAAAGAATGCTCGAACATCTTTTTCGTCATCTATATTTCTAGCATGTCCATTTTTAACATACCAACCATACAGCAATAAAGCTAAATTAGAAAGTTTGGCAACACGCCTTATTCTATCACTTACTTCAATTGCTTCTTCTGTTAACTGTTCTGTTTTTTCTAAAGTACTTCTTGTAATATGTAGGGTTTCAATTTTTTTCTCTAATGTTATTACTTGTGTTAAAAAGCTGAATTTATTGTTGGCTCTTGCTATTTCTTTGGCCTTTTCTAAAATTTTGAGGCTTTGTAGCTTTAAGCCTTTGTTGTACAAAATACGAGCATAGTCTAGCTGTTCGTTTAATTGTAAGTCTACATTTTCAGTGCTTTTTAATAAACGCAAACTTGCAAGAACTTGTTTGTATAAATGTGTTTTTAAATTGGCTAATTGTGGTTTTTCTACAGTAGGTAGCTTTTTTAGCAATGCTTTTTCGTCATAATCTTTTAGTTTATCAATTGCATCGAACAATTGAATAATTTTTAGATCTTCTTTGGCAGAACTTCTCTTAATGTATAGCTTAAAATTTCTTTTTTCAGACTTTTCTAGTGAGTGAATTAATTGAAATAATATATCAGAATAACGGTTGGGCATCATTTATTTTTTTGTCTACAAATCAATACCAGTAAGCATTTCAGAAAAAAAATACATTTTTGGTATCATTAAACCTTCTATAAGTTGGTTGTACACTCAATAATTGGCTGATTATATTTGTGTAACAAAACGAAAAAAAGGTCTTTCAAAAGGCAAACAATCGTTCAAGCAAGCAAAGGTTAGAGGTCGAGCATCGAAAGATGCATTTTAAATACATTTAAACCGAAAGGTTAAACATATTTTCGAAGAATTTTCATATGGCAAGCAATCGTTAGAGGTCGTTCCGTTTCTACGGAAAGACCCTTTTTTTGGCAAAGCGTTGCGAATATAATAACAAAATAAACAAATTGTTAATCTTCTCTAAAAATTATTTTAAAATTACTGTTCCCAATTTTTTTGTAATTTCTTGTTCTAACTGTTTTAAGTGTTGGTGAATTTTTATAAGCTGCATTTGCTCGTCTATACTTGCATGTTCCATATCTCTCTGATTTTGATCGAACATGTTTTTTATTTTTCTCAACTTGTAATAATTAATACTTAATAGCACATCTTCTGCACTTGTATCAATGGTTGAATACGTTTTACCTTCTATTAATTTATCCCAACCTGGACTTAATTCGTATGGAAATAAAGTAATAGCAATTACTAAGTTTCTCACCTTTTCATCTTCATGATACAAAAAGGTTTTTGTAGTTGGTTGCTGTTGATTGTTGTAAGCAGTTTTATATAATTCTAATAAATGTTCAAGTTCTGGATTATCGAAGTGAAAGCCTTGAATTTCTGAAAAAACATAAGCAGCCACAGTTTGCGTTTCGGTAAATTTATTTAACCCATATTCTAAAAGTATTCGTAAAATATTACGTTCATGCTTTTCGTCTGCTTGTAAAAGAAGTTGATTATCGTTTAAAACATCTTCTGGTTGTTGTGCAATTTGCTGAACTTCTTCAAACGGTAACTTTTTTTCGTCTTTGGTAATTTTATCACGTTTGTATTTGTTTACCAAAGTGGTAAGTCCACCTTCATCAATTTTAAGAATGGCAGAACATTGTTTAATATATTCTTGCTGCTTTGTAAAATCTTCTGCCTTACTTATTTTGCTAAGTGTTTCTGCAATTTGATTTACTAGATTGCTTTTTTTATTTACATCGTTACCTACATCTTTCAGCATTACTTCTAGCTGAAAAAGAATAAAATCTTTTTTATTGTTGGCTACAAATTGTTGAAAGGCGGTTGTTCCTACTTTATTTACATAGCTATCAGGATCTTCATTGTCTGGAATTAAAACCAACTTTACATTTAATCCTTCTTCTAAAGCCATATCTAAACCACGTAATGCAGCTTTTACACCTGCATTATCGCCATCGTAAATAATGGTAAGGTTGTTGGTATATTTTTTTATTAATCGTAGCTGATCTATGGTTAAAGAAGTTCCACCACTAGCTACAACGTTTTCTATACCAGCTTGGTGTAAACTTACCACATCGGTATATCCTTCTACCAATAAACATTCATCTTGTTTGTCAATGGCTACTCTAGCAAAATAAGATCCGTATAAAATTTTGCTTTTTACATAAATATCATTTTCTGGCGTATTGATGTATTTAGGAGCTTTATCTGCTTTTCCTATTACCCTTGCTCCAAAACCAATAATTTTTCCTGTATTTCCATGAATTGGGAAAACAATTCTTCCTCTATAATTATCTACCAATTCGGTTTCGTTACGTACAACAACCAATCCTGTTTTGGGTAATAATTCTTTATTGAATTGATTATTTACAAGGGCTGTTGCTAGTGTATCTCTACTAGAAGGATTGAAACCGATTTGAAATTTTTGAATTATTTCTTCTCTAAAACCTCTTTCTTGCAAATATGACAAGGCGATGTTTTTACCTTCTTCGGTTTGAAAAAGCTTTTCTGAAAAAAACTTAGCTGCAAAACTGTTGATTACATATAAGCTATCTGCTATTTGAAATTGTTGTTTTTGTTCTTCGCTAACTTGGGTTTCTTCAATTTCAATATTATATCTAGTTGCTAACCAACGTAAAGCTTCAACATAACTCAGTTTTTCATGTTCCATTACAAACGTAATGGTGTTTCCGCTTTTACCGCAGCCAAAACATTTGTATAATTCTTTTGCTGGAGAAACGGTAAATGATGGCGTTTTTTCGTTGTGAAAAGGGCAATTACCTAAGTAGTTGCTCCCTCTTTTTTTCAGTTTTACAAATTCTCCAACAACATCAATAATATCTAACCTACTTTTAATTTGCTCTATGGTTGCTGGTGTTATCATTTTTGCAAATAAAGTAAATGAATACTATTTTTTGTGTGTTGAATAATAAATTATACTGCCATCGGTAAACGTAAGTATTAAATTTCAACTTGGCAAACTGTAATATTAAATTTTGGTTTCAGAATATTTACTTTTAAATTCACTTTGTAAAATTCCTCCTAACCTAAATTGAGTGCGGCTCTATGAAAAACAATCTCCACTTTTTTATAGTTGACGCTAATGTGCAGAAGAATAAAGATTTAACAGCAGCCTTACAATCTCATTTTCAGCATTTACAAATTAGCTTTTTAACAGATTTTAATAAAGTAGTTGATTCTAGTATAGATTGCTTGATTGTTGTTTTACCCAGCAAACATTATTTTAAAACATTAGAAGAGCTTAGTAATTTTAAACAAAAGTATCCGAATATACTCGTAATCGGATTTTCAGAAACACAAGACACATCACTTATAGTAGCTACTATTAAAGTTGGTGCAGATGATTTTGTAGTAAATAATCAACTAAATCAGTTACCATCAATTATTGAAAAGCAAAGGAGTGGTTTAGTTTTAAGAAAAGAGCAGCAAATTTTAGAAGAATCTCTACAACACATTGCAAAAGCATTAAATAGCAATGATAGAAATAACTTTTTTAATTTTTGCACAACAGAAATTGAAAGAACAATACAAGCAGATTATGTTTTTATAAGTTTAGTAAACGAACAAAATCCGCTAAAGCTAGATGTTGTTTCACTAGCACATGAAAACAATATTTTGCCCAACTTTTCTTACGAAAAAAAGGGTTCTCCTTGTGAAGAAGCAATGGCTTATGCCAGTTGCTTATATACCAAAAATGTAGCTGCTACATTTAAAGAAGATATATTATTGGCAGAAATGCAAATTGAGGGATATATCGGTGTTGCACTTACAAATAATAACAAACAACATTTAGGCGTTTTAGCTGCTTTATTTAAAAAACCGATAGAACAAACCGACCTAACATTGAATTTGTTGCAGTTGTACGCAACTTTTATTATAGGCGAATTAGAAAGAGCAGCATCAGAAAAAGCACTTTTAGAAAGCGAACATAACCTAAACAAAGCCCAAGAACTTGCAAAGCTTGGAAGTTGGGAATTTAACTTAACAACCTACGATTTAAAATGGTCGAAACAGCTATTTAAAATTTTTGGCATTAGTGAAGAAACGCCAAACAATGAGTTATTTGAAGCATATTCTAAAAAATTGCACCCAAATGATTTACAGCAAATTCATGCATTTGTAGCGAAAAAAGAAAACTACAAATTTGAGCATATAATTATAGATGAGAATGGAAATGAGAAATATATAACTAGTATTGGCTTATTTACGTTTGATGAAAATGGAAATGCAATTAAATTAAGTGGTACCGCTCAAGATATTACAGAAAGAAAAAAAATTGAGTTAGAACTTAAACACAGTGAAGATAAATTTAGATCGTTGGTATATAATATTTCAGACATTATTACTTTAATAAATGAACAAGGAAAAATTATTTATCAAAGCTCTTCTGTAAAGCAAATTATGGGCTATTCAGAAAATGAGCTAACGGGGAAAAATATTTTTGAACTCATTCATCCACAAGATAAAGACAAAGTTGCTGCTGTTTTTTTTGAAGCTATACATAATGAAGGCAGCTCAAAATCGGTAGAATTTAGATTTTTAGACAAAAAAAATAATTACCTATTTCTTGAAGCACAAGGAAATAATCAATTAAACAATCCAGCTATCCAAGCAATGATTATTAATTCAAGAGATATTTCGGAAAGAAAAAAAATTGAAAATGCAATTATTGCAAAAACCAAATTACTTGAAGCCATAGCGGTTGCAAGTAATTTTATGTTACAAACAGATAATTGGAACGAACTTATCAGCAAAACACTTGAAACGGTAGGAAAGGCTGTTGATGCAGACAGAATGTATTATTTTGAAAATAGTGTAGATGAAAATACAGGATTAGAAACAACAAGTCAACAAATAGAATGGACTAAAAATAACATTTCACCCCAAATTAATAATCCAGAATTACAAAATATTCCGTTTGGTAGTTTACAAGATTTCTTTGATAAGCTACAACAAAACAAACCGTTTTGTACACTAGTAAGCAAACTACCAGACACCAGCACAACCAAACCATTACTAGAATCGCAAGAAATTTTATCGATATTGGTATTACCGCTTTTTGTAAACAAACAATTTAAAGGATTTTTGGGATTCGATGACTGCACAAGTGAAAGAATTTGGAGTAATGATGAAATTAGTATTTTACAAACATTGTGTAGCAATCTTGCTACTGCTATTGAAAAAAGACAGATAGAAGCCGCAATTCTTGCTAGTAACGAACGGTTTGAATTTGTAACACAAGCAACATCTGATGCAATTTGGGATAAAAATTTAATTACTAAAAAAACCTATTGGAGTAACAACTACGAGCAACTGTTTGGACATGTTCTTACCAACACAGATGCAGACTTCTACAATTTTGAAAAATGTATTCATCCTGATGATAAAGCCCACATATTTAAAACTATTGAACAATTTTTTAATTACAGTAAAGAACATAAAATAACTCTTGAATATCGTTTTAAAAAGAGTAATGGAGAGTATGCCGTTGTAAGAGATCAATCGATTGTAATTCGAAATAAAAAAGGCAAAGCAATTAGGGCAATTGGTGCAATGCAAGATATTACACAAAAAAAACAGGAAGAGTTGCAGCTAAAACTGTTTGAATCTGCCATTAAAAACGCTCATGACTGTGTTTTAATTACTGAAGCCGAACCTATTTCTGGCGAGGGACCTAAAATTGTATACGTAAACGAAGCCTTTACTACACTTACAGGCTACACATCAGAAGAAGTTTTGGGTAAAACTCCTAGAATTTTACAAGGGTCTAAAACAGATAGAACAGAACTGGATAAATTAAGAGAATCTCTATTGCAATGGCGACCACATCGCTTTGAAATTTTGAATTACAAAAAGAATGGAGAAGAATTTTTTCAAGAAATTTCAATTTTTCCAATTGCAGACGAAAATGGATGGTTTACACATTGGATTTCGGTACAAAAAAATATTACTGAAAGAAAAAAAGCCGAAATTGAAAAAGAAGTTTTTTATGAAATTCTAACTGCAATTAATAGAAACAAAACAATTGATGAGGGGCTACAACAAATATTAAAAATTACATGCCAATACTTAGACTTTGCTTATGCAGAAGCTTGGACCGTTAATATTGATAAGGCAAAACTGAAATACCGTACCAATTGGAAAGCAAACGAAATAGCTGGCTATTTACGTGGTGCTACATCTATCACTGAAGCCCAAAAAGGAGATAAATTAGTAGGAACTACTTGGCAAATAGCACAAAAAACATATTGGGAAGATTTACAAAATTCTCCATTACATAGTAAAGATTATGCTACTCTAGCCAATCTAACCAGTGGCATGGGCTTACCAATTATGTTTAATAACGAAGTAGTTGCCATACTTACTTTTTTTAACCATCAACCATTTACTAAAGAACAGATTAACAATGGCCTACTTGAAAAAATTAGTAGCCAAATAGGAACAGATATTGAACGAAAAAGAACAGAAGATGAGTTGAATAAATTTTTCTCTCTTTCTCCAGATATGCTTTGTATAGTTGGCTACGATGGCTTCTTTAAAAAAGTAAATAAAGCTACAAGTACTTTATTAGAATATACAGAAGAAGAATTGCTGCATCAACCAGTAGATCATTTTATTCATCCAGATTATTTGTTATCTACCCAAGAAAAAAGAACCCTCTTAAAACAAGGTTTTCCATTAATCAACTTTGAAAATATTTATGTAACAAAATCGAAGAAAAACAAATGGTTGGCTTGGACATCAATTCCCATAAAGGAAGAAGGTATTATTTATGCAGTTGCAAAAGACATTACCGAAAAAAGAAAAATGGATGAAGAAAAAAAGCAATTGATTGAAGAATTAACTAGAAATAATACAGAACTAAAACAATTTTCATATATCACCTCTCACAACATGAGAGCACCACTTACAAACCTTTTGTCGATTGTTAATTTATTAAATACAAATACCATTTCAGACGAAAGGACTTTAAAACTAATTAATGGTTTTAAAACATCAACCTATCAATTAAATGAAACACTAAACGATCTCATCAACGTTCTTATCATTAAAGAAAAAACAAATTACGATCTCGTACCAATTAATTTAAAAGAAGCAGTTGAAAAAGTAATCAGCTCTATTTCTTCCATGATTACAAAAGCTGATATAGAAATTAATTACAACTTTGATTTAGCTGAAAACGTTCTTTTCTCTGAACAATATATCGAAAGTATTTTCTTAAACTTAATTACCAACTCTATTAAATACGCTCATCCTAATAGAAAAGGTGTCATCAATATACATTCATACAGTAAAAACAATCACATTCATATTGATTTTAGTGATAATGGAATTGGAATTGATATGAACAAGGCTAAAAATAAAATTTTTGGATTTCATCAAAAGTTCCACAATCATCCAGAAAGTAAGGGCATTGGACTGTATATTGTACATGCTCAAATGACTGCTTTAGGAGGAGAAATTAGTGTAGAAAGCAAGGAAAATGAAGGAACAACTTTTACCCTAACTTTTAAAAAATAATTATAAAAATGCTACCAGTTGTTGCTTGTATAGACGATGATTCTTTGGTTCACATGCTTACAGAAATCATTTTGCAAGACACACAATTTTGCAAAAAATTTATTGGCTTCGACAATGGCAAACTTGGGTTAGATTATATTCAAAACCAATTGCAACTGCCCATTGAACAACAACAAATACCAACCCTTATTTTTTTAGACATCAATATGCCAGTTGTAGATGGTTGGGATTTTTTAGATTTATTTCAAGAAAATTTTTCACATTTAACCAACCAAGTAAAAATTATTGTTTTGTCTTCTTCCGTAGATCCAAAAGACAAACAAAGAGCCCTCGATAATCCAATAGTACTCAACTTTCTTAATAAACCCTTAAGTATTGAGAGTATTGAATTATTAAAATCACAACCCTTTTTTAGTTCCTACTTTACCAAGTAGTTCAATTGTTTTCTTATTTTATTTTTTGCTGAACGTTTATTTTAGGCAACAATGTCATTACTAAAATAACTGCCGAACATATTACTATACCGTACAATGCAATTTTCTTTTCAGGGCATTCTCCAAACAAGCAAGCACTGATTAAAATATAATTTCTTATACTCCATGCTAAATTAAGTGTGGCAATAAACAAATTGGTACGTTTTGCCCAAATTTTTGGCAGTGCAAAAAATGTAAGCAATACAACACTTAAATAAACATGCAACATTCCTGGTCTACCAAAACTTGTTCCTTCAGCATTAAATCCACTGATGGTTATTTGGTTACTAGCAATATAACTCCAAGGTAAAAAGCAAAAGAACACGAGCAATAAGGTTGCAACAAAACCTATTAATTGAGAATACTTCAAAACGATACGATTTAATAAAAAGAAACAAAAATAAGTAGAAGAAAGTTGTGTTTATTTATTCTATTTATAACTAACCAAACTTAGCTTAATACCAAAACTCCCCTCTTCAAAAGTTTTGATAGGTGTGGTTTGATAAAAGTAACAGAGAAAATCTTTATAAATTAACCCCACTCCTTTTGCGTATACTTCTACAGAATAATTTTTTCCATAAATAAAATTAGGATCAAAAACAGTTGCCGTACTATCTGCTACTTGCTGAACAAAAATGGTACTATCTATTACACCTTTTCTTACAGTAAATGGCTTGTTAATATGTAGATATTGATAATCCCAATTGCCATAATTAGATGTGTTGTTAACGGTTATTGGCGTTCCGTTTACGTAACTATTTCCTTTCCAAGTGGTGTTTAATGAAACAGGGTTTGCTAGCGAAATAAAACGAAGATTTTTATCAAGAAATTCAATTGAATTATTGTTGAATACAGCAGCATAAGTGGCTGTATATTTATAGGGTTGTAACGATAATGTATCGGTTATAAACCTAAAAATTCTAAACGCTTTTCTACCAGCAGCATCTGTAAATTCACTTTCTACAGAATCTTTAGCCAAATAGTATTTTTTAATAAGCGATGCACCAAAAGTATTGGGCAAAGTACTATCTAACCTGTAAATAAATACACTACCTACTTTTAATGGATTGTAGTCTTTTACCTGAACAAAATCGTTTTTTTCCACCTGTTTTTTACAAGCAACAACCAATAATAAAGGCAGACATGCAATTAATAATACGACTCTTTTAATCATTGTATATTTTTAAAAATACCAACATTACTAAAATACCAATGCACCACGTTGAATTATTCCACCACCAATTACATCATTTCCTTCGTAAAATACAGCACTTTGTCCAGGTGCAATTCCTTTTACATGTTCGTAAAATCGAACGTTTATATTACCATTATCAGCATTATACATCGCACTTAAAGCCCCTTTGTCTTTATATCTAATTTTAGTAACGGCTTCCATGCCATCTTGTACACCACTGTATTTTATCCAATTTATTTTTCCAACACTTAAATCGTTTTGTTCTAAATCGGTTTCGTCGCCTAAAACTACAGTATTTGTTTCAGGATGAATGGCAGTAACATAAGCTGGTTTTCCCAAAGCAATTTCTAATCCTTTTCTTTGACCAATCGTGTAAAACGGATAGCCTTTGTGTTTACCCAATCTTTTACCTGCTTTATCTACAAACCAACCTCCATCTACTTTTTCCTCCAATCCACCAATTCTACGTTTTAAAAAGCCTCTGTAATCGTTGTCTGGCACAAAGCAAATTTCGTAACTCTCACTTTTCTTAGCTAATTCAGGATAACCCAAATCCATTGCCATTTGCCTTATTTCTGTTTTTCGATATTTACCTAAAGGCATAATGGTTCTACTCAGCAATTCTTGGTTTAAACCCCATAAAACATAGCTTTGATCTTTTGTTTCATCTAACCCTTTACTCGTTACAAATCTTCCATTAGTGTGTTGTCTTACTTCGGCATAATGTCCTGTAGCAATAAAATCACAATTTAAAGCATCGGCACGTTTTAACAATGCTTTCCATTTAATATGAGTATTGCACATTACACAAGGGTTGGGTGTTCGTCCGGCCAAATATTCCTCAACAAAATTTTCAATTACAAAATCGCCAAATTCGTCTTTTATATCTAAAATAAAATGGGGAAATCCATGATGCACAGCTGCCTGACGAGCATCATTAAAACTATCAATATTGCAACAACCTGTTTCTTTGCTACTTGCATTGCTAGTGGCATAATCCCAAGTTTTCATGGTAATGCCTACCACCTCATATCCTTCATGATGCAACATCAATGCAGTAACGGTACTATCAATACCTCCACTCATTGCCACCAAAACTTTTCCTTTTCTGCTCATACCTAATTAAATATAGTTGTGCAAAGATAATCATGCAAAATCTCTAATTGTCATTGTAAAATGTCGATTGTAGAAATATAATATTTGTGAAAACAAGGTATCAATACAAAATATTTTGCATTCAATTGTTAAATTTTCTATTTTTAAATATAAATAAATTAAACTTTATGAATAATCGGATTTCAGTTTTATTGCTATGTCTTTTTTTTCAATGTATCGTTTCTGCTCAGCTAGATACAGCTTCAATGCTAAAATATGCCAAGAAATTTGTGATAAATGAGAATACAATTGTAAAAGATTCATTAGGCAATGTTATACCGTATATGACTTGGTTAAACGGTGTAAGAAAAGGAACGCATATTCTTTTCCCCAATTTTAAAAAAGAAGGGGAATTTACTTTTAGAAGTACAAAAAGTAAAGATTTTACTTATAAAAAAATGAATTCGAGTAAATATGATAGTTTAATCAATCATGTATCACCGTCTGAATATTTTGAAACCAACTCAAAATTCAACTATTTTAATGCAAGAACCATTGAGGGAAAAAGAATAAACGCCAAAGCTTTACAAAATAAGATTCTTGTAGTAAATTTTTGGTTTACGACTTGTGGTCCTTGCAAATTTGAAATTCCAGACTTAAACGAAATTGTAGATAAATATAGCCACAATAGTGATATAGTGTTTGTATCTATAGCTCTAGACGACGAAGAAAAACTAGATGCATTTTTTAAAGGTTTACAGTTTAAATATGAGCATATTGCCAACGGAAATGATATTGCAAATATGTACGGAATTAAAGGATACCCAACACATTTAATTGTAGATAAAAAAGGAATTATTCGGTTTCATACAACAGGTTTAAGCACCAGTACAACCAAGGTTTTACAAAATAAAATTGAAGAATTGGTTAATGAAAAATAGACTAGAATGAATCCATTTTCTACGTTATGCATTTCATTGAACTTATAAAACTTCACTTTTACGCAAAAAACAATAAGTGAACTGCTTTGATGAATAGTTTTAATTTGCACCTCAATTATTACAAATAACTTATGGCAGAAGATTTAAACATTATACAAGGAACGAAACAAGAACAATACGAAGCTTTAATTCCACAGATTAAAGGATTAATAACAGGTGAACCCGATTTAATTGCCAATTTAGCCAACATGGTAGCTGCTTTAAAAGAGCAATTTGGTTGGTTTTGGGTTGGTTTTTATTTGGTAAAACAAGATGAATTGGTGTTGGCTCCTTTTCAAGGCCCTGTTGCTTGCACTAGAATTAAAAAAGGTAGAGGTGTTTGTGGAACGAGTTGGGCAGAAGCAAAAACACTGATTGTACCTGATGTAGAGCAATTTCCTGGTCATATAGCTTGTAGCAGTTTATCGAAAAGTGAAATTGTAATTCCTTTATGGAATGGAACTACAATTATGGGTGTTTTAGATGTAGATAGTGATAGCTACAATACTTTCGACGAAATAGACCAACACTTCTTAGAATTGATTTGTGGTTTAATTAATTGGAATTAAACGTTTGTTGTTAAAAACGTAAAGAATAATGGCATTACCAAACATTTTTACCAAAGAAGTAAGTGCACAAATAATAGAACGAATTAACCAATTACAGCAAAATAGTGTTGCAAAATGGGGTACAATGAATGTAGCTCAAATGCTTGCTCATTGTAATGTAACGTATGAAATGGTGTATGAAAACATACATAAGAAACCCAACTTTTTGATGAGCATTATTTTTAAAATGTTGGTAAAGAAAATTGTTGTTAATGAAGTACCTTTTAAGAAAAGTGCACAAACAGCACCTTCATTTATTGTTAAGGAACAGAAAGATTTTGAAAAAGAAAAAAACAGATTAATTAACTATATAGAAAAAACACAAGCTTTAGGCATTTCTCATTTTGAAGGTAAACATTCACTTTCTTTTGGAGCATTAACGGCTACCGAATGGAATAATATGTTTTACAAACATTTAAACCATCACCTAAAACAATTTGGCGTTTAAAATAAAAACAAACTTTCCCTCTGTTGCAAATATTGCTAGAGGGAAAGTTTACTGTTTTAATAAGCTGCATAAAGATATGTAGTACAAGAGTGCGACGCCAATGCAGCTGAATATTGATATACAGCTGATTACACAAAAAACTAAGGCATTAATAGCAGTGGAATTGTTTGTTTACCACCGTTATTGTCTGTGAAAGTTGCCCACACTTTTTCTGCTCGTAAATTAGCATCTAACTGAATCGAAACTTTTTGGTTGCCTGCTTCTACATTTTGTTGTATTACTTGCAAAGTTTTACCTGCAATATTTATAATGGCAATTCTAATATTGGTTTTTTCTTTGCTAGAAACATCAGCATATACTACGCTTCCTGGCTTAGTAATGGTTGGAAACAACTTGTTTACAACAAAATTTTGTTGAGCTATTACTACAGCAGTTACTGTTTTAGAATATTTTACAGTGCCATCTTTATCAACCTGTTTAAGTCTATAAAAAATGTTTCTATTGAAAAAAGAAGGTTGATTATCGGTGAATTGATAGGTTTGTAACACAGCACTGTTTCCAACAGCAGCAACTTTACTAATGGCTGTAAAAACTTGTCCATCATTACTTTTTTCTACAATAAAATGAGCAGCATTTACTTCAGAAGTAGTTTGCCATTGTAGTTGAACTTGGTTGTTTATAACTGTAGCTTGAAAACTTTTTAATTCAACAGGTAATGCTACAATTGAGCTAGAAGAATAAATATAATCGAGAGAAGAACCACTACCACCATTAGCAGCATTACCAACAAAGTAAAAAGTAACTGGATTATTGGTATTATTATTTGGAGCTGTCCAACGTAAGTTTTGATAGGTATATGAATTGGTAGCTGCTGTGGAAACAGCATTGTTGTGGCTTAATTCCGAGCCATTTAAAGCCACATTATTATTAGTAGTGCTAAATGTGCCAACATCGGCACCACTATTATTAGTAGCCTTTATAGAAAAGCCCCATCTTGTTCTATCAGAGGCACCATGTGCTATGGTTAAAGTAAAGTTATACGCTTGACCAGCCACATAACTAGAAGTGGGTAAACCCGTTACAGAAACGCCTCCTCCTCCAGAATTCAGGGCAAATGAGCCATGACAACTATTGCAGTAATCGCCTGAAGCACCTGTATATCCTTCTGGTGGAACAGAACTAAAATTTACGCCTTTAATACCAGATTGTAGCATTACCGCTACGGCAATTGTTACTAAAAAAGTGGAAAGTTTCTTCATAATCTCGTTTTAGTTATTGTTTGTAATAACTACGAGATAAATTATAATTGGGTTGCTTGTATGACAGAAAATTTGAAGAAGCGTTAAATAAATGAAAAGAGCCGTTCTTCTTTTGCAAGAACGGCTCTTTTAACCTTTTGTATTAATGGATTTATTTTTTCTTTTTTACAGATAATGCTTCAACTTGTTTTTTTGTAGCATCTAACTCTTTTTTCATATCAATCATATGAAGTGTTAACTCTTCAATTTTCTTTAACAACAAGCCATTCATTTTACCCAAATCAACACCTTCTTTCATTACAGTTTCTGTAGTAGGAATATCTGGTAAATGTTTGTATTGTTTAATAAAACTATCTAAATCTTGTAAGCTCATACGTTTGTATTCTGGAGCAAATACATGATCGTACCAATCATCTGAATTTTTAATAGCAATTTTTACTTTTTCGGTTAAAATTCCTTCTTCTACAAATAATTTATACCCATCAACCAATTCGTTTACATTGCCAATTTTTACTTTTCCTTGGTATGAATTAATAGAAAAATATTCTTGATCTACATCTACACCTGGTGCTTTAAAACAAATTTTAAAAGTTTGTGGTGTGTTTAAGGTTTTATCGCCAGAAACTCTAGCACCAACTGTCCAATAACTGGTATTGCTAGGATCGCTTAAATCGCCATTTGAAAACATCAATGTTGGTTCGTTTTGACCATTTGGCGACCAAACATTACTTAATTGTAGTAAAATATTTTTCTTTCTAGTATCACCTGCACCTCTTTTAATTTCTAATGGTGCTTGTGGTGCTTTTGTACCAATACCTGCATTACCATTAAGCGGAAATTGGTTTTCACTATCAGGAAATGTAGTATCGATATATTGATACACAACATTTTTATTGATAGGTTTTTGATTGGGATAAATAGCTGGCGATTTTGTACCAGCACCTGGCACTTTTGCAACTCTTGGCTTATATGTGGTAGTGGATTTTACTTGTGCAAAACTTGCTACACAACCCATTAATGCAAATGCTGTTGAAAATAAAACGATTTTTTTCATTGTATAATGATATTTTTTGTACTGAACTAGGGCACAAAACCTACTAATAAACCTTATAACGTATTTTTTAGAAATAAATTTTATGGAGCCTAAACTGTTTATAGAATTATTGGCTTTTGGAATTTCTTAAAGAAAATTTCTTGCATTGATTATTTGCAAATAAAAAGGGCAACCTATGTTACCCTTATTGTTTTATTTTCTATTTTGATATTGTTCTTCTTCAATTTTGTGTTCTCTGTCGTAAGCTTTAATAATGGCTTTTACCAAGCGATGCCTTACAACATCTTCTTCATCTAATTGAATGTGTGCAATTCCATCTATATTTTGTAAAATTCTACTTGCTTTTTCTAATCCACTACGTTGATTTCGTGGCAAATCTATTTGTGTAGGATCGCCTGTAATAATGGCTTTTGCATTGGCACCAATACGTGTTAAAAACATTTTTAACTGCAAATCGTTGGTGTTCTGACTTTCATCTAAAATGATAAATGCATTGTCTAAAGTTCGTCCACGCATGTACGCAAGTGGAGCAATTTCAATAGTACGAGTACTCATGTAATAACCCAATTTATCGGCCGGAATCATATCATCTAAAGCATCGTATAAAGGGCGTAAATATGGATCAATTTTTTCTTTTAAATCACCGGGTAAAAAACCTAAACTTTCACCTGCTTCAACAGCTGGTCTGGTAAGAATAATTTTTTTAACAACTTTATTTTTTAATGCTCTAACAGCTAGAGCCACAGCAGTGTAGGTTTTACCTGTACCAGCTGGCCCAATTGCAAAAACAATATCATTTTTATCGGCTGCTGCAACCATTCTTTTTTGATTGGCTGTTCTTGCACGTACCGTTTTTCCGTTTGGCCCAAAAACCAAGATGTCGTTGGGGTTTCTTTCAACAAAATTATCTACCGTTTCAGCATCATCGCCACCTAAAATTTGTTCGAAATAGTTTTCGCTCAAATGCCCATTTCGTTCAAGATATTGCAATATTAAATCTATCTTTTCTTTGGCCGCATCTATTTGTTCAGGTGCTCCACTAATTTTAAGTTGAGTGCCTCTAGATAAAATTTTCAGCAGTGGAAATTTACGTTTCAATAAATCTAATTTTCCATTGTTTACACCAAAAAATTCTATCGGATTTACACTTTCTAAACTGATAATTTTTTCTGTCAATTCGTTGATATTTTATGATTGAAAAATGATTACAGACTGTACATTGTGTTTGGTTGAATAATTCACTAAACAAACAAAACACGTTTTCTCAAATTTATTAATAGCTAAGCTTATGTTTACTATTTGATATACACAATTTGTGGAAAGAAGTTTAGATTTTAACCGAAAAAAAGCAAAACCGAATCGCTATTGTAAAGAAATTGTAAACGAAACAACTAGAATCAACGTTTCTTTTTGTGATTATAAATTTTATCGGCTTTTTGTACTAGTTGTAAAAATTCTTGCTGGGCAAAATTATTGTCTTCTAAAGCAGATTTGGCCAACTGAATTACGTCTGAAAATGTGTATTTTTTGGCAAACAAAGATTCTTTTACCAATGAACCAAACATTGCTACAGCAGTTGAAAATCGATATGGTTTTTCTATTTGCATGATATCTTCTACAGCATATGGCACTTGAAATTGTTGTTTTACTATTCGTTTGGTAGCTGCTTGAATATATTGTAAATGAATACTTGCAACATTGGCGTTACTAACTGTATTGTTTTCGGTTTCAATTTCAAAAATGGCCATTAAGCTGTGACCACTACCAACCTCACCCCCTTCAATTTGGCTAGATGTATCAGTCATGGCTTCTTTTTTATTATCAAACCCAATGAGTCTGTATTTTTTTACAATTTGTGGGTTGAAATTAATACTTGCATACGCATCGTTTGCTACGCTGTATAATGTTTTGGTAAATTCTGTAACCAATACTTTTTCGGCTTCGTAAATATTATCTAAATAGGCAAAATTTCCATTTCCTTTTTTGGCTAAGGTTTCTAATTTACTGTCTTTATAATTACCCATTCCAACACCTAAACAAGTTAAATAAATGCCAGACAATCGCTGAAAAACAATTAAATCTTCCAAATCTTTTTCATTGGTTTGACCAACATTAAAATCTCCATCAGTAGCAATAATTACTCTATTGTTTCCATTTCTTATAAAAGCTCGTTTAGCTACTGCATAAGCTGTTCTAATAGCACCTTCACCCGGTGTATCACCATCTGCATATAAAGAATCGATTACCTGATTTATTTTATCTTTTTCATTTCCACCAGTTGGTGGTAAAGGAACAGCAACACCACCACCATACGTAACAATAGAAATGGTATCAATAGCTCTTAAATTAGAAGTTAATAGCTTAAAACCTGCTTGTAATAATGGTAAACGATTGGGTTTGTCCATAGAACCTGAAACGTCAATTAAAAAAACCAAATTACTAGGAGGAATACTATCTAAATTTAATTTGGGTGCTTGTAGATTTATGTAACACAATTGTGATTGACTGTTCCAAGGGCAATTGGTAACTTTTGTGTTGCAAAGAAATTGAGGTGTATTGTTTTGAGGTTGACTTTTATAAGAAAAATAGTTGAGCATTTCTTCGATACGAACTGCATCTCTTGGAATATTCATTCCATTATTAATAAATCTTCGAATGTTGCTGTACGAAGCCCTATCTATATTTAGTGCAAACCCTGTTTCAGGATACACATTTGCTTCAATAAAGGTATTCTCGATAATAGAACTGTAGCTTTCACCAAAAGAAGAAAACATGGACAATTGATCTATAGCTGCTAAGTTTTTAGTAGCAGATGCCAATCTGTTTTTCATTAAACTAGCTGTTGCAGGTAACATTTTTAATGTAAAAACTTGGTATTCTGTAGTGTTAACAGCTTGTTTAAATGGTTCAAAACCTTCTAGCCATAAAGAAATCGTATCTATTCTTACAGTAGTTGGTAAGCCGAAAGCTCCTGTATTTCCACTATAAAACGGAAGACGACCTTTTGAATGAAGATTAATTTTTACACCCGGTAATAAACGCCCTTTTTCATCTTTAATTTCTCCACGCAAATAGTATTGAGCCATTAACCCAATAGAAAAAAAAGTTTTTATAAGTAGTAAGGGCAGTTTCTTTCTCATAGCAAAAAAGAAAACATAAAGTTAATACTAATCTTTTTTACTATTTTATTTATTTACAAGCCTTATATGTGGTGGTATTTTTCGTTTTTAAGAATTGTACAGGCTCTATACACTTGTTCTGCAAGAATTAATCGAACAAGCATGTGTGGGAAAACGAGTTTAGACAAACTCCAAGTAAAATTTGCTTTTTTAACAATAGATTCATCTACACCAAAAGCCCCACCAATTAAAAAAACAATGCGTTTTGTTGCTTGATTGGCTTGTTGCTGTATTAAATTTGATAATTCGGGTGAACTAATATTTTTTCCTTTTTCATCTAATAAAACAACAAAATCATCTTTTTGAATTTGGGATAAAATAAGCTGTGCTTCTGCTTTTTTCAAAGCATTTTCTGGTAAACTAGCCGCATTTTTGGGCGGTGAAATAATCAACCAATCACAAGGAAAATATTTATTTATTCTACTTGAAAAATCTTGTACACCCGTTTGAATGTAACTATCGTGTTGTTTTCCTACGGAAATCAAAAGTATTTTCATAGTGATGTTTTGAGAAATGCTTTGCTACTTTACAACCAAACAATTTTTTGTGGATGTTGCTGTACATATTTGTAGAGCAAACCCTTTACCACTTCATTTTCTGGATAAGGCGTAACCAACGACTTAACCACATGTTTATCAGGATGCTTGAACACATTCATATCATCTATTACACCCATCCCATAAAACTTACCGTTTTCTACAAAAAGACAATAGTTATTTGCTTGTGGAATAATGAAAGATTTTTGCTCGTTTTTAGTAGCCGTTAATAATTCTTGAATAGATTGATTGTGCTGTTGCAAAGATGGTAAATCAGTAAACGAAACTTTACTTGTATCTAAAAAACACAGTGCAGGATGTAAATTGTACTGCTTTGTCCATTGCCATAAAGTTTGTTGTGCATGTGTACGTAAACTAAATGATTGTAAGGGTTTTAATAACTTTTTATTTTTATCAATACCTAATCTGAAATAACCTTTTGCATCTTCGAACATAAAAATGCCGTATTGATGCTCGTAATATTTTTGGCTTTTGTTAAATGCAGGCCACAAACGCTTTATCTCAAAACTTTCAAGAACACTAGCCACCAATTCAGATGCCGTTTCTTGATAAGTAATATTTACTACTTCTCTTAAAAAACCATGCTTTTGCTGTTTTACGGTATTGTTGGTAAAATGAGAGATAACTCTTTTTCTAATGTTTTTTGCTTTACCAACGTATACCACTTTTTGTTGTTGATTGTAAAAATAATAAACACCACAAGTATTGGGTAATGCAGCCAATTGAGCTTCATTAACTAAGGGAGGAAGATACTGTTCAGGCTTTTTTTTTAACATTCTGGCTAATTCTCCAGAACGATCATTTTCAACCAATAAAGTAAATAACTCAGCAGTTGCTAAAGCGTCTCCAGCCGCTCTATGCCTATTTTTAACCTTTATATTCAGCTCTGTACAAACCGTTTCTAAACCATATTTGGGTAAGTTTGGAAATATTTTTTTGGTTAAACGAATGGTACAAAGTTTAGGCGTAACCAAATTAAAACCTGCTAATTGTAATTCATTTTTAACATAACTGTAATCGAAATTTACATTGTGTGCTACAAAAATTCTGTTCTGTAATAAGTTGTAAATATTTTCCGCCAAATCTTGAAACTTAGGTGCATTAGCAACCATTGCATCTGTAATACCTGTAAGCGATTGCACATATTTTTGTATAGGCATACAAGGATTAACCAAAGAAGAATATTTACCCTCCACTTCTTTACCATTATGAAGCACAATGGCAATTTCAGTAATATTATTTGCACCCGCATAACCACCCGTTGTTTCTATATCTACAATTGCGAACATTAAAAAAAATTAAGTATTGAGGGTTTGAAAATACAATTTTTAAAATAATCTCTCGTTAAGTATATACTCCACTATTCGTTTGGTGAAAAACCAGCCATATTTATTGTTTCACACTATAATAATTTTTTATGCCTAAACAACACTATTCTCATTTTGACAAAACTGTAAAAAGTGCTTTTTTAGTTGCTGTAATTTACGGAGCCATTGTTTTACTGTTAACGCTTATTAAAGTAAACAACTAGTTCAAAAGATTTTACTTGGAAAAAAGAGGTTACTTTTTAAACGAGTAGCCTCTTTTGATTAATGTATGTAAACAAACTTTATTGTTGATTGATGACAAAATGAGCATAACATTCTACCATTTTACCACCAATTTTACATTTAACAATCTAGGTGTTAAACGATTGGGCATCGTAAATGTATTGTTTTGAAAATCTTTGATTAACAAATAACTAATGGTATTAGCTCTATCTATAAGGTTAAATACTTCAATGCTAGCCCAAATACTTTCTACGTTTCTAAATGGAGAATGACTTCTTCTTGTTGCTTTATCTCCATCTAATAACAATGCACTAAAACCCATATCTACTCTTAAATACGATTCTATTTGTAATGCATTTCTGTATCGTACACTATTGGGAATATTGTAAGGCAAATTACTTCCGTAAATAGCATTCATGTAGAACTTTAAGTTTTTATTGGTACTCATGTAATCTTGAAAAAACATACCAAAAGTTAATAAACGATCAGTTGGTCTTCGTATATAACCTATTGTATTTTGAATACTATCTTTAATTGTTTGATCTGTAGAATTTGCAGTAATTATTTCACCTGCTGTATTGGTATATTGGAAATAATTAAAGTTATTGATGCGTTCTTTTGTTTGCATAATGCCAAAACTTATCCAACTTTCAGCATCTTTTACCAATTCTCCATACAACCTTGTTTCTATACCTATGGCATACGCTTTTGCCCTGTTTTCGCCGAAATATCGAATACGAACATTATCAACATCGTAAGGCACAACATCCGACATATTTTTATAGTAAGCTTCTGTAGTAATTCTTGCAGGGCGTTGAAACATTTTAAAATTATAATCGATACCACCACTTAATTGCCAACTTTTTTGTGCTTTTACTTGTGTGTTTACAGTTCCATCGTAACGCCTTAATTCTCTATAAAAAGGAGGTTGGTGATAAAAACCTGCTGATGCTTTAATAATTACATCTTTACTCCATCTTTTAGGCTTAAACGAAAAACCCATTCGTGGCGAAATCAAGAATTCTTTATTTAAACTATTGTAATTGTAACGAACACCAATTTGCAAAACAATATTGTTACTATCTTTAAATTGAATGTTATCTTGAATGTATCCACTTAAACGAGTAATATCAATGTTGGCTCTACTTTTTGTAACGCTAAACAATCGTAGTTCTGAAGGATTAAAAGGTAAAGAATAGCCTGCACTATCGTTGTATTGCCACTCATTTAATCGGTCGTTAATGGTTTGTTGTTCAATACTATTTCCCCATTGTAAAAAATGATTTCCTTTATCTAAACTTCCTTTATGACTTGCATTTAAAACATTTATTTGCAACGTATTTCTACTAAAATTTTGATAAACACCTGCACCAAGTGGGCTAACAATTAACCCAAAAGAAGCCCTACTTCTATCAAAATCTCTTTCTCCAAATAAATATGCACCTGTAATGTCAACGTTTTCTTGCTCAGTATTGCTAAATCTACTTAACATCCATTTCAATTTTACATTGCTTTTCAGCTGATGAATAGCTGAAATACCGATGAATTCTGTATTGTATTTATCTTTTTCTTGTCCAGAAAAATAAATATCAAGTCCTAAATTGGCAGAAAACGAATTGGTAAATACGGCAGATGTAAGCTTGCTTTCTTCTGGAAACAAGGTAAACTTTGTAGATGAAACATTGGCCAATAATTCGAACTGCCATTTATTAGATAGTTGATAAGTAACTAGCCCCTGCAAATCTGCCGATGACGGAATATAATTTCCCTTTGTTTCTTGACTACTCAATAAATTTCTGTTGCTTCTATTTCTTGCACCCAAAACATACGTTACTTTATTTTTAGCAGCTACACCTTCAAAATGCAAGCCTTGTTCTAACAAACCCACGTAAGCAGAACCTCCATTCGTTTTTGGCTTTTTATAAGTAATATCTAAAACACTACTCATTTTATCGCCATATTTTGTTTGAAAGCCACCGTTGTAAAACTTAATTCCACCCGTCATTTCAGGATTAATAAAACTCAATCCTTCTTGTTGACCACTTCTTACCAAATAAGGTCTAAATACTTCAAAGTCGTTTACATAAATTAAATTTTCGTCGTAACTGCCACCACGTACAGAATATTGACTTGTTAGTTCGTTATTGCTACCAACAAAAACTTTTATTAAACTTTCAATGCCACTAATTGGTGAAGGATTTAAAAGAGATTTTGAAGCATCAATGGCCACACGACCAGCTTCTCTACGTTCACGTTCATCTTTTACTGTAACTTCTTGTAATTGTTGAATAGTACTTTCTAAACGAATTATAATTTGTTCGGTTTTACCTGCTGCAACAATAAAATTTCGTTGTATGGTTCTAAAACCTGTTGATGTAAACAATAAAGCTGTGGGTTTATTTGCTGTAATATCAATTTTAAAAAAACCTGTAGAATCAGAAACAGTTCCTTTTTGTTTATTCAGCAATTGAACAGAAACACCTTGTAACGGACGATTATTTTCGTCGAGAATTTTACCTGTGATAAAAGACTTCTGCTGTGCATGAACAGATATTGTGAAAATAAATATGAGTAAAATGTAGATAGAAAATTTCATAAAAATGCAATAACAATAGAATGAAGATAGCAATACTATTATTTTATTGTTACCTGAATGTGTTTATTGAAGTATTTTTTCTTATTTTGGTGAAAATTATATTTTTAAAATTATTAAAGATTTATTTATGAGGAAATTATTTACGCTTAGTTTGTTTATTGCTGTTTCTTTAGTTGCCAATGCTCAGATTTACTGGGATTTTGCTACTGCTGCTCCAACATCAGGTGTTCCAGCAAATCTTACAGTTAGTGATGTAAGTGCTGGAAATAATTTTGGGACTGTGACTTTACTTTCGTCTACATCTGCATCGAATACATACTCAGGTGCTTCTGCAAGCAATAATGCAGGTGTTGCATCTTTCGCTGCAACAGGCGTGAATACTGCTTTAGATGTAACATTAACTGGTACTGCCTCAACCACAAACAAAAGTAATGCTTATTATGAATTCACATTAACTCCTGCTACGGACTATGAAGTTAGCATTACCTCTATACAGTTTGGTGTTCGTTCTACAGGAACTGGCCCACAAGCTTATTCAATTAGGTCAAATAAAGATAATTATGCTACTGAATTAGCTAATGGAACTATAAGCAATAACAGTACTTGGTCATTAAAATCATCTACATTAAGTGTATCTAGTACATCCGCATTAACGATAAGAATATATACTTATAATGGAATCGGTAATGCAGGTAGTGGTACAGCAAATTGTAGAATTGATGATTTATCAGTAACAGTTACCAATGTTCTTCCAGTAACTTTAAAATCACTTAAAGCATCTTTAATCAACAATGCTGTAGACTTAAATTGGGCTACTTCTAACGAAACCAATTTTGATTATTTTGGTGTTGAAAAAAGCTTCGATGCTAAAAACTTTTCTCCAATTGCAAAAGTAGCTTCTAATAAGACAACCAATGGTAGCAATTATGCATTTACAGATTTTGGTAAAACATTAGCTCAACAATATTATCGTTTAAAAATGGTAGATAACGATGGTAGTTTCAAGTACAGTCAAGTTGTTGCGGTAAATGGCAAGGCTTCTACAAGTTTAGAGGTTTTCCCTAATCCTGTTGTAAATACAGTTATCATGTCGCATCCAAAAGCTGCTGCTGGTGCAACTATTCGAATTGTAAGTGTAGATGGTAGAAGTGTATCTGTAACACCTGTTCAAACTGGTGCAACACAAACAAGCATTGATGTTACAAGATTTGTAAAATCGAATTATATTGCTTCGTTTGAAGATAAAAATGAAAAATCTACCGTTCGTTTTACGAAACAATAAAATTTATATCCTTTTAATCTAACTAAAAACCCGATACTTAATAGTTATCGGGTTTTTTAATATTTACCATATGTAAAATGCTTCTTTAAATAATTACCTTTTCAGTAGTGTTACATCTACTTCTGCAACAACAAAAACACTACCACAAACTAAAATTAAATCGTTTTGGTTTGCACAGTCTATTGCAGAACGAAGTGCCTCCATAGCTGTGATAAACGCTTTTCCATTTAAGCTAAACATGGCAGCTTTTTCTTGCAATTCATTCTCAGGTAAAGCTCTTGGTATTTGTGCTTTAGTAAAATAATAAATAGCATTAGTAGGCAATAATCCCAATACTTTATCTATTTCTTTGTCTTTTGCCATACCAATAACAATATGCAATTGTTGGTAATTAGTAGTTTTTAACTGTTCTACTATTTGTTGTACACCATCCACATTATGCCCTACATCGGTAATAATTTTCGGGGTTTCATTTATCAATTCCCATCTACCATGTAAACCTGTTAATTGTTTGGTTTTAGACAAGGCATTTTTCAGTATTACTTCGTTTAAATTCCATCCTTTTTGCTGTAAAATTTCAACAGCTGCAATTACAGAAAGTATATTTTTTGTTTGATAAGTACCTGTTAAATCTAAAGAATAGCATTGCTTTTCTTGTGTTTCAAAATAATTTACTTCAACTTCTAAAAATTTTTCTTTTGATGCATGTTTAGTTACTTCATATTGTTCTTGAGCAAAATAAATAGGAGCTTTTTCAACGTTTGCTTTAGCTATAAAAACAGGCTTTGTTTCGCTATTATATTCACCAATAACAACAGGAACATTTGGCTTAATAATTCCAGCTTTTTCGCTTGCAATTTCGGGCAAAGTGTTTCCCAGCATATTCATGTGATCCCAACCAATATTGGTAATAACAGATATCTCTGGATAAATAATATTTGTGCTATCTAATCTACCACCTAAACCTACTTCAATAATGGCAATATCAACTTTTTGTTCGGCAAAATAAGCAAAAGCCATTGCCACTGTAATCTCAAAAAAAGAAGGTTGAATTTCTTCAATTAATGGAATAATTTTTTGGGTAAATGCTACTACAAATTCTTCTTCACATAACGCTCCATTTACTTTTATTCGTTCTCTAAAATCGTGTAAATGAGGAGATGTGTACAAACCTGTTTTATAGCCAGCTGTTTGCATAATTGCTGCTAACATATGGCTTGTACTACCTTTTCCATTTGTGCCAGCAACATGTATGCTTTTAAATTTGAGGTGTGGATTACCTAATGCTTCACATAAACGGATGGTATTGGTTAAATCTTTTTTATAAGCTGCTGCACCAATTCTGGTAAACATAGGCAACTTCTCAAATAAATATTGAACGGTTTCTTGATAATTCATACGAACTTAAAACGAATGAAATGTAGATGAATTAATGTTTTAAATGCCCCATATTCTCATTATAATCGTTGCTTTTATTTTTGGCAATACTCAATGTTTGCCACTCAGCATCTTTACAGATTTTGCCAATAAAAACAATTTGACCAACATGATAGGGATAATGTGCTAATTGACGAAGAATAGCATCGTAAACAGACATAGGTTCGGAACGAATGGTGATAGTTTTATCTAAATCTTCTTCTTTTAAACTTTCTAAAGTTTTCAAAAAACAATCCCAGCCTGCATTCCAAAAAGAAAGTACATCTTGTTTTGAAAGCAATTGATGCATAAACTCACCATCTCTTTTTCTCCATTCTTTTTCACCGTCTTCGGTTAAAAAATTAGTCCATCTGCTCAACATATTGCCATACAAATGCTGCACAATAATGGCTATGCTATTACTTTCTGGAGAAGGTTGAAAAAGCATGTGTTCATCTGATAATTGATCAAATGTTTTTTCACCCAATAACTTATAATATTTGAATCGTTTAATGCTATCTTCTAAAAATTTCATACCATTTATTTGGCAATGAAGGTAGCAATTCTTGGTTTGTTGTGTTTTAAAATCCTGCTACGCTGTCATCACCACGTTTATCAGCAACGGTTTCTAATAATCCATTTTTTTGTTTTCTAATTACTTCAGTTCTACCAATAGCAGTTCTAGGTTTTATAAGATATCCCATTTTGGTAAGCTCATCAGCCACTTTGCTTGCAAAATTGGGTTCTACATACACTTCATCAGGCAACCACTGATGATGAAATTTGGGAAGATTAACAGCATCGTCAGCATTCATATTAAACTCTAATATGTTAACCAATGTTTGGAAAACAGATGTTGGAATAGTTGTTCCACCTGGTGTACCCACCACCATGTATGGTTGATTGTTTTTTAATACAATAGTTGGACTCATTGAACTCAACATTCTTTTATTAGGTTGAATAGCATTTGCATCTCCACCAATTGCACCAAACATATTTGGAACACCTGCTTTTATACTAAAATCATCCATTTCATTATTTAAAATAAATCCTGCACCACCTACAACAGTTTTACTTCCATATCCTCCATTTAAGGTGGTGGTTACACTTACCATATTGCCCCATTTATCCATTACACTTAAATGTGTTGTTTCGTCGCTCTCCAAAATAACACCTGCTTTTACCATTTTACTAGGTGTAGCTTTTGTGCTATCGTAATCGGCCATTCGCTTTGATAAATAATTTTTATTGGCCATTGTTTTTAGTGGAACTTTCCAAAAATCAGGGTCGCCTAAATGTTCTGCCCTATCTGCATAGGCACGTCTTTCAACTTCAATCATCAATTGAACTGCTTTTGTAGATTGAAAACCATACGAGGCTATAGGTTTGTCTTCAATCATTTTCATCATTTGTGCAACAATAATTCCACCACTACTAGGTGGTGGCATTCCTATAATTGTATATTCTTTATATTGAAAAGAAAGTGCTTCTCTTGTTTTAGCCGTGTAGTTTTTTAAATCATTTAATTCAATAATTCCATTACCACGTTTCATTTCATCAACAATTAGCTGAGCTGTTTTTCCTTCATAAAAACCTTTTTGTCCAACATCTCTTATTCTTTTTAAGGTTTCGGCTAAATCTTTCTGAACTAAGGTATCGCCAGCTTTCCATTTGCTATTTTTTACAAAAACAGGCAATTGTGTATTGTTTTTTTCAAATGCAGATTTATTACTATTTAGTCCATTTGCTTCTCTTTCAGTAATTACAAAACCAAATTCTGCTAAATCAATTGCCGGTTGAATGAGTGTAGACATAGGTAGTTTGGCATATTTTAGCGATGCAAATAAACCTGCAATTGTTCCGGGAACACCGCTTGCTAAATGTCCATTTTGAGATAGCTGTGTTTGAGCTTCACCTTTTTCGTTCAAATACATATCTCTACTTGCTTTTGATGGAGCCGTTTCTCTATAATCGATACTGACATTTTTTCCAGTATTGGTTCTAGCTACTAAAAAACCTCCACCGCCAATATTACCAGCATTTGGATATACAACAGCTAAAGCCAACTGTGTAGCAATAGCAGCATCAAAAGCATTACCACCATTTTGCATGATTGCTGCACCAACCATACTTGCTAATGGATGTGCCGAACTTACAGATGCTTTACTAAAACTTTGAGATTTTACAATGCTGTATTGATATGGATTTACCTTGGCATTTGCACCAACTACTTTGTTTTGAGAAAACCCTGGAAAAGTACAAGCAAGAAAAACAACCGATATAACATAAGACTTAAGCATACTTTTGAATATTTAAATTGCTACTACTGATGATAGAATAAGCTACAAAAAAATATATAACACTTGTATAGTGTGAACTTTGAAATAGATGTAATATTATTTTGAAATGAATTTACAAGAAATATTGCTTCTTTTTTGCAAAATAAAAAAAAGCGATACAGATAAAATAAAAAAAGACCGTAGCATGTACAACTACGATCTTTCTTATATAAAATCATGAATTACTTTAAAGAACCTAAATCTATTACAAATCTATATTTTACGTCGCCTTTTAGCATTCTTTCATACGCTTCGTTTATTTGTTGAATAGGAATTACTTCAACATCAGATACAATATTTTTTTCTGCACAATAATCAAGCATTTCTTGGGTTTCTTTCATTCCACCAATCATTGAGCCTATAATACTTCTTCTATTTTTGATAATAGAAAAAGGAGAAACGGTAGGAACATCAGTTGGTAAACCCACTACTAACAACTTACCATCTAAGCCTAACAAATCTAAATAAGTGGTGTAATTATGTTTTGCAGAAATAGCATCTAAAACAACATCGAAATAACTATCATGAGCTTTCATTGCAGCTGCATCTGTGGTTAATAAAAATTTAGAAGCACCCAATCGTTTCGCATCTTCTTCTTTTGAAGGTGATGTACTTAAAACAGTAACTTCTGCACCAAAAGAAACAGCAAATTTTACAGCCATATGCCCTAAGCCCCCTAAGCCAACAATACCCACTTTCATCCCTGCTTTTACACCAGCATACATTAAAGGAGAATAAGTAGTAATGCCTGCACATAATAATGGTGCAACTGCTGCTAATGGTAATGACGCAGCAACTTTTAAAACATATCGTTGATGTACAACAATTTGTGTAGAATATCCACCTTGAGCAATGGTTTTACCATCTCTTTCAATGGCATTATAAGTACCAGTCATTCCTTCTATACAATATTGTTCTAACGACTGCTCACAATGTTTACAAGTTTTACAACTATCTACCATTACACCAACACCAACATAATCGTTGATGGTATGAGTTGTAACGTTTGAACCAACAGCTACAACTTTTCCAACAATTTCATGACCAGGTACCATAGGATACATCGATCCACCCCATTCGTTTCTTGCTTGGTGCAAATCGCTGTGGCAAACACCACAATAAAGAATTTCTATTTGAACATCATCTACTCCTAAATCTCTACGCTCAAAACTATATGGAGCTAGAAGAGTAGTAGCATTATAAGCTGCAAATGCTTTTGTTTGTATCATGTTGTATTCAGTTTGTATGTACAACAAATGTACAAGATGAAAGTTGCAACATCATACAAGGATATATAACAAGCTTATGTTTTAGTTGTATTTATAACTTTTCAATGGTTTGATGTACCCATTTTAAAACAAGTTGCAACTGTTCTTCACGGGTAAGTTTCGTATTATCTAAAACGATGGCATCGTTTGCTTTACGAAGTGGACTAACCTCTCTATTGCTATCGATATAATCTCTCATTTCAAGATTATCTTTTATTTCTTCAATAGTAATATGTGGATTCTTAGCAAACAGTTCTTTATATCTTCTTTCTACTCTTACAGCAGGATCAGCGGTTACAAATATTTTTAATTCAGCATTAGGAAAAACCGTGGTGCCAATATCTCTACCATCCATTACAATTCCCTTTTTTGCACCCATCTGTTGTTGTTGAGCTACTGCAAATGTTCGTACAGCAGCAACAGCAGCAACCTCACTTACATTTTCACTCACCAACATTTCTCGAATTAAAAGCTCTACATTTTCATCATTCAAAATCATATCGCTAGTTCCTGTAGCATCGTTGTATTCAAAATCTAACGTAATGTTTTGAAGTGCTTCAACAACTGCTGATTCATTATTCCAATCAATATGATTTCTTAAAAAATAAAGCGTTACAGCCCTATACATGGCTCCACTGTCTACAAAAACATAATTCAATTCTTTAGCCAATTGCTTTGCCAAAGTGCTCTTTCCACAAGAAGAGTAGCCATCTATCGTAATAATAATTTTTTTCATCGAAGTATTATTGGTTGTTCATTGGCTAGCTTTTTTTGAAAAAAGTTTTTTTGTAATAATAGTCCAAATAAAACTATGCCTTCCCTCCCAACGATTGAATATAGGAATGAATAGTTTGTTGCAATCCTTCACTAACAGGTGTTACGGGTAAACGCAGCACATTTTGCAATAACCCTTGTTCAGATAAACAAGCTTTTACACCAGCAGGATTGTTCTCGGCAAATAAAAGTTCGTAGCCTTTTAATAACTTGTAATGAATTTTTCTTGCAGCTTCAAAATTGCCAGCCAAACACAAACGAACCATCTCTGAAAAAGAAGTTGGAAATGTATTTGCAGCAACACTAATTACACCATCCATTCCACAAGCAATTTGTGGAAGAATCAGTGCATCATCACCGCTAACCACTAAAAAGTCATTAGGTCTATCTTTTAGAATTTGCATACATTGGTTCATATCGTCTGTAGCTTCTTTAATTCCGGCGATATTAGATACTTCTTTCGCTAATCGAATAGTAGTTGAAGCGGATAAATTTCGTCCAGTTCTTCCTGGCACATTGTACAATAAAATAGGCTTTGGAGAAGCTTTTGCAATAGCTTTGTAATGTTGAAATAATCCTTCTTGAGAAGGCTTACTATAATAAGGAGAAGCACTAAGAACGGCTACTGCATTGTCTAATGGATAGGATTGTAAACATTTAATAACAGATGCCGTATCGTTTCCACCAATTCCTACTACAATTGGAACACGATTATTCACAACCTTATTGGTAAAATGGATGATGTTTATTTTTTCTTCTTCTGATAAAGTTGGGGTTTCACCTGTAGTACCTAAAGTAATTACATAATTTACTTTTCCATCAATTACATAATTAATTATATTTTCTAAGGCAGTATAATCAACACTTAAATCGGCTGAAAATGGTGTGACTAATGCAACGCCTGTTCCTGAAAGAATTGAACGTAAAGACATTTTAATATTCGTTTTTTAGTATTTGCGACACGAAGATAAAGGTATCAGTATACTCATTTGCAAGACTATTAATTATTAAATATGATGTATGTAAATGAGTACAAGATTTACCAAAGTATTTGAATAAAAAAGAGAAAAAACAAGTGAATCTAAGCGATTGAATGTGTTCGAACGGTCTCATCCCAAAAACCCATTTTACCAAACTTTTCTATTCTGTTATTAATACGTTCTTCTCCAGGCACATTCTTAAACTCATTTAAGGCATTTACAATAGATTTTTTAAGTAGTTCGGCAGCTTCTGCATAATCCCAATGTGCACCACCAATTGGTTCAGGAACAATTTCATCTACCAAACCAAAACTCTTCATGTCTAAACTTGTAAGTCTTAATTGTTCTGCAGCAACTTCTCGTTTTTCAACGCTACGCCAAAGAATAGAACTACAACCTTCTGGAGAAATAACGGTATACCAAGTATTTTCCATCATTAACACTTTATCACCTACACCAATTCCTAAAGCACCACCACTTGCACCCTCACCAATAATAACACATATAACAGGCACTTTCAAGCGAATCATTTCAAAAATATTTCTTGCAATGGCTTCACCTTGTCCTCTTTCTTCCCCTTCTAATCCAGGATAAGCACCTGGGGTATCTATAAACGTAATGATAGGCTTATTAAACTTCTCAGCCAATTTCATTAAACGTAATGCTTTTCTGTAACCTTCTGGCTTTGCCATACCAAAGTTTCTAAGTTGCCTCATTTTGGTGTTGATACCTTTTTGTTGACCAATAACCATTACGGTTTCGCCATCTAGTTGAGCAAAACCACCAACCATAGCTTTATCATCGGCAAAATTTCGATCACCGTGCAATTCTATAAAGTTAGAAGTCATCTTTTCAAGATATTTAAACAAGTAAGGTCTATCAGGATGACGACTCAACTGCACTCTTTGCCAAGGTGTAAGTTGTTCGGTAATTTCTCTTCGTTTCTCTATAATTGAATCTTCTAATTGTTGAATGCTAGCACTGTAATCAATCTTTGGACTCTTCTCGGCCATTTTTTTTGTTTGCTCAATTTGTTCGTACAAATCTTTAATTGGCTTTTCAAAATCGAGAAATTGTCTATTTGGGTATTGTGGCATAATTAAAACTTGAGGGCGTAAAATTAGGGGATGAATTTTTTTTTAGAAAGATTTGTTTGTGAAATAATTTCCCCCTTATATTTGCACTCCCAAAATGATAATAACGAAAGTAATTATTGTTTAAGGATCGGTAGTTCAGTTGGTTAGAATGCCGCCCTGTCACGGCGGAGGTCGCGGGTTCGAGTCCCGTCCGGTCCGCAAAAAAGTAATTAAAACACTTCAAAACGCTGTAAACTATATGATTTACAGCGTTTTTTATTTGGTGGCTATGCCAAAAAGTTCATTAAATCTTATTCTCTCAGTGACCTATTCAATGACCTATCATTTCTCAAAGAAATGGGTCACTGAAAAACGCTGAAACCATTGCAGGATAAGGAGTTCAACATTTGAACATCTTGTTTTGCTTTGGACTAGAAAATAGTTTTACAAACTTTTTAAAAGTCACCACACAATGAACAAGTCCTTCAATCTTCTTTTTTACGTAAAGAAAAGTAAAATCAATGCTACTGGCACAGCTCCAATTTATTTAAGAATTACAATTGATGGTAAGGCAACAGAAGTTGCAACAAAGCGTTACACCCAACCTGAAAAGTGGAACAGCCAAGCACAAAAAGTAAATGGCACTTCAGAAGAAGTTAGAACCTTAAATGCCTACCTAAAATCATTGGAGCAACAAGTTTTTGAAGCCCAACATAATTTGATAAAAGACAAAGAATCAGTTAATACTGAAAGCCTTAAAAATAAATTAATGGGTGTAGAAGAAAAACAACTTACCCTTATTCCCATTTTCAAAGATCATAATGAAAAACTAAAAGCTTTGCAAGGTTCAGAGTATAGCAAAGGAACAATTACAAGATACGAAACTGCTTTAAAACATACAAGTGAGTTTTTGCAGTGGAAGTACAACAAAACAGATATCGACATTAAGTCAATAGACAACGCCTTCATAAATGAGTTTGAGTTTTACTTACGTAGTGTTCGTAAATGCAATAACAATTCAGCAGTCAAATACGTAAAAAGCAACTTTGGCAAAGTAGTTCGTTTGTGTGTGGCTAATGGATGGTTGCAAAAAGATCCATTTATTAGTTATACTTCTAAAATGAGAGAAGTAAATAGACAATTCCTAACAGAGCAAGAGTTAAATATACTTTCATCCAAAGCTTTAATAAATGAAAGATTAAGCCAAGTACGAGATATTTTTGTGTTTAGCTGCTATACAGGTTTAGCTTACATCGATGTAGCAAACCTCACACCTCAAAACATTGTAGTAGGTATTGATGGTGAAAGATGGATTCATACCTTTCGTCAAAAAACAGACACACGTTCAAATATACCATTACTACCGCCGGCTTTTCAAATTATTGAAAAATATAAAGAGCATAAATTATGTAAGGTGAAAAACAGTTTATTACCTATTTTATCAAATCAAAAAATGAATGCCTATTTAAAAGAAATTGCAGCTATTTGTAATATTAATAAAGACCTTACTTTTCACATTGCACGCCACACATTTGCAACAACGGTTACACTAAGCAATGGCATTCCCATTGAAACAGTAAGCAAAATGCTAGGTCATAGCAGCATTAAACAAACACAACATTATGCCAAAATTTTAGATAGAAAGGTGAGTGATGATATGAAAGTATTAAGGGAAAAATTAAGCACTTCTAATACGCTTATTACAAAACAACAAGCATATGGCTAGATTTATTTGATAAATTCTATTTTCTCACCTATGAACAATTTAAAATAATATAATTTATGTATTAATTAATTTTTTATTCTAAAATAATACATTAAATTATCTTACATATATCTTTAGTATTTTTTTATTTTAAGAGTTCAATATTGCTAAAATTGTGTGAGTTTCAATTGAAGTTGTCCGATACTCCATTAATGCCAAAGCTATATCAAACCATATTTTAAGAATATATGCAAACCTGTCCCTGCCCAATAGGCAAAACAGAAGCAATAACATCTTCTCTAACCTTCTCATCATACAATTTTTCAATTGCCCAACCCATCAAATCTACCGCTGCTAAACAACCAGCTGCGGTACCAATATTTCCGTGTGTTACCAAATGTGTGTTCTCAACAACTTCAATACCATAACTTCTTAGTGCTTCAAACGCAGTTGGATAAGTAGTTGCAGAAAGCCCATTTAAATGCCCAAGTGCTGCTATAATTAAAGCCCCAGAACACATTGAACAAATAATCTGCCTATCTGGGTTTAAGTTAAACCGATTAAGATATGAATTATCTTGAATTACTTTTCTTGTTCCTGGTCCACTACCAAAAAATACAAGATCAGCATCATTGCACTCTTCAATAAGTCCATGCGTATTTAAATCGAGCCCACAAACAGACCTATGAGAAGTTGCTGAACCAACAATTTTAACTTGAAATTCTTTGTCACGTAGTTTAACTCTATTTAGTAAATCCCAAGGTAAAAATACATCTACGTCTGTAAATTGATCAAACGTTACGATTACTGCTTTTTTCATTATAAATGTGTTTATTCAAAGTAACTTTATGTAGCTGCTAATCTTTCTAGAAGAAATATATTTTTCATTTCAAGCTTCAACTTCTATTTTTCAATTCCTTTGTAGTTAGTTTTTTGCAAAGCAGAAATATATTATTAATTATCAACTTAATATAAATTTTAAGGATGAATAGTACCAGTGCTATAAAGAAATGCCCAAAATTGTATCATTACAAGCGTATCTTGTGTATAATGTAGCTTACCTTTATTGTTAAAATTGTTTGTTGCCGTATTTCCAAATTCAATATTGCTTATAACAAGCAATGGGCAACTTTGATGTTCCTCTCCTACTAAATCAATGATTGGCTTTCTTGGACGTTTAAAATCAACATATACAATGTCTATTTCGCCTCTTAAATAAGGATAGTAACTTAAAACACCTTCAATAAATGCTGAATGCTGACAGAAATAAAGGGCTTCTCCATTATTTAAATCTTCATCTTTAAAATTGGGGTTCAATAAAAAAAGTTTTTGCATCATAAATAATGAGTTATGTAATTTAACAGATCCAAAAATGGTTATTGGCCTTTATAGTTCTTTCATATCTAAATCCATTCAAATTCCTTATCAGTAACTTTACTTTTAGTATTGTTGGTATCTATTTGGCTTTATCTTGAATACTACGAGTAACTTTAACCACCAATGCTCTTGGTAAAAAGCGAACAGAATTAGCCATTATATAATTCATCAATCCGTGAATAGCAACTGTTTTGCCTTTCATCATTGCAGCGTAGCCATATGCGGCTACTTCCTTTGCGGTAGGCAATTTTTTACCTTTTACCAAAGCACTTTCCTCCATAGCTGCTGCTGCCTGAAAGCCACTTTCTGTAGCACCAGGGCAAAGCGTGGTAACTGTTACACCTTTATCGCTTACTTCGTTGTCTATAGCTTCTGAAAAACTGAGTACATAAGCCTTTGTAGCATAATACACCGCCATTGTGGGGCCAGATTGAAAAGCGGCTGTGGAAGCTACATTCATTATTTTACCACTTTTACGCTTAACCATATCTTGTAAATACAGTTTGGTAAATTGTGTTAAGGTGGTAATGTTTAGGTTAATCATTTGTAGTTCTTTGTTCCAGTCGGTTTCTACAAACATGCCAAAATCCCCAAAACCTGCATTGTTTATTAAATAATCCACCTGAATACTTAATAGTTTTGTTTCATCGTACACTTCTTGAGCTGCATTGTTTGCTGCTAAATCTTTTCCTATTGTGTGTACGCTTATTTTGTATTTACTTTCTAGTTCTCTTTTTAGCTCATCTAATTTTGTTTTATTTCTTGCTACCAAAACCAAATTATCGCCTTTTGATGCATGTATGTCGGCCAATTCTAAACCAATACCGCTTGATGCACCTGTAATTAATGCTGTTGCCATTTTTTGAGTTTTTTATTATTTTATGCAAGATTATAACAAGCTTTTCAAACCAACAACCTTAGAGCGTAGTCTATACTTTGTATTTATTTTCCCACATTGTATATTTGCAAAATGCTGATTAACGAATTATCAAAAAAAACAGGCATTTCTGTTCACACCATTCGGTTTTACGAAAAATCGGGTTTAATTAAGGGCAAAAGAGACGAACATATAAAGTCGAATAATTACTTTCATTACGATGATGAAACGGTGGAAAAATTGGAACTGATACGAGATGCTAAATCGATAGGTTTTACCATTAATGAAATTGGGCAATTGATGGATGCTTGGTACAATAATCAGTTAACCAATGCTGATAAAATTGCTGTTTTGGATGAAAAATTGCGTTCTATAGACGAACGCATACTACAGTTAAAACAGATGAAAAAAATGATTACGCAGTTTAAAAAAGATGTGATGGATGATGCTTGTTAATTAATAGACCTATATGTGTGAGAAATAAATAAAAACTATATAGGTCCAATAATTAAAGCCACTTTATTTTTTTACTCTAGAGAATCACTTAGCGGATTAAATCAATGCTTACTTAATTTTGCTTAGCTCATTAATAGAAATTCCAATTTAATTGCTATTAATCAACAACCTTTCAGAATAATTGCTTTTATCTGTTTTTACATTTACAATGTACGTACCCGGCAAAAGATTAGCAGTAGATAATTTATATTGCCCGCCCATTATTACATTGCTATTTGTTTGTAATACCCTTTTTCCTTGAGCATCGAATATGGAAATTTCTGCGGCTTTAACATCTTGAGGGAAATATAAAACAGTATAGGCACTGGCAGGATTAGGAAATAACCTAATTTTTCCACTCGCAAATTCATCTACCCTAATTGTATTGCTGTAGCTTGTTTTTCCAGAAAACTCTACTGATTTTACTCGGAAAAAAACATCTGCCTTTTGTAAGTAAATGCTACTTACACTTTTGCTATACGTCGTCAATGTATTTGAATTATTTGAAGCTGCTAATTCACCAATTTTTCTAAAAATAGAGCCATCATTGCTCACTTCTACTTCAAATAGTTTTGTATCTTTTTCAGTGAGCGTTTGCCAATTTAGCAAAATTTTACCCGTAGTTTCTCTTTTCCCAGATAAAGAAAAACCAGTAATAGGTAAAACACCAACATTAACATTTAAACGAAAAATATTATAAACACTTGTTCCATTGTATGAAGTGGGATTTAAACCTCCAACTGCAATTTTTCCATTATTCAATACTTTAACCGCAGTAATTCGCCTAGACGTATTTGGTAAACCAGCACCAGTTTGGTTAAACGTATTATCTAAACTACCATTACTATTTAACCTAACCATTCCTTTAATCGATAAACCATTAAATTGATTAAGTAGACCACCCACAACAATTTTACCATCTTGTTGTACGTCTAAAGATTCAATATAGCTATTAAATCCAGTACCTGTATTAAAGGTATTATCAATACTTCCGTCGTTATTTATTTTTACTATGTTGTTTAATGCAATACCATTATAACCATCAAAATTGCCAGCAACAATATATTTACTATTATCTAGTGGTAAAATACAATTAACCCCTTTTAATATACCCATAACGCCTACCCCACCAGTGTTAAAAGATAAGTCTTCACTCCCATCTGCATTTAAACGATAGATGCCTTTTTGAGGGCTACTATAGCCAGCACCTACTAAAATTTTTCCAGTGGTTGGCTCCACATACAAGCAGGCAATAGAAATACCTAAACTGGTAGTAGTCACAAAATTGAAAGATGGATCTAAACTGCCATTGGGGTTGATGCGTACTATTCGGCTTACAGCAGTGCCATTATAGCTTGTAAATGAACCAGCAACTAAAAATTTACCGTCTGGTTGTACCGCAACGGCATCTACAAAGCTATTAAAGCCCAAACCACTGTTAAACGTATTATCTATACTGCCATCATTAGCATTTAGTAGCGTTATATAGCCTACAGCATTTCCATTTACAAGGTCAAAATCACCACCAATTAATATTTTGCTGCCAATAACAATAAAATCTTTTACATAGCCATAAGAACTTACACCACCTTTTACAGAAGGATTAAATGCATTATCAATACTACCATCAGTATTAATACGTTTTATGCCGTTTGTATCAGAGGGATTTAGATTAGACCCACTAACTAGCAGTTTACCAGTAGGCAATTCAATAATTTTTTTTGGCCAAAATGACTGAATGGTGTTTGAAAAGGTATTATCTAACGTGCCATCTTGGGCAAATAAGACGGAATTAATAGTGAGAAAAAACAAGGTATAAATAATTTTTTTCATGAGTTTAAATATTTACTGCTAAAATAAATGAGAGCTAAATACAAATTCGTTAACTTATCTGGAATGCAACAATTACGTGCTGAAAAGATAAAAAGGGGAATGTTATACCACTAATTTTATACTTAGAAAATAACCCCTTATCAAATGAAGCAATTATTCAATAAATATTTCTTTTTCGTTTTGCTGATGCTTTTGTTTCACAAACATTCTTTTGCTTTTCAAACACAGGATACCACGACAGTAAACAAAAAATTAGATTCTGCTAATAGTTTTTATAATAAGGCTGACTATGAAAAAGCCATTCAACATGCTAATGAAGGTGCTAATATTGCTAAACAGCTAAAATATTTAAAAGGTATAGCATGGGCTCATAATATTTTAGCAAACGTGTATTTAAGACAAGGCAACTTTTCAAAAGCAAACGAAGAAGCGCTTGTCACACTGAAAACCAATGAAAAAAGCCTAAATCAAAAAGGGATGTATTCTTCCCTTTTACTTTTGGGTAATATCTTCTTTAGCACAAATAACTACAAAAAAGCGAAAGACTATTTTAAAAGAGCACTTATTGTAGCAAAATCTATTTCTTATAATAATGGAATCGCAAAATCATCCATGAACCTTGGTTTGGTTTTTAACGAACTCAATGAAAAAGACTCTGCCATAAACCAAATAAAATTGGCAATTACTTATTTTAACATCGTAAAAGATACCACTTCACTTGGTATGGCATATGCCAATATTGGCGTTATTTATTTCGACAAAAAAAATTGGAATCTTGCGTTAAACAACTACGAATTGGCATCAAAAATTGCTATTGCTAACAATGATTTATATACACTAGCAGGATTAAAAATTAACATAGGCAGCACTTTATTAGAATTAAACAAACTATCGCTTGCAGAAAAAAGCATCAAAGAAGGTTTGACGGTTGCTAATAAAATGAACGCTCAACCAATCATGGTTGAAGCGAATAATATTCTTTCAAATATTTACGAAAAACAGGGGCTTTATGCTAAAGCGTTAGCCCACTTTAAAACAGCTAGCAAACTTTCTGATAGTATTTCACTTGCCGAACAAACATTAGCTATTGAGGAAAGCAATGCCAAATTGGAGAATGAAAAAAAGGATAAAGACATTGCCTTACTAATGAAAGAAAAACAAATGCAACAACTAGCACTAGTTGCCAATACTAGAAAGCAATTTATCAATCGCATAATAATAGCATCCTGCACAATTGTATTAGGTTTAATCATTTCAATTATTCTGTACACAAATAAGAAAAAACAAATTGCTAGGCTAGCGTATATAGAAAATGAACGCGTAAAAGCAGAATTAAAAGGCTTAAAATCACAATTAAATCCACATGCATTATTCAATTCATTGAATACAATTTATTTTCAAATGGATGAAGATATTGAGGCTGCAAAAGAATCTATATTAACTTATGCCGATATACTACGCTACCAATTGTACAAAAGCAATGTAGATTTTATCGACCTAGAAACTGAGATTGAATATTTGAAAAAATTTATTGATATTCAAAAACTGAGATTATCTGAGCGATGTCAATTGAATGTTTCTATTGATGAAACTTTCAAGGAACTTAAAATAGCACCACTTCTTATTATGACAATAGTAGAAAATGCTTTTAAACACGTAAGTAATTTCAAAGAAAGAAGCAATTTTATAACAGTCTCGCTTAAACGCTTGGAATCGCATATAGAGTTAATTACAGAAAATAGCATCTTTTATTTTAATCATTTAGAAAGTGTAAAAGGAGAAGGAGGTGTTGGATTGACAAACCTTAAGAAAAGATTGGAATTAATCTATCCAAACGAACATCAATTGGAATATTACTCAAATAACGAAATCTTTCATGTAAAACTAGTTGTACATGCAAAATAAAATGAAAGTTATAATTGTGGATGATGAGCCTTTATCGCAAAAAGGGATCAAAAATTATATCGGCAAAATTGATTTTTTAGAACTGACAGGCATTTGCGAAAATGCCTTTGAGGCTATGCAAGTTTTAGAGCAAGATAATGTTGATGTAATGTTGTTAGACATAGAAATGCCCAACTTTACAGGTATTCAACTATTAAAATCGATAACAACAAAGCCGCTAACCATTATTATCAGTGCCTATTCAGAATTTGCATTAGATGGCTATAATTTGGATGTAATAGACTATTTGGTTAAGCCCGTATCGTATGACCGTTTTTACAAAGCATTGAATAAGGCACATGAATATTATTCGCTAAAAAAAATGGTTCAGATAAACGACACTTTAAATCATCTATTTGTAAAAACCAATAAAAAAATTGAAAAAGTTTATCTTGATGATATTCTTTACGTAGAAGCCTTGCATAATTATGTTGCTATTTACACGCTATCCAGTAAAATAATAACGTATCAAACATTAAAAAGTATAGAAACCCAACTACCTAAAAACAAGTTTATAAGAGTTCAGCGTTCTTTTATTGTTGCAATTGAAAAAATAAATGCAATTGAAGGCGACAAATTAATAATTGCCGATCAATCAATTAGCTTAAGTAGAGCCATTAAAAAAGAAATTTTACAAAGTGTAAAAAATTATAAGTCAGTTTAAAAAAGAGGTGATAAATGATCCTTACTAGTACGAATTAAGTGTAGTTACTAGGTACGTTTTCCTATTCAGATTTCTGTTAAATGGACTATAAAAAGTAGCTTCCTGCTCCCAATATCGCTGCTTCCTCACCCAGCTGAGATTGTACTACTGGTATATCATAGCCTTTACTTTGCAATAATGCAATTACATCTGGTAAAAATAAGTGACTGCAATTCATGATATTACCACCAATCACAATAATTTGTGGCTAGGGATTTACTAAGTTTCGGTGTTTTCTGGCCTTCTTCTTAGTTTAAATGTTTTATAGAGTTACTATACACCCATAAAACAAAGAATAACTGGCTTACCAACAATATTAGTCAAATTTCCCTTCTAATTTAATTTGAAATAAACAAGCAGTTGCATTGTCATAGTGTCCTGGCAGTCCTTTCGTGTCTTTTAGTTCTGATAGACCCAAAAAATCGAAACCACATTTTTGATAGTAAGCTATTAGCCCAAGATTATTGCTGGAGTGCTTCATTCTTCGTTAGCTTTTTTTATTGGGCAATTAAATATTTTGTTTTAAAAAGTCAGTTGTTACTGCGGTTGCAAAATCACCATTTAAAACCTGTAAACGCAGTTTCAGGAATTAATTCTCCCGAATAATATTCAACTTTAAGACCCTTTTACAAAACATTGCGGGGGCATCAGCAACTAAAAACACATCAAACGCCAAATTTCCTAACGTTCTTATGGTGGTAGAAAAGTTATAGTCTGTTGTTAAGAAAATAATTATATTTCTTACAATAGAATATCGACTCGCTCTTTTATGCGTGTACCAATAAAGGCACTATTCACATTCTTTTTTTGCCAGCTGTTTTTTTACAACGTCTTTAAATTCGTTGCCTTCGTTGGTCTCATTTAGTGCGGAATTAGGTGTGAAAGAACAATCTTGAATTTAAAAAAATGGCAGTTGATCTTTTCGCTAAAGCTCTTGAAGTTCACATGTAACATTTTCTGCGTTAAGATTATTTCCCAGTTTACCCCAACATTCTATACTTCCCCCCCAATTAGATATCTATAAAAATGAGAGCAGGCCTGTCACATTTTAAAATTTTCATTTTTTTACCTGATTATTTTGTTAATCAAACGGTTCTATTAAGAGAAGCACAGCGAACATGGTTTAGCGATGATACGTTTTTACTTATGTGAGGCCGGCTGCCATTAAATAATTGTACACAAATTGGATATAACTTGATATCCCGTTTGGTTAATTCGTGCTAGTACTGAATTTCTCTAAGCCCCTACCCCTATATACTAGTTCCGTCCTGCCCCCACTATAGCCAAATCAGGGATTAGAGAAAAGTGCTCTTTTTTCAACGTTATAAATTAAAAAAAGTCGAAACATAATTGTTCCGACTTAAAAAAATATGCTATGTTATTTAGCCAATTACCCTTTTGTCTTTGGCTACAAACTTTGCAAATGCTAATAATGCACCTGTCAACATTATGTTTCTGAAAAAGTTTACCATTTCCAGTTCTTTTTCTCGTGCTAAATCTGCGGTCATATTTTCAATTCCTAATTCATGTCCCATTGCTCTTGGCAGATGAACCAAAACTGCCATTAAGATTACATACAATGCCATTAATGAATAGGCTAACTTGTCATATTTTCCAATTACAGCACTTATAATGAAAAAAAGAATACAAACCAATGTGAGGTAGTTCCAAAAGTATGGAAATGGAATATAGTCAGGTACAAATGATGCCCCAACTTCTGGTTTGCCAAGATGCAAGCCTACGTAAAGCAAAAACGAAAGCGGAAAAATATATTTTCCTAAGTTCAAAATTTTGTCCATTGTTGTATGGGTTAGTTTGTTGGAAATGGAATGATTGGTCTGATTTCAACCGAACTGTTTGGATATTTAAGAATAGGGCAAGTTTTGCTCCATTCTTGAACTTCTTCCAAACTGTCGGATTTGCAAATTAGAAAACCTGAAACTAAAACACTGTTAGTTTCTTTGTGTGGACCTACGGCAATTTCATTACCCGTTACAATTGTTGCATCATAGTGAATTGGTGCGGTATGAATTAGTTTGCCTTGAATTGCGATATTGCCAATCCAAGATTGCCACTTAGGCATATCTTCAGCCATATCTTGTGAAGTTGCTAAGTAACCACTTGGGGCACTCGCATTGCGAAATAATAATAAATACTCTGTCATTGTTTTGAAATGTAAATTGTTAATGATAAAGCAAAATTCAACAATTATATTTCCATAAATAATGACAAAAGTCTACAATTTCAAAGCTGTGCTTTCAGACGGCTGAAAACGTCTTTATTGATACCTAAATAAGATGCAATAAGTTTACTTGATAATCTTGTCATAAGCATTGGTCGGTATTTCATTAGCCACTTTATCCTGTCTAATGCTGATAGTGAAACAAAGGTATTAATGCGATAAACAGAATTTGCGTAGGATGCTTCAAGAATTTGTTTATAGACTTTGCGAACTGCGGAACTGTTTCCATCATTGTTTGAAAAGATTGTCGGTCTATTGCAAAAAGTTCACAAGGTTCAACTGTTCTTATATTTTCTGTTGCTGGATTGCCACTTCCAAAACTTAAAAGTTCAGAACACCAATTGTCTTCAATCACAATATCTCGTGTTGTTTCGTTAAAGTCCTTGTCGTAAACGTAAACTTGTAAACAGCCCTTGGCAATAAAATAAACGTATTTGCAAATGTCACCTTGCTGCAAAAGTTGTTCCTTTTTTTTGGTTGTGATGTGTTTAAAGGTTGAAAGAACGTAGTCCAAATTATCAAGGTCGTTTCCAAGTCGGGCTATAATATGATTTCTTAAAAATTCTATCATTTATTATACGCATTTATACATTGAAAAAATTATTATGCTTATATAACTACCGATAACGAAAAATGGGTGGCGATGAAACTTTCTTATTTATGTTAGGCCAGCTGCCTTTAAATAAATGTACAAAAATTGGATATTAGTTGTTATTACGTTGGGTTTATTCATGATAGTACTGAATTTTTCTAAAGCCCTTAACACTTTATCCTAGTTCTGTCTTTCTCAACTATTGCCAAACCTCGTGTTGGCTGCAGTATTTTCAAATCTCTGTTATGTTATTTTTTGTTCCCCACTCGCCAATGCTTTCAAGAATTGGCATAAAAGATTGGCCGAGACTTGTCAAACTATATTCAGTTCTGGGTGGAATTTCGTTGTAGTCTTTTTTATCAACCCAACCACTTTGCATCAATTCTTTTAGTTGTTGAATCAACATTTTTTCGGAAATGTTTGGTATTGCTTTTCTAATTTCATTATACCGTAACGAGCCATCTTTCAACTGCCACAAAATGATTAATTTCCATCGTCCACCAATGGCAAGAACTGTTGAAGTAATGGGGCAACCATTTGTGATGGCTTTTTCATTGATGTGATTAGTAGAATTTATCTTTCTCGTTTTCATACTTACCAAATTGTATGTACTTACTTTTTAGGCAGCAAAGTTAATGGCTTTTAGTTTTGCTGTATAAAAATTAAAAAATGATTATAAAAAACTTGAAAGACAAAAAAATTATTGTCGTTGGTGGAAGCTCTGGAATGGGTTTGGCCACCGCAAAAATGGCATTTGAAGCGGGAGCAAATGTAACATTAACAAGCCGAAAGTTAGATAAAGCAACTTCGGTTGCAGGTTCTATTGATTCAACTGTAAAAGGGATGGTATTGGACGTAGACAATGAGCAGGCGGTAAATGAATTCTTTAGTTCATTTACAACAGTTGATCATATTTACATAGCTGCTGGTAGTACCAAATTAGGTAGCGTTACTGAAGGCAGTTTAGAAGAAAATATGCTTGGTTTCAATACCAGATTGTATGGAAATTTAAGAGTGGTAAGAGCTGTAGCCAATAAAATAAATCCTAAAGGCTCTATTGTTTTCACGGGTGGTGTATCTACTGATAGACCCATTAGCGGTGCTTGGGTTTCTGGCTTAGGTACTGCCTCAGCAGAGCAACTGGCCCGTGTTTTGGTAATGGAATTACCTCATATACGTTTCAATGCTGTTTCACCAGGATACACAGATACCCCTATGTGGGATGCAATTATGGGTGAAAACAAAGCCGCTATTTTGGCAAGTGTAGCGGAAAAACTGCCAGTCAAGAAAATTGCAACTTCCGAAGAAATAGCTTCTGCTGTACTTTTCTTAATGTCGAATGAATCTGTTACAGGCGAGGTAATTCATATAGATGGCGGTCAAAGGTTAATTTAATAACTACTAAAATTTATAAAAATGAAACTTACAATTTTCGCATTAGTAGCAATGATGTTTTCAACAGTTGCTTTTGCACAAAGTGGTCTAAAGGTTGGTGAAAAAGCACCAAATTTTACAGCCAAAGATCAAAATGGTAAAGCCGTAAGCTTAAACGATGCCTTGCAAAAAGGAAAAGTGGTTGTCCTTTTTTATCGTGGGTTTTGGTGCCCTAATTGCAGCAAAGCAATAAAAAGTTTACAAGATTCTTTACAATTATTAACTGAGAAAAATGTTTCTGTCATTGCCATTTCACCTGAAGGTACAGATGGGGTTGCAAAAACAGTAAATAAATCGAAAGCCACTTTTTCAGTGTTGAGGGATGATGGTTTAAAAATATCCAAAGCTTACAAAGTGATATTTAAAGTAACGGCCGATATGGATACCATTCACAAAAAATATGGCATTGATGTAGCAGGTAACAATGGTAAAAACGGAAATTATTTGCCACATCCTGCTGCTTTTATTATTGGTAAAGACAGAAAAATTACATACAGATATTTCAATGCTGACAAATACTCAAACCCTAATAGTAATAACCGAGTAACAGTAAAAGAATTATTAGAAAATTTATAAATCAATTAAAAAAAAATCAAAATGACAGAAGAACAAATTTCAACAGCATTAGACGAACTAGTATCTTTAATTGCAGCAGGCAAGCCAATGGAAGCCTTTGAAAAATTTTATCACGATGACCTTGAAAAAACAGACTTAGATGGTGTAACGCACAAAGGCAAGTTGGTAAATGAAAAAATTGGGCTTATTTTGTTATCTAAAGTAACGGCCATTCGTGATTTTACGGCTGTAGGTAACATTATTAAAGGCAACCGCAGTTTTTTGGTTTGGTCGCTTGATTTTGATCACGCCGATAATGGCGCAATTAAAGTAATACAAGTTGCCATTCAGGATTGGGAAGATGGTAAAATTATCCGTGAAAGGTTCATTGCCTAATTTATTTAGCTTGTTTTAACGAAAAAAGATTATGAGATATTGGTTAGTAATGTTGCTATTATTTGTGGTGCAATATTCCCAATTCAGTCAGGCTTAAACAAAAGGCTTACAAAAAATACTTTAAATCCAATCATTACAACATTCTTTTCTGTAATGATTGGATTTTTAACCATTTTGCTTTATGACTTAATTATCAAGCAAGAGTTTCCAACTATAGCCAAACTTAAAGAAGTATCTTGGTAAGTTCGGCTTGTGGGCATATTAGGAACTGTTTATGTTGCAAGTAATATTTTTTTTGTGCCAAGGCTAGGCTTGCTTTTATATTTCCGTAGTTTGTAGCCGGTCAATTGGCAATGTCTCGTGCTAGATTAGGTTGATTTTCTTTGCTGTTCCAAATTTTATACATTTTTTTTGTATGCTTAATTACTTCTTGATCTGCCATTTTTAATTTTGTTTTAAATAAAGTTTTTCTAATCGTTGTATTAACGCAATGGTTTTCATTGAAAATTTTGCTGGTTTTAGCTTATCTCTTTTAGCCGCCTTTTGGTAAAGTAAAAAAAAGTGAAAAGGATTGTCAACCGTTTCTCTTAACTTGTTTTTAAACCCATTTTTTACAATTGTAAGAGCCATAAAATATCCTGGATTATGCCCACCTAAATAATCAAATAATTCAGCTATCTCTTGGTCTGATTTAATTTTAGTCGTGTCATCAAATTGCTCGGAAAACCATTTATCCATCGTCTTAATTTTTTCTTCACTATTCTTTAAGTCATCGTTTTTAAATCTTCAAATTCTTGTAGAGCAAAGGCTGGTAAATTATTAAGAATATCTGCCGAACCTTCATTGAGACAACTCTCCATTATGTCAATAGCAAACTGATGATTGTATTGAATGGAATCTTTTAATTTGCTAATTCTCAATATATGATGCAGTTCGTGTGCTCCCATAATACCAAAACTATTTTTTTCAAAACTATATAGCCCTGCCATAGAAAATATGATTCCATGCTTTGTTGCATTGGCACCGTTTTCAATTCCGTGAACATAAATATTTAACTTTTCCATTTTATCAACTGGCTTTTTAAAATTCTTAGGCAACATCGATGTTGCTATATTGTAGATAGTGTCAAGATAACTCGGCTCTGAAATTCTTTTGTAAAAAGCTCTTATACCAGATTCTTTTAAAAAATAATTATGATACATCCCAATAACAAAGATATTTTGCAAATTCCTCGGGCTATTTTTTGGTAGCTCTAAAATACTATCAAGTAATCTCTTATTTGATGGTTTAAAAACAATTTCAATTGCATTTCTGTAATAGGGTTCATAATTCTTATCCATTTTCGTAGCCATTCCAAACCACAAGCTATCAGCTTTTGCATTTCTGAATTCAAGCCATAGTTCTTCAGAAATGGAATTGTTGTTTTTTACCTCATCAACAACTTTCCAAAACTTAGTAGCACTCTCAAGGTTTAAGTTTTGGGCTGACACATAGTGAAATGCTGTGAGCAACAATGCTGTTAAAATGTGTTTCATAAATTTTACTTATTTTATAATGGTGATAAGTTTCCTAAATTTGGCTGTCCCACATGGTTCTGTCTACTTTGTTTAAGTAACCAAAATTGTAATTGACCTCTTGCCAAAATTTTGACAGACCATACACTTTGTCGGCTGGGGTAAGCGTATTGGGTATTTGGCTATAGCTTTTGAATGCTAGTAGCAATAATGGTAGAATGAGTTTTGTTTTCATAATGTGTTGTTTAATTTTCTAATTGTTTGAGCATTTTGAGTTAAATAGATATTGGTTATTTAAGACTGGTTATAAATTTTGTCAAATCCTCACTCAACAAATTCCTCTCAGTACCAGCTTTGTTCACCGCTTCTAAATAGGTTTTAAAAAAAGTGATACCACCATAAGGGATAATAGAAGCAAGTTTTTCTTTGCCCAAGTGTGTAACTATTACTTTGGTCATTTCGGCACCAAAATAATAAAATGGGCCACCGCCTTGTATACCTTCATCAGCTAGTTCTTGGGCTGTTTGTTGGTTGTAAGTAACAATTGTATGCAGGTACAAGCTATCTAATATTTTACCGCCCTTTACCACAGCTATTTCATATTCTGCTTGGGTTTTATTGGCTGGTGGATATACATAACTTGCTGTGCCTTCTGAAAACAAATTATTAATGGCATCTACAAACGTTTGTACACTTTCACTTCTCAAGGTGCTGTCTTTTATCTCTATAGCCGACAGAACAATACGACTTTTTTTCTATTTAGCAATTTTTCCCAAGTTAAAATTTTCTGCTGGTTTTGTTTTATCCACATAAATTATGGCATCAAAATATTCATAAAGATTGGTTGACCATAATGCCGATTTCTCATTAATATAAACTGCTCCTGCCTCATAATGCTCATAGTCTTTGTTTACAAAGTCTTTTAAGTTTTTATTATTTGAAATATCTTCAAAATCAATATAAAATATTGGTGTTTTAAGTTGTGAAAAAGCATTTGTCAAATAGCTTTTTGGATGTGGCTTAACATAGTTATTTCTTACTAACCAAGGTTCATCTTTGAATATACTTTTGGTAAAACTGTACATCAAGTAAAAAAGATTTGTTGATGAAGGACTTTGAGAAACAAAACCACCTTCACTAAAACTGAAACCAATGTTGTAATAATTTTTCCCATATAAATTATTTAAATGTGTTCCCATCCAATTACCTGATTTAAAGTCGTCAGAAAACGTTCCGTTTCCAATATGCCCGTTATGAGCCCAAAGCATTATTTTACCATTGTTATTGCTTTCTCTAATCCATTTTATATTTTGTGTCATCGAGCTATCTCTATAGGAATATGCTGTGTTGAAATCTTGTTCTCTAAAATAATTTAATTTTTGTCGAAGTACAGCAATGGTTTGTTTTGCGAATTTAAAGTCTGACGAATCCTTTTTAAACAATTCTACTCTTTGGCTCAAAACAAATTCTTCTAGTTTTTTTAGCTTAGTCAAATTTGTTTTTTGCACTTCATCTAATCCATTATCATCTAACTCTTTTAATGCAGTTTTGTTTTCCTCAATTTTTTCAGGTAACAAATTCTTATTAAAGCCAGTACTATTTTTACTTAGATAATTGTCAAGCCAAATAACACAAGAAGTTGCGTCTTGCATATCGTACCCATAAAACTGAATTTTTTGGTTTGATGTTTTTCCTTTATTGTAGTCTTTCATCCACTCAATTAAATCTAAAACCTCTTGTGATTGCCATACCCAGTAGCCATTTTTTGATAATGCTTCTTTTGCATTTCCTTCACCAGTTAGAACATATTTGTTAATATCATAACAAGCGGCAAAATTAGCTTCGATGCCAAATAGTTTTACATCATGTTTTTCAACTAAATATTTGAACATTTTGTTTTTTAGTTCAAAGAACTCTTTTGTTCCGTGAGTAGCTTCTCCAAGTCCTATAACTTCAATGTTCTTTAGCTTTTCATTTAAAAAATCAAATTGTAAACTATCATTTTTAGTATTTTCAATAGTAATGGGATGAATAACGGTTTTTAATATTGCTAAATCTTCTTGTGATAATAGAACTGGTTTTTCTTTAGTAGTAAACAAATTTGTTACTGTTTCACCAAAGAAAGGTTCGCCTAAAACCGACATTGCAAAAAATCGTGTAATTAATGTTGCTAGTAGTACAATAACTATTGTTGTAATTTTTAATCTTTTTATTGTTTTTGTTTTCATGTGATTTTATTTTTAAAAGGTAATATCTAGTTCGACACTTTGTGAATAGAAAGGCCTGTAATTATTTGCATAAGTAGCATTAAATTTAAATTTTAATGGGAGTATTAATTGAAGAGGTATTCGTGCTAAAGCTGGCATATTGTAGTAGTTTATTTTCAATAACGAACCTAGCTGAATGCCTAATTGTGGCGAAAAAACTATTGAATTTTTTTGTAAATTTCTCATTAAGCCAATCTCATTATACATAAAAATTCCAACAAATGATTTTTTATTTACCCATAAGTCAACATTTGTCCTCGTTCCTAATTTGTAGATATTGACATTGCTATTTGTTTTATCTATACTTAAATCTCCATTTGTATAAGATGCTGTGTAACCCATAAATATATTAGTAGAACCAGGTGTAATATTGTTAGGTTTAGAATTTAACTTCGAGTAGAACAGTCCAGCATTAATTCTAAATTCAAAACCTTGAATAAAACTTTCACCAATTACACCGTTTGTTACTCCAATTGTGAAGGAGTTTGCCGTTCTATTTCGAATATAATTTCTTAAGTAAGGTTTAGAGTTATTCTTTTTAATCGAATCATTTACAGACACTCGGAGCAAATAATTAAAATTAGAATTGTATGGTAATGGTACCAAGTCTAAAGATTTTATGTCATTTATGTAATCAAGATTTACAATGTCACTCATTACGTTATCATTGGCATCATTTGTAGACAATTGTTTTTCAAATGCACTTTTAATATCATGGATTGAATATTCAACAGCTTCGATTATTCGTTTATCATCGGTATTTAAATTTTCATATCGTAAAGTGTTCAAATTGCTAGGAAGTTCAAGTTTACCCTCTTTCCCAAAACAATTATCCCCGTAGGCAGTCCATATTTGACCTTTTCGGTTGACTACATCTGTACCTTGCTTGCAATAAAAATCGTGTTGTGATTTATTATTGATAATCGATTTACTTAATGTTCTGTTTACTAATAAATGACCTGAACTAAAAGCATCTTCTAAAAAATGATCGGCAAAGGCATTAAACAAATAAGCATAATATAACTTTTCTTTTGATTCATTGATTTTGTTAGTTTTTGCCTTTATTGCTGCTTGTTTTGCCAAAAATAGGGCTGTGTTATGTAATGTTACATACATTAGCAAAGCATTTGATTTATTGAGCTTTTTAAAAGCCTCTAAAGAAGTTTTTATATCTATCAAATTTTGAATGTCATTTGGATTATAATCTTTAAAATGCTCATTCCAACCTATTCCATATTCATAAAAATGAGCTCTATTTTTAAGTGCTAAAAAAACATATTTTTTATCTATTTTTAGTAAAACGTTATCTGGCGCTGCTGAATATCCTTTGTTAATATATTCATTATGAATTTGAATTACTTTTTGCACGTAACCGTCTTGTGAAAGCAAAGATTCCAACTCATATACACTGCCACTATGGTCACCACTGAGTCCATTTAAGGTGCCATAAGTAATATCATTATAATTACTTAGTGACGAAAACAAGTACTCATTATTTTTATTTGGTAATAATGGAAAATAATTTTGAAAATAAGCAGAAGATTGATTTTTCAAAATCCATTGCTGCATTGCCATATCGCCAATATATTTGTGTTCGCCATAGTTGTGCGCTTTCAAGACAATGCAAATCATTAAAAAAATGATTAAACTTAAAAAATATTTGTTTACATTATTTCTCATGCTGTTTTTCTCGTTTTATATTAATTTGTTTTATTGATATGGCCTATTCTTAAAGCTATTTATTGAATAAAATTGATTGGATATATTTTTTCAAGAAGTTATAACTGCCATCAATATGCGAATATGAGACTAACATTTGTGCAGAAGCAGGTTGCGATAAAGCTGCTACTAACTCTATCGCCTTATTTCGTTCTTCAACAGAAATGCTATCGTTTAGCCATTGGGCTTCTCGTTGCGGAAGCTTTGGGTTGCCTTTTATTTTTTCCCAATCAAATTGAAAGGTTTTGGTTTGGCTGAAAGCTGTTGTGCTTAGCAACAATAATACCAAGAGCAGATTTTTTTTAGCATTGCTTATTGATTTGAAATTATTTAATTTTTATTTCCTTTTGGATTCAGGCGAATGATGATAGCAATTATTGAAAATATACTTAAGGCCAATAGTATGATTAGGTAGCCCCTACTAAGGCTTTCTATAAAAATCTGCCAAAGAATTGGTGTATTCGCAATAATCAATTTTATACTTTCTTTGAAAAATAGTAGGGTTTTTTGCACCTTTAGGTACTAACATCAAATTGCTTTTTCCATTTATTTTAAAACGAATATCAATTTCACCTTCTCTATTATCAAAGTTTATATCAAAGTAGTATAGGTATGGGTAAATCCAACCGATGTAAAAATCTTTACTTAAGTCTGAAGCTGTAATAATTTGCAATTCTTTACAATGGGTGTTAATTGCATTTTGAAATTCCACAGCATTTAATGGAACACCATTTAATACGGGCATAGCGTCAAATTGTCCATCTAAAAGCACCCACTTTTGAAGGTCGTTTAAATATACTTCTAATAAAACGTGTCCTGCACCAGATGGTGTTGTTTCAACATCTTTGGTTTTAAGATTTAACACCCTTGCATTTAAACCCACAGCATTTAAACAAGCGGTAGCCACTATGCCATATTCTACACAACGAAACAGTTTTCCTTCCTTAGCTTCTTGCAAAATTGAAATGGCATCACTTTTTTTAGGTTCGTTGCCACCATTATGTTTCCATTGTCTATGTACCCAATGTAAAATACTTAATGCTTTTTCTGTATCGGTCTTTTTAAAAGCAACTAAAGAGTCGATAGGGTATTCATTTTTAAGCTTGTTTAAGTAGGGATTATAGATATTGGATTCGTATACGAACTTCAATTTTTCAGCTATTGCCTTTTCATCAAACACAAGTTTTTCTATTGTTTTTGTCTTCGCATAAATTACCGTTAGTGCATTTAAAGTATCATTGAGTTGAACATAAAACGAAAAACTTTTGCCAGGCACAAGCTGGAATGATAAACTATCTTTATCTGTCTTAAATGCAAATAAAGTTTTGGCCATTACACTGATTGATAAAGAATCTGCTGGCACTTCGGGTGAAATAATCCATCCATCACTTATTTTACTATGATTTAAAAAATAACTTGCTTTTGCAGAACTTGCTTTTATGCAAGGCAATCCTTTGTATGTTATTTGGGCTTTAATACCAAATGGAATTAATATCGAGGCTATTAATATATAAGCTAATTTCATGTATATTTTATTATTTAAAGTTAATTTAATAAGGTTCATTTTTCACCTACGAGTTTAATTACATTCTCTTTCGCTTTTTCAGATAGAATATATTTTTCTTCAAAGTTTTTAAACTCTGTCTCGGTAATTCCACTTTTCAAGAGTGAATTTTTTAAAAAATCGTAATCTGTTTTAATGGATTTATCTGATTGTAAAATTGTCGCCAACCAATTCCAAACCTTTTCTTTTCCAATCTCTTTCTCTAATGCTGTAATAAGTAGTGGAATGTATTTATATCTATAAGTTTGGTCAATTTCATTGCTCTTAACTGTGGTAAGTGATTTAGGATTGAAATCTTTCAATCTTTTTACATGTGCTGAAATTTGAAGCTTATAGTAGTTTTCACCTAAAACTTCTTTTATAGTTTGCAGTGCTAAATATTCTGTGAGTCCTTCAAGAAAAAACCATCGTAATTCAGCATTTGGAACGAACATTGTTCCAAAATAGTAATGACCAAGCTCATGTGAAAGAAGCTCTATTATAGAACTATCTCTTAAAACATTTTCATTTGGTTTAAAGTAATATTTCAAGTTGTACTCGTGACCAATAATTGCAATTGTTGGATAAGTGACAAATAGCCAAGCATTTTTCTTTGAAATAGGTGTTGTACATAAATATGCAACATAGTTTTTGTATGGAATTTTTATTTTACCCTCATAAAACCCTTTAATCTTTTCTGTCCAATTATTCAGTACTTTTTCTTGTTCAGTATTTAATTTAGCATCTATAAAATAGGTTTCTTTATTTTTTTGTAAAATCAAACAAGCCTGCATATATCATTATTGCAGTTGGGTCATTGGCTTTAAAACTTGCTGATTTGCCTTTTATTGGATATGAACCATTTACATAAATACTTTCACAATCAATACAATCTATTTTTAAGTCGTAGGTAACCTTATTTATCTCTAAATCATTATCAATATCATATAGCACGGGATACCAGCAGGTTTGTTCTGAGGCTCTTATTGTCTTGCCGTTAAATGCTAAATTCCCTTTCCAATCGTTCCTATTACTAGCCCTGAGAGTATCGATAATTACTGGAAATTTGCCTACATAATTTATTTTAAATTTTGATGGCAAAATTTTTCCTTTTTTATCCTTATCGGGAAAATAATACTGAAATGCTTCTTCGGATTTTTCGCTATCATAATATTTTTCATTTTCATAATTAAACTTATCCGCTTCATCTCTAAAGTATCTAACATTCAATCCAGTATTTAACCAAATGTTATAATTTTTTAGAGTTGGTAAATTGGAATATTCCAAATCCCCCTCAATAGTTCCGTTTAATATTGAAATTTTAATCTCACCCTTTAGGTGAGGAATTTGGGCGAATGAGGCTTTAGTAATTACTATAAATAATACTAATAATAATTTTATTCTTCTCATTTTTTGGTTTGTTAGTTTAATAAATGAATGTTTTTTTATTTTCTTCTGGATTCAGGCGAATGATGATAGCGATTATGGAATAAAATACTTAACACGAATAGTATAATTAGGTAAACCCTACTAAGGCTTTCTATAAAAATCTGCCAAAGAATGGGTGTATTCGCAATAATCAATTTTCCGCTTTTTTTGAAAAATAGTAGGCTGTTTTGCTCCCAAAGGCACAAGCATTAGCGAAGTTTTATTGTTGACACTGAAGCGTTGATTTGTGGGTACATCTCGTTGGTCGAATTTAAAATCGAAGTAATACAGATAAGGGGTTACAAACTTTAAGTATTCTTTTTTGAGTTTGTTGCTCAACTCACCATTAAAATTGATGATTGTATATTGTTCTTTATTGATAATTGCTTGTTGAAATTCAACAGCATTTAAGGGTATGCCATGTAAAGTAGGCACTGCATTAAACTGACCATCTAATAAAAACCATTTTTGATACGTATTTGACCATGCTTCTGTAAGCACATGCCCTGCACCAGATTCAGTAATCTCCACATCTTTGGTTTTTAAGGCTAAAGTTCTCGCATTAAAGCCTGCGGCTGCCAGCATACTTCTAAGTACTATGCCATATTCTACACATCTAAATTTATTGCCCGCTTCTGCTTCTTTTAAAATGGTTAAGGCATCTGATTTTGACGGCTCATTAGAACCATTGTGTTGCCATCGGCTATTGGTCCAAGCTAATAACGCCAACTGTTTTTCTAATTCAGTTGTTCCTTTTTGTGCAACACTGTCAATTTTATAGTCGGTTTTAAGAATGCTTAACTCGGGTGAGTTTTCGAGCGTTTGATAGATGAATTTGTAGTTATCATTCTTTGCAGTGCTATCAAAAGCTATAGTTTCTACTTTTGTTGAAGGGGTAATATTCAATAAAGTACAGGATGAAAGCAACAAGATAGTTGTTAGAGAAAAGGTAATTATTGTTTTCATGTTATGTGTTTAGTTGTGTGTTGTTTCTTGTTTTATTTCAGGATACATCTTATCAATTTGTGCGATTATTTTGTTGGCATCGTTCGTCACATTTTGGTATCTCTCTAATAATTGTGGCCAAGGAATTAAAATTTTGGTGTACACCTTTCCTCTGGCTGTAATGAGTGCCTTATATACCTCAGTTGGGTTTTCTTTGATTACACCTAATTCTGATAAATACCCATTCATTGCATCATTAGTAGATATCCACCCCCCTTCAGAAGCTGTTAATGCGGTCAATGTAGCTTCGTAATACTCTAAAATAGATTGTACCAACTCATCGTTTTCAATGGCCAGTAATTTGCCAGCTGAACTAAAACCGCTGAATCTTGACTTATGCGGCCTTAAAAAATTATTACTACGCAGAAATGAACTTGCTAATGTTAATGTATCCTTATTGGGTACTATCTCTTTTTTAAGATTTGAAAGAAAAGTGTAATTGACACTTGCATCTTTATAAAAATCATTTATCTGTTTTACATCTGTAATATCTGCCTGTAAATCTTTTTTAAGGCCTACTAAAAAAGTTTTTACCTGTTTTTGTTCATGCCTGTGTTCACTCCAACTGTGCAGCCAAATGGATAGTGATACAGCAAATACAATAATGCCTACTTCTATTGCAATTTCTTTAAACTTATCCCAAAAGGCAACTTTAGGATTTTTCCATACTTTGTAAGCTTTTACAACATGTGTTTTTACTTCGTGTTCCATGTTCAACTGTATTTTATTGTTTTCTTATAACTTTTATTTTACGCAATAAACACTTTACCAAATTTTCAGCAGCTTTTAAGTTGTCGAAATCTTGCGGTAAAATAGCATGGTCTATATACTCATTATACAACCAAGGGTCGCCAACCGCTAATACATAGCCTTTACCATATCTGGCTTCTGCCATGATTACTTTTTCATTCTCAGTTAATAGGGCGGTTGCCGGTGCTTGAATTTCAATGGGGGCAATTTCTTTCAAAAATATTTTTGACACCTCTTTGAACAATGGATGATTGGGCAAATTGGTAGAGGCACAACTATTAAAATTGCGTGGCTTGCCAGCTTCTGATAGTTCTTTATGTAGCGTTTCATTTGAAAAATGCATTCCAAATTGATTGGCTAATAGATTAAAACTATCTAATTCTGCATTTTTAAAATTGTTTGTCAGCAACAACAACACACCACCCTTTTTTACCCAAGCCGCTATTTCTTTGGCTGATGTTGTATCCATGTAATTGGGATTAGCCGTTTCGGCTTTTGTATCTGGGTCTACAATAATGTATACATTGGCTTGTTGTAAATTATGCCTATTTGGTTTTTGCTGAAGTGTACTTAAAACTGCACCGTTCTTTTTAAATACATCACCCAATTGTGAAAATCCGCTCATGGCAGTATCTGACCACAAATAATGAAAGGGTTTACCAGTTTTATTATTGAATTCGTTGTTGTAGTAATTATCTAGTGTAACTTTTACTTTGGTTTGAGCCAAAGTATCAATTAGTAGAAATAAGAAAGCAGTAACTATACTAAACTTGTTAACCATTGCTTTTAATTTTTATATTATGCTTTATATTATATAATTGGCGATCATATACAATTGCTTCTAACTAAAATATTACATTTTAAGCAAAATGATTACCCTTTAAAAAATCCAAATACCTCATCTGTGTAAGTCAGTTACTCCAGCAGCCTGATAAATTGCTAAAGATGCATCTGGCAAACGCTGAGAAAACAAGTTAACGTTAGATAAGAATAAACAAAGAGTAAACAGCTTCATTATTTATGTTTATTTACCAATTGATTATATCTAAGCAAAGCCTCTAAATAATAATAATCAGCATAAATAATAGGTGTATTAATTTCCGATTTGGCGGGTTTATGCCCCACAGAATGCATCAATATAAAATGATTATTCTCACCTAGTTTAGCAGTATAGGAACTGGAAGAAAGACTCACTAAAATCTGCTTAGCAAATGCGATATATTGCGATTTATGTTGTGGGCTATACTGACTAAGTTCTAGCAATGCAGAAGCATAAATGGCGGCGGCAGAAGCATCTCTTTCTTCATTAGGAATGTTAGGTGCATTAAAATCCCAATAAGGAATTTTATCCTTCGGTAAATTCGGATGGTTCATAATAAGTTTAGCAATACCCTCTGCTTGTTGTAAATACTTTTTATCCTTGGTTTCTCTATACATCATGGTATAGCCATACAACGCCCATCCTTGCCCCCTTGCCCATGCTGAAGTATCATGTGCCCCTTGGTGGGTCTTCTGAACAATTGCTTTCCCTGTTGCATCATAACACACAACATGGTAACTACTATAATCGTTTCTAAAATGATTTTTGATGGTTTTATCAGCATGGCTAATGGCTATTTTATACAACTGCTTATTTTTTGAATATTTTGCTGCCCAAAGCAAATACTCAAGGTTCATCATATTATCTATGATTACCGGAAAGTCATACACTTTATTAAATGAATTCCACGAACGAATCACCCCACGAACAGAATCAAATCGAGTAGCTAATGAGTTAGCACCTGTTAATAAGGGCTCTACATAGGCTTTGTTTTTGGTAAGCCTAAAACCATTGCCATAGCTGCAATACAGCATAAAGCCTAAATCATGCGTTGAAGTATTCAACTTTTCTTTTTCCAATGCCTTTGTCCATTTGTCAGCGGCATTTTTCCAAGTAGTGTCTTTGGTGTATTCATATAAATACCACAATGTACCAGGGAAAAAACCACTACACCACCAGTCAGATGTTCTGTTATCGGGCTGTCCATTGGGTTTGGTAGACTGTGGAAACTGAGTAAGATCTAGATGGGTTTGTAACATGCCCTTGTATTGCTTGGCGGCGAAAGCAAACTGTTGATCTACGTTCAACTCAATTTTCTTTTTTTGGGCATCTACTGCCTGAACTGCTACTAAATATAAACAGCAGAAAACGATTCTTTTTAGCATATAATATTATTATTATTTTTTAACAAATGTAAATACTTGCAAAACAGGTTGTGAAATATCATGAGCCTTCTTTATTAATTCATCAGTGAAATTGGGTGATTGAGTAAGATGTTCTACCATAGCAAGTCTACCTGATGAAAGATAACATGTCCGCCAGTTGGTATTGGAATAGTCGAAGGTGTAGGCGTTAATTTATAATACGACTTACCGCAAGCAGCAAGCAAAAACACAAAAAAAGAAACATATAACCGATACGTTTATCCAATTTTTCATGCTTTTATTTTTTACAATTATTTAATTTTTTGCCATAATAATTAGTCCAATACCTATCACATACAATAGCAACATCAAGTATAAATTGCGATACGTTTTCTTTGATGCATTCGCAAATTCTTTCCAAATAAATATGCCCCAAATAGCTGCCACAATAGTTGCCCCTTGACCTAGCCCATAAGAAATAGCAGGCCCAGCTTTGCCAGAGGCAATAATGTTAAAAGACATACCAATATGCCAAATAACACCACCTAAAATACCTACCAAATGATCCTTAGCAGAGCCTTTAAAATAATCGCCAAAACTGAGTTTAGAACCAGCAAAAGGAAACCGCATCAACAAACCATTGAATAGGAAATTACTTGCTACAATACCTACAGCAAAAAATACCAAAGCTGAGTAAGGGGTAAGTTTACCAGTTTCTGGCACATCAAAATCGCCTATCATAGATGCTGCTACATACTTATAAAAGAAGCCCATTAAAACACCTGCTATAATTGCAATCACCAAGCCTTTTACAGAAAAAGAACTTGTGCCTTTGTTTACTTCTTTGTAAGCATTTGCATTCAACAAAATGGCTACAGCAATTAGTAATACACCACCAAATAATAAAGTAGCATTGCCTTGTGCGTTGCTTGAATAATTTACAATTACCCCCAAAATCAATGCAATACCAATACCTACGGGAAAAGCTACGCTCATACCTGCTAATCCTATTGCAGCTACCAATAAAATATTAGCTAGATTAAAAACGATACCGCCAATGAATGCATAGAGCAAATTGCTACTATCTGCTTGCTTTATATCTTCTAAAAAAGAACGTCCAGAGCTGCCATTACTGCCTAAAGTAAAAGCCATAATGAGAGATAGAATCAAAATACCAAACGCATAATCCCAATAAAATAATTCGAATCTCCACTTGGCAGAACTTAGTTTAGTAGTATTAGCCCACGAACCCCAGCAAAGCATGGTAATGATGCAAAGCAAAATGGCCGTAGTGTAAGAATGGATGACAAACATGGTTACTGATTTATGATTAGAAATTTATGATTTGGGATTTATGATTTATTCAATCTCAGTTCGCATAGGTGCGGATGTTTGTGCACCCATTTTGGTTACAGAAATAGCGGCTGCTTTATTGGCAAATGCTACTGCTTGCTGCCAATTTTTACCTTCGGATAATGCAACGATTAATGCCCCATTAAACACATCACCTGCGGCTGTAGTATCAACTGCCGTTACTTTATTTGTTTCAATGATACCTGTAAAATCTGCTGCATCTACAAACGCACCTTTACTGCCTAATGTGATGATTACATTTTGAACACCTTTTGCTTTGAATATGGCTGAAGCAAGCTTTGCTGTTGCCTCATCTGTTACTTCAATACCTGTTAACAACTCTGTTTCTGTTTCATTTGGGGTAATTAAAAACAAGCCTTCATAAACTTCATTAGGTAATGTTGCAGCTGGTGCAGGATTAAGAATTAGTTGTTTTTTATTGCCTCTTGCAAAGGCTGCTAAATAAACAATTACATCCAAAGGCGTTTCTAATTGGGTAATCATCCAATCTGCATCATTAAGCGTTTCTATTGCTTTAGCTACATCATTTACAGCCAATGTTGCGTTGGCGCCCGATGCTACAATAATGGAATTTTCACCTTCTGCATTTACCGTAATTACTGCAACGCCTGTGGGTGCATTTTCTTCTTGTACAATACCTGAAACATTGATGCCTTCGTGGCTGTAATGCTTAATGGCATTGGCTCCAAAGGCATCGCTACCTACGCTACAAATAAAATGTACATTACCGCCAGCCCTAGCAGCAGCCACAGCTTGGTTAGCACCTTTGCCACCTTGAAACACAAAAAAATCACCACCTAAAATGGTTTCACCTGGCTTAGGAAATCTTGACGTTTTCAATACCATATCGGTATTGGAACTACCTACCACTATTATTTCTTTGCCCATATTACTTATTGTATTTTTTAATCCATGTTGTAATTACACCACCAGTTTGGCTAGCATCGGCATAAGGCACTAGAATGATATTTTTCTCGGTGCTATTACTACTTGCTTTTAATTGAAATTTACCATTACCAATCCAAGGTGTGGGCAATGGTAAAGTGGCTGTTTCTAACTGAATGTTTCTGGCATCTACAGATATATCTTCTGAACCAAAACCATTGATGTTTTTATCAAAAGCCAATACTTGTGGCCCTCGCTGTAAGGCTATCTGATTGGGGTAACTTTTACCACCATCTAATACAATAGTTGGCATGGTAAAACTGATAGCAATCTTATCACCTTTCTTCCATAACCTTTTAATAGCAATAGTTTCAGCATTGGTAACAGGCTGCTTTTGTCCATTTACATGTATAGAAAAGTCTTTCGCCCAATATGGTTTTCTAAATTCAAATGAGGCTTGTTTAGTGGTGTTATTATTTACAATAATTGTAACAGGTTCCCCATCTAAAAAATTACCCATTGTGGTGAACCCAATATTCTTTTGTGCTACTGTGGTAGTGTAGGTACCTGGTTGATAAAAGAGAAAAGATGGATTGTTATTTATTTTGCCATTGACGAATAAAGGTATCATAGCTATACCTCTTGGTACACTACTCATGCAACAAGTGATAACAGTACGATATGGCTTTTTCCCCATCAATGGTGTATAATAACTAACGCCGCCTGTTTGCGGATTTTCTGCACCAGTTAAGTGATTATATACTGAGCGTTCCAGTTCATCTAGATACTTCATTTCACCCGTTATGCAAAACAGTTGATAGTTAAACTGAACCCAAGTTGTGGTAACACAACCTTCACCCATATTATCTTTATCGGATGCTGGTAAAATACCATCATCTTGAAAATGCTCAAAGGAACTTGCAGTACCTGTAATGTACAATCTGCTAGCTACAATATCTTTCCAAGCGACTTCTAAAGGCTTTAGAAATTGAACGTCATTGGTGAGGCGATATAGCTTGATAATTCCTAAAAAATTAGACATCATTTCGTAGGCTTTTGCATTAGCTACTTTATCTACCCTACCAATAGAATCAAGTGTTGTAATAATTCTTGGCCCCTTAGGGTTATTAAAACTCTTTACTAAAAAATAACAATAATCCAGGTATTTCTTATTGCCTGAAAAACGATACAATTCAGTCATAGATTCTAGAATAGAAGTGGCTGCCATACCCACATGTGCACCAGATTTAATAATATCTTTTTGCCCTTTTTCGGTGCCAAAAGTTTGCATTATTAAATCGCCAATTTTTTCACAAGCAGTTAACGATGGCTTAAAACCAGATAGTTGATAATAATGTAACAGCCCCATTAAATCGTAACGATGGCTCCAAACATCCCAACTTGTCCAATGGCTATCCATATTATATGTACCTAAATAACCATCGGGTAATTGGGCTGCAATTAATTGCTGTGCACTTCTATCAATTTGTATTTTCAGAGCTGGGTCTGCATTGTTAGCATAAGCGTTACAAGCAGCGTCTAAAAATTTACCAATATGCTCACCAATCCATGAATGATTACCAGGTCTATTGATAAAACCAGCTAGTATTGCATCTTCATCTACCTTTTGTAAACGCTGTTGAGTATTCGCTTTTAGCCTGTCGCCTAACCAACCTTCAATTTCTATTTTATCTAAATCGGCTGAGTAAAATTTTTGTTGTGCTTTATATGCAACCACTGGATGTACGGTTTTGTATACAATATCATCATACCCATATTCAGCATTCCATTCGTTGGTGTATTGAAAAGAAGCTACCGATAAAGTGTAGACTATCTTTACAAAAGGCGTTGAAGATTGATAAGGAAAAACAAGTGAATTATTACCTGCAACAAGGGTTAATTCTTTGTTAGAAGTGTGCACTTTTTCACCTTTAAAATTATAAAAATCAGCCTTCACCAAACCATCTAAAACCATTGGGGCTTTATTGTTTATAGTAAATTGGTAGTCTAAATTTTTACCTTGTACGGGAGCTTTGGTGTTGCCATTTTTTATAGTAGTACTGTATGTGAAAAAATTAGAGGGTGCTGCTGCCATCAATTTAGGTGTTTTAGAAATGCTGAATGCACCCCAATGACTTACTCTAATGGCAATGGTATTTTCTTTATCCCATAAAATATCATCTTTGGTAACCAAATAATTTCTGTAAGAATCACCTGAACCTGTTGAGCCAATTAATTTTCCATTCAAATAAGTATCATCAGATTGCTGGATTTTACCCATACTTAAACTTAACAAACCCGTTTTAGCAAACTCAGATTGAAGTGTTGAAGGAATGATTATTTTTTTACGAATCCATAAAGTGCGATTAGCCGTGGTTTTATGGTCATCACTCCACTTTAATTCAGTTAAATTTTCCCAAGTAGCATCATTAAAATCTGTTTTACTAAATTCTTTCTTGTCTTCAAAAATCACTTTCCAAGCACCTTGTATGGCAAATGCTTGTGCTTGTGCCATATTCAATTGCAAGAAGAGGCATAGAACCGTAAAAAAAAGAGTTATTTTCATTTTCATATTGACAACTTGTGTATTTATCTTATTTAGTTTCACGCCATAATTTAAAATCGTCCCAGTAAATTTGTAAGGTTTTGCCTTTTGATTTTACAAAACCAATCACTTCTTTAGAAGTATATAATTTTCGAGGACTCCAGCCTGTAAAACCATTGGGTGAAGGATCTGATGTATTGTGTGTAAAATGGGTCACATCAAAAACTACTTGCTTTTCTTCACCATCTGGCGTAATGGTCATATAAAAACGACCATTTTCTTTTTCACCTTCTTTTAAGTAATATTCCATGGTAAACCATTTGCCAGCGGCATTTTTCAAAGTAGTGTCTTTGGTGTATTCATATAAATCCCACGATGTGCCTGAAAAAAACCACTATACCACCAATCTGATGTTCTGTTATCGGGTTGACCATTGGGCTTTGTTGACTGGGGAAACTGAGTAAGATCTAGATGAGTTTGTAACATGCCCTTGTATTGCTTGGCGGCGAAGGCAAACTGTTGATCTACGTTCAACTCAATTTTCTTTTGTTGGGCATCAACTACTTGAACTGCTACTAAATATAAACAGCAGAAAACGATTCTTTTTAGCATATGATATTATTATTTTTTAATCAAAGTATATATGTGCAAAACAGGCTGAGAAATTTGGTGAGCCTTCTTTCTCAATTCATCAGATACATCCATTAGCTTTTTTTCAAGCGGTTTATTGGTGATGTATTTGTCGAGCTGATTCATGTAGAAATCAGAATTTTTAGCTTTAAAAACTGGGGTTAAACAGTTTTTAATTGCTTCTAAACTTGATTTGTCTGTACATTTTCTATAATCATCGTTGTACTCAATAAATTTTATACTTCTAAGATTACTTTCTTGTTTCCATAACTCAACTAATACATTTCTCAACGCTAATGATTGTTGATATTGTGGGGTAGTTTCATACGTTGCTAAATTGATGCCTGCCTTTACATCTTCAGCACTAAAATTGCCAATAAAAGTTGTATCAATATTTAAAGCGTAAGTACCTTCTGGTAAATCTGTAATTCTAAATATTTGCTGATTAAACGCTTCTTGAAAAGGAACCAATTGCAGAGCCATTTCTTGCTGACTAATTATTGGGAATGGCAATGCTTTTTCTTGAATGGAAAAAGAATAAGTGTTTTTCTTTTTCTTGGATTTTAGAAGTGTACAGTTTGTTGAGGATTGTACGCTACCATCTTTGCTAAATGCAATTTCTGAGATATATTTACTAGCCTTCATGGCTATTAAAAACTGATACGCCATAATAAAATGCCCTGTTGATTGCGGGTGAACTCTATCATTGCTTGTGAGCGTTGCAGAAGCGTCCTTCTTTTGTAATTGCTGATTGAGTTGGTTTAGGATAGTCCAATAATCAACCACTTGTAACTGATATTTTGTTGCTAAGTCCCCAACAAAATCAGCACATGCCTTTAAAGCATCATTAACGCCCAAATTGTTTTTCGTTGGCAGTTTTGCTGTTTGATCGTAAATAGTCGGCTTCTGTAGAATGACAGTCAGCTTTTTCGAAAAAAATATATTGATGATTTTTTCCAAATTTGTTTTATATACACTAATTGCCTTTTGCCTTTGTGCCAATGTATCTGCATTGGTTGTTACATACTCACCATACAAACTTCGCTTTACATCATTCATTCCTATCATTAACACGATATGTGTAGGTTGATGCACCAATATATCATCGTCCATTCTGTTCAAAATACCACCTGTAACATCGCCAGAAATACCACAATTAAAGAAACTAACATTTTCGCTAGGATATCTGGTTAAATGATACAACAAGATATTGTGATGAAACTCACCATTATTGGTTATGCTATTGCCAACAAAACAAACCCTGCTACCAGACGGGAAAATTTGGGCTACAACGCTACCTAAACAACATAGCATGAAGCTACATACTATCAAAAACCTCATACAATTACTGTTTAATTTTAACTCTATACTTATTAACCGAAGCACCCATGCCTTGTGAAGAACGATAAGTAGGCCCTGTATACAAAAAAGCATTGGCCTCATAAAGGCTAGCACAGTTGGCATGTTTTGCTTTTAGTTGTTGGAAATTGTACCATGCTTTATCATAAGAATAAATGGATTTTTTTAGTTTCAGGATATCATACTTTCCTGTTTTATCACCTACAAATCCAATTGCCATTACTTCCCAGCCACTGGCAATAATTTGGTGTAGAAATAAGCCATATTTTGCAGATACACGGATATAATCATCATCTTGCTTATTACTTGTATACACTTGGTTACTTAACCGCACAATGCTATCCCAAATGGTTACTGCTTCCTTCTTTTCATTAATGGCAGTTTCTAATTGATTATTTTGATAAAAAGCGGTGAATGCTTGATGTAATAAGCCTTCAGAAGTATAGATTTTTTTATAATTGGCTGCTACGGTATCAACCCCTGCTAAAAATTGGTCACGCATCCAGAAAGGCCAGCTAGGTTTTATGGGTAATTGAGCTGATGTGTGTCCACGAATGATTGCTTTTGCCGAAAGTAGTGCCAACTTTCTAAACGCTACCCTACTTTCAGATTGTACAATACCCTGCTGATCCATAAATGCATTAAACGCTTCTAATTCTGTCCAACTAGGATGCGTAATCCAATTCTTTATAACAAATGTATTCAGTTTACACCAAAACTCGTTTGTAATATAAGGACCTACCCAACCACCACCACGGCTCCAACTGTAAACACCTGCAAAGTTTGGATGGTTTCTAAAAACCTTTAAACTGTTTATTACTTGATTTGATTGAGCATTCTCCTCAAAACCATTTACCACACCATCTATTACATAGTTGGGATAAGCACCTTTACCTTCATATTCTCTTTGGCATTGCACTTCAATTATTTGCTTGTGGTTGCCTGCACCAATACAAGGATTGAATGGATAGGTACGTTGATAATCGCCCCTTGTATGCTTAATCGAAAAAATTAAATTCTTATGGAGTTGAATATTGTTTACAACCGCTAAATAATATGCAGCTGAATCATGCATGCCCCCGAACGACCATGTGCGATAAATGATGGTTTTATTGCGTTTTTCGCAAACCTCATCTCTGAGTAGTTGTATCAATTTGATATGGCTATATGGGCCATTGGTAATTGGGTCGTTACCAGTATGGTAAGGCACATTATTGGTATACGTTTCGCCGGTTCTAATGACCAATCCATCTAAATCTGGAAAGGTTTCAAAAACCTCATCCAACATTAATTTGTGTAGCTGAATTGTAAGCGGTCTTTCAAAAGATATTTTACCATTTGCATCACAAATATCAGCCCTGTATTTCTCTACCAACTTTTTAGGTAAAACAATAATGTCGGTAAAATAATATACTTTAATGCCTGCTTTTTTGGCGGCAATTATATTGGCTTTAATTTTTTTAGCAGCCGCTTCTACCCATATTCTTTCTTTAGTTCCTTTTAGAAAAATGGTGCTATCGAATTTATTATAAGTGATGGCTGCATGAACAAAAATAAAATCGTTCATCACTTGACCAATAAAGCCATTCTTCTTGAGATAAGCAGGACTATTAAAAGCAGATGTTGTTAATGGTTCACCAGGATTGTGATGAACCATATCTATCATAAATTCTGGCAGTTGACTACCTTGCTGTGCAATGATTGTAGAAAAAAATAAACAAACAACTAATACGCTGAGTAATCCTTGTTTCACGTTTTGTTAGATTAAATTTGATTATAAAGCACCGTCAAGTTTTCGTTCTGCCGTTACCGTCTTACTTTCCTTTTTAAAAACCACATTTTCCAATTTCAATACTACAGGGTTAGGCCATTGATTATTGGTATATAATCTTTGACCATTTACCGCACTAATTAAAAAGCCTGCAACGGTTTGTTGAAATTGTACACTTGCATCAAAGCTTTCTCTATACTCTACCAATTGGCTACCATAGCCCAATACAGATACTTTTGTTGCTGCTGTAGGTGCAATATTTTTTAAAATAAGTTCTTTGCGTTCGCCATAAGGCCATTTGTTGCCACCTGGTACAAATGCATACACAGTGGTACTATCTTGCCCTGAACGTGTAAACCATATATCCTCTTCCTTCACAATATTGAAAGGCCTAGAGTTGGTTATACTTTCTTCATTTACAAAATTCCAAAGTGCCAATTCTCTCAACAAGGCTTCTTGCTCAATTTGAATTTCACCATTCGGTTTTGGGCCAACATTGATTAAAAGATTGCCCCCTTTTGCCCTTGTTTCAATCAACATATTAATGATTTCGGTTCCTGATTTATGTGGATCGTTGGTGGGCTTGTATTGCCAATCGGTACCCATGGTAAAACATGCTTCCCATGGCCCAGGCAAGGGCTGATTAGGCAATTTTTGCTCAGGTGTAACCATTTCACCACGAGTAACAACAATATCTGGTTGCAATTGCCAAGCATATTGCTTCAATCCATCGGCAGGGCCATCTAAAAACAATACATCAATTTTTCCGTAATTGCTTAACAACTCTTTCAATTGTTGCTTGTCCAAATCCATCAACCCCTTATTGTTAATGGGATAATGTTGTGGAAGTTGCACTCTTCCAATAGGTATATTTTGTTGATGTAAATAATAAAAATCTTCAGGCGAAAAATACAAGCCAATAGCAATGCCTTGTTGCCTGAATGCTTCTATAATTTCTTTTGTAATATCTCTTTTAAATGGCGTATTCGCAATATTGAATGCAGTAGTTTTAGTAGGCCACATACAAAACCCTGAATGATGCTTGGCAGTAAATACCACGTACTTCATACCAGCCAATTTTGCCAATCTTGCCCATTCGTTTGGATTGAATTTTTCTGGTAAAAATGTACTTGGTAACGTAGCGAAGTATTTATCTGCATATGCTTTTGAAGCACCTGCTAAAGAATGACTAATCACCGAACCTAACTGCACATCTACACCAAAATGTATAAACAATCCCAAACCTTGATTCTGAAACCATTGCAACCGTTCGGGTTTATTGGTAATTGTTTGGGCAGATGACTGCAAACAAATAAGAACTAGCAGCGAGAAAAATAATTTCATAACTAATGTCTATTTTATAAAAATGAAAGTCAAATAATTAACGCCAAACGGCTGCTGGTTTTAAAATTTTATTGATTAAGCCTTATTCTTTCACAATTAGCCTGTAGAACTGAAAGTATAGCCTAAGCACAATCTTATAAGACAGTTTTCTTGAAACTGTAATGATCTCAATTATCATTCGTATTTCCCATATATAAACCCATGTATAGCCTCAATAGTACTTGACATCTTTTTCTCGTTAAAACCAAGGTTCAAATACATCCATTCAAGAAATCTATTCGATTGTGCTATTAAAAAACTATTTTTTTGTAGCATTTGCTAACTTAAATACCCACGCATAATTACAAGGATTGGTAGCTGGTGAGACCATAGGTGGATGAATAGTTAGTCTATTTCCAGAAACGGAATATTTCACTTTGCCCGAAAAACCTAGCATCGAAACCGATTCAGCACCACCAATATTTTCTACTACTATAGGTCTGTCCTGCCATTTGGTGATAATAACATATAAATCAGCCCCTTTTTGAGTGAAATAAACGGTTGTTTCAGGTTTTACGGTTGGTGCTTTGTTCCATTTACGTGTTGCATAAATGGCGTCTCCATTTACTTTCAACCATGAGCCTATATCGGCTAAGCGTTGCTGCTGAATTTCAGGAATACGTCCATCGGCAGTTGGTCCAACGTTGAGCAACAAATTGCCGCCTCTCGCAACTTTGTTTATTAGGATATGTACCAATTCTTCAGAAGTGGAATAATCTTCCAACTGCTCATTTCGATTGTAGCCAAAAGAACCTGCAATACCACGGCATTCTTCCCATGGATGATCGAAGCTTGAACCTTTTGCATCTTTATCTTCTACCAAATCGTACTCTGTTGTATGAAATCCACCATGTTTACCTCTGGTTTCTTTCCCCCAACGATCGTTTACTACTACAGTATTTTTTACTGGTGATTCGTTGTATAACCAAGATAAAAACTGAGTACTTTTCCAGTTATTACTGGGTTGTTCCCATTCGCCATCTGTCCAAACCACATCGGGTTTATATCGTGTTACCAAATCTTTCAGTTGTGGCATCATATGATTATCCACGTAGTTGTTTAAGTTAGATTTATATAAAGGATTAAACCATTCGTAAAGGGAATAATAGAATCCCATGTGCAAGCCACTAGCTTTTACTGATTTGGTCAAATCGCCACATAAATCCCGGTGCGACCCTATATCAACTGAATTCCAGTTCCAACTCTGTGCACTTGGCCAAAGTGTAAACCCTTCATGGTGCTTAGAAGTTAGCACTACATACTTGGCACCAGCTTGTTTAAATCGTTCTGCCCACTCATTGGGATTGAACATTTCGGCTTTAAACTGATTGGCAAAATTTTGATATTTAAAATCTTTACCATAATTGCGATTATGATAGTCAATAAAATATTGTTGCGTACTTGAAGAATCCACTAATTTTTTCCAATACCATTCGGCATATCGGTCGTAAACGCCTACCTTATCACGAACTGTTGGGCTATAAGCAGGTACTGAAAACACGCCCCAATGAATAAAAATACCAAACTTGGCATCTTCAAACCAAGAAGGAATTGGACGACTATCGATTGATCCCCAATCGGGTTGATAGTTTTGCTGAGATTTTGCACTAATGGTTGCACTGAGGCAGATTATAATCAATAAGCATATTCTATTTTTCATAACAACTATTTTTTTTGAAGTTTTTTCTCAGCTGAATTATTGGTGTTGAACCTTGTAGATTCATATACTAATTTATTTAAAAAACATATTGATACATTAAGGGGTGACGGTTTGGATTGAGCCATCTTTGTTAAATGCTAGTTCTGTCATTTTTATATTTCGCAAATGGGTTTTGCCACTCAATTGAATATCATGATAAAATAAATACCACTTGCCTTTTATTTCAATGATACTATGATGATTTGTCCATCCCTGTACTGGATTTAAAACAATCCCTTTATATACAAATGGACCGTAAGGATTATCGCCAATTGCATAATTAATCAAGTGCGTATCACCTGTGGAGTAAGTAAAATAATATTTGCCACCTTTCTTAAAAACCCAAGACGCTTCAAAAAACCGTTTTGTATTATCACTTTCAAGAAATAGGTTTCCTTTTTCATCTACAATTTTTACCTCTTTTACTGTTTCTGAAAACTGAGTCAAATCTTTTGTAAGCTTTGCTACTCTGGGAAGAACTGCCACATCACTAGGTGCTTTATCTTTTAAGGTAGAATCATAAATATTTTTTTTCCATTTTTGTAATTGACCACCCCAAATACCTCCAAAATACATATAAAACGCACCATCATCATCCTTGAAAACACATGGATCGATACTGTAGCTTCCTTTTATGGGTTCTTTTTCAGCGATGAATGGCCCAGTAGGATTATTACTTTTGGCAACACCAATTTGAAAAACATTTCTTTTGTTTTTAGCTGGAAAGAATAGATAATATTTGCCATCATTAAAAGCGGCATCAGGGGCCCATAATTGTTTGCTAGCCCATGGAATATTTTTAATGTCAAGTGCAATGCCATTGTCAACAACTGCTGCACCAACAGAGTCCATTGAAAAAATATGATAATCCTTCATATTAAAATGACTCCCTAAGTCATCTTCAGGAATACTTGTAGCAATATCATGCGATGGATAAATATAAATTTTCCCATTAAATACATGTGCAGAAGGGTCAGCAGTATAAATCTTAGTAATTAAAGGCTTTGATAAATACCTACCGTTGCTTTTATTTGTTTGTGATTGACTAGTATAAACCGACAACAAAAAAATAGTATTTAATAATATTATTTTAATTTTCATTTGTGTTATAGTTTAAAAATTTCAGTTTTAAGTTGAGCCATCATTTTGATTTGCAAATTCTTTACAATTTGCTGGGCAGATTTCATTTTTAGCTTGCTTGCTGTTGGATTAGTTACAAACGAACGAATGGTAGCAGACAATCTTTGCATTCCTACTTCATCATCGCTATCAAAAAACCAATCCTTTAACCCAATGTTATACCACATATATCCCTTTGATGTTTGTTCTTTAAACCTTCCTAGCAAAGCAGGTATACCGTTACCAATACACATGATTGGTGAGTGTTGCTCTAAACCAAACAAACCAGCAGATTTTATAAAAACACTCAATGCTTCATCTGTAAGCCAATAACTACTACGCCAAACCGCCTGTTTTTTCACATCGGCTGGTAGACGATCGTATAACATTTCTTTACCCAATGCTACTTGAGTTACATCTTCTGGGCAGATCAAAACTTTTACTTTTGACTTTCTAACTAGATCAATAATAGCATTTCGATAAGGCAATAAATCATGTTCTTTCATCGATTCATTCAATGTATTAATTGAAGAATCGAAAGGTGCATGATCTGAAGGAATTTTCCATTTGGGTGTACGTCTGTATTTAGGAATGACACAAACGAATTTCCCTGCTTCAAGTTTGTTTTCTTTTAAAAATTTAACAGCAGCAGGTTCGTTTCGTAAATCAACAGCAAAAGCACCATCGGGTCCAAATTGCATAATGGGGCAACGAACACCTTTACTTTTAGCAAGTTCTAAGGAAACTGTATCACGGAAATAAACAAACTTTGCATTGCTCAAAAGCTTAACAACCTCTGGTGTGGCTCTTTCTTCGGGTAAGGTAATTCCAAATACACCATAAGGTTTACCAGTTTCTTTCACCCATTTTTTGATATCTTGATCTGCTACTAACCAAGGACCAGAACCATGCAATAAAAGACTACATTCTTCAAAGGCTTTATTCAGTTTTAAAGTATCAGTTGGCAAAATGATGTCAAGTTTTGGAAATCTTCTTAACAACATTTCTCTTACACCATTATCTACCTTTGATGCCCACAATTTCACCTCTACATTGGGTAGTTGTTTTTCAATTAATGCTAACACGCCAGGTGTGTGTCCTACATCACCTATGTTGATAGTTTGCCATGATGAACGCAAGAGAATAATGGGCTTTTTTACAGTCTGCTTTTGTGAAAAAGCCATTTCAACAACCAACAAACAAACGACCAAACAGGTTAAATAACCATAATACTTTTTCATACACTTTTATTTTATTTCAAATTTTACCTTTAGTCTGATATCTTCTGAAGTACTGCCAATCAGCACTTCAAATTCACCGGGTTCAACCGTCCAGTTCATGTTTTTATCTAATAGTTCTAAATCACTAGGTTTTAGCTTAAAATGAACAGTCTTGGTTTCGTTGGGATTGAGCGTAATTCTCTCAAATCCTCGTAATTGCATTTCGTAAGTGGTTACACTACTCACTAAGTCTTTTATATATAATTGCACTACCTCATCGCCTGTCCTTTTGCCTGTATTCGTAATATCTACTGCAATAGTTATGTCACTTTGCGTACCTTTCGTAAGTTGGTTGATACGTAAATTACTGTATGAAAATTGAGTATAGCTTAACCCATGACCAAATGGGTACAATGCACCAATTACAGCTGTATTGCCATAGCCGTTTGGTCCATCACCAGGCTGTCCTGCATGTGAACCGGGTTTGTACGGAAAATTCAACTGAATTTGTCCAACAGATTTGGGAAAAGTTACTGGTAATTTGCCACCGGGATTGTAATTGCCAAATAAGGTCTCAGCAATTGCCTGCCCCCCTAAGGCATTGGGAAACCAAGCTTCTAAAATGGCTGGTACATAACGATTTTCCCAGTTAATGGTTAATGGCTGCCCATTGATTAATACTAAAACAATGGGTTTACCTGTTGTTTTTAATGCTTGTAATAATTGTAATTGTCTGCCAGGTAGTCCTAAAGCCGTTCTAGATTTACTCTCACCACATCTTTTTTCATCTTCGCCCATCACTGCAATGATTACATCACTTTTTTTTGCATTCATTACTGCTTCATCAATTAGCTTTTTTTCTTGCATGGTAAGATTGGTAGGTATAATTTCACTTTCTGGCCAGGTAGCATCTACTACTTCACAACCTTTTGAAAACTGTACTTTCGCTTTATTGCCTACCAAATTTTCTATTCCTTTTAAAACAGTGGTATTGGTTAAGTTTTGGGGGCCATATCTGCTCACATAAGCTGTGGTATCGGTAGCTAATGGGCCTGTTACCAATATTTTTTTCAGTGATGATAGGCTTAATGGCAATAGATTGTTCTCATTTTTCAGTAATACCAATGATTGCCTAGCCATATCTAACACAAAATCTTTGGTATCAGGTGCTGCAACTATTGTATCAGCGGCTTTTGGGTTGGAAACAAAAGGATGATCGAACAATCCTAATTGAAATTTAACCCTTAGCACATCCGCTACATTTCTGTCAAGGGTTGACATAGATAATTTGCCTTCTTTTACCAATTCTCTCAATGGAACTATATAATCTGATGGTGGCGTAAAATGGGTTCGCACATTCATTCCAGCTTCGGCTACCTGCCTCACAGCATCTTTGTAATCACCAGCTACATGATGCTTAGTGGTAACAAATTCAATGGCTTCACTATCAGAAACTACATAACCAGTAAAGCCATATTGCTGACGCAGTAATTGCGTTAAAAAATAGTAACTGGCACTTACAGGTACACCGTCCCAATCGTTGTAACTACTCATTACACCCATTGGATGCGATTCACCAATTATTTTACGATATGGAAACAAATGCAATTGATGCATTTCTCTTGGTGCCACATGTGGATCGGTACGTGCATTACCATCTCTGCCACCTTTGGGTACGCTATACACTGCATAATGCTTTAATGTAGCTGCTAACCCCTGCGATTGAATCCCTTCTACCATTTGCTGCCCCAAGGCAGCTACATGAAATGGGTCCTCGCCATAACATTCTAATACTCTGCCCCATCTAGGGTCTCTGGCCAAATCTAGAATGGGTGCGTATAAATTGGTATATCCTAAAGCTTTACCTTCTCTGCCTGCGATAATGCCTGCCTTTTTAACTAGTGACTTATTCCATGTACTACCAATAGCAATGGGTGCAGGTAACGGAGTGGCTCGGTCGTGGTTTAAGCCATGAATAGCTTCGTTGGTAAAATCAACTGGAATACCTAGCCTCGTTTCTTCCACAAACCAACGTTGAACTGTATTTATCGCTTCAGCATGTTTGCTAAATGGGTAAGAATATTGGGTAGTTCTTAACCCGTTTAAATGTTCATCAATATTGGCTATACCATCTTTCCAGATCTCATTTTTCCAATTTGGTGTTGGCAATTCGTCTTTCAACACTCGTTTGTAACCATACAAAGTGGCACATTGGTTGGTTTTTTCTTCCAAAGTCATTTGACCCAACAAATCGTCAATACGCTTTTGAACAGGCTGCGTCGGGTCTTCAAAAATATCTTTCACACCATTTTTATTGAAATCAATCCAATCTTGGTGGTAAATACTTTGCTTTTGTGCTATGAGCCCAATAGGAAGTAATACAGTTAATAAAATGAATTGTATTTTATACCCCATCTTACTATTTTTTTAATCCAGTTAAATCTGAATCAACCGTAATTTTTCCATTACCTGTGGAAATATTTGCTGAAAAGCCTTTGCTCAATTCAATATTTCCAAAGGTTTTTAAGTAAATTTCTTTCCCATCTACATTATTGGAAATCAAGGTCATTGGTGAAGTATGATTAAATACACAGCCATACATATTGATGTTAGTTTTTAAATAATCTGCCAAAGCTTTATTGGTGTAAACATTTATTTTATTGTTTCTGATGCTTGAGTTGGTAATGGTTACCACATCTACAGGTGTACCAATATTTAAAAAAGGAATTGCTTTGTTATGCAGTATTCGTACATTATCAAAAGTTAACTGTTCTTGAATAGGTGTAGCTGCACCAGGATAATAAGAACGGCTAAATCTATCATTATCAAAATGAATGGAAAGGGCAATACGGGGCTTTTCTAAAAACAAATTCCTAAATATCACATTCTTTACACCACAGGTATGTATGGTATCTTGCTGCACCATTACCCACGTAATAGAATCTAGTTGTTGTTTTCCCTTTTCATGTGTAGGCTTGGTCAACGATTTATAAATAGTACCATCAGGCTTAGCCTGTACTCTATATATTCTGCCATTGGAAACTACTGCATCTGATTGCTGTACTTCCATGACGGGCTTCCAATCAATCCAAGCACCAGCTAAAATGCGGCAGAAATACCCCACCGTATTCTCAGCATTCAAATCGTGGCAATTTTCAACAATACCATTCTCAATCCATCCTAATTCTGGATTGCCAGATGCATAATCATGTGCATTTAAAGCAACTGCATCATCATAAGTTTGAAAAACACCATTACTGATCCTAAAACGTTTACCCTTTCCTAAGTGTACACCATCCTTCTGCCCTTTAATAATTACATCATCCACTATCAAATCTTCGAAGGTGCATACTTGAATACAATATTGTTGCTTCATTACATCCAAACAACGAAAACGCTTAATTTTTAAATCTTTCACGTAGAAAAAGGCTAGTTGCCCACGCAAACCAAACACCTCTGTGTATTGTTTATCCATTCCATTCACCACTATTTGCAAGCCATCTATTATAATATTTTGGTCGTATATTTTGGTTAATGCACCTTTATTGAGAATGACATGTGTGAAATCGCCTTTCTCATTTACTTTTTTCAAGTAGGTATTATTACCAAACTGTAACGTTGTATTACTACCGACATATACAGTACCTGCCATTTTATAGGTGCCTTGTTTACTTACTGCAACGGTACCACCGATGTCAACAGCTTTTTGTAAAGCTTTGGTATTTTCTATGCCAGATGCATCAGGGGAAAAGCCAAAATCTGCGGCATTTGTAAAAACTGTTTTCGGTTGGCTAGAACCTAGCAAGGGGAAAGAAATAACCAAGAAGAATACAACAACTAATTGAGAATTTTTCATAAAAAATATTATTAATAAATATTCTATTCCTCAATAAAATCCATGTCTACATTATGTGTTTCACTAATTTTTAATGCTGAGTGAATACCAGCCCAAAAACAAAAAATACCAACAATTGATGCCGAGGATATAACAGAGAAATCATTTTTTAATGCATTGAAACTTAGTGTCATTAATACCACCGTTCCTCTAACCATATTGGGTACAGTAGTAGCTGCTGTTGCACGTAGATTGGTACCAAATTGTTCTGCTGCAATGGTTACAAACATGGCCCAATAACCAATACCAATGCCTGCAAAAAAAATGAGTCCGTAGAAATATTTTTCCTGTTCTATGCCACTATATAACATGGCAGCAATAACAAAAAACGTATAGAGAATAAAATATAAAACCGTTTTTTTACGGGACTGTAAATAATGACTAACAAAACCACTTGAAAAATCGCCAAGCGATAAGCCAATATAACACCACATAATGGCAAGACCTGGTTTTATTGGGGTTTCAATGGAAAGTGCTTTACCAATTTCATTACCAAATGTGGCAATTATACCAATCACAAACCATGTAGGAACACCCAGCCCTATACATTTCAAATATTTAAGAAATCGCTTTCTATTTGTAAACAAGGAAAAAAAATTTCCTTTTTGGATAGAAGATTGGTGTTTGGTATTTTCAAAAACACCCGATTCAAAAACACCTAATCGCAAAAGCAGAAGGCTTAAACCCATACCACCACCAATAAAATAGGCGGTTCGCCATGCAAATATTTCAACAGTAAAATAAGCAAATACTGCACCTAGTAATCCTACACCAGCCACCAAAGACGTACCAATGGCTCGCAATTGTTTTGGCAACACTTCTGATACTAATGTAATGCCTGCACCAAGTTCGCCAGCCAATCCAATACCTGCTACAAATCTTAATAGCATATACATTTCTGGATTCTTTACAAAACCACACCCAATGTTTGCTAATGAATAGGTAAGTATAGACCCAAATAAAACAGATAACCTTCCTTTTTTATCGCCTAAAACACCCCAAAGAATGCCCCCTAAAAGCAAACCAATCATTTGCCAATTAAGGATACTTGCCCCCTTTAAAGAAATTTCCGAATCACTAAGCCCCATTGATTGTAAGCTTGGTATTCTTACAATGCCAAATAACAATAAGTCGTATATATCTACAAAATAGCCTAAAGCAGCAACAATAACTGGCACACTAAATAAAGGACGAAACGATGAGATTTTATTTGATTGAATCATGTTAGCTTATAATTATTGCTTTGTAAGTCGTTGCCTTCTTTTATTTAATTGATCTATATATAACGATTGAGGTACTAGTGTTTCACCTTTGCCTTCACCTTCTACAAAATCTTCTGGTGAGGTATCAAAAACTTGATTTTCGTAGTAGTTATTACCCTTATTTTCTGTAGCACCACTAACAGGCTTGGTGTTTACTTTATAGGTTTTACCCGAAGTGCCAATTACATAACCCCATTTCCATTGTCTGGAATCAATCAAAAAATTAAACTTATGGGGGTTCAATCCCTTTGTATTCCAAAAAACAGTTTCAGTGGTAGTGTACATGTGTCTTAATCCCTTTGGTCCATAAGGTCTAAAACTTGCATCTAAATAATCACCATCAGAAATAAAACCGTCTATTAAATTGGCCATACTCAACCACATATGAAAATCACTGGCATACCTTGGATTTTTTGAACTACACTTTAGTAAAACATTGCCACTACTACTCATGTCTTTAAAATCGTAGTTGTGTCTACCATCTTCTGCATAGCAGTTTTTTAATAAACAATCGTTTCCTTCAAGTGTGTACATATAGCCATTTCCACCACCGCCTTCATATTGGCTTTTTTGAAATTTGCAAGATTCAACGGTGATAAATCTTGATTCATATATTCTGAGGCAATTGGATAGTGTATGAAAATCATCTGTATTTTCTTTAGGCTTATAAGTAGCCACATTCTTAGCCCAACAATTCAAAGCACGTCTGAACTCAATTAAATGAGATGCATGTACTTCATACGGTCCTGTGCCTTCCGTATTAAAAGCATTATCATCATTCCACAATTCACTTTTTTCGTTTTGCTGATTACCAATTGAAATATCTTCAATGCCACATTCTTCTAATTGCTTACCTATTTTAAAAACTCTTGCCTTATCTCTTTGCTTTAAAAAATAGCGAGTAGGTACATCAATTTCTATCGTACTTTTTTGAGCATTGATATTGGTAATATATCTGCAAAATCTTACGCCACGCATTTTACTACTCCATTGCCCTTCACTTTTATGCTCTTTGATAAATTCTTCAGTACAATCGGTCATAATGACCACCAAATCGCCTTTTTTGAAATTTGCCGTATTGGCAACTTGAATTTGTGTAGTAGGCAATAAAATATCAGCAGTGAGTGATACAGTATTGTCTATTGGTTTTATCCAGTCACCACCATTAGGCTCAAAACTGATACAAACCTTTGAACGCATACTGGTACTCATATTTTTAATATAACTTTTTCCAGTAGCAGCACCCCTCAATACAATATTATTGGTAGATATTTTTAATGCATATTTTCGGTTATCAGGTACTGAAACTGCGTATTCACCTTCAGGAAAAAAGATGACGCCACCGCCTTGTTTACTTGCATCGTCTATGGCTTGCTGAATAAGATTGGTTACATCAATTTTACCAGAATTATCTGCATGATATGGCGACTTTGTAATATCAATGATATTTTTTTTAATGGTTGGCAATGGCTGTAAACCGCTATGGTAGCCTGCATAAGAAAAGTCATGTAAAAATCTGCCCAAAGAATCTGAGAAGCCTGGTTTCCAGTCAACAGGAAAAAGGCTGCTACGCCAGCTTTGGGCATTGACAAAACTTATAACAAATACCAAGCAAATTGATATAAGTTGAATCTTTTTAAAAGCAAATAACATAAGGGCTAATTTTCGTGAAAGAATTTAAGACGTAATCCATTTGACAATTGCATATGATAGATACCAGTCGGTAAAAGTTTCAAACTGAATTGGCCATTTTGAAAATTACCTTTCTTAGCAATTTGTCCTAGGCTATTTACAAGAATAAACTCAACTTTATTTGAAGATGTACCAGTTGTAATTACACATTTAGTTTGTAAATCATAATGGATTGTATTTGGCTTATCAAAATTTACACTTACAACATTACTATAGGTAAATTGGTCATCTTTATCAATCATTTTGAGTCGATAAAAATTTTGACCAATTGGCTGGTAATCATAACAATCATAAAATGCGTTACCAGTGTTATTACCTTTCGCCAATATGGAATTGATTGGCTGCCAACTATTTCTTGTCACACTTTTCTCAAGAATAAAATGTGAAACATTTACTTCATTAGAAGTCGACCACTGAAGCTTGATTGTATTTAAATCTAGTAGTTGTGCTTTGAAATCTATCAATTGTAATGGCAAAATTGGTGTAAAGGGTATAGTACTTAAGAAAATGGAATCTTCTGTTGTACTATTAGAAAACTGATACCGAACATTACCTGTTTTAAGGTAATAATCTGCATCCACAATTTCACTTTCGGTAGGCTGACTGGCCGTATTTAAATACTTAGGATTAAAAGTATACTGCTGAAAAGACGCCCCGCCATTGAATGTTCTATGCAAATAATTAAATTCAGGAGTAAAAAACAATGTCTCACCATTGCGTCTTGAGTACAACTTTCTACCTGCAGAACTACCACCTGGTGCTATTAGCTGCCATGACGCACCATTCCAAAAAGCAATTCTGCTACCTTCACCTGCACTTCGCCATGATACAACTGGCTTATTTGTATCAAATGCACCAATATAGCAATCTGCAGTAATATCAGCCTGTGTTCTAGATGTAACTACTGTCATCAAACTTGGCCCAGCATTCGGTCCCATTGGTAAAGATGTAATTGCATCCCCATTAATTCTTTTAAAAGAATTACCGCCATTATCTGAATAAGCATATAATACATGTGTATTAGCATCACTTGCACCAGTAGTGGGTTGATTAATTAAGGTACAAGTCATGTGCATACGATTATTATTATCGAAAAACAATCGAATATTTGGCTGCTGATAATGACTGGGAGTTGTAATGCCTGTACTAACATTCAAAGTTCCTGCACCACCCATATTTACCCACACTAATGTTTTATCCAACCCATGATCTGTACCACCTAACATAGTAAAAACTTTCGTTACAGCATCATACCTGATAATGCCACCTCCGCTTGAGCCAACTGTAAAATGGTTGGGAACTGGTTTTACCTTATGCCTAAAAGTGATGTATAAATCATCATTTTTATCTTTGAAAAAATTAGGATAAGTGATTAAATAACCTGGTGGAGTTACCATTTCAAAATTAGATGGTGTAATATCAAAAGGATTTAGAGACCGATAATACACCCAATTTTGATTGTGCATATCAGCCGCAACATGCACATAGCCTAATTTATCCAATACAATCGATGGTCTAACATGATACTTGTTTTCTTGCATATTATTACGCAAAATCTCAATCGTATTTACATTGTTAGCAATAGTAATCTTAGATACTTTTAAATTTCGATTTTCATCCATCCAAGCAGAATAGATATCACCATTGGGTGCTGTTGTTACAGAAGTGTACTGCCCCCCTGCATTAAATACACTAGACTTTAAAGAATAGTGTGTTACACGAGTTTGGGCGAATACAAATACATAAGTTAATTGTATAAATAATAGTATTAAAAAAAGCTTAACCCTTTTCATAATCTTAAATTAAAAACAGTTATATAAAAGTTTAATAATCATAACTACAAAAAACCATATTACTCTGAACATGCTTTACTAAAAAACACTTAACAGCATTTTAAAACTTTTATTAATTATTATTTTATAAGGCTTCGCCATCCTCACTCCCAATACAATTTAGTGTGAAGAATTTTTTAAACTCAAACAAGTAGTTAAATGGATTTTTTGTTAAAAAAGAAATGAGAAGTGTGATTTATATCTTACTTTTTTTCATCTTGCGAACACCATAGCCTACGCCAGCAGCTACGAGTAATGATAAACCACCATCAATTGGCACATCGGTGGTATCGTCGGTAAATCCTGGCTGTGCATTTACTATACATGGTAAACAAATGATTGATATAAGGTATAATATGGTTGTAATTCTTTTCATCCTATTTATTTTCAGTTTTAAGAAGTGCCTGCATCTTATGATGCAGTACACTTTCGATTGCTTGCTATATGAACCTTTTTATTCAACTATTAATGTTTTATTGAAAATGGTAGTTCCATTGCTGATTTGCATACTGTAACTGCCTGATGCAACTGTTTTACCCAAATCAATCATTTGTGTTATACTTCCTCCAGTATGGTTGATGATTTTGTTGGCTACTTCCTGTCCAATTTGATTGAATATTTTTATAGTGTACATCCCTTTTTCAATATTGCTCATTTGTAAACTTATTACACCTCCTTTTACTGGGTTTGGATATACTGTAAAATCTGATGCTTTGCCTCCAATTTTTACTTTCACTACATCACTATAATTACTTTCTCCATTCTTTTCTATCAATTTTATACGATAAAAATTATTACCGTTTACTATGTTTGCATCAAACCAACTGTAGGTATTACTAGTAGCATTTTTAGATGCTACTGTTGTTGCTTTAATGAAGTAGATACCATCGGTACTTTTTTCTATTTCGTAGTTAGCTATATTGCTTTCATTAACTGTATTAAAACTTACTTCTATTGCTGCATTTTTTTGAACCGCTGTTACACTTAAAAATGTAGCTGGTAATGTTATTGTGTTAGATGTAACCACTAACTCAAACCTATTCTCTCCCAGGGTTGCTGGATTTAATGGGTCTACACTAAAGCTATATTCTGTTGTTGCATTTAATTTGGTTAATGTATTTAAGTATTTATCTTTTAAATAAATATTTTCAGTTATGCCATAGTCTGCCACTTTTATTACAAAATTATTCACTGCAGTTGCTGTAAAGCCTAATGGAATAATCTTATTAATGGCATATGGTCTTGTATCTAAGCTTAACTTTTTTCCATCGCTACTTAATGAATACAAGTTAACTTCTGGATTACTAAGCTTTTCTCCATCTAAAACATCCTTTTTATCACTTGAATTTGCATTAAACCTTACAAACATGTTATCAGCAGGATAATTATTGTATAACACTTGTAATTCTAAATTACCTGATAATGTATTTGTTCCAAATAAACCCTCCGTTGGCGTAACTTGTTTATCTCCCTCTTCAAAAGCTATAGATGTGGCAACTGTAGGTTGTACTACAAACGCTCCGTTCATAGCTAAATTATAGTTCGTTGCATTTATTACTTTTGTAACATAAGCTCCAGCCGTTGGCCCAGCATTGGCATCCCATACCCAATATTGAGTTCCAATATTAGCGGTTGCTAATAGTCTTGCTCCTAAATTTACAGGTGATGGGTATGGATTACTAACCACACTATACCCAATTGGTACTGATATATTTTGATTGCCTGTATTTACGGTTCCTGTAATATCTATGGTTACATCATTAGGTGTCGGATTGCCTCCCGTTAATGCGGTTGGTTGATTTCTATCGCCACGTATTAATACCCTGATGCCTCTGTATTGTGTCCAACTTGCATCTGCCGTATCGGTAAATGCTTTCCATGTTTGTGAGGTATTATCAAACCAGAAAGAAGATGCTGCATTTGTTGCAGTAGCATCGAAACCGGTACCCGTTGTTGCACCACCAGTTCCTGCTATTGTAGCATCGCCTGTAACATAAATATTGTCTATCAATCTTCCCATAGTAAGCGTATTGCTAAAAGGATGACCTAAGAACCTTGACGTACGACGACCTCCTGGTATGTAACGCTCTATAGTAATATTTCCTGAAATAGCTCCAGCAGAATTTGCAATCCTTGCCGTACCCAAAGCATCAGACTTTAAAATCAGATTACCACCTGTACTTAAAGTACCTGCATTTAAAGCTAATGCACCTCTGAGATTGGTAGTATTACCTAAACTGATAGTTCCCGAAGAAGTCAAATTATTGATAGTATTGGAAGAA
>JBHYCS010000011.1:0-153046 GCA_051861445.1 Chitinophagaceae bacterium | reverse complement strand
TTAACTAATGAAAAAAGTCTACTTTTAAACTGTACTAAAAATGGGAGGCCTTCATGGGCAGGACTAAATGTGCTTTTTTTCATCTTTTACAGTTTTAAAATTAAACATTTTGTCTACTTTTAAACCGTACTGTTTTTGGGGGAGCTTACCACCACCCCCTATTGAGCAAACCACTATTTTTGAACTAAGAATAAATATTAGGCTGACGTTTACAAGCAGACGGAATTCTATTCCCACACCTGCACAAAGCCTTGAATGTTGGCTGAAACTTTAAATAAACTACTAATATTAAAATATGAAACAAAAAACTAACAGAATCGCATTGAGTTTTTTATCAAGTTTTCTCTTCTTAATGCTAAATGCCCAACCTATTATAACTAGTACTGGCGTAAATCCAAATATAGGCGATAGTATTATTATTGTAAAAAGTGGATTCTTTGATAGTCGTACAATTAACCCTCCTATTTCTAATGGTCAGAATTTAATTTGGAATTATTCAAATTTAAACGACACAAATAGCATTTACAAAACCTCACTTAAAATAAATGCTTCAAATGGCTTCGTACGTTCATTTGCAACCAACCAGTTATATTCTCAAAATCTACCAAGTGCAAATGCTGTTATTTATGACTCATATAATTCTACGTTTTTTATTATTTTAGACAGTATTGCAACTAATAGTTGGAAATATGCTGGTTCTTATGAATCCTTCCCAACATCTGGAAATTTTGTATTCAAAGACAGTTTACATAAACCATTATCAAGATTAATTTATCCAATGACTTTTGGCACTGTTTATACTGACTCAACTTTATCAACAGAAACCACCGGCAATATCTCTAAAGTTGTTAAAATTTATGATACAATTAGATACGACGCATACGGCACTTTAAATTTGCCTAATGGCTCATTTAATGACGTTATTCTTGTAACAAATGCAAGAAAAAGAATCAATTCAAGTATCTATAATGCTGGAACTGATGGATACAATATTGAATATATTTTTTTCAAAAATGGATTTAATTATCCATTACTAAGGGTTTTTAGATATACATCAAATAACTGGGCAGCATATTATTATGTCAGAAATTCTAATCGAGTATTACCACTAAAATTTGAAAATATTTTTGCTACATATAAAAGTGGTTCTGTTAGATTAAAATGGAACACTACTAATGAAATAAATTTAAAAAAAATTGTCATTCAACATAGTTCAGATGGAATTACATTCAGCGATATTGCTAATATTGACTCAAAGGGACAAAATGCTAATAGTTATGAATTTGTACACAATACTCTAAATAGAAGATTGAATTATTATCGAATTAAAAGTATAGATATAGATAATTCATTTCAACTTAGTAAGACAGTTACAATTGACGTAAATATTAAGACTGACTTTTCAGTTCATCCTAATCCTGCTAAAGATTATATTCAAATAGAATTCAAAACAAGAATTAACAATGCGAAAATTACTGTCATATCCCCTTTGGGAAATATAGTTCTATCTGAAGCTAAAAGTAATATCTTAAATAACTATAGACTCAATATTGATAAATTAAAAAATGGAATATACTTTCTAAATATTGAAACAGAGTTAGGAAGCTACACAAGAAAGTTAGTAGTAAACAACTAGTTATTTTTTAGTAATATAACTTTACAATCGACACTTTTATGTAGCCAAAAAAGCTTCAGCCAACAAACGGTTTTGTGCAAGTGTGGCTTGACGGAAGAGCAATCGGCAACAAATCAATATTGAGCATTTGTTCCAGCTTGACAGAATGCTATTGAGCAACAAAATTAACAATCAACAAAAAACAAAAAATTGGGCTTGACGTTATGGGCGGACGGAATTCTGTGCCCACTCCTGTGGGTAATCTCCACCACCACCATTGTACCCTGCAAATTTTTCTGACTCATTATGAAAGAAATAGTTGAACTTTCTACAAAAAAAACAACCTTAAAACGCAACGATTTTTTAAAAGTTAAAGGCAGTTTAGATACCAATATTTATTATATAGAAAAAGGCAGTGTAGCTGTATTAGTAGATGATGGAGAAGAAGAGCAAATTATTCGATTTGGATATCAAGATAATTTAGTTGTATCGATAGACTGTTTCTTAAATAATCAACCTTCTGCTATTTATATTCAAGCAATAAAAAAAACGGTTGTAAAAATTATTACCAAACAACAATTTGATGCATTCTTAAGTAAAGATGTGAATAGAATAATGTGGACTAAAATTTTAGAAAACTTAGTGCTTCAGCAATTAGAAAGAGAGATAGATATATTAATAAGTTCGCCAAAAGAAAGATACCAACGAGTACTGAAAAGAAGTCCACAATTGTTTCAAGAAATACCTGAAAAATATATTGCCAACTATTTAAGAATGAGTGCAGAAACCTTGTCTCGGTTAAAAAATTCTTGATTTTTATCAAGAGTTCAGCATTATTATGGTTGCAACTTTGCATTCAAATGAATTAACCATGCAAGCAAATATTTTAATCCAAAATCTTACGCAACAAACCCAGGAAATTATTGCCAAAGTACAGCCATTGAGGTATCAAGAATTTTCTTTTTTATCTTGGAAAGAAGATGAAAATTCTTGGAGTATTTTAGAATGTATAGAGCATTTGAATCGATACAGTAATTTTTATTTTCCTCAAATAGCACAAAAAATAAAATATGCAAAACACGGCCATGAAACAGAATTTAAAAGTGGTTTTTTAGGGGGCTATTTTGCCAAAACCATGCTGCCAAAGGAAAAGCTAAATAAAATGAAAACGTTTAAAGACAAAAATCCTTTACATACAAACGTTGATATATCTGTAATAGATACTTTTTTAGCACAACAAAACCAGTTTTTAGAATTACTGCAACAAACAAAAAATGTAAGTTTAAATAAAACTAAAGTTGAAACTTCGTTAACGGCTCTCTTAAAATTGAATTTAGGCGATACTTTTCAGTTTTTAATTAACCATATCATCAGACATCTACATCAAATTGATAGAATTCAAACAGCAATGAAGAATGCTGGAAGAATTAAAAGTAATACATAGCTCAGTTTTAAAACAAGCTACAATAAAAGTTGTATTATAGTATACGTTTCGTAAATCATTGAAAAGATGAATAACACATTTATACTGCAACGTTTTGATAGTGGAATGCATTATATTTTACTAAATGAAAACGATATTTCTGCATTCATCAATCAAAATAATAATCGAGTTATTTGTACGCTGAATGAAAAGGTACATTTTCATTGTGCCATTTTGCTTAAAAAAGAAGGTGGCTATTTCATTAATATTGGTTCTACTATTTGTAAACAACTAAAACTAAAAACAGGCTCTTTGGTAACAGTAAATTTTGCCATTGACGATTCTCCTTATCAATTTGAAATGCCTGTAGAATTGAAAGAAGTTTTAGAATCCGATTCAATAGCTAATGCTCTATTTCATTCACTTACAGAAGGTAATCAACGTGGATTAATGTATTTGGTTTCACAAGCTAAATCTGTTGATAAAAGAATTGAAAGAGCTTTAACAATTGCCGAAAAAGTAAAAATTGGTATTACTTCACCTAAGCTAGTTTTAAAAAAATAACAGCAATATGCACTTGCAATTATTTTGATTTCTCTTTTATTAATATCTTGTATCTATTAATTTTTATTATAGATGATTCCACATGTGTATGAAGATGATTATTTATTAGTGCTCAATAAACCTGCAGGAATTGCTGCACAAGGAAATGATGATTTGAATGATTATACAAGTAAAGGTTGGCAACCTGTACATAGGTTAGATCAGCGAGTAAGTGGATTGATTTTATTTGCTAAAAATGTAGCAACAAACAGTATTTTACAACAAGCATTTGCTGAAAGAAAAGTGGTTAAAATATACAAAGCTATTGTTGCTACGGCTCCTTCTTTACCTGAAAATAAGCTTACCCATTGGGTGTTGAAAAATGCAGCTTTAAAAAAAGCAAAGGCCTACGACAAACCAATAGAAAATGGTAAAAAAGCTGTTTTAGAATACAAGCTTTTACAATCTTCGTTAAAGTATCATTTGCTAGAGATAAAATTGCATACCGGCAGATTTCATCAAATAAGGGCTCAGTTAGCAGCTATTGGTTGCCCTATTGTGGGTGATGTAAAGTATGGATATAAACGAACGAATACCGATGCCAGCATTTTTTTGCAATCAAATTGTATTTCTTTTCAGCATCCTGTAACAAAAGAAACGCTAGCATTTCAAATTCCGTTGCCAGCATTATGGAAAAAATATGGGTTTGAAGACTAATAAAAGTTCTAACAATACTGTTAGAACTTTTTAAATATTTAGCATGAAGAGATTATAATTTTAAAACGGCCGATAAAGATAAACCGCTACCTCTACCTGTATTTCTACCACTAATGTCAGTAAAAATGCCAAACCAAACCGATACTTTATCATTAATAATATGACCAACATTTCCTGTTAATCGTAAATAATCAAAGTCGCCATTTGCAAATAATTGTCCTGTAGAAACGTTGGTAACATTGCTACTGCTAGAGCTTACACCACTAAAAGTTCCGCTAATTTTCCAATCATCTGCAACAGGCACACCACCTGTAATATTAATAAATAATTGTGTTGGTCCACCTTGGTTTAAATAGGTTCTTACACCACCTTCAATATCGTAGTAAGGGTTTCTAAAATACTTGGTTGTGCTACCTGCAATACCCATTTTTAATTCTAATCCAGGAGATTGAAAACCTAAAAATGGTAAATCTGCCGATGTAGGATTTTGATACATGGGTAAAATTAAAGAACCAGTTAATGATACATGGTTTTCTTTATCAAAATCGGTTAAAAAAGTGCTTAAGCCTACTGTTAAATCACCCAATCCAAAATTAGTTCCCACTTTTCCAGTTTGTGAAAAGGTTTGTGATGTTACAGGAATATTGAACATTAAATTCAAATTTCTGCTAATTCCATATCCACCATATAAGCTAAAATAATGCGATACAAAACGACCATTATTATCGAATGGTTTGTAAATTCTACTTTGATCCCAATAGCCTTTTGCCGTATATAAGTTGTAGCTAGGCACAAGCATAAATCTACCTTTTCCTACCGGAAATCCAGCAAATACATATGGTACAGAAGCTGTTATCAATATTAATAAAATAGCAATTTTTTTCATCCGGTTTTGGTGTTTGGTTAAATTCAAATTTGATTATTATAGTTTATGGTATTCGTAATACCTCTCTTATCCAGTTGTTTTCAAAAATAGCATATCCTTTGTTCATTGAGCTATCTGTATCAGGACTGCTATACATTTCTCTTTGAGAAACCAATAGTTGATTGTAAAAATGATAAGCACATTGAGGCGGACAAATTTTCCCTTTTAATGCTGTTGCCACCAATACAGGGCATTTTACAAAAGGAGCAAAGCTTAAGCCATCAAAATAATCCCATATTTTAAAAAAATTGTCCAATCCCATTTTTGTTGCTGCACAATAATTTTTAATAGCAACAATAGGCCATGGAATATCGTTTTGTATTTCTCCCAAAGTAAATCTTGTGCGTAAATCTATCATCGACGGTCGTTCCATCACTATACCTTTTACTTTATTACTCAAAGCAGCTGTTGCAGCAGCCAAACTTGCCCCTTGTCCTGCACCACGTACAATTATTTTAGAAGTATCTAATTTTAAAGCAGCATTGTTATAAATAAAATCTACACCTCTTAAGCAGTCCATTACAGCACCTTTGTAAATGTAATCGTTTTGATTGTTGAGCCCTGTAATTAAATAGTTATCAAATCCTATTTTACCGTTGTCTGCACTATTTCCTGTATTTCTGATGTCTAATGAAAAACAAGCTGTGTGATCAATGGTTTCTACATAAGCATTGGCCATATAATCTGGTATTCTATACAACACAGGATACTTTCTATTGCCTTTTGGCACTGATAGCCAACCTCTAATAGTTGTATTTTGTAAAGATTGAAATTCTACTAAAAACACATCATGTGTAAGTGTAGAAACATCGCCTCTTCTTGTAATTCGATATTGTGGATTAATATTGGCTAATTCATTTTTTGCTTGATCCCAAAACGAAGAAAAATCTGCAGGACTAATTGCATGTGGTTTTATCTTTTCTGGTTCAATGCCAAATGCATAGGTTTTGGTTTCGTTAAACTGATTGGTATTAATACCAATGCTTGCTGTATAAAAACCAGCTTGTAGTTTAGCCACATCCACATTTAATTCTTTGCCAAATGAGCCTCTTGGTTTAATAAATAAGCTAACATCTTCATGATGAATAGATTGTCCAAACTCGTTTTTTACATCAAATGCAATAATACCTTTTTGATTGTCATTGAGCGTATTTCTTAGTTGAATAAAATAACCAACACGACTATCTTTTGGCCCATAAATTCCATTCTCTTTGTAGTATTTTAATTTGATAAGAATAGATGCATTTTCTTGACTAAATAATGCTGTTACCGCAAGTAATAGTAGCAATGTTAGCAACACCACAATTAATGATCGTACTACAGAAATGCCCTTATGTAAAGGATTTTGTTGCATAAGAAAAGGTAACGGTATTGCTATAACGAAAAAAAACACGAAAAATTATATTATTACTCGTGTTTTAATAAAATACCATACTATGCTTTCCTTTTAATTTGTTTCTACTGCATCTTCTAATATGTAGTAGAATTCTCTAATGTCGTTATCGTTTAGTTTTAAAATTCCGGTAAAACTAATGTAAGCATCTAGTTTATAGGGTTTCGGATTTTTAAGTTTTACTGTTAGTACACTAGCAGGACCAGATTTTCCACAAAAGTAACAATTAGCATAACTGTTTGCAGATAACGCAAGGGTTTTGCCATCTTTTTCTACTGGAACACAAAATCCCTTTACCGTTACTTTTTTACCTTTTAGTTGTAGAATATTTGATGGAAAACTGGGGAAAAACATATCGCCTTCAATTTCTTTCACATACTTCGATTTAAATTCAATGTCTTGTAAAGTTGCCCAACTAAGTTGCACACTAGTTTGGCTAAAGGCGTTAGAATAGCAGAAAATAACAAATGCAATACATAATGTTTTATACATGTGACAAAGTTTTTGAAATACTAATTTTTAGTGTTTGTACAGAAGGAATGATAGCAGCTGCAAAACCTACAATAATAGTAGTTACAAATAGAAAGTATTCTTCTTTCGTTAAAAATAATTGATTAAATGCCATGTGATAGTTGTTCATACTGTATTTGTGTAAAAACCACAAACCTAATCTACTTACACAAAAGCCAACTAAGCATCCTATAATACAAAGTGTTATACTTTCTCCAAACATTATAAAAGCAAGAGTCCATTTTTTAGCTCCCAAACTACGCATTAATGCAAGCTCGTATTTCCTTTCCTGTAGTCTACTGTACAACGATATAAAAATGCTTAACCCAGAAATGGCAATAATTCCCCATGCAATTGTTTGTAAAGTTTTAATGCCTAATCCTATTAAGTTAGTTAATCTGTTTATTTCAATAATTGGCGATGCAGCTTGCAGTTTGGTATTTTCATTTATTTGTCTCGGCAAAAGCATCATTGCCATTTTACTTCTGTAGGTTACTAATAAAGCTGTAATACTCTTTTCTTCTTTATGGTTATCTTCTTCATGCTGATGATTTTCTTTAGTTTCATGTTCATCATGAATTTCCCAAACACTTTCTATAGAGGTAATTATTAATTGATCAATTACAGAATTTGTTGGGTTTAAAATTCCTGCAACCTTGTATTGTTGCAATGTATGTGCTGTGCCACCCTCTTTGCTTAAACCATGTGTACTTGTAAATATACTGCCAACTTGCAAATTTTCTTTGCTTGCTAATTGACTGCCAATTACTACTTCAAAACTGTTTGTAAACAAGGTGCCAATAGCTAATGTAGCGTTATATTTTTTTAAATAATTTTCTGTGGTTCCTACAATTCTATAGCCTGCATAGCTGTCACCATAAGCCAATGGAATTGTAGACAATACAAGCGGATGTTTACCAATTTTATTGGCTTCAGCTAAAGGAATATTTCCTGTTGGTGCATCTAGTTGATACACAGCAGATAATATCAATTGTAAAGGACTACCTTTTGCACCTATAACTAAATCTATTCCTTCTAAATCATTATTCAGCTTTTCATTTATTTGTTTTTCTACCAAAAGCAATAAACTAATTATTCCTGTACCAAATGCAAGCAATACAATACTGAGTAGCGTATTTGCTAGTTTAAATTTTAAGTTTTTAAATAGTAGCGTAACAATCATTTTTATTGCAATTGAATGTGATTGTTAAATATGGTTTTAAGCCTTTCATCATGTGTAACAATAATTAATGCTGCATTGGCTTTATTGGCTTGTTCTGCCAACAAATTAGCAACAATATTTGCATGCACATCGTCTAAGCTACTTGTTGGTTCGTCTGCAATAATTAATTGTGGCAAATTCATTAAAGCTCTAGCAATTGCTACTCTTTGTAATTCGCCAACACTTACTGCTTGTGGTAGTTTTTTTGCTAAATGATCAATACTTAATTGTTGCATTAATTCGATTGCTTGTTTCGTTTTTCTTATTCCGCTTCCAAAAAAAGCAGCTAGTTCAATATTTTCTAAAACTGAGATGCTAGCTATAAAATGTGGTTTTTGAAATACAATACCAATATGCTTACCTCTAAATGCATCAAGTTTTTTTGGTGGCAACAAATGAATACCAGTTTGCTGTATCCAAACTTCTCCTTTAAAATTGGGTGTTAACCCTGCAAGAATATGTAAAAGTGTAGATTTTCCGCAGCCAGATTTTCCAGTAATTAATAATGGTTTCTCAACTGTACAGCTTATATCTGGATATTTTAAAACAACACGATTATCGTATCTAAATTCAATATTTTTCGTTTGAATCATAACCAAAGTTAAAATAAATTATGCAACATTGTTGCAAATGTGTAATTTTGTGGAATTATTATTTTATGCAACAAAATCAAACATACAAAGTTAAATGGGATGCCATAAGTATAAGCTCTTCTTTAATTTGTGCAGTTCACTGTGTAGCACTACCTATTTTATTTAGTAGCATTTCTTTTTTAGGAATAGAATGGTTAGAAAATCCGATGGTAGAAGCTACTACCATTTTTGTGTCGATGTTTATTGGTGGATGGGCAATGTATCAGGGATTTAAAAAACACCATCAAAATTTATTCATCTTGATTTTATTTTTTATTGGATTGTGTTGCATGATTGCACCCATTTTTAGTAAGAACGATATCCCAGAAATGGGCTATAAATTATTGGGTGGATTTTTCTTAATAACAGCACATATAAAAAATTGGATTGCTTGTAAAAAATGTGAATTGTGTAATACAGATAAATCAAGCGTAGCATAAACAAACAGTTATTACAAAATGCCAACTAAGTTGCTCATATACGTTTTACTCATTTTTTTGGTAATGATGACATTGGGTAAAACCTGTACACAAAATTGTAAAGTTGCTGCTACAAAAATTTTTAAAAAGAATAGTATTAAATTTTTTATTGTACCGAAATAGTTGATTTGAAAATGAAAACAATGCAAAAGAAATTACCTGTTACTGTTTTAAGTGGATTTTTAGGAGCCGGAAAAACCACATTGCTTAACCATGTTCTACACAATAAACAAGGTTTAAAAGTAGCGGTGATTGTAAATGATATGAGTGAGGTAAATATAGATGCTCAGCTAGTTAAAAACGAAGAAACACTTAGTAGAACGGAAGAAAAACTTGTAGAAATGAGTAACGGATGTATTTGCTGTACACTTCGTGAAGATTTATTAAAAGAAGTTGAAAAATTAGCCAATGAAAATAGATTCGATTATTTACTAATTGAAAGTACGGGCATTAGTGAGCCATTACCTGTTGCACAAACATTTACGTATCAAGACGAACAAAACAATATTGATTTAAGTAGAATTAGTAAGTTAGATACGCTTGTTACCGTAGTTGATTGTTTTAATTTTTTAAAAGATTATAGTGCCATTGACACTTTAAAAGATAGAGCAATTACAGATATGCAAGACGATTACAGAACAATTGTAAATTTATTAACTGATCAAATTGAATTTGCCAATGTAATTGTTTTAAATAAAACCGATTTAATAAAACCTAACGAATTAGGGATGTTGAAAGCTATGATTACAAAGCTAAATGCCAAAGCTGTAATTGTAGAAAGCCAATTTGGTAAAGTACCCTTATCATCTATATTAAATACTGGATTATTTGATTTTGAAACTACCTCACAAAGTGCAGGATGGATTGAAGAATTAAACAAACCCTATCATCAACCTGAAACAGAAGAATATGGCATAAGTTCATTCGTATATAGAAGCAGAAAACCTTTTCATCCAGAACGTTATTGGAATTATTTAAACAATGAATGGCATGCTAACATTATAAGAAGTAAAGGTTTGTTTTGGATAGCAAGTAAGCCAAATGAAGCACTTAATTGGAGCCAAGCAGGTGGCAGTTTGCGTGCTGAAAAAGCCGGTGTTTGGTGGTGTAGTATGCCTTATGCTGATAGAATACAATATGCTGCTTTTGTAGAAAACAAAGAGATTATAGAAGCAAAGTGGCACAAGCAATTTGGTGATAGAGAAAATGAATTGGTAATTATTGGTCAGGATATGAATAAAGAGGCAATTATTGCTGAATTAGATAACTGTTTATGTACCGATGATGAAATTATAGAAATGAATAATGGGGTTTCTTTTAAAGATCCTTTTCCACTATAAAAATTATTTACGATTCTCGTATTCAGTTCAGTCAGTTTTGCTGACACGCCCTACTATTCTTAGTGGGGCTTTTTATTTGTTAGCATGTAATGCATCGCATTCAGCACAACTAATTACAATATTATCTGCAAATTTTGGGCTTACACTATGTTTTACTCCATTTACTTCTATATCAATCAATTGGTCGTAAGATTGACGATCAATAATTTTAATGGGTTTGTTAATAGCTAAGCCAACTTTATTTACATATTGTAAAAATGAGGCAGAATTATCTTTTACTGCAATCATGATACAGCTATGTCCAACTTCTTCTTCTGTTAAGGTTTTTTTGGTTACAATTTTTAGTTCTCCATTCGCATTTGGAATGGCATCACCATGTGGATCAAAAGCAGGATAATCTAAAAACTTATCTAATTTATCTACCAATTTAGCACTTTGTATATGCTCTAATTGTTCTGCAACTTCATGCACTTCATCCCAAGTAAATTCTAGTTTTTCGTACAAAAAAGTTTCCCATAAACGGTGTTTCCGTACAACCTCAATTGCTCTTTTTTTCCCTTCATCTGTTAAAGAAGATCTTCCATATTTTTCATAATCTACCAACTTCTTTTCTTTCAATTTCTTCAACATATCATTAGTAGTAGCAGGTTTTACTTGTAAATGTGCTGCCAATTCGTTAGTACCTGCATCTATTTGTTCTCCATTTTCAACCGTTAACCTTAGCAATGCTTTTAAATAATTTTCTTCAGTATAGCTTAACATAGGTTCAAATGTATATAAAAATGCAAACTTATTTTGTTAGACTAGTCTAACAATTATACTTTTGTCCGTATAATTCAGCTAGATAAACATTTAATCATCGATTTTTCAATTTCAAAATATGCAATATTGGCTTCGTTTTATTGGCATTTTATTCATTTCCACACATTCTTTTGTTTATGCTCAAAATGGAAGTATCAGTGGAAAAGTGATGGTTGAAAAAAATGCTTTACCAGCCACAACGGTTTGGTTAAAGACTACTCAACAAAAAATAATTACCGATTCGTTAGGCAATTTTATATTCAATCAATTACCTGTTGGCAGATACAGTTTGTATATACAGCATGTGGGTTTTCAAAACGAAACTGTTGATGTGCAGCTACAATTAGGGCAACAAAAAAAAATTCAAATACAATTACAGCCTATTGAAAATACTTTGAATGAAGTGGTGGTAACAGGCACATTAAAAGAAGTAAGACGAATGGAAAGTCCTGTTCCTGTAGAAGTATATTCACCTGCTTATTTTAGAAAAAACCCTACTTGCAATATTTTCGATGCTATACAACAAGTAAATGGAGTAAGGCCACAAGTAAACTGTAATATTTGCAATACAGGCGATATTCATATCAATGGTTTAGAAGGGCCATACACAATGGTTTTAATAGATGGAATGCCGATTGTAAGTGCATTATCTACCGTTTATGGTTTATCAGGAATTCCGAATGCTTTAATTGAGAGAGTTGAAGTAGTAAAAGGTCCTGCATCTACTTTATATGGTAGCGAAGCCGTTGGTGGATTAATAAATATTATTACGAAAAAAGCAAGTACTGCACCTACATTTTCTGCAGAAATTTTAGCAACGAGTTGGCAAGAATTAAATACAGATTTGGGATATAAATTCTCCATCAATAAAAAAGCCGATGTATTAACAGGTGTAAACTTATTTAGGTATCAACATATTGTAGATGCGAATAACGATGGTTTTACTGATGTTACTTTACAAAACAGAAGTTCTTTGTTTCAAAAATGGTCGTTTAACAGAAATCAAAATCGTTTAATGAATATTGCTTTTAGGTATTTGCATGAAGATAGATGGGGTGGAGAAACGAGATGGACGAAACAATTTAGAGGCGGTGATAGTATTTATGGAGAAAGTATTTACACCAATAGATGGGAAATGTTGGGTAACTATCAATTGCCTGTAAAAGAAAAAATTTTATTGGCTTTTTCTTACAACCAACATCTACAAGATAGTCGTTACGGAAACACCTCTTATATTGCCAATCAACAAATAGGATTTGCCCAATTAACTTGGGATAAAAAAGTAGGCAAGCATGATTGGTTAGTTGGTACAGCTTTGCGTTTTACACATTACGATGATAATACACCTGCTACTGAAAATGCAATTGATAAACGGACAAAACCACAGCAAGTTTGGTTGCCCGGAATTTTTGTTCAAAATGAGCTCAGTATTGCATCAAACAGTAAGTTGCTATTGGGTTTACGTTACGATTACAATGCCACACATGGCAATATTATTACACCAAGAATAGCTTATAAATGGAGCGATGATAACAACAATATTGTTCGAGTAAATATGGGAACAGGTTTTAGAGTAGTAAATTTATTTACAGAAGACCATGCTGCGTTAACAGGTGCAAGAACGGTAGAAATACGAAATGAATTAAGACCAGAAAGAACATGGAATGTAAATGTGAATTATTTGAAGAAAATTATTGCACCGAATGAAACTGCTATTCAGCTTGATGTAACTGCATTTTACACCTATTTTAATAATAGAATAATTGCCGACTACGAAACCGATGCCAATAAAATTATTTACGATAATTTACAAGGTTTTGGAGTTAGTAAAGGCATTAGCACCAATATAGATGTTGCTTTTAAAAACGGTTTAAAACTAATTGTAGGAACAACGTTGCAAGATGTTTCAACCACCAATAATGGCATTAAGCAACAGCAAATATTAACAGAAAATTTTGCAGGTACTTGGGCTATTTCTTATACCCTTAAAAAGTTGCATCTTACTATAGATTACACAGGAAATGTTTACGGGAAAATGCGACTGCCATTATTGGGAGATTTAGATCCACGTAAGCCAACATCTCCAATGTTTAGCTTACAAAATATTCAATTTACTTACGAAAAAGTAAAAACATGTAGGGTATTTTTTGGCGTAAAAAATTTATTAAACTATACACCTGCAAAAGGAAATCCATTTTTAATTGCAAGGGCAAACGATCCTTTTGATAAAAGGGTTCAATACAATGCAAATGGAACAGTACAAGCAACAGCAGATAATCCGTATGCTTTAACTTTTGATCCGAATTATGTTTTTGCACCTAATCAAGGAATTCGATTGTTTGTTGGAATGAATTTTTTAATTAAATAAAAAATGTAAAATAGAAGAGGCATTAAACATTTAGGTATGCCATTAAGTGGTTGTAATTATCTTTTAATTCGTTGGCATAATTTTCTTCGCCAAAGTAATATCGTACCACATATTCGTATCTGTGAAAAGTAGCAATAACATCGCTAATTTCCATTTTATTAATTTTTATCGATACAATAACCAAGCCTGTTGCTGGTTCTGTGTATGTGTTTAGTTGGGTAATGTAAGCGTCGTTGGTTTCTACTAATCTGCTTATTTCACCGAAAGAATAATTTCTTCTTTCTACTTCAATAATTATCCAAGCACCTGGCTCTTCGTTGCCTAAATAAATAGAAAGTTGCTGCAATAAAGTTTGAGCAGTAATAACGCCTAATAATTCTTTGCTTTCAGACACAATAGGTAACAACGATAATTCTTGTTCTGCTACTTGTTTTACAGCAAGCAACAAAAGAGCGTCTGCTTTTACCATTGATTGAATAAAATTGGCTGAAAGCGATGCAATACTTTGGTTGTCATCTGCATCTAACAAATCGTTTTTTGTAATTAATCCAACCCATTTTTCCTCACTAGTTATGGCTAAATGTTGTACTTCAAAATCATCCATCAATTGAAGGGCAAACGAAACCTTGTCTTGCAATTGCAAAACAGGATAATCTGTTTGTATAAATGGATGTACAAGCATAATAGTGGTAAATAGAGTGCTAAAAAAGCATTAGTGCTGCTTTAGCTTATTTAAAAAATTGCCAAGAATAACATTGAATTCTTCTGGCACTTCCATCATAGGAGCATGACCACATTTATCAATAAAATACAATTCACTGTGAGGAATTAATTTGTTAAATTCTCTTCCCACAAATGGCGGTGTAATGGTATCATTGTTGCCCCAAATTAATAACGTTGGTTGCTGAATTTGGTTGAGTTCTTCATTTAAATTGCTACGAATAGCACTTTTAGCTAAAGCAATAATTTTAATAACTTTCAACCGATTATTGGTAATCTCAAACACTTCATCTACCAATGCTTTATCGGCTATATTGGGGTCGTAAAAGGTAAGTTGGGTTTTCTTTTTAATATACTCATAATCTCCTCTTTTAGGATAACTATCACCCATTCCATTTTCGAACAAGCCAGAACTACCTGTTAAAATCAACGATTTTATTTTTTCTGGATGTTTTAATACATGTACCAAAGCAATATGACCACCTAAAGAATTTCCCATTAAATGAATATCGGTATATCCTCTTGCTTCAATAAACCCTTGAACGTGTTTTTCTAATCCACTTACTGTGGTATGAAAAATATCTAGATCTAATAAGGGTAAAATAGGAACTACAACTTTGTATTGATGTTTAAAATGTTCAATTAAATCATGAAAATTACTTAAAGCACCAAAAAGCCCATGCAACAGCAAAAGGGTTTCACCGTTTCCTTCCTCTATAAACTTATACTTATCCTGTTGTTTAATTGTATAATTCATGTAATGATTTTCTATGCAAGCAGTTGAGTTAAGCAATAATTACAAATAAACGTAAAAACAAACAATTATTGTTTATTTATTCAATAGTGTTAACCTAACCGTAATATTGATGTTTGCAAGTTATCTTATTTCATGTAAATAAAGCAAGCAATTTTTAAAAATCAGTCTAGGTAAATTCCTTCATTTGATAATAAAAAACCTATCTATTTTGTACGTGTGCAAAACAGATAGGTTCTAATTTAAACGGTAGTTATTCTGTTATTTCTGTTTTTTTAGCTTCATGTTTACTGCTGATGTATGTATAAACAGCAGGAATTACGAATAATGTTAATAATAGCGAAAATAAAATTCCACCTACAATTACAATACCTAAAGGAATACGACTTGTACTTGCTGCACCAATACTTAAAGCAATTGGTAACGCACCCAATGCAGTTGCTAAACTTGTCATTAAAATAGGACGTAAACGTTGTGCCGCTGCTTCTACAACAGCTTGCCCTTTTGGTAAGCCAAATTCTCTTTTTTGATTGGCAAATTCAACAATTAAAATTCCATTTTTGGTTACCAATCCAATCAACATAATCATACCAATTTGAGAAAATATATTGATGGTTTGATTGAATAACCACAAACTTAATAATGCACCTGCTAATGCAAGTGGAACGGTAAACATTATGGTAAATGGATCTTTAAAACTTTCGAACTGTGCTGCCAATACTAAATAAATTAATAAAAGAGCCAAGCCTAAAGCAAATGTTGTATTTGATGAACTTTCTGCAAAATCTCTTGATGGGCCACTTAACCCTGTTTGAAATGTTTCATCTAACAATTTATCGGCAATTTTTTGCATGGCTTTTACACCATCACCAATTGTTTTGCCATCGGCTAAAGATGCTGAAATAGTAGCTGCTTTAAATCGGTTAAAATGGTATAAAGTTGGCGGTTCTGAGTTTTCTTGTAAGCTTACCACAGATGTAAGTGGAATATTTTCGTTTCTATTGTTTCGAACATATAATTTACTAATGTCGTTGGGCTGTTGCCTATCTTTATATTCAACCTGACTAATTACTTCGTATTGTTTTCCATTCATAATAAAATACGATAACCTTCTACCACTAAATGCACTTTGAACTACATCGGCAACATCACTAATATTTAAACCCAAGTCTCTTGCTTTTAAACGGTCGATTCGTAGTTCTAAAATGGGTTTATTAAATTTTAAGTTTACATCTACGTTTTGAAAAGTTTTATCTTTTCTTGCTTCATCTAAAAATTTAGGAATCACTGCTTTGAGTTTTTCAAATTCTAGATTTTGTAGAATAAATTGAACAGGCAAAGATCCTCTGCTACCTAAACCAACTGAAATGGTTTGTTCTTCTACCGGAAATAAACGTACTTGATTAAATCTTGCAAGTTTTTTAGCCAATTCTTTAGCAATTTCACTTTGTGTTTTGGTGCGATATTCAGGGTCAACCAATTTAATACGTCCTGTACCACTATTTACGCCACCACTACTAAAACCTGGCACAGCCATAAATGCAAAATCTCTTTCAGGAACAGAGTCGATGAGATAATTTAATACCTTATCTCCATTTTTATACATATAATCATAACTAGCACCTTCTGGTCCAGACATTTGAAAACGAACACTACTTCTGTCTTCTAATGGAGCCAATTCGCTTTGTAAACTTCCTCCAATAAAATAAATAATACCACCACAAATAGCAACCATTATCCAAGCTAGCCAACGCACTTTCATAAAGCCTTGTAGCAAACGTTTGTAACCATTTTCCATGCCACTAAAAAAGGGTTCTGTTTTGTCGTATAACCAACCATGACCTGTTTTTTTTCTATGTAAAGCCACGTTTAAAACAGGTGTAATGGTAAGTGATACAAATGCAGAAATTAATACAGCTGCAGAAACCACAATGCCAAATTCTCTAAACAAGCTACCAACAAACCCTTGTAAAAAAATAACGGGTAAAAACACAACGGCTAATGTGATAGAAGTAGAAATTACAGCGAAGAAAATTTCTTTACTGCCTTCTAAAGCTGCTTTATGAATGGGTAACCCTTCTTCTAATTTTCTAAAAATATTTTCTGTTACCACAATACCATCATCTACCACCAAACCTGTAGCCAATACAATTCCCAACAGGGTTAATACATTGATAGAAAATCCAGCAATGTACATGATGAAAAAAGTAGCAACCAATGAAATGGGAATATCGATTAATGGACGAATAGCGATTAAAAAATTGCGGAAGAAAAAGAAGATTACCAATACCACTAAGCCAAAAGAAATAAGTAACGTTTCTTCTACTTCGGTAATACTTTTACGTACATTTTTAGTAATATCTATCAATGGTGTTAATACAAAATCACCTTTTTGGGTTTTATTAATATCGTCTATACGCTTATAAAACTCATCGGCAATTTTAATATAGTTTGCACCAGGCTGAGGAATAATAGCTAAGCCAACTGCACTCACTCCATTTATACGCCAACTATATTCATCATTTTCTGGGCTTAATTCTACTCTTGCAACATCTTTTAAACGAACGATGCCTGATGCATCTTCTCTTAAAATAAGTTCATTAAAATCTTTTTCAGTGGTTAGTTTACCCAATGCTTTAATTGTAAGCTCTGTATTATTTCCATAAATTTTACCAGAAGGAATTTCTACGTTTTCTCTATTTAACGTTGTTCTAATTTCGTTAAAAGCAATATTGTATGCGTTCATTTTGTCTGGTTGAATCCAGATACGCATACTTGGTCTTTTTTGACCAAAAATGTTAATACCACTTACTTCAGGTATGGTTTGTAAACGTTCTACCAACACATTTTCTGCATATTCACTCAATTCCATCAATCCTTTTGTTCTGCTTTGCAAAGCCAATAAAATAATAAAATCGCTATTGGCATCTGCTTTCGAAACCACAGGTGGAGCATCCACATCTTGAGGAAGATTTCTGGTAGCCTGACTTACTTTGTCTCTCACATCATTAGCAGCGGCTTCTAAATTTTCACCAACATTAAATTCTACAGTAATGTTACTATTGCCTTGTGAGCTAGATGAAGTAATGGTTCTAATACCTGGAATTCCATTTACTGCTTTTTCTAATGGTTCTGTAATTTGGCTTTCTATAATATCTGAATTGGCTCCAGCATAACTAGTTCTAATATTAATTGTTGGAGGATCGATGGCAGGATATTCTCTTACAGCCAAAAACGTATAACCCACCACACCAAACAAGATAATGAGCAAATTCATTACCGTAGCAAAAACGGGTCGTCTGAGCGATAATTCTGATATATTCATTGAATAGCTTAAATTATTAATTGAAATGAATGCTTCTGTACAACAACTACACCATTTACTTGCAAGTGTTTACCCAAAGTATTTGTATAAATAGTTGTTGAATAAATCGTGTTACTATAAAACCTCTTCAGGCTTTTTTACACTTCTAATTTTCAGTTCTGAATTTGGGCGAACAAATAATACACCTGTAACCACTATACTATCGCCTTCTTGAATACCTTCTTTTACTTGCATATTTCCAGCACTTCTTAATCCACCAACAATTTCAACAAATTTGCCTTTACCATCTTTAATTACTACTAATTTTTGTGCTTTTGCATCAGGAATAATACAGTTGGTAGGCACCAAAATGCTCTCGTATTTTTTTTCTGCACCAATAAATACTTTTACAAAACTACCTGCACCGGCAACATTGTTGTTTACAACGGCTCTAGCAATAAGATTTCTTGTGCTTGCATTTATTTGAGATTCTGTTGCAATAATGGTGGCAGAAAATGATTGTCCACTATTGGTTTGTACTTTTACTGTGCCACCTTTTTTTATGAGAGATGTATATAATTCTGGTACAGTAAAATCTATTTTTACTTTATCGGTTTGTTGTAATGCTACTAATACATTAGCAGGCGTAACATATGCACCTGGACTAACCATTTTTAATCCTAACGTTCCATTAAATGGAGCTTTAATAACCGTTTTATCTATTTGTGCTTGTGTAATAGCCAAATCGGCTTTTAAATTATTAACTGTGTTTAATGCAACATCATAATCTGCTTGATTAATACCGTTTACAGCTAATAGTTTTTTTAATCTTGTTTCTGTAGCAGTAGCAAGATTTAGCTGCACCTTTATTTTGGTAAGTTGAGCTTGTAAATCGGCATCATTTATTTTGGCTAAAATGGTGCCGGCTACAACTTTTGTACCTTCTGCAATATTTAAATAGGTAAGTCTACCACTAACCTCTGGTTTAATTTCAACAGACTCAAAAGGAATTACAGAGCCATTTACTTCAATACTATTTGAGGTTGTTTGCTTTTTAGCAATCATCACATCTACTGTTACAGGTGTTGGTGTGTTTGGTTTTGGCGGTTCTTTTTTTCCTTTACAGGCAACAAAACACACACATCCAATTAATGCAAAACAGCTTATCTTATTCATTCAATTTGTTTTTCCGGTATCTAAAATAAATAGGTAAATGCGTTTAAAGGTAGACAGATTTATAATTGTACATAAACATGTTTAGGATGAATGGCATTTATTCAGACAAATAGATGCTTATTGAATAATATAATAAAACAGCAATGTTTTTTATGATGATCGCCTAAAAGTTAAAATTTGAATAAATACCTAAGTTGATGTTGCTAGTTTTGCAACCTTTTTTATGTCTTATTCGTAATTATTTACACAATATTAGTTTATGCAGCAAAATCTATTTATAAGCCAATTAAAACAAAGTTTATTACCCTACAGGCAACAGTTAGTACAACATCCTTTATACACGCAACTAAAAAATTTACAGCATTTACAGCATTTTGCAAGCTATCATGTTTTTGCAGTTTGGGATTTTATGAGCTTATTAAAATCGTTGCAAAACAACCTTACCTGCACTGCTATACCTTGGCAACCCATTGGAAATGCCAATACAAGGTATTTGATTAATGAAATTGTTTTGGGAGAAGAAAGTGATGTAGATGAAGCAGGAAATAGAATCAGCCATTTTGAATTGTATTTACAAGCAATGCATCAAATGGGTGCAGATACAACAGCAATACAGCAATTACTTACATATGTATCTAACGGAATTACTGTTCAAAAAGCGATGGAACAATTGCAATTACCAACAGAAGTACAGCAATTTGTAAATAATACTTTCGAAACGATTCAAAAACAGCCTGTTTATGTGCAAGCAGCAGTTTTTACTTTTGGAAGAGAAGATTTAATACCAGATATGTTTATTGAAATGGTGAAAGATTTGGCAGTAACACACAGCGATAAAATTGGCATATTCAAGTATTATTTAGAACGACATATTGAAGTAGATGGAGACCATCACAGCCATTTGGCAACGGAAATGGTAGAAACGCTTTGTGGCAATGATGCAGAAAAGTGGAAACAAGCTACAGAGGCCTCTATTGAAGCATTAGAAAAAAGAAAACTTTTATGGGATATTATTAGCAGAAAAATTTCTATGTTGGCAAGTATATAAACTAAAACTGAAAGCTTTCTTGTAGAAAATGAAAAGTTTTTTAAAAAAGTGTAGATATTTTTTAAAAAAGTGAGAAATTCTTTTATATTTGCATCCCTTTACGGATGGTGCGGTAGCTCAGTCGGTAGAGCAAAGGACTGAAAATCCTTGTGTCGCCGGTTCGATCCCGGCTCACACCACTTCAAAATCAAGCCTTTCAGTTTTCATGCTGAAAGGCTTTTTTTTTTGGTGTAATATTTGATTTTTTGAATCTTACTCTTAAGAACTCTAGTAAAGCAGTAGAAAATTTTTTAACTAAATACTACTACAGCAAACTAAACCACTTCAATATTTTTACAAAAGAATAATATAATTGGTTATTCAAGATTAGTTTGTACTTTACTTCATTTGACTAGAAGTTGAATTTATATAAGCCCATATTTGTAATACAAACGCTTTATCGCTCAATAACTGTATTCTTTTGGTTCATTTTTATCAAAATTTGAGCGATAAACAGTATTTTTATGAACGATAAAAGTATATGGCAAGGAAACTTTCAAATAAGCACAATGAGATTATTGATTTTATAAAGAATTACCCAAAATGTTCTTCAACAGAAATACTTAATGGTATAACTCAGGAAATAAGTATTGCCACTCTTAAAAGAGTATTACAAGAATTAATTTCATCTGGTTTGGTAAATGCAATAGGTGAACTTAAAGGCAGAAAATATGAATTAAGCCAAGCCTATTATGTAATAAGCCCAATTAACGTTAACCAGTATTTTGAACAAGAGATTGACGAAAGGACAATTAAAAGTAGCTTTAATCAAGAATTAATTAGAAATACACTTAGCAAGGTTTCGGTTTTTACTGCTGCCGAACTTAATTTATTAAATAAGCTACAAGAGAAATTCAAATCAAATTCATCAGGGCTAAGCCAAAGTGAATATAAAAATGAATTTGAACGATTAGCTATTGATTTAAGCTGGAAGTCTTCTCAAATAGAAGGAAATACATATTCTTTATTAGAAACCGAAAGACTACTAAAGGATAAAGAAACTGCTGCCGGTAAGACAAAGGATGAAGCAACCATGTTGTTGAATCATAAGGAGGCTTTGGATTTTATTATTACTAATCCTGACTACATTAACCCTCTAACTATTTCTAGCATTGAAGATATACATAGTATATTGGTTAAGGAATTAGATATTACAAGAAATATCAGAACCCGACGAGTTGGGATTTCTGGCACTAACTATAAGCCACTTGAAAATGAGTTTCAAATTAAAGAAGCTCTTGAAGATATGTGTAACATAATAAACACAGAAGGGAATGTATTTGAAAAAGCATTACTGGCTCTTGTATTAATCTCCTATATTCAGCCATTTTCTGATGGCAATAAAAGAACTGCAAGGATTATTAGCAATGCAATTTTAATAAATAAAAATTATTGTCCAATATCATTTAGAACAGTTGATTCAATTGAATATAAAAAAGCAATGTTGATTTTTTATGAACAAAATAATATCAACCCGTTTAAAAATATTTTTATTAGCCAGTTTGAGTTTGCAGTTAATACCTATTTCTAAAAACGTATACTGAATTAAACACACATATCTCGAATTAACTACATTTAAAGAAGTGTAGAATCGTTTAAACCCATATATAAAGTATTGATTTTACGATTGTGGGTTGATTTATGAGTTCTTACGAAAATGTCAATTTAGACTACTCACACCACGCTTTAAACCTCAGCAATAATGTTGGGTTTTTTTGTTGCCCCCAACTTTAATTACCAGCAATAAAAAACGTGTTTTCTTTTTTAGTGAAAACACGTTTATCAAAAAATAGTACAATTGTTTATCTAATTTCTTTTACCACATTCCAAATTACTTTTGGTTTGCCCAATGTATAATAATGTAAAGCAGGCACACCAAATTGTTTCAATTCTTTACTTTGTTGAATCAGCCATTCTGTTCCTACTTGCTCACAATCTGCATCGGTTTTGCATTTTAAAATCGCATTGCTTAATTCTGTAGGTATATCTACATGAAATATTCTAGGCAAAACACTCAATTGCTTTTTGTTGGTAATCGGCTTTAAACCTGGAATAATAGGTATGGTAATACCCATTTCTCTACATTTTGTTACAAAATCGAAAAACTTCTGATTATCAAAAAACATCTGAGTCATAATCCATTCAGCACCTGCATCTACTTTTTCTTTTAGTCTATTTAAATCAATCTCCAAATTTGGTGCTTCAAAATGCTTTTCAGGATATCCTGCAACGCCTGTACAAAACTTGGTTTTTCCACCATTTTTAATGTCTTCATCAATATAAATACCATTATTCATATTAATTACTTGTTGCAACAATTCAATACCCAATTTATGTCCACCTACTTCTGGTTCAAAACTAGCTTCATTTTTAGCAGCATCGCCTCTTAAAACCAATACATTATCAATTCCTAAAAAATCTAAATCAATTAATGCATCTTCTGTTTCTCTTTTATTAAATCCACCACAAATAATATGTGGAACAGCGTCTACCTGATAATGATTCATAATAGCTGCACAAATACCCACTGTTCCAGGACGTTTACGAACCTCTACTTTTTCAAAAGTGCCATCAAGTTTTTTCTTAAACATGGTTTCACTTCTATGATAGGTAACATTTATCCAACTCGGCTTAAATTCCATCAACGGATCTAAATGATCGTATAAAGAAGAAATCGTTTTTCCTTTTAGTGGCGGTAAAACTTCAAACGAAACTAAGGTTTCAGTCGACTGTGCTATATGGTCTGTAATTTTCATTTCTATAATTAAATGGATGCAATATACTGTAGCTATTGCTTTTGTGTAACAATTGTTAAGATAAAACTTATTACTATGTTGTAATTAGCTATATCTGTTACTTTTGCAATAAATAATTTGCTTTGAGTCTTACCATACAAACCACTGAATTAGTAAAAAGTTATAAAGGCCGTACGGTTGTAAATCATGTTTCAATTACTGTAAAACAAGGTGAAATTGTAGGGTTATTGGGGCCAAATGGAGCAGGTAAAACAACTAGCTTTTATATGGTAGTAGGTTTAATTAAACCAGATGAAGGAAGTGTTTTTTTGAATGATGTAGACATTACAAAACTACCCATGTATAAAAGGGCACAAATGGGCATTGGATATTTACCTCAAGAAGCAAGTGTTTTTAGAAAATTAAGTGTAGAAGACAATATTATGGCTGTTTTAGAAATGACCAAACTAAACAAACAGCAACGCCATGAAAAGTTAGAAACCTTATTGTCTGAATTTAATTTGCATCATGTACGTAAAAATAATGGTGATAGTTTAAGTGGTGGTGAACGACGTAGAACAGAAATTGCAAGGGCTTTGGCTGTTGACCCAAAATTTATTTTGTTAGATGAACCTTTTGCAGGTGTAGACCCTATTGCTGTTGAAGATATACAAAGCGTTGTTGCCAAATTGAAGTATAAAAATATTGGCATTTTAATTACCGATCACAATGTAAACGAAACACTTTCTGTTTGTGATAGGGCTTATTTATTGATTGAAGGAAAAATTTTTAAACACGGAACGGCAGAAGAATTAGCTGAAAACGAACAAGTACGTAGATTATATTTAGGTACCAATTTTGAATTAAAGCGTAAAGATTGGATTATAGATATGGTAAAAGAAAATGAAACCAAAACAAGCGAAGAAAGCCAAACAGAAAATGAATAAGTATACATTATTTTTTTAAACCTATCGGTTTTACAGTTTCACCGACATTTCTACAATTAATACACTTCTAAATATCAAGTTTGCAACGAAATAATTTGCAAACGGAACTTTTATTTCGTATCGCTATATAAACAATATTGAATTTTTTGAAACAAAAACATGAATAAATTTTACACTACAGCCCTTTTTTGTTTGTTTGTCCTAGTAGGATTTTCACAAACCACAGGCATTTTAAAAGGTAGGTTAATAGATACCATTGGTAAACAATCTTTAAAAGATGCTTCAATCACTATTTTAGATGCAAAAGACTCTACTTTAGAAGTGTTTGGATTATCTGTAGAAAATGGTGCATTTGAAATAAAAAATATTTCATTAGGCAATTATCTAGTTCAAATAAGTTTTCAGGGTTATCAACCTGTATCAAAAAAACTGGTGCTTTCTAAAGAAAATACAGTGGTAGATTTTGGTTTAATATACATGAAAATACAAGCGAAAAATTTAGATGAAGTAGTAGTTACACAAAGTCCGATTGTAATTAAAAAAGATACTATCGAATACAATGCAGGAAGTTTTAAAACAAAACCCAATGCTGTAGTAGAAGACTTGTTAAAAAAATTACCCGGTGTAGAAGTTGCAAAAGATGGAAGTATTAAAGCACAAGGAGAAACGGTATCAAGAGTTTTAGTAGATGGAAAACGTTTTTTTGGCGATGACCCCAAAATGGCTACTAAAAATTTGCCACCAGATATGGTAGATAAAGTTCAAATTTATGATGCTCAAAGCGATCAAAGTGCTTTTAGTGGTTTTGATGATGGTAATCGTACAAAAACAATAAACATTACTACCAAAAAAGACAAACGAAAAGGATATTTTGGAAAAATAATGGCAGGTGGTGGCGATCAAGGTCGTTTTGAAAGTGGATTGAATTTGAATAGATTTAATGGCAACCAACAAATGAGCATTATTGCACAAGCAAATAATGTAAATAGACAAGCATTTTCTGTTCAAGATATTTTAGGAACGATGAATATAGGAGCAATGGGTAATGCAAGAGGAGGCGGAAATGCAGGTGCATCTATCGGAAATACAATACAAGGATTAGGTGGAGGAAATACAAGTAGTGGAATTACAACAACTGTTGCAGGTGGTATTAATTATAAAGATGTTTGGGGTAAAAAAACAGAAGCTTACGGAAGTTACTTTTATAATAATTTAGCAATTGATAGACAATCTAACGCTTTAACAGAACGATTTATTAGTGGCGATTCTTCCATATTTACCAATCAACTAACCAAAGCAGATAATAAAAATCAAAATCATCGATTTAATTATAATATAGAACATCAATTCGATAGTAGTAATTCGTTAATTGTTCGTCCTAATTTTAGTTATCAAGAAACAGATAATGAATCTGTTACTACAACCAATACCACTAGAGGAAAATTAACGAACATTAATAATATTTTGCAAACCACTACAAGTAGCAATTCTGGTTACAATGGTACTATTGATGCTACTTTTAGACACAGATTTAAAAAAAGAGGTAGAACCTATTCTATAAACCTAACAACAGGTGGATCTGCTAACAATGGAAATGGTAGCAATATTTCTACCACAAATTTTAGCACTTCTACAATAGCTATTAATCAAATCAATAGAACAAAGACCGATGCTCAAAACATAAGTGGTAATCTTTCTTATACAGAGCCACTTTCGAAAAATACTTTATTAGAGTTGAGTTACAATTATTCTTATAGAAACAATGTTTCTGATAGGCAAACTTTTGCTCTCAATTCAACTACCAATACTTACAATATTGCAGTAGATAGTTTAAGTAATAATTTCGAAAATGTGAACGAAAGCCATAGAGCAACTATTGGCTACAGAATTCAGAATGCCAAATACAATCTTGGTTTTACAAATGGTTTACAGTTTGCAACATTAAATAGCGAAAACAGAACAAAAGGCTATGCCATTAATAGAAATTTTGTGAACTTATTTCCTACAGCAAACTTCACCTACAATTTTAGTAGAACTAAAAATTTACGCATCAATTATAATGGACGAACCAATCAGCCAAGTGTTACTCAATTGCAACCCGTGCCAGATAATAGCGACCAAACCAATATTAGAGTGGGTAATTCTGATTTAACACAAGAGTTTACCAATAGCTTACGTATTTTCTTTACATCGTTCGATATTTTTAAAATGAGAAACATTTTTGCTTTGCTAAATATTAGCACTACAAGCAATAAAATAGTAAACGATATTACACAATTTAAAACGGGTATAAATAGTGGCAATCAATTAACTACTTATAAAAATGCGAATGGTGTGTATAGTATAAGCGGATATTTTAACTATGGTTTTCAATTAAAAAAACCGAAGAGTAATTTGAATTTTAGCACTAATGTTAATCATGATAGAAGTGTAAGTTTTATTAACCAACAAAAAAACTACACCTACAATACTACGTTTGGTGAAACCATTGGCTGGACAATGAATTGGAAAGAAAAGTTAGATTTAAATGTGAATGCCACATCTACTTACAACATTGTAAAATATTCTGTTCAAAAAGAACAAAATGCCAATTTCTTCTCTCAAAACTTATCGTTAGAACCAACCTATACTTTTAAAGGTGGTTGGATAATTGGAAGTGAATTTGATTATACCTATAATAGTGGTAGAGCAAGTGGATTTAATACCAATGTGCCGTTATGGAATGCAAGTGTTTCGAAGCTTTTATTTAAAAAACAAAATGGCGAATTGAAGTTTTCTATCTACGATTTGCTTAACCAAAATGTAAGTATTAGCCGTACGGTAAACAACAACTTTGTACAAGATATTAGAACCAATGTGTTGCAACGCTATTTCAGTATTACATTCACCTATAACATTCGAAAATTTGCAGGTCAGCAACAGCAAATGCCAGCAATGTTTAGAAATATGATGCGTGGAGGAAATTTGAATAATATGAGAAGAATGATGAATTAAATTTCTACACCTTCTTTTTTAAATGCTTCAATTTCTTTACACAATTCAATCGAATGTAAAATAGGTGTCCATTCTATGCCATTGAAAATTAGTTTGAACCACTTTTTATGAAAGTTTTTCGGCTGAATATTTATAAACAGTAAAATAGCTGCCACAGTAAATAAAAGTGTAACAGCAATTTGTATTAGATAAATTAATGGCGTTGAATGTGCAAAAAAATGGTCAGACAAATAAAAGGTAGTCCACAAAGGAAGTTGCAAAATTAAAATTTTAAATACCCATATGCTGCTGATTTTTAATTGGTTCAGTTGGTATTGGGTGTCTACTACGTTTTCGCTATTTTGTATGCGATGAATCAATATACTTTGGTACAAATAAATACCTATAGCAATCGCTGTAATCAATATTTGCAAAAAAGCAGAAACTAAAAAATAAATGCTTATTTGTGAAAATGAGTACATGCAAAGATTCGTCAACAAAAATACACCTGCAAACACCCAAATAAAGCCAATGAGTATTGCAGTTACTTTAGTGGTTTTCATGCTGCCAATCAACGATTTTATTTTTAATTGTGTAATATCTGCTACAACTTTTCTATTAATATTTACTAGGTTTTCAAGTTGCACATTATAGGCTTGCCAAGTTTCAAGAATTTGATTGTTTTCCATGTTGTTTGATAGATTATATGTTTGAAAATTTTTCTCTTAATTGTTGTTTAATTCTACTAATTTTTGTGGCAACATTTGTTTCAGTAATGCCCATTATCTCAGCTATTTCTTTGTGTGATTTTTGGTCTAAGTATAATAATAAAAGAGCTTTATTAAAAGCTGGTAGTTCATTTATAAATTGATATAACCATTTAATTTTTTCATCTTGCTGAAAGGCAAAATCTATTGTTTGTTCTTGAAAAATATTGAGGGCAAAATATTCTTTAGCAGCTTTTCTAACACTATCTTTTCTATAGAACGAAATAGCTACATTCAATGCAATTCTATACATCCATGTTGTAAATTTTATTTCTGCATTATAATTGCCAAATGATTTCCATAGTTGCAGTATAATTTCTTGAGCAATATCTTTTCTGTCTTCTTCATTTTTGCAATAGGCATTTACAATCTTGTAAATGATGCCTTTGTGCTGTTCAATAATTTTCAAGAAATTGTCTGTTGTTTTTAGCATCTGTTTAAATATGTATTTGTGCTATGAATACATTATTATTCGTTTTGAGTAAAAAAATATCACACGAATGGTTCAGTTTTTTAATTTTCAAACAAAAAATCCTGCATTCATTAAAAATGGTGCAGGATTTTTTATGTTGAATTGTTATAAATTAATGAGCTTCTAACCAATTTTCACCCACACCTAATTCTGCTTCTACAGGTACACCATTTGGTAATTCTAAAGCATTTTTCATGCCATTTAAAATGATGGGTTTCAGTATTTCTAATTCATCTTTTACAGCATCAAAAACCAATTCATCATGCACTTGCAAAATCATTTTCGATTGCAATTTTGCTTCTTTCATTGCTGCATGAATTTTTATCATTGCTAATTTTACCATATCGGCTGCCGTACCTTGAATAGGGCTATTAATTGCGTTTCGTTCTGCATAGCCTCTTACTGTAAAGTTCGATGAGGTAATATCTCTTAACCAACGTTTTCTTCCCAATAAAGTTTCTACATATAAATGTTCTTTGGCAAAAGCAACCATATTGTCCATATATTCAGTAATGCTAGCAAATTCTTTTTTGTAGTTATCAATAATTTCTTTGGCTTCTGTACGAGAAATGCCCAAATTATCAGCTAATCCAAATGCACCTTGTCCATAAATAATTCCAAAGTTTACACTTTTGGCTTTGTAACGTTGTTCTTTGGTTACTTCTGCTTCTTCAATGCCATACACTTTAGCAGCAGTTGCAGTATGAATGTCCTTACCTAATCTAAACGCCTCACACATATTGGTATCTCCACTAATTGCAGCCACAATTCTTAATTCAATTTGAGAATAATCGGCACTAATTAAAATATGTTGTTCATCTCGTGGAATAAATGCTTTTCTTATTTCTCTTCCTCTTGCAGAACGAATAGGAATGTTTTGCAAATTAGGATTATTGCTACTTAATCTACCCGTAACGGCAACAGCTTGAGCATAGCTCGTATGTACTCTTCCTGTTTTGCTGTTTATCATTTGTGGCAATGCATCTACATAAGTGCTTTGTAATTTGGTTAGTTGTCTAAATCCTAAAATGTCATCTACAATCTTGTGTTTGCTTGCCATTTTGGTAAGTACATCTTCACCTGTAGCGTATTGTCCTGTTTTTGTTTTTTTAGCTTTAGGATCAAGTTTTAAAATTTCAAATAATACTTCTCCTAGTTGTTTTGGCGAAGCCAAATTAAATCGAACGCCTGCTTGTTCGTATACATTTTCTTCAAACTGTTTGGCTGCTGTAGCCAACTCTTTACTATAATCGTTTAAGAAACCAACATCTATTTTTACGCCTTCAAATTCCATGTCGGTTAGCACTTTTACCAATGGATTTTCGGCTTCATTTAAAACTCTATCTACTTTTTTATCTATTACTAATGGAGCAAAAACTTGTTTTAGTTGTAAAGTAATATCTGCATCTTCAGCAGCATAATCTTTTATTTTTTCAACTTCCACATCACTCATTTTTCCCTGATCTTTTCCTTTCTTGCCAATTAATTCTTCAATATGCACAGGTTCGTATTGTAAATATTGATTGCTCAATAAATCCATATTTCTTTTTCCATCAGGTTCAATAACATAATGTGCCAACATGGTATCGTAAATGGGGCCAACAATTTCGAAGCCATACCATTTAAGCATCAACAAATCGTACTTAATGTTTTGTCCAATCCATGTTTTTGTAACGTCTTTAAACAAAACATTCAATTCATTCAGAATCTGTATTGTTTTCTCTTTGCTCTCATTACAAGAAATGTAAAAAGCTTCTCCTTTTTTTACCGCAAAACTTAAACCTACCAATTCTGCTTCATTAGCGTCTAAAGCGGTAGTTTCTGTATCAAAACAAATTTCTTGATAACCTTGTAAGGTTGTAATCAATTGGTTTAATTCGCTTTCAGTTGCTACTAATTGATAGTTATGTTTAGTAGTATGAATATTTTGTAGTGTTGTATTTGCTAGCTGCTCATGTTCATTTGTTAATTCTTCTTGTTGAAAAACGCTTCCAAACAAACCAATAGGTTCAACTGATTTTTTAGTAGGTTTAGGTGTAACTACATTTCCAAATAAATCGGTTTGTGTGCCTTGGCTTATTCCTTCTGTTACTGTTGGTTTTGTAGGCGATTGAATGGTTCTGCCCAAAATTCTTTGAGCCATTGTTCTAAACTCTAATTCAGTAAATATTTCTTGCAAAGCATCTTTATTCCATTCTCCTAATTTACAATCTGCTTCATTAAATGCAATTGGTACGTTGGTAATAATAGTTGCCAATTTTTTACTCATAATGGCATTCTCTTTTCCTGCTCTTACTTTTTCTCCCAAAGCACCTTTTATGCTTTCTGCATTTGCCAACACATTTCCTAATGTATCATATTCTTTCAACAATTTAGCTGCTGTTTTTTCACCAACACCTGCAATTCCAGGAATATTATCTACAGCATCACCCATTAATCCTAAAATATCAATTACTTGGTCTACTCGTTCAATATTCCATTTTGTACATACTTCTTTTGGCCCCATAATTTCAATATCACCACCTTGATAGCTAGGTTTGTAAATGTAAATGCCATCTCTAACCAATTGTCCATAATCTTTATCAGGCGTAACCATAAATACTTCAAAGCCAGCATCATGGGCTTCCCATGCCAATGTTCCAATTACATCATCTGCTTCGTAGCCTGTAACACCAATTACAGGAATATTAAAACCCTCAATAATTTTTTTAATATCAGGTATTGCAGCTAGTAAATCTTCAGGTGCTTCTTGTCTATTAGCTTTATAGTCTGCAAAATCTGTATGCCTTTCAGTTGGTCCTTCCATATCAAAACAAACAGCTAAGTGGGTAGGTTTTTCTTTATTAATAAGTTCAATTAATGTATTGGTAAACCCAAACTGAGCGTTGGTGTTTTTTCCCGTTGATGTTATACGAGGATTACGAATTAATGCATAATAAGCCCTGAAAATGAGTGCAAATGCATCTAGTAAAAATAATTTTTTTTCCATGTGGCTAAGGTAACGATACCTAACATTGAAGATTGTAATTCTAAACTTTTTTTAAAATTTATTTGAAAACAATTACAACCTATTTACCATTTGCTACTCTTTAGTTTGTAACAATACTTTTTAAACCAAAAATAAACCTACATGAAAACTTTACTATCAGCTATTTTTTTTCTTTTTAGTGTAGTAGTGCTTCAAGCCTCTACAAATCCTATTTTCCCTGCAAGTGTGTACCAACACTCACTAGATACACCTAGTACAGATACTATTCCTAAAAACAAGTTGGCAAAAAGTTCAGGTACAGTAAAAGTGATGGTTGATGGTGATGAATTTGTTATAAATTATGATAATGATGAGGTTAAAAAAATGAAAATTAATGGTAGAAGTTTAACTGAAAATGAATTGAAAGAGAATAAAACTACCCTAGATGCAATTGTAAAAGAAATTAAAAGAAACGGCGTTGCTGCTAATTATACTTTAAACATACATTCTAATAATAATGAATTTAATTTTTATAATGGAAATGGTGCATTTTCTCTTAGCAAATTAGCTGCTATTGACGGAAAACGAATAGCAGAAGAAAGTAAAAGAATTGCTTTTGAAGGAAGTAGAATTGCATTAGAAAGTAATCGTGTAGAAGCACTTGGTAAAAGAGCAGAAGAGCTTGGTAGAAAAGCTGCAGAAGAAGGTAAACGAGCAGCAGAAGAAGGTAGAAAAGCTGCTGAAACTTCAAGTAATATTTTACAAGATTTAATAGATGCTGAAATTATTACAAGCAAAAAAGACGTTTACTTTAAACTATCTAACACAGAATTAGTGGTTAATGGTAAAAAACAATCGGATGTTTTACATACAAAAATGAAAAACAAATACTTAAAAGATGTAAAAGGAACAATTGTTTACAACGATTCTAAAAGAAGTTATATTTCTAATTAATTTTAAAAATTGTGTAAGTGTTTATTCGTTGATTCGTATTTAAGAAAAATACCAACATGAAAAAATACTTCTTCTTTATTTGTTTATTGGTTTCTGTAGTTTCAAATGCTCAAAATTTAAAGTTTGAAAAAGGACAAAAAGCACCTGTTTTTACAGCTATTGGTCATAATGGAAACACAATTTCATTAGAAAAAATTACCCAAAAAGGTGCTGTTATTTTGTTGTTTTATCGAGGATATTGGTGTCCTTTCTGTAATAAACAATTGAGTAGTTTAAACGATTCTTTGGGTTTAATTCAAGCAAAAGGAGCAACGGTTTTGGCTATTTCTCCCGAAAAATATGAATCGGTTGAAAAAACAATTGGTAAAACAAAAGCTAGCTACGAAATAATTAGTGATACCGCCAATATCATTTTAAAACAATATGGTGTAAATTTTACCGTTGATGCTCAAACAGTGGAAAGATACAAGCAATTTAATGTTGATTTTTCTGCTGTAAATGCCAATAGCGATAATGTTTTACCCGTTCCTGCCGTATTTATTATTGGTACTGATGGAACATTTAAATACATTTATTTTAATAAAGATTACCGTAAAAGACCAAGTGTAAAAGAATTGCTCGAACAATTGTAATTGCTGGTGTAGAATGAATATTCAACCCCCATTTTTATATCCATTTGCAAATTTTGCAAGTGGATTTTTTATTTTCTATTTATACGATTTAATGTTCTAAAAATGCTCTTTTAAATAAAATGTGTTTATTTGTATCCCTTATTCATCCACTAAAATAAATATACAAACATGAGTTTACTTACTGGAAAAGTTGCAATAGTTACAGGTGCTGCAAGAGGAATTGGTGAAGCAATTGCATTAAAATTGGCCGAACAAGGTGCTAATATTGCTTTTACGTACGTAAGCAATAGTAGTGCAGAAAGAGCAGCAGCCTTAGAAACAAAATTGCAAGCCTTTGGTGTAAAAGCCAAAGCCTACCAAAGTAATGCAGGTATTTTTGAACAATGTGAGGCTTTTGTAGCTGATGTACTAAAAGAATTTGGCACTATTGATATTTGCGTAAACAATGCTGGAATTAGTAGAGATAATTTGTTGTTGAGAATGACAGAACAACAATGGGATGAAGTGATGGATACGAACTTAAAAAGTGTTTTTAACATGACTAAGCAAGTAATTAAACCAATGATGAAAGCAAAGTCTGGATCTATCATTAACATGAGTTCTATAATTGGTATTCGTGGCAATGCTGGTCAATCTAGTTATGCAGCTAGTAAAGCTGGTATTATTGGGTTTACAAAATCTATTGCAGCAGAATTAGGTAGTAGAAATATTCGTTGCAATGCCATTGCACCAGGTTTTATTGAAACCGATATGACAGAATATTTGCACACCGGTGCTGCTGGTGAAGAATTTTTGAAGAAAATTCCACTAGGTCGTTTTGGTAAAGGAGAAGAAATTGCCAATACAACCTTGTTTTTAGCTAGCGATTTAAGTAGCTACATTACAGGTCAGGTAATTAGTGCTTGTGGTGGATTAAACATTTAGTTTTTTTAAACTTCAATGTATAATTTGGGTTGCTTTTAAAGCAGCCCTTTTTTATTTTTTCCCGATGGAAGAATAAAATTTTATGCTTAATAGTGGTTGTGTACAACTAATATCTATAAATTTGGTGCACTCATGATAAAGCTTGCGTTGAATATATTCTTGCTATTCACACTTTCTTTTCAGTTGATACCTGTAAAAGAATTGGGTAAGTTATTAATTAGCAAAGAAGCTGTAGAAGAGGTAGAGGTATCTAATTTATCAGATTCAAATTCTACAATAGAAGAAAATACAAAAATTACAACTCCATTTCATTGTAGCAAGTATCATTTTTTTGTTGAATTATTTTCTTCAGAAATTCCGTCAAAAAGAAACATTTTCGAGTTTCGCTATTCACCAATTCGTATAACTCATGAGGTGCAAACACCTCCTCCTAACTGGTTTTAAACTATTGTGTTTATTGGTATTGTTATTTTTCTTTTTCAACACAGTTTTTCATGAAAAAAATATTTCAGTCATTTGGTGCCGATTTATCTGCATCAATCGTTGTTTTGCTAGTAGCACTTCCTTTATGTTTAGGTATTGCATTAGCAAGTGGAGCTCCTGCTTTTTCTGGAATTATTGCAGGCATTATTGGTGGAATTGTAGTAGGTGTTTTTAGTGGATCGCCTTTAAGTGTAAGTGGTCCTGCTGCAGGCTTAACCGTTATTGTGGCTGCTGCCATTGTAAAACTCAATACTTATGATGCATTCTTACTAAGCATAGTGCTTGCAGGTTGTTTACAATTATTATTAGGCTATTTAAAAGCTGGATTTATTGGTGATTACATTCCTAATTCAGTAATTAAAGGAATGTTGGCAGCAATAGGATTGATTTTAATTTTAAAACAGTTACAACATTTGGTAGGCTATGATAATGATTTTGAAGGCGATTTAAGTTTTAAACAAACGGCTACTAACGAAAATACATTTTCAGCTTTATACCATGCTATACAATCTTTTACACCAACTGCTGTACTAATAGGCATCATTTCTTTGTTTGTGTTGTTTTTATGGGAACATTTATCCACAAAAAAAGAATCATTTTTTAAATTTATTCCTGCACCCTTACTTGTGGTTGTAATTGGCATTTTAATAAACGAATATTTTATTGCCAACAATGCTGTAAATGCATTGTCTAATAAGCATTTGGTAAACCTACCTATTGCAACCAATACAAACGAATTTTTATCTTTTTTTTCATTTCCATCTATCCAACATCTCAATAATCCCAACGTTTGGATTACTGCATTTACATTGGCAATAGTTGCAAGCTTAGAAACACTTTTAGGTATTGAAGCGGTAGATAAATTAGACCCATATAAACGTATTTCACCACCAAATGCCGAATTAAAAGCACAAGGCATTGGTAATATTGTAAGCGGCTTAATTGGTGGATTGCCAGTAACATCGGTAATTGTTCGTAGTTCGGCAAATGTATCGTCAGGTGCAAAAACTAAGTTAGCAACCATTTTACATGGTGTTTTATTGTTGATATGTGTAATATTTGTTCCTTTTGTTTTAAATAAAATTCCACTGAGTGCTTTGGCAGCAATTTTAATTTTTACAGGATATAAATTGGCAAAAGTAGAATTGTTTAAAGCGTTCTACAATAAAGGTTGGGATCAGTTTGTGCCTTTTGTAGCCACAATAGCAGCCATTTTATTAACCGATTTATTAATTGGAATTTTAATTGGAATTTTAGTGGGGTTGTTTTTTATGATTCGTAGTAATTTTATATCAGCAATTATGTTGGTAAGCAATGAAAACAATTTTATGATTCGGTTTAGAAAAGATGTTTCTTTTTTAAATAAACCCATTCTAAAAAAACGGTTACAAGAAATTCCTGACAATTCTATTTTGATAATTGATGTAACGCATGCCGATTTTATAGATAAAGACATTATTGAAGAAGTAAATAATTATATGTTAAGTGCACACCAAAAAAACATTAAGATTGATGTAAAGCGTAATGCACACAAATCGTTACATAAATTATTTAAAACACAAACTAATATTGAGTGAAAATGAAACTATACGATAGACTTTTACTAGAAAACAAGGCTTGGGCAAAAGAACAATTAGAAGAAGATCCTGAGTTTTTTAGCAGATTAGCTCATATACAAACACCCGAATTTTTGTGGATTGGCTGTAGTGATAGTAGAGTGCCTGCCGATAGAATTACAGGTACACAACCTGGCGAAATTTTTGTACACCGTAACATTGCCAATATGGTTGTGCATACCGATTTAAACTTGTTAAGTGTTTTGCAATATGCCGTTGAAGTATTAAAAGTAAAACATGTTATCGTTTGTGGACATTACGGTTGTGGTGGTGTAAAAGCAGCTTTATCACACCATTCTTATGGTATTATAAATAAATGGTTAAGAAATATTAAAGATGTATATCGCTTTCATAAAGATGAAATAGATGCTTTTGAAACTGAAGACAAAAAAGTAGATAAGCTAGTTGAATTAAATGTACAAGAACAAGTTTGGAACTTGGCTAAAACATCTATCGTTCAAGCTGCATGGAAAAATTACCAAGCTCCAGATTTACATGGATGGGTATATGGTTTAGACGATGGATTAATTAAACCCATTTTTGAATTACCTGCAGGTTCTGAAATTGATCCGTTTTATACGTATGATAATTTGTAATGATTACACTTTTTCAAAGCAATATTAAAACGTACTAATTAACCACCAATACAAAGGAATTCCTACGGTAATATTAAATGGAAAAGTTACACCCAATGCCATAGGAATATATAATCCAGGATCTGCTTTTGGTGCAGCTAAACGCATAGCTGCAGGAACAGCAATGTAAGATGCACTTGCAGCTAAAACAGCAAGCATTAATCTATTACCATCTTGTATATTCCAAAAAGTTGTAAGCAAAACGGTTGCACTGCCATTTATAATAGGAATAATGATGCTAAATAAGGTAACAAACCAACCATAGGTTCGAAAAGCCTTAAAACGTTTGGCTGCAACCATACCCATTTCTAATAAAAAAACGGCTAGAAAACCTTTAAAAATATCACTTGTAAATGGCTTAATTCCTTCTGCTTGTTTGCTATCGGCCAAAATGCCAATTACCAAACTACCTACAATCATTAATACACTTCCATTAGTTAAAGCTTCGTGTATAATAGTGCTGAAACGTTGTTTACCATGACTGGTTTTATCGTATTTTCTTATTAATGCTACACCTACAACAATGGCAGGTGCTTCCATCATGGCCATTGCAGCAACCATGTGTCCGCCAAATGTTATTTGTTGCGATTCTAAAAAACTTGCTCCTGCAATAAATGTTACGGCACTTACACTGCCAAATGTAGAAGCTACAGCACCTGCATCATTTACATCTAATTTAAAACGCATAACATGAAATACATAAAAAGGTACAATCACAGACAACAACAATGCAAATCCGAGTGTTATGAATACTTCACTACTAAAACCACCATGTATTAACTCTTGGCCACCTTTAAACCCAATAGAAAAAAGTAAGTATAAAGAAATGAATTTTGATATTTGTTCTGGAATTTCTAAGTTGCTTTTTACAACTGCTGCTGTTACTCCTAAAATAAAAAAAAGTAATACAGGGTTGGTGAGGTTGCTTACAAGAATATTCCAATTCATGATAAATTATTCTGCTTTTTAAGTTTTATAATGAGCAAGATTACTAAAACTGGCACTATCATTGTAAAAAGATGCAAACCTTTTAGTGATAATTTTTTACTTTAAGCACTTTTAAAACAATTTATGGCACAAGCTAACAGCGTAAAAATTGGAAAAGCACTCTCTAACTTTTTCAAAGTACTTTCTCCGGATAAAAAAGATATTACTTCTGTTTACATCCTTGCAATATTGGCAGGATTGGTACAATTATCGCTACCATTGGGCATTCAAACTATTATTAGTTTTGTAATGGCTGGTTCTATTTCTACCTCAATTGTTATTTTAATTGTAATGGTGGTTTTAGGTACTTTTTTGAGTGGGTTGCTTCAAGTAAGGCAAATGCAAGTAATTGAAAAAGTGCAGCAAAAAATATTTCTCCGCTATTCGTTAGAATTTGCCAATCGATTACCTAAACTAAATATTGAAAAACTAGATAGCTATTACTTACCTGAATTGGTGAACCGCTTTTTTGATACGGTTTCTTTACAAAAAGGTATCGATAAATTACTACTAGACATTCCTACAGCAATTATCCAAATTTCTTTTGGTATCATATTACTGTCATTTTATCATCCAGTGTTTATTGCATTTGGTATGATATTATTGTTAATTGTTTTTTTTATTCTTCGGTTTACTTCACCTCAAGGATTGCAAACTGCTTTAAAAGCTAGTGAATATAAATATGGTATTGCTGCTTGGTTAGAAGAAATGGCAAGAACCATTAAATCTTTTAAATATTCTAAGGGCACATTGTTGCATTTGCATAAAACCGATAAATTAGTAAGTGGCTATTTAGATTCAAAAACAGACCATTTTAAAATTTTACTTACACAATTTTGGAGTTTAATTAGTTTTAAAATTATCATTACCGCTGCTATGCTTATTGTTGGTGCTACACTTTTGGTAGATCAGCAAATCAATATTGGTCAGTTTATAGCTGCTGACATTGTAATTATTACCATTATTGCATCGGTAGAAAAACTAGTTACCAATTTAGATAAAGTATACGATGCACTTACATCGGTAGAAAAACTAAGTAAAGTAACCGAGTCTGAAATTGAAGAAGAAGGAACATTATTGTTATCAACTGCTAATAAAGGTGTAGACATTGAGTTTAATAATGTTTCGTTTAGCTATGCAACAGGAGAACAAGTATTAGAAAATGTAAATCTAAAAATTCCATCTGGTAAACTTGTGTGTATACAAGGTATTTCAGGGTCAGGAAAATCGACCTTGCTTCGTTTGTTAACTGCTGCCTATAAAAAATTCGATGGAAATATTTTAATTGATGGTGCACCTATTGGCAATTATCAACTTCGATCATTGCGTTCTCAAACAGGTGTTTTACTTAGTCAGCAAGATATTTTTAATGGCACTTTATTAGAAAATTTAACGCTTGGTAATCATACAATAAGTATGGAAGATGTAACAGCTTTGGCTAAGAAAATTGGTTTGTTCTCCTTTATCCAAACACATAAAAATGGTTATGACACTATTTTAGATCCTCAAGGAAAAAGATTACCCAAAAAAGTACGTCAAAATATTTTATTGTTAAGAGCATTATTGGGTAAACATCGACTGTTATTGCTAGAAGAACCGTTCGATCATTTAGACGAAGCCCAACAAAACACAGTAATGGATTACATTAAAAATGATAAAGAAGCTACAATTATTATTACAGCTTTCGATGAAAGAATTGCCAAAGAATGTGATATGGTATTTCAATTACAAAATGGAACGATTGTATCATAAATAGTTAAGACAATTGCTTAAAAATAATATTATGTATTCTTATATAACTACCAATTTAGAAGAAAGAGCAGAGCAAGACAAGCTACATTCTTTTAAAAAAATTTATCGCATCAATCATAAAGGCAATGTTAAGTATTGGCTTTGGGGTGTTAGTGCCGTATTAATTTTAATTCTTTTTTTACCATGGACACAAAATATCAGAGCCAAAGGTTCAGTTACAACACTAAGGCAAGAACAAAGACCACAAGAATTAAATACCATTATTCCTGGTAGAGTGGTAAAATGGTATGTAAAAGAAGGTGATTTTGTAAAAGCAGGAGATACCATTTTGCAATTGGGTGAAGTAAAAGTAGATTACTTCGATCCTAAGTTATTGGAGAGAACACAGCAGCAAATTACCGCCAAACAACAATCTATTGAGGGGTACAGAAATAAAGCCACAACAGCAGAAACACAAGTAGGAGCCCTACTACAAGGGAGAGATTTAAAATTATCATCTTTAGACAATAAAATACAGCAACAACAACTAAAAGTAGAAAGTGATAGTATAGATTTAATAGCAGTAAACAACGAATTAGCAGTTGCAAAAAGACAAATTGATGCAGCAAGGGTAATGCTTGATAGTGGAGCTATTTCATTAGTAGATTTTGAAAGAAGAAAAGTAAGTTTTCAAAATGCACAAGCAAAACGTACAAGTACAGAAAATAAGTTTTTACAAAACAAACAAGAACTTATTAATCTTCGAATCGAAAAAAATAGTGCTATTCAAGAATATACCGATAAAATTTCTAAAGCCGAAGGAGATAAGTTTGGTTCATTATCTAATGCTGCAACTAGCGAAGCCGATGTTTCTAAACTAGAAAATGTGTATGCTAGCTACGATATTCGTAATAAACTATATTATATTACCGCACCTCAAAGTGGTCAAGTAATCAAGGCAGCAAAAGCAGGTATAGGGGAAATGGTGAAGGAAGGAGATATGGTGGTAGAAATTGTACCTGATCATATTCAATATGCAGTAGAAATGTTTGTTGATCCAATGGATTTGCCATTGATTTCTATTGGTCAAAAGGTAAGATTTGTTTTTGATGGTTTTCCTGCAATTGTATTTAGTGGTTGGCCACAAAATAGTTATGGAACTTTTGGAGGAACTATTGTTGCCGTAGAAAGTGCCGTAAGTTCAAACGGAAAGTTTAGAACCTTAGTAATTGAAGATGTAAGTGATCATCCTTGGCCACAACAATTAAAAATGGGTGGTGGAGCTAGTGGTATAGCTTTATTAAAAGATGTACCTATTTACTACGAATTGTGGCGAAATATAAATGGCTTCCCGCCAGAATATTACAAGGTAAAACCTGATGAAAAGAAAAAATCTAAATAATGCATATGGCTATGCAACAAACCTTGTTCAACATGGTACAAAAAGCATTGATTCTAATATCAACAATTTTCTTATTTACTACGTCTACTTCCGCTCAGCAAAAGCAAGAAATGTTTACCGTTGATGCATTTATTCAATTTGTAAAACAATTTCATCCACTAGCAAAGCAAGCAAATTTGCAAGTAGATAAAGCAGCTGCAGAACTACTAAGTGCTAAAGGTGGGTTCGATCCTGCCCTTACATTAGAAACAAGTAATAAAACTTTCGATGGTAAAAATTATTATTACTATACCAATCCAGAAGTAAAAATTGCAACTCCAATTGGTGTAGATATTAAAACAGGGTTAGAAAATAATGGAGGTTTGTTTTTAACCGAAGAAGCTACGGCAGGTAAAACCAGTTACTTAGGTGTAGAAGTTGCGTTGGCTAAAGGTTTATTGATGGATAAACGAAGAGCAACATTAAGACAAGCAAGAATTTTTCAAAACCAAAGTGAGCAAGAACGTTTGAAAATGATCAATGATCTTTTGTTCGATGCTTATGTAGCTTATTGGCAATGGGCTGGCAATTATCAATTATTTAGCATTTACAATAAGTTTTTACAAATTTCTACCGATCGTTTGCGTTTGGTACGTATTGCATTTCAAAATGGTGATCGATCGTTAATGGATACAGTAGAAGCATTTACCCAGGTACAAAATTTTCAGTTGCTACAAACAGAAGCATTGCTAAAGTTTAATAATGCGGGTCTTGAGTTGTCTAACTTTTTGTGGTTGCAAAATGATAGTCCTGTTTTGTTACCTAAAACCTATGTGCCAGATACGGTTCAGTTTGCCTTACAAACTGAAAACCAAGTTTTAGATCAGTTAATTACTCGTTCAACTAGCGAAAACCCAAACCTAAGAGCTTACGATTACAAATTAGGAGCATTAGAAGTAGAACGAAAGTTAAAAATGCAAAGTTTGTTACCTGTTTTTAATGTAAAAGCCAATTTGTTAAATAAAGATTACAATGTAATTAAAGGTGTTGATGCTGCATTTTTACAAAACAACTACAAATTTGGAGTAGATTTTAAGATGCCGCTTTTTTTACGTGAAGGACGAGGTGAATACAAGAAAACACAATTGAAAATTAAAGAAACCAATTTTGAGCTCAGCAATAAACGTTGGGAAACCGAAAATAAAATTCGCTATTATTTCAATGAGAATACACTGTTGTCTCAGCAAATTACAACTGTACAAAACATGTATAAAAACTATTCTTTACTTCTAAAAAATGAAGAGCTTAGATTTAGCCAAGGTGAAAGTTCGTTGTTTTTGGTAAATACAAGAGAAAATAAGGTAATAGAAAGTTTGCAGAAAATGGTAGAATTACGCATCAAGTACTTCAAAGCCAAATATGCTACAGAGTGGGCTGCAGGTTTGTTAAGATAATTCTTTTGGTAAATAATTTATTCAGCAATGTCATTTCAATTGGCATTGCTTTTTTGTGTGTAGCAAAGGCAAAACGCTTACATATGCTATTTGCAACGATTCTCTATTATCTTTGCAGCCCTTTTAAAAAGTAACAAACATGTTTAACAAGCGAATTAAAGTAAAAGATTTATTGCAAACCGAACAAACGGGTAAAGAAGTAATAGTAATGGGTTGGGTACGTACGTTTCGGAACAATCAATTTATAGCATTAAACGATGGAAGCACAAATAACAATGTTCAGATAGTTGCTGCTTTAGGTTTGTTAGATGATAGTACTTTAAAAAGAATAACAACTGGAGCTTCTTTAAAAGTTATTGGCACTGTTGTGCCTAGTTTAGGAAAAGGACAAAAAGTGGAGGTTCAAGCCATTTCGATAGAAATTTTAGGCGATAGCGATGCTGAAAAATATCCACTTCAACCCAAAAAACACAGTTTAGAGTTTTTGAGAGAAATTGCACACCTGCGTTTTCGTACCAACACTTTTGGTGCAGTTTTTCGTATTCGTCATTCATTAGCATTTGCTGTACACCAATTTTTTAACCAAAAAGGTTTTGTGTATTTACACACACCCATTATTACAGCAAGCGATGCAGAAGGTGCAGGTGAAACATTTAGAGTTACTTCTTTACCTTTCGATTCAACTCCAAGAAATGAGAATGGAACAGTTGATTTTTCAGAAGATTTTTTCGGAAAAAGCACAAATTTAACTGTAAGCGGTCAGCTAGAAGGAGAGTTGGGGGCAATGGCTTTTAGCGAAATTTATACTTTTGGTCCTACGTTTAGAGCCGAAAACTCAAATACCACAAGACATTTAGCAGAGTTTTGGATGATTGAACCTGAAATGGCGTTTTTTGATATTGAAGACAATATGAATTTGGCGGAAGAATTTATTCAATACTTAATTAAATATGCTATTGAACATAATTTAGAAGATTTAGAATTTTTAGATCAACGATTAGCAGAAGAAGAAAAGTCAAAGCCTCAAAACGAGCGTCAAGAATTTGGGTTATTAGAAAAATTACGTTTTGTTACAGATAATCAATTTGAAAGAATAACATATACAGAAGCCATTCAAATTTTACTCGATTCACCCCATTACAAAAAGAAAAAGTTTAAATACGATGTAAGTTGGGGAATTGATATGCAAAGTGAGCATGAAAGATATTTGGTTGAAAAACATTTTAAAAAACCAGTAATTGTAACAGGTTATCCTGCAGCTATTAAAGCATTCTACATGCGTTTAAACGATGGTTGTGAACCGGGTAAACAAACCGTTGCTGCTATGGATATTTTAGCACCAGGTATTGGTGAAATTGTTGGAGGAAGCCAAAGAGAAGAGCGTTTAGATAAGTTGGTGGAAAGAATGGAACAAATGCATATTCCCACCGAAGAAATGAGTTGGTACTTAGACACTCGTAGATTTGGAACTGTACCACATGCTGGTTTTGGACTAGGTTTTGAAAGAATGGTACAATTTGTAACAGGAATGGGTAATATTCGTGATGTGATACCTTTTGCACGTACACCTAAAAATTGTGAGTTTTAAATACATAAACCCATTATTTGAAAAAATTAATTTTCATTTCGAAATGGTAAAATATAAAACAGGGCTTTGGCTCTGTTTTATATTTTTAAATAATTAGTTAATATAAATTTAACATACATGCAAATCTCTACTACAAATCCTGTAGTAGAATCAATGTTTTCTTCATAAACTGTTTTTTTAAGCTTTCTTTAATCTATATTTGTATCATCCGATCGAAAAACCATATTATTTAATTAAATTATTACATTATGCAAATTGCAGCTACATTAGTTTTAGGAAGTTTCATTGTTTTTTATACCATTTGGAAAGAAAAAAATGGTCCTTGGGGTGAAGGTAAAAACACCAAAAACAAAGCCGCTTAAAAACTGTACTCTGCCAATTTTCTAACGATTTTTTTAAAGTTTTTCAATATTTGTTCAAACTTTACTTGCCCTCTGAAATTATATCTAACGATTCTCCTTTATTAAAAACTTCGGTTTTTATCTGATGCCAATGAAAATACAGTTTGGCAAAATGTTCGTTTAAATTGTATGCATAGGCTAACGTATATTTAGCATAAAAACTATGTATCAAACATCTGTTTTATTATTATGTTTCGGTCTATTTTGTTGTAAACAAACCGAAACGGTTGCACCTGTTTTAAACAGTGTGCAAACAGATACCTTTTTTGTAAAAGGAGCAGATGTTAGTTGGCTTACTGAAATGGAAGCCAATGGAATTGTGTTTTACAATAAACTTGGAAAACAAACGGACTGTTTTCAAATACTTTCTTCATTAGGTGTAAATACAATTCGTTTAAGAGTCTGGGTAAACCCAAAATTTGGCTGGAATAATATTGATGATGTTGTAAAAAAAGCAATCCGTGCAAAAAATGCAGGAATGCGTTTATTAATCAACTTTCACTACAGCGATAGTTGGGCCGATCCTGGTCAGCAAACCAAACCTATTCAATGGGATTCTCTATCTTTTCTCAATCTTACCAAGGCTGTTTACGAGCATACTTATTCGGTTTTACATACTTTACACCAAAACAATATTTTTCCTCATTGGGTGCAAATTGGTAACGAAACCAATAATGGTATGCTTTGGCCACAAGGAAAAGCTTCTGAAAATATGAGCAATTTTGCACAGCTTATTAATGCTGGTTACGAAGCAACAAAAAAGGTATTTCCTTCTTGTAAAGTATTGGTTCATTTATCAAATGGTTACGATCAACAATTGTATAAATGGATGCTTTCTGGTTTAAAAACACATCAAGCAAAGTTTGATGTTGTAGGAATGTCTTTATATCCATCTGCTACCGATTGGCAACAAAAAAATGCTGATTGCTTGGCAAATATGCAATATGTTATCAATGAGTTTGATAAGCCAATTATGATAGTTGAAGTAGGAATGAGTTGGGATGAAGCCAATGCATGTAAATTATTTATGAAAGATATTATACAAAAGCTTAAAACCTTACAACATCATAAAGGATTAGGTGTGTTATATTGGGAGCCACAAGCTTATAAGCAATGGAAACAATACACATTAGGAGCTTTTGATAATTCAGGAAAACCAACAGTAGCCTTAGATGCCTTCTTAGAAAAGTAAGTATTCAATCATTTGCCATTTATTTCAGTACAATCTTTCACTTTACTGACATAATTCATGTTTTTTTACAAGTAATACTGATTTTTATCAGTAAAATGTTTAATAAAAACTGCAACTTTTGTGGTTGAATGTTTCATGCTATTACTCAATTCTTTATTTATAAGTTATGTCAAATGCTATTTACATTACTTCTTCTACTGCATTTAGTGGAAAATCTGTAATGACTCTTGGATTGATAAATATGTTGGTGGGCAAAACAAAAAAGATTGCCTATTTTAAACCGATTGTATATGAACCCTTAGAAAAAGGAAAAGATGTGCATATAGAAACGATTGTTTCTTATTTCGGTCTAAACGAAAGTTACAGTGATATGTATGCTTTTACGCATGATGAAATTTTACGTTTAAGAAGTAATGGACAAGATGCACATATTATTGATACTATTATTTCTAAATATAAAAAGCTAGAAGCGGCACATGATTTTGTGGTAGTTGAAGGAACCGATTATATGGGTGAAGGTGTTACGTTTGAATTTGATGTTAATATTGATATTGCTAAAAATTTGGGAATTCCGGTAATCCTATTAATCAATGGCACCGAAGGTTCAGCATCAGATATAGCTGCCAAATTGCTTTCTACTTATCAAAGTTTTGTAGATAAAGAAGTACAAGTTTTGGCCATTACTGCCAATAAAGTACAATCTTCTAATGCATATGAATTAAAACAAATTTTGGATAAACGTTTACCCAAAGAAGTGCTAGGTGTTGTTATTCCTTTTGATAAAGATTTAGGAAACCCTACAATGAAAGAAATTTTTGATGAAGTAGGTGGAGATATATTATTTGGCGAACATTTATTATCTAATCAGGTAGATCATTCTATTGTTGGTGCTATGCAACTACGTAATTGCTTGAGTAGATTAAAAGAAAACACACTGATTGTTACTCCAGGTGATAGAGCTGATATTATTGTAGCTGTTTTACAAGCGAATTTATCTAAAAATTACCCTAAAGTTGCTGGCATTTTATTAACCGGTGGATTAGAGCCAGAAGAACCAATTATTCGATTAATTGATGGATTACAAACTGTTGTTCCCATAATTCAAGTTGAACGAGGAACGTTTGAAACTGTAAACAAAGTAGGAAATATTCAGTCTAGAATTTATGCCGATAATACTAGAAAAGTTGCTTTAGCCATTCAAACTTTTGAGAAATACATTGATACAAAAATCATTGAAAATAAAATCATCACTTTTCAATCAGAAGGCATTACACCAAGAATGTTTCAGTATCAATTAACCAGTCGTGCAAAAACAGCTAAAAAACATATTGTTTTACCTGAAGGAAATGATGATAGAATTATTACAGCAGCAGCCATGTTGTTGCAGAAAGATATTGTTCAACTCACAATTTTAGGAAAAGTAGATGAAATAAAAGCAACGGTAAAAAGGTTGAATCTTTCATTCAATTTCGATGCGGTGCAAATTATTGATCCTGTTCACTCAGAATTATACAATGATTATGTAGAAACCTTGTTTGAATTGCGTAAAAACAAGAACGTAAATATGGAAATGGCCAGAGATTTAATGACAGACGTTTCTTATTTCGGAACAATGATGGTGTATAAAGGTCATGCAGATGGTATGGTTTCTGGAGCAATTCATACAACACAACATACAATAAGACCAGCTCTTCAATTTGTAAAAACAAAGCCAGGTGTAGCAACTGTTTCTTCTGTATTTTTCATGTGTTTACCAGATAGAGTTTGCGTTTTTGGAGATTGTGCCGTAAATCCCAATCCTACTTCTGAAGAATTGGCTGATATTGCTATTTCTTCGGCAGAAAGCAGTTTAATGTTTGGCATTGAACCAAGAATTGCAATGCTTTCGTATTCTTCCGGCAATTCTGGTCAAGGTCAAGATGTAGAAAAAGTTCGTATTGCAACGGCTTTGGTAAAAGAACGTAGACCAGATTTGAAAGTAGAAGGCCCCATTCAATACGATGCTGCTGTAGACCCTGCTGTTGGTAAACAAAAAATGCCGAATTCATCAGTTGCTGGACAAGCAAGTGTGCTTATTTTTCCCGATTTAAATACTGGAAATAATACGTACAAAGCTGTTCAAAGAGAAACAGGAGCTTTAGCAATTGGTCCAATGCTACAAGGATTGAATAAACCAGTAAACGATTTAAGTAGAGGATGTACAGTAGATGACATTTACAATACCGTTATCATTACTGCCATTCAAGCACAACAATAAAAAGAATACATGATGAATATTTTTGTAATTAATTCTGGAAGTAGTTCTATTAAATATCAATTGATTCAAATGCCTACTGCTCATTTAATTTGTAGTGGTTTGGTAGAAAGAATTGGATTTGAAAATGCGGTAATTACGCACAAAGTATATCGTAGTCAAAACGAAGAAGTAATTCAACAAATACAACCACTTGCTAATCATGCAGATGGGTTACAAGCAGTAAATTTATTGCTTACAAATGCAGAGAAAGGTGTAATTAAAAATCCAAATGAAATTCATGTTGTTGGTCATAGAGTAGTACATGGTGGTGAACATTTTGCAGCAACCACTATTGTTTCCGATGCTGTAAAAGAACAGATTAAAAACTTATTTTCTTTAGCACCATTACACAATCCTGCTAATTTATTGGGAATTGAAGTTGCAGAAAAAATCTTTAAACAAGCAACTCAAATTGCAGTATTTGATACCGCTTTTCATCAAACAATTCCAGCTGTAGCTTATAGATATGCTATTCCGAATCAACTATATAATGAGCATGGAATTCGTTTGTATGGATTTCATGGTACAAGTCACAAGTATGTAGCTGAGCAAACGATAGCCTATTTACAAAATCCTTCTGCTAAAATAATTACTATTCATTTAGGAAACGGCTGTAGTGTAGCGGCTATAAAAGATGGAAAATGTATAGATACATCCATGGGTTTTGGACCAATGAATGGATTGGTAATGGGTACAAGATCTGGTGATATTGATCAATCTGTAATATTTTATTTAGTAAATCAATTGGGATATTCTATTCAAGATGTAAATACCTTACTAAATAAACAAAGTGGGATGTTTGGATTAACGGGCTTAAGCGATATGAGAGACATAAAAACAGCTATTGAAAAAGGCGATGCACAAGCAAAACTAGCTTATGAAATGTATGCCTATCGTATTAAAAAATACATTGGTTCATATGTTGCTGTTTTAAATGGTATAGATGCATTGGTGTTTACAGCAGGTGTTGGCGAAAACGATGCGTTAACAAGAAGTTTTGTGTTAGAAAATTTAGGTTACTTAGGAATTACAATAGATGAAAATAGAAATGCTACTAAACAAGTTGGCATTAAAGAAATTCAACAAACAGCAGCAACTGTAAAGGTATTAGTGGTGCCTACAAACGAAGAATTAGAAATTGCAACACAATGTTTTAATTTGGTTGGTGCTTTGTAGCTTTTACTATGTTGTAATAAAAAATAAAACCCGCTAACATATTGTTAACGGGTTTTGTGTATATGAACCTTGCTTGCTTTGCTAAGAAATTATTGTACTACTATTCTTTCGGCTTTATTGCCTTTGTTAGATTGTATGTTTAAAACATAAACACCTTTACTTAACTGTTGTGTGGGAATGGTAAACATTTCGCCACTAACTGCATTTTTCGAAGCTTTTGTAAATAATATTTTTCCAGAAACATCTGTTAATGTGAAAGATACATTGCTAAAGTCTGTGCTTGTATTTACAACAATACTTGTAGGTGTATTATTTACTTTCCATAAATTACTTTCTACACTTGCACCTAATTTCACTACAGAAGAATAGCTGAACTTGCCATCGTTGTCTATTTGTTTTATACGATAGTAAATGGTAGCTGCTGGTGCAGATAAATCTGCATAAGCATATTGTATGGTATTTGTTGTAGCCGTATTGTTTGAAGCTACAGTGCCAATAGTACTAAACGAAGTTCCATTGCTGCTTCTTTCAATTTCAAAACGATTGTTGTTTACTTGATTGCTTACTTTCCAAACTAAGTTTACAGTATTGTTTACACCTTTATTAGCAGTAAAGCTTAACCAACTAACTGGTAATGCAGAAGCGTTAATGTCTTTGCTTGTAAACACAGCATAGTCACCAGGGTTTAAGTTGAAGCCCCAAACAAATGAGTTGGTAACATTAATTGTTTCACTACCAGAAAATGAACTTACATATTTAAAGTAATTACCTGTAGTAGGGAAGCTGATATTCACAAATTGAGATGAAGTACCAAAGTTTGCAAAAGCCACTACACTCAAGTTACTTTCAAATACTCTTATTTGTTTAACTGCACCGCCTAAATCGTAGGTTGCATTTCCATTGTTAGTTACAGAGCCATTCGTGAATGTTGGCACATATTGGCTCATGTTTCTTAACGTAAATAGTTTTGAATATACATCGTATAAACTCTTTCGACTAGCATCTTGATAATAATCCCATCTAATTGGCTTCATATCTGTACGACAGTTTTCGCTAACCGTATTGTTTTGACAATGATTAATGCTGTAATCATAACCTACTTCACCAAATTGCCAAATCATTTTTGGTCCAGGAATTACAGAAAATATAGCTGTTGCTGCTGCATTACGTTGCATACTTGTAGCTAAATTGGTTCTAATATCTGTAGCTGTATTTCCAAAGTTTTTGTTTTTATAAGCTAATCTTTCTTCATCATGGCTTTCTTGATAAGTAATTAAATTTCTTTGAGACCAAAATTGTCTATCAATGCCAGAAGAAAAATCAGAACCAGTTGTAAAGCCCATAGTTGCTTGATTGTATTGTTCTGTCATTTTACCCCAAAGCAACATGCCATAATTGCCAAGTTGAGCTTCTTCACCATTACTTCCTAAATGTTCCAAAATACAATATGAGTTTGGAGAAACGGCTTGCATTTTATCGTAAATTCTTTTCCAAATATCAATTCTACCTTGGCTGTAAGATGACCATGTATTGATATCGGTAGTATTCATATCGTCAGAAGTAAATCCTTTTGATAAGTCCCATCTAAAACCATCAATTTTATATTTCGTTAGCCAATGTGTAACAACTCTGTCTACAAAATCTCTACTTGCTTGTGTATTGTGATTAATATCAAAGCCAACATTAAATGGATGTCTAGCATTTGGATAAAACCATGGACTGTTTGCAGCAGGTCTTGTGCCATCCCAATACATTTGAACCATTGGAGATTGACCAAAAGAATGGTTCAATGCTATATCTACAACAACAGCAATTCCTTGAGCATGACAAGCATCTACAAATCTGCGTAAATCGTTTTCAGTACCATAATTTTTATCAGGAGCAAAGTAAAATGTGGTATTATATCCCCAACTATTATTGCCTTCGAATTCGAAAACAGGCATTAATTCAATCGTATTTATACCAAGACGTTTTAAATATGGTAAGCTATCTATTACTTTTTGATATGTTTGTGCTGGATCAAAATCTCTAATCAATAATTCATACACCAATAAATTTTGTTTATTCGGTCTTGTGAAATTTGGAACTTGCCAGTTATAGTTAGGCTTGTTGGTTTGTAAAATACTTACAATACCCGTTGTTTTACCTGTAGGATAAGGTTTTAAATTAGGATATGTTGTTGAAGGAATAAATTGATCGTTCCACGGGTCTAATACCTTTTCAGTATTATAGTCTGGTACTTTTAAGGTGCCGTCTATTAAAAATTGATATCCGTATTCAACACCAGGCGTTAATCCAGTTATTTTTTTCCAATATCTTAAGCCATCAGGTGTAATATTCATTTGATATTCAGCAGATTGTTTCCAATCATTAAAATCACCTATTACAAATATGTTGTTTTTGTTGGGTGCATATAAAACCAATGTTGCCGATGTAGCATCGTTAGGGTCGTAATTAATTCCATCAACAATGCCTTGTGGTAAAGCAGCAACAGTATTAGAAGAAGCTACTACAAATTTTATTGTATCTGATTTTACGTTTGCACCAACCGTTGCTTGAGCTACTATTTCTTGATTTCCAGAAACGGTAACAGTTGTGTTTATGGTTGCAGAAGTACCAGTTGTGGTATTAATGATATTTCCATTGTAAAATATTCTGATGGTTGCACTTTGGCTTGCATATGCTGAAATAGAAATTGCATCGCCTACATTTTTTGTAATAGGCTCAATTGTAGGAATAAACATGGGTTGTTTAAAAGGCTCATCTAGTCTTACCTGTAAACTATTATTGTATACAGGAATGTACATGTCGCTACCATCAATATTTGCAGCTTTTAAATTTCCGTTGCCAGATCTAAACAAAATGGCAATATGTGTAATGGTTTCTGTTGGGTCAGTAATTCCAAAAAAAGTACGCAACGAACTATTAATTGTAAAAGCCCACTGATTACCACCTAATGATTGTGCTTTTGCATTTACATTGGTTGTTCCCCATGTAAAAGGTGTATACTTCCAGTTGCTAGACGATGTACTTTTATTGGTAATTACACCAATATGTACGAAAACATCGTTGGGATTGTAATTATTTAAGCCCCTATTTCCTTTCGTTCCATCACAAACAATAGTAACTCCAGTAGAACTTTCTTGAATAAATGAAGGAAACCAGCTTAATAACTGTGCATTTGATAGTGTTGCTACTAGTAGAAAACACAAAAGTGTAGATACATGTTTCATAGACAAGCGATTGTTGAATTTTAATGTGTAATTTTTACACATTTATTAATGAAGCAAATTTTATCTAAATAAAATTAACAACCAAATAAATTTTATAGCTTTTCGTACTAGAAACACAAGTTGTTTAGCAAATACATCTTTTTTAGTATTTGATAACTAACAGAGGAGATTCAAAAAGTATAGAAATATGGTACTTATTTGCAAATAACAGATTCGATTGTAGGTGCAAAATGTAAATGTTCTAGTGCATGTATACGTGTAGCTAGAGTTTCTGGCGTGTCTGTTTCAAAAACGGGGCATTTTGCTTGAAAAATGGGTGCACCTTTGTCAAATTCTTCGTTTACATAATGAATTGTAATGCCACTTTCCGTTTCTTTATGCTGCAAAACGGCCTCATGTACAAAATGTCCGTACATGCCTTTTCCTCCATATTTTGGTAATAATGAAGGATGGATATTGATAATTTTATTAGGAAAATGTTGAATGAGTAAATTAGGAACTTTCCATAAAAAACCTGCCAAAACAATAAAGTGAATCTGGTATTCTTCTAAAATACCTGTACAAGCATCGCCTCTAAAAAATTGCTCTTTTTCAATTAAAATGTGTGGAATTTTGTTGTTGCTTGCTATGCTAATTACACCTGCATTAGGTTTATTGCAAACAATTAATTGAATGTGAATATGATGGTGATTAGAAAAATAGGCAATCAACTTTGCTGCATTGCTGCCAGCACCTGAGGCAAAAATGGCAACATTGGTTTTGTGGTTAATCATTTGATTGCTTTGTAATTTTCTTGTAAATGCGTAATAAATAATTTTTGAAAAAACGAAATTGACCTAAAAAAATGCTTACAGTTAATACACATAGCGGCCAAATTGCTGTCATGAGCAAAATGTAAACCAAATAATATATAAAACCCCGGTCGTTAAATAGTGTATTCAGAATTTTTTTTGATACAAATCCACATAAACTACCTCCAATAGCGAAAGTGCTGATTACAAGTGCAAATTGTAACCAACTCACCTTCCATTTGTCTTTTAGTTTTTGAAACATTCGTCAAAAATGCATAAAAAAGTTGAGGAACTTTCAACTTGAATAAACAAACTTCACTTTAACAGATTCGTGTATTTAAATTCTCATATCACAACGTAAATATTCAACAATCGCCTGAAACCCACGCCACATAAGGCTAAAAAAAATTTTCAGCTATTGTACTTTTGTCACTCTCGTGTCATATTTTTGCAACCTCGTTAGGATATTTCTCCACAACTGAAACAATAGAATGTGAATATGGCATCTCATTTAAGATTTTTTAGAAGGTTTTGGGTTGCGTCAATGGTAGTATTGGCGATTTCTTTTTCAAATACAGTTCAGGCACAAGATGGTAAGGCACTTTTCTCTCAAAACTGTGCTTCTTGTCATGCTGTAAATAAAAAGTTAACTGGTCCAGCACTTGCAGGTGTAGAAGAACGTTGGCCTGACAAAACAAAATTGTATGCATGGATTAGAAATAGTGCTGCATTTTTGAAAACAGGCGATGCTTATGCAAACAATTTGTATAATGAATACAATAAAGTTGCTATGAACGCATTTCCTGGCTTAACAGATGGAGAAATAGCGGCGATTATTGGATATATTAATACAGCTGCAAAAGCTGCTACTGCTGTTCCATCGGTTGCAGGTGGAGATTCTACGGCAAAGGCAGATGAAAGCGATAATTCTTTATTATTCGGAATTCTTACATTAATTCTTGCAGTTGTTGCTTTAATTTTATTACAAGTTAATAGCAATCTTAAAAAATTAGCCGACGATAAAGATGGTATTCTTTCTCCTGAGCCTGTGGCATTTTGGAAAAACAAATCTTACATTGCTATGGGTGTTGTATTATTATTTATTGTTGGTGGTTATTACACCACAAAAGGTGCAATTAACTACGGAAGAAGTAAAGATTATCAGCCTGAGCAACCTATTTATTATTCACACAAGGTACATGCTGGTATCAATCAAATCAATTGTCAATATTGTCATATTGGTGTTTATCAAGGTAAACAAGCAACCTTACCATCTGTAAACGTTTGTATGAACTGTCACATGGCAATCAATGAGTATAAAGGCGAAAAAATCATTAATGAAGATGGAGAGGAAGTAAATGGTACAGCAGAAATTAAGAAATTATATAAATACGCTGGTTTCGAAGAAGGTAAACCTTGGGATCCTTCAAAGGCTAAACCAATTGAATGGGTTCGTATACACAATTTACCTGACCACGTTTATTTCAATCATGCTCAACACGTAGTTGCAGGTAAACAACAATGTCAAACTTGTCATGGTGATATTACCAATATGGGTGAGGTAAAACAGCATTCAGATTTAAGTATGGGTTGGTGTATTAACTGTCACAGAGAAACTAAAGTAGATTTTAAAGGAAATGGTTTCTATAGTATTTATGAAAAATACCATGCAGATTTAAAATCTGGAAAAATGGATAGCACAAAAGGTGTTACTGTTGAGAAAATTGGTGGTACTGAGTGTCAAAAATGTCACTACTAAGTTTTAAATTCATTTACAAATTTGTATAGGTTCTTATAAGGCAATTGAGCTAATTAGCAAATTATCACACTAAAGATTATGAGTAAAAAGCATTGGCAAAGTTTTGGGGAATTGAATAATTCTGATGCTTATAAGCATTCAGTTAACGATGAGTTTCAAGAAGATTTACCTGTTGTGTCTGATGATAAAGGTTTGTTAGATGCAAGAACTCCACGTAGAGATTTCTTGAAATACTTAGGTTTTAGTACAGCCGCTGCTGCAGTAGCTGCTAGTTGTGAAATGCCTGTAAAAAAAGCAATTCCATTTGCAAATAAGCCAGAAGAAATTGTACCAGGTATAGCCAATTATTATGCTACTACTTATGTTCAAGATGGTGATGCAGTAAGCGTTTTAGCCAAAGTAAGAGACGGTAGACCCATTAAAATTGAAGGTAACGATTTAAATATATTTACAAAAGGTGGTACATCTGCAAGAGTGCAAGCGTCTGTATTAGATTTATATGATACAGCTCGTTTGCGTTACCCTACTATCGATGGTAAAGAAGTAACTTTTGAAGCAGCGGATAAAGCCATTGCATCTTCATTAGCAAGTTTAGGTGGTGCACCTGTTGTTATTGTTACCAGCACTGTAATTTCTCCATCAACAAAAGATGTGGTTGCACAATTTTTAGCAAAATATCCTGGTAGCAGACATGTTACTTATGATGCAGTTTCATATAGTGGATTATTATTAGCAAATGAAATTTCTTACGGTAAAAAAGCGATTCCATCATATAAATTCGACAAAGCAAAAACCATTGTAAGTATTGGTGCAGATTTCTTAGGAACTTGGTTAAATCCTGTTGAATACAGCACTCAATATGCAAGCGGTAAAAAAATAAATGAGAAAAATCCTACTATGAGTAAGCACATACAGTTCGAAACTGTAGCAAGTCTTACTGGTAGTAATGCTGATGAACGTTTTCTTCATCGTCCATCAGAAACAGGTTTTGTGGTAGCTGGTTTATTAGCTGCAATTAACGGTCAGCCAATAAAAAACATCACAGACGAAAAATTAAAAAAAGGAATCAATGCGGCAGCAAAAGCATTGGTTGAAACTAAAGGAGCATCATTAGTTGTTTGTGGAAGCAACGATGTAAATATACAAGTAGTAGTAAATGCAATTAATGAAGCTTTAGCTGCTGGTGGAAATACAATTGATTGGTCTGTTTTAGATTATACAAAACAAGGTATCGACGCTGATTTTACACAGTTAGTAGCAGATATGAATGCTGGTAAAATTGGTGGTCTATTTGTTTACGGAGCTAATCCTGCATACAGTTGGGTGAATAGTAAGCAATTTGTTGAAGGGCTCAAGAAGGTAAAATTGACTGTTTCTTTCAATCCGAAAGCAGACGAAACCACTCAGCTTTGTAAGTTTGTTTTACCTGATCATCATTATTTGGAAAGTTGGGGAGATGCTGAATTAAAATCAGGATACTATTCTTTTATACAACCAACTATTTATCCATTGTTCAAAACGCGTCAATGGCAAGATAGCTTGTTAAAATGGTCTGGTTCTACTGTAGATTATTTAGGATTCTTAAAATCATATTGGAGTGTAAAAGTTGGTGGTGAAGCTGGTTGGGATAAGGTATTGCAAGATGGTATTTTCTCTACAATTGCTACAACAACTGTTTCTGCTGCTTCTTTCAATGCTAGTGCATTAGCTTCTGCTCTTGCTACTATTGATGCTTCTAAAAAAGTTACTGGTACAGAATTGGTTTTATACCAAAAAGTTGGTATCGGTGCTGGTCAAGGAACTGCAAATCCTTGGTTACAAGAATTACCAGATCCAGTTTCTAAAGCAACATGGGACAACTACTTAATTGTTTCACCTGCTATGGCTAAAAGTTTATTGAAAATAGACTTAACTAATGGTGGGCAAGCCGACGCTTATGAAGTTCAACCTCCAAAACATGTGGTTGAAATCAAATCTGCAAATGGTGTTACTGTTAAGTTGCCAACTTTAATTATTCCAGGAACGCATCCAAATACTGTTGGTATTGCACTAGGGTATGGAAGAGTAAAGGAATTAGGTAAATCTGCAACAAGTGATGAAGGAACTCCACTTGGTGCCAATGCTTTTCCATTTGCATCTTTAGTTAATGGTACTGTTTCTTTCTCTGTAGCAGATGTAACATTAACAGATACAGGTTCAAAATATCCAGTAGCACTTACTCAAACACATAACTTATACAATACAAGTCAAGGTAATCGTACCGAGGTAATGAAAGAATTAAGTTTGGCTGCATTCAAACATCATCCAACTGAAATTCGTGAAGAAAGAGAAAAAGAATTAAAACCTTACGGTGGTTTAGAGAATTTTGAAAAACAAGGAACAATATATCCTGTTTTTGATAGACCAGGTATTAAGTGGGGAATGAGTATTGATTTAAATAGCTGCTTTGGCTGTGGAGCTTGTGTAGTTGCTTGTAATGCTGAAAATAACGTTTCTGTTGTAGGTAAACCTGAGGTTTTACGAGGTCATGAAATGCATTGGTTGCGTATTGATAGATATTATAGTGGAGAAGATTTAGACAATCCTAAAGTTGTTTTCCAGCCATTGATGTGTCAACATTGTGATAATGCACCTTGTGAGAATGTTTGTCCAGTAGCTGCAACAAATCACAGCAGTGAGGGATTAAACCAAATGACTTATAACCGTTGTATTGGTACAAGATATTGTGCAAACAACTGTCCTTATAAAGTACGTCGTTTTAACTGGGCTGATTATGCAGGTGCTGATAGTTTCCCTGATAATCAAGAGGGTGTCTTAAATGATGTTGTTTTGAATATGAACGATGACTTAACTAGAATGGTGTTAAATCCAGATGTTACCGTTCGTTCAAGAGGTGTAATTGAAAAATGTTCTTTCTGCGTTCAGCGTTTACAATCAGCTAAATTAGCAGCTAAAAAAGATAGTCGTCCAATGGTTGATAGCGACTTGAAAGTTGCTTGTCAACAAGCTTGTGCTGCAAATGCAATTATTTTTGGAAATGCGAACGATTCTAAGAGTGCAGTTTCTGCACATAGAGCAGAAAATCCAAATCGCTTATTCTTATCATTAGAGCAAATTCACGTTCTTCCAAATGTTACTTATTTAGCCAAAGTAAGAAATATTGAAGAAGAAGTTGCTCATCATGGTGCAGAGAAGAAAGATGCAAAAGCAGCAGAACAACACGGATAATCGTTAGGAATATCTTAAAATTTATCCATTTTTTGATAGATAGTAATCAACTTAAAACTGTAATAGTACGTAGCGTATTATTACTCAATAATTAGATACAGATGCATTTAAAGTACGAATCACAGCTGAGAGAACCGTTAGTTACGGGTAATAAAGATTACCACCAAGTTACGGAGGATATTCTACGCCCTATTGAAGCTAAACCTACCAAATTGTGGTACGTTGGTTTTTACATAGCAGTAGCATTATTAATGTTTGGTGTATACAGTGTATATCGTGAGGTTACTTATGGTATTGGACAATGGAATTTAAATAAAACCATTGGTTGGGGTTGGGATATCACCAACTTCGTTTGGTGGGTGGGTATTGGTCATGCTGGTACATTAATCTCTGCCATCTTATTATTATTTCGTCAAGGTTGGAGAACTGGTGTAAACAGAGCTGCTGAAGCGATGACTATTTTCGCTGTAATGTGTGCTGGTCAGTTTCCAATTTTCCACATGGGTCGTGTTTGGATGGCATTTTTTGTGTTACCTTATCCAAATAGTCGTGGTCCTTTGTGGGTGAATTTTAATTCTCCATTGTTGTGGGATGTATTTGCAATTTCTACTTACTTTACTGTTTCATTATTATTCTGGTATTCTGGTTTAATACCTGATTTCGCTACAGTAAGAGATAGAGCAAAAACTAAATTGCGTAAGCATCTATACGGTATTGCAGCATTTGGCTGGACTGGCAGCACTAAACATTGGCAAAGACATGAAAGTCTTTCATTGGTATTAGCAGGTTTATCTACTCCATTGGTACTTTCTGTACACACAATCGTATCTTTTGACTTTGCTACTTCTGTAATTCCAGGTTGGCACACAACCATTTTCCCTCCATATTTCGTAGCTGGAGCCATTTTCTCTGGTTTTGCAATGGTACAGTCGTTAATGTTGATTGTTAGAAAAGTATTCGGTTTGGAAGACTACATTACTTTAGGTCACATTGAAGCGATGAATAAAGTAATTGTTTTAACAGGTTCAATTGTAGGTATTGCATATTTGACAGAATTATTTATGGGTTGGTATAGCCAAAATAAATATGAAGGATATACATTCTGGTATAGCCGTGCCTATTTGTTTAGTCCATATGGTTGGAGCTATTGGGGAATGATGGCATGTAACGTTTTAAGCCCACAAATTTTCTGGTTTAGAAAAATGAGAAGAAATCTTTTCGTTACATTCTTCATGAGTGTTATTGTAAATATAGGTATGTGGTTTGAACGTTTTGTAATTATTGTTACCTCATTATACAGAGATTATTTACCATCATCTTGGAGTGTTTATTACAGTCCAAGTGTTTATGAAATTGGTTTCTATTTGGGTACTTTCGGCTTATTCTTTACATGTTTCTTCTTATTTGCAAAATACTTCCCTGTAATTGCTGTTGCAGAAATTAAATATGTATTGAAAACAACGGGTGATAATTATAAAGAAAAAATGGGTGTTGTAGAGCAAAAACCTTTAGAGGAATTTGTTCACGAATACGCACACTAATTCAGCTTTGAAAACAATAATTATTAAAAATAACTGCCCTTAGGGTATTTAGATATGGCAAAAAAGAAATTCGTAGTAGGTTGTTTTAACGATGAGGATGTTTTGTTTCCTGCCGTTAAAAAAGTTCGTACAGCTGGATACAAAATTCATGATGTTTACACCCCTTTTGCAGTGCATGGTTTAGATCATGCAATGGGTTTACGTGAAACAAGTTTGCATACAGCAGGTTTTATCTATGGTATTACTGGAACAACAACTGCAATTAGTTGTATTTCGTGGATTTTTACAAGAGATTGGCCGCTTAATATTGGTGGTAAACCGCATTTTGCACTGCCAGCATGGATTCCAATCATGTTTGAATTAACGGTATTATTTGCAGCTGTAGGAATGGTACTTACTTTTTGCTACTTATGTCAATTAGCACCGTTTGTTAAAAAACATCATTTTCATGCAAGAGCAACTGATGATATGTTTGTAATGGTAATTGAGTGTACTGAAAAAACAAATACAGACGATCTACAATCTTTTTTATCGAATGCTGGTGCACTTGAAACAAATGTTCAAGTTGCTGAAGAAGGTTGGTGGATTGGTCGTTACGACAAAAATGAAATGCCTTTTGAAAACAAAGAAGTAGTAGTTGCTTAATAATCTATATACAATGAAGAAATTATCGATCATAGCTTTTGTTTGTGCAGGTGCAATTATAGTAAGCTGTAGCGACGTTAAGCGTAAACCAGGTGATATTTACATGCCAGATATGGCATACAGTAGAGCATATGAATCTTATGCAGATCATAGCAACCTTGAGGCACAAGGTATTCATTATACAAGCAAGCCTGTAACTGGAACAATAGCTCGTGGACAAGATATGCCATTTCATATTCCACAAGATGCTCCAGGTGACACAACAAATTACATTCTTTCTAAGCAAGTTAAAAATCCTTATGATAGTTTAACTACTAAAGATTTTACAGAAGCAGAACGCTTGTATTTAATTAATTGCGGTATTTGTCATGGAAAAAATCTTGATGGTAACGGACCTTTGTACAAAGGTGGTGATGGTCCTTACGCAGCAAAACCTGCTACTTTAGTTGGAGATGCCAAATATGAAGCTATGCCTGATGGTCAAATGTTTTATTCTGTAGCTTATGGCAAGAACTTGATGGGTAGTTATGCATCACAACTTAGTCGTAAGCAACGTTGGATGGTGATTAAATACATTAAATTGAAGCAACAAAAGAATAAACCAGCCACTCCAGCTCCAACAACAGCTGTAGCTGCTAAATAAAATTCAATCTTTTTAACAATATCGGTGTAAAATTCCACTGACTTAAATAAACAACAATGGCATCTATTAAAGATCAATTTGAAATCCCTTCTAAGCTAAAAACCTGGTCAATGGCATTGATTGGCATTGGTTTAGTGGCGTTAATTATTGGCTTTGTTACAAAAGGCATGAGTAAAGATGAACACGAGCAAACCGCTTTTATCGGTACTTTAATGTATAATACTATATTTTGGACTTTGGTTTGTAATGCAAGTATGTTTTTTATATGTGTTACAACATTAGCAATGGGAGGTTGGCAACAAACTTTTCGTCGTATTCCTGAGGCAATTTCTACAATGGTTCCAATTTTCGGTGGAATAACTTTAGTTGTTTTATTGTATGTAGTTTTTTCTCACCAACATCATATTTATCATTGGTTGGATCATGAAGCTGTTGAAGCTGATCCGATTTTAAAAGGTAAATCTGGCTTTTTGAATATTAAATTCTTTGTTATTTGGACTACACTTGCTATTGGTTTGTGGAGTTTGTTAGGCCAAAGAATGCGTAAGCTAAGTAGTGAGGCTGATGCTCAACCATTTAATAATGAGTCAGGAGCAGCATTTATTTGGAAAAACACTGTAACAGGTTCAATGTTTTTAGGTTGGTTTGGACTAACTGTAGGTTCTACTATTCCTTGGTTATGGATGATGAGTATTGACGCTCATTGGTACAGTACAATGTATAGCTGGTACACTTTTGCAAGTTCTTTTGTTAGTGGTATGAGTTTAATAGCATTATGGGTAATTTTCTTAAAAAATAAAGGTTACTTAGAATATGTGAACCAAGAACATTTACATGATATCGGAAAATTTATGTTTGCGTTTTCAATTTTCTGGACGTACTTATGGTTTTCTCAATATATGCTTATTTGGTATGCCAATATTCCTGAAGAAACTGTTTATTTCAAACATAGAGTTCAAGGACCATACAAAGGAATATTCTTTCTAAACTTAATTATTAATTTCTTGTGTCCTTTGTTGATTTTAATGAAACGTTCTGCGAAGAGAAATTATACATTATTAACTTTCATGGCGGTGTTAATTATCTTTGGTCACTGGATTGATTTTTACCAAATGGTAATGGGATCATTGAGCAAGGAACACGTTACCTTAGGCTGGTTAGATTTCGGAATTTTAAGCTTATTCGTTGGATTAATGATTTTCTTTGTTGCAAAAGCATTAGCTAGCAAGCCTTTAGTTCCTAAATATCATCCATTCTTAAAAGAAAGTATTATTCACCATACTTAACATTTTCTTTCAAGAACCTATTTGTGAAATAGTTGTTTATTATTACTATATAGAAAAATATTAGAAGTATTATGACCATGTATTTAACCATTGCAGTAATTGTTTTGATTTTTGTAGTCATATTCCAGATTGCAAAAGCAAGTGAGTATGTTTCTGTTTTAAAAGGTGAAGAAAAAAGTCGTAAGCAAAACAATAAAATCAACGGTTTTTTGATGATTGTTTTCTTAGTTCTTGGTTTAGTTGGTGTTTGGTATTGTAACGAATTGTATTATTCAAAAACACTAATCCCTCAGGGAGCTGCTAGTGTTCAAGGGGAGAAGGTTGACTCAATGTTAATGCTTACTTTATGGGTAACGGGTCTAGTATTCGTAGCAACACAAATCTTATTATTCTGGTTTTCTTATAAATATCAGGAAGATGATAATCGTAAGGTATTCTATTTCCCTCACAATACTAATTTAGAATTGTTATGGACAGTTGTGCCTGCTATTGTTCTAACCGTTTTAGTAGTAATTGGTTTACGTAATTGGTTCTCTTTCACAGGTGAAGCTCCTGCTAATGCACAGGTAATTGAAGTAACTGGAAAACAATTTGGTTGGATATTTAGATACCCTGGTCAAGATAAAGAATTTGGAAAAAAATATTATAAAAATATTGATAATTCAAATAACAGTGTTGGTTTAATTTGGGATGATAAAATGGCTCAAGATGATATCGTTACTGAACAAACGATGTATGTTGTAAAAGATAAGCCGGTTAAGTTAATTATTGGTAGTCGTGATGTTATACATGACGTTGGTTTGGTTCATTTTAGAATGAAGATGGATGCTGTACCTGGTATTCCAACTACAATGTGGTTTACTCCAAAATACACAACTAAGGAAATGAAGGAGAAAACCAACAATCCCAACTTTGTATATGAAATTAGTTGTGACCAAATGTGTGGTAACAGCCATTATGCTATGAAGGGAATTATTGAAGTTGTAACACAAGCAGAATATGATGCTTGGTTAGCGAAGCAAAAGCCTTACTACTATGCCGCTTTTCCAGAGAAAGATCCAGCAGTTTCAAAACCAGCCGCTGATAGCACTGTGAAGCCAACTACGGCAAAATCATTAGCACCAGTTGCACAAAAATCTATTGTAAAAATTTAGTGTTATAATTTCAACTTCTAAACAAGTTGATTGTTAATTATACAAACAGAATTAAAGATTAGTCTATGAGTACGGAAGCAGTTTTACACACCCATTCAGATGTTGCATTAGGACATCATGATGCTCACTCAGATCATCATGAACATCATCATCACGAAACTTTTATTTCGAAGTATGTGTTTAGCATGGATCACAAAATGATTGCTAAACAGTTTTTAATCACTGGTATGGTTTGGGCTGTATTGGGTGGTTTAATGAGCGTACTGTTTCGTTTACAATTAGGTTATCCAGATTCTACTTTTCCTTGGTTGGAAGATATTTTAGGAAAATGGGCTAAAGGTGGTAGGATTACACCTGAAGCATATTATGCATTAGTTACTACACATGGAACAGTATTGGTATTTTTTGTATTAACAGCTGGTTTGAGCGGAACTTTTGCTAACTTTTTGATTCCACTTCAAATTGGTGCAAGAGATATGGCTTCTCCATTTATGAATATGTTAAGCTACTGGTTTTTCTTTGCAGCTAGCATTGTGATGTTATCGTCTGTATTTTTAGAAACAGGTCCTTTTAGTGGTGGTTGGACAGCCTATCCTCCTCTAAGTGCTTTAGGTGATGCTTCTCCAGGTTCTAAAACTGGTATGGACTTATGGTTGGTGAGTATGGCATTATTTGTTGTTTCTTCTTTACTAGGTGGATTAAACTATATAGCCACTGTTTTGAATATGCGTACAAAAGGTATGAGTATGACAAGAATGCCTTTGACCATTTGGGCTTTGTTCTTCACTGCAGTTCTAGGTGTATTATCTTTCCCTGTATTATTTTCTGGTTTTATTCTTCTTATTTTCGACAGAAATTTTGGAACAAGTTTTTACTTATCTGACATATTTGTAAATGGAGTTGGTGCATTACCTAATGAAGGTGGTAGTGCTATTTTATATCAACATCTATTCTGGTTCTTAGGGCATCCAGAAGTTTATATTATTCTATTACCAGCAATGGGTATGGTTTCTGAAATTCTTAGTACTAATGCTCGTAAACCAATATTTGGTTACATGGCAATGGTAGGATCTATGTTTGCAATTGCAATTTTAGCTTTTCTAGTATGGGCACACCACATGTTTGTTACTGGTTTAAATCCATTCTTAGGTTCAATATTTGTTTTGCTTACTTTACTAATTGCGGTACCTTCTGCTATCAAAGTGTTTAACTGGCTTACCACATTGTGGAGAGGAAATATCCGTTTTACTCCAGCTATGATGTTCTCAATTGGCTTTGTTAGCTTATTTATATCTGGTGGTTTAACTGGTATTTGGTTAGGAAATTCAGCTTTAGACATTCATTTACATGATACTTATTTCGTAATTGCACACTTTCACATCGTAATGGGTGTCGCTAGTATGTTTGGCATGTTTGCAGGTATTTATCATTGGTATCCTAAAATGTATGGTACATACTTAAATAACACATTAGGTTATGTACACTTTTGGATTACAATTGCTGGTGCGTATTTGATCTTCTGGCCAATGCACTATGAAGGATTAGCTGGCATGCCTCGTCGTTATTACGATTACAGTACTTGGGAAAGCTTCAAACAATTCGCTGATTTAAACAGATTCATAAGTACAGTAGCAATGATTGTTTTCGCTGCACAATTATTATTCTTATTTAATTTCTTCTATTCTATATTCAAAGGAAGAAAAGTTACAACTTTAAATCCTTGGGGTTCAAATACTTTGGAATGGACAACACCTATTCGTCCTGGTCATGGTAACTGGCCTGGTGAAATTCCTGAGGTACACCGTTGGGCTTATGATTATGGAAAAGATGGTAAAGAGTTTTTATCACAAACCACACCAGTGGGTGAAGACGAAAGCCATCATTAATTAACTATATTTCTCTTTCAATGCCCTGATCATTCTCAGGGCATTGTTTTTAAATCGGTTGTATACATTTTGACTGACCTGTCAGTAATGTATTTAGCTTTGCATTCCAATAGATTATATTACAGGATGGACAACAGCACTTCACATACGGCAAACTCTACCAGTTTTGCATTTGCATCAAAAATTAAGGACTATTTTCTGTTAATAAAATTCACACTGAGTTTCACGGTTGTTTTCTCTTGTGTAATTTGTTATTTGTTGGCTCCAAAAGTTGTCGATTACAATTGGTTCATGATTATCATATTGTTTATTGCAGGAATGCTTGTGACAGGAAGTGCAAATGCCATTAATCAAGCAGTAGAGAAAAATACTGATGCCGTAATGAAGCGTACCGCTTTAAGACCAGTTGCTAGTGGAAGAATGTCACAAACTGAAGCATTTCTATTTGCAGCAATCGCTGGTTCTTTAGGTGTTATTTTAATGTGGTATTATTTCAATTTATCATCAGCTTTACTTTCAGCATTTAGCTTATTCCTATATTCTTATATATATACACCGCTTAAAAAAATTAACTCAATAGCTGTTTTAGTTGGAGCTTTTCCTGGTGCTTTACCTTGTTTAATTGGATGGGTAGCTGGTAATGATGATTTTAGTGCAGGTGGTTGGATTTTATTTGGTATACAATTCCTGTGGCAATTTCCCCATTTTTGGGCGATTGCTTGGGTGGCTCATCAAGATTATAGCAAAGCAGGGTTTAAATTGTTGCCAGCTGATAAAGGACCAACAAAATTTACAGCTGTACAAGCAATTATGTATAGTGTGTTAATGATACCTGTAGGTATTTTGCCTAATTATTTTGGATTAACTGGAAATGTTAGTTTATGGATAGTTTTAGCTGCTAATATTTTCATGGTTATTCAGAGTGCACGTTTATATGCAGAAATGGATGTAAAAGCAGCAAGAAGGGTAATGTTTAGTAGTTACATTTATTTGCCTATTGTTTTGCTAGCATTGTTGGCAGATAAAATTCATTAAACATTGAAGCTTATTAAGTTGTTGATTGTTAAAATATTTTAAAACTAAAACAAAGTGTGATGGAAATAGCGAGCAAAAACGAAGTAAAAAGAATTCACCCACATAAATTTACATTATGGGTGGCAATGGGTAGCATTATCATGATGTTTGCTGGATTAACAAGTGCATACATTGTAAAGAAAAATCAAAGTAACTGGTTAGAATTTGGACTACCAGTAGTTTTTTTCTACAGCACAGTTGTAATACTTGCAAGCAGTGTAACGATACATTTAAGTTTCAAAGCATTTAAAGCAAGAGAAATGAGTAGATACAGAACGCTCATTACTATCACTGCTTTATTGGGTTTACTATTTATGGCATTACAGTTTGTTGGTTTTGCAGACTTAGAATCTAGAAATATTCCTTTATTTGGCGTGAAAAGCAATGCAGCTACATCATTTTTAGGAATTATTACAGGATTACATATGCTGCATGTTTTAGGAGGAGTAATAGCAATTCTTGTAATTGTTGTAAGAGCATATATTAGCAAAATAAAAAACTACAGCAGTGTACCTGTTGAAATTGTAAGTACCTATTGGCATTTTGTAGATATTTTATGGGTTTATCTATTTATTTTCTTCAATTGGTTATAAAACCAAAGAAAAAAATAAACTTTATTCACTTTTATTCAACACTAGCTAATATTTTTGTAGCTATAATTCTTATTAACGAAACATGAGTACAGTAACAACAGCAGCAGTGCCCACAAAATTGTGGAATGGTGGTAAAAGCCCATTTAATGTAGAGTATGGTAAATTAATGATGTGGTATTTTTTAATGAGTGACGCTTTTACATTTGGAGCTTTTTTAATTTCTTATGGAACTATTCGTTTTTCATCGAATGGATGGCCTGATCCAAACGAGGTGTTTCAATCTTTTCCAGGTTTAGGTAGTGGTTTACCGTTGATGTTTGTTAGTTTAATGACATTTATATTGATTATTAGCTCTGTTACAATGGTTTTGGCTGTACATGCTGGTCATAATATGGACAAGAAAGGAGTTGTTAAAAACCTAATTCTTACAATTATTGGTGGTGCAGCATTCTTAGGCTGTCAAGCATGGGAATGGTCGCATTTACATCATGAAGGTGCATGGTGGGGAATGAATCCGTTTTTAAATGCAGATGGAACTCAGTCTTCTACTAGTTTTACTAATTATTTCTTTACAATTACAGGTTTTCACGGTTTTCACGTATTGAGTGGTGTGGTTATAAATATTGTAATGTTAGTAATGACTTTAATGGACAAGTTTGAAGAAAGAGGACATTATTTAATGATTGAAAAGGCAGGTTTATACTGGCATTTTGTAGATTTAGTTTGGGTTTTTGTATTCACTTGTTTTTACTTGATTTAACACTATAAATTTTAAATTCTTTAATAAATAGAAATGGCACATACAGCAGAACAACACCAAGATAATGGTGCAGCGGTAAAAGAAATCTGGAAGGTTACGCTTTTTTTAACCGTACTAACAATTATTGAATTAGCATTAGGTTTTTGGATGATGAAAATCGATTCAAAAAGTACAGTTTTCGCTATCAAAGGAGTTATTGTTATTTTGATGATTTGGAAAGCGTTTTACATAGTTGCTTACTTTATGCACTTAAAGCATGAGTTTAAAAGTTTAATTATGACTATTGTAATGCCACTTTTGTTATTTGTTTGGTTTATTGGTGCATTTTTATATGAAGGAGATTCATACAAAAATCTTCGTAATACGTACGACCCTTACAAAAAAGCACAATCAGAGATAAAGGTTGAAAAGAAACATGAAGGTTCTCATGGAAAAGACGAGAAACATGAAGCTCCTGCTGAATCTAAAAAAGCAGTTGAATAATTGCAGTAAGGTGATAGTTTAAACGCAATAAGAATATTTGCAACTATAAATATTTTATAAACCATCGCACTTTTGCGGTGGTTTTTTGTTATCTATTTGTCGTTTAAAAACAACAGTTGCAAAAACTATATCTAGTTAAAACCCAATTTTAAAAGTTATTACGTTATTATGAATAAAAATGCACTGTTGGCTTTGTGTGTAGCAATATTGTTACCCTTGTCGGCTTATTTATGGTTAAAATCCGTAGGTGATACTGCTGTTACGATGCCTAGAAAATATTTCTTAGATACTGTAATTACAGGCGTAGTAAATGGCAAGCAACAAACTGATAGTATTTGGCATAGAACGGCAAATATTACATTGGTAAATCAGTTAGGCGACACGGTTAGTTTATATGATATACAAGGTAAAATAATTGTTGCAGATTTCTTTTTCACCCATTGTAGAAGTATTTGTCCTCGTTTAACAAGAAACATGTCGAAACTACAGCAGTCTTTTATAAAAGGTGGAAATCTGAGAAAAAAAGTAGACACATCTGTTGTGCAGTTTTTATCATTTAGCATAGACGCTGATAGAGATAGTGTTTCTGTTTTAAAAGATTATGCAGACAGGTTTGGCGTAAATCATGATAATTGGTGGATGCTTACAGGCGATAAAAAGAAAATTGCAGATTTTGCTTTTCAAGAATTAAGAGTAGATCAATATGATAGTCAACCAGTAGATTCTGATTTTGTACACACCAATCGTTTCGTGGTTTTAGATAAAGATTATGTTGTTCGTGGTTTTTATAATGGATTAGATACAACGTCTATTTCTAAGTTAGCAAGAGATATTGGTGCTTTGATGCTTGAAAAAAATCGCAAGAAAAAGAGTACTGTATTTACCCAAATTGTTGATTTAAGTTGGTTGTGGTTAATAATAATTGTTGCCGTTATTTTCTTTGTAGTATATATGCAAGGACGAAGAAAAATTAATGGATAAATTTTAATTGAAAGTATTTTAAATCCTATATATTATGTTACAAGCTGCATTGAAAAAGAATGATTCTCAGGCAAAATTATTAATTGGAATTTTTTCATTTGTTGTTTTTGCTGTTGTAGTAGTTTTAGGTAAGGTAAAAGTAGAAGCTAATTTGGGCTTTGATATTCACATATTTGCTACCATAAATGCTTTTGTAAATGCAACTATTGCTGTGTTTTTAATAGCTGCTTTAGTTGCGGTAAAAAATAAAAATTATTTACTGCATAAACGTTTAATGATTGCTGCTTTAGGTTTATCTGTTTTATTTTTAGTCTCATACATTGCTCACCATATGCTTGCAGGAGAAGCTAAATTTGGCGATAGCAATCATGATGGATTATTGTCAGATGCAGAAAAACTTGCTGCAGGAAGTATTCGAATTGTGTATTACATTATTTTGGCTACCCATATTTTTTTGGCAACTATTATTTTGCCATTTATATTATTTACTGCTTACAGAGGCTTAACAGCAGAGTTTGAAGCTCATAAAAAACTATCGAAAATCATTTGGCCTTTGTGGTTGTATGTAGCAGTTACAGGCCCTGTTGTGTATGTAATGATTAGTCCATACTATAACTAAATTTTTGTGTTGTTGCTGAATAGAAAATTGAACGTACAAGAGTGCGACGCAACCTCAGTTGAACAGAATTACTAAAGTTGGTTACACAATAATTCTTCTCAATTTTTTGTGCCTTTGATGACAAGAATTTACAATTGTTTAATTTGCATGTATGCCTTTTCAATTACAGTCACCATATCAACCATCAGGAGATCAGCCAACGGCTATAAAAGAATTAATTGATGGCATTGAACGAGGCGAACAATTTCAAACCTTATTGGGTGTAACTGGTAGTGGTAAAACATTTACGATGGCCAATGTAATTCAAGCAGTACAAAGGCCTACGCTTATTCTTACTCATAACAAAACTTTAGTGGCTCAATTATACGGTGAGTTTAAACAGTTTTTTCCTAATAATGCAGTGGGCTATTTTGTAAGCTATTACGATTATTATCAGCCAGAGGCTTACATGCCTGTAAGTGATACCTACATCGAAAAAGATTTAAGTATTAATGAAGAATTAGACAAGTTGCGTTTACAAGCAACGAGTGAATTGTTGAGTGGACGAAGAGATATTATTGTAGTGGCTAGCGTTAGTTGTATTTATGGTATGGGTAATCCAACTGAATTTGAAAATGGAATTATTAGAATTCAAAAGGGGCAAGTTTTATCTCGACAAGCATTTTTACATGCATTGGTAAATAGTTTATACACAAGAAGTCAAGGCGATTTTACAAGGGGAACTTTTAGAGTAAAAGGAGATACGGTAGATATTAATTTACCTTATTTAGATATTGCCTATAGAGTTACATTTTTTGGTGATGAAATTGAAGAAATAGAAAGTTTAGAAAAAGAAACAAGTAAACGAATTGGAACCTTAGATAATGCAGCCATTTTTCCTGCCAATTTATACTTAGCTCCAAAAGACATTATGCAAGAAGTGATTTATGAAATTCAGGATGAAATGATGGCTCAGACTGAATATTTTAAATCGACAGGAAAATTTATTGAAGCTCAACGCATAAAAGAACGTGTAGAGTACGATTTAGAAATGATACGTGAACTTGGATATTGCAATGGAATTGAAAACTACTCTCGTTTTTTTGATAGAAGAAAACCCGGCACAAGACCCTTTTGTCTCTTAGATTATTTTGCCAAAGATTTTATTTGTATGATTGATGAAAGCCATCAAACTGTGCCACAAATTGCAGGTATGTATGGTGGAGATAGAAGTAGAAAAATGGTGTTGGTAGATTATGGTTTTCGTTTGCCAAGTGCAATGGATAATAGACCATTGAACTTTACGGAATTTGAAAATTTAATTGGTCAAACCATTTTTGTAAGTGCAACGCCTGGCGATTATGAATTGCAACAAACAGGTGGTGTGGTAATTGAACAAGTTGTAAGACCAACAGGTTTGTTAGATCCACCCATTGAAATTCGTCCATCTGTTAATCAAATTGATGATTTGTTAGATGAAATTGATAGAACGGTGAAAAAAGGCGATCGTATTTTGGTAACTACACTTACCAAACGAATGGCCGAAGAAATGGATAAATATTTGGGTAGAATAAATATAAAATCGAAATACATTCACAGTGATGTGGATACACTTGAACGTATTGAAATATTGAGGCAATTACGTTTGGGTGAAATTGATGTATTGGTAGGTGTAAACTTATTAAGAGAGGGTTTAGACTTACCTGAAGTATCGTTAGTGGCTATTTTAGATGCAGATAAAGAAGGATTTTTGAGGAATGAAAGATCACTTACTCAAACTGCAGGTAGAGCAGCAAGAAACGTTGATGGTAAGGTTATTTTTTATGCAGATAAAATGACCGAAAGTATGCAAAGAACCATTGACGAAACGAGCAGACGCAGAGAAAAGCAAATTGCTTACAATATTCAACACCAAATTACTCCAACAACTGTAAATAAGAGTATTGATCAAATTATGAAGCAAACATCTGTATTGGATATTAAAGGGACAGATGCAGCTAAGCCAACGTATACAATTACTACAGAAAGAGGATTGCCTGTTGCTGCTGAAGAACAAGAAACATATAAAACCATTCCTTCGGTAGAAAAAGCAATTGCACAAACCAAAAAACAAATGGAAAAAGCGGCTAGAGATTTAGATTTTATTGAAGCTGCTCGTTTAAGAGATGAAATGTTTCGTTTGCAAAAAGAATTAGAAACAATGAAATAAATAAGATTTTATACCTTAATAAACTGCTATTTATTGCTGCTTATATTTTCTTTAAATTGAAAATGTTGTTTAAGAAATGAATTGGATTTTAAACTAATTTTTACTACTAATGTTTTAAAACCAACCTCTTTTTCTAAAAATTCGAAGCATAAATAAAGGAATAATCAGCATTAAGCCTACAGCAATATAGAAGCCATTTTTGTCGTGTAAATATGGAATTCTATCGAAATTCATCCCAAATATTCCACCAATAACCGTGGCAGGAGCCAATAAACAAGTAACAATCGTCATTACTTTCATCGTTTCATTCATCTTTAAATTTACTTGGTTAATGTACACATCTTGCATCGTCATCATCATATCTCTGTAGTTTTCTACCAAGTCTGTTGCTTGAATTATGTGGTCGTAAATATCTTTAAAGTACTTATTGGTTTTTTCTTCTAAAATTGGGTTTTCATTTTTTATAAATCCATTAATCAATTCACGAACAGGGGCAATACTTCTTTTCAGTACAATTAACTCTTTACGCAATTGGCTAATTTTTACCAATGCTCTTGGGTTTGGTCTTTTTACTATTTCATCTTCTAAAATTTCAATTCTATCACCTAATTGTTCCATCACTATAAAGTAATTGTCTACAATTAAATCTATCAATGCGTAGCATAAATAATCGGCTCCACTTTGTCTAATTTTACTATTGGTAATTTTTAGTTTTTCTCTCAAGGCATTAAACACATCTCTTGTTGCATCTTCTTGAAAACTAATTACATAATGTTTTCCTAAAACAATACTTATTTGTTCGCTTTCTACACTGCCTTTTTCTTTATTAAAATAGAGCATGTGCAATAAGCAAAACAAATGATTGTCTATTTCATCCATTTTTGGTCTTAAGCCAACACTTTGAATATCTTCTGCCAACAAATAATGAATATCATAATGCTTGCAAAAAGCATCGATAGATGCTTTGTTAATACCATCAACATTAATCCACTTAACCGTATCATGATTATTAAATTGTGGACATAAATCGGTTGCTGAAAATTGGTGCGATTGTAAACTGTTGGCATTGTATTCATACACAGAAATGGTAACTTCTGCACTCTCTAATCGTTGCGGAATTACGGTAGGGTTTACTTGTAATATTTCTTTTGTTCGAATTGAAGAAAATGGGTTGAGTAAACTTAAATATTGTAAACTTTTAATAGGCATTGTATGAAAATATGGCTTTGAATATACACAAACAGCCTTTGAAATTAAGTTAAAAAGTAATGGTATAAAAAAGACACCTTTTGCAAGGTGCCTTATCAATTGAAACCATTCAATACCCCTATTGAAGTACAATATTAGACACAAGTTTTTGAAAATAGTTGCATGAACTGCAAATTTTTTTTTCACTTTTTTAAAGAATGAAGAAAAACAATGGAAAATTTGCAACACATCGTTTAAACATTGAAATTATTTTTTTACAAATTGCTTTAATTGTTCAGTATACAAGTGTACCCTTTTTTCAGCAAAATAATCGGCACTTAATAAAATAATTGATTGTATAATGAGTGCAACACCAACACCTACTTTATATGATTCTTTCATGTTTTCAAAGCTAGATTCTCTATCCATAAATGTTTTGTTGTAAAAAACCAATACAAACCCTACAATTAATAACATAATTTGAAACCAACGATACACACCAAAGTTTTTATCTACAATTACCATACGTGGTAATTCTTTTTCTTTTAGTACTGTTCTATCCATGTCGTATGCATACATCACTCTTATTCTATCAGCATCACTTCTTCTATATACGTTAATACCTACAATAATTTGTACTAAGCCAATAGCAATTAATGGAATAGCAGCACCCTTCCAAAATTGAGTTTTAAAAACAAATAGTCCAATCATGGCTAAAGCAACAGCTAAAATACCAACACAGGTAATGAATAAACTTTCTTGCTTTTCGGCAACAAAATATTTTTCAATATCAGACTTAGCAAGCATAAAATGTAGTTTTATTAATGTTGATGCAATAGTCATAGATTTATGATTCTCAACAAAGTGATATTTACCGATTTTAGTGTAGTTTTTATACTACAAATCAATATAATTGTTCAACAAAGATTGTTCTTTTTTTGTAATTGCGGAACAAATACTTATTGTTCTATTGCTGCAATCACTTGCTTACTAAGTGGAGAAACAGTGTGTTTAAAATAATGTGTTAGAATACCTTCTTCATTAATAAGGTATTTGCAAAAATTCCAAGCAGGTGCTTCATTGCACCAACCATTTTTACCGCTATCGCTTAACCATTTATACAAATCATGTTGTTGACTATTTTTAACAACAACTCCTTTTTTTAATAAAGGAAAACTTACGCCATAATTCAACTTACAAAACTGTGCAATAGATGCATCGTTAGCTTGTTCTTGTTGTTTAAAATCGTTGGCAGGCATTGCAATTACAACCAACTTATTTTGATATTGCTTATACAACGTTTCTAATTCGGCATATTGAGCCGTAAAACCACAATTACTAGCTGTATTTACAAGTAAAATTTTTTTGCCTTTGTATTGTTCTAATGTAAATGAACTATCTGAATTGGCAACCAAAGGAATATTATAAATAGTTGTTGTAGGCAATGCACTTTTCTCGTTAAAAGCACTGCTAAGTGTTGAAGGCATTAGTTTACCCAACAGCATAATAATTGGATACAGTGCTTTTAAAAGAGATTGTTTAATGGTCATAAAAATTATTGTTGTTTTTTAAAGCTACATTAATTACAAAGAACAGGTGTATTCGGTTGAAGGCTTTTTAAAGAAAAATGTAAAAATCCATACGATAAGATATAAATCAATTCGATGTAGTACGTAAATCATGATTCGCTACAACTAATAATTAAATTATAGGTTTTGAATAATCTTGATAATTCTAAAAAAATTAAATACTAACCAACATTTGAAAAAATGTATGCTTGACGCAAATTAAACGCTCACTATTGTTTAAGCCGCTTAAAAATTATGATGCTAATAATAGTTATGAAAAAGAAAAAATATACACTTTCAAAAAACTTTACAGACAATTTTATATGACATATTTGTGGTACTTGCTTTGTCCAGTTTTCACTAGCAACAGGTACAGCTGTAAATATTTTAGGGTAAAAGTGTAGTCGTAATCTTTCGTGAAATACTGCCGTACTATCTAAAAACTGTAAATGATTTTCTAGATTAGTTTGTGCCAATTGACTGTTGTATAGTTGTGTATACAAAGTAGGTAGGCAATAGCTTATGTTTTTGCTTACTGCTTCTCTTTGCTTTAGCTTAGTCATAAATGCTTGCATATCGGCTCTTGCATCTACATCACCTAAATGTTGCATGGCATAATACCAAAGCCAATCAAAACCTTGCTCAGTCCACTGGTAGTTTTTGTATTGTGGATATTGTTGATAAAAAAGTGCCATGGTTCTATCTTTTGGTTCATCCCACTTTTTATGATAGCCATCACGTTGCTTAAGCATGGTACTTAACGATTCTGGAACAGTGTACTTTTGTGAAACATAATTATTTACTGCTGCTGGCAAAACCAATGTAAGTAACAGCCAAACACTTAATAACGAAACTGCATTAATGGCACTACTTTTAAAGAATGATATTGCAAATAGAACAATAGCAAACCAAAGGGTTACGTAAAGGCTGTTACAAACCATAAAGCTTGCAAAGGCAATATCTAACGAAATATGTAGCCAAATTGCTGCTATAACAAATAAGAGTGCAAGTATAGAAATGATAAGTATATATGGTATGGCCATTTTTTGAAGTAAAAAAGCAGTAGTGCTTTTACTTTGGGTTTTAACTAAAGCCCAAGTGCCATTTTCACTTTCTTCGCTGTATAAATTGTAGCATAATGATATAATTACAAGTGGAAACAAATAAATAATGACAAAACTAAAATCGAAGTTGCCCATCATTAATTGAAAAGGGTTGCGTATATCGCTATCATATTTTTGCCCTTCTAAACCACGTATGGTATTGGCTTGTATGCTGCTGTTAATATCTCTTTGCCCAATAGCTAGCCCTGCTAAATTATTTGTTGGGTTTACATAAGCAAATTTTAAATAGTACATTAATAAGCCAAACTCTTTGTTCTCGTATTTCAGTAGGCGTTCAATATGTTGTTTTTGGTGTAAAGTAGTTTCTACTACAGCCGCATTTTGCTGTGCTAAAAATTTACTACCAATACTGATGCTAACAATGCCAACTATAAACAATAGTAGTATGGATGCAAAGGCAATTTTATTGCGTAAAAATTGTTTTATAAGTAGTAAAAACATTATTCAGTAATAATTTTAAAGGTTTTAGAAACATTTACCAATACCAACCATGATACTATCAGCCAGAAAAGAGCCGCAACATTTGAGGGTATCTCTTTACTTAAAGCATTACTTAACGAGAAAAAGCGGTAGTTAAAATCTGGAAAAGCCTTAAAATGCTGATTGCTTACGTGTAAGCCGTGATTACCTTCTTTCGGTTTGATATTACTTATATAACTCGTTTGCAAGGCATTCATTTGTTGTGCTAAACTGTATCTATAGTTTTCTGCCTGTTGCTGAAAATGAACATAGCTCTCAAAATCGCTGCCTGCCAATGTCATTGAGTTATGTTTTAGCATTACAAACGGATTTACAAATCCTATCCATTTACTTACACTATTCTGCTTTCTATATAAATCCATAAGCATGTTGTAGTGCTTAACATACGTTTCAGCACTTAATCTCTCGCCTTCGGCACCAACAATGCCACCAAGATTTACTGGTAGGCTATCAGCTGTAGTTACACCATACTTTTTTAGTACACTATCTTTTAAATTTTTAAAAAATGGATCGTTAGGGTTATGGCTGTCGCCTAGTTTTAAAATGTCTTTTTCTATTGCGGTTTCAAAACTTAGCTTGGTAGGTGACGGGAATAAACTATTGCTTGCTACCTGAACAATTTTGGGCATTACAATTGCCAAAAGCAACCAAATGCCTAACAACTTAATTAATGCATTTTTGGCTTTATTACTTTTTGCCGAAACAGCTATTGTAACAACACTTATTATCCAGTAAAAAATGATGTACAGCAGGGTTGTTAACACAAACCGAGACAATAATTCTGCATTTGAAACATAATTTTTTTGCAGTATTAATAATGCACCAGTAATTAAAAAAGCAGGAACAAAAAACAAACTACTAACAAGCCAAAGCCCTACAGTTCTACCAAATAATAACTGATAAGTTGAAGCCCCTTGGCTGCTAATTATTTTAATAGTAGCGTTTTCTTTATCGGCAGCAATGCTACCAAAACCTAAAAAAAAGATAATTAGTGGTAGAATGATTTGCAATAGCATGGCAATACTCAAGTCGCCCATACGTAGCATACCTGTGCTAAAACTAGCTTCGGTGTAATTTACAGTATTTTGCTTGTGTGCTTCTAGGTAAATAGTATTGCCAGCATAATTATCTAGCCCATAATCAAATACACTTAGCGGATGTTTAATACGTAAAGCAAAACTTCCAAAATGTGCCATTCTGTGTGGATGCTTATCAGGATTTGATTCCCAACTTTTTCGAATGAGCGTTTGGTATTGCTGTTGCAAGTTATTCTGCTCGTTTAAATAATTATTACCTGTAACAGCTGCGTAAGCGAGTAATAGCAGAAACAAACCCAATAAAAAATAAAATATTTTTTGCTGAATTATATTTTTTACGAATTGATGTATAATAGTTTTTATTACCGTTGTCATTTTTTTAATTATTACCATTTTATAAATGGCTACATTTTTAAAAAGTGGTAGACAATGCAGTTGCATTGCCTACCTTCTTTAACCAAACCGAAACCAAACCCAAGAATTGTACTTTTCGAATATTAAAATCTGTAAGTGGCAGTAAGCATTACACTACGTGGTGCACCAGGAAAAAGTCGTAGATAATTTTGAGCACCAATCCAATGTGTTGTGTTGAAAACATTGTTTACGTTTAAAGCTAGCTGCATATTGCTTTTGCCAGGTGTATAATACAATGCCATATCAACCAATGTATATGCAGGTGTTTTAAATGCACGTGTAAACCAAGGAATGCGATCGCCATTGTGTTGTAAACCTAAACCTATACCAATATCTTTTAATTTGCTGCCAGAGTTAAAGTTGTATCTCGTCCATAAATTGGCACTATTGTACGGCGTATTTTGTTTTCTAGCACCTTTTAAAGTTGGGTCGTTATCTTCTACAATTGTTGCATCTATGTAACTGTACGATGCATTGATTTGCCAGTTTGGTAAAATATAGCCAGCAGCATCAATTTCAAAACCACGGCTACGTTCTGCACCTCTAGTAACTAACGAGTCTGGAAATGCTGGTAAGTTAGCATTCAATAAAAGGTTTTGCTGATTGATTTCGTAAAAGGCTCCATTAACTGTCAATTTTCCGTTAAACAAAGTAGCTTTTGTACCTATTTCTTTTAAATCACTAATAAGTGGTTTAAATCTAGCAGCAGATTGTGAGGTCCAAAAATAATTGCCCGTATTTGGCATTAATGTTACTGTATTGCTTTGTGGTTGGTAACCTTCTAAATACGTAGCATATACATTTATGTTTTTAGTGGCTGCGTAAGTAAGGCCAATACGTGGTAACAGTTTTTTATTGGTAAAGCTCAATTCGTTGGGTGCTTTGTAGTTAGTTATATCTTTAAACCAATCGTGTCTCAAGCCTACCAAAAGAATAAATTTATTCCACCGTAGTTGTTCTTGTATGTAAATGGCATGTGTAGTGGTTAATGCAGATGGTATTGCTACCCTCGAATTCATGTTATAGTCGTTTATGTTACGAACTGTATAAGACGGATTGTTTAAATCGAAATAATTAACATTTGGTCTTGGTAATATTCTGCCACCAACATTTATTAGTTGATAGTTTGCCGCATTTGCTCTTACAAAGCTTGTAGCTACTGTACCATTATTTAGTAAAAAGCCTCTAGCTGCATTTTGTCCGCCGCCTTTAAATTTTTCCCACATGCTTAAATCGTAACCTACCAACAATTGGTGTTTTACTTTGCCAGTTGCAAAATCGAAGTTGAAATATGTATTTACATTATCAATATTCCAGTTTTGCTTACGTTGTACAAACTGCATACCTGCTAATGATGTTACAGGTGTGTTGGTAGTATCTACAGCAAAAGCATTGGTAGTTCTATGTTCTTGTAAATCTTCTTGCCATGTTTGCTTCATATATGCAGCATTGAAACTGATAGCATTGTTAAATTTATGAGCAAAACTGCTGGTAATAATCAATTCATTTGACTTAAAAAAGTCGTTGCCTGCACCTAAATTTAAACTTATGGGTGTGCTATTTAAATTCGTAACACCTGCTACTGCACCAAAAATGGGTTGTCCTCTATCGAGATTGCCATTCATTCTATTCACTATCATTTCTACGTTTACCGAAGTCTTATTATTTGGTATATAAGAGAATGAAGGTGATATAAGTAACGAGTTATTATTTACTAAATCTCTATAGCTTTTTGCTTCTTGATAAGCACCGTTTAAACGATAAAGCAATGTTTTTTCTTTGTTAAGTGGGCCAGTAAAGTCTAATGTACCCCTAATTGTACCAAAGCTACCTGCTGTTAAACTAATTTCTTTTCTATCTACCGCTAATGGTTTTTTAGTTACCATATTGATGCTTCCACCAGGGTCAACACTAGCAAAAGTAGCACTTGCAGCACCTTTTACCACTTCTACACGTTCAATATTTGAAGTAAGTGGTTGTAGAAAATAGTATTGCCTTGTACGCATACCATTAATTATTTGTCCTTCTTCGTTTTGGCTAATACCACGAATAGCATATTGGTTGTAAAAGCTAGATGGTACCACACCCGGTATAATTTTAACAGCATCGGCAAGTTGAAAGGCTTGTCTATCGGCCATTAACTCTTTTGTTACAGTACCAATAGATTGTGGCAAATCTTTATTTAAGATAGCTGTACGTGTAGCACTAAACGAATAATCGCTATTGTACTTTTTTGTGGTACGTCCTACCACTTCTACAGTTTGTAAAATTTTACTGTTGCTTACCATCTCTATGGCTAGCACTTTATTTTCATTTACAACAAGTCTTTCAAAATAATTATCAAAACCAATTGCAATTATTGTAATATCAACTGTGCCTTTAGAAATTTTAGCTATTTCAAAACTGCCTTCTTGGCTTGCGGTTAAATATTGTGTTTTGTCTTTTTGTTTAACGATGATAGTTGCTGAGGGAACAGTCTGCTTGTTCTCATCTACAATTTTTCCTTTAATACTAAATTGTCCGTAACTAAGTGTAATGCTTAATAAAGCAATAACCAAAAGTAATCGATGTTTCATTGTTTTTTATTTGTTTAGAAAATTGAATAATGTATTTTGAGATATATCAAGTATTTCAAATTCAGTATCACTTTTATAATTGAAGTGCCACCATTCTACTGGATCTACAGTAAAACCATGCTTTTTCATATAAGCAATAAGTAAATCTCTGTTTTTTATTTTTTCGTTTGGCAAGTCTTTGAACTGTGGATTTGATGCATATACTAGTGCGTCAAATGGGGTGGGCATTTGTAATTCTTTTTTAGTTTTATTATCAATAATTGTAAGGTCTACAGCTATTCCTCTGTTATGCTTACTTCCTTTCCATGGTAAGCCCATATAAATAGTATCTGGCAATATGTTAAACATTGTACAAGTAACACTATATGGTCTGTAAGCATCATAAATTTTTAAAGAAATTCCTAGCTGTAACAAATCGGCTTGAACTTTCTTTAGTGCTTTTGCCGCTGGCAATCGCATAAATGCAAATGGTTTAGAATACAACTTTTTATAAAAAATATTATTTGTAGTTGCATATTTAATGTCCAACGTAAGACTAGGTATATATTGTTTTAAATCTACCAAAGTTTTATTGCCATCACTCTTAATTGTATTGATTAATTCCTTTTTTGTACTAATAATTGATAGCCCATATGGATTAGTTGAGTTCTGAGCTTTTGCTTGTAACATAAATGCTAAAACGATATACAAAATATTTTTTTTCAAGTACCTTTTTTTTAAATTGTTTCTAAATACAATTGTTGCAATTCGCTAGCAGTAATTTCGCTGGTGTTAATAATATGTACCAACGAACCTTGCTTCATTATACCAATCTTTGTTCCCACATTCACGGCATTAAAAATGTCGTGTGTTGCCATAAAAATAGTTTTACCATCGGCGGCTAATTCTTTGCATATTTTGGTAAATTCTGCCGTGGCTTTTGGGTCAAGACCAGACGTTGGTTCATCCATTAAAATCACATCCGCATTTTTTGCCAAGGCAATAGCAATGCCTACTTTTTGCCGCATCCCTTTGCTATAGGTTGATAGCCTTTTGCTGTGGGCTTCTGTTTGTAAACCAGCTTTGCTTAAAAATTTTACCAATGTTTCTTTAGGATATTTAAATCCTGCTAATCGGCTAAAAAAATCGAGGTTTTCAATACCATCTAAATTGCCATAGAGCTGCACCACTTCGGGTATATATGCCACAAACTTTTTGGTAGCCACATCATTAGGCTTTACAGTTACATTATTTATTTTGGCTTCGCCAGATGAGGCATCGGTAAAGCCAAGAAATAAATTAATGGTAGTGGTTTTGCCAGCTCCGTTTTGGCCAAGCAGGCAAAATATTTCGCCTTTATTTACCGAAAGATTTAAGTTATTTAAAGCTGTATGCTCACCATATTTTTTAGTGAGGTTAGTTGTTTGTAGTGTTGTCATAAATTATTTTTATTGGTTGAGTATTTTTGTTTGAATGAAATATTTTTCGAGATGAATTGAAATCCAAATGCCAATTAGTATGCAGCCAATGGCTATGATATCTTTAGCTATTAATTGAGTGTGAAAGAATAAAACGCTAATAAAAAATGCAACGATGGCATTTACAAAAACATACAATGAATTGATAGATTCAGGGAGATGCTGTAGGGTGTATGCTAAACAAATAAAAGCAACGATAGAACCCAAAAAAGATAAGTAAGCAATGCTCATCCAACCTTTAAGTGAAATACTTGCTAAAGAATAAGTTGTTTTTGAAAAAAATAGATAGAGAAAGATAGTAATGCCACTCAACAATAGTTGCCATGCAAACGAATAGTAAATATTGATGTTGCTTTTTGTATTGTTAATATAATTAATACCAATACTCCAACACAGAACAGCAATTAGTGATAATGCAATACCCAGAATACTGACATTGTTACTTGCAGAGAAATTATTAGCAACTAAAATGGTGATGCCAATTAAACTAACAATACAACCCAAAATAAACACAGTGCTAATTTTTGATTTTTTGCTACGTCTGTTAAGTAAGTGAATAAAAATAGGCGTTGTACAACCTATAATTGCTGCATAATGCAAGGGTAATAGTTGCAAACTATAAAGCGATAAAAGCGTGTTTGAAGTAAACAGCAAAAAGGAGAGTAGTAGCATTTGCCCTATTTGCTTTACAGATGGAATGGGATATTTTTTTGCCATAAAAAAGATAAGCATTGCAATTCCTGCCAGTAAGTTTCTTAGGCAAGCCAATACCTCAACAGGCATTTCACTTATACCAATAAAACTTACAGCCCAAGTGCTGCCCCAAATAATACAGAGCAACAAAAAGCAGCACAAAGCTTTAATATGTATGGTTGTAAATACGTTCATTTATTTTTTAATTAAAGCTTGCCAAAGTTTAAAAGCTTGTACTCCTTGCTTGGTGTTGTACTGCTCTCTTATTGTTTTGTAATTATTTAAGGTGAGAGCTGCTTTATTGTAAATAGCACTATCAATAGCTGTAGGTTGGTAGCCCTTAGGCATTGCATAAGTGAAATAGCCTTTATTACCTGCAAAAACTGGGATAGCAAAAAAGTCTCTAGGCACCAATTTTTTAGCTGTATCTGCTTCTTGTGTTTTGGTACTGGTAACAAAAAAATCTACTGCATAACTTGGGTAGCCAAATAAATAGCCATAGGCTCTATTTCTGTCTAATCTAGTTTCGTATTCTACTGCTGTTAATACGACCGCTGGGTTAGTAGATGGTGTAAAACCCCATTGACCAAAAAAAGAAGCATAGGTGTTTAAGATAGATGCCAAACGAGATTTTCTTACAATGTATATTTCAAGGTTTCTGATGTTTTTCTCTGTTCGTTGAAAGGGGGTTAACACAAATTCAAAATCGCCTTTACTTAATGCTTTACACACTTTTTGATAGGCTTCTATTTTTTGTAATAAAGAATCGGCATTGGTTATATAAGCATCGCCATCTTTCATAGTGCTGTCTTTTGCAACAGCATATCGTAAGAATTTTACACTGCTTATTGGCTTTAAAGTGTCTGCAAGACTGTATAAAGCTTCATGGTCTAAAGCATAGGCTAAAATAGAATCTGCAAGGACTTTGTCATAATCTTGCTTTACTATTTCTTTTTGTATGTTTTTTTGTGAACTACATGCAAAAAATAGAATAGAAATAATTGTTATAGAAAGTATCTTCTTCATTAAAAAATAATTGAGTAATTGAATTGTAGATTATTTCTACCGTTAAAAAAACTGGTGTTGGTATTGGCAAATACATGATTGGTTGTTACACCAATTTGATGGTATAACTTGCTTTTGGGCGTATTAAATTCAAACGTTACTACACTACCAATAAGCGTGGTATTGGTAGCAAAAAATTGATAATCGGGCAGTACAATATTTTTTGTAATTACGTTTTGCCTTTGGTTAATAATTTCACTCGAAGGCACATAATAATACCCTGCTGTAGGTTGTATTTGTACGTGTATGTTAGACTTTATTTGCTTTCGCCAGTTTGCTTTAAAACTAGCACCAAAATTAGTAGCTGTAAGTTGTGTAAGTGTTGCTTGGTCTGTATTGTCAATAAATTTAAACTGAGGTTCAAGTGTAAACTGCCACAGTGTTTTTAAGTTGCTAGATGTGCACCAAACATTTATTGGTGCGTTTAATGTATGGGTATTATAACTGGCACTTTCTGCTCTAAAAATTAAATCATCGGCATAGCCATTTTTGAGTTGATAAGCCACTGCAATTGATTTGCCTTTTTTTGGGTTTCCTGTTTGTACTAAAGCATTGCCACCAAACCTAATTTCAGTAAAAAAGCCTGCTGGTATTTGTGTTGCCACACCTTCGTTTATTTCTTCATCTCTTTGGGCTGCAAAGCCACTTAATAGTAGTTGGTATTTTCCTAGTTGTTGCTGGTAATGAATGGTTGCTTGTAAATCGGTTCCTAATCGTTTACGCTCACCATTTACAAAAGGTGCTTTGCTAAATGTGCCATAGCCTCTTAAACGATACAATAAAACATTGTTATTACTATAAAAACCCAATTCATTTTCTTCTTGAATAAAATGTATTTTACCAGTTATGCCAAAAGATTTTTTGGGTGATAGTATCCAGTTAATACCGGGTTGCAATGCTATTTTGCGTTTTCTGTAAAATGGTTTTGGTTCAGATATTCTAGCACCGGAACCAATTTGATAATCTACCGTCAAGCCAGTTTGTAACTTTTTGAACACAAGAGGTGCTGCCACACTAATTGATGCATTTATATGGTCTCTTTCCCAATTGCCAACACTGCTATCTGCCCAAATAAATGGGTTGCCTTCATAAGCATCGGCCACACCACTCCATGCAATTTCTTTGTCATATTGTTTTATGTAGCTGAATGACGTTTTATAAGACCACTCATTTACTTTTTTAAAGCCACCAAGATGAATGCTTAGTAAGTTGGTGGCTTCTGCTTCCATGGGTCTTTTATAATTGCCATTTATATGGCTGCCAAGTGCAGTAGCAACGCCATGTTCTACAAGAGAACTTTGCTGAATAGTGGCTGGATTATTTGTGACGTTAAAGTAATTGAATATCCTATTATCTACAAGTGCATGAAGGCTATCTTGTTTGTTGGATTGTGCAATAACATTGGTAACACAAAGTAGTGCTACCAATGTAAATGAATTTATTTTGAATTTAAACATTGTTATTTAGTTAAATGCTTTAGGTGTAGGAAGCGGAATCTTTTCAAAGTCGGCAGTGGTATTATTATTGTCTTGCAGTACCCTTCTGCTATTAATGGTTGTACTTGTTTTTCTACGTAGACTTTGCTTATTGTATGTAGCATCTGCAAACAAGAATCCTGCATCTAATGCAGCAGGTAATCTTTTATAGCTAGCACTTGTGCCATCTCTTAAAAAATCAACCCCATCTATTACAATGCTATTAGGCACCCTTATTCTTGGGGGTGTTGTAGAGCTAGCACCTGGAATCGGTACTTGGGCTAGTGTAGCAAAATCTGCTTTAAAAATAATGAGCGAAGGTCCAAATACTGGCATTAACCAATCGAACCCACCAGTAAAATATACCCTTTCTAAATTGGGTACACCAGGTGCATCTGCATCTCTATTATCTGGTCTTTCGTTATATGTTTCCCAATCTGCATTCGATAAATCAACAGGGCTATTAGGGTTTAAAGTTGCGTCTTTGTGGTTTACACCATCTTGTGCTATAATGATGCTATTGCCAGGTGCCAATGGGCGCTGTTTGCCTGTACCGGGGATACGCCAGATATTACTAGCATAACTGTTGGCATTATCTGTATTAAAAGGTGTTGGTAAAGAGGAAGGATTAATGAGTCCAGCGTTGCCATGAATATCAGCAATACACAAACTATCTAAGTATAAAGTGTCGGTGCTATTATTATAAATTTCTACAAATTGGTCGCTAAAATAGTTGCCACCAGATGGTGTTTGGCTGGCAGTGTAGTACACTTCTTTTATAACCAAGCCACCAACTGTGCCACCTTGTAATTGCAACTGAAATCTTGGGTTTTGAGAACCTACGATGGCTGCACTATTTACTATAGCATTTAAAGTAACGGCAGTACTAATACCCGTAAGTGGCGAAGCCTCAGCAGCAGACAAATTTTTGTTGGCCGTTATACTATAATTGCCTGGCAATACATCACTAAAAATAGCATCCCCATTACTATTGGTGGTGGCAGTTTTTATACTGTTATCTACAATACTGGTAAGTACAATGGTTGCACCACTTGCAAATTCTTGGCTATACGTACTTGGGTATTTTGCTTTAACGGTAACTGACGATGTGGACAATGCACCAAACCTGTCTTTTTTACATGCACCTAAAAAGATGCTTACAATAACTACTACTGATAATAACTGTTTCATATATTATTTACTTGTTTTATAAAGTCACATTAAATTCTGCTCCAAAAAATAGTGGTTCACTTCTTCTAACCAAACCATTGGTATTTGGGTCGGTATGCAATGGTCTATTGTTTAAAAAATTATTAGCATAAAACGACATTCCAAAACCTTTTTTCCATTCTTTAGTTAACCTAAAATTGAGTAGGTGTAATGGTGGTAAACTGGTTACGTTCACTTGGTTTACAGGTCGTATTAAATCTGTGTATTGTGGTTGTTTGCTTTCTGTTTCGTTTAGGTTAATCGTTTCTCCTTTTCTGTTTATAAAAGCAATGGGATATGGGTTTAGAGGCTCGCTATTGCTTTGCGTAGTCCAAATAGTTTGCCACAAAGCAGATACTACAATATTGTGTTTTGGAATACGATGAATAAACCGGACACTTGTATTAAACCTGCTAGCTACCACCCTTGCGCTTGATTGATATATACCAATTCTTGTTGGGGTAGTAGTTCCAAAATAAGCTTTGGCAGCATCTGTAAATCTGCCATTGTCAAAACTCTCTGTTTGTATGTATGCACCAGTAATATTGAAAGATGTTCTAATGCTTTTTATTTCGGGTAAATCAACACTGTATTCCACACCTTTATTTATAACTGTTCTGTTGTTAACAGGTACATCATAGGCTGCAAAAAAAGTATCAATACTTGTAGGTGTTGTATTTAAAACTGGGGGCTGATTAGGTGGTGTACTTTGTGCAGATAACCTTGCGTAAGTAAACGGTTTTACTTCTCTATTAATACCAATGCCATTCGTAATTTTTTCATTGAAAAAAGAAACATTGGCAACAAATTCTTTTTTAGTAAAATCAAAACCAAATTCAATTTTTTCACTTGTATATGGCTTTAAAAATTGGTTGTTTAAATTGATGGTTCTTGTAGTAATAACCGTTAATCGTTCTACAGGATTGTTAGCAAAATAATTAAAGTTCACCAGGTCGAAAAAACGAACGCCAGGGTATAAATAATTTAAAGGAACTGCTTTTGCTGCAATACCATAGCCTCCTCTCATCCAAATATCTTTTACCACTTCTACAGCAATATTTACCCTTGGAGCTGCTATAACTTTGTATTTACTTTTAAATATGGAAGTGGGTGCTACATTGTCTATTCTTACACCAACTTGTGCTATCATACTTTTTCCAGCAATTTTTCCTGCTATTCTATCTTCTGCATAATAGGCAAGTTGGTGCAATGCTTGTATTTCGCTAAATGTAGATGGTCTTTCACCTACACTATAATTTTGCCTTGGTGGGGTTAATACATCAAACTGCCTACCATTGCCATTGTTTACATCCATTCGCCACTCAGCACCTGAGGTAAACTTGTGGCTAAACCCAAAAATAGTTTTAAATAAATTTCCTTCTAATCTTACATAAGCGTTTAAAGGTTTTCCATCGACTGTGGTTTTGTTTAAGTATTCACTTTTGCCATATACACCCACCATGGTTGTATCTTTTGTAGCTGTACTTATTGGAAACAAATCTCTAGTAACCAATCCTTGATAAAAGCCAGTTTGACTATTGTAGTTTACAGATGCGATATAATTAAAATTGCTCAACCATTTTTTGTTGGCTCTCCATTTTCCTTCTGTACTTAGTTTCACGTTATAATCATCGGCGTACCTTTTATTTTGACTTCTCACATCACTAGGGTCTTGCTTTAATTGGTCTAACGATTTAAAGCCAGAAAAAATAGTATTTGTTGTAAATTTTTTATTGTCATCCCAAAATTTTTGCCAAGCCACTTGCCCTTGAATACGACTGTAAGCATTAAACTGCTCTCTTACATCATCTTTAGCGTTTAAAAAATCTAAACCAATATTTAATGTATTTTTTTTGGTTTTTGATGTAAAGCCAGCCAGCAAAGCAGCTTGTGCCAAATTGGGATTTAACCTAATTCTTACTTCTGGTTTAAATGCACCAATTCTAGAATTTACAATAATTAAACCCGATGTTAAATCGCCATATTTTACCGATGGAATGCCTCTAATTACTTCTATGTTTTCAATATTATCGGCTGGTATTTGTCGCAAGTCAGTACCTCTTCCTGCAACTGAAGAAAATGGCGGTAAAGCAGATGCACTTGAATTTAAAATAGTAACATCTGTTTGTAAATTGGCATTGTTACTAAAAGGAACACCATCTAAAACTATTTGTGTACCTAAAGCATTTACCCTGCCTGCATCTGTTGTGCTTGGTACTTGTCTTAAATTAATTTGTTGAGCTGCTCCTAAATTTGGGTTTGTTGCTAGCTGACCAGGAATTAATTGCAACACATCTGCTAAACTAGTAGGTTGAGTATGTATAATGGCACTTTTATCTATAATAGACGACGACCCTAGTATTTTTGGTTTTGCGGTAACTATTACTTCTTTTAAACCAACTATTCTACTAGTTAAAATAACTTCTAATGGTTTGTTGTTGGGAATCTTGTAACTAATGTTGGTGGTAGTATATCCAACACCAAAAAATACCAACTCATAATTTCCTTCGGGCAAATTAGTAAAACTAAAATATCCATTTTTTTGGCTGATGGTAGTATTTTCTAAAGCTGTTATTTGGATACTTATATTTTCAAGTGCCCGATTATTTTCATTTTTAATAAACCCAGTAATTTGATTCTTTTGTTGGCTGAAACAAACGTTAAATACCGAAATAGAAAATAGTATAAAAGCAGCTTTAAGCAAATATTTAAAATTGTTTTTCTTATAGGGTAAAATTTTTATTTTCTTATACATGTTCATTTTTATTTTCGCTTAGTAGTTCTATTTATTCTTGTGTTGTAGAGCTTAAAATTGTTTGATAAAATTTATTTTGGCAATGGTTTGGTCTTGTTTAAAACCAGTGGTTTTGTTTTCGTTAAATACTAAATAGATATATGACAAGGGTTTATATTCCCAGCTAAACCTTGCATTCCATCGGCTGCGTTCTGTAGCGGTGTTGTATTGGTAAAATATATTTAGCTGCAAACGTGGATTAACAGCCATACGGATATTTGGCGTAACCAACTGTGTAGTTAAGTTTTCTTTATTGATACCTACCTGTTTTAATTGATTGGTTTCGTAACTAATATTGGCAGCAAAATGTGGTGATGGTGCATAACGGATATTGCCAGTAAAACTTACTATTTTGCCATTGTAATAGCCACCTGCAGTAATATCTGCACTGTAAGAAAATTTGCTGCTTTGGTCGCTTGCAAAATTTGCGTTGATAGAATTGTATTGGTAATTTCCTGCTGCTATCTCAATGCCAATAGGGTTGAAATTTGTAGTGAGATTTTGCCAGTTAAATTGAATAGTGGAAACCAATTTTGCCCCATTGTTAAAAAGAAAAAATAGCGGATAAAAGCCGATATAACCTTCCTGTAGTTTGAGGTTGGTTATGTTTTGGTACATATCAATGGAAACGCCTGGCTCAAAACTGCGAATGAATTTTGGAAACCATTTTTGCTTACGTTTTATCAGATAAATATCAACGAAGTTTTTTACAAAGTCATTCCTTGTTAAGAACCCAAGTTGCGGATTGTATTCTTTTGAAATAATGCCAGTGTTCCAAACCCAAGCAAAATTATTGGCAGCATACGCAAGGCTGGTGTTGGCTGCAAAACCATCGTCTGTATTGTTGCCAGTGGTTTTGCTACCACTTACACTGTAATTAAAACTAAGTTTATCTGTAATTCTGTTTAACCCTGTTAATGTTACGGTCGTATTATTATCAGCTTTTACACTATCGTTGCTTTCTTCTATTTTGCTTGTGATTAGTACGCCAATATTATTTTGATTTCCATAATTTTTTATAAAACTAACTACACTGTTGTTGCTTGCCAATGTAGTTGCAGACTGCCTTTGATGCACATACATAGCACCCAAACTGTACTTGGTATTTTTATCAGTATAGCGTAACCCTGCATCAATAGGAATAGGGTTTCCGTCATTATCCAAACCAATGCTTCTACTAAAAAATGGACGATAAATAAATTGACTACCAGCATTAAACAAGCCAGCATTTTCTAAAAAAAATTGTCTGCGTTCGGGAAATAATACCGAAAATCTTGTAAGGTTGTTTACCTGCCTGTCTGCATCTGCTTGTGCAAAGTCTGTATTAATTGTAAAGTCAAGTGTACTGTGTACTGTAGGGCTATATTTAATTTCACCACCAAATTTTGTGGTGTAGTCATTTAGTTTTTTTATGCCAGTTTCGGTTTGTGTATTTACTTGATTTACCCAGTAAGGATTTATTTGAATATTGGTGCTTGGTGGCGGTGGCTGAATACCTTTTAACAAAGCCACATAGCCCATACGGTAAGTATCAAAACTTCTTGGAAAGCCTGGAAAAGCCGAAGCCTCATTTTCCTTACGGGCTATTCTTACAAAGTTGATGCCCCAAGTAGTGCTGTCAACTGTTTTTGGGTAACGTAAAGTTTTCCATGGTATTGCCATTTCACAAGTCCAGCCACTATCAGTAATATTGCTTCTTGCATTCCAAAGTGCATCCCATTCTCGGTCAAACACAAGGTCATCAAATACCTGTAAATCCCTTAAAGCACCATAAGGGTTTGTTTGAAATGCGGTGGCATTTCGTTTTTTATTAAATGGGTCAAAGGCAACACCAAATAAATCGTTTTCAAAGTATTCAAAATCTCTGCGAAAGTCTTGTACCCTTATTCCTTTTTTGCCAGTAATATCTTTACAATAAGCACCTACATAAATGTTTTTACTATCAAACAAAATTCTTACAATAGTTGGGTATTTAGGTTTTTCGCCTTGGTAGGGTTCTACTTGAACAAAACGTATAATGGTTTCAGCTTTTGCCCAATCGGCTTCTGTTAGTTTTCCATCCAGTGTAATATTACCTGCTGCTTTTAGGGCATAGATTGATATTGGCTTTGCTGGTGGTACAAAGTCGCCTGAATAATTGGTAGTGTCCTGTGCTTTGAGATTACTATAAAGCAGCAGTAAAATTGGTATAGCCAATTTCTTAATAGAAAACATTCACAATAAGCGTTAAATGGTAAATACTACATCAATCAATTGCGAAGCAATGGCTTATAGAAGCATTAGATAGTATTGTTAAAAAGAGGAAATTTTGTTAGCCAATAAAAGGCGGTCCTTTATTGGGCTTTGAGAAAGCAGGATTAGGTATAAGATAAAAGCTGTAGAAAGTATTAAAACTTTGTATATGTTTTATAATATCTTGCAGATACGATACGGCATCATTATCAAAAATGGAATAATGGTGTTGGCAAATATGGCAATTTGATTCTATGTCATTTTGGGCATTTGCTTTAATAATTATTTCCTTGATTGATATAGAATTATCTTTTGTATGATGGTGCCATATAGAAATCGGAGTGGCTATAAATAAGTATAGAGCCAACAAAGAATATATTAATAATTGTTTATATGTTATAGTAAGTTTCAAAAATGCAATATAGTTGCAAATATATAAAACTGAACCTAATAAACAGATACTATTTGAATCAATCTGAAAATGCTGGTTATTTTAAAAACCATTTTAAAAATTTGAGCATTCCTGTATAAGGTGGATATTTTATATGAGCATCTAACCAAGTTGCAGTTTTAAGCATACTTTTTGGTCGTGTAAATGTTTCAAAACTGTATTTGCCATGATATTGTCCCATTCCACTATTCATCAATCCTCCAAATGGCAATTCTGGGTTTCCTAAATGCATTAAAGTATTGTTAATACATCCTCCTCCAAAAGAAATATGCTCAATAAAATAGTTTTGCTTCTTTTTATTACTGCTAAACAAATACAAACTTAATGGATGAAGATGCTTCTGAAGAATGCTTAAAATAGTATCATCATTTTCGTATTCAATAATGGGTAAAATAGGCCCAAATATTTCATCTTGCATTAACGAAATATCCATATTTGCTGCATGTAATTCAATTAATGTGGGGGCAATGTATAAACTATCTGCATCAGATTCACCGCCATACAAAATTTTACCCTGTTGCATGTACGAGCAAAGAATTTGAAATCTGTTACTATTTACAATACGTCCGTAATCACTAGCAATAGCAGCATTTGTTCCATAAAACTGTTGTATAGCATTCTTCATTTCTGCTATCAACAACTCTTTTTTTGTATTGTGTACCAATACATAATCAGGAGCAACACAGGTTTGTCCTGCATTGGTAAATTTTCCCCAAACAATTCTTTTGGCTGCTACTTTTATGTTGGCTGTTTCATCAATAATACAAGGACTTTTACCGCCTAATTCAAGCGTAGTAGGTGTTAACTTTTCTGCTGCTAATTGTGCAATTGCTTTACCAACAGTTGTACTTCCTGTAAAAAAAATATGATTAAATCTATTTTGTTGCAACAAAGCTGTAACCACAGTTGCACCATCACCTACACAAACAGCAATATAATTCGGTGTAAAAGCTTGGGTAATAATTGTTTGAATAATGGCTGCTGTATGTGGGGTAAATTCACTTGGTTTTACAACAGCACAATTGCCGCCAGCAATAGCACCAATTAATGGAGCCATTAGTAATTGAAAAGGATAATTCCATGGAGCAATAATACAAGTAACACCAAGCGGAACTCGATAAATAGTACTACTACTAGGTTGTAAAATAATGGGTGTTGATACTTTTTGAGGCAACATCCAATTTTGTAATTGCGTTAATGCATGTGAAATTTCTGCATAAATAAATCCTATTTCAGTGGTGTAAGCTTCTTCTTTACTCTTGTGTAAATCTTTATATAATGCTTCAAAAATGGCAGCTTCATGTTGTTGAATGGTTGCATATAATAGTTGTAGTTGCTTTTTTCTAAAAGCGTAGGTAAGTGTATTTCCTTCTACAAAAAATTGTTGAATCGCTTGAAAATTAACCAAGGTCATAATGAAAATATAAGACAATGAAGATAGTTGAAAATGATGGCAGATAATAGTTGTATTAATTACATTTTTATGTAAGCTTTTGTAAAAGAAATTGTATTTTAAAAAAATTATTCATGTAATTCATCATCGTCAAAAAAATATGCAAACAATAAACTACTATTTTTACAACGTATTAAAATAAAAGTATGAAGCATAAATGGTTGTGTGTTTGTTTGTGTTTTTGTAGCTTATGGTTACAAGCACAAGAAAAAATTTCTGTAGGCATTAAAGCAGGGTTAGGATTACCGAATTTAAAAGCTACAGGTTCAAATCCTGTTATTAGTGGATATTCTTCTATTGGCACACCCAACTATGGCATTACTGGAACAATTGAAGCATCAACAAGATGGGCTTTTCAGATAGATGTAAACTACAACCATATACGTGTAAAAAAAGATGGCGACCAAGTAATTCCAAAAAGTGTTTATGCTAGTTTAGTACCTTCAAACTTTACAGTTCCAAATACTGTATATGCTACTTTTTTAAGTAATATTGATATTCGTTATATTGAATTACCAATGATGGTAAAGTACAATTGTATTGTTGGCGAAAAATTCGATTTGTTTGTAAATGGTGGTTTTTTTACCGGCATTTTAATACAAGCAAAAGCAAAAACAAGTGGGTTTAGTGCCATATATACCAATCCTGAAAGAACCAATCTTTTACTTCCTTTTCAAATAAGTTTAGATCAGGAAAGAGAATTTACAGAACAATTGCATCCATTAAATTTTGGTATACAAGGTGGTTTAGGCATTACTTATAAAGGAGATGTAGGAAACATCATTCTTCAAATAAATGGTAATTCTAGCTTATTTAATGTTCAACAAAATAGTGCTGATGGGCAAAACAAAACCCAGTCGCTCAATGTAATGCTAGGCTATCAATTCCATTTATACAAAAAATAAATATTTCTAGCCCAAAAGGCAATTTTATTTGCGATGCGTACAAAACAAAATCGGTGGATAGTTTGGATGTTTATTGTAGTTGTTTTACTCATAACCATTTGGCTTATTTGGGTACTTATAAAAAATGCTACCGATTTGCAAGAAGCAAAAGAGGCAGATTATAGTGCATTTAATACCACTTTTCCATTGGGTTTTCAAATTCATGGAATTGATGTTAGCAGCTATCAAAAAGCCATTGCATGGGATAAAGTAAAAGCAATGCAAGTAGAAGATGTAGGTATGGGATTTGCATTTTTAAAAGCAACAGAAGGCTTAAACGACCATGATAGAACCTTTGCTCAAAACTATGCACAAGCAAAAGCAGCAGGCATTGTTTGTGGTGCATATCATTTTTTTCTTGCAACAAAAAGTGGCGAAAAACAAGCTCAAAATTTTATACAAAATGTTACACTTGCATCAGGCGATTTACCACCCGTTGTAGATATTGAAAAATTATATGGTGTACCTGCAAAAATAATGCGTAAACGACTGAAAGAATTTTTGAATACCATTGAAAAACACTATGGCGTAAAACCTATTATTTATAGCTATGTACATTTTTACGAAACCTATCTTGGAAAAGAGTTTAACGAATATCCACTTTGGGTAGCTCATTATTTAGAGCCAGAAAAACCACGAATTGCAAGAGATTGGCTATTTTGGCAACATAGTGAAAAAGGTACTGTAGATGGCATTACTACACCTGTAGATTGCAATGTGTTTTTTGGCGATTCTATAGCATTTAAACAAATGCTTATTCCTTAATTGGTATTTTTAATCAGCAATGTTTAAACTTTGATGTTGTTGGTAATCAACTAATTAGTACTTTCACAATCTTACTTTTTTCAACCGTTAACGCACTACTGTACCAATGGGAATAGAAAAAGATATTCAGCAAAACACCTTTAGAAACAATTACCAAAAGGCTACTATTAATCTTATTTTCACAGCTAATTGGCTGCAAGAAAAAGTGAAAAATTTTGTTGAACCAAGTGAAATTACACCACAGCAATACAATATACTTCGTATTTTAAGAGGCAGTAAAGCCCCATTAAGCACTTTACAAATAAGAGAAAGAATGCTTGATAAAATGAGTGATACGAGTAGATTGGTTGAACGATTGATAAAAAAAGAATTGGCCACAAAAAGTGTAAATCTCATTGATAAACGCTTAGTAGACGTTACCATTACTGAAAAAGGTTTAGCACTATTGGCTTCTCTCGATGAAAAAGTAATTACACTCGATGAACAATTGGCATGTTTATCTACTCAAGAAATCGATCAATTAAATAATTTGTTAGATAAAATAAGACAATCGGTTTAAAATAGAGTTAACAACCCAATCATCGTTTTTATTTCTTCCACAATTACAGAAAAAGCATTTGCCAATACTATCTTTGAAACATGAAGAACTGTATTGCAACTATTTTAATGATTGTTTGCTACTGCATACAACCTGTATTTAGCCAAACCAACTACGAATTTAGAGGCGTTTGGATTGCTACTGTTGAAAACATAGATTGGCCTAGTAAAAAGGGCTTACCTGTTGAGGAACAAAAGGCAGAATATATCCGTTTGTTACAGTTGCATCAACGCAATGGCATGAATGCAATTGTTATGCAAATTAGGCCTACTGGTGATGCATTTTATCCATCTGCTTACGAACCTTGGAGTGAATATTTAACCGGAAAACAAGGTTTGCCACCTACACCTTATTACGATCCGTTAGCATTTATGATTGAAGAAACCCATAAACATGGAATGGAATTTCATGCATGGCTAAACCCTTATAGAGCGGTTTTTAATGTAAACAAATCGTCAGTTTCGCCTTCTCACATTTCTAAAATTCATCCTGAGTGGTTTTTAACGTATGGAGATAAAAAATATTTCAACCCAGGCTTACCACAAGTAAGAGATTTTGTTGGCAAAGTTGTAACAGATATCATTACAAGATACGATGTAGATGCTATTCATATGGACGACTACTTTTATCCTTATAGAATTGCTGGTAAAGAATTCCCTGATGCAAAAACGTACGAACAATTTGGCAATGGTTTAAGTAAAGACGATTGGCGTAGAAGCAACTGTGATAGCATTATTTTGCAACTTCATCAAATTATACAAAAAAACAATAGCCGAGTAAAATTTGGAATTAGCCCATTTGGTGTTTGGAGAAATAAAAGTCAAGACCCTAATGGCAGTGAAACAAAAGCCGGACAAACCAACTACGACGATTTGTATGCCGATATTTTATTGTGGATGAAAAACGGATGGATTGATTATGTAGTGCCACAATTGTATTGGGAAAGAGGGCATAAATTGTGTGATTATGATGTGTTACTAGACTGGTGGAATAAAAATAGTTTTGGCAAACATATTTATGTTGGTCATGGCATTTATAGAGCAAATAGCAACGAAGCTTGGAAAAATAAAAATGAAATTCCGAATCAAATTTTACAGTTACGTAAATACAATACCACACAAGGTAGCGTTTACTTTAGCAGTAAAACTTTTGAAAAAAATCCAAATGGCTGGAACGATAGTTTAAGAAATAACTATTATGCTTTGCCAGCAATTATTCCACCAATGCCATGGATAGATGCCATCAAACCACAAAGCCCTACGGTAGTTGTAAATGGCAACAATAATTATACATTTATTTATAAAGGCGATAAAAAAATAAAAGCTTTTGCAGTGTATGCTTTACCTGCTAATGTAGATGTAAAGTTACAATATGCTACACTTTTGCAACTAATACATACCAATAACAGTGCATCTTTCGATAAAACAAATACACTTGCACCAGCAGATAATAAATTGTTTGTTGCCGCTGTAGATATAAATAACAACATTAGCGATTGGATAGAATTAAAATAAAAACAATCATTATAAGCATTCACAATTTCTGTTCAATCTACTTTTCAATTTTAAAAATTACACTATGCAATTTAGAAACTTTAAAATGGTTAGCTACGTAGTTTATGGAAGAGGTAGCTTTAATCAATTAGATGAAATACTTGCTCCACATAGAAAAGAAAATGCACCAATGGTTTTTTTGGTAGATCATTTTTTTGAAGGGAAAAATTTACCAAATAGAATCCCATTAAGAGGAAATGATATCGTATTGTTTGCAGATGTTACGTACGAACCTAAAACGAAGCAGGTAGATGCTTTGGCACAACAGCTAAAAGACCAATTTGGAACCGTAAGTGGCATTGTTGGTATTGGTGGTGGTAGCACAATGGATTTGGCTAAGGCAGTGAGTTTAATGATGACCAATCCTGGCTCAAGTGCTGATTATCAAGGATGGGATTTGGTAAAATTTGCAGGTGTATATAAAGTAGGTATTCCTACATTAAGCGGAACAGGTGCTGAAGTTTCTAGAACAACTGTGTTAACAGGGCCAACACGTAAACTAGGCATGAATAGTGATTTTACGCCTTTTGACCAAATTGTTTTAGATCCAGAATTGTGTAAAGATGCTCCTGTAAACCAACGTTTTTATACAGGTATGGATTGCTATATTCATTGCATTGAAAGTTTACAAGGAACTTACTTAAACGAGTTTAGCAAAAGCTATGGTGAAAAAGCATTGGAATTGTGTAGAGAAGTTTTTCTAGGAAAAAAAGAATGGAACGATACCTTCGATGATAAGCTCATGATGGCTAGCTATGCAGGTGGAATGAGCATTGCTTACAGTCAAGTTGGTGTTGCACATGCAGTAAGTTATGGATTAAGCTATTTGTTGGGTACAAAACATGGAATAGGCAACTGTATTGTGATGAATCATATAGAAGAGTATTATCCTGAAGGAGTGGCAGAATTTAAACGCATGGTTGAAGAAAACAATATTGAAATTCCTGTTGGTATTTGTAAAGGCTTAACAGAAGAACAATTTGATGCCATGATTAATGTAAGTTTAGGTATGAAACCTTTATGGGAGAATGCTTTGGGCAAAGACTGGGAAACGATTATGACCAGAGAAAAGCTTAGAGCTTTATATGAAAAACTATAAGTTTTTTTTGGTAAATAATATTAAAAGGCTGCCTCATTTAATTGAGACAGCCTTTTTAATATGTGTTGGTTGTTGTTTGAAAAAATTATTTGTAAGTAATAGAAAGATTGGTTGTAGTTACAGGCTGATTTGGCAATCCAGATTTTACTACAGCAGCAGTTGGCAATCCTAATGAATTGTAAGTGTATGTGTAAGTTACCTCATCTTCTAAAACATTGTTTTCATCATAATGCTTTTCTTTAATTACATTGTTTTTAGAAGCTGGTTGCATTAATAAAGAAAGGAAGTCTTTTTGTACATACAATGGATTGGTTTTGTTATCGTACGTAAACTATACATAACCAGCAGGTACCAATTGTGTAGGAATTAAACTACCTGGCATAAACGTTGCTACTTTTGATACATTACCAGCTGTATTATAGGTAAATCTAAATTCCATAATCGGAATAAAAGTGCTGCCAGTAAGCTTGGTTGTTAAAGTTGCTTTCGATAATAAATTGTTTTGATACTCATATTGAATACTACCACTTTTTTCAGTCCCAATAAAAATATCTGCTTTATCTAATTGATTGTTTGTGCTGTAAACAGGTACAATTTTTTCGCCTGAAACGCTTGTCATTTCAGACATTTTTTTATTGGCATTATACAACACGTTGTATTCTACTGTAGAACCGTTGGTGTTTACATCGGTTTTAATGGTTGCTTTTTGAATAGTACCATCTACATTATAACTCAGCTTAATAAACTCATCTCCTTTCTTAAATTCAGTTACAGAAGAAGATGTTACAGTTGTTCCTGTGCCAGTTTCTTTACTGCATGATGTTGCAGCAACCGACAAGATGGATAATAACCCTAAAATGGGCTTTACGATGTTTGTTTTCATTGTATTTGTTTTTGTTGTTTAAAATGATTTTGTTTAAAATTTAGTGCAAACCTATTGTTGGTTTTTTGTTAGCACAATAACATATTGATGTGAAAATAAAAATGATGATTCTGTTGAAATTCAAGTACAGCCTAATACACAGCCAATTATAATGGATGTATTGTATTCATTAAACCAATAAAATGATAGATAACAAAATGCCGAATGGGCAAATGTGAAATTGGTTAGAACAACCTTAAACTATAGAATATGATCGATGGTTATATCGTTATAAGCTTCTTCACCAGATAATAAAATAATCATAGTGAAAAAATAATCCATCATATTAAAGAATTGCTTTGACATACTTTAATTTTTTTCAAAAACAGTGCCACTTAAGAAAGCCTGTTGATAATAGAATTTGACTGTAGTACACTCAATTTTTGAGTTTGTTCGTTTTTTTCTTTACTCCAAATAATCTGTTGATTAGCTGTATTAGCTACTGTTTCAGTAATTGGTTTTTCTACCACTTTTTTGGTGCTACCAGCAATTGCCAATAATAAATGTGTGGTCATAAACTTGCTTTTCATAATCATAAATTTTACAGTGCAAAAATGCCTGTAAATGCAAGCTTACACAATAGCATATTCATGTGAAAAAATTATTCACATAAAAATGCTTCATAAACTAACCAAGTGCTAATTGTTCTAAACTATGATCTGTTAAAGCAGGAAGAGTTTCATGATTGTTATACGAAATTGTTTTGCCAAGCTCAATTACTTGTTGTACAATTTCGAAAGTAGACTGTTGTAGATGAAGTGGTTTGGGCTGTAAAGATGCCAACCAACGATAAATTATTTGTGTAAAATGTTGATCAATCGTTTGTACTATTGGCACTCTAAAAGCTTCTAAAGCAGCAGCATTGCACAATTGTTCGTATTGACCTGCAATAGGAATACACAATAATTTTTTACCTAAATACAATACTTCTGCCGGTGTTTCAAAGCCTGCACCCGTAATTACACCATGTGCATGAATAACACTGTTGTTAAAGGTTTCGTTGTGTATTGGTAATAAAGTGCAATTGCCCAGTGTTTGTGGTACAACTACTTTTTTTGAAAAAACTTCAAAGCGTAAGTCTTTACATTTTTGCAATGCACTTATAACTACTTCATCGCTAAAGTGAGAGAGATATACAGTGATATGTCCTTTGTCTGTTGCATGAGCGTTTAAGATTTCTTTTTTAATAATTGGAGAAAAAATAAACGAATCATACGGTTGAAAATGCAGTCCTATTTGATGCGATGTTGTAGCATAATTTTTAAGCACCAATTCTCCAATAAAATCTTTTTTTAGAGGTCTTGGTGTTTTGCTAGAAACAAAACTAGCTTGATGACCAAACTGAATACTAGGTATTTTTTTAAATTTGCAAGCTAGTGCAGTAATACTTTCAAAATCATTAATCACTAAATCGTATTGCTGTACGGGTAGAGCTTTTGCCTCTTTTATGATTGTTGGAATACTCAATTGCTTCCACATTTTATAATAATCCAATCCACCTCTATTACCATAAAAAAGACTAAGACCTTTACTTCGATATTTAACAGGTAATTCTTGAGTAGATAAATTGCTATTGCTACCACTTAAATATACATCTACATTTCCATATTTTTCTAAGTAAGGCATTAGCTGAGTTGCCCTAGCAATATGGCCATTTCCTGTGGCTTGAACGGCATAAAGAATGTTCATTTTTTTACTCATAAAGAAAGTTTTACACCATTTTCCATGGCAGCAACAAAAGAGTTGAATAGCACTACTTCGTCTGGAACAACGTTTAGTTTTGGTAATTTTTTTTCCATTGATACAACGGGTGCTTTTTGCTGAGCAAAATCTGCTTCGTTGTAATGATAAATGCTCCAATCGTTGTGGTGATATTCTAGTGCAGTTAGGTTTTCTATCCAATCACCACTATTCAAATAAGTAACACTTCCTTTTTCTGTAGTTACTACTCTTTTTTGTGGTTGGTGAATATGTCCACAAATCACATAGTCATACCTTTTTTCAATAGCCAATTCAGCAGCAGTTTGCTCAAAATCGCCAATCCAAGCAACTGCTTTTTTTACACTGTTTTTTACCTTTTTACTAAAGCTCATTTTTTCTTTCCCTACTAACTTTAATAATTTGTTTATTAAGCTATTAACAAGAATTAAAAAATCGTATCCATGACCCCCTAGTTTTGCCAATAGTTTGGCACTTCCCTTTGTAGTGGCATCGAAAATATCGCCATGAAATAGCCATGTCATTTTACCATTAATTTCAATCACCAATTTATCTGTCAATTGAAAATTACCCAATTGTAAATCGCTGTATCTACGTAAGGCTTCGTCGTGGTTTCCTGTAATATAAACAACTCTTGTTCCTTTGCTTAACAAATGCATCACCTCTTTTATTACTTGCATATGTGTTACAGGAAAGTATCGTTTATTAAATTGCCAAACATCAATAATATCACCGTTAAGGATTAGAATTTGAGGAAGAATACTTTTAAGATAGTTCACAATCTCTTGTGCCTGACAGCCATAAGTACCTAAATGTAAATCGCTTAATACAACAACTTCAACTGGTCTTCTTTCCATGTAAACTAGAGTTTACCAAAATTGTAACAAACGTATTAACACAATGTGACGGTAAGGTGAACAAATTGTTATGGATGAATAAGCGATAAAGCTGATTGCTACTGCAAATACTCATATAACCAATAATGCAACTAGCTTAATGTGTAGCTTAATGTGTAGCTTAATAATAAGCCCTTATCGCCTTTCTTCTTGAATTAGCAGTAAGATAAAACGATCTTCATTTGAAGCTTGAAGTATAAAAATTCATTTTTTATTCACTTTTAATGAATGGCGTGGAATTTTTTTGATACTTTTATTCAATCGATTGACTTAGAAAAGATAGCATGTTCATAAAAAAACTTCATGCCAAAGAACATACAATTAGTAAACGAATAATAATGCTACGAAAATATCAACTTGTTATAATTTTTGTTATTTCAGCAGTTTGCACAAAAGCACAAACCAAACTACCCATTTTTTTTAGCGATAGTATGATTTTGCAACAACAAACGCAAGCTGCTATTTGGGGAACTGATTTTGCAAATACTCCAATAAGTGTAACTGGAAGTTGGGGTGCTTCTAATAATACCAGAACCGATTCTTCGGGAAAATGGAAATTAAAAATTCAAACACCTTCAGCAGGTGGTCCTTACACTGTTACGGTTAGAGGAAGCAGAGAAATTATTTTTAGAAATGTACTAATTGGTGAGGTTTGGCTTTGTTCTGGTCAATCTAATATGGAAATGCCAATGAAGGGTTACACATCGGCTACGCCACCGCAACTTGTAGACAGTAGTGCGTTTTTTATTGCAAACTCTTTAAATTCCAATTTAAGGGTTTTCATGTCTGGCTGGAATGGAACAAGCAGAGTACCTGTAACTACAACAACTAATGGTATATGGGAAACAGCTTCACCAGCAACCACACCAGATTTTAGTGCAACTGCTTATTTTTTTGCTAAAAAATTACAAGAAACATTAGATATACCCATTGGTATTTTAGTAACCGCAAGAGGTGGTTCAACAATAGAAAGCTGGACAGATAGTGCTACTTTAGCCAAGGTAAAACCTGTGATAATACCAAATGTAGTTAACTGGCAAGATGCTCATGAAACACCTACCATCCTTTACAACACTATGCTTCATCCATTTATTGGGTTTACAATTAAGGGAATTATATGGTCGCAGGGAGAATCTAATATCAGTAATCATGCTCAATACAGATTACTCTTCACAAATTTAATAACATCTTGGAGAACTCAGTGGGATCAAGGCGATTTTCCTTTCTACTTTGCTCAATTAGTGCCATATGGTGTAAACACAAATCTAGGTGCTGCATTGTTTAGAGAAGCACAGCTAAATACCATGCTACTTACACCCAATACAGGCATGGCTTCTACCATGGATATTTCTACACAAGTAACTGTTCACTATCCAAAAAAGAAGGTTGTTGGCGATAGATTAGCCGAATGGGCTTTAATTAAAAATTATGGAAAAAGAGGAACACCAAGTGGACCTGTTTTTAAGAGCCTAACTATTTCAAATGATGTAATAAATTTAAGATTCGATTATAGCGGATTTGGACTAACGAGTTTTGGTAATGGATTAAGTGATTTTGAAATAGCTGGTGCAGACAAAGTTTATTATCCTGCTACAGCAACTCTTGCCGACTATAATTATTCTATTAATGTACGAAGTAGTAGTGTACGTGCTCCTTTATACGTACGATATGCCTTTAAAAACTATGTTGTAGGTTCATTATTTAATGCAGCTGGTTTACCTGCACCATCGTTTAGAACAGAAAGTATGCAAAATATCATCAATATTTTGCCTGTGCATTTTGGTGATGTAAAAGTTATGAACTTAACGAGCGGCAACAAATTAATTACGTGGAAAACCTTAACAGAAATAGATATTGCAAGCTTTGATATAGAAATGTCTATGAACGGAATAAACTTTACTACAATAGGAAATGTTTTTGCCAAAGGAAGCGATAGTAATTATATATTTGAAGACCACCAAGCAAACAGAACAAACAATATTATTTATTATAGACTGAAAGCAAATAATAAAAATGGGCAACCAGAATATAGCACTATTGTTGCTGCTACTAACATACCAAATACAAGTGCTAATATGCAATTATTAAATGTATCTAATGGTAATATAAATGCATATGCTTCAAAAGAGTTTACAGGTAGTATTATAGTTAGTAACAGTATTGGTAAAACAATTGTAACAAAAAAATTAAACCAACAAAAAGGTCTTATTCAAATAGCATTGCCAATTCAATTTAAAGGTGTAGCCATCATTCGTTTTAACGAGTTAAACAAACAACAATATAGCAAACAGTGCATTGTGTTGTAAAATGATAAAGCCTGCATTAAGCAGGCTTTATCATTTATATAGCTAAATAGGATAATTAGTTTATTTTCTCAAAATGCAAATCGATGGTTTTCTTTTTTCTAAAGTATTCTAAAATTAAAACTTGACCTGTTTTTGCTGGTAACACTTTTAATGAAGTTGCTAATGAGCTTGACTCAAATTTTATCTAGTTTTTATCCCAGATATTTCATTGTAAAATCTCAGAGAAAATTGGTTGTAGGACTAATTTAATTTCTACTTTATAGTTATTGCTTTAATAGAATATATTTTTTTGCATTAAAAAATTTTAAAATGAAAAATAAGTTCTGGATTTGTATCTATTTTCTTGCAATACAAATCGTTGCTTCGGCTCAAAAGCCAATTATTAAATGGGGTGAACAAGATAAGATTATAACTGGTTTTCATAGTATAGTTACTGACGATAAAGGGCAATTAATAAAAATTTCTAATATTGTAAGAGGTGGTACTGTAATGGTAAAAGGATTAAATATTGACCCAATGAAACTTACTCCCGTTCTTACATTGATTGATGGTAAGTTCAATGAAGTAAAGTCAAGAACATTCTATGATGAAGAAACTTTGTATGGAAGTTCTGAATTTTTGAAACTAAAAAACTATTTGTATATAAGAAGTAGCAAATATGATAAAGAAACAAAAACGGCCGAACATGTGGCACAGGCAGTAAACCTTACCACACTTGAACCACAAGGAAAACAGATTTCATTCGGCAGATTTGCAGCACAGAAAACTGGATCATATCTTGGAAGAATAAAAACAGGTGTAAGTTTTGAAGTATCTACCGATAGCTCTCACTTGTTAGTTTTTGCTCAAGCACCTAATGAAACAAAGAAAAAAGAAAAGTTTTATATGGGAGTTTTTGACAATAATGTAACTAAAAAATGGGAAAGAACCATTGAACTGCCTTATCAAGATAACCAAGTAAGAATACATGATTTTTTTGTAACGAATGCCGGTGAAGTATGTATAATTATAAAGCTTTATGAAGGTGAAGTAAAAAAAGAAACTATACATGAGGATGGTGAAAAAGTGCCAGGTTATTCAACCAAACTATTGATATATAGTAATGCAAACGATAATGCTAAAGAATACTTTATAGACATTAACAAAAAATATGTACAAAACATTAATTTAATAACAGATGTAGATAATAATTTAACCTTATTTGGCACTTATAAAGAAAAAGAATATGGTTACGTAAGTGGATTTTTTACAACTACACTTGAGAAAAATACGGGCAAGGTTACTTTAAGTAAAATAGAAGCCTTTACACAAGAATTGGTTGCTGCAATTGCCAAAGATGATCAAGGTAGTAAAAAAGAAAAAGACCCAGGTATAAGCTCCTTTTTTAGATATAAAGAACATTTAGTTAGAGACAATGGAAGTATAGATTATATTTTTGAATATTTTAAAGCCCAAAGACTTTCAATTACATCAGGTTCTTCTTCGATGAATGAACGTGAACAATTTGAATACGAGTACGGTGATATTCTTAATATAAATATTAGCAAAACTGGAAAATCTACAGTTACTAGAATTCCCAAATTTCAACAATTTAGTTCTATATCTAATCTTGGATTACCCCTTGGAATAAGTTTTAAAGCAATGGCTTATAAAAATAAATTGTGCATATTTTACAACGATGAAGCAGAAAATTTAGAAAGAGAATTAGATAAAAGTCCTATAAGAGTTACAAATATTAAAAAAACAAAGTTCGTCATGGCTACCATAGATGAAAAAGGCGGTTTAACTAGAGAAGCATTATATAGTAATAAAGATGATATAGATGCCATTACGCTCATTGAACATAGTAAATCAATAGGTAAAAATAAAATTAGCTTGTATGCTTTGCGTGTAGGTGTATTTACAAGACCAAAAGATGCCTTGGGAAGTTTAGAATTAAGATAACAACAATTGTTGTTTTTGAATAATTGTAAAGTTTTTTGGTATAAATATCCTTTTCTAATTGAGATTTATCGATAATGAAATCGTATTTCTCAGGGCACTAATACACATAGTTTCTTGTAAAGAGTTTTATGAATAGCCGCAAAATGAACAAGGTGTTGCAGTGTGTGACGAAACAAAAGCCAAATAGTTGCAAAAAACTGGTAAACAAATGAAATTGGTTTAATCTCCATAAAAAATCCATAAAGAGTTCTCTTTATGGATTTTTTTATTAATAGTAAAGCAGTAAAATACATTATTAGTTTACTAAAAAAGTAATTCTAAATTTAGTTATAATACAAGTTTATCAACTGTTTTTTGCACAGAGTCTCCTATAAATAAGCTGCTGCTTTCTCCAAATCTTCAGGTGTATCAATTTCTACGCCCATATAATCTGTTACTACCATTTTAAGTGGAACACCATTTTCTAAATAACGCAAACATTCAATTTTTTCTAAAGACTCTAACGGCGTCATACTCCAATTGGTAAATTGCAACAATGCATTTTTACGAAAAGCATAAACACCAATATGTTCGTAATAAGTAGCAGATAGATTCTTATCTCGATGATAAGGTATAGGAGAGCGACTAAACAGTAATGCATACATATTTCTATCAACAGCCACTTTTACATAATTTGGATCATTGATAGCTTTTTCATCTGTTAATACTTGCATTAAAGATGCAACTTGTACAGTGCTTCCCTCTGCTTCAAATACTTGCAATAATTTTTCAAGTGGTTCTTTTTTCACAAAAGGTTCATCACCTTGCACATTTACAATTACATCTACATCCATCGCTAAAGCCGCTTCTGCAATTCTATCGCTTCCGCTTTCATGCACACTTTTGCTCATGACTGCTTTGCCACCATTGTTTGTAATTTCATCGTAAATAATTTCACTATCGGTAACTACAAAAACATCATCAAATAAACCTGTAGCAAACGTATTATCATGTGTATGTCTTATAACGGTTTTGTTGCCAAGCTGTTGCATTAATTTTGCAGGAAAACGAGTGGCTGCATAACGTGCAGGAATCATTGCTACTATCTTCATTACCTAAATTTATTGCAAATATGAAGATTTATCGTTTTAAATATTTTAGAAGAATATAGATTGATGCTATAATAATTTTACCCGGCATTAATATGGTTTGTATAAAAAACAACATTCTATTTAAATTATCGGTATATCTAAATGGATGATTCATTAATCCACCAAACAATCCAAGATTACGCATATTGGGTTTTGCAGTAATAAATCTAGCTACGAATAAATAAACTACAATACCAATTAGTAGCTGCCAAGAATGTGCAATACTATTTTCTATAAATACTAGCCATATAATAAAAGCTATTCCACAAACTCCTAAAATTATTATAATTATTTGCCAGAAAAAAGAAATATCACTATTGGTATATTCATCTAAATCATCTGTACTTAATTTACCAACTGCATTCGGTTTTCTTCGTTCAATTAGCCATTCAAAAATGTTCATTCTGTTATATGTTTTGTAAATGGATATTTTAATAATGAAACAAATTCTTCGTCTTTTTCATTTGCATAATATCTATCTAAACCATACTGAATTTGTTGTTTATCTAAATGCATCCAAGTGCCAAAAATTCTATCCCAAATAGCGAATACAGCTCCATAATTACTATCGGTAAAAGGTTGTTTATAATGATGATGTACTTTATGCATTGCTGGCGAAACAATAATGTAACTTAACCATTTTTCTATCCATACAGGCAAAGATATATTGGCATGAGTAAATGCTGTTGCAAATACCAAAACAGTTTGATACATCATTACTGCATACATAGGAGCACCGGAAAGCCAAACACCTGCAAAAATAAAAATTGCTCTAAACACACTTTCTACAGGATGATGCCTTAAACCTGTGGTAACATCTACATTGTTATCTGCATGATGAATTACATGAAAATGCCACATAAATGGTATTTTATGTTCTAGCATATGAATTAACCAACCAACAAAAAAGTCGATTACTAAAATACTCATGAGTATGGTGAAAATGGGAGAAGCTTTTAGCCAATAAACCACCCCAAATGTGTGCTGTGAACACCAATTACTAATGGCAATAATTATAATTGCAAACACTGTATGTAAGGCTAAATGTATGGCTGTAAAACCAAGATTAACCAATGCATGTTTTAGTTTAGATTGTTTATATCGTAGAGAAATAAAAGGAATACTTCCTTCTATAATCCATAAAACTAACATGCCGATTACAATATAGGCTGCTCGTTCAAAAGGGCGTTGTTCTAGCGTTTGAAAATGTTGTATTAATTGTTGTAGCATGGCAAGTAATTGAATAATAACTTAAAATAAATATACCAATTATTTAAAAAAGCAGAACATCTGTATACTTGATAGCATAAAAAAAGTGCCTATTGCACATACAATAGACACTTTTTTAAAACGTTTATATTAATTAGTTGTTCAGCATTAATGGCATTACCAACATCAATAAATCTTCGCCTTCAGCTTGTTCACTTGGTTTTATTAATCCTGCTTTTGTAGGTGTAGATAATTCTAAACACACTTCAGTTGTATCAGCAGCATTCAACATTTCAATTAAAAATTTGGCATTGAAAGCTATTTGTAAATCTTCGCCATCGTATTGGCAACTCATTCTTTCATTTCCTTCAAAGCTAAAATCTACATCTTGAGCAATCATGTTTAATTCGCTGCCAGTAATACTTAAAGCAACTTGATTGGTACTTTTATTACTAAAAATACTTACACGGCGTAATGCACTTTGAAAATCGGCTTTTGTAACCACCAATTTGTAAGGATTTTCAGCAGGAATTACTACTCTATAATCAGGAAAACGAGCATCAATTAATCTACAAATCATTTTTACATCACCATGATGAATGAATAAATGATTGCTATTATAGCTTACTGTAATTTCATCATCATTATCTGGCAAAGCATTTCTTAATAGGTTTAATGGCTTTTTAGGCACAATAAAACTATCGGTTTTAGTAGCGAAAGTATCAGTACGCTTATATCTTACTAAACGGTGAGCATCTGTAGCAACAAATTGAACCCCATCTTTACTCAATTCAAAATAAACACCCGTCATTGCAGGTCTTAAATCGTCGTTGCTTACGGCAAATAAGGTTTTATTAATTGCAGTAACTAAAGCACCGCTTTTCATAGTAAAGCCAGTTGCATCATCTGAAGCTGGTTCTTTCGGAAAATTATCAGGGTTTTCTCCTGGCACTTTATACTTACCATTGTCACTAGTAATTTCTACAGCAAAATTTTTATCAATATTAAAAGTTAATGGCTGCTCAGGTATATTTTTAAGTGAATCAATTAAAATTTTGGCAGGAATACAAACTCTACCATCGGTTTTGCTTTCAACATCCATTTGCACACGCATTACCGTTTCTAAATCGGTAGCTACAATACTGAGTTTCTTTTCATTGATTTCAAAAAGAAAATCTTCCAAAATTGGCAATACAGTATTTGCGTTGATAACACCGCTAATTTGTTGAAGGTGTTTTAATAAAGACGAAGACGATACAATAAACTTCATTCCAAAAAATTTTATCTGTGGCAACAAACCTACTGTAAATTGTTAACATTGCCTACAACCTTATGTTGCATTTTATACGTAAACAAAGCAATGTTGTTATTGTGTGAATTATTTATGCCTGAATTAAAACCAAACCCAAAGAAAAACAACCTTTGCATTTTAAAAAAGCCAATAACAATTCGGCTAAAAACAGTATTTTCAATTCTACAACCATCATCTAAAAAAGATTTACAATAAATAAACGCTATTTATTTATTAAAAAAATTAGCATGTCATCGATTAAAGAATCCTTAAAAAACAATCCAAAACTTAAACAATTCATTCATTGGATGCTGATTCCTTCAGGAGAAGCAAGACCTAGACTTTGGGTAAAATGGTTTGTAAATCCATTTATTCACCAACGAAAAAAAGGTTCTACTGTTCGTTGGAGAACTCGTATGGATGTTTTGCCATTTAACCAGTTTATTTTGGGAGAAAATAGTACCATTGAAGATTTTTGTACCATTAACAATGGTGTTGGTGATGTAGTTATTGGCAACAATAGTTTGGTTGGAATGGGAAATACCATTATTGGTCCTGTAACAATTGGCAACAATGTTATTATGGCTCAAAATATTGTTGCAAGTGGATTAAATCATTTATATACAGATATAGACAAACCTATTCATGCACAACCAACTATAACTGCTACCATTACCATTGAAGACGAATGTTGGATTGCAGCAAATGTAGTTTTAACAGCAGGTGTAACGGTTGGTAAACACAGTGTTGTTGCAGCAGGTGCAGTTGTTACAAAAGATATTCCACCTTATTCTGTTGCTGTAGGTAATCCTGCAAAAGTGATTAAACAATATAGTTTTGAACAAAAAGATTGGGTAAGAGTATAGAACCAGTTTACACATTTTCTTTTTGAAACAATGCTGGAATTGTTCGAAGAATTAAACGAATATCGTTGGCAAAACTGTGGTTTTGAGCGTATTTATTATCTAGCATTAAACGCTCATCTTCACTCATTTCTCCTTTTCCTCTTTTTTCAACTTGCCATAAACCTGTAATACCTGCAGGAGCCATAAAACGCAAAGAATATCTATCTGTAGTTAGTTTTTCTGCTTCATATAAGGTAAAGGTCTGTTTCCAACAATACTCATATCACCAATAATTACATTCCATAATTGAGGTAATTCATCAATACTTGTATTTCTTAAAACCTTACCCACTTTGGTAATTCTAGGATCATCTTTTAGTTTAAAGAAAGCAGAACCAGCATTTGCTTTTTTGTAATCGTTAAATTGTTTTTCGCACCATTTATTATCGTCGGCAAAAAACGGAGCTTGACAGCCTGTTCCTTTTCGCATACATTCATCACACAACAATAAAGTGTTGGTAACTACTTCTTCTGCAGCTACTTCAGGTGCATATTGGTTTAAATGTTTCAAATCTTTTAAACGCTTATCTGCGTTTACGTACATAGATCTAAACTTAAAAAATTTGAAAATTTTGTAGCCTGTACCAACTCTTAACGAATAATAAAATGCAGGACCATTCGATTCTAATTTCAATAAAATAATAACCAATAAAAATAAAGGTGATAACAAAAGCAAAGCTGTTCCTGCAAAACAAACATCAAAAATTCGTTTAATAGTAGGTGTTTTAAACGAAGAAATAGCTGCTGTTTTATCGCCTTTTTGCAATTCGTACCAATGTTCAATTAAAAAATTTATTCTTGTAGTTAATACTTGCGGTTTAATAGGTAGCTTAAATACATCGGCAACGCCAAATTTTAAAGCAACTTGCAATGGATTGCCCACAACATTATTGGTAAGAATAAAATAAGGAACGTTTGTAAACTTTTTCAGTTGTAATGCTTGTAACAGTGGAACACCATTTGGTCCCATAATTTCTGCTTCTACAATTACAGCTTTTATTTGTAAATGCTCTCTTTCCCATTTTGAAAACATTTCTACTCCACTAGAAAAAGAAATAAATTGATGTGTTCCAAAATTGCATTGTTGCAATGCTTTTTGAGTAGCAATGGGAACATCAATTAATGCTATATAGGTAGTATTGGTATTAGCCATAAAAATGTATAAGCAATTAGTTAGATGAAACTTTACCTGTTCTTCTTAAAATAGCGTTTAACCTTGCTAGTAGTTCTCTTGGATTAAAAGGTTTTACTAAATAATCATCTGCACCAGCTTCTAAACATTTAATTCTAGTTTCTGTGCTTTCTTCACCAGATAAAACAATAATAGGAATAGAACTAAAAAATCCACTTGCTCGTAGTTGGTCTATTAATTCGTAGCCCGTCATACGAGGTGTATTTAAATCGGAAATAATAATATCGGTTAAATTGCCTTCATGCAAATAAGTCATTGCTTCAAAACCATCATTAAACATCGATACTTCGAACTTTTCTTTTAAATGATGACTCAATACCAACTGCATAGGAGCATTGTCTTCAATCACCATAATTTTAATTTTAGTTGGCAAGGTTGTTTCGGTACTCATGATGTAGGCTATTTAGATTTTGCACTTAGCAATGGGTTAGTAACTAAAAATATGCATATTTAAGTTATTGAGGCAATTTAATACAATTTATAATGTAGAATTAATATTTTCGATAATTATCTACATTATTATGAATACATCTAAAATTTTACAAAGTAGAAAACGAATTGCACTGATTGCACACGACCATAAAAAACAAGACATGGTAGAGTGGGCTTATTTTAACAGAGAAACTTTAGCAAAACATGAATTGTTTGCCACCGGAACTACAGGAAAATTGGTAGAAGAATCGTTAGATAGACCTGTAAAAAAGTTTTTTAGTGGCCCATTAGGTGGAGATCAGCAAATAGGCAGTTTAATTGCTACAGGTGATATTGATGTAGTTATATTTTTTTGGGATCCTATGGAAGCACAACCACATGACACTGATGTAAAAGCGTTGCTGCGTTTGTGTGCAGTTTGGAACATTCCTATGGCTTGTGACCGCTCAACAGCTGATTTTATCATCACTTCACCATTTATGCATGAAGAATACGAAGCAATTATTCCAGATTATTCTACTTATTTAAAAAGAAATATTACTACATAAACAAACTTTCTGCTTTTATAATATTCTCAGGCTTTCCAACATCAATCAATAAACTTTCAGAATGATCGAATGCTGTAATGGCATGATTGCTACAAACATGTAAATAAACATCTACAATAGAAAACTTACCTTCTTGTATTATCTCATTAAAAATAGATGATTGTAAAATTTGTATACCACTAAATGCTTTGGGCAAAAGCATTTGTTTTTGTGTTTCGGTATAATTGGTTACAGGACCTTTTTCTTCGTTCGTTTGTGTATTTTTCCAACCACACAATTGCTGTTGTTGATTAAATAAAAAATAGCGACTGCTAACTCTATTTGTAACCGCCAAAGTTGCTAAAGGCATTTGCTGCTGATGTTGTAGTTGCATTGCAGCAAGATTCATATTGGTAAGCATATCGGCATTCATTACTACAAAACTAGATTCGTTTTGAAAATACCAAGCGGCTTTTTTAAGTCCACCACCTGTTTCTAATACAGCATCGGTTTCATCAGAAATGGTAATTTGGCTTCCCCAACCGTTATTTGCTTCAACGGCATTAACAATTTGATCTGCAAAATGATGCACATTTACCAATACTTCACTAATACCAAACTGTTGTAAATATTCAACATTTCTTTGTAGCAAAGATTTTCCATTCACTATTGCCAAAGCTTTAGGATGATGATTGGTAAATGGCTTTAATCTTGTACCTAAACCTGCTGCAAAAATCATTGCTTTCATACAAAAAAAATTAATCTAGAAATAAGCAATTTATCTAACCCAATTGGCTTCGTTAGTATGAGTAAGAATTATCTTCACTTTGTATTTATTACGTAAATGTCTTGCTGTTTGTTCTGCTGCATAAACGCTTCTGTGCTGTCCACCTGTGCAACCAAAATTAATCATCAAATTTTCGAAATCTCTTTGTAAATAATTTTCAACAGTTATATCAACAATATCCCAAACACTGTTTAAAAAATCGTTCATTTTTGTTCGCTGTTCTAAAAAATCTTGAACAGGCTTATCTTTTCCACTCAACTTTTTATAATCATCAAATCTACCTGGGTTTAATATTCCACGCATGTCGAACATGTAACCGCCTCCATTTTCTGAAGGATCTGTAGGTATTCCTTTTTTATAACTAAAGCTGTTGATTACAATTACTAAGGGTGTATTTTCATTGGCTTGAATGGGTGTGAAACGTTCGATAATTTCAGCACTTGTCATTAGCTTTAATAATCTATCAAACTCAGGTGTAACAATACCTATACGTTTATTTTCTAAGAAAAATTGAACACTACGTAAAGCCAATGGAATGCTTGCTAAAAAATGGGCTTTTCTTTCGAACAAACCTCTAAAACCATAAGCACCTAAAACTTGCAACAAACGAATTAATACATAACCATTGTATTGGCTTTCAAAGGTGATTCTATCGATTGGTTTGGGTAATAATTTGTCAGCTTCATCCATGTAATATTGCAATAAAGAATCTTTCCATTCTTCATTCAATTCCGCTTTGGCTTGCCACAAAATACTGGCAACATCGTATTGCAAAGCTCCCTTCATACCACCTTGAAAATCAATAAAAAAAACTTCATCATTTTCTACCAAAATATTTCTGCTTTGAAAATCTCGAAACATGAAATACTTATTTTCTGTTTTGGTTAAATAAGTACTTAACGCGTCAAAATCGTCAATCAATGCCTGTTTATCGTAGGGTAAACGAAGGGTATCTAAGAAGTAATATTTAAAGTATAGCAAATCACTCAAAATAGCTTGTTTGCCAAATTCTTTTGCAGTAAGGCATTTTGAATAATCGAAATTAGCATCGCCAATAATTTGGATTTTAGCCAAATTGCTCAAACTTTTTTGGAAAAGAGTGTATACATAATCTGTTTTTCCATGCTCTTCCAATTTATTTAATAAGCTAAAATTACCTATATCTTCTTGAATGTAAATTGTTCCTTCAGCATTTACACAATATACTTGTGGTACAGGTAAATGAGCTTTTTTAAAATGTTGGCTAAAGCTTATAAACGCCTCGTTTTCTTTTACATTGTTATTATAGGTGGCAATAAATGTTTGTTCTAAAAAATAAATTCTAAAATATATTCTGTCACTACCACTTTGAGGTAGCTTTTCGATACGAGTGGGTGCTTGTTGCTGAAACGACTGAAACAAACTAGTAATACCTTCAATAATTAAATCCATAAAATGGTTAGTTTGCCACGAAAATAAAGCTATCAATCGAAAGCAATACGAATGCGTTTTAATTTATTACGATAGAATGCAATAAAAAAGCAGATTACCAACAAGTGAATAATCTGCCCAAAATTTATTATTTAATCAAAAACATTACGAAGTTACTTCTCTACAGCCAATAATTCAACTTCAAAAATTAAAGTAGAACCTGGTGCAATTGAAGGACCCGCTTGTTGATCGCCATAAGCCAAATCTGAAGGAATAAATAACTTCCATTTACTACCAACAGTCATTAATTGCAACGCTTCTTGCCAACCTCTAATTACGCCATTTAAAGGAAAAGTAATTGGCTCGCCTCTATCTACAGAACTATCAAAAATGAATCCATTGATTAATGTACCATGATAATGACATTTTACTTTATCTGTTAGTGCAGGTTTTGTTGTATCAGTGCCTGCTTTTAAAACCTCATATTGTAAACCGTTTGGCAAAACCACAACACCTTTACGTTTTGCATTGGCTTCTAAAAATATTTTTCCTTCTGCCTTTGCAACTGCCGATTTAGATGATTGTATTTTTTGTTGGTACATTCCAATACACATATCTAAAACAGAATCTCCGATAGCCAATTTTTTATTACCTAACACATCGCTCATTGCTTTATTCAACAATGCTAAATCTAACCCATCAAAACCTTGTGCTTTAATGTTTTGTGCAATTCTAGCCCCTAAAGCATAGCTAGCACTGTCTTTATTGTTTTTTAATAACTTAACGGGTGCTTTTGCAGCCATTGGTTTTACAGGAGCTTTTGCAACAGGCTTTTTTGCTTGTGCAAATACATTTAGCATAGTAACAGCACTAAGAGCAACTAAGAAAACTTTCTTCATATACAATTTGCTTTATAATTTTTATAAGTTTCAAATATAAGGGAATAGATTACCTTATGCAGAATGTTGTAATAATTTTTGAATAGCAGTATTTACTTTTTCGAACTGAAAAGCTTCAATTGTATCATTCATTACCGCAGCAATTTCTTTTGTACACAAATTACCAATTGAGCCTTCATGTGTATGAGCAACTTGTGTGTTGTAGGTAAATTCGTTTGCTTCAATTGCTCTACCAACTTGTTTATACGCATCTCTAAATGGAACACCTTGTAATACCAACTTGTTTACTTCTTCTACACTAAACATGTATTTATACTTTTCATCGGCTACAATATTTTCTTTAACAGAAATATTGCTGAGCATTAAAGTTGCCATTGCAATACAATCTTTTAAAGTAGAGAAGGCAGGAAATAAATGCTCTTTAAGTAGTTGTAAATCTCTATGATAACCGCTTGGTAAATTGGTGGTCATCATTGTAATTTCATTGGGTAAAGATTTTATTCTATTGCAATGACCACGAATTAATTCAAAAACATCTGGATTTTTTTTGTGTGGCATAATGCTGCTACCTGTTGTAAGTTCGGCAGGAAAAGCAACAAAATCGAAATTTTGATTTAAGTATAAACACATATCCATGCTTAGTTTTGCTAAAGTTTCTGCAACATTCGATAAAGCTTGTGCTGTAATTCTTTCGGCTTTTCCACGACCCATTTGAGCATAGACTACGTTGTAATTCAAATATTCAAAACCAAGTAATTGAGTTGTAAATGTTCTATTGATTGGAAAAGATGAACCATATCCAGCTGCAGAGCCAAGTGGATTTTTATTTACCACTTTATAAGCACTTTGTAAAGTAACTACATCATCTATCAACGCTTCTGCATAAGCACCAAACCACAAACCAAAAGAAGATGGCATGGCTAATTGCAAGTGCGTATAACCTGGAAATAAATGATTTTTAAATGTTTCACTTTGTTGTTGCATTAGCTGAAAAAATGGAATAATTGCTTCAACTAATGTTTGAATTTCATTACGCAAAAAAAGCTTGATATCTACCAAAACCTGATCGTTTCTGCTACGTGCAGCATGAATTTTTTTACCAACATCACCCAATTTTTCTGTAAGCATCCATTCTATTTGAGAATGTATATCTTCTACATGTGGCTGTAAAGTAAAATTGCCAAGTTGAATATTTTTATAAATATCTATCAATGAAGTTTTCAGTAAGTCCAATTCTGGCTTTGTAAGTAACCCAACCGATTCTAACATGGTTGTATGAGCAATAGAACCTAATACATCAAAAGCTGCTAGGTACAAATCCATTTCTCGATCTTTTCCAACCGTAAATGCTTCTACTTCTTGTAACGATGCGATGTCTTTTTGCCAGAGTTTCATAATATTAAGTTTCTAGTTGCTGGTTACCAGTTTCAGGAGTAGGAAAACTATTCCAATTATGCTGTACCCATTCTATAAATTTATTTATTTGCTTACTTAAAGCTTCATACGAAATTTTAAGGGTTGAATATTTTGTTTCATCCTTGAATGATTCAGTTTCAAACAAGTAATCAAGATGTTCGATTGTTTCGTCGCATTCAGCTTGAGCATAAATTAGAAATCGAATAAAATCTGCTTTATACTTTCTTCTCCCATAACCTTCAACTATTGAAGTAGAAACAGCTTTCGAAGATCTTCGTATCTGACTCCCTTCCTCGTATAACTCGAACTTTGGTAAACTTAATGTAAGTTTATGAATGTCAATTGCTAGCTTTTTTGACTCTTTGTAAATATTTAAGTCTCTATAACTTTTCATTCAGTTAAATTAACTTGTAACAAGAAACTAGCAACCAGAATTATAAAATAATTTGATTTAGTAGTTGAATATACGTTTCAATTCCATCCTCAATTTCAGCAATATAAATATATTCATCTGCTGTATGACTTCTTGCACTATCACCTGGTCCCATTTTTAAAGTTGCAAATGGCATTAATGCTTTATCGCTTGTTGTTGGTGAACCATAATAACCTTTACCCAAAGCAATGCCTGCCTTCACCAACGGATGATCTAAAGGAATTGAAGTAGATTTCATTCTTGTTGTACGTGGTTTAAACTGGCTTTTTAAGTTTTGCTTTAGAGCTTCTAATACTTCTTCAAACGTATACAATTCATTTACCCGAACGTCTATTACAAACTTACATTGAGATGGCACCACATTGTGCTGCTTATTTTCGGTTTCAATTACTGTAACAGTTAGTCTAGATTCTCCCAATAAACTACTTACTTTTTCAAATTGATAATTTCGAATCCAATGAATATCCTCTAACGCTTTATACAAAGCGTTTTCGCCTTCATTTCTTGCTGCATGTCCTGCTCTTCCATTTGCCACACAATCTATTACCATTAAACCTCTTTCTGCAACAGCCATTTCTAATTTAGTAGGCTCACCAACAATACCAAAATTGATATTGCCTAAATAAGGTAAAACCAATTCTATTCCATTTACACCACTAATTTCTTCTTCTGCACTTGCTGCAAATACTACATTATATTTCAAATTGTCAGCATCGTACAAATGTAAAAAAGTAGCTATTAAACTTACCAAACAACCACCTGCATCGTTGCTGCCTAATCCAAAAATTTTACCATCTTTTTCTAATGGGAAAAATGGATCGATGGTGTATCCTTTATTCGGTTTTACAGTATCGTGATGTGAGTTTAAAAGAATGCTTTCTTTGTTGATATCGTAATATTTGTTTTTAGCATAAATATTATTGCCAACACGAGCAAATGGAATATTGCGTTCTTGAAAAAAATTGCACAATATTTCAGCTGTATCATTTTCCTCCTTACTAAAAGAAGGCGTTGCTATCAATTGTTTTAAAAGTTCTATAGCATCGGTGGTTATTGTATTCATGGTATTTTTTTTACTACAGTATTGTGCATTTTAAGATAAAGACTCGTTGATAATGGATGTGCCTGCTGTGCTTTGAATGAGAGCATGTAGCTGCTCTGCTTTTCCGATGATTACTTTATTTACACCACTATTTAAAGCTGCAAAAGCATTATCTAGCTTAGGAATCATTCCAGCAAAAATGAGTTGTTGTTCTTTTAATTGAGCATAATAAGTAGCTGTAAGTGTTGATATAACTGAATTTTCATCATCTACATCTAACAGCACACCAGTTTTTTCAAAACTATAAATAAGCTCTACAGCATATAAAGCACTTAATGCCTTAGCGGCTTCCTGTGCAATAGTATCAGCATTGGTATTTAAAAGTAAGCCGTTAGCATCATGTGTAATAGGTGCTAACACAATGGTTAATTGTTGTTGTAATAAACTATGCAAAAAATGAGCATTAACTGCATCAACATCGCCTACAAATCCATAATCAATAGTTGAATGTTTTCTTTTATGTGCAAGAATTACATTGGCATCTGCACCACTTAAACCAATTGCATTGCAACCATTTGCTTGTAACTGAGCTACTATATTTTTATTAATGAGCCCTGCATATACCATTGTTACAATCTTCAATGTTTCAGCATCGGTTATTCTTCTACCATCAATCATTTGCTGCTCTATACCCAATTCTTTTGCCATTTTAGTGGCTAACTTTCCTCCTCCATGAATTAAAATTTTTGGAGCTTTAATAGCAGCAAAATCTTGTAAGAAATTAGTAAGCTTTTGTTCATCATCAATAATATTTCCACCAATTTTTACTACAAATAATTTTTCCATTATTGATGTTTTAATATTTCACTTAAAACCGTTTGTGCAGCCCAAACTCTATTGCCAGCTTCTTGTGTAACAAGACTATTTTCTCCATCTAAAATTTCGTCGCTTAATTCTACATTTCTTCTTACAGGTAAGCAATGCATTACTTTGGCATTATTTGTTGATAAGAGTTTTTCGTTGGTAAGCATCCACTTTGGATTGTTTTCATACACTTTACCATAATCATTAAACGTACTCCAATTTTTTACATACACATAATCAGCATCTTTTAATGCTTCGTCTTGATTGTGTGTAATGGTAGCACCTTTTGTAAATTGCGTATCTAACTCATAATCTTCAGGATGTGTGATAACAAAATCAGCTTCATTCCAAGCTGTCATCCACTGAGCAAAGCTATTGGCAACACATTGTGGCAATGCCTTAACATGAGGAGCCCAAGTTAACACAACTTTTAAACGTTTGCCAATGGGTTTTCTTTGGCTATTTTGTAAATCTTCTTGTATGGTAATAATGTCTGTAAAAGATTGTAAAGGATGTAGAGTAGCACTTTCTAAACTAACTACAGGCACACCTGCATATTTAATAAATTGATGAATATACATTTCGCTATAATCATCTTCTCTATTTTGTAATCCAGGAAATGTTCTTATAGCCAAAACATCAAAATACTTACCCATAATAGGTGCCGCATCTTTAATATGCTCTACCGTATTTCCACTCATAATAGCACCTTCTTCAAATTCCAAAGCCCAACCTTCTTTATCTACATTAAACACAACAGCTTCCATACCTAAATTTTTAGCGGCAATTTGTGTACTTAATCTTGTACGTAAACTTGGGTTTAAGAATAGTAATCCAATACGTTTATCTTCACCCAAAGCTTTATCTACTAAAGGGTTTTCCTTATAAGCCAATGCTTTTTTTACCAATGTATTAATAGCATTGCCAATAGAATTATCGGCTGCATATTGAACATCGTTAACAGAGATAAATTGTTTCATAGTGGTAAAGAATAAGGTGTGTTTGTATTTGAATATTGAATGGAACTATTTTAATGTTTCTATAGCAGCTTTTAATGCAACTAAAAACTCATCTGCTTGTTTTTTACTAATTGCTAAAGAAGGTAATAATCGAATTACGTTTGGCTTTGCTTCTCCTGTAAATACATGAAATTGATGAAGCAATGTTTTCTTTAAATCCTTTAAATGTTCTGGAACATCAAACCCAATCATTAATCCTCTACCTCTTATGTTTTGAATTTCGGATATTTTTTGTAGCTGTTGAAATAAATAATTACCAGCTACTTGTGCATTATCTATTAGGTTTTCGTTTTCTATAACTTCTAACACAGCTAAAGCAGCAGCACATGCTAATTGATTACCGCCAAAAGTTGTTCCCAACAAACCATACTTTGGTTGAATATGTGGTGCAATTAAAATTCCTCCGATAGGAAAACCATTGCCCATTCCTTTTGCCATTGAATAAATATCTGCATTTACTTCTGCAAAATCGTGAGCAAAAAACTTTCCGCTTCTTCCATAACCACACTGTACACTATCTGCTATATACACAGCATTGTATTGGTTACAAAGACTACGAATCAACTGTAAAAAACTGTTGTTAGCAACATTAATTCCACCAACACCTTGAATGCCTTCTACAATAACGGAAGATACTTCGTTGCCATGTATTTCAAAATAATTGGTTAATGCTGCTTCGTCATTAAATGGTAAAAAAACAACGTTTTCAGTTTCATTAACAGGTGCCACAATTAATGAATTATCGGTAGCAGCAACTGCTAAAGAAGTACGACCATGAAATGATTTATTGAATGCAATTATTTTCTTTTTTCCATTGTGAAAACTAGCCAATTTTAAAGCGTTTTCATTGGCTTCTGCTCCACTATTACATAAAAATAATTGGTAATCATTTTTACCACTTAGTTTACCTAATTTATCTGCCAATTGTTGTTGTAAAGGAATAATTACAGAGTTAGAATAAAAAGCAATTTGTTTTAATTGAGCTTCAATTTTACTTACCCAATAAGGATGTGTATGACCAATACTAATAACAGCATGTCCACCATACATATCTAAAAACTGTGTTCCAACATCGTTCCAAACGTAAGAACCTAAGGCTTTTGTGATCGTAATATTATTCAGCGGATAAACATCAAAAAGTTTCATGTATTGTATTTAAGGGGAATAACAAATTTTGAATAACAAATTTTTAAAAGCTACTAGATTTTAACATTAAACCCTCACTTTCTTTAAAACCAAACATCAGATTCATATTTTGAACAGCTTGCCCACTTGCTCCTTTTAGTAAATTATCAATTACACTATGCACCACTACAGTGTTTTCAACCATTTCTAGCCCTATTATACATTTATTGTTATTCACTACTTGTTTTAGATGCACTGTATTTTGAGAAGTATGGGTAAATATTTCTGATGTATAAGCTGCTGAAAAAATATTGCGTATTGTAGTTTCAGGCTGTTCGGTTTTAAATGTAGAACTTACAAAAATACCTCGTGTAAAATCGCCACGCCAAGGAACGAAATTGATAGAAGAAAGTGAATGACTTGTTGGTGCAACTTGCTGTAAAGACTGCATAATTTCACCCAAATGCTGGTGTTGTAAAGTTTTGTATGCAGAAATATTATTTGCTCTCCAACTAAAATGAGAGGTAGCACTTAATGATTGTCCTGCACCTGTACTTCCTGTGATACCTGTTGTAAATACATCTGTATTATTCAATAAACCTGCTTTAGCAAATGGTAACAACCCAAGTTGTATAGCCGTAGCAAAACAGCCAGGATTAGCAATACTATCAGCCTTTTGAATAGCTTCTTTATTCAATTCTGGCAAACCATATACAAAGCTTCTATCTTTTATGTTTGTATCGGCTTGTAAACGAAAATCGTTACCTATATCAATGAGTTTTACATGACTAGGAATTTCATGTTGTTCTACAAACTTTTTAGCTTCACCATGACCGGCACAAAAAAATAAAACATCAATATCAAAATGATGTGATTCTGCAAAACAAATAGCAGTTTCACCAATTAAATCGGTATGTACTTTACTTAAAATATTGCCTGCATTACTTGCACTTTGCACAAAAGCAATGTTTACATTGGGATGATTTAATAATAAACGAATTAATTCTCCACCTGTATATCCTGCACCTCCTATAATACCTGCTTTAATCATAATTAAACCTTTAAAATACAATCAGATATGTCTTGTGTAAAAATGATTTTACTAATGAGCAACAACTATACATTACTTTCTTTCACCTTATTCCAAATAGCGGTTTGATTACCAAATATTTTACTAAATCCACGAACATCTTCACCTGTAAATCCAGTATTCATTTCGCCATATTTTCCAAATTTGGCACTCATTAAATCGTAGTCACTTTCAATACCAATTATTTGAAAACGATAAGGCAATAATTGAACAAATACTTTTCCTGTAACATTTTGTTGGCTATTGGTTAAGTAGGCTTCAATATCTCTCATTACAGGATCTAAAATTTGCCCCTCATGCAACCAATTGCCATAAAATTGAGCCAATTGATCTTTCCAATTTAATTGCCATTTGGTAAGTACATGTTTTTCTAAAGCATGATGAGCTTTTAAAATAACCATTGGTGCTGCTGCTTCAAAACCAACTCTACCTTTAATACCAATAATAGTGTCGCCAACATGAATATCTCTACCAATACCATAAGCACCTGCAATACTTTGTAAATATTGAATAGCAAGCGATGGATGTGTAAATGTTTGTTGGTTTACTGCTACCAATTCACCTTTTTCAAACCTTAATTCAACCTCTTCACTTTCAGTTTTGGTAACCTGTGTTGGCCATGCAGATTCTGGCAACATTCCTTTGCTATTTAAGGTTTCTTTTCCACCAACACTTGTTCCCCATAAACCTTTATTAATGCTGTACATACTTTTCTCAAAGTTCATAGCAACACCCTTTGCTTTTAAGTATTCTATTTCTTCTTCTCTACTCAATTTTAAATCACGTATGGGTGTAATGATTTCAATACCAGGAATCATGATATGAAAAATCATATCAAAACGAACTTGATCGTTTCCTGCACCTGTGCTTCCATGTGCAACTGCAACTGCATTTAGCTTTTTAGCATGTTCTGCAATGTGTAGTGCCTGGCTTAATCTTTCTGCACTTACACTTAAAGGGTAAGTATTGTTTTTTAAAACATTTCCAAAAATTAAGTACTTAATAATACTATCATAATAGCCTTCAACAGCATTTACTGTGGTATGTGTTTTTACACCTAGTTTGTAAGCATGGGCTTCTATCTGTTGCAATTCTTCATTAGAAAAGCCACCTGTGTTTACAATAACACTGTGTACATCAAAACCTTTATCTTCTGATAAATATTTTACACAAAATGTGGTATCTAAGCCACCACTAAAACCCAATACAACCTGTTGTTTTTCGTGTGCCATTATCTGTTTTATATTATTGAAATGAAATAAATGTAGTTTACAATTGAAACAAAAAACTAAACAACGATTTAGATTTTGAGTCGGAATTATTTGAGTTGCTTTTCTTAAACCACTGTAATAGTTTGCTTTGCTTTAAGCGGTTAAATCTTTCGTATAAGCCTGCATTTTCATTAAAATCTGCCGCTGTTTCTTTTGGTTTTTGTTCAGCAGGATCAAAAAGCATAGCTGTGCACATGCAATTTTTTCGACCCTTACTCATTAAAATATCGTAGTTCACACAGCTTTTACAGCCTGCCCAAAATTCTTCATCATCTGTAAGTTCACTATACGTAACAGGTTCGTAACCCAAATCGCTGTTAATTTTCATTACAGCCAACCCTGTTGTTAATCCAAATATTTTTGATGTAGGATATTTTTCTCTAGATAATTCAAAAATTCTTTTTTTAATCAATTTTGCAACACCACTTTTTCTAAACTCTGGGGAAACAATTAAGCCACTATTTGCTACAAATTTACCGTGACTCCATTCTTCAATATAACAAAAGCCCACCCATTGACCGCTAGGTTTTAGTGCAATAACTGCTTTTCCTTCTAACATTTTTTTTGCTACATATTCAGGACTACGTTTTGCAATTCCGGTTCCACGAGCTTTTGCAGAAGCTTCCATTTCATCGGTAATTCTGAGAGCGTAATGCGTATCTAGGTGATTTGCTACACGAACGATAATATCTTGCTGTTCCAACGTAAAAGAAAATTAAAAGATTTGATGATGCTTGTTGATAGTGCCAACACCAAAATGGTGTGTGAAAGTCGGAAAAGGTTCACTGATAGGGGCAACTGCCAACTGCTCGTCCTATCAGCAACCACGTCGTGGTCGCGGCAAGAAAGTAAAAGCAGGCATAACAGGAATTATCTGTATTGCTGTATGATATGAAGTTGTGTTTTTCAACTGCTTTTAATTTGAGTGTTTTAATTTGAGGGCGTAAAAGTATAATGTTTAGAAATATAAACATCGATTTTTTTCAAAAAGTTTGGTTAACAAATTGAAAACTTTCTTTAAAACAACAAATTGCTCATCATTTTTTCAATAAATCAATTGATAATCAATAAAAAATAAAAAAATAAAGTTCTAAACTGCCTAGCTAATTCCTAAAAAAAGATACTCAAAAGGATAACGTTTCCAAACAATCTAAAAAAGCTACTTTTGCCGCCATAAAATTTAGAGTATGAGTAAAGGACCTGTTTCTCAATTTATTGAACATCATTATCGTCATTTTAATGCTGCCGCTTTAATGGATGCGGCCAAAGGGTATGAAACACATTTAACCGAAGGTGGTAAAATGATGGTAACATTAGCTGGTGCAATGAGTACAGCAGAATTAGGAATTTCATTTGCAGAAATGATTAGGCAAGGAAAAGTAGATATCATTAGCTGTACAGGTGCTAATTTAGAAGAAGATATTATGAATTTGGTTGCACACTCTCATTACAAAAGAGTGCCAAATTACAGAGATTTAAGTCCGCAAGAAGAATGGGATTTATTAGAAAGTCATTACAACAGGGTAACAGATACTTGTATTCCTGAAGAAGAAGCATTTAGAAGAATTCAACAGCATATTGAAAAGGTTTGGAAAGATGCAGAAGCAGCAGGAGAGCGTTATTTTCCGCATGAATACATGTATAAAATGCTTTTAAGTGGTGTTCTTGAACAGTATTACGAAATAGATCCAAAAAACAGTTGGATGTTGGCAGCTGCTGAAAAAAATATTCCAATTGTTGTTCCAGGTTGGGAAGATAGTACCATGGGAAACATTTTTGCATCGTATGTTATTAAAGGTGAATTAAAAGCTAGTACCATGAAAAGTGGTATTGAGTACATGGTTACTTTAAGTGAATGGTATAGAGCCAATAGTAGTGGAAAAGGTGTAGGATTTTTCCAAATTGGTGGCGGAATTGCAGGAGATTTTCCTATTTGTGTTGTTCCAATGATGTACCAAGATTTAGAATGGCATGATGTTCCTTTTTGGAGTTATTTCTGTCAAATAAGTGATAGCACAACTTCTTACGGTAGCTATAGTGGTGCTGTACCAAACGAAAAAATTACTTGGGGAAAATTAGATATTCATACGCCTAAGTTTATTGTAGAAAGTGATGCTACCATTGTAGCTCCTTTAATTTTTGCATGGATTTTAGGATGGTAATTTTAAACTTAAATAACTAAAATAAAAAAGCCAATCGTTTATTCGGTTGGCTTTTTATTTATCATTTACTTTTCCATTACTTCAAATAGTAAAAACTGATTTTTTTGCATTGGAGAAAAATTATTATCTGCCACAAATAACAGTGTTTTATTGCCATTGGGTAATGTTGGCCCAAATGTTACACCCTCAATATTATCGGTGTAAATACCTAAATCATCCATATTTAAGATGAGCTTTTTTGTTGCTGCTATAAATTGGGTATTATTTTTTAAACTAGGTATGTTTATAATATTGGTTGCTTCACTCATATCTACATCAAATACTTTTACAGTACAAGGCAATCTTCCGGTAGAAAAAGAACGTTCTATTACTAAAAAACGATTTTTTCCTATTTCTAAAATATCTGGCACTCCATTTACTTTATACGCATTTGCAGGTGTTGCAGGATAAGCAACAGGATCTAATTTATACGCAAATTGTGCAACATTACGTTTTGTGCGTACATTAAATTTAAAGAATCTAATCCATGGATTATTGTCTGTAACATCGGCTTTTGGTGCATCTTCATACAATGGTTCTTCTACATTTACGTATAAAAATTTGTAGTTGTTAGCAAAAGTTAAACCTTCTAAAACACCATTTTGTCTAGGTCCTTTTTCTTCTTTATTAATATATAATTGAGTGGGCAAAGAACAAGTGTCTGTAAACGTGCCATTGGTTTGGATAAATGTTATTGAAGGTTGAACCAATACATTTGCATTCAAATTTCTATCACCTTCACTTGTCCAAACGAGTGATTTGTTTTTAGGATTGTATCTTATTGCTTCAGGATCTGGCGTAAGCAACGGATTTTGTTTGTTGTTTGGAAAAATCATTCCATTAGCTTGTAATAAACTATAAACATCTTTAATTATAATTGTATCAATTCTTGTTGATGAAATATTTATTTGAGCAGTATAAAATCTTGCAGGATTTATAGCACTTCTATCGTCACTGATTAAGTAATACAAATTATTTTTAGCATCATAATCTATACCTGATAATCCACCAAATGTTGTATTCTTAAATTGCGTTTGAAATGGAAGCTCATAACTATTTATGAATCGAAGTTGAAAAGATGCTTTTTTAATTTTTGGTTGTGTAAAAACTTGTGTGTGATAGCAACAAATACATACTGTTGTTAATAAATAATAAATGCAAAAACGCATACAAAATTTTTGAGAAAGATACATATTTTGCCATTGATGTATTCATTGCTTGATTAAGTTTAATAAGATTTAAATTACACTCAAATTCTTACACTCATTTCATTATAAATATTTTACTATTATGGAACAAAAGATTTGGTTTATTACTGGTGTTTCTACAGGATTTGGTAGAAATTTAGCAGAACAAGCGGCTTTAAAAGGGCATACTGTAATTGGTACGGTTAGAAAAGCAGAGCAATTGGTAGATGTAAATAATTTAGTAGTAGGTAAAACATTTGGTTATTTATTAGATGTAAATAATCATGCACAAGTGGCAGAAGTAGTAGCAACTATTCAAGAAAAATTTGGAAGGATAGATGTATTAATAAACAATGCTGGATATGGTTTTTTTGGTGGAATTGAAGAAAGTGAAATGGCCGATGTAAGGGCACAAATGGAAACCAATTTTTTTGGTGCATTGGCAGTAACACAAGCTGTTTTACCCATTATGCGTTTGCAGAAAAGCGGCTACATTATTCAAATATCTTCTATTGCTGGTGTATCTTCTACTCCTGGTTTAGGTATTTACAATGCTAGTAAATTTGCTCTAGAAGGATTTAGCGAAGCCTTATACCATGAAGTTGCACCTTTAGGCATAAAAGTATGTTTGGTAGAACCTGGTCCGTTTAGAACTTTATGGGCTGGTGCATCTATGAAATATGCTCAACATAAAATTGCTGACTACGAACCTACTGTTGGAAAAATTGAACAAATGTTAGCAGCAAGAAATGGCAATCAACCTGGAGATCCTGTAAAAGGTTCTTTGGCCATTATTCAATTAACAGAAACGGAACATCCACCTTTACGCTTGGCTCTTGGTAAAATTGCTATTGGTAGCATTCAAAACAAAATCAATTTATTGCAAAAAGATTTAACTGCTTGGGAAGCTGTTTCTGCTAGTGCAGATTTTGAGTAAATGAAATACTGTTTTTTGTTTACAATGCATTCCCTTGTTTAAGGGGATGCATTGTTGATATTGGTATTTTATTTTTACAAAATACTATTATTATAAAATACACAACTAACTGTGTACTTTGTTGCTGACTACTTTGTGTTATATTTGTTAGGAAGCACTTATTAAAAAAAATTAGATGAGATTAATTTTTCTTCCTACAAAACTGCCTAGGTTTCAGGTAAGAATGATATTGTTATCTGCATTCTCATTTTGTGCTTTGTCGTTATTCATCACTATTTTATATACCCAACGTAAAAACTCAATTACCAATAATTTTTTAATAGAGCAAAACAATGCTGTTATAAGCAAAACCGAAAAACTAAAAACACTGTTGGCACAATCTGAATCTGCAAGCAGGGCATATATGATTGGTGCAGAAAATAATTTACAAGATTTATTGGTTAAAACCTATCAACAAATAAAAGCAGATTTAATTATTTTAGAAAAAGAAACTGCAGGGCATCCTAACCAAAGTACTACCATTGCTACATTACAAAAACTTGTTGGTCAAAAAATTGCATTACAACAGCAATTTATTCATAAAAAATATTCAACAGATTCTATTGCTATTGTTTCTTCAAAAGAACTAAGTCTAGGTGCAGAAATTAATGCTGCAATTGAAATACTGATAGCTCATGAAAAACAATTGATACAGCAAAGAATTAATGACAATGATAGCATTTATAGACGAAGTATTTACATAGCCACCACGTTTGGTATTTTGGCATTTCTATTAGTAGTTGCCATTTTAATTCGTTTGAATAGAGATATTCGTTGGAGAAAAAGAGCAGAAAGACAATCACTCATTAGTGAACGTAAATATTTAAACCTAATTGAAAATGCAGGTGTAGTAATTTATACAACCGATGCAAAAGGAAATATCACTTTTGCCAACGGTAGGGCAGCGGCATTAACAGGCTACACGATTCAAGAGTTGATTGGAATGAATTTTTCACAACTTGTTGCCAAACATTGGATAGACCAAGTAGTGAACAATTACGTACATCAATTTCAACAAAAATTAGTAGAAACAACCATTGAGCTACAAATTATTACAAAAGATGGTAAAACAAAATGGGTAGAACAATCTGCAGTAATGCTTTTAGATAATAACGGAACTTGGCTTACTGGTTTTCAATGCATGGCTAAGGATATTTCTGAGAAAAAAGCCATACAGTTAGCGTTGGAGAAATCTTCGGTAGAATTAAAAGAAAATCAGTATCGGTTACAATCTATTTTAGACAATACCAACTCACTCATTTTTATTAAGGACTTAAATGGCCGATATGTAACTGTAAATAAACGTTTTAAAGAAGTAGTACAAGTAACCGATGAAATGGTTATTGGGAAAACCGATTTTGATATTAATACAACAGAACAAGCTACTATTTACTCAGAAACAGACAAACAAGTAATTGAAACAAAACAGCCTTTTGAATCTGTAGAAATACTCACTAAAAATGATTTAGAATTAACCATTTTTAAAACCAAGTTTCCTTTGTTAGATCATAATAACAAGGTATTTGGTATCGGTGGAATTGCAACAGATATTACAGAACGATCGAACAATCATAAGCAACTTATTATTGCAAAACAAGAAGCAGAAGAAGCTAAAAAAATGCAAGAACAGTTTTTGGCCAATATGAGTCATGAAATTAGAACGCCTATCAATGGTATTCAAGGAATGACGAATTTGCTGTTAGAAACTTCCTTAAACGAGCAACAAAGTGAATTTGCAAATATTATTAAACGATCTGTCAATAATTTATTGGTTATCATCAACGATATTCTAGATTTTTCTAAAATAAAGTCGGGTAAATTAACCATTGAAAAAATAGATTTTCAGCTAGAAGAAATTGTACAAAATGCAAAAGCCATTTTTGCTCATCGATTAAAGAAAAAAGGATTACAGTTGAATGTGATTGTAGACGAAAATGTTCCCACAGTTTTATCTGGTGATCCATATAGATTGAACCAAATATTAATTAATCTTTTAGGCAATGCCATTAAGTTTACCGAACATGGTGGCGTTGAAATTTTGGTAAAACTGCGTAACCAAACTACCAATCAAATTGAAGTGTTTTTTAGTGTTACAGATACAGGAATTGGAATACCTGAAGATAAGTTGGCAGACATTTTTGAAAGCTTTACACAAGCTAGCTACGATACCACAAGAAGATACGGTGGCACAGGTTTAGGTCTTGCCATTAGCAAGCAACTTGTAGAGTTACAAAATGGGCATATTTATGTAAACAGTACAGAAGGTAAAGGCTCTGTATTTAGTTTTTACATACCCTATGGCTACAGTCAGCATCCACAAAAAACACAGCCTGTTGTACATGCATCAGAATCTGATTTCAAAGATGCCTTACAGAATAAACAATTTTTAGTGGTAGAAGATAATGAGGTAAACCAGAAACTAATAACGTATGTGTTAGATAAAATTGGTGGCATTATTACGATTGCAAATAATGGCAAAGAAGCTATAGACTTATTAGCTATTAATAGTTACGATATTATTATTATGGACTTGCAAATGCCTGTTTTAGATGGTTATGAGGCAACAAAACATATTCGTCAGGTAATGCAATTGAAAACGCCAATTATTGCTATGACTGCAACTGCAATAAAAGGTGAGCAAGTGAAATGTTTAGAAATTGGCATGAACGATTATATGTCGAAACCATTCGACTTTAATGATTTGTATAGAAGATTGGTGAAGTTAACGGAGAGAAGAAAAGAAGAAAATCTTGAATACAATAGTACTCTTGAAAAGCCATACGATTTAAGAACTTTAGAGGAAATGAATGATGTAAAAATTATGATTGCAGTAATAGATATGTTCTTAAAAAATATTCCTGAAGAATTACAATTGCTAGAACAATATATTGCTTTAATGCATTGGCAAAAGGCTTATGAAACTGCACATAAATTGAAAAGCTCTGCAACTACTTTAGAAGCCTATGATTTTGCTAGTATTTTGGGTAAAATAGAAATGAATACGCAAACAGGTATTCCACAAGAAAATAATGCAGATTTGCTTGCAGAAGCTTTGCATAGTTTTAAAGTTATTCAGCAATTTTTAGAACAAGAAAGAGCAACTATTTTTGCTACCATAGGTAACCAAATAGAAAACGCAGTAGCACCATAAAGTACGCTTTCTGAACTTAGGAATAACCTTAAAAACACATGATTTTAAAGCCGCTCTAAACTACGAACCAAAAGGTAGTTTTGCCACTTTAGCTTTCACCAAAGTATTTCTAATATCTATGTAGATGTCGCTATCAATAGCTGAAAAATCTGTACTTACATAACCCAAACCTACAGCTTTGTTAATACCAGGAATTTGAGTGCCACTCGTAACTTTTCCAATTGTATTTCCATTGGCATCTTTAATAAGGTAATCATGTCTTGGAATTCCTCTATCAATCATTTCAAATCCTACTAATTTTCTTGTAATTCCTGTAGCTTTTTGTTGTTCAAGAATAGATTTAGCAGTAAAATCTTTCGTGAATTTTGTAATCCAACCCAATCCACCTTCTAAAGGCGATGTGGTATCATCAATATCATTTCCATACAAGCAATATCCCATTTCTAAACGCAAAGTATCTCTTGCACCCAAACCAATCGGTTTAATTTGTAACTGCATTAAAGTTTCCCATATTTTTTCAGCAGCACCATTAATATCTTCAAAATAAATTTCTACACCACCTGCACCTGTATAGCCTGTTGCACTAATTAATACATTTTCTACACCAGCAAAATTTCCTTTCACAAAAGTGTAATACTTTAAGTTTAAAATATCCATTTCTGTTAATGGTTGCAACAACTTACAGGCATTAGGACCTTGTATAGCAAGTAAACAAGTTTTATCGCTAATATTATGCATTTCAACGCCATTTGTATTATAACTGCTAATCCAATTCCAATCTTTTTCAATATTACTAGCATTTACAACAAGCATATAGGTTTTATTTTCCTCAATGCAATAAACAATTAAATCGTCTACAATTCCACCATTTTCGTTAGGTAAACAACTGTATTGAGCTTTTCCCTTCGTTAATTTACTAGCATCATTAGAAGTTACTCGTTGTATTAAATCTAATGCTTGTTCTCCTTTTAAGATAAACTCACCCATATGGCTTACATCAAACACACCAACATGTTTACGAACGGCAGCATGTTCATCATTTATACCTGAGTAGCTAATCGGCATATTATAACCTGCAAAAGGTGCCATTTTTGCTCCCAAGGCAATGTGTTTTTCTGTAAAAGGCGTGTTTTTAATCATAAAAATGTATTGTAATTCAAAATTTGTACTTGTGTAAGAACAAATGTAATGGATTTATAAAAGGGAACACTATCTGTGTTTTTTAACCTTTTAAATGCTGCTTTAACAAATGTTTACTGTTCTAAACTCTACATCTGAAATCTATCTTTTTACTCTTTGCGTAAATGCCATTTTCTAATTCTATAAATACATCAAATAAATACAAAACACATTTGCAACCTCATCAATTAAAGCATCATGCGTATTTTTTTACTTGTAACATTTATTATTTCTTCAGTATTTAGTAATGCACAATCAACTCAGCCAACCAAGCCGCTTGTAGATACATTAACTGCTAAAGAATTTTTGCCAGACATTACAGTAGTAGGTGCTACAAAAGGTGATATTCATCAATTACCAGAAATTGTTGGCACACATATTTTTGCTGGAAAGAAAAATGCTTTAATTGTATTGGATAATGTGGCAGCAAATGTTGTGAACAATAATATGCGTCAAGTAATGGCTAAAGTGCCAGGCATACATGTGTGGGAAAGCGATGGTAGTGGCATTCAAATTGGTGTTGCTACAAGAGGATTAAGCCCAAATAGAAGTTGGGATTTTAATGTTCGTCAAAATGGTTACGATATTGCTGCTGACCCATTTGGATATCCTGAAGCATATTATAATCCACCTTTACAAGCCGTTCAAAGATTACAAATAGTAAAAGGTGCAGGTTCTTTGCAATTTGGCCCAGCATTAGGAGGTGTATTGAATTATGTATTGAAAAATGGTAGTGATATCCATCAAAAATTTCAGTACGAAGGGCAACAAACCATTGGAAGTTTTGGATTGGTAAATACATTTAATGCCGTTGGTGGTGAAGGAAAAAAAGACCATTATTATGCCTTTTTCGATCATAGAAATGCAGACGGTTGGAGAGATAATAGTAAGTATAAAACCAATACGGGTTTTGCAACTTATACCTACAAGTTTAGCAATCAATTAAAAGTTACAGGTGAGCTTTTACATTATAGTATGCTTAGCCAACAACCAGGTGGCTTAACCGATTCTATGTTTGCAAAGAATGCAAAACAATCGAGTAGAAGTAGAAATTGGTTTAATAACGATTGGACGGTGGGTGCAATTACTGTTGATTTTCAACCCAATGCTAATAACATTTTTAATCTGAAAATTTTTGGAATGGGTGGTGATAGAAACAGTGTTGGTTTTACTCAAGCAATTACAGTAAAAGATACCATTAATGCCAATACCAAACAATACAACAATAGAATAGTAGATATTGATGAATACAGAAATGTAGGAGCAGAACTTCGCTATTTGCACCATTACAAAATTCAATCACAAGCATCTACACTCACAGCTTCGGTTCGTTATTTCAACGGTAATACAAGTAGGTTCAGAAACGGTAAAGGAACAACAGGTACCGATTTTGATTTAAATATTGCTGATCCTGTTTTTCCTGGCGATTTGTTTTTTAGAGCCAATAATGTTGCCGTTGCTGTAGAAAACATTTTTCATGTAAATAAAAAGTTCATCATTATTCCAGGTGCTCGTTGGGAAACCATTTCTACACATGCAATTGGTAGATTAAACTTTAATAGTAATGGTACAGAAAATAGAATTGATGCCACTAAAAGTAGAAGCTTTTTATTAATGGGTGTAGCAGCAGAATATCATATTGCAAATACAGAATTATATGCCAACGTTACCCAATCATTTAGACCTATTCAATTTGCCGATTTATCTGTTAGTGCTACTACAGATGTGATTGACCCTAATTTAAAAGATGGTAAAGGATTAAGTGTAGATTTCGGCTATCGTGGAAAAGTAAATGAGTTTTTATTCTTTGATGTAAATGCATTTTACTTGAATTATGAAAATAGAATTGCTAGCATTACACAGCTGCGTACAGATGGAACAAGTTATAATTTTAGAACCAATGTAGGTAATAGTTTTAGTAGAGGTATAGAGGCATTAGCAGATATAAATTTTACTAAGTTTTTTAAAGCCTCAAATAAGTTTGGTGAAGTTTCTTTTTTTGCATCTTATGCATATACCGATGCACAATACGGTAGTTTTAAAGTGGTTACAAAGCCAGCAAATAGTGCAACCTTGGTAGAAACAAACTTAAAAGGAAATCGTGTAGAAAATGCACCTCAACATATTGTACGTACAGGTTTAACGTATGCATACAAAGGATTCTCTATTACTACACAAGTTAGTTATGTAAGTGATGTTTTTGCTGATGCAAACAATACCAAAGTTGCGAATGTAGCAGCTACAAATGGTTTAATACCTGCTTACACAATTGGAGATATTGCTGCTAGTTACAAAATACAAGCTTATACATTTAAAGCAGGTATCAATAATGTAACTGATCACCGATATTTTACACGAAGGGCAGGTGGATATCCTGGTCCAGGTTTAATGCCTGCAGATGCAAGAAGTGCTTATTTTACGGTAGGCGTAAAGTTGTAAATGTCCAATAATAAAATAAGAAATCCCGATAAGTATCAGTGTCGGGATTTTCTTTTTTTGTAGTCGGCAATAGTAATGCTATTCAGCTGCCGTTGCGTCGCACACTTGTACTGTATCTCCTTATGCAGCAAATACAAACTATAGATTGTGTTTCCGCAAATTATTTATATTATTCCCTAAGCACTATTTTAATAATCGAAATAGCGAAAGCTATACTTCTGTGAACTTTTTATTTTCATTTCAAAAAAGTTCACAACCCTGTGAATAATATTTTGTGAACAAAAAAAAGTTCACAGAAAAAAGTTCACAACCCTGTGAAGAAATTTTTGTGAAGAAAAAAATATTCACAAGAAAAAGTTCACAAAACAAACTGCTGCAAACAAAAGGCAAACTTTATGGAATAAAAAAGCTGCCCTTTTGGAGCAGCCTATATTTTTAAAAGCTATTATTCTAGCATTACTTTTTTCTACTCTCTTTCAACTTCTTAGCTCCATAACCCACACCAGCAGCTACAAGTAGCGATAATCCACCATCAATTGGTAAATCTACATCACCACCTGCATCTCCAATTTGTGTTTCAACAGTATAGTAAATTATAAGAATGCAATCCAACCATTATTCCAACTTAACTGAATATTTTTGCATCACTACTAGTGTTAATTACAAGTGCAAATTCGAATTTATGTGATAACTCGAGGAGATTGTTTTTTTAATGAGCATAAAATTTTATTTGTTGTTTACAATAATTATGCAGAAGCAAAATAGTATGGACACAAAAATTTCTACATTTATTCAAAGTATTTGCACCCTTCCTAATCATATTCTAGAAGAGGTAGTCTTGCATTTTCAATGTTTGGAGTACCCGAGAAATTATTTTTTGCTAAAAGCTGGTAAACCTTGTAAACACATTTGGTTTATGACAAAAGGTGCTGTAAGATACTTTTATACCAACGACCAAGGAAAAGACATGAATACTTGGTTTTCGCTAGACGAGCAGATTATTACAGATGTACCGAGTTTGGTTCATCAAACAGTAGCTCAAGAAAGCATTCAACTAATGGAAGATAGTGAAATGTATTCCATTGATTATGCGGCATTACAATCCTTACTTCAAAAGCATCATTCATTTGCCCTTTGGTATATTAAATTGGTAGAGTTGCATTATGTTTCGCAAGTAGAAGATAGAATTGCTGATTTGCAATTTTTAGATGCAAAGCAACGCTACCTAAAATTATTAAGCGTTTATCCAAACATTACCAACCGTATAAGTCTTGGTAATATAGCCTCTTACTTAAACATTACACAAGAAACATTGAGTAGAATAAGGGCAGGCAAACTCTAACCATTTTTTGATGTACATCAAATCGCTTTTTGTTCTACATCAAAAGCTTTCTATATAAGGCTTTACAATTTTGCAGTGTAAATAAAAACACTTTAAAATTGGAGCAAAATGGATATTACAACATTTTTTAAAAACATTATTGATGCATATGGCGAAAATCTTCTTTGGTATGCAGGCTTTGCATTTCCCTTCTTCATCATCTTTTGGGTTGTAGGCAAAAAGTACTTTAAAAAAATACGTATTCAGCAAACTGAATGTGCTAATCTACATCATTTTAAACACGACCTTGGATTTTCGGCAAGTACATTTTTAGTGTTTGCTATTATGGATGTTTGCCTTCTTTATTTAGAAAGTAAAGGCTATACACTTATGTATTTTGATGTTGAAAAATATGGCTATTGGTGGTTAGTTGCTAGCTTTTTTATTGTACTCTTTATAGATGATATGTTTTTCTATTGGAGCCATAGATCGATGCACTTACCACGTTTTTATAAATTTTTCCATAAGGTACATCACGAAAGTACCGATCCATCACCCTTAACAGCCTTTGCTTTTCACCCATCAGAAGCGGTAATAGAACAATTGATGCATGTGGTATTACCATTTTTACTCCCACTTAATTTTGGAGTGATGTTGGCTTGGCAAATCTTCTCCATGCTAAATAATGTATTAGGTCATTTAGGCTATGAAATATATCCTAAGGGTTGGGTAAAGCTTCCAATACTCCAATTTAAAACAGCCTCTACTCACCACAATATGCACCACCAATTGTTTAATGGTAATTATTCGCTGTATTTTACTTGGTGGGATAAATGGATGGGAACAGAATTTAAAGATTACGAAACCCGCCACGAACAAATATTTGAACGGAAAAATGTCAAAAAGTCAGCTGATGGCTTGTATTCGCTTACCGTTGCATCCATTACACAAGAAGCAAACGATGCTTTTACTATTCGGTTTGAAAACTTGCCGCATATATTCAAAGATTTTTCTGCTGGTCAGCACCTCACTATCAAAGTGAATGTAAACGGCGAAATACTTTATCGTACATTCTCTATATCGTCAATACCCAACACCGATAATTTTTTGACTTTAACTATCAAAAGAATTAAAGGTGGCGTAGTAACTAATTATTTAGCAGAACACTTGAAAGCAGGGGATACCATAGAAGTTACGGCACCCTCAGGTCAGTTTTACCTTAATCCTGAACCTGCTCATCAAAAGCATTATGTAATGATTGCGGGTGGCAGTGGCATTACACCTATTTATAGCATGATAGGTACGGTTTTGAAGTTTGAACCCAAAAGCAAAATCAGTTTGCTGTATGCCAATAGAAATTTTGAGAGTATCATTTTTAAAGAAAAATTTGAAAATTGGGTAAGCCAATTTCCTGCTCAGTTGGAAATCAAACATTTTTTAAGCGAAGAAGAAAATCCGAAAAATGCAATCAAGGGTTTTATCACAAGAATTTCACTCGAAGAAATGGTTAACCAATATGGCAAAAACAAACTAGATTTTTACCTCTGTGGCCCCGAAATGATGACCAATAAATTGATTGAAGACTTAACTTATTTGGGTATACCAAAAGAAAAAATTCATCGAGAGCTATTTTTAATTGCTACACAAAATCAAACAAATCATTCTCAAAAAGCAAAGGTTGCTGCAAAAGTATTTGGCAAAAACTACCATTTTGAAACGCAAGAAGGCAAAACCATTCTTCAAAGTGGTTTAGCTCAAAATGTTCCTTTATCTTTTTCTTGCCAAAGTGGCTTGTGTGGCACTTGCAAAATGAAGTGTACGGAAGGTAAGGTTACCATGCAAAACAATCAAGTGCTTTCGGATACCGATATAAAAGCAGGTTATATTTTGACTTGTCAGTCTGTTGCACAATCCACTCAAATTTCTATTCAAAATTAAAGTTTAATACAATGAAAACAAGATTGTTTGTAGCTATTTGCTTAATGGCTGCACAGTTCACTTATGCCCAAATACCGTTTGAAGTAATGGTGGGTAACAAACAAACGCAATATTTTGCCTATGTTCAAAAAGATTTAGATAGCATTGGCAGGTGGAATATTTTTTCGCAGAGTATTTTTGCAATCAATTACAAAGACAGTACTTTAAATAGTATTTCAATTGATGGACAATTGACCTATATGTTAAATAACTGGATAGGCATTGCAGCCGGTGGGGCGTTTGATGGTGCAAGATTTAACCCAACCATTGGCTTATCGCTAACTTATTTCAATAAGAAAGGTGATTTTATCATCAATGCCTTTCCAACCATACAATTAGCCAAACCTAAAGCACTCGACCTATTTGCTTTAATCAATTATTTACCACAATTTACCCTGAAGTGGGGACTATTTTCTCAGTTTATTTTAGGTACCAATTTGGGTTTACAAAAAGAACATCCGGAACAAAAGCGAGAAGTACTTAATTTTTTTACAAAGCACAACGGTAGTACACAAATGCTACGGGTAGGATTCAATTACAAGCAAAAAATTCAGTTCGGCATAGGTTCAGATTTAGCACAGTTTGGAATGGATCTCGGCACTTTTGAAAACTATGGTATCTTTTTTAGGTATCAGATTAATTGATAAGAGCTACTAAAAAATATTGCTTTTAACCAACATTTCGAAAATTGATACTGACTCAACATCCGATTCGGTATCAATTTTTCATATAACCTAATTGCTGAATATTCATTTCGTTAATTGAATGCTTTGATACTTCTTTTTTAAAGCAACCTCGTTTTACAATTTGCAGCCCTTTAATAGGGTGGCATTACTTATTTCAACATTATTAGATTGTGTTTTTAGAATTACCCTGTCGTTGTTACTATGGCAAAGCCTACAAACAAGGTTTTATGAAAGGCTGCTTTTTTTATTTGTATGTTCTCCTTATTAAGGAACTGCTTTTGTAAATTTAGTGAGTTGCTTCGTTCCTCAGCAAGACATTTACAAGTTCTGTTTTTCTGACGAAGGAAGGAACTGCTTTGCCCTGATTTTTGTCTCACGAATTTTTAATTAAACTTTTAGAATAAAGTGGCTACATATCACTCAATAAGTAACTCTCAAAATAAAAAAGCTGCCCTTTTGGAGCAGCCTATATTTTTAAAAGCTATTATTATTCTAGCATTACTTTTTCCTGTTCTCCTTCAACTTCTTAGCTCCATAACCCACACCAGCAGCAACTAGCAGTGATAAACCACCATCAATGGGTAAATCTACATCACCACCTGCATCATCAATTTGTGCTTGAATAGAAGTAATGGCTACGAATAATATGGCTGAGAAAATAAATGCTGATTTTATAATTTGTTTCATCTTATTTTGAATTGATTGTTGTTAGATAAAATGGGTTTATTCAGTGACTATTGCTTTACCATTTTTTGGTTGATAGTGGTTGTACCATCAGAAATGGTAATCAATTGCACACCAGCCTTTCTTCCCAATTGAATGGTGTTTCTACCATTTTGTCCAGCTTGTGTATGCAACAATCTACCTGCCATATCGGTAACACGAATCTCTACTTTACCAGCAGCACCAGCAATCTCTAATTGAGCTATATTGTTTCTGTTGATGTTCCCATTTAATAATTTGGCAGTCATTTTTCCAGCATTGGTAACATCTATACCAGCTATTTTACTAGCTACTTTATTCAATACCAATTCAAATCTATTTTCACCCTTACTAGCAGCATCTGTTGTAATGTCAAACTCGTAGTTGCTATTTGCCTTTAATGTAGTGGTTGTACCTGTAAATGCATCTTTCAACCATACTTCTACTTGATTAATATTCAAATTCGCTACTTGTAATTGATAGTTACCTACAGCACCTACAACACCCAAAGGAATAGTAGTCGCTCCAACTACGTTTCTAGCATCTACTGCTAAGCGATGATTATCAGCAGTAGTTAGAGTATAGAAATTCAAACCCTCATTGGCCAACTTTTGTAAATCTTTACCATCCGTTCCTGCAGCTGTAGCAGCAGCATCTTGACGAACAAATAGATTATCTAACTGCATTCCATTTTGCAATACACGTAATTCTAGGTGCTCAATGGCTTTTTCTGTACTAAATAAACCAGTAGTAGCAGCATTGGTAGTATTAATATCACTCGTAGAAACAGTATAGCTAGAAGCACTACCTGCTTGATAAGCAATTACACCTAAAGTAGGAATAGGAGTAGTAGCAGAAGAACTTAATACCGTACTCCAAGCACCTGCTTTGGTACGTTGAGCATTAACATTACCACCTTGACTAATTTGATACACATAATAGCTTTTACCAGCACCATTGGTTAATGCACTGCTATTTACAGGAGCTGCAAAAGGATTACCTACCAAAGTGAAATTACTAGCTGATGGTGTTACTGTAAATGGACTAGCATTGAGCGTACCATTTACACTAAAGGTAAATGCAGAAGGACCAGCCGTATAGTTTAATCCTGTAACCTCACTGCTTAAACCTCTGATAAACAAAGCAAAAGGTGTATTAGCAGTGGTTGAAGATGCGGTAACATTGTTCCAACCATTGGTAGTACCATTGGTAAAACTACGAACATCAGTTAAGCCACTTGCACCACTTGGTGTTGTACTAATTGCAATGCCATTGGTAGAAGCAAGGCTACTAAAAGTTTGAGTAGTGGTAAATGGATAAGCAAACATTCTCCATCCACGCTGACCGATGATGCTTTTTTGAAGGGTAACATTGCTTACAGCAGCAGCACTTACAAAATTACCTGTTGGTGCAACTACTATATTGCCATTGTTGGTAGTATTGCCATTGATTTGTAATGAACCAACAACTCTAAGTGAAGTAGAGGATTGAAGTGATAGATCTCTAATTTGTTGAGTACCATTTACAATGATAGGTAAATTGCTAGCACCTGTTTGAACAAGTATATCAGATGTACTGTTTGGTATGATTGACGAACACCAATTACTTGAATTATCATAATTGTTATTAACAGCCCCAGTCCAAATACTCATGGGAGTAATCGTAACCATACTACTTGTGTCGGTATATCCTGAGTTTACTACTCTTTTGAAGTATGTTTTTGTACTGATTGAACTTGGGGCATAATTAGCATTATTAGCACCGCTAATTGCTGAAAAAGGCACACTTAAGTCGATTGTACTTAGCCATTGATAACCATAAACACCATAGCCACCACTTGGTGTACTGCCATTTAAAGTTGACGGAGAACTACCCACGCAAATAGTTTGATCATTGCCAATAGTATTATTGTTTAAAATTGTTCCTATTGGTGTTTCAAAAGCACCACGTCTTGGTGCACTACTACTTCTAGGTAAACCTAAAATATCTGTTGTAATGCCAATAGGTTCACCAGCTAATTTCTCTTCAGATAAATTACTTCCAAATAAATTTATTTCAGAACTAGTATTGTTTACAAAATCAATTAATCCAAAACTTGAATTCTGGTCGTGTCCATTTGCACTAGCAGCGGCTTTGTAATCATCCATACTAGTATAAGGAGTAGAAGTATAATAGTTTGAAGTCCCATAATATGTATTATTATCTACGATAACTGTACCAGTTGTTGGAGACGATAGATGAATTCCTGTATGGTTATTGTTTGTACCTGTTCTAGTATTTATTAATAAATTATTTTTAAGTGTAAATGAAGAAGATGTACTAGTATTTGATTTTAATACTACTACACTTGTGGGATTGCCGTTTGCTACAACATGTGTACCCCCCACTCGTATAGTGTTGTGTTCTAACACTAAAGTTGTAGCCAAGGATCCTGTGAACAAAACACCTCTTATAACTTGAGATAAAGTATTTGGATTATCTGAACTGCCAAGCACAAACGAGTTATTTCTAGCAATTAAGGTGCCACTTGCAACACTTGGGTTTACGAATATTCCATGAATGAAATTTGCAGCACTTGTTAAAATATTATATGCTCTATTTCTAGTTAAAGTAACCGTAGATGAAGGTTCTATTTGTGAAACATTAAATACTTGATAACCGCTTGTACTTGTTGCAATTGAATGAGTAAAATCGCATGAATCAATAAGCGTTTTACCAACAGCAGCTGCTAATCTTACGCTAGATGCCTTTTGATTTGTAATAAGGCAACCTATTATTGAATTATTGTTACATGGCGTTCCATTTGTTCCATTAATTTCAACTCCAAGATTACCGCCATCAATAGTACAATTTGAAATAGTATTATTAGAGTTAGTGCCAGTAGTTAATCGTATAACTGAACAAGCAATAGTTCCACTTGAAGCAGAAGTAAATGTACAATACTTAATGGTATTATTCGATGCACCACCAGTTAAATTAAATGTATGAGAACTTGCGGTAGTTCCTAAATGGGAGAACATGAGTAATTTTTTATTTCCTGTTTCATTTGGTCTTCCATCAATAATAACATTGTTTGCACCATTTAAAGTAAAGAATGTTGTGCCACCAGTGCCGAAACTGATAGTTTTAACAGCGGTAGCGGTGTCTGCAGGAATAATTTTTATGGATGTATAGCTAGCCGATCCTGTACCAGAAGCACTTAATGAACTATTTGAAGATTCTGATATGCTAACATGTACTTTCATTACAATAGCCCCTTTGTGAGTACCACTGTTTACGGCTGAAATTGCTGCATTTAATGATGTGTAAGTAGTTGCAATCGTTGTGCCTGAAGTTGCAGTAACTACTATCTGTGCCTGCAGTTTACTACTCAAAATGAAGCATGCACATATGTAAACACACAGTTTTGTAAATTTAGTTTTACTCATATAGGTAGATTTGAATTTTAATTATAGTTTTATGTAACTACATTATTTTGTAAAACTATTGATGGCTTTTTAAACAAAAAAATAAACATTGTAGTATAAGTTCGATTTTTTGTGAAGCAAACTAATAAAGATGTTTTAATCCATTTCTTTATTGTTGAATAAAGTGGTAGGAAAGATTTTATTTAAGTGATTTTCAAAGTATTCTTTTTGCTTTTAAGATAACTTTTTTTATCCCTTTTCACTATTTGCTTTTTTCTCTTTTAACTTCTTAGCCCCATAACCCACACCAGCGGCAACGAGCAGTGATAAGCCACCATCAATAGGTACATCATTAGTGTCATCATTGAAATTTGGTTGAGCTTGTATTATTAAAGGAAATGTGAATGAAAATATCCCCAACATTATTATTATTATTTTACTGTGCATAATGCCTTTTTTTGATTATTAATTGTGTATTGTTCATAAGGGTATTACATATTATCCATTATATATTTGTTTTTAGCTTATGGTTCATCGTTCATAAATTTACTAGCTACTGACCACTCATTTTTCACATTCAACAGCTTCTCACGCTCGTAAACGTTTTCTACAATGACGTTTTTTATCGGCTAATTCACGCTCACCACCTTTTTACTAAACCTATCCTTTCCATGTTGTAGTTGTATAATTACAGTTCCGTTAATACTACCAATTTGTAATTGTTCTTGTAAGTGTCTTTGATAGCCCATATTAATAGTTTTTAGAATTCTTCCATTTATATCAACTACTCTTATACTGGTTGGCATTTTTTTACTTGCCTTAAAGCTTACTCTAATGTTTCCATCTTTGGTAATGATAGGATGTACTGTTAAGGCTTCTTTTATATCAATACTTATATCAGGTGCTACTACTGTATTTGCTTTTGCTACTAGCTCAAATCTGTTACTACCCTGACTGTTGACATCGTTTGTAATACTTATTTTTATTACCTTATTTGTTTCTAATAAGGTTTCTGTTTTTTTATAATTATCTTTCAAGTACCAGTTTGTATTAGTAGTTGTTTGTGGTGTTAATATTAAAAAACTTCCTACTTCGGTATTGGTGAATACTAAAGGAATAGTCGTAGCATAATCAATATCTCTTCTATCTATTGCTAAATATTTTCCATCTTTACTTATACTATAAAAATTGGTAACAGGATTTAATAATTTTTGTGCATCCCATTTAGTATCATAATCTTGGGTGTACTCATTTTTATTAAAATAGAATTCCAATTTATCAACATAATTGCCTATGCTATCATTTACTACTAATACTAATCTGTCATCCGTAGCAGATGTGCTGAATAAAGTATTAGGAGAGCCTGTTGATTTGCTGCTTTCACTAAATGTGATGGTATTATTGGTACTACCATTTGATGTTTGTGTAAAAAATGCTGCTCCACTTGGTAAAATATAACTGCTGCCAAATGATTGTGTTATATAAGCACCTCTAGTAGATACATTAGCATCCCAAACACTAAAGTTGGCATTAATATTACTGCCTCTTGTAACTAAATTTAAATCAACCGGACAAGCATAAGGATTGCCGATTAAATTATATTCTGAATTAGCACCTACTCTTGATAACGTATATATTTGATTGCCTTGGTTTAGTGTTCCCGTCCAGTCTAGGGTTACTGCATCAGGAGTGTAGATGCCACCAGTTAAGCTTCCTGATTGTCCTTTGCTACCACGAACTAAAATTCTATATCCTGTTTTTGCATTAAGTGTTGATGCCGCTGTGAGTGCCGTCCACCCTGGATCGGGGTTGATACTTGAATTAGCCGAAGTATTAATATAACTAAATGCAGAAGGACTATTGGTTGTTGTTGATGTAAATGTACCACCACCGGTTCCAGTAATATCAATGTTATCTGTTAAGCTACTGATAGGTATATTTGAACTAAATGGATGGGCTAAAAACCTAAAGGCTCTTCTGCCATTAGGAATATATCGTTGTACTGTTACAATGCCGCTAATGGTTCCTGCACTATTAGCAACCATTGCTGTATTTGTGGCATTACTAGTTAGCGTTAATAAATTGTTGGTGGTAAATACCGCTCCAGTATTTACGGTTAACGTTCCATTGAAATTTATCATATTGCCTCTTATACTACTATTAGCTTCAACAATAATATTACCTGTGCTTGCAATACCGTTACCATTATTTACTATATCGCCATGTATGGTAGCGGTAATACCTGTAGTGTTTAAGGCAAATCCAGTATCAATAATAAGTCCTCTACTACTAAAGCTGGCCGGAGCATTATTGCTTGCAATTACGGCATCGGTGGTACTTGATGGATCGGCAGGCTGCCAGTCTGTGCCATTCCACGTGGGAATATCTGTATTTCTAAAAACTCCAATATTTGAGCCTATTCTACTAGCAAAAATTAGTTCGGGCTTTGCGTCGCCATCTAAGTCTGCCAACATAGTGGCGCTAGGTACAGCGCCAGCACTTAATTCAATACCTGTTTCAAAAGTTTGCGTATCTAACCCGGCTGAAGACATTATATTTCGTACAACCCTAATTTGTGTGTCGTCATTTCTGGCTATAACCATATCAGTTTTGCCATCGCCATCTACATCGCCAAAGCTAAGCAACCTCGGTTCTAAGCTTCCTGCTGAATAATTAATTCCGGCGGCAAAACTACTACTGTTAATAGTACCGACGGTAGCAGTATTACGTAGTACTGAAATATTTCCAGATTCATAATTGGCCACAATCAGATCTAATTTCTGATCCCCGTCTAAATCGGCAAAACGTACAAACCTCGGGTTTCGGTTTACCGCAAAACTTACACTACTAGCCAAACTACTGGTAGTAATGGTCCCTGGTATACTATTATTTTTAAAAACAGCTACATTTTGTAAACCGCCAATATTTAAGGCTACATCAAGTTTACCATCGCCATCTACATCGCCTAAGGCAACAGATTCTGGGTAACTATCTATGGTAAAGTTTACCGCCGCTGCAAAGCTAGCCGTACTAAAATTACCGCTAGTATGTTGGTTTCTGTAAATTGAAAGTAACGAAGGGGAACGGCTTACCACAACCATATCTATTTTTCCATCGCCATCTATATCGCCCAGAGTAATCGACCCACTCGGTGCTGTGGCAATAATATCTACCCTCGTAGCAAAGCTTGCAGATGATAAACTACCGCTTGTAGATATATTGCGAAATATAGATATAACATTTGAACTTCGATGGGTAACCGCAATATCAAGTTTTCCATCTCCATCTAAATCAGCAATGGCCACGGAATTAGGGTTACCAAAGCCTGAAACAGTGGCCAATGAAAATGGTAAAGCGAATAAAATATTACCGGTAGATGCTTGGTTTCTTAGAATAGAAATACCGCCCGACGATAAATCGGTGGCCACCACAAAATCTGACTTGCCATCACCATCTAAATCACCCACTGCAAGGGCCGATGGCTGAATAGTTGAAAAGTTCAAACGACTATCGAAATCGGCGGTTCCAATATCCGTTTTTGCTACATTATAAATGGGTTGAAAACTAAGTACGCTTTGTGCTATTAGTGAGTTGCTATTGTTTACCACCGTAATGGGTGCATAGGTGGCTCCCACCGGCACTATAGCAGTAACGCTGGTAGCAGTAGCAGCGGTAACCGTAGCCCTTGTAGCTCCAAAAAATACAATGTTGCTAGCGGCGGTGGTATTGAAATTTGATCCGGTAATTGTTACTACATCACCCGGTTTTGCGTGCATAGGCGTAAAGCCTTGTACGATGGGTGCTGGCTCCAATCTTGTTACGGCAACGGTATATGTTTTTGTGCTTCCGTTTTCCGCGGTAACCAAAATTTCCACAGTATTGTTTCCTACATTTAAAGATAACGGCTGCGTAGGCACGCTGCTTGTAACGGCGCTATACGAACCTGCGTTTATCCGTACTTGCATAGTGGCAGCTGAATCGGCCCGAACGGGTAAAATTGCAAGAGACGACGTAGTATTGGCTACTTGCAGTGTATAACTGGTAGTAGCAGCTGAGAAGGTGGGTAGGATGTTACCTACCGATGAAAGTAGGTTTCGTAAATTAGCATCGTTAGAAATATTTTTATAGATAGAAATATTATGTTCATCGCTATTGGCCACTGCTATATCCTGCCGACCATCGTTATCCAAATCGCCTACCGCAATGGCAAATGGTTCTGCACCGCAAGCAATCTCAAAGCTGGTAGCAAAGCTGGATGTAGATATTGACCCACTGTTAGCTTGATTTCGAAAAATAGATACGGTATTGGCTGTTTTATTTACAAGGGCTACATCTACTTTACCATCGCCATCCATATCGACTAATGCCAGTGCTTTGGGCGAAGTACCAGCCGCAATTTCCACGTGTGTACTAAAGCTGCTAGCTGCAATACTACCACTGCTGCTAACATTTCTATGCACAGAGATGGAATTACCGCCTCCATTGGCCGTTATTATATCTAATTTTCCATCGCCGTCTATATCGGCAGCGGCCACAAAAGCAGGGGATTGCCCAGTAGCAAGATCAACCTTTGAAGCCAAACTAGTACCATCGATAGTACCAACAGAAGCCAAGTTACGAAACACAGCCACCCTGCTTTCTATAGAATTGGCTACTACGATATCTAATTTTCCATCAATATCTATATCGGCTAGGGTAACCGAGGTTGGTCGGCTATTGGAACCAAGAGTGGTGTTTACTCTTGCCAAAAAGCTGCTGGAATTAATAGTACCACTGGTAGCAACATTTCGTAGAATGGCAATGTTCCGAGCACTATGGTTGGCGGTTACAATTTCGGGTTTTCCATCACCATCGATATCGCCAATGGCAATCGATTGTGGACCGTTGCCTACAGAAAAGTTTACGGCCGCTTCCAACGATATACTGCCAGTGGATGATATATTGCGTAAAATGCTAACATTGTTGCTCGATGCATTGGCCACCGCAATATCTTGTTTTCCATCGCCATCTAAATCGGCTACTGCTACCGCATAAGGTACGGTACCCACAAAAAAATCTGCTTTATCAGCAAAACTTGCAGCCGCTAAACTTCCGGTGTTGGAAATATTTCTAAAAATTGAGATTCGTGAACTGCCTCTTAGCACCACTATCATGTCTAACTTCCCATCACCATCAATATCCGCCATGGACACATCGTATGGATAACTTAAAGAACCCGAACTGATGTCGACACGGGGTGTTAAGTCGATAGTGCTAAAACTCGACTTTGGTGGGCTATAGGTAGCGTTAAATTTCAACGCACTTTGGGCCATTAGTTTTGTGTTCGTATTTAGTAATGTAATGGAGCCATGGCTAGCACCATACGGTACTCTAGCAATTACGGTGGAAGTACCTGCACCTGTAACCAGGGCTTGCACACCGCCAAAGTATACGGCAGTAGTAGCTACACTACCATCGAAATTGCTTCCTTGAATAGTTACAGCATCACCTGGCTTAGCCGATAGTGGCGAAAATGAAGTAATGGTGGGAACGATGGGTGTTCTTGTTACCGTGATAGTATATGTTTTTGTGGTGATGCCATCTTGTGCGGTAACTGTAACATCAATGGTATTACTTCCTACATTAAGGGCTAAATCACCCGACGTACTGCCACTGGTAACGGATGAATAGATGCCTCCATTTACCCGCACTTGTATGGTAGCATTGGCTTCAGCACGGTTAGGAGTTACTGTAACACTCGTGGTAGCATTCGCTACGAATGCTGTGTAGGCAGTGGTAGCTGCAGCAAAACTGGGTGTAAGGGTTCCTGCTGTGGTGGTTAGGTTACTTAAATCGGCATTGTTACTTAATGTGCCAAATATAGTGCTGGTGCCCCAGTTGCTAGTAGTACCGGTTAGAGCAAAGCCACTTAGCGTTCCGTTAATAGCACTGCTGGTAGCATCCACCAAAGTAGTAAGGCCAGTATTGGTACCACCTGGATTACCTTGGTTAAAGTTATAATAAACTACTAAGCCAGTGGTGGCGGCATTGATGGGTGCACCCATATTAGCTTGCAACTGAGCCTGCGTTCTTGCTACATTCCAAATACGCACCTCATCCATAGCACCGCCAAAAGCTTCCGCACTGTTTTCGCTTAGGGTACAATTAAAATTACCACCTGCAATGGTTCCTGTATAGCTGGCACTAGCCACTTCTATCCCATTCCGGTAAATTTTTACTGTATTGGCAACATCGTCAAAAACAAAAGCCACATGCTGCCATTCGTTTACGGTAACCGTATTATCCGGCGTAGCCACTAAATTTATATTGTTATTTAAAACTACTGCTAAAGCATTGGTAGAACCTGCTTTGCCACCAAAAAAATAACCTGTACCAAAGTTTCTATGCACTAATCTATCCCACTTACCATTACCCATATTGGTGGTAGGCCGAATCCATAATTCAACCGTCATCGAGCTTCGAATATCTAATAGCGAGGAAGTACCGCAATTCACAAAATCGTCTACGCCATCAAAGTGAAGTGCGTTTTCGAGAGCCGAATAGTAAACGTTCTGGTTTTCATCAAGCGTTAGTCGGGCTGTGTTTCCAATATTGCTGGAAAAACAAATAACTTCACTAATAAACCCATCTAATGGCTCGTTACCGCTCCCTCCGGTACCGGTGTATATGTGGCCCGGCGTACCTAAATTGTTGGTAGCTACCATATTTGGAATTACAATTTCTGTTCCATTTCTCCAGGAAAAGGGTCTAACATCCTGTATTACGGTTAGCCGCTCTATATTGGTTGTAGACCAAGGCGTGGTTTCCTGGTGGTTAAATCCGGTACCAGCGAACCAAGAATGTTGATTATTATAGGGGCCGATAAGCCAATTAGCAGAACCCTGGACACCGCGGCGAAAAGCTGCTGTATTAGAATTGCTACCTGCTACCACATTTACTGTAATAGGATTGTTGCTTAAGTAAGCGGCCCCCGTAAACACCATACCATCATTGGCATTGTCGTAATACATAGTGGGCCGAAAGTTGCGTCTAAATATCGTTCCTCCGTTTATTATTGCTGGTTGCATATTTTCAGTGGTTTGTGTCAAATTCCGTGCATTTCCACTTTGATCGTACCAAATAGTAATAAACCCATCGCCAGAACCCACAAAGGTTTTTAGCGACGAAGTATCCAAATCATTCCCAGTAAAACCAATGTTCTGTGTGGTGTTATCGCTACTTCTTCTCACCTGAATGGCGCTGCCACTGTAAGTACTGCTCAATCTTCTTAAACTATAGGCCGATGCAGCGGGTGTGGCGGAACTTAGGCCGGCATTATTTAAGGTGTTTTGGGAAAAACTAGGAACAAAACTTAGCACTAGCAATAATCCAAGAAAAAGACTTGGGATGGCTTTACCATGAATCACAGTTTTTTGACGGGAACTTTTAGGGTTAAAGACGCTCATGAACAAGTTGGTTTAGAAATTTTACTTCGTTATACTTTTGTGCTATGAAATTAATTTCACCCTATAGGTCAAGCAAAAAATTGGCGTTTCAAAATCGTTACAATTGGTTAAAAAACTTTAAATAATTCAATATCAATGCCTTATACATTTTTAAAATGATGGTTTACATAGCTTCTATTCTGTTGTAGATTCCCTATATAGCCAAAAACAATATATTCGTATATCAAAATTTCTATTTTTCTATACTCGTATGCGTTCAAAAACAATCCTTACCTTATTGTTAGTTACCAGTGGTGTGCTACTACTGCAACAAGGTTATGGCCAGCTGCCCGCTATTGACTCTTTTACTAAACTAAAAGGTGCCGATAGGTACTATGAGCTGTATCATATTTTTGGCAACGTAATTAAAAAGAAAGCTTCGCTTGATTCGTTAAATCAGTTCGTTAATGAATCGGGAGATGAATCCGACAGGTTAGTACAATACTATTGGCTCTATAAACGGCCTGTGCTAGACTCCATAAAATACTGTTCGGAAAACATCAACATACATAAAGAATTAGTAAAAAGGGCCGAAGCCATACCCAATTACTACTTGGCCGCCCATTACTATATTTCAATGGTGGTGGTGTATAATGGATTGAAGGAGTTTAATAAAGCATTTGAAAACCAGTTGCTGTGTTTAGAAGCTCTGGAAAAAGACCCCGAAGGCCGCTATTTTGAGCAATGCTGGTGGCTGCATATTATTGCCAATAGGTATTACGATTTTAAGGACTACGAAAAAGCAGCCTTTTTAGCCAAAACCGCTAGCAAACTAAATGTAAAATATACGCCGGATGGCGTTTGGTTTCAGAAAGCCAATAATAACCTAGTGGGGATGAGCTATTTAAGAAACGCCCAGTACGATTCCGCAGTGGTTTGGCTTTCCAAAACCTACCAACAGGCTTTTATGGCAAAAGACACGGTATGGATGGGGATAGCTTTGGGAAATTTGGGTACCGTAGATTATTTACGAAATAACTGTAAAGCAGCTATAGTAAAATACAATCAAGCACTTGCATGGTGCAAGCGTAGCGGCATTTGGGATAATGTGGCCTCTTTATGTAATAATTTAGCCCAATGCTATTTACGAGAAGGGAATTTATCCGTCATTCCTGCATTATTAATAGAATCGGAACTGGCCAATCAAAAGGATGTAAACATTACAAGCTTTGTAGCCAATCAAGTAAAACTTTTCTCCGTAGCGGAGGAATACTACAGAAAAATAGGTAATAGTGAAGTTGCTATCCGTTATTCAGACTCTGTAGAAAAATATCAAACACTATCGAATCATTACTTTGATATCACAAAAAAAATTAAGGCCGAAGGCGAATTTGCTTACCAAAGCAAGGAGTTACAAAACAAAATATTGCTTCAGGAAAATAAACTGCAAAGAATTACACTCTTTTTTACGTTTATTGCTATTTTACTAACGGTGGTTTTTATTATCTACTATATCAAACGTGCCAACCTACGCAAAAAGTTAGCTGAAAAAAATAAAGAATTGCTGGAAAAACAATTGGCCAATTCCAAGAAAGAGATACTAACCTTTACGCACCATATTCTAGAAAAAAATCAACTTATTGAAACCTATATCGAGGAAATAGTAACCCTTAAAAAACAAACTCAGGCCGAGGAAGAACAAAACCTGCTTACTATTCAAGCATTAAAAACCAAAACTATTTTAACAAATGATGATTGGGTAAAGTTTAAAACATTGTTTGAGCAGGTATACCCCGATTTCTTTGCAGCGTGTAAACGAAATTATCCCGACCTCACCCAGTCCGAAATAAGATTTTTAGCATTTACCAAACTAGAAATGGCACCAAGAGAGATGGCAGGTCTATTGGGGGTAGGTGATGAAGCCATTAGAACGCTACGTTACCGAATAAGGAAAAAACTAACCCTTGCTGATGGTAAGGACATAGAACAAGTGGTGGTCAATTTGTAATACCAAAACTTATAGTCTGCCCCTTATGACCTAGAAAGACCTAATTTTCAGAGAGGCTTTTTTAGGTAATTACAGTTTATTAACACGTTATCAACTATTTTTTTGTATGTTTTCCTGATAAAGGAAAGAACTCTTTTGCTTTAGCTTATGTTTCACGAACCTAATTAAACTTTTAGAATAAAATGGCTCTAGATGATTCA
>JBHYCS010000010.1:0-154935 GCA_051861445.1 Chitinophagaceae bacterium | reverse complement strand
GTAGCTGCTGGCATTGGTTATGGAATGAAAAAAGTAGCCGATAAGCGTAAATAAAAAGTAGCAGAATTTTAATTTGACTATACAAAAAAAGCCGTCTCATAAATAAATGAGGCGGTTTTTTGTTTTTCGAAGTTTTTCGATTGGTAGCATTGTAATGTTGTGATTTAAACTGTGGTTTAAAGTTTTCATCAATTAAAATAGACTAGTTAAGCAGCCATTTTAAGGTTTTGGCTTGCCTTTTTGCGTAGGTTTTGTGCTAAACTCAATAAACCTATTTCAGTGGTCACTTTTTCTTTGCCATGCAGCATGAAACGCTTGAACTGGTGGTTGTGTTTTCAGTTGGCAAATACAAGCTCTACATTATAGCATCGCTTTTTTCTATGATAAACGCTCAGTTCTGATTGTAAGTTTTGTCTTGCCTGTTCTTTGTACTGGTTAAGGGTGTGATTGACCTGTATATGTCTATTGCTTTTGGCTTTATTGCAAGTAGCACTTAAAGGACAATGGCTACAGTTTTTTGCTTCATAGGTGGTGATGGTTTGTTTAAAGCCTGTGGTGGTGGTTTATATATGTGTACGCTTATAGTACATTTGTTGCCCCATAAGACAAACATAATAATCACCCTGCTCATTGTAACATAGTTTATCAGAAGCAAAAGGTGTTTTGCTTTGTATAACCATACACCAACACTTTTAATAATACTAGTGAATGATAACTGCTACTACCACCTGTTTTATATTAACGTAGTAGTGTTTGAATATCTATTTTATTCAGCACCTCATTCACCACTCTTACTCGTTGATTGGTTGGGATCAACTCTTCCAAACTCAGTGGTAGCAAACAAGTCTGCTGTTGTGAGTAGCTTTTAAATATCGGTTGTAGTACATTGTCTCTTGCCATACAGATATAGACAATTTAACAATCAGAGTTATTACACAAAAGTCATTTTTATTTATCCAATTTACTAGATAAATAAAAGAAGCTGCCCCTTTTGAGACAGCTTCTTTTAAATAAATGGCAATAGACTAAATAGAAATATCTACAATCTTAAATTTAATCAATCCAGTTGGTGCTTGCACTTCTGCAATTTCACCAATTGCCTTGCCTAACAAACCTTTACCAATAGGTGATGATGCAGAAATTTTTCCAGCTTTTAAATCGGCTTCTTTTTCTCCAACAATTTGATACGTTACTGTTTTTTTGGTAGCCAAATTGGTGATTGTAGCTTTTGTTAATATAGCTACCTTACTTACATCTATTGTTGTAGGATCTACAATTTTAGCGTTAGCAATTACACCTTCTAATTGTTTAATTTTTGCTTCTAACATTCCTTGTGCTTCCTTTGCTGCATCGTATTCGGCATTTTCTTTCAAATCGCCTTTTTCTCTTGCCTCAGCTATTGCTTTTGATGCTGCAGGACGATCAATACTTTTCATCCGTTGCAATTCTTCACGCATTTTGTCGAATGTTTCCTTAGTTACATATTCACTCATACACTTAATTGTTTAATGGTGTTACAAAAAAATACAACGCCACAGAATTACTGCGGCGTTGCATATTTGCAAATATAGTGATTTAATAAAAATACAAATGATTTTTATTCTGCAATAGGATGCTGTTGTTATACTTCAACAGCAATTTCCACTAAAAGAAATTAACAAATACCCAATTTATCTAAAACTACTTTACTCATTTTAAAAAATGCCTCATGACTATAACCTGCAATATGTGGGGTTATAATTACATTGGATTGTTGCGTTAGCCAATCTATACTTTCTATTTCTGAATCGGTATAAGTATTCAGTTTTTCATTTTCCAAAACATCTAATCCAACGGCTTTTAATTGGTTGTTTTTAAGTGCTGTTACAACATCATTAGTGCTTGTAACTTTTCCTCTACAAGTACTTAAAAAATAAGGCCGTTTTTCTAATGCATTAAAAAAATGCATATTGGCAAAATATTTTGTTTCTGCTGTCAGCGGCAAGTGTAAACTTATTACATCTGCTTGCTTTTGAATGGTTATTAAATCTACAGCTTGTACATATTCATTACCATAATTCTCTTTATACTTATCATAAGCAATGATGTTTACACTGAATGAAGAAAGTAGTTTTGCAAATGCAGATCCTGTATTTCCAAAGCCAATAATACCGATTGTTTTTCCCAACAATTCTTCTCCCCTATTTTCATCTCTCAACCACAATCTTTTTTTAACTTCATCGTAGCTTTTAGTAATGTTATTGGTTAGGTTTAATAACAATCCTAAAGCATGTTCTGCAACTGCATTTCTATTTCCTTCAGGGCTACTTACACATTGTATTCCTTTTGATTGGGCATATGATACGTCTATTAATTCCATTCCACTGCCTAATCTTCCAATCCATTTCAAGTGCTTAGCCTTATCAATGATTGGTGCATCAATGGTAAGTCTAGTTGTAACAATTAATCCTTCTATATCTACTATTTTTTCAGACAATTCTTGGTAAGTAATGGTTGGCAAATATTCTACCGCATACCCATTTTTAACAAGTGTTTCTGATAAATAAGCATGTGCTTTTGCTGTGATAATAACTTTCTTCATGTATCAATTCTAATAAACTCGAACGTTGATGAAACAACGCTATTTTTTTACGCCTGTATTCATTCTAAAACTAAGTGCGGCAAAATCTTCTATCGACAATTGCTCAGCCCGTTTATTAAACAATTCATCTTCTAAAACGTTGGCATCGAACAAACCTTTTACTGCATTTCGCAACATTTTTCTTCGTTGATTAAATGCCATTTTTACCAATTGAATAAACTCTTTTTCACTTTTAACTGATAACACTTCGGTTTTACGTGTTAATCGAATAACGCCACTCATTACTTTTGGTGGTGGATTAAAACTTTCTGGAGGAACATCAAATAAATATTCTACATCGTAATACGCCTGTATTAAAATACTAATAATACCATATACTTTACTACCAGATTTTGCAGCTACTCGCTGGGCAACTTCTTTTTGAAACATGCCAATTACAACAGGAACTTGATTTTTCCAGTCTAAAATCTTAAATAATATTTGGGTAGAAATATTGTATGGAAAATTACCAACAACAGTAAAAGTATCTTCAAAAGGTGCATCAACTTGTAAAAAATCTTGATGTATAATTTTCCCACGAATAGCTGGAAAGGTTTTGTTGAGATATACTACCTTTTCATCGTCTAATTCCACTGCTTTAAAAGCAACAGGTAATGGCAATAAAAATTTTGTAAGTGCACCAGCACCTGGTCCAACTTCTACTAGCTGTGTAAATGCATGTTGTTGCAAAGTCGAAACAATTTGCTCACAAATACGTGTATCAGTTAAAAAGTGTTGTCCTAGCGATTTTTTTAGCGTGTATTGCATTGGGGCAAAAGTAGTTGAAATAAGTATGCATTAACCTATCAAATAAGCAATTAGAAAGGTTGGTAAAATACAGCAGTAAGGTGAACCTTTTTTCGGCTTATCATTTATCCGTACATTTACGCTTTAACTTTTGTATAGTATGAGCAACGAATTGCGTAAGCCAATTGTAGGTTTTTCTTGTGGAGATATTAACGGAATTGGTATAGAATTAATTATTAAAGCCTTAAGCGATAATAGGGTTTTAGAGGTGTGCATTCCTGTAGTTTTTGGAAGCAATAAGTGTATAAACTTTTACAGAAAAAGTATGCCTGAAATTAATTTTAGCTATAATGCCGTTAAAGACCTTAGCAAATTACACAACAAACAGGTAAACGTATTGAATTGCTGGGAAGAGGAAGTAGCTATTACCCCTGGTCAGTTGAATGAAATTGGTGGTAAATATGCTTTACTTTCTCTGCAAGAAGCTGTAAGTTGTTTAAAAGATGGCAAAATTGATGCATTGGTAACTGCACCGATTCATAAAAAAAATATTCAATCAGAAGCATTTAATTATAGCGGACATACACCTTATTTAAAAGCTATTTTTGAAGCAAAAGATGTATTGATGCTCATGGTAGCAGACAACATGAAAGTGGGTTTAGTAACAGAACATGTTCCTATATCTGAAGCAGCTAAACATATTACTAAAGAAAACATTGTAACCAAGTTGAAAATTATGCACCAAAGTTTGCAGAAAGATTTTGGCATAGATAAACCTAAAATTGCTGTATTGGGATTGAATCCACATGCTGGTGATGAAGGACTAATAGGAAAAGAAGAAGAAACGATTATTAAACCAGCCATTCAAGAAGCAAAAAACGCAAATATTTTGGCATTTGGAGCGTATAGTGCTGATGCATTTTTTGCAAGAGCACAACATGAAAAATTTGACGCCGTTTTAGCAATGTATCACGACCAAGGTTTAATTCCTTTTAAATCGTTAGCTTTTGGAGAAGGTGTAAATTACACAGCAGGCTTAAACGCTGTAAGAACAAGCCCTGACCATGGAACGGCTTTTGATATTGCAGGAAAAGACAAAGCTGATGCTAGTTCTTTTTTAGTCTCTATTTTTACAGCTATAGATATTTTTAGACACCGAAATGGCTATGCAGATGCTAGAAAAAATCCAATGAAAAAAATGAGTGCTCGTTTCTTGGCAAATAGTGTTGATGAGCGTTTAGAAGAAAGCAATTTTTAATATTCAAAAACCCTTAATACTCAACAGAAGATTAAGGGTTATAATTTTTCAAGCATTTGTACAACGCCTTCTCTTTTCAAAATTAAATAGCCCAATCTGTCGTTACTAATTCCCTTTTTAAGTTGGTAGCTAAAAAGCAATTGATCGTTGGCAACTTGCGTTTCAAAATATCTGAAATCAATGTTCGAATGCTTGCTTAGCCCTTCTCCTATTTCGTACAAATGGGTAGATAAAACAAACAATGCATTGTTTAATTTTCTCAATCCTTCAATTACGGTAATGCTGCACTTCATAGCATCTTGCACATTGGTTCCTTTAAATAATTCGTCTATCAAAATCAACCAATTTTTCCCATCGCTTATTTTTTCAATTGTACCCTTTATTCTTTGCACTTCATTAAAAAAATAGCTTTCGCCTTTTACAATATTATCTGCAACCTGAATATTGCTAAGCAACCCATCGAACAAACTTATTTGCATTTTAGTAGCAGGAACGCCCATTCCTAAATGAGCCAAATACAAAGCAATACCGATAGATTTTATAAAGGTGCTTTTTCCAGCCATATTTGCACCTGTTAAAAATAAAAAATTAGTATGCTCATTTAAAGTAACATCGTAGCTAACAGGCGTTGTTAACAACAAATGATAAACACCTTCTGCAACAATATAAGGTTGACTTGATAACTCAATAGTAGGAAATGTAAATTGGTATTTACCACAAGCAGTTGCCAAACTTAAATAAGCATCTAACTTGCAATAAATATCTAACAGTTCAAAGATTTCTCGTTTAAAATCTGTACGTAAAAAAGAACCGATTTCTAAAGATTCCTGCTGAGAAAGTGTTTTATTTTTTTCAAAATCAATAAACCTTTTAACTGCATTTTTTCTCAATAAATACTCAATTTTTTCAGCCCAAGTTTGCAATAATTTACTGTCATTTGCTTGTTGCAAAACCCTTGCTAAAACATCCATATCCTTTATAAAACTAATAAAATGCTCTACCGAATATTTTGTAATTGAATAATCTGGAGCACTAAAAATTCTATAAAAAAAACTGTTTATAATATTGGGATTTGTTGGATAACTATCAACAGCGGTTTCGTAGAATTTATCAATTACCATTATTGTACCATTGGTAATGGTTTGTGGTAATTGATGGGCTAAATGTTGAAGATGTTGAATGGTTTTTTGCGTATCTTGAATGGCATCTATGCTTTGCAATGGTGTTGCTAGTAAATAACGCAAATACTCTCTTCCTCCATTGGTTTGGGTAAAGTTGAGCAAATGAAAAACAGACTGTTCTTCTTCTGAATGAAAAATAGATAAATCTTGTAACGTTGTTTTATCAACTTGCATAAGCAGTAACTTCTTGGCGATTAATCTCTATCAAACAATAATCTTTCTCCTTTAATAGATTCATCAAAGTTGCCATTTCCATAAACGAGATGCCCATTTACAAAAGTATGCGTAATTGAAGCAGGGAAAGTTGTATTTTCTAGAGGACTCCAACCACATTTGTGTAAAATATTTTGCTTTGTAATGGTATAAGGTTGTTGCATGTTTACCAACACTAAGTCTGCAAAATAACCTTCTCGTATAAATCCACGTTCGGCAATTTGAAAGCAAGTAGCTAAGTTATGACTCATTTTTTCAACTACTTTTTCAATACTAATTTTTCCTTCTTGCACATAACTTAACATCAGTTGTAAACTATGCTGTACCAAAGGCAAGCCAGCATGTGCTTTTTCGTAAGGCTCATTTTTTTCTTCCCAAGTATGAGGTGCATGGTCTGTAGCAATTACATCTAATCGATCGTCTAATAAAGCCTCCCAAAGAGCAGCTTTATTATTTGGAGCTTTAATGGCTGGATTACATTTGATTTGGTTGCCTAATTGTGCATAATCATCGCTTGTAAAATGTAAATGATGTACACATACTTCTGATGTAATTCGTTTATCTTTTAAAGGAAGCATATTTCCAAACAACTGTAATTCTTTTGCTGTTGTAATATGTAAAATATGTAAACGAGTATTGTATTTTTTTGCAAACTGAATAGCTTTAAATGAAGATTCGAAACAAGCCTCTTCGTTTCTAATAATAGGATGATCAGCAGCAGTTAAAGTAGTTTTAGTTTGTTTAATGGCTTCTAAATTGGCCTTAATTATACTTTCTTCTTCACAATGCGTAGCAATTAGCAATTCACTATTAGCAAATATTTTATCTAAAACCAATGGATTATCTACCAATAAATTTCCTGTAGAGCTACCCATGAAAATTTTAATGCCACAAACCTTATTTTTCTTTTCATTGGTACGTAAAACTTCTTCTGAGTTATCGTTGCCTGTACCCATAAAAAAAGAATAATTTGCCAAAGCTGTTTCTTTAGCAATTGCATATTTATTTTCTAACAATTCTTGTGTAAATGCTGGTGGATTGGTGTTTGGCATTTCCATAAAACTAGTAACACCACCTGCAACAGCTGCTTTGGCTTCGGTATAAATATTGGCTTTATGGGTTAATCCAGGTTCTCTAAAATGTACCTGATCGTCTATACAACCTGGTAATAAAAACTGATTAGTTCCATCTATTTCAATTACACTTTCTTGTGTTTGAATAAACGGGGCAATTTTTTCGATTCGTTTATTTTTAATCAATACATCACCATAAGTTTTTGTTCCATCTGAAACAATACAAGTATTTTTAATGAGGTATGTGTTCATGTTCATGTATTTTTGATTCTATATTTAACAAATTAAGCATTTATGTTTCATTCAAAAGCATAAATACAACAACTGAATTAATTTTTTATGAAAATAAAGTCATTCTCTATTTGCTTTGCTTTTTTACTTCTATTTGTTGTAACATATTCACAATCGGACTACGTAATGTTAGGATCTAGACAATATGCTGTTTTAGACCGTTTAGAAATTAAACTTCAACGAGATTCTATACTTAACTTTTCTGCTATAAAACCTTACAGTAGAAAAGTTGTAACAGAGCGTTTAGAACATATAAACGAATTGGCCGCTCAAGGTAAAATAAGCCTTTCAAAAGCCGACAAATACAATATAGATTTAATTTTAAAAGACAACTTCGAATACACCAAAGCTTTTGCAGGAAAAGACACCACATTAAAATTAAAAGATATTTTTTCAAAAAAAGTACTTACCAATCCACCTTATGTTGGTGTAAAAAGAGGTGATTTTTCGTTGTATGCAACTGCTTATTTAAACATTTCTACAGGCAAAGACAATCAATTAGCTAACAGATTATTTAACAATGCAAGAGGTATTTATATAAGAGGTACGCTCACAAAAAACTTAGGCTATTATTCGTATTTAAACGAGAACCAAGAAAGAGACCCTTTATATGTACAACAATTTGAAGATAAATTTTCAGCTGTACCAGGTGAAGGATATTATAAAGACAATTTCAAAGGTGATGGCTACGATATTTTTAATGCAAGAGGTGGTATTATGTTTAAGGCAGGAAAAGGCATTGACATGCAATTTGCTTACGATAAAGTGTTTATTGGAAACGGTTTTAGAAGTTTAATACTTAGCGACTTTAGCAATAATTTTTTATTTTTTAAAATCAACGCTAGAATGTGGAAATTTAATTACCACATTTTATATGCACAAATGGTGAGAACCTACAAGAGAACAACCGACTATTTACGTCCTCAAAAGTTTATGGCTTTTCATCAATTAGACATTCAAGCAACAAAGTGGTTGAATATTGGCTTGTACGAAAATGTTATGTTTGGTAGAAGCAGCGGCTTTGAGCTTACCTATTTAAATCCGATTATTTTTTACAGAGCAGCAGAAATTCAGAATGGTAGTCCAGATAAAGTTACCATTGGCTTAAACGCAAAAGCCAATATTTTCAAAAACACACAACTATATGGTCAATTTGTGTTGAATGAATTTGTTTTAAGTGCTATTACCAACTATAGTTCTGGCAGTCACGTAAATAAACAAGCAGTACAAATTGGAGGAAAAAGCATTGATGTATTTGGCATTAAAAACTTAGATGTACAAGCAGAATTAAACATTATTCGTCCGTTTGTTTATTCTCATTGGGATACTACAGGTACTTTTACGCATTATAATCAACCATTGGCTCATCCTTTAGGAGCCAATTTAAGAGAGTTTATTGCTTTAGTTCGTTATCAACCCATTCCAAAATTACAATTGGTGGCTAAAGTTATTACCTACAAACAAGGTTTAGATTCTGCAGGAAGAAACTTTGGTGCTAGTCCGTTTAGACTGTATACAGACAGACCAAGAAATGAAGGATTTTTTATTGGAAGTGGCATTCCTGCAAATGGGTTACTAGCATCTTTTACAGCTAGTTACGAATTGGTTCCAAACTTGTTTTTAGATGCAAATGCAACCATTAGAAACTACAAAAAACAAGGAGCAGCAGATTTTAATACTAAAATTTATTCTTTTGGTTTTAGACTAAATCTACAACGAAGAGAATTCGATTTTTAAACCATTTTTCTCGTTATTACAGTTTTACATAAACGATTATTTGAACAAAAAACTTAAAATATTACTCAACTATCTTGTAGCTCCATTACTGTTTTTATGGCTTTCTTACAGTATTTATATAGCCATTACAGAACAAAAAGATTTAGCCGCTTCATGGCAAACAATAGTACATAATTTTAATAGTGCCTCTAAATGGCGTTTAATGTTGGCTTGTGCATTAATGGTTTTGAATTGGGGGCTTGAAGCAAAAAAATGGCAACTTTTAATGATGGGCATTCAATCATTAAGTTATAAAAGAGCATTGAGAGCCATTTTTAGCGGACAAGCTTTAGCACTTGGAACGCCCAATAGAATTGGCGAATTTGCTGGAAGAATTGTTTTTTTAGAAGAAGGAAACAGATTACGAGGATTATCGCTTTCAGTGGTAGGAAGTTTGGCACAAATTATTGTAACCTTTATTATGGGTGTTGTTGGCCTCATGTATGTTTACAATAGTTTGTCTGATGGTGTAACTATATTTCAAGAAATATCAACCCTTTGGCTAAAAGGTTTGCTCAGTATTCTTATTGTTTTTTCTATTTTATTAATCATATTCTATTACAATTTATCTTGGATAACCAAGGTAGTAGAAAAAATAAAGTTTGTAGTTAAATATCGTTTTGTAATCGAAAAACTAGAAGACCTTCATAACAAACAATTAACAAAAATTCTGTTCTATTCTTTTGTTAGATACGTTGTATACGTGTTGCAATACGTGTTGCTGTTTCAGTTTTTTGATGTGTTGCTACCATGGTGGCAAATCAGTTGTTTGGTATTTGTGCAACTACTTATTTTAGCCATCATACCTGGTATTGCTTTAGCAGAATTGGGAATACGAGGCAAAGTAAGTATTGCTTTATTTGGTTTACTAACAACAAATACATTAGGCATTATTGCAACAGCAACAAGTATTTGGATGATTAACTTAATTTTTCCTGCATTAGCAGGTAGTTTGCTTATATTAGGCTTAAAAATAGTACGTAAATAAACATTTATGCGATTACTAATCTGTACACTTTTAGGATTAATTTCTTGGACAAAACCAGAAACAAATGGAGAGTTTTGTGGCATTACCAACAAAAGCTTTCAAGACAATGAAATTATAAGCTACAACGTATTTTATTCTGTCATTGGCATTTATGTAAATGCAGGTACAGCAACTTTTTCTACTAATTTAGAAAACTTAGGTAATAAACCTGTTTATCACGTTACAGGAACAGGAAGTAGCAACCCTAGCTACGATTGGATTTTTAAAGTAAGAGACGTTTATGAGAGCTTTATCGACACTTCAAACTTACAACCACAAAAATTTAGCAGACGAGTAGATGAAGGTGGCTATAAGATAAATGAAGATGTAAATTTTAACAACGCAAATAACACAGCTACTACTACTAAAGGTGTATATAAAATACCTGATTGTACACAAGACGTTCTAAGTGCTATTTATTATGCTAGAAATATTGATTTTTCGAAATATAAAGTAGATGATAAAATTCCTTTTTCGATGTTTTTAGATAATGCAGTGTATAATCTATACATTAAATATTTAGGAAAAGAAACAATTAAAACAAAATACGGAAAGTTTAGAGCCATAAAATTTAAACCGCTATTGGTAAAAGGTACGATGTTTCAAGGTGGAGAAAAAATGACAGTTTGGGTAACTGACGACGAAAACCATATACCCATTCGTATTGAAAGCCCAATTACAGTTGGCAGTGTAAAAGTAGATATGATGGGGTATAAAAATTTACGTCATCCATTAACATCGTTGGTAAGTTTTCGATAGAGAATCATTTTTCGAAAGAACAACTCTCTATCTAAGCATTTTAATTTACCACAATTGCTTTCGAATATACATGTTCATTACCTACTACTTTTAACTCGTATTTACCTGCAGCAATTTTACTTGGCAATAACAGTGAAATGTTTACATTACTAGCAATGCCATTTTCTATTCTTTTTTCAAACACCAAGCTTCCTTTACTATCAAAAATTTGAGCATTGTATTTACCAACTTTTACTCCTGACATTTCAATATTAACCGTTTTATTTACCACAGGATTTGGATATACGTTTATTGAACCATTGATTAAATTTCCTATTTGATTATCTACTTTTACAATCGAACTATAGCTTATCTCACCAGACTTTTCCAATGCTTTTATTCGATAATAATATACCATTGGCAACACTTGTTTATGCTCATAAGCATAATTACCACTTTGATTAGATGCAACACTTGTTAGCTTGGTAAATGGTGTAGATAATACTGTTGTAAATTCTACATCATAGCTTGCCATATCTTGCTCAGCAACTTGCCACGAAACTTGATTAGAACTACCATTATTAAAAGCTTTTACGCTTTTAAACTGAACTGGTAAAGTAGTTGGCGTACTAAAAATTAATGTAAACCGATTATTAAAGCTATTGGTATCAGCAGTTGTTGTAAAAGCGTAAAGATTTATTTCTCCTACTTTTAAAGTCGTAGTTGTTCTTGTAAATCTATCTCTTAACAACACTTGAAATCCTTTTACAAATGACATTGCACTACAATCTAAAGACAGCTGGTAAGTTGAATTAGCAGTAACTGTCCATACTCTTAATGTAACACTATCTAAACCTGTAGGTAAAGGTCTACCATCTATACTAAAATTACTTCCACCATTAAACCATGCAATATTTTCTGTTGAGTTCGAAAATTTAAGTGCATCTTCTCCTCCTCTTTCTTTACTAAAAAAACTTTTAAAACATAGTACAGCACCATCCATATTGGTGGCAACATTGTTTATTGGTTTTAATAGATTTACTCTAATGTTTTGAGCTGGTGCATTTTTTTCTTCAGAAAAAACCTCCACTAAGTTATTAGGATCATCCACCGCTTTATCTTCTTCACGAATTTCAAGATAAGGATTTAAAGTACCATTGTTTCTAATAAAAAATGCTTGTCCAGGTTGAATATATCTATTTACAGCAGAATTATTATTGCTGTTGGTACTTGCCATAGCATTGTAAGTAACATAAGCACCTGTAGTTCCAATATTTGGATCAAAAATCCAGCAAGAAAATTGAATGCCTGCATTTGCAGGATTGTTTTTAATTTTTTCAAAATCTAATGGACAAGCGTATGGATTTCCAATCATTGTAAATGCAGTATTGTTATTGCTTGCCAATCGAATATTTGTGTACTTAATGCCATTTGCTTTTACACTATCTTTTGTGTATACTACAGTTCCAGTAACCAATTTTCCTCTATTTCTCAACACCACATTTGCATTCATGTATGGCTTATCTACCCTTAAATCATTTTCTCTGTTGCCACGAATGGTAATTCTATATCCTTTAAAAGGTGAAAGAAAAGCATTCTTTGTAGCAGCGAATCCATTTGTCCAAGCAGATGCACCCGTAGTTGTACTTACATCGTAGCCATATAAAGAAGCATTGCCGCTAACCGTTAAATCTAATCCTGATACTGCATCTATTACACCTGGTGCACCTACTTTTCCCGTAATTTGAGTACCAAAACCATTATTATTTACACCAGCTTCTTGCCAACTATTAAATATATCTGTATCAGGCAAAACGCTTGAAGTAATATCTCTAAAAGCCCTTACACCATTGCCATTATACTTGTTTTGATTTCGAGGAAAAAATCTTTCTACAACAAATGCTGCTCCACTTCCATAAGTAATAGTGCCACCAACAGGTGCAACCAAGGCTGTATTCGTAATTGATGTAGACTTGAGTGTGAATAAGTAATTCGATGGTAAAATTAATTCTCCAGATGCCAACTCAAATCGCTTGGTTAATTGTATAGATTGGTTATTTAAGGTTAAGCTATTGGTTCTATTTACAATAAAACTTTTTAATGTAGGTGTGGCACTTGTAAACAATTGATTTGGAAGTACAAAAGCGTTTCCACCTTTAAAACTTGATGTTCCAAAAATTAGGCTTGTTTCACCATTCGTAGTTAGTGTTCCGTTTGTTCTTACGATTGGTGTATTTCCATTTTGAAAAACCAAGCTTCTATCACTAATATCAAAAACACCACCATTCAAATTTAAAGAGCCATTTATGATTGCATCTCCTTGCAGTGTTTTGGTGCCTGTATTACTGATGGTAAGATTTGCATAATCTGTTCTTGCTGTTACTCTTTGTGCTACTCCAGCATTGTATTCTATAGTACCGTTGGTTAATGTAAATACAGTGTTCGGATTGGTTCTAATGGCTGTATTATTTGCTCCGCTAAATCCGTTTGTATTAGCAGTTCTAAATGTACCTGCAATTGTAATGGTTGTGTTGGCAGCAACTGTTACTGTAAACTGTTGAGCATCGAAAACACTGTTTGCATTTATTTGTAATCCACCACCACAAGTAATATCTCCTGTTAAAGTTTTAACACTATTGTTGCTTACGCTTAGAATATTGTATGGAAAAACAGGAATAGATTGAGCTATGGTACCATTAAAATGAATTGTATTATTACTTGTAGCGTAATTTGCATTAGTTGCCGTTAATGAAAAAACGGCTGCAATACCAACAGTTCCATTAGGGAAATTTACTGTTCTATTTGAACGTGCACCACTAATCGTAAGATTTGCATAATTGTATGCAGATATTGCTTGCACATCGGTTCTGTTGTACTCAATGGTTGAATTACTTCCAAGACTTACATTTACATTTGTGCCAGGAATACTTGCATTTACCCCATAAAAACCATCTGCATCTGCAGTTGCAAAAGTTCCATTAATGGTTACATTTACTGTAGCTGCATCGGCTATAATTTGTTGTGTTGTAACACTTAATTTGGCAGCAGCATCTACTATTAAACTGCCTCCACCTTGAAAACTTAAGTTTCCACTTGCTACTTGCACGTTTGCTCCACTAACAACAACATTTCTATACGCAACACCCGTTCTAATTAAATGAGCGGCATTGTTTCCATTAAACTCAATAGTTCCATTTGTTAAGGTATAAGTGCCCGCCATATCAGGAACTGTTCTATTTCCACTAACAATTAATCTACTAGTTCCATCCATTATTAAACCTGTTGTACTGCCTCCTAAAACATTTGTACCAGCGTTCACAATAGCTGAACCATTAATGGTAACATTTCCAGAAATAGAAGCAATGTTTGTAGTAATGGTTTTAACTCCACTTCCACCAAAAAGCACATTGGCATATGAAGCATTTTGTACATTTTGATTTCCCAATAAAGTATATTGTATACTGGATGAAGTACCTAATGTTGGCGTAATCGTAGGAATAGCAGCACCAGTACCTGTAAATCCTTCTGGATCTCTTGTAATAAACGTTCCATTAATTACAATTGAAGGTGTACCACCTCCAACCAATATTTGACTATTGCCACCGTTATCAAATGTAGCACCGCTAGCAATAGTAAGTGTAACACCAGTATTTAATTGTACGTTATTTGTACCATTTAATGTAAATGTACCACCAGTATTGATGTTAAGTGCTGTAGTAATAACCAACGTAGCAGCTAGATTTGACGTAACATTTGCATTTATGTTTATAGTTGCTGGATTTCCAAAAGTAGTTGTAGGAAATGGAGTTATAGTATTTCCATTAAATGTATAATTAGCTCCTGCTGTAAACGTTTTTGTTCCACCAACAGCAATGGCACTTACCAATCCACCAGTATTTGCTGTTTGTATAGTTCCACCAGCGTTTACTATAAAACTTGCATTTGCACCAGCACTTTCATCAATAAAATGTGTACCCATTTGTAGTGTGCCACTAACGGTAATTTTATCAAAATTTGTTGCAGATACAGACCTCAACAACAATGGATTTTGTAAAACCACAGTTTTTGTTGCAGGAATTTCATAATCAATACCACTAGATCCTGTACTACTTGTTCTGTAATAGTTTTGTATAGTTGTTCCAGTAAAATTAATTCTACCTCTATTTTCTGTTGCTGTAGATAACAATGGATAAGCAGTTGTGGTGTTGTTAATATACAAGTCGCCTGTTAAATTTAGGGTGGCCATGTATCCAGAACCACTTCCGTTTGCACTTCCGTCGGCTAAATTTAAAATTCCATTACCAGTAATAGAAATATTACCTGTTACATTTATTATAGCTTCTTTAGAGCCTCCATTATTATCATAGTTAACAACAAGAGTTCCACCAGAAACTTCTAATCCACCATCAATATTGTAAGTAGAACCATTACCTGCATTTTCTAAACGAATATTTCCACTTCCTGTTGATTGTACTGAAAACAATCCTTTGGGATTAAAAGATCCATCTTCACCAATAATTACAGATGTACTTTGGCTAGCACAATTCCAAATAAATCTACCAAAAACTTGATTGCTTCCATTTGGATTTGTATTGGTAATGCCTAAAACATTACAAATACTTGTTGCATTCCAACTTGCAGATGGAATAGTACCACCATTTAATTGATGGTTATAAGTTGCTCCAGCACCAAAGCTCATTGTACCATTTAAAGAAAAAGTACTCGTTGTACTTCTTGTAAATGTTCCATTAATAATAGCATCTGTACCAGTTCCGTTGTTTATTGCAAAAGTGCCACCACTATGAACAAGTGTTGCATTGGCATCAACAATCAATTGATCTACTGTTTGAGCTCCAGAATTAATATTAATATTATGCCCACTTCTTATGGTAACTGTATTCGCTGCACTCGTTGGTGCAAGTGTAGCAGTTAGCCAGTTTATATTGTCGCTAGATGATTGCCAATTAGAAGCAGTTGCCCAAGAACCACCGGTTGGTGTATTGTTAGAATTACTTCTAAAATAATCTGTTGTTTTTGTTGCAGGATTTAAAGTAATAGAAAAGTCATCTAAACCTAAACCTTGAGCATTGCTACTTGAACCGCTATACTCCCATCTTAAATAATAGGTTGTTCCATTAGTAATAGAAAGATTAGAAATTACAAATAATTTAGAAACGGATTCAACAGTTACGAGTGCATTATTATTTGTATTTGCTGCATAAGATTGAGCACCAGCAGTAACCTCAGTTGAAGCAGAAAACTGACCATGGTAAAATTTCCAATCAAATGCAGCAGTTCCTTGGCGATATTTTTCGTAATTATAACTTAATAAAATAGAGGTAACTGTAACACCTGTATTATTTGTAAAAGCGAATAATATACTTCTTGGTGCAGAATAACTACCTGTTGCTAAAAAACCTATAGATCTATCTGTGGCAGTTGCAGCAGCTCCATTTGCCCAGTTGATACAACCACCTGCTGATGAAGCACTAACAGATTCGGCACCAGAAATTCCATATCTTAAAGTGGTAGCGGTAGCACTTCCAAACCAATCGCTACCTCCAGCTCTAAATCCTGTAGGTAATGTTGCAGTTGCAGTTGTACCAACTGTAAAACTTTCTGTAACAGCTGTATTTACCGTAGTAATACTTCTTTGAGCAATTGCTTCACCCATTTGAAAAAAACAAAAAAGAATAATAGCAACTCTGCTTATCAATTTATGCAATTGCTTATACTTAATACTTTTAATAAAAAATAAGTATTGCAAAATGAATAAAATGGAAAGAATAAATAAATACATGTACAACTTGTTTTTGATTAATATCTTTCAGCTGATTAAAAAGTGTGCAAATGTAGTATTTTAACTACTTTAAAATGATTTCAATACTACAAAGCACTGTTAATTTTGCTGCCCGTGTGGAAAAGCTTCTACTTTTACACATACAAAAGAACCATTAATCTTAAACATAATTTATCACTTAAACAAGGGGGGATAAATAAAATTGAAAATTGAAAATCAACGAATTAGGAATTACAAAATAGTCTATACAGATTTTATACACAGCAATTTTGAAAAATTATAATCAAAAATTTAACTAAAAAATCGACACTCTTCTAATAAAAACACGCTATTTTACTACAAAAAAGGTAGTAGAATAGCGTGTAAAATTTACTTGGAAATACAGTTACATGGCAGCTTCAGCTTGCAATTTTCTTTTACGCTTTTTATAAGAAGATGCACCTTTGCCTAAAGCTGTAATCAACAGTAAAGACAAACCTCCATCTACAGGAATTACATCATCAACAGTTCCGTCAGGACCACCAGGATTTTCTTCCTCTTCATTCGTTCCTACTACATCTGCAATTGCTCCTCCTATGTTTGCTATTTCACCCATTGCATTGTCAATTTGTTGTAAAGAAGACGCATCTGCACCAACATTAGGTATGGCAATAGCGGACAGTGTAGCAATTTCTGTTGTTTGTGAAGCACCAACACCACCAGTATAAGCAAGTAAATTGGAAGTATTTAATTGATTTGCCTCTACAAGATTTCTTCGCTGATTTGCTTTACTAGTAAAGTATATTCTATTAGCTACAGGTGCATTTGAAACAATAGCAGCACCATAAATAGAATTAGATAAATTTAATTGAGCATTATTATAATTATCTAAACTTACAATAGAAGATGAATTTTCAGAAAAAATCTTTTTAGCATGCATTTCATTTATTTCTGCTTTACGTATTGTTTTTGAAGATTCACTTGCATCCTCCTGTTCTAAAACAGCTAGATAAGCCTCTTCAATTGGCGTATTTTGGGTAATCTCAAACAGGTTTTTTCCGATGAACAAACACAGTACAATAAAAAGTAAATGTCTTTTCTTCATATAATTCAGTAGTTGGGGGATAATTTTTTAAAAGAATTAGCGGCAATTTTTTCAACATTAATTACCGCTGATTCAGAATCATGATTAAGGATGAATAATAATTGCTTGTTGGTGTTGAATTTGATTGCCTATAACTTTCAGTTGGTAATTACCTGCTGATATACTTGATGGTAAAGGCAATGTATAAATAGCTTGACTGGTTTGATGCTGCACATTCGTTTGATACACCAATTTTCCAGCATTATCTACTAATTGAACCGTATAATTATCAGTAGTAATAGCATTGAAAGCAAGTTTCAAACCATTACTTAATAAAATAGGGTTTGGATAAACTTGTATGGTAGCATTATTACCTTGAAAAGCAATTGCTACTACAGAACTATATTTTATGGCTCCTGCATAATCAGTTGCCTTAATTCTGTAATATCCACCATTATTCGTTGCTCCAACGTGTGTGTATTGATAGGTTCCACTTCCATTACTATTGATCGTTGCAATTGAAGAAAAGGCACTACTTAATTGAGGTGTGTATTCAACCGTATAATGTTGAATATTCGATTCCGTAACTTTCCAATCAATTATATTATTTGCATTTAATTGAGATGCTTTTAATGAAATAAATGCAACAGGCAATGGTGTTGTGTTTGTGTAAACAATTGTAAATCGATTATTAAAACTGTTGGTATCGGCTGATGTTGTAAATGAATAATTATAAACAGTATTAATGGGCAATACTGTTTGTGTTTTCGTAAATCTATCTTTCAGAATTGGTTGTAAGCCGTTTATAGAAACTCCAGTTAAATCTATTTTCAATTGATAAGCAGCAGCAGATTCCATTTTCCAAATACGTACAACAGTGCTATCTGAAACAGTTGGTATAGCTTTCCCTTCTATGCTGTAATTTCCATTGTTTGCTAGGGCAATATTTTCACCCGTATTCTCAAACTTCAAGGCATCTTCTACTCCTCTTGCATTTGTAAATCCATTTTTAAAACAAAGTAATGCACCATCCATATTTGCAAATACGTTGCTTACATTTTTAAGTAATGTAAACTTAATTTTATGTAAAGGTTGAACAGTTCCTTCTGAGAAAACACCTCTTAAATTATCTACAGAATCTACTGCTTTATCTTCTTCTCGTATTTCTAAAACAGGAGAAGTAGTTCCATTATTTCGAATAAAAAATGCTTGTCCCGGTTGAATATATTTATTTACCTGCGACGAATCGTTACTATTAGATTCTACAACTGAATTATAAGTTACATAAGCACCAGCAGTTCCTATGTTTGGATCGAAAACCCAACAAGACTTTTGAATACCGCTGTTTACACTATTGTTCATCACCTTAGCAAAATCTAAAGGACTCACATACGGATTACCCACCATTGTAAACGAAGTGGTAGTGCTACTAGCTAAACGAACTGCTGTATTACTCATATCGTTTGTAGCAGTTACACCATCTTTTGTAAACCTTACAGTTCCTGTTACCAACTTGCCTCTACTTCTTAAAACAACTTCATTGTTTAATCCAATTCCGTTGATTCCTAAATTGTTTTGTCTATTACCACGAATACTAATTCTATATCCTTTAAATGGAGATGCAAACACATTTTTTGTAGCGGTAAATCCATTATCCCAAGAAGGAACTCCATTTGATAAACTTACATTAAAACTATACAGTGAAGGATTACCACTAGTGGTTAAATCTAATCCTGTAATGGCATCTACAGTTCCTGGCGTTCCTACTTTACCAGTAATTTGTGTACCAAATCCGTTGTTATTAATACCACCTTCTTGCCAAGTTGAAAAAATATCAGCATCTGGCATTAATCCGGGAGAAATATCTCTAAATGCTCGTATGCCATTACCGCTATTTTTAGTAATGTCTTTTGGAATAAATCGTTCTACCATAAAGGCTGCACCAGTTCCATAAGCTATTGTACCACCAACAGGAGCCACTAAAGCAGTATTTAGAATAGATGTAGATTTTAGTGTGAAAATGTAATTATTTGGTAAGATTAAATTTCCACTCTGCAAATCGAGTTTTCGAATCAAATTAAAGAACTGATTATTTAGTGTTAAAGAGTTGCTTCTATTTATTGTAAAGTTTGCCAATGTAGGTGTGGCATTTGTAAACAAGTTATTAGGAATCGTAAAAGCATTTCCACCTGTATTTCCCATTGTTCCAAAAACCAAATTAGTAAGCCCATTCGTTGTAATGGTTCCATTTGTACGAAGTAATGGTGTATTTCCGTTTTGGAATGTAACTGTTTGCCCGCTAATATTAAATACACCATCTTCCAGATTTAATGAACCATTGAACACTGCATTTCCTAACAATAGTTTAGTACTATTATTTCTGATGGTAACATGGTGATAATCGTTTCGTGGAGTTACATTTTGCTCAACAGCAGCATTGTAAACAATTGTACCATTGGTTAAATTAAATCCAGGATTATTTAATGAATTAATTGCTGTATTAGCAGCCCCACTAAATCCATTTACATTAGAAGTAATAAATGTACCAGTAATGGTTACACTGTTTGCAGCTGCTGGTGTAATAATGTAATTTGAAGCCTGTAAGCTTGTATTCTCACCAACAGATAATCCACCATTTAATGTTAGGTTATCTGCAATAGATTTAGTACCTGTGCCGCCTGTAGCCAAATGATGATAAGGAAAAACAGGAATTGTTTGGTCTACACTGCCATTAAAGTTTATGGTATTACTAGCAGTACTGTAATTTACATTGGTAGCAGTTGTAGAAAATATATTTCCAATTCCAATAGTACTACTAGGTAAAGTAACTGTTGCATTACCTCTATCACCAGAAATTAAAAGATTAGAATAATTGATAGGTGTTATAGTTTGTGCCGCTGTACTTGGATTGTCAGCAGCTACACCATTATACTCTACTGTAGAACCTGTTTCTAATACAATATTGGGGTTATTTGTGTTTCCGATAGCAGTGTTTGCACCACCAGAAAAGCCATTGATATTTTTATTTTTAAAAGTTGCCCCATTTTTTACAGTAAATGTAGTACCTGATTGCATGGTGATAGATGCTGTAGAAGTTGTAATGCCAACACTCGTTCCACTTACATCAATATTTGCATACGTTACCCCTGAAGCCCTAATTGGCTGTGTAGTAGTAAGACTATTGTTAAATTCAATAGTGGTGGTTGATGCTAAATTATACGTGCCTGAAATGGTTGGTCTAGTTGTGGTTCCTGCATTGATTAACCTTGCAGTTCCTGTCATGGTTAAATTGGTAGTAGCACCACCAAATGTATTGTTCTCTGTATTTACAATAGCAGCATCTTGTATGGTTACCGTTCCATTTATATTACTAATTGCACTTGTTAACGTTTTAGTTCCACTATTACTAAATGTAAGATTTGTATAATCTCTGCCTCCTCTCAACACTTGTGCACCAGCACCATTTAATTGCAATGTGCTACTTGAAGAAAATGTATAAGCACCTGTTAACTGTGGTAAAGTTGTACTCAAAACCGCCGTTCTATAAGTGCCTCCATTCATGGTTAATGCACCACTACCGGTAATATTTGCAGAAGCTGTTTCTACCAATATACCATTGTTAATTTGTAACAAACTACTTGTACCTGTACTTTGTGTAAGGTTTACAATATCTGTAGCATTGGTTTTATCTATCAAAATTTGTTTAGCCGTTGAGCCACTTGTCATAGCTGTACCAGTACTTTGAGGAGAAGCATTACCTACGTAATGAAAATTTCCAGATTGACTAAATGTTCTTGTACCTGTACTTTGTACATTACCTGTATTGTTACCAGTAGCATTGACACCATTTGCTGAAGTAATTTTTAAAGTAGCCCCACTAGCAGTAGTAAATGCACCAAGGCCTGTAATATCAAATCCGTTAAAATCTAATGTACCACCTGTTAACACATCAAAACTATTGCTTGCATTAGCAAGTGATAAGTTTTGGTTAATAAGTTGAACCGTTGCTCCATTATCAATATCAAAAGCTACGTTGGTATTTAATGTTCCTGCAATGCTTAGCGTTTGAGTAGTTGTGCCAGAAAAGAAAATTGCACAACCTTCATCTGAACTAGATAAAGCTGCACCATTTGCAATATTTAAATTTCCTTTTAATTGAATGGTTGAAGATGCAGAAGCAGAACTACCTTGGTTTAAATTAACTGTGCCACCTGTAGCAAGAATGTTCCCTAAAACAGTTGAAACAGAATTTCCACTTGTTGAGGCAGCAAAACTAAATGTATTTGCAGTTACTATTAAATTACCGCCAATCGTAACATTTGCTGCTGCATTTGTAAAAGCCACATTGCTTCCACCAGTAGTTGCTACCGTAAAATTACCCTCGGCTAAATTTATAGTTTGGCTACCATTTACCATTACAAAAATTTGACTTGGTGAGCCAGAAATCGTTAGATTACCGAAGAAATAACCGTTTGCATTGGCAGAAATGATACTTGGATTTTGTATCAAGCGGTTAGCACCACTGCCTGCACCATAATTCCAGTTTTGAATATTTACCGTAGAATTTTTATTGAAATTTTCAGTACCACTCCAAATACTTGAAGTACCACTAATTGAAGTACTGTTAACGTTTACAACGCCAGCAGAATCAATAGTAAATGTACTTCCATTCAAGTTTAGTGCAGCTTCTACTTGTAAAGTTCCACCTGTTTGTACCAATAGAGAAGTACTAATGGTAGATGAACCAGAAACCGTTAAAACACCACCACTTTGTACAATTACTTTTGCAGGTGTAAACGAACCACTTGTAATCTCATTTCTAATATATACTTCATCTGTAACGCTTGCAGCAGGAGCACTTACGGTTGTCCATGCACCACTTACAAAACGCTCCCAAGTAGCAGCAGCCCAAGTTCCACCACTTGTTGTTCTATAGCTATTTACAGCTACCGTTTCTATATTAAACGTGTTGGATACATCATCATTGTCAAAACTTAAGCCTGTTGTAGTAATGGTTAGTGTAATGCCCGTATTTCCACTGCTAAATTGTACATTACTTATACTTAGTGTTCCGTCTACTAAAGTGTAAGGGCTACCTGAACTCATACCTGTACCTGTTGTGGTGAGTGTTACAGCGTTTGTGGCATCTACATCTATACTTCCTAAAGCATCAACAGCTGCTATGGTAAATGCGGTTAGATTCACACCTGCTGTACTTCCAGTTGGCTGTGTTACAAAACGTAACCTATCAGCAGTTACAACTACTCTATTTATGTTATTGGTGATTAATGACTGAACTGTTGAAAAACTAGCAAATAAAGAAGAGGTATTGCTACCTGCTGCACCTACATTAGCTGATGCAATAAAAAACTGCAGCTGTGATTTATCTACTACATTGGTTGCAAAAGTTATACGCAAACTCAATGTATTTGTAGCACCATCAGCAGTTGAATAAGACAAACCACTAAAACCTATTGTACCAGCACCTGCATTAATAGTTGGAGAAGCATTAATCAATGTATTTCCATCGAATAATGCAGCCGTTCTAATATTGGCAATATTGGTAACATTGAAAGTAATATTGCTTAAAATGGTTGGTAAATTATCAGCATCTACCGTACCGCCACCATCACGTATATCAAATCGAAATACTCGAATACTATTTGCTGTACTAGAAATTGTTGCATTTTGGTTCAGTGTATAATCGATATTCTGGTTATAATCACTTGCTGTATATGCACTTACAATATCTGACAAAGCACTAGTTGTAGCTGTTCCTGCAATATCAAAATTGTAAACCGCTTCGTCAGCATCGTCATTATTAATCGTAATGGTTGCATTTCTTGCACCTAAGACTGTTGGCGTAAAAGTGACCACAAATGTGGTACTACCTCCTGCAGCAATGGTATTGCTTGGAGGTGTTGTAACCGCAAAATCAGCTGCATTTGTTCCTGAAATTGCAACAAAAGGTGTTGAACCACTAATGTTTAAGGTGGCTGTACCTGTATTTTGTATGGTAAATGTTCGGGTAAATGAACTGCCTAATCCCACACTTCCAAAATCGGTATGGTCGGCGGTAGTTGGCGTATTATCGCCATCAACAATCGTAACAGCATTTCCTGTAACATTTATTTCTGGTGCAGGAGATTGTGTAGTTGCTGTGTTGTTTAAAGGCGTATTGGTTTTATAAACAGGACCATCAATACAATTGGTATTGTTATATGGATAAATATAAAATTTATAAGTTGTAGAAGCACTTAAACTTGTAGCAGAAAAATTGGTACTAGTACCTACTGCTACTACCGTACCTTGATTAACACCTGAACTACCAATGGTGTTTCCAACTGTATAAGTTGTTGCATTGGTTGGCAATGAAACACTAGTAGCATCATTGCTATAACGAACTACCAAATAACCTGTTGGTGCAGGTGAAGCCGCTGTAAAAGAGCCATTGATTTGTGTGGGAGAAATAGGCGTTAAATTTAAATTGGTGGCATCTGCTGTTGGGGCAGCACAAGGTGGGTTTGTGTAGCAAGTCCAGTTCAAATCATCAATCGTATATCTTGCTACTGTACTCGTTGCTGTAATAACAACGTTTCCAGCGATATTTATTCCTGAAAATGTTTTTGTTACAGGTGTAGCCCCGTTTGTTTCGCTAAATAAAATAGTACCAATTGTATTACCGTTTACCGCAAAAACAAGATTGCCAGTTGTTTCAGTAAATTGCAACTTAACTGTAACAGTTAAACTTCCAATTCCATCTGTAAACTGTGGCGATGTTAACACACCATTTCTAATCGTAATTGCTTTACCTGTTATAGTTTGATCTTCTCTTGCATCAGTAGCTGTCCATGTTCCGCCTTCACCCGTCCAAGTTCTAGAACCGTATGAAGCTGAAGAACCAATGTTTGTAAAAGTTTCGGTATGACAAGGTCCTTCTATTACCGTAAACGTATTACTTGTAGCACTTGTTAAACCTGTAGAAGCTGCGGTTAAAGTTAGTCCTGTGCCAGCAACGGTATGTGTTAAAGTGCTAAACGTAGCAAAACCTTGGTTCGGCGTTACCGATACGGGGCTTCCTGTTAAAGTACCACTTGAAGTAATGGCAATACCATTGATTGAATAATCCAAATCCCTGATTCCATTTACATCATTAGCACTTACTGTTGGTGCAGGTGTCATGGCAACATTGGTAGTTGCATTGGAAACATTTTGCACAAATGCCAATCTATCGGCTGTAACTTCAATTCTGTTGTTATCCCCTGCCGTAGAGGTTGTAGCACCACCTGCATTGGTAGCTGCAAAACTACTACCACTACTTGCTGCCGTTGTAGTAGCAGCAATCGTTAATTGTATTTGTTGATTATCTGTAATGGTGCTAGTAGTGTTATTAAAACTTACACGTACACTAAAATCTTTCGTGCCGCCATCTGCTGCTGCTAACGATAAACCACTAAAAGTTACCGTAGCTGCACCAACTTGTTCTGTTCCTATTTCCGTTGTTCCATCATACAAGGCTATTCTTCTAATATTAGCATGGTTGGCAATATTGAATACGATTTGGTTTAAGGTTGTTCCAAGATTATCAGCATCTGCACTCGCACCACCATCTCTCAATGTAAACTGTGCTATTTCAACACTATTTGCATCAGCAGCAATATTGGTTGCTTGGTGTGAAGCATAAGGAATATTGGTTGGATACGTATATCCTGATTTTTCCACAATATCCGAGGCTGCATTTACTGTAGCTGTGCCAGCTAAATTAATCACGTAACTACCTTCATCGGTATCATTGCTAGCAATGGTAATTTGAGCCGCTTTCGATCCTGCATTGGTGGGTGAAAATGTAATGGTAAATGTAGTTGTACCACTTGCTGCAACCGTTGCTGCTGTAGATGTTTCATTAATGGTAAACTCGGCAGCATTTGCTCCTGAAATATTGACTTTGGGCGTTCCACTAATATTCAAATTGGCAGTACCTGTATTTTCTATGGTGAATGTGATAGCAGATGAAGAAGTGCCACTGATTTGATTGGCAAAAGTATAGGTAGCACCACTTGCATAAGAAGTAGTATTTTCTTTTACATTAATTTCTGGCTGAGGATTGGTAATATCAAATGTGTTGCTTATAGCGTTTGTTAAACCACTAGCTGAGGCTGTTAATGTTAACCCTGTTCCTTCGGCTGTATGCGTTAATGTACTGAAAGTAGCTACTCCTAAATTATTGGGTGTTGCACTAACAGGACTACCCGTAAGCGTACCCGTTGAAGTAATTGAGACAGCACTTGTGTAATCTAGATCTACATTTTCTAAAGCATCTCTCACTACTACCGTTACAGCAGGATTCATTGCCGCATTTATAGAAGTTGTTGTAGGCTGCTGCGTAAATACCAATTTAGTTGCAGTAACTTCTATTCTATTGGCATCGCCAGTTATTGAGGATGCTGCACCACCTGCATTGGCAGCAGCAAAACCAGAACCTGAGCCACTTGCTGTGGCAGACGAAACCGCAAAAGAAAATTGTTGATTATCGGTTACGCTACTGGCAAAGCTTACTCGTAACGAAAACGTTTTAGACCCACCATCAGCAGCGGTTAGCGTTAACCCTGAAAAACTAATCGTACTACTAGTTGCAACTTCACCCAATTCTGTTGTACCATCGTACAAAGCAATTCTACGCAACAAACCACTATTGGTAACATTAAAACTAATGGCATTTAAAATAGTAGATAATGCATCGGCATCGGCACTACCACCACCATCTTGTATGCTAAATTGTGCTACTTCTACCGAATTAGAAGTAGTTAAGTTGGTATTTTCTTGTGTAGACGCATACGCAATATTGGTTGGTTCGGTAAAAGAAGCGTTGCGAATGATGTTGGAGGCAGAAGAATTAACTGGAGCTGCTGGAAGGGCATTTGAGTATTCCAAATCGTCCAAATAAATTACAGCAGCATTACTTGCACTAGATTCAGCAAAAAAAGCAAACCCATCAAGATTTGTACCTGCTGCTAATGTACCAGCCTTTACCCATCCATTTGCAGGAGACACTTTTGTACCATCAACCCACAAATCCCATTGTTGAGCATTTAACGTGTAAGTCGTGTTATTATAATAATAAGTAGTTGAAGAAGATGCATTGTTTAAAAAAAGCAAGATTTCTTGATCTGTATCTTTTGATAAACCAGAGCTAGAAATAGTATTATCACTTCCAGAGGTTCGCCTTTGTACCGAACTAATAGCGCCTCCACTATAATTGATACGCATAGATGCCAAAGAAGCGTTGTACTGTGAGGTAAACCCTTGATTGTCACTACCTATTGCACTTGTACCAACAGATAAGTTTATATTTCCATTACCACTAGAAGTCGTTCTTATCTTACACTTCAAGTACATGTAATCAGAAGAAGAATTCCAAGTATAAACTCCAAACTTATTGGTTGATGTGCCTGTTGCAGAGTTAATTACCAATTCAGAGCCAGTACCTAAAGATGTACCAGGGTTATCTAATACTATAGTTCCTCCCCCTGTACCAGTCCTTACCCTGTAAGTACCGCCACCAGACGGTAGAGAAGTTAAGAAAGATGTACTAGTTGAATTAGTAGGGTGTGTGCCAGTACCAGTACCAAAATTGTATGACCAAGGTTGAGTATACCCATCCTGTATAAAAAACAAGCATGCAAAAATTCCTAAACAAATAAATTTAGTTGTGCATTTACCAACAAAACAACCTATTGTGTACATTTTTTTCATCATATAAATAAAAAATTACTATATAAAATAAAAAAGCCATAGAACATAAATCATATGTACAATGGCTTTCTCGAGTAGTATTATTAACCGCAATAAATATAGAATAAATACTACAAAATGCAATCAATTAACAAATCTAAATTATAAACACGCAAAAAGTGCATATTGTTATATTGTGTTTCTGTTAACAGATTATTACTCAACATCTTACCTAGTATCAGCGGTAATATTCAGGGATACTTGGCACAAACACGCCAATAAACTACAAAGCCCTTACGGGTTTTTGGGGTACACCAATAAGGGCTATTGTAATATGTATGTTGTATTTTTAGCTATATAGTGGGTTTCGGTAGCACTAGCAACCCATTTATTTAGGCGGTTGGCGGGGTTGTGGGTGCATTTAGCTCACCATCATTGCTGCCGATTAACACATAATCGTTATACTTGGCTTCGTTGGTATCTTGGTACAAGCTTTTGCCAATGCCTGCCAACCGTATCATTTCTTGCCAAAGGGTATTGCCTTTTGCAATTCTATCTTGTGTTTCTAAATCTCTAGTTTCAATGGCATCCTCAATATCGTCTATAGCCGTATCTAGGTTTTGAGATAGGTTGGTTAGTTCAGTTATTTGTGCTTGCACCAAGCCGTTTGCCGCCATCTCGGTAAAAAATTTACCACTTACCCGTACCACTCTTTTGGCCAATCGGTACAGGTCGGCATCGGTTAATCTTGCCAAATCTTCAAAAGCAAAAATATTGTACTTACCCTTGCTATTAAAAGCAGTAGCGGCTATGCCACGTATATTTCGTATGGCTTTGCGTATATTTTCCGCCACTTCATTTTTGGTAGCCGTAGCTACAGTTACGCTACCTAGTAATTCTTCGTCGGTAGATGTAGCGTCAAACGCATCAATCAATGTTTGTTAGGTTGCTAATTGGGTGGCGGTAATGTTGCGGGTGGCAAAGTCTGCCAAATCTCTTGTAATGGTGGTTTTTAAACCATCGGCTAGCTGCTTTAGTTGACTATCAGCCATTGAATACAGTCTTGTTTCTACTTTTTTAGGCATAAATGATTGTTTTATATACTAAAAATACAATGTGTTTTTACAATCAAAAACAGTTGGTAGATAAATTGTATATTATGTGGATAAATTGTGCTATTTCAGCATATAACTGTGGCATTTACAGCCTTGATAAAGGCTTTTGAAGCCGTTAGAAATGAACAAAACCGCTTGCTAGCGGTTCTTGCTATTTTCTCGTGAGGTAATCTGTTATGGTAACAATTTTTACTTTGCCCACTTTTTGTAAAACTAGAAGGTCTTTGTCGCCGGTCAGCAAATGAGTTGCATTTCCATCTTTTGCTAAAGCCAATAAAAAATTGTCTTTATGGTCACGACATAAATTAACTTTTGAAGTCACAGCTATAAATTCAGCTTTAGTCCTAACTTTCGTTAACAAATCTACAATGTCATCCAAAGGAAAATATTTTCTGAACTTAGGTCTTTGAGCAACCGCTACAAATTCATCAATTAACTCTTGATTAAAAATAAGTTTAACAGCATTGTCTGCAAACAATGGGTCTACCTTAGAATAGTCACTCATCAATAGAAAACTTATCCAAAGGTTAGTATCAATAACTAGTCTATGTTTTGTTTTTGTTGGCATATCTCTTTGACCTTACGTATTCTACTTCTTTTGTTATTTCTTCCAAAGTAGGCGGTTTAGTCGCCGCATTTTTCCGCAGTCTCTTTACAACAGTCAAAAACGGGTCTTTGCCAGATGTCCTTGAAAGAGATATCAATTTTAAATCGGCTAGGTCTTGCAGTAATTTGTCAGCCTTTGGGTTTAATATGTCAACTTGGTAAGTCATAAGAATTCAAATCTAATCATTATTACTGATTTTGCAACAGTCTGACCGCATGACCGCTAACATATAACCTTGCGTATATTTTCCGCCACTTCATTTTTGGTAGCCGTAGCTACAGTTACGCTACCTAGTAATTCTTCGTCGGTAGATGTAGCGTCAAACGCATCAATCAATGTTTGTTAGGTTGCTAATTGGGTGGCGGTAATGTTGCGGGTGGCAAAGTCTGCCAAATCTCTTGTAATGGTGGTTTTTAAACCATCGGCTAGCTGCTTTAGTTGACTATCAGCCATCGAATACATTCTTGTTTCTACTTTTTTAGGCATAAATGATTATTTTATATACTAAAAAATACTTTGCGTTTTTTAATCAAAAATAGTTGGTAGATAAATAGTATTTCTATAAGCATTTACCTGTAGACATAAATGACTTGAAAAAGGCTTTGGCAATGAACAATACCTCAAAAATGCGTTTGAGCAGCTACGTTTCGCTGTTGAAACAGTCCGTTATATGTTTGAGACACTCCGCTGAGCCATTGAGCCGCTCCGTTGACGCACTGATCTGTCACATTGTCTTTTTGAGGCACTCCGCTGAGCTGTTGAGCCGCTCCGTTGAGCTTGTGAGGTACTCCGTTGACCTTTTGAGGGTCATTCTGGCATAACGGTGGGTGTATTGGTTTTTGGTGAGTGTAACTACCGAAACGGTTAAGGCAGCCTACATAGTGCTGGTTTTGAAAGCCAAAGTAGTGTTGGCAGCAAGCGTATTGAGGTAGAGAAAGCTAGCGTTGATGGGTGTGTATGTTTGTCACCCATATTGCCATTTAAAAAATATACCGACAGTTAACCGAAAATTAATGCCTTTAGTTGCGGCTTTGTGCTAATTTTAAATTTTGAAAAATGCCAACCAAATGGTATTTTGTTGTAGTAATTTATTGACAAAGTGTAGTTCTACAAATTTTTAAATAACAATTTGTATATTCTATTGATAGTGATATTACTATTTTTAAGCTTTGAATACTTTACTATAAAATAACAAAAAGATAATATTGACTTACCGAAATTAATTGCATGAAAATTTTTCGTATTTTATTTTTTCTTTCTTTTTTGTCTACAACATATACATTCGGACAAACAACACCTACCGTATTAAATCGTGGAGATTTTGCAATTTTAGGTGTAAACGGAAATCTTCCTGCTCCAAACTCGTCCAGAGATGAAATCAGTTTTGTATGTTTTAAAGACATTACAACAGGAACAGAAATACAAGTTACTGATAATGGTTATGAGAACTGTGTAGCAGGTCGATGGAGTGGCGGTGAAGGAGGAGCTATTTTAAGAAGAACAGGAGGAACGATACCTGCAGGAACTGTAATAACATTTAGGACGACACAGCCAACATACACCTTCGTTTCTCCTGACGTCAATGGATGGACTGTTTCTAATTTATCTACAAACCAATTAGCATCAGCATTGAATATCTCTACGGACGGAGATCAGATTTATTTCGCTCAAGGTGGTACGTGGAGCGAACAATCAACAAACTGTGCAATTCAAACAGGCAATTCAGGCCCATTTGACCGAATAAATCCAAATGCAATTTTTCCTGGCAATAATGGTAGAATATTATTTGGTTTTTCTACTAATGGATGGGATGGTTTTCAAAGATCATCCTCACAATCGGGTTTATACCCTGGTATGGAATGTTTTAGCATGGCTCCAACTGGCGGAACAGAATATAACAAGTATATTGGTCCAACATCAGATACCACGCAAACAGCATGGCTAAAAAGAATAAATAACAAATCATATTGGAGAAGTTTTACTGGTTCAAACTCAACAGCTGCGACAAATGCTTATAACGCACAACTTCCCAACTTGATTGGCTTAAAATTAAATATCATACCAGGTGGTGATATTCCAACAGCAACTTGGACAGCTCCTACAAGTGCAATCTGTCAAGCATCAACTCCTATTAATTTAAATAGTTTAATTACAGGTACAACTGGAGGAACTTGGTCTGGAACAAGTGGTGTTACAGGCAATACATTTAATCCTGCTGGGTTAAATGGAAACATTGATATTACATATTCAGTTCCATATACCACTTGTACTATTTCTGTAACACAAACGATTACTGTTACTGCTGCTACTGCTACTGTATCATATGCTGGTAGCCCATTTTGCAATAGTGGTTCAGTTAGTCCAAGCATTACAGGCATTACAGGAGGTACTTTTACGGCTCCAAGTGGTTTGAGCATTAACGTAAATACTGGACAAATTAATTTAGCCACTAGTACTGCAGGAACTTACACTATTACTTACACATACAATAATGGTACTTGTAGTGGTTTCGCCAATACCAATATTACCATTAATGCCGTAACAGCTCCTACCTTAGTTGTTGCCAATAATTGTGGTAGTTCAACTTTAACAGCATCTAACTTTACTGGTACATTGAACTGGAGTGATAATGGAACTGGAAATCCAAGAACAGTTACCAATGCTGCTTCTTATTCCGTTACACAAACCGTAGGTAGTTGCACAAGTGCAGCTAGTAATGCTGTTACATCTGCTCCTATTGCAACTCCAAATGCTCCTACTTTAGTTGTTGCCAATAATTGTGGTAGTTCAACTTTAACAGCATCTAATTTTACAGGCACATTGAATTGGAGTGATAATGGAACTGGTAATCCAAGAACCGTTACCAATGCTGCTACTTTCACTGTTACACAAACCGTAAATGGTTGCACAAGTGCAGCTAGTAGTGCAGTTACAACGGCTCCTATCGCTATTCCAACCGCTCCTACTTTAGCTGTTGCCAATAATTGTGGTAGTTCAGTTTTAACAGCATCCAATTTTACTGGCACATTGAATTGGAGTGATAATGTTGTAACAACCAGTCCAAGAAGCGTTACCAATGCTGCTACTTTCACTGTAACACAAACGGTAAATGGCTGTACAAGTGTTGCTAGTAACGCTGTTACATCTGCTCCAAATAGCATTGTTACACCAACAATTTCAGTTACGGCTTCACAAACAACGATTTGCAACGGCACAAATGTTACGTTCAATGCTGCCATTACAAATGGTGGAAGTACTCCTATTTATAGATGGTTGCTCAATGGAAATGTTGTTGGAACAAATAGTGCCACTTTTTCAAGTGCTACACTTTTAAATAATGATAGAATTATTTGTGAACTTACCAGTAATGCCACTTGTGCTCAACCAACAACTGTACAAAGCAACACGATTACCATTACCGTAACGAGTAATCTAAACCCATCTGTAAGTATTTCAGCTAGTCAAACTACTATTTGTGCAGGAACTGCAGTTACATTTACTGCTACAGCAGCCAATGCAGGAACCAATCCAACTTACCAATGGCGTGTAAATAATGTAAACGTTGGTACCAATAGTGCCACTTTTACAAGTAGTTCATTCATCAATAATGATTTGGTTACTTGTGTTGTAATAGGCAATTCTACTTGTGCCTTAACTACAAATGCAAATAGTAATATTATTGCTATGCAGGTAAATCCATTACCATCTGTAGCAGCCATTACAGGTAATAATACGGTTTGTATCAATGGCAATACTACACTTACCAATACAACAGCAAATGGAGTTTGGAGTAGTCAAAATACAAATATTGCAACTGTAAACAATACAGGCATAGTTACTGGAATAGCAGCAGGTAACGCAACCATACAATATACATTAACCAATAGCTGTGGCACCGATTCAAAAACATTTACCATTAGTGTAAACACAGTTCCTACGGCTGCACTTTTAAGTGGCCCATCAACAATCAATATTGGAATCAATACACCATTTACAGCCAATATTACAGGAGGATTGTGGGCAAGTATTACACCAGCAATCGCATCTATTACAAGTGGAGGAACTGCTATAGGCATTGCCAATGGTATTGCTAATTTTACCTACACACTTACCAATGCTTGTGGTAATACGGTTAGTAATATTAGTACAACTGTTGTTGGTGCTCCAGATGATTTGTTTTTCCCTAACTTTTTCACTCCAAATGGTGATGGCAAAAATGATGTGTATAGAGTTTTTGGCAGTCAAATTAACCGTTTAGAACTTAAAATATTTAACCAGTGGGGAGCTGTTGTATTTGAAACAAAAGACGCTGCTAGAGGTTGGGATGGAAGTTTTAATGGCAAACAACAGCCAGTTGGTGTTTATGTGTATACGGCTACTATTGTATTACAAAATGGAAGAACCATTCAATCGAAAGGCTCCATTAGTTTAATTCGATAAAACCAATTAGTAAAAGGTTTTGTAGCCTACAATTTTTGTTCAAGAAAATCTAGAATTGCTAAAGAAAATATTCTGTCACATGTTTATAAAACTTCCTATTACCAAAAGATTAAAAGTTTATAGATGGCTTATTCCCTTTTGTTGTTTTCATTTTTATTCTATTGTTGTAAATGCCCAAGTTGATCCGCATTTTTCGCAATATTATTTACAACCATTATGGTTAAATCCTGCTTTAGCAGGAGCAAATGAAGGAGAAACAAGGGTAAGTGCTATTCATAGAAATCAATGGAGCAGCATTACCAATGCATTTACAACAACAGGCATTTCTGGTGATATTTCAACCAATAAAAACATCAATTTTGGTTTAAACATCATTCAACAAACAGCAGGTGATGCAGGCTACAGATTTCAGAATGGACAATTGAGCATTAGCTATTCTGGTATTAAACTGGGTAAAGCTGGCAATCATGTAATAACAATGGGTTTACAAGCAGGATTTTTAAGCAGAAGATTTGATGTAAGTAAATTAAAAGGTGGAGATCAATGGGTACCTGCAATTGGATTTGACCCTAGTACCATTAGTACCGATGTATTTGGAAGAAATGCATCTACTACTTTAGATATTGGAGCAGGAATTGCCTATTACGATGCAACTCCACAACAAAACATGCACTTTTTTGGAGGATTTGCAATGTCGCATTTAAATCAACCAGAAGATCCATTTTTAAATACTGGCAACAAAGAAAAACTTCCCATTCGTTATACCCTACATGGAGGAATCAATATTATTGCTTCTGATGCTGTAAGCATTGTTCCGAATGCTGTGGTTTTACGTCAAGGTAATGCTACAGAAACAATGGTTGGTGGATATGTGCAAATGGCAGCAGGAGACGTTACCGATGTTTTATTTGGTTTAAACTATCGTGTAAAAGATGCAATTTATCCGTATGTAGGCTTGTATGTAAACAACTTTATGGTTGGTTTTAGTTACGACATCAACACTTCATCCTTAGGAACTGCTGTAAAAGGAACAAGTAGTTACGAATTGTCGCTTGTATTTACTGGAAAGAAAAAAGAACGTGGCAGCTATATTAAATGCCCAAGATTTTAAGTTGGTATTTCATTGCCAAAACAATCATGATTCATGAAAAAAATTACCTTACTACTGCTTGCTATACTTATTATCAACTTTGCATTTACCCAATACAAAGCCATCTTTAAAACAGCAAATAGTTATTATACACAAAAAGAGTATGCAAGTGCTATACAAGTGTATCAACAATTACTAGATGATGCAAGTAAACAGTCCACATTTACACCCTATACCCTATCTAAAAAAACAAAACGAATAGATACCACAAGTAAGCTTTGGCTACGTGCAACATATGAACTAGCAGATAGTTACTTTCAAACATATCAATATGCAAAAGCTCATTATTGGTTGCAAAAATTAGGTAATTATCGACAAGAATTTCCACAAGCAAATTTGCAATATATTGTTTCGTTGAGAGCCACCAATCAACTCAAGGCTGCTAAAGAAGTAATTATTTCTAGCTTGCAAAAAAATAGCAAAGATGTACTGCTACAAAAGGAATTATCTCAAATTGAATTTATAGAGCAACAGTATAGAGATTCGGCAAGTTTAGCCATTCAAATTGCTCGTTTCCCAATTCTTACCAACGATTCTATTTATGGAGCATTTGCCCCTTTTGTTCATCAACAACAATTTTACTTTACAAAAGCTATCATAAGCAAATACGATGCTGCTACAAAGAATGTATCTAAACAAACTGCCATTAATCAAATACATTATAAGACAATTGATAACAATGGCAATATCATCAACGATTCTAGCGTTCAACTTTTGTTTCCTCCATCTACATTTCAAGAGGGAAATACAAGCTTTACCAATGACGGCAAAACTATTTATTTCACCAGATGGATGCAAGAGAAAGACAAAACAGCAAATGCTGTTATTTATTGGAGTAAAAAGAATGATAGTGGTTTTTGGCAAACACCTGTTGCCATGAACGAACAAGTAAATGCTGGTGGCTTTAATGCTCAACATCCATTCGTTACAAGTGATCAACGTTACTTGTTTTTTTCATCAAACAAACCCAAAGGAAAAGGTAAATATGACATATGGGTAGCCAAGTTAAATGCTAAAGGCGACGCAGAAACAGTAACCAACTTAGCTGCTATTAATACAAAAGAAGATGATGTAACACCTTTTTATTCAGCAGCTAATCAAACGTTAACAATATCAAGTAATGGAAGAATAGGAATGGGTGGCTTTGATTTGTTTATGAGTAAAGGTTCATTACCAAACAACTTTTCAGAAGTGAAAAACCTAGGTTTTCCCATCAATTCGGTAAAAGATGATCTATACTTTTTTAGTGCGAATACAACGAATATTTTTGACAAAGCTTACTTTAGTTCTGATAGAGGAAACGACTGTTGTTTAGAAATATATCAACTTGAAAAAAAGCAAAAAAACGTATTTGTTTACTATGCAACACCTGACACAATTGCTAGCAATCTGCAACAAACTCCTTTACAAAAAGATAGTAGTAAAACTAGCCAAGTTGCTGCCACAAAAACTGATACAGCAATAACGAATATGCAAGTGCAATTTGCATTTAATAGTGCTGTATTAGATAGTACTGCAAAAGCTAGTCTAGATTTGATACTACAAAAAGTTCAATCGAAACGGGCAAATATTGTAATTATTGGGCATACGGATAGCAAAGGAACGGATAGCTATAATATGAACTTAAGTTTGCAAAGAGCAAAAGCCTGCGCCAATTATTTGATACAAAAAGGATGGAATAAACAACAAATTAAATTAACTGCAATTGGTGAACAACAACCTGTAGAGCCAAATGAAATAGGCAATAAAGACAACCCATCTGGAAGAGCTTTGAACAGACGAGTAGAAATAAAAATAGAATAGTTTTTATGATTACAATTGGTAGAATTGGAAAAATAAATACCTATAACAATAACACTCACACTATACCAAATACAAAACGGGCTGATTGAATTTCTTCAATCAGCCCGTTTTTATTGCTTAGTAATGCAATTCAATTACTTCATCGTAAATGTTTCTAAGAATTTAGTGGTAAAGTTTCCACTTCTAAAGTCTTCATTTTTCATCAATTGTAAGTGAAAAGGAATAGTAGTTTTTACACCTTCAATTACATATTCACTCAAAGCTCTGTACATGGTATCAATGGCTTCTTCTCTTGTTTGTGCTACTGTAATTAATTTACCAATCATGCTATCATAATATGGTGGAATTACATAACCTGCATATACATGACTATCTACACGTACTCCATGACCACCTGGTGTGTGTAACGTAGTAATTTTTCCAGGAGATGGTCTAAAATCGTTGTATGGGTCTTCTGCGTTTATTCTACATTCAATAGCATGCATGGTTGGCTCATAATTTCTTCCAGAAATTTTTTCACCCATTGCAATTTTAATTTGCTCTTTAATCAAATCAAAACTTACTACCTCTTCTGTTACACAATGCTCTACCTGAATACGGGTATTCATTTCCATGAAGTAAAAATTACGATGCTTATCAACCAAAAACTCAATCGTACCAACGCTTTCGTAGTTAATAGCTTTTGCAGCTTTAATAGCAGCATCACCCATGGCTTTACGCAGTTCAGGTGTCATAAACGGAGAAGGACTTTCCTCTACCAATTTCTGATGTCTACGCTGAATAGAGCAATCTCTTTCGCTTAAATGACAAACAGTTCCATATTGGTCACCTGCTACTTGAATTTCAATATGTCTTGGCTCTTCAACAAACTTCTCCATGTAAATACCATCGTTTTTAAACGATGCAGCCGCTTCAATTTTAGCAGTAGTATATGCTTTTTCTAAATCTTCTTCTTTCCAAACTACTCTCATTCCTTTTCCACCTCCACCTGCTGTTGCTTTTAAAATAACAGGATATCCAACTACATTTTTAGCTAAATCTTTGGCTTGTTCTACACTTTCTAATAACCCACCACTTCCAGGAACCACAGGAACTCCTGCTTTAATCATTGTTTCTTTGGCAGTAATTTTATCACCCATTGCATTAATCATTTCTGGTGTAGGACCAATAAACTTAATGCCATGATCTGCACATATTTGAGAGAATTTACTATTCTCTGCCAAAAAACCATAACCTGGATGAATAGCATCGGCATTGGTAATTTCTGCCGCCGCCATAATATGTGGAATGTTTAAGTACGATTCTGAGCTTGCTGGCTTACCAATACAAACTGCTTCATCGGCAAAGCGTACATGTAGGCTATCTTTATCAGCAGTGCTGTAAACAGCAACTGTTTTAATTCCCATTTCTCTACACGTTCTAATTACACGTAGTGCAATTTCGCCTCGATTGGCTATTAATATTTTTTTAAACATAGTATCAATATGCTAATATGCTAATGTGCTGATAAGCTTATACGAATCAGCATATAGCTTGTTTGAAAATGAAAAAACTGTAGAGAATACTGAGGGTATTTTTATTTTTAGCTGTAGCTAAAATTTTATTTAATACCTTTTGTAACTCTTGAAGTTTGTTTAAAATTTTATTACAATCAGGATAGTTTTTTGCATGTTGGCATAACATTAACCAATACTGTGTCTCATCTGCTTCTTTTGCTGCGATTTTCATTTTATGAATAAAATCGGCTTTGCTTTCAGCATTTTGAGCTTCCATGGCATTTGCACCAATTGAAGTTCCTGATTTTAATAATTGATTACTAATTACAAACTTTTTGCTTTGCTCTAATACTTCTGTATATTCAATAACCATTAAAGAGAAATCAAAAGATAATTTCAAGATTGGATTATTATCGATTAATTCATTCTTCATATAGCAATACTTAAGTAGTAAAACACTTTTAGAGAACCATTATCAAATTATCCTATCATCACATCATTTTGGTTCTACTAAAAACAATGGCTGATCGTACTCTACAGGGCTATTATCATCTACCAATATCTTTACAATTGTACCGCTTACTTCTGATTCAATTTCATTGAATAGTTTCATGGCTTCAATAATACAAAGCACTTTTCCTGGCTCTATTTCTGTACCAATTTCTGCAAAGTTGGGTTTGTCAGGAGATGGCTTACGATAAAAAGTACCAATCATTGGACTTTTAACTGTAATTAAATTATCTGCTTTAGGAGCCGCCGCTACAGGTGCTGCTGGTGTAGTTGTAGAAGGAGCAGAAGCTGCAACAGGTGCTGGTGGAGCTACATTATAAACTTGTTGTGGCACTTGAGGAGCGGCAACAGTTACTACTTGTTCTTCTTTTTGCTTAATGGTAACTTTACCATCTTTATCTTCAATACTTATCTCACCAATATTACTTTTATTAATAATTTTAATGAGTTCGTGAATTTGTTTTAAATCCATAGAGGAGATTTTTTGGGGTAAGTAATCGATTTATTTTAAATTGAGTACAGTCAATTTTTCTGATTTATTTAGAGGCGGCAAAATAGCCATTATTTAACGGAAAATGCAAGAAATGTTGATAAATTAGCCCATTTTCGGTAAAAAACAGCCCAAAACGAGTTTTTTTCAACCATTTTGGATATAAAACAAAGAAGGAACAACATTCGTTATCCCTTCTTTAAATTTCAGCTTGTATACAATTATTCTTTTACACGTTCTACGTATTCACCTGTTTTGGTATTGATACGAATTAATTCACCTTCATTTACAAAAAGAGGAACGTTAACCGTTGCTCCTGTTTCAATAGTGGCACTTTTTGTAGCTCTTGTAGCAGTATCACCTTTTAAACCTGGCTCACAATAAGTAATTAAAACCACAATTTTTTCAGGTAATTCAGCACCAATTGGCAATTCTGTTTCTGTATTAATAAATACAAAAACTTCACTTCCATCTTTTAAATATTGTGGAGCATCAATCATTTCTTCTGCCAAAACAATTTGTTCAAATGTTTCATTATTCATCAAATTGTATCCACTTTCATCTTTGTATAAATATTGAAACGTTTTCTTTTCTACACGAATAGGGTAAACAGTTTCACCACTATTCCATGTTTTTTCAATGCTACGGCTATTGTCTACACCTTTTAATTTAGCCCAAACTTTTGCAGCCGCCCTAGCTGTTTTGTTTTCACCAAATTCTACAACACTATATAAGCTGCCATCTAATTTTAAAATCATACCACGAGAAATATCCGAAGTTGTTGCCATAATCCGTTATTTGTTTAGTTAATTTGAGGGGGCAAAAGTAGGGATTGATTGGTAAATAATAACAAAACAACAAGAAGATAGCTATTGATGGCTACTTTTTACATTTACAAAGCTTTTAAACGAATGAAAAATATATTGATTATTGCAGCAACGGAGTTTGAGTTTGCCAACTTAGATTCATTCATCTTACACAAAAGCAACCATCAACTACAATACTTGACCACAGGAGTTGGACTATTAAGTACCACTTTTCGTTTAACAAAATGGTTGTTACAAAACCCTGCAGATATGGTTTTTCAAATAGGAATTGCAGGTTGCTTTAATACAAAAATACCACTAGGAGAAGTAATAGCTGTAGATAGAGAATTTATTGGCGATTTAGGAGTGGAAGAAAATGGAATTTGGAAAGATATGTTTGATGTAGGTTTTATAGATACAAATGAATTGCCATTTACAAATAAAGGAATTGATAATAAGAATATTCATGTATTTAACCTACAAAATATTCAATTAGCCTCAGCAATTACGGTAAACGAAATAACCACTCAACAACATAGAATTACGGCAATTCAACAAGCATATTCGCCAACACTTGAAAGTATGGAAGGTGCAGCTTTACATTATGTTTGCAATTCATTGCAAATACCCTATTTACAAATAAGGGGTGTTAGTAATTATGTAGGAGAAAGAGACAAAAGCAAGTGGGAAATTAAAAAAGCAATTGAAGCTAGTAAACAGGCGTTGATACAAATAACTCAGCAGTTATAAAATTTAAAAGCAGCTGCAAGATTTGTTAAAATGAGACTCTTCGTTCCTGAGTAAAACAAAAACTGCCAAACAAAAAAACTTGCTTGGCAGTTAAATTCAATACGAGAAAAATATTTTAATTACGAAGTGGCTTACCACTTGTTAAAACACTTTGAATGCGTTCTAAGGTTTTACGTTCACCACATAAAGATAAAAATGCTTCTCTTTCTAAATCTAACAAATACTGTTCTGATACCAAAGTTGGTTCACTTAAATCGCCACCACACATTACATAAGCTAACTTTCTAGCCACCAAAACATCATGATCTGTTGCATAACCTCCACGCCACATTCCATTAATTCCAGCAAGCATAGCTCCTAAACCCAATCGTCCCAATACTTTAATATCTTTTTTCTGAATTGGTGTAACATAACCAGCTTGGTGTAATGACAATACACTTTCTTTTGCTACCGCAATTCTTCTTCCAATATTGGTAACAATTGTATCTTGACCTTTTCTTAAAATACCCATTTCCATTGCTTCATGAGCAGACGTTGCCACTTTAGCGGTTGCAATATCAAAGAATCGTTTTTTTAATGTATTGGTTTCAGGCTCATCATCATGTAATTCTGCTGAAGCTCTTAAAACAAATTCTTTAGTGCCACCACCACCAGGTATTAATCCTACCCCTAATTCTACCAAACCAATATAGGTTTCAGCAGCTGCACAAACCTTATCTGCATGTAAATTTAATTCGCAACCACCACCTAATGTTAATCCATGAGGAGCAGTAACCACAGGAACACTTGAATAGCGAACACGCATCATCGTATTTTGAAATTGCCTGATGGCAAAATCTAACTCATCGTATTCTTGCTCAATGGCATACATAAAAATCATTCCCACATTTGCACCTGCACTAAAATTGGCTCCACTATTGGCAATTACCAATCCTTTATAATTTTTTTCAGCAATGCTAATTGCCTGTTGAATACCTTCTAAAACTTCGCCACCAATACTATTCATTTTGGTACTCCATTCTAAACCCACTACATCGTTTCCTATATCGTACAATTTACAAGCACTATTTTTCCATACCGTTTTATCAGCATGGTTACTTAACACTAAAAAGGCATCTCCACCAGGAATGGGTTGGTATTTTTTGGTAGCAACATCGTAATAAAAACGTTTTCCAGATTGAATGGTATAAAAACTAGAAATACCATTTGCTAACATTTCTTCAACCCAAGGTGCAACTGCATAACCGGCTTGTTTCATAGCAGCAACAGTTTTTTCAACACCTACAGTATCCCAAGATTCAAAAGCTCCAATTTCCCAACCAAAGCCTGCCATCATAGCATCATCAATTCTATAAACTTCATCGCTAATTTCTGGAATACGATGAGAAATATAAGAAAACAATGAAAAATGAAAACGCTTATAAAACTCACCAGCTTTATCTGTTCCTGCAAACAATGCTTTTAATCTGCTCTTTAAATCTTCGATTGGTTTTGCAGTTTCAAGTGTAGCAAACTTTGGTTTTATACGTGGTGCATATTCCATTGTTTGCAGGTTAAGGGTTAAAATTTCTTTTGAACCTGCTGATTTATTTTTCTTAAAAAATCCTTGTCCTGTTTTATCGCCCAACCAATTATTTTGAACTATTGTTTGTAACCATGTAGGAATTTCGAAAATATTTTTAGCTTCATCGGTTGGGCAATTTTCGGCAACACCATTGGCTACTTTTACCAACGTATCAATTCCTACAACATCGGCTGTACGGAAAGTTGCAGATTTTGGCCTACCAATAATTGGCCCTGTTAAAGCCTCAATTTCATCAATGCTTAATTGTAATTGCTGCATGACATGAAAAATGCTCATGATGCTAAACACACCAATTCTATTGGCAATAAATGCAGGTGTGTCTTTACAGAGAACGGTGGTTTTACCCAATAAAACATCGCCATAATGCATTAAAAAATCTACAATTTCTAGCTTTGTATGTGGTGTTGGAATAATTTCTAATAAACGTAAATATCTTGGTGGATTAAAAAAGTGAGCACCACAAAAATGTTGTTTAAAATCTTCACTTCTACCCTCACTTAATAAATGAATTGGAATTCCTGATGTATTAGAAGTAACCAAAGTTCCTGGCTTACGAAACTGTTCTACCTTTTCATAAACTTGGTGTTTTATATCTAATCGTTCTACTACCACTTCTACAATCCAATCTACAGTAGCAATATCTTTCATATTGTCGTCGAAGTTGCCTGTAGTTATTCTTTTTACAACGTCTTTTGTAAAAACGGGACTAGGATTACTCTTAATTGCAGCAGCCAAAGCATCGTTAACAATTTTGTTTTTGATGGCAGGCTTAGCATCAATTGGTGTATCTTTTGGTACAATATCTAACAATAAAACTTGCACACCAATACCTGCAAAATGGTAAGCAATACGGCTTCCCATTACTCCACTTCCTAAAACTGCTACTTTTTGAATGGTACGTTTCATAAATGACAATCGTTATTTAGTGAATCAAAACTAAATAAAAAATAGTTAGCTATGCAACTAATTTTACAAAATAAAGCAGATACCCAATTTTAGAGAACGATTTTTACGATTGCAAGAAAATTTTAACAATCTATCGCTTATGAAAGCATTAAAAATGGTGGGTTAATTTTTATAAATAGCCACTTTCATGTCGCCATTACTTTTTATATAGCCTCTGTACATTCCTTCTGTACAAAAAGGCATAGCAATATTTCCCAATTTATCAATCGCAATTAATCCTCCATCACCACCTAAAGCAGGTAATTTTTTCATCACCATTTCATTAGCAGCATTTGTTAAACTCATTTTGCTAAATTCCATTTTATCGGCAATTGTTTTTGCCATTGATAATCGAATAAAATATTCACCCCATCCTGTGCAACTAATAGCACAAGTAGCATTATCGGCATACGTTCCTGCACCAATAATAGGAGCATCGCCTACACGTCCAAACTTTTTGTTGGTCATTCCTCCTGTACTTGTAGCAGCAGCTAAATTTCCATACATGTCTAAAGCAACAGCACCAACTGTTCCGTATTTATAATCTTTATTGGCAGTTTGTTTTAAGAGTTGCGTTTTAGGAGCTGTATGATCTAATTGAGATTTAGTACTATCTTCTGCTTTTGCTTTTTGCAAACCTTTCCAACGAGCTTCGGTATAAAAATATGATGGGTCTACAATAACACAACCTTGTTGCTTGGCAAACTTATCAGCTCCTGCACCCATCATTAATACATGTTCACTTTTTTCCATTACTGCTCTTGCAGCTGTAATTGGGTTTTTAACGGTTGTAACACCAGCAACAGCACCTGCTTGTGAATTTGCACCATTCATAATAGCAGCATCTAATTCGTTTTTTCTTTCATTGGTAAAAACCGCTCCTTTTCCTGCATTAAATAATGGATTGTCTTCTAACACTTTTACGCTTGCCTCTACAGCATCTAAAGCAGTTCCACCTTTTGCCAATATTTCATTTCCTGTTTTTAAGGCCAATGTTAAAGCTTCTGTATAGGCTTTTTCTTTTTCAGGTGTCATGCTAGACTTTAAAATAGTGCCTGCTCCACCATGAATTACCAAGGCATATTTTGATTTTTTTTGTTGTGCATTTACAAATACAACAAAAAGCACTAACAAGAGTGTTATCCCATTTTTTTTCATACAAGTAAGTTTGGTACAATATTTATAGTTGATGCAACTTAAGGAATATTTGTAATTGAATGCTTTATAAACCTTATTGTATAATTACGTTTTTTATAACTGTTTCGGTAAAAAGCTAGAAACAAATGGTTAAAAATGATGGTAAAATATACATTCATCTATCAGTAAGCTTTATTTTTACCAATATAATGTAATCTACTTTGAAGAGATTTCTAAAAATATTCAGTCGTACCATATTATTCATTCTTGCATTACTACTTGTAGTGGTAATGGCTTTACAAACTGGTTTTGTACAGAATTGGTTGGTTGGAATAGCAAGTAAAAAACTTTCGAAAGATTTAGGTACTGAAGTACGTATACAAAATGTAAGCATTGGATTTTTTAACAAATTAAATTTAGAAGGAACGCTTGTAAGAGATTTACAAAAAGATACGCTTTTATATGCAGGTGCATTACGTGTAAGAATTACAGATTGGTTTTTCTTAAAAGATAAAATTGATTTAAAATATATTGGCTTAGAAGACGCCACCATTCACCTAAAAAGAAAAGATAGCACTTGGAATTATGCATTTTTAGTCAACTATTTTTCTAGTCCAAAATCTACAAAGAAAAAAGAAAACAACATAGTATTAGACTTAAAAAAGGTAGACCTGAAGAATGTACATTTTGTACAACAAGATGAATGGAGAGGCGAAAACATTAAAGCCCATATTGGTGGTTTATTAATGGATGCTGAAAAAATAGATTTTAATAAAAGTAGTTTTAACATCAACAGCATTCTGCTAGAAAAACCGATTGTAACAATTGAAAACTATACTGGTTTTAGACCTGATAGCATTCGAAAAAAAATAGAAAAAATAGTAACGGTAGACACTGGTTTACATTTTAACCCAGGAATAGATTTACAACTTGCTTCTTTAACCATCAACAATGGATTTTTTGCAACAGGTGTAGTTGGTAGAAAATATACGCCTTATTTCGACGATAAAAACTTACAACTAAGCAAGTTAACGGGTAGTTTTTCAAATGTTGTATTTAAAAAAGATACGCTAAAGGCATTGATGGATATTTCTACCAAAGAAAGATGCGGTTTTGAATTAAAACGACTAAAAACACAACTAAAAATTACACCAGAAATTATTGAATTAGCGAAACTTACTTTACAAACCAATAAAACTAGGTTGAGTAATTATTACGCAATGCGTTTTAAACACTTTGAAAAAGACTTTGCCAATTATGAAACCAATGTGGTAATGGATGCAAAGTTTAAAGACTCAAAAGTAAACAGCGACGATATTGCTTACTTTGCTCCTGACTTAAAAGATTGGAAAAAAGAAGTGGCTATATCAGGCAAATTTTTAGGTACTGTAGCCGATTTTAATGTAAAAGATTTGTTTCTACGCTCTGCAGGAACCACCTATATTTCAGGCGATTTGGCTATGAAAGGTTTGCCATACATCGATAAAACAACCATTCTTTTTTCAAACGGAACCATTCAAACAAATCAAAAAGACTTAGCAGTTGTAATTCCTGCACTTAAGAAAATAAAAGAACCCAACTTAAAAGCCTTAGGAACCATTTTGTTTAGAGGCAATTTTGATGGCACTATCAACAACTTTAAAACAATAGGAACAATTAGTAGCAACATTGGAGCTGTTGAAGCAAATATTGCCATGAAATTTCCAAACAAAGGAGAACCTACGTATGCAGGAAGCTTAAAAACCAATCATTTTAATCTAGGAAAATTTATCAACAACACACAAGTAGGTATGATAGATTTTACAGGTAAAATTAATGGCAGCAGCTTTAGCATATCGAACATGCAAACACAGTTAGATGGTTATTTTAAAACGCTAGAGTTTAATGGATATGCCTACAGCAACATTACAACCAATGGCAACTTTATAAAAAAATATTATAATGGCGAAGTAAAAATTGTTGACCCGAATTTAGATTTTATTAGTTCTATACAAATAGACATGAGTAAGCCTGAACCAAGTTTTAATATTTTAGGCGATATTGTAAAAAGTAACTTTAAAAATTTAAACCTTACCAAAGAAAAAGTAGAACTAACGGGTTTAATAGACGTAAACTTTACTGGATCTAACATCGATGAATTTATTGGTACAGCCAAAGTGTTGAATGCCAATTTACTGCATGAAAACGACAAACTTAGTTTCGATTCACTAATCCTAAATGCTAGCTACCAAGATAGCCTAAAAGTGCTTACACTTACTAGTAATGAGTTTGCATTAACGGTATCTGGAAAAAGTTTTAAACTGCTTGATCTTCCGAATGCATTTCAAACTTATTTAAACAGATATTATCCTACTTATATTGCTGCACCAATTGCTATACCTGTAAAACAAGATTTTAAAATTTCTTTATTTACCAAAGACTTTGATAAATACATTCGTTTAATAGACAATCGTTTACGAGGCTTAGATTATGCAAGCATTATTGGAAGTGCCAATACAGGTGAAAATAAGTTTGAATTAAGAGCCAATATTCCTACCCTTTCTTTTGAAAAATATAAATTAAGCGATGCCATTATTATAGGCGATGGCTCTTACGATTCTTTAAAAATTGCAGGTGAAATTTCCAACATTTTTATTGGCGATAGCCTCAATTTTCCGTTCACTACATTTAATATTACTTCTAGTAACGACTATTCTAACGTAAGCATACAAACCAAAGCAGAAAATACTTTAAACGAGGCTAATTTAAACGCAGAAGTACACACTTTAGAAGATGGTGTACGTGTAAATTTTAAACCCTCCTCGTTTGTATTAAATGAAAAGAATTGGAACTTAGAAAAAGAAGGAGAATTGGTAATTAGAAAACATTTTGTGAGTGCAGAAAATGTAAAATTTACACAAGGATTTCAAGAAATTAAAGTAGAAACAGAAATAGAAAACGATGGAGGAAATAGCAACAATTTAATTGTTAAACTAAAAAATGTGGTGTTAGGTGATTTAACCTCTCTAATTTCAAAAAAGAATTTATTTGAAGGATTAGCAACTGGAGAAATTAGGTTAAACGATTTTTATGGAAAGTTTAAAGCGACAGCCAATCTTAAAGCTGAACAATTTAGAGTTGATTCTGATTCTATAGGCTTGGTAAACTTAAAAGCCGATTACGATAGCAAAACTGGAGATGTAACTTTTGATGCAAAATCGCCAAACGATGGTTATAAATTTAACGTACAGGGTTACTACAAAAGTAAAGATTCTACCAACCAACCTTTGTATGTAAATACCGAACTCAGCGATTCAAAAATAAATATTGTTCAAAGATTTGTTGGTGATTTATTTACAGATATAAGCGGAAAAGCTACAGGTAATTTAATTATTAAAGGCAATCCTTCTAGCCCAGATTTAGAAGGAAAAATAAAACTGAAGAATGCTGGTTTAAAAGTAAACTTTACACAAGTATATTATACCATAGATAGTGCAGAGATTATATTTGAAAAAGACGGAATTGATTTTGGCAGTTTTGTAATCCAAGATAAATACAAAAACAAAGGAAATGTTAGAGGCAAATTGTACGAAAAACAATTTACCAACATGGCTTTTGATTTTGATGTAAATACCAATAAACTTTTATTGATTGATACAAAAGCAAAAGACAATAAACAATTTTATGGCAGGGCAATTGGTAAAGCTAGTTTAAGTTTAAAAGGACCAGAATCTGCGGCAAAAATGAAGATTATTGGTGAAGCAAATGATAGTTCTCACATATTTATTCCAAACTCGTTAAGCAAAGAAAGTGGTGAAGCCGACTTTATTGTATTTAAAAAATACGGTGAAGAAATGCAAAAGGAAAGCCGAAAAGATGGGTTTGATTTAACGGTTGATTTAGATGTAACAGCCAATAACAAAGTTCAAATTGATGTTATTTTAGACGATTTAACAGGCGATGTAATCCAAGCAGTTGGCAATGGTAGATTACAAATTGTAGCCGGTACAACTGTTCCTTTAACCATGAAAGGAAGATATAATATTGATAGAGGGAACTACAACTTTAACTTTCAATCATTCATCAGAAAACCTTTTGTTTTATTACCCAATGTTGGTAATTATATTGAATGGAATGGCGATCCTTACAAAGCAGATATAAGAATTGATGCTCAATACACTGCAGAACGTGTAAGTGTAAGTGATTTATTATCTGGTCAACAAGTTTCTGTAAGTAGTGCAACCAAATCGTACAGAGGTCAAGTATTTGTTATTGCACAGCTTAGAGAAAAACTCACCAAACCAGAAATAAATTTCGATTTAAATTTCCCCGATAATAGCCCCATAAAAACCGATAACGTTTTTAGCGACTTTATCAATAGAATAGAAAAAGATCAAAATGAAATGCTTTCACAAGCAACTTCATTAATCGTTTTTGGTTCCTTTGCTCCTTATGGTCAAGGCTTACTCTCAGGAAGTAACAGTACTAACTTAAACAATTTGGGCGTAAATACCATTTCTCAATTACTTACCAAACAAGTAAATAAAGCAGTATCTAATTTGTTGTATAAACTTACAGGCGATAAAAGTTTAAGATTCGATTTAGGTACATCTGTGTATAGTAGTTCTTCCATTGTAGATCAAAGCAGCGGCATCACAGCAAACAGTAATCGTTTAGACAGAACAAACGTAACCTTTAAAGTAGGTAAAAGCTTTTTAAACGATAATATCATTGTAACTTTTGGTGCAGATTTAGATTTTAATGTAAGCAATAGTTCTACCATTGCAAATGGAAACTTTCAATGGCTACCTGATTTAAATATTGAAATTAAGCTTTCTCAAACAGGTAGATTAAGAGCCATTGTATTTAGTAAAAACAGCTTAGATATTAGTGGATCAACTTTGGGTAGAAGGAATAGACAAGGTGTAAGTTTATCGTACAAAAGAGATTTTGATACGTTTAGCGAATTGTTTGCCACTAAACCAAAAGATACTATTCTTGTTCCTGCACCTGCCAATAAACCAAGTGGTAAATAAATAAATTATTTACTATGCTTTTGTTTTTGCTTGGCTACAAATTCTTCAAATTGAGCCAAAGAAAAACTACTTAAATTTTGAGCAGCTGTTAGTCCTGCTTTTTGAGCAGCCAAAACGCCATATTTACAATCTTCAAATCCTTCAATAGCATGAGCATCAGGATTAATAGAAATAAGTACATTTTTCTTTTGTGCATATTCTATAAAACGCCAATCGATATCTAAACGTCTAGGATGAGCATTTAATTCAATAACTACATTATTAGCAGCACAAGCATCAATAACCGAATAATGATCTATCGGATAACCTGCTCTACTTAACAACAATCTGCCTGTTAAATGCCCTAATATAGAAGTAAAAGGATTTTCAATAGCTTTTAATAAACGCATCATTGCTTTTTCTTCTGTCATTTGTAAATTCGAATGAATAGATGCAATAACCACATCAAAACGTTGTAAAATTTCGTTTTCATAATCTAAACTTCCGTCAGACAAAATATCGCTTTCAATACTTTTAAAAATTTTGAATGGAGCTAATTTTTGATTTAGCTCATCAATTTCTGCATGTTGAGCCAATACTCTTTCTACTTGTAAACCTTGTGCATATGCAGCTGTTTTGGAGTGATCGCTAATTACCAAATATTCATAGCCTTTTTCTTTTGCTGCAACAGCCATTTCTAACAACGTATTATTACCATCACTCCATTTACTATGACTATGTATAATACCTTTTATATCGTTTACTTCAACAACAACAGGTAATGTTTTTAATTGTGCTTGTTCTAATACTTCAGCAGTTTCTCTAAGTGCTGGAATAATATAATCAACACCATTTTTTTCAAAAATTTCGTTTTCAGATGCATATGTTTCATCTAACCAATTCGGAAATCTAGAATTCCATTCTTGTAAAAAAATATCGCTACAACTAGTTGTAAATAACTGCTGATATAGCTGCGTTTTTGGTACAGAATAAAATCCCATGGTTACATTTTCTTTTCCCACAAAAGAAACATAGTTATCATTTTCATCTACTAATTGATATTCGTGTTTTGTAAAAAACTGAACAAATACATCTTTTTGAACCGTAGTAACCCAATCTAATTTTTCAATAACAATGGCCTGTTTTCTAAAATCACCAGTCATCAAAAAATCGTTCGATTGAAACATTGTTTTAAGCTTGGTAGTTACGTTTTGTGCAAACAACTCAATTTGTTGATACAAATAACTGCCTTGAGAACCTAAATAAAATTCGATAGCTTCTTTCACATTTTGCTGTGTTTTTTCTCCAAATCCTTTATATAGGGTTAATCTATTTTCATTACAAGCATACAATAATTCTCCAATTGTTTCTATACCTAACTCCTTCCAAATAGTTGCAATTTTTTTGGGACCAAGCCCTTTAATCTGCAACATTTCTAAAATACCAGTTGGTGTTTTTAAAATAAAATCTTGTAAAATATCTAGAGTGCCAGTTTGCAATTGTTCCAATACTTTTTTTCCAATGGTATCTCCTATTCCTTTAATAGAAAAAATTTTTGCTGCTTCAAGTGTGGCTAATTCAACAGGCAGTTTTTCGATGGTGTATGCAGCAACGCTGTACGACTTTGTTTTAAAACTATTTTCACCATGTATATCCATGATTTTAGATAACAAAGAAAAATTGTCTGCAATTGCATTATTCGTCATCATTACTGCTCATTTTAATTATGCCAAATGTATTACCTAAACCACGTTTAGCAACATAGTTTATACATGATTTTTTGATTGAAGCAAAGCAGATGATTTTATTGAAGGAAATAAAAAATGAGATTGGAATATAAACGGCATAAAAAAAGTCCTGATAAATCAGGACTTAAATATTTGAAGTGATTGTGTTAATTACTTCTTTTTAGGAGCCGCCTTTTTAGCTGGAGCTGGTGCTGCTTTTTTTGCAGGAGCCGCTTTTTTAGCTGGAGCTGGTGCTGCTTTCTTTACAGGAGCCGCTTTTTTAGATGGAGCTGGTGCTGCTTTCTTCACAGGAGCCGCTTTTTTAGCTGGAGCTGGTGCTGCTTTCTTTGCAGGTGCCACTTTTTTAGCTGGAGCTGGTGCTGCTTTCTTTGCAGGAGCCGCTTTTTTAGCTGGAGCCGGAGCTGCCTTTTTTGCTGGTGCTGGTGCAGCCTTCTTTACAGGAGCAGGAACAGCTTTTTTTGCAGGTGCAGCAGCCTTCTTTGCAGGTGCTGCTTTTTTTGCAGTTGCCATAATTTTAGATAATTTAATGGTTAGTTAATATGCTAAAATTAAAGACTAATTACTAACTGCAAAAATTTTTTATTCTGCAGTCTCTACAGCTTGTACAGAAACGAAGGTTTTGTCTTCTTTTGTTTTTCTAAATTGTACCAATCCATCGGTTAAAGCGAATAAGGTAAAGTCTTTACCAACACCCACATTTTTACCAGGATGATATTGTGTACCTCTTTGACGAATAATGATGCTACCAGAAGTTGCTGGCTGTCCACCAAATATTTTTACACCTAAACGTTTGCTATTAGAATCACGACCGTTTTTTACCGATCCTTCACCTTTTTTGTGTGCCATCTGATTATGAGTTTGAAGATTTAAAAAACTGAAAATTAAGTTTCCTTATTTTCAATTATTAAGCAATGCTTTCGATTTTGATACGAGTATAATGCGTACGATGACCGTGTTTTTTACGGAAACCTTTTCTACGCTTCATTTTAAAGGCAATTACTTTATCGCCTTGTACAAGGTCTTTTACAATTTCAGCAGTAACAACTGTTTTTACGTCCGCACCCACAGTAAGCGTACCGTTGTTATCAACTAATAATACATCGCTGAATTCTACTTTGTCGCCGGTATTACCTGCAATATGTGGTACATACAAGCTATCTCCTGCTTGTACTTTAAATTGCTGACCCGCTATTTTTACAATTGCTAACATAACTATCCAAAATTTGGACGGCAAAAGTAAGGGTATATCTTTAAATTATTGAAACATTTTTCTAAAATATTCTTGTTTCTGCATTTTTCAATAAATTTTGTTGTTAAAACTGTGCAATACTATCAAATACAACACCAACAACCCTATTTTTGTTTCTTATTATAAAACGATTCTCCATGAATCTAAAATCACTTTTAGCTCGTCCTTTCGCCAATCATATATATAGAAAAACAATAAAAGATGCTCATTCAGCCGTTGCAGATCAAGAAAAAATTTCGAAAGATTTAATTAAAAATGCAAAATCTACCGTTTTTGGCATCGATCATCGGTTTGAAGACATTAGCGATTATGCTGGTTTTACACAAGCCATTCCAATAAGAGATTATGAACAAATTAAACCTTACATTCAACAAATAAAAGAGGGAAAGGAAAATGTTTTGTGGAAAGGGAAGCCATTGTATTTTGCAAAAACAAGTGGCACAACTAGTGGTGTAAAATACATTCCTATTAGTAAAGATTCAATCGATAATCATATCAATACAGCAAGAAACGCCCTTTTGTGTTATTTGGCAGAAACAGGAAATAGTCAATTTGTAAATGGAAAAATGATTTTCTTAAGTGGTTCGCCTGAATTAGAACGAATTGCAGATATTCCTACAGGTAGATTAAGTGGCATTGTAAATCATCATGTACCTAAATATTTACGCACCAATCAATTACCCAGTTTTGAAACCAATTGTATAGAAGATTGGGAAACAAAATTAGATGCTGTGGTAAAAGAAACAATGCAACAAAATATGACGCTTATTAGCGGCATTCCACCTTGGATGCAAATGTATTTTGATAGATTAATAGAAAAGACGGGCAAAAAAGTAGGCGATTTGTTTCCGAACTTTAATTTAATGGTACAAGGTGGGGTGAATTTTGAACCCTATAAGGCCAAACTGTTTGAAAGCATTGGAAGAAAAGTGCATACCATAGAATTGTTTCCTGCAAGTGAAGGTTTTTTTGCATTTCAAGATAGTCAATTAACAGAAGGTTTATTATTAAATACCAATAGTGGAATATTTTTTGAATTTATTCCGGCTAACGAAATATTCAACGAAAATCCTACACGTTTAAGTTTAAAAGATGTTCAATTGGGCGAAAACTATGCATTAATCATTAATAGTAATGCTGGTTTATGGGGTTACAATATTGGTGATACCATTAAGTTTGTAAGTCTAAATCCATATAAAATTGTTGTAACAGGTAGAACTAAACATTTTATTTCTGCTTTTGGTGAACATGTTATAGGTGAAGAAGTAGAATTTGCGTTAATGCAAGCTGCAAAAGAATTAAATTGTAGCATTACAGAATTTACAGTAGCACCATTTATTGAACAAGGTGAAGGAAAAAGCTACCACGAATGGTTTATTGAATTTGAACAAGAACCAGATAAATTACAATTATTTGCTTTGAAAGTAGATACTTTTCTTCGCCAGAAAAATGTGTATTATGAAGATTTAATCGGAGGAAATATTTTACAGCAATTGCAAATAAGAGTAATTCGAAAAAATGGATTTATAGATTATATGAAAGGAATTGGGAAATTGGGTGGACAAAATAAAGTTCCAAGATTAAGCAACGATAGAAAGCTAGCACAAGGTTTACAGCCATTTATTGCTGTATAAATTCACACAACAGCGTGTAAATAAAAACATAACTTGTAGCAGCATGCATTTTATTCGGTTTAAAATTAATTTACAATTACATTGCACTACTCATGATAAAACGTATAGCAATATTTGGTTCTACAGGTTCTATTGGCACACAAGCATTAGAAGTAATTTCTACACATGCTGATAAGTTTTCTGCCGAAATATTAACTGCACATAGCAACCATGAATTATTAATTAAACAAGCCATTCAGTTTAATCCAAACTGTGTTGTTATTGGCGATGAAAAAAAATATAATCTTGTAAAAGATGCTTTAGCAAATACCAACGTAAAAGTTTTTGCAGGTGAAAAAGCTTTAGAAGAAGTTGCTGCAATGAATTGCTACGATATGATGTTGGCTGCTATTGTTGGCTTTGCAGGATTAAAACCAACTTTACAAGCTATTGAAAATGGAAAAGCAATTGGCTTAGCAAACAAAGAAACATTGGTTGTTGCAGGTGATATTGTAATGCAAAAAGCAATAGAAAAGAAAGTACCTATTATACCAGTAGACAGCGAACATTCTGCTATTTTTCAATGTTTGGTGGGTGAAGGAAGAAACAAAATTGAAAAAATTGTTTTAACAGCAAGTGGTGGCCCTTTTTTAGGAAGAAAACCCAACTATTTGGTAAATGTTAAACGAGACCATGCTCTACAACATCCTAATTGGAGTATGGGAGCCAAAATTTCGGTTGATTCTGCCACATTAATGAATAAGGGTTTGGAAATGATTGAAGCAAAATGGTTGTTTAATCTACAACCCAATCAAATTCAAATAATTGTGCATCCTCAAAGTATTATACACAGTATGGTGCAGTTTGAAGATGGAAGCATTAAAGCACAAATGGGTTTGCCAGATATGAAACTACCGATTCAATATGCAATGGCTTTTCCGAATAGAATTAGCAGCGATTTTCCAAGATACGATTTTAAAAAACCTGCTAACCTTACTTTTGAAGAACCCGATTTACGTACGTTTAGAAATTTGGTTTTAGCAACGGAAGCCTTACAAAAAGGTGGAAATATGCCTTGTGTTTTAAATGCAGCCAATGAAATTGCTGTGTATGCTTTTTTAAGAAATAGAATCGGATTTTTAGATATGACAGAAGTGGTAGAACAAGCTTTAAGCAAGGTTGCATACATTGAAAAACCAAGCTTACAAGATTATTTTGATAGTGATGGTGCTGCTAGAACTTTTGCAGCATCGCTTATTCAAATGTAAATGCATGTTATATTGCACTTGTTCTAATGAAAAGAATATGTAGTATGTAGAAACGATGTTGCATAGCGAACAAAACGTACAAGAGTGCGACGCAACGGCAGCTGAAAAGCGTTTTTAAAAGTTGACTACAAAAAAATTATTTCACTGTTTTTGTGCAACAAAAACAAAAAATTACCTTAAGGTTATAGGCTTATGACACTTTTAGCGATTGATTGGTCTGGTGTTTTAGTAAAAGCAGGACAGTTTGTACTGTCTTTTTCTATTTTGGTAGTGCTACACGAATTGGGGCATTTTATACCTGCAAAATTGTTTAAATGTAGAGTAGAAAAATTTTATCTATTCTTTAATCCTTGGTTTAGTTTGTTCAAGGTGCAAAAAGGCGAAACCGAATATGGTATTGGTTGGGTGCCTTTTGGTGGTTTTGTAAAAATTAGTGGCATGGTAGATGAAAGTATGGATAAAGAACAAATGAAATTGCCGCCAAAAGATTATGAATTTAGAAGCAAAAAAGCTTGGCAACGCTTAATTATAATGGTTGGTGGTGTATTTGTAAATGTGTTGTTAGCAATTGTAATATTTATAGGCATCACAGCTTATTGGGGCGATGAATATTTGCCCACAAAAAATTTAAACTATGGAATTGCTACAGATAGTTTGGCAAAATCGATTGGTTTAAAAGATGGAGATGAAATTGTATCGATTGATCAAAAACCAGTTGAAAATTTTAATGTAATTGGTGCTGAAATTATTTTACAAGAAGCCAAAACAATTCAAGTAAAAAGAGATAGTAACAATGTAACTATTAGTGTACCTGCATCATTCATAAAAACACTTGTTAAGAATAAAAATTTAGAAAATTTTATTGCCCCAAGGTATCCTGTTGTAGTTGATTCTATGCTACCAATTACTAAACAAACCTTCTCCAAAGGATATTTACAAAGAGGTGATGTGTTGATTAAACTCAACGATATTTCATTCAACTATTTTCACGAGTTTAATGATATTAAAAAGAAATTTAGAGATTCTATTGTAACCCTTACTGCTAAAAGAGGATTAGATACCATTACTGCAAGATGTTTGATAAAAGATGGCATGATTGGTTTTAAACAATATTATCCTGATGAAATGTTTGAAACGGTAATCAAAAAATATTCATTTGCAGAAGCCATTCCTGTTGGTTTTAAAAGGTGTAAAGAAACGCTTGATAGATATATTACTGGATTAAAACAAATATTTACGGGTAAAGTAAATGCAAATGATAGTTTAGGTAGTGTTATTAGTATTGGCAATACATTTCCTAGTGTATGGGATTGGCAACGCTTTTGGACTTTAACTGGTGTATTCTCTATTATCTTAGCATTTATGAATATTTTACCGATTCCAGCTTTAGATGGAGGACATGCATTGTTTACATTGGTAGAAATGATAACCGGCAGAAAACCAAGTGATAAGTTTATGGAATATGCTCAAATTGTAGGTATGGTGTTATTATTAAGCTTAATGGTATATGCATTGGGCTTAGATGTGTGGAGAATATTTAAATAACAATCAACAATAACTTGTTTAAAATACAACCCCTCATTTGAGGGGTTTTTTGTTGTATACAAAAAGAACACATTTGTATTCTAAAATAAAAGCCTATTTAATGTAACCCTTGTGAAAAATAGATAACTGTTTCTAGGTGAAACTTGTAACGATGACTGTATTGGTATATACAAAAAACACTACCAAATCTGAAAATACTTTGTATTATTGATACAAAATCATCCAAGCCTCGTTTCAAAATTCCAATATTCTGTTTAAAACCTACATTATTTAACTATTATGTTATGATTACTGTAGGTATTATTGAAGATGACCGTTCGTTACGGCGTAACCTAGAAACTTTTATTGAAGTAGAAAAAGATTTACACATACACTTTTCTTTCAACAGTGTAGAGGCTTTTTTAGAACAAAGAAATGCATTGAGCGAACCTTATATTGTTTTTATCGATTTGGGTTTACCGGGTATTTCAGGCGTAGAAGGCATTACGTTTATTCGTCAAATTTGGGCCGATGTGCATATTGTGGTAATTACAGGAAATGATGACGATACCGTAATTTTTGAGAGTATACAAAGAGGTGCAAATGGCTATTTATTAAAGCCATTTAAAATTGATGAATTGCGTAAAAACATAGATATTATTAGAAGTGGCGGAGCGTTAATAACACCAGATGTGGCAATGCGTTTGTTTAGAAAAATTCACAAACCACAAGATACATACGACGATTATACTGCAGCCTTAACAACTAGAGAAAAAGACGTGGTAAATGAATTATTAAAAGGCCTTACTTATAAAGAAATTGCTTTTGCGTTACATATTTCTGCCACCACAGTAAACGACCATCTTAAAAACGTATACGTTAAAATGGGCGTACGAACAAAATCTGAATTAATAGCTAAAGTGCTAAAAAATAGATCCACCTAAAATGATGGTAGAAGACATTTTTCAAATAAAAAATCAGTTCATCTTTAATCGTTTTAAAGATGCGATTTTAATTGAAACTGCCAACAGGTTGGTCGATTACGCAAACACTAGCTTTTGTACGCTATTCAAAATAAAATTTACCCCAGAAGAATTAATAGGAACAGATTGCAAACAAGGCTCCATTGTTTCTAGTTTTCTATTTAAAAATCCTTCTAAATTTTTAAATAGAATTGAAGAAATTATTGAAAATGGTAAAGTTGTTCAGCAAGAAGAAATAGCATTTAGAGATGGTACAATTTTAATTAGAGATTATTTTCCCATTTTTATTCAGAATAAAATTCAAGGGCATTTGTGGATGTACAAAGTAGCTGAAAAAGAACATGCTGAAAGCAATCCAATTCAACAACAATTACAAGTACTACATCAAGCGATTCAATCAATAGATATACCTATTGCTATTGTTGACATTCACAATTGTTATGTTTTTATCAATAAAAGTTTCGTTTCAAATACCGACAAAAGAGCTTATTTATTAGGAAAAACCGACGCTCAATTTGCAGCTTATTACAATTTACCAACCAATAGAGCAGTATTGCATGAGCAATATGTAACAAAAGCTATTGCTAGCAAACAAACGCAGTTATTTGAAGAAATCATTACTATAAAACAACAAAAAACGATTTGGTATAAAACAATTATACAACCATTAATTGGCAATAACAATGAGGTGGATGCTGTTTTAAAATATTGTATCGATATTACTGAAACCAAACATCAAGAACAGATATTGCAAGAAACCATTGAACAATATGTGTATGCACTTCAACAAGTAAACGATGCTGTTTTGCTCACCAATCCAGAGTTAAAAGTTTTATTTACCAATGCATCATTGTTCAAAATCTTTACAAACACCTCATCACAAAAGGTTGATAACGAATTGTTTAAACTCATATCTTTAACCAATTACGAATTTTACAAACAAGTATTTACCGTTTTATCAGGTGCAGAAGAATCAGCTGAAGGCATTATAGAATTAATACAGCAAACAGGCACCAAAAAATGGTTAAAATACCATGTTGCAAAAGGCTTAAAAAATCCCCAAAACCCCCTAGGAATCGTGGCTGTATTAAATGATATTACCAACAAAGTGCAATTAGAAGAAAATTTACTAGAAGTAGTAAAAAGAGAAAAAGAATTGAACGAGTTAAAGTCGGCCTTTGTAAATATGGTGTCGCATGAATTAAGAACACCATTAGCAGTAATTTCTTCAGGAGCAGAAATTATTCAAATGATGTTACAAATGGGCAAATCTACCAACGATATAGAACCATATACCCAACAAATAATTACAGAGGTAGAAAGAATGACAACATTCATGAACGACCTTTTAATGATTAGTAAAATAGAGGCTGGAAAAATAGATTTTAACCCATCAAGCACCGATGTGTTTAGCTTTATTCAACAGTTAGCGAATCAATCATATTTACCTTGGAAAGATGGTAGAAGTTTGGCCATTCATGCAAAAGGAGCTGCAAAAAATGTTTCACTCGACGAAAAAATGATTCGTCATATTCTACAAAATCTCATTGACAACGCTTTTAAATATTCTGTGCAGCAACCTGCTCCACATGTACGAATACGCTACAGCCATTCGTATGTAACCATTTCTATTATTGACGAAGGAATTGGTATACATGAAGAAGATTTGCAAAAACTATTTGCTTCGTTTTCTAGGGGTAGAAATGTAAGCGATATTGCAGGAACAGGTATGGGATTGGTTGTGGTAAAATATTTTACAGAACAGCACAAAGGCAAAATTTTAGTGAAAAGCAAATTAGGTAAAGGCAGTATTTTTTCTGTTAAAATTCCCTATTAAATGGCAGCAACACATCGTTCTATATTAGTAGTTGAAGATGAGCCTATGTTGCTTCAAAACATTAGTTCTATTTTAGAAATGATGGGATATTTTGTACTAAAAGCAACCAACGGAAACGAAGGCTTCGAAGCAGCAAACACCCATCTTCCTGAATTAATTATTTGCGATGTAATGATGGATGGCATGAACGGTTTTGAGCTTTTAGAAAAAATAAAACAACAACCCAAACTTGTAAATATTCCTTTTGTTTTCTTGTCTGCTCGTGCAGATATAAACGATAAGCAAATGGGTATAAATGGTGGAGCAAACGCTTATTTAACCAAACCTTTTCAGGTAAAAGAACTTTTAAATACGGTACAAAAATTTATTCAATAATTCAAAGTTTATCAACCTGCAATCTCAATTATTCTTCTGTATTTGTTAGCATTTTCATATAGAATTTCGTTTACTCACTATACTTGTCTAAAAAGGGAAACATTTATTCACCGTTTCTACATTAATAAACGATTTTAAGTTATTGAATTTAATAACACGTAATCAATTAACAGACAAACTACTTTATATTATCATTGTTGAATCTACTCAGTTTATACACTTTTTTCCGAAAACATGTTAATATTGTATGAAAAGTAAAAAATTAAGTTCTTTTTTGGGTTGTTAATTCCATTAATTTAATCCACTTTTGCAGCTATTCATTCACCCCCGTCGATTTTAAAGATTTTATATACATAATGTCACTTTTTAATTTTTTTACCCAAGAAATAGCCATAGACCTTGGCACAGCCAACACACTCATTATTCATAATGATGAAATTGTAGTAAACGAACCATCAATTATTGCCCTAAACAGAAACAATCCTAAAGAAGTGTTGGCTGTTGGAAAAAAAGCATTATTGATGCATGAAAAAACACATGAAAGTATTAGAACTGTTCGTCCATTAAAAGACGGTGTAATTGCCGATTTTAACGCTGCCGAATTAATGATACGTGAGTTAATTAAGTTGGTGTATCCTAAAAAACCTTTGTTTCCACCAAGTTGGCGTATGCTTATTTGTATACCATCTTCTATTACTGAGGTAGAAAAACGTGCCGTAAGAGATAGTGCAGAACAAGCAGGTGCAAAAGAAGTATACATGATTCATGAGCCTATGGCAGCTGCCTTAGGTATTGGTATTGATGTAGAAGAGCCTGTTGGCAATATGATTATTGATATTGGTGGTGGAACTACAGGCATTACCGTAATTGCCCTTGCAGGTATTGTGTGCGACCAAAGTATTAGAATTGCAGGTGACGAATTTACCGCCGATATTATGGAAGCTTTAAGAAGATACCATAGCTTACTAATTGGAGAACGTACGGCAGAACAAATTAAAATCTTAATTGGTGCAGCCATGAAAGATTTAGACAATCCACCAGATGATTTACCTGTAAATGGTAGAGACTTGGTAACTGGTATTCCTAAACAAATCATGGTAAGCTATCAAGAAATTGCAGAAGCATTAGATAAAAGTATATTTAAAATAGAAGAAGCTATTTTAAAAGCATTGGAAACAACGCCACCAGAGTTAACATCTGATATTTATAAACGTGGATTGTATTTAACAGGTGGAGGAGCTTTACTGAGAGGTCTTGATAAGCGTTTAAGTGCCAAAATTAAACTTCCTGTACACGTAGCAGAAGATCCTCTGAAAAGTGTTGTAAGAGGAACAGGTTTAGGTTTAAAAAATTACCAACGCTTTCCTTTTATAATGAAATAATATAAAAGCGGAACAAAACAAGTTTTTGTTCCGCTTTTTAGAAGTTGTTTGAGTTGATTGTTTAGAATTAATAATGGATATTTTCTTGAGCAATACAAAGTGAATTTTGTAGCAATACTCTAAATGCCTAAGGCAAAAAATTCAACGAAGTTGCAGCCAAGAAATGACGTAAGGAATATCAGATTATTAACTCAAACAGATTCTTAGCCTGTACATTTTTGTAATAAACCAATTTAGGTGTGAAGAATATTTTTCTTTTTATTCGTAATTATTTCACGCTACTCTGTTTTGTGGTGCTTCAAATTACTAGTTTGGTAATGTTGAGTAAAAGCAGCGATGCACACGATGCTTTTTTTAGTAGTGCCATTAATGAGGTAACCGGAAAAATTAATAAGCAATACAATGGTTTTTACGAATATTTCTCGTTAAAAGAAGTAAATAGACAATTGGTTGCAGAAAATGCCGCATTAAAAAACAAACTTAACAACTACATTATTGCTCCAGACAGCACACAACGTTTAGTTGTAGATTCTACGGTTACTGATACAATTGGCAGATATAGAAAATTTACGTTTTTACCAGCTACTGTAATTGGCAATAATATTACCCTTCAAAACAATTTTTTAACCTTAGAAAGAGGAAGTTTACAAGGCGTAAAAAAAGGCATGAGTGTAATTAGTCCTCAAGGAATTGTTGGTTCTGTAATAGATGTAAGCGATAATATGTGTAGAGTAATGAGCGTTTTGCACAGAAGTAGTAAGGTAAGTGCCATGCTTAAAAAAGACAACAATGCAGGTAGTATTGAATGGGACGGTGAAAATCCTGAATACTTAACCCTAAAAAACATACCCAAAAGTGCTAAAATAACTATTGGTGATACAGTGGTTACTAGTAATTATTCAGCCAATTTCCCTGCTTATATTCCTGTAGGTACTATTGCTGGAAAAACTGCCGATCCGGCTAGCAATTTTTATACATTAAAAGTAAAAACAGCTACCAATTTTGCAAGCGTACAACAAGTATATTTAATTAAGAATGTTCGTTTTGCAGAGCAAACTGCAATTGAAGCCAAAGTGATGAAAATAAATGAGTAACCTTTTAAAAAATATTATTCGCTTTTTACTATTTATACTAGTGCAAGTATTTGTGTTAAATAAAGTACCACCACTGCATCAGTTTATTGTTCCATACTTATATTTTTTGTTTCTACTTTGGTTACCATTTAGCACACCTCGTTTATTTCTATTAGGTATTGGTTTTGTGTTTGGATTGTCATTAGATTTTTTTACAGGAACACCAGGTCTACATGCAGCACCTTGTACTTTAATTGCCTATGTTCGTCCGTTTGTATTGAACATTTTAATTCCAAAAGAAACTGCGGAAATAGGTTATACCGAACCAAGTTTAAAAAGCATGGGCTTTGCTCCTTATGCCTTATACATTTCACTATTCACCTTTATCCATCATGGATATTTGGTATTGATAGAATGGATGCAATTTGGAGATATTTTATTCTTCTTAGGAAAAGTAATGGGCACAACAGCCGTAAGCTTATTATTAATTGCTGTTACAGAAATGCTTTTGTTTAGAAAAGGAAAATTTAGAACAAACGCTGCTTAAATATTTAAAATGTTATATAAAAAATCCCGACACTACAATTGGCATGTCGGGATTTTTTTGTAAATAATGTAAACATAATTATATCGACATCATTTCTTTTTCTTTGGCGGCCAAATGTTTATCCACTAAAGCAATATGCTTATCGGTCAATTCTTGTGTTTCTTTTTCTGCATCTTTTGCAGCATCTTCACTCAAGCCATCTTTTTGTAATTTCTTAATTTGCTCAATCGCTTCTCTTCGAATATTTCTAATGGCAACTTTTGCCTGCTCACCTTCTCCACTTGCTTTTTTAAACAATTCACGTCTTCTTTCTTCCGTTAATGGTGGCATAAACAAACGAATTTGTACACCATCATTTTGAGGTGTAACGCCAATATTTGCACCCATAATAGCTCTATCAATTAGAGCCAACATGTTTCTTTCCCAAGGTTGAATGGTTAATGTTCTAGCATCTTGTACCGTAATATTTGCAACTTGGTTAATGGGAGTTGGAGCACCGTAATATTCTATTGTAATGCCATCTAACATGGTTGGACTTACTTTTCCTGCACGTATTTTTACCAATTCTGATTCTAAATGAAGAATTGCTTTTTTCATGGTATCTGCAGCATCTTCTAATATTAAATCTAATTCCTCTTGCATGACGTTGTATTTTAAAAGTGTGGCGAAATTAAGGAATGAAACAACATGTTGCAGTTAAAATGAGGCTTCACCCAATCTTGTGAAAAAAATGTATTGAAAAGGAGGAATGGAGAATAAAGACGAAACCATAAATATTCAATCTTAATTTACTAAGAAGTTCGTCGTCGATTAAATTCCGACGTACAAATTCCCAACACCAAAAAATTATTCTACCCAAAAAACCACAACTACAGTATTTTTGACAACTATGTGGATGATTTGCAAAAAAGAATGGCAACAGTTTTTTAATAGTCTTACAGGTTACTTGGCTATTATCTTTTTTTTATTAATCAATGGTTTGTGGCTATTTGTTTTTCCAGAAACCAGCTTACTCAATTTTGGATATGCATCTTTAGGAGGATTTTTTAGTTTTGCCCCATTTGTATTGCTTTTTTTAATTCCTACCATTACCATGCGTAGCCTTGCAGATGAATATAAAGTAGGCACTTTCGAATTATTAAAAACTTTGCCTTTGCAAATTACAGATATTGTGATGGGTAAATTTTTAGGTGCTTTATGCATTGTAGTTGCAGCATTATTACCTACAATCGTTTACGCAATATCTATACAACAATTAAGTATTGTAGGTGGTATAGACATGGGGGCAACTATTGGTAGTTACATTGGATTAATTTGTTTAGCAGCTGTTTACACTGCTGTTGGAATTTGTAGCAGTAGTTATACAAACAATACGGTTGTAGCCTTTATTGCAGGTGCGTTTGTGTGCTTTTTATTGCTGTATGGCTTTGAGGCCATAAGCAAATTACCCATTTTTAAAGCAGGTGCTGATTATTATATTGAAGTGCTTGGTATCAATTTTCATTATAAAAGTATCAGCAGAGGAGTTATAGATATAAAAGACATTATTTATTTCACCACATTGAGCATTTTATTTTTACAATTAACAAAATACAATATCAGTAAACGCTAAAGCAATTAGAATAGGATATTGAAATTTACGCATGAAAAAAATAATGGCATATCGGTTTGGTTGGCTATTCGTTGTAATAGCTTCAATAGCGGTGATATACGCATCTAGTTTTATCAATTACAGAATAGATGTAACTGCTGAAAAAAGATTTAGCCTTAGCAATGCTACAAAGCAACTTATTGGCCAAATAGATGACGTAATTAAAGTGCAAGTTTTTTTAACAGGTGATTTACCAGCTGATTATAAAAAATTGAGTATTGCTACAAAAGACTTTTTAGACGAATTAAAAGCACAATCGAACAACCGAATTGAAATAAGCTTTGAAAAACCTTGGGAAGAATTAGAAAATGATACCCTGAAAGCAATATTGGCAGATAGTTTGGCAAAACTAGGTGTTGTTTTTGAACGAAGTGAAGTGGTAGACAATGGAAACGAAAAACAAACCAACCAATTAATTGTTCCATCGGCTTTGGTTACATACGGCAATAAAATGCCTATTGCTATTGATTTAAGAAGTAGCAGAAAAGTATTAAAAACCTATAATGTAATTAATGAGTTGCCTCAAGAAGATGTTGAAGCTACTAGAAATGCAGCTGAGGCTTTACTTGAATACAAATTTGCAAATGCCATTGATAAACTTACTAGAAAAACGATACCTGTAGTTGCTTATGTAATTGGAAATGGACAACCGATTGATAGAACGGTAAACGATTTGGGCGAAAGTTTGAGAAACGAGTATAATCTAGGCATCTTTAATTTAAAACAAGCCTATCCTGATGCCGATAAAATAAATGCCTTACTCATTGTAAAGCCTACACTTCCTTTTACTGATGAAGACAAACTAAAACTTGACCAGTACATAATGCAAGGTGGAAAAATCATTTGGTGTATGGATCAATTACATGCAGAATTAGATAGTTTAATGCGTACACAAGGTTCATACACTGCATTTAGCAGAAACTTAAATATTGATGATTTATTATTTAAATATGGCGTTCGTATCAATAACGATTTACTACAAGATTTAAACTGTTCTAAAATTCCTTTGGTAATTGGAAAAAATCCCGATGGCAGCCCACTAATGCAACGAATTCCTTTCCCGTATTACCCATTATTGGCTGCACACAATAACAACCCTATTAGTAAAAATTTAGATAAAGTATTGCCGCTATTTCCTTCTAGCATAGATACCGTTCAAGCTGTAGGTATTACAAAAACTATTTTATTAGCAAGCGATAGCAATAGCAGAACCCTTTCTTCACCTGCCATTGTTTCTGTAAACAGTGTTCAAAGCGAAAACGATTTTCGTTCATTTACAAAAAGCTACATACCAGTTGCTGTATTATTAGAGGGTAATTTTAATTCATTGTTTGCCAATAGACTTACCGCTTCTGTTATAGATTCTGTACAAAAAACAACAGGTAAGCCCTTTGCCAAAATGGGTACAAAACCTGCTAAACAAATCGTTATTTCTGATGCAGATATTGTAACAAACAGCGTTTCATCTACACAAGGTCCATTAGCCATGGGCACTTTGCCTTTCGAAAATTATAGATTTGCCAACAGAGAATTTTTATTAAACAGTGTGGATTATTTGGTAAGCAACGTTGGCTTGTTTGAAAGTAGAAATAAAGATTTTGTATTGCGTTTATTAGATAAAAAAAAGGTAGAAGACCAACGTATTGTATGGCAATGTGTTAATATACTTCTGCCTATAATACTTATTGTAATAATTGGTTTATTACTTCAATGGAAACGAAAAAATAAATATGCTAGCAATTAACAAATACTAGCTTTACAGCCAAATTTAAACTTGTGGCTTACAACCAAACGTTAACCCACTTTAAAACTATAGTTAAAAAATGACTCCAGATCAAATTGTTTACACCGTTTTTGGCATTGTAGTAGTATTGGCACTTGTGGCTGATTTAGGATTATTGAGTAAAAAAAATACAACTGTTACCATTAAAACAGCTTTACAACAAACTATATTTTGGGTGTCACTTGCCCTTGCTTTTTTTGTGTTTGTTTGGTGGGAAGAAGATCAAAAAACTGCTTTAGAATACATTAGTGCTTATTTAATGGAATGGAGTTTAAGCATTGATAACATTTTTGTGTTCATACTCATTTTTACAGCCTTTAAAGTAAAAGAAAAACACTATGGTCGTGTTTTATTAATTGGTATTTTAATGGCCATTATTTTTAGAATTTTATTTATTACTGTAGGTGTAACATTGGTAGAAAAATTTGAGTGGCTACTATACATTTTTGGAGCATTTTTATTGTATACAGGTTATAAAATGTTTACTGCAAATGAAGATGAACAGTTCGATCCGCATGAAAGTAAAATCTACAAATTCATGAAAAAATACTTACCACTCACCAACCACGATGGTGATGGTAAGTTTAAAATTAAAGAAAATGGAAAGCCTGTTTACACAACTTTATTTGTTGTGGTGGTTTTATTAGCAGCGATTGATTTGGTTTTTGCCCTAGATTCTATTCCTGCCGTTATGGGAATTTCTAGAAACAAATTGGTTATTTATACTTCGAATACGTTTGCAGTTTTGGGCTTACGTTCTCTATTTTTCTTATTGAGAGGAGCTGTTTCAAAATTCGATTACCTACAACAAGGTATTGCAATTGTTTTGATATTTATTGGTATTAAAATGTTGGGAGAACATTATATCAGCGATTGGATTGATAAAAGCACCCAAGTATTTATTTCGTTAAGTGTAATTGTAGTATGTATAGCTGGCTCAATTTTTTACTCCATTTTTATGCAGAAAAAAGGAACGCCTAAAGATGTAATAGATGATTCTGTAAACGCATAATCATTGATTTATTCCATTCAACATATTGCCCAAATTATTCAGTCTACTATTATTCCTAATAGCAATAACAGAATTGAATATTTATTAACCGATAGTCGTAAAATTTCATTTCCCCAAACATCACTTTTCTTTGCTTTATCAGGTCAAAGAAGAGATGGACATTTGTTTATAGAAGAAGCTTACCATCAGGGAGTTCGTTTTTTTGTGGTATTGTCAAATTATGATGAGACTAAATTTATAGATGCAACTTTTTTAATCGTAACCAATGTATTACAAGCTTTACAAAAGCTAGCTAGTTATCACAGATCACAATTTTCAATACCTGTAATTGGCATCACAGGTAGCAATGGCAAAACCATTGTAAAAGAATGGTTGTATCAATTGTTACAAACAGATTATCAAATAGTAAGAAGTCCACGTAGTTACAATTCTCAAATAGGTGTTCCATTAAGTGTATGGCAATTACAAGAGCAGCATACACTAGGCATTTTCGAAGCAGGCATTTCTACTGTAAACGAAATGTCAGCGTTGGCACAAATTATTCAGCCAACAATGGGTATTTTAACCAATATTGGCGAAGCCCATAAAGATGGTTTTTTGAATGATGAACAAAAACTTAGAGAAAAACTACAACTCTTTAAAACCTGTTCTACTTTAATCTACAGTATAGACCATACGATAGACATTTTAGACATTGAAGCCAAAAAAAGGGAGCTTTTTCAACAGCCTATTACCTTGATTGGTTGGAGTAGAGAAAACAAAAACGCTAGCTTTTATATTTCCAATGAACGCCAGCAACAAGAAGGCACAAGCATTACGTTTACCTATCAATCACAAACGCATCAATGCATAATTCCATTTACAGATGCAGCATCAGTAAACAATGCCATCACTTGTATTGCTACTTTATTTATTCTACAAATTCCATTCGTACAAATCAGTAATCAGCTACGTATTTTACAACCTGTAGAAATGCGTTTGCAACTCAAAAAAGGGGTACACAATAGCCATATTATCAATGATAGTTATAGCAACGATATTTCTTCTTTAAACATCGCTTTAGATTATTTACAACAACAATCTGGCGGCGAAAAAAGCACCGTTATTCTCTCTGATATTTTACAATCTGGTTTGCCAGAAAACGAATTGTATCAACAAGTAATACAGGCTTTACAACAAAGAAAAATTCAACATTTTATTGGCATTGGTGAAGCTATAAGCAAACAGTTACAAGCTTTTCAAAGAGTATTTAAAACAGCAAAATGCTATCCTACCACAGAAGCATTTTTACAACAATATCTTGCCAATCATATTCAACAGTTTAGCAATCAATATATTTTATTAAAAGGAGCTAGAAAATTTGCCTTCGAACAAATTGCACAAGCACTCGAACAAAAAGTGCATCAAACCATACTAGAGGTAAATTTAAGTGCCATGGCACATAATTTAAAACAGTACCAACAATACTTATTACCAACCACAAAACTAATGGCAATGGTAAAAGCATTTAGCTATGGAAGTGGTAGTGTAGAAGTAGCTCGTTTATTGCAATTTCATAAAATAGATTATCTAGCTGTTGCCTATGCCGATGAAGGAATTGAACTTAGAAAAGCAGGTATTCATTTGCCCATTATGGTTATGAATATTGATGAAGCTGGTTTTGCGGCAATGATAGAATTTAGCTTAGAGCCAGAAATGTATTCGTTCAATATATTCAATGCCTTTCATCAATACCTTTTACAACAAGGCATCACACAGTTTCCTATTCATTTAAAATTAAATACAGGAATGAATAGGCTGGGCTTTGAATTACATGAAATACAATCTGTAATTAATCATATAGCTACCCATAACACTATGATGGTAAAATCTCTATTTAGCCATTTGGTAGCGAGTGAAAATCCTGAACACGATGCATTTACGCAGCAACAAGCTGCCTGGTTTAACCAAGCCATTGAAATGGCTACAAAAACACTACAATATCCTTTTTTACAACATCTTGCCAATTCATCAGGTATATTTAGACATCCACATTTACAATACAATATGGTTCGTTTAGGTATTGGTTTATATGGTGTTGATAGTGCAAATGGCAAAACCATTCAGTTAGAAACAGTTGCCTCTTTAAAAACTACGATTGCACAAATAAGAATGGTGGAAGCTGGACAAACCATTGGTTACAACAGAAAAGGATTAGTAAACAGAAAAAGCAAAATTGCAACCATTCGTATTGGCTATGCAGATGGATTGAATAGAAAATTAAGTAACGGAGTAGGTAGTGTATATGTACATGGACAGCTTGCCCCTATTATTGGCAATATTTGCATGGATATGACAATGATTGATGTTACCGATATTCCTCAGGTACAAGAAGGTGATATGGTTGAAATATTTGGAAAAAATATTGCCATAGAAACAGTTGCACAACAAATACAAACCATTGCCTACGAAGTAATGACGAGTGTAAGCCAGCGAGTTAAAAGGGTATACATTCAAGAATAATGAAACCGTATTTTAACAATCTGCCTTTCATTTGCTTCCTTCAATCTATTTCATCAATAATTGTAACACCTATATTTGCCGAGTTTTAACAATAAAAAAGAATGAAAGCAAGAAATTTAATTATATTAATCATCAGCATCTTAATCATAGATCAAGCATCTAAATTTTATATTAAGCTACATTTTTATGCAGGAGAAGAACACAATGTTGTAGGCAGTTGGTTTCGTTTACACTTTATTGAAAATGAAGGAATGGCTTGGGGCTGGAAATTTGGTGGCGAATTTGGTAAAATAGCCCTTACGCTTTTTAGATTAGTAGCTGTTATTTGGGGAAGTTTTTTATTAAAAGATTTTATCGTAAAAAAATACCACAAAGGCTTTATCATTTGTGCAGGATTAATTTATGCCGGTGCTTTAGGTAATTTAATTGATAGCATGTTTTATGGACTCATTTTCGATAGCAGTATACCATTTACAACACAAGTGGCTACATTTTTACCCGAGAAGGGCGGCTATGCAGGCTTTTTACACGGTAAAGTAGTAGATATGCTCTATTTTCCTCTAATTGATACCACCTACCCTACTTGGTTTCCATTTGTAGGTGGGAAACCGTTTAGCTTCTTCGATCCTGTGTTTAATGTGGCAGATGCTTCTATTTCTGTAGGTGTAATGTTGCTTTTAATTTTTCAAAATAAATTCTTTAAAAAAGAAGAAGAAATTACCCCAACAACAATCGAAGACAACACAACCAGCCAAAACGCTTAATACTGTTCAGGTACAAACACATAAGAGGCATCATTTTCAAAACGAGTTGCATACAATTGTTGATAGGTTTTCAGCAATTGCATTACAGCTGCTTGTCCATTATGTCCTAATTCAACAGAATAATCATTCACATATAAATCAATATGTTTACGCATCACCTCAACACTCATTTCTTGAGCATGTTGCTCTACATAACTAGCTAAATTTGGATAATTGCGAAATGCATATTCAACACTTTTTTTAATCAGTTTATCTACCTGCATCATCAGAGAAACATCCAAATGTCTGTGGGCAACAATGCCACCCAATGGAATCGGTACTTGTAATTTTTCTTCCCAAAAAGCCCCTAAATCCAACAGTTTCACCAAACCTTTACTGTGATACGTAAATCTATTTTCATGAATAATTACGCCAGCGTCTACCATACCTTCTAATACAGCATTTTCAATATCACTAAATACCATAAACTGTTTATTCAATGCATTTGGAAAAGCCATCGAAAACAATAAATGAGCCGTTGTATTTTCACCCGGAATAGCAATTGTTAAACCATCAATAGCAGCAAAATCAATTTCTTTTTTAGCAATCAAAAGTGGCCCCACACCTTTTCCCAAAGCTCCACCACTATTTAAAACACGATAGTTGGGCAGCACCAACGGCAACACACCATAACTAATTTTCGAAAATTGTAAAGCCTCCTTTTTAGCCAAAGTATTCAACGTTTGTACATCTTCTAACACCACATCAAAGTGTAAACCTTCGGTATCAATTTTGCCATTTACCAATGCATCAAAAATAAATGTATCGTTTGGACAAGGAGAAAAACCAATGCTAATATTCATACCTTTTCAATTGGAGTGTAAAATTGCACATTTATCAAAAGCCACTCAACAATTATTTGACACATGCATGTATCACCAACTGTAAATAACGTGATAGTAAAAACAAAAAAAGTCTGACCGAAGCCAGACTTAATACCATCAAACGAGATTATTATAAAGTAATAATTTTCGATTTAGGAGCAGCAATATCTACCAATTCCAACGCAAAAATCAAATCTTTTCCAGCCAAAGGATGGTTGGCATCTAAAACAACCGAATCTTCCTTAATAGCCGTAATCACCACAGGAAATTGCTGACCTTGATTATTACTCAACGTCAATTGCAAACCAATTTCAGGAACCATATCCGCAGGAAACTGCTCTTTCGGAAACTCCAAAATCATGTCTTGTTGTGCTTCTCCATAAGCCTGAGCAGCAGGAATAGTCACTGTTTTTTTGTCACCCACAGCCATACCCAAAACGCCATTATCAAACCCCTCAATCACCATTCCTCCACCTACTTCAAACTCTAAGGGTTCACGTCCTTCAGACGAGTCGAAAGTAGTACCATCTACCAAAGTTCCATGATAATGTACCTTAATGGTATCACCTTTTTGTACTTGTTGCATGTTCAATTTTTTTGAAAGTTATTTGTTGTGGAAGTCAGCTTTAGGTTCGCTGTTGATCTGCATAGGCGTCGCACACTTGTACGATATAACCCTTATCAACAAAAGAAGAAAAACTAGAAATCGGCAGCGAAAATAATGGATGCAAACAGATAACACAATTAATTTTTTATTGTCCTGCTGACGAAGGAAGCATCTCTTTATCACACTCCACCTTGGTTTGTGCCCCCACAAAACAATCCCCCTCAGCGTCAGGCTATGCCTACGCTGTTAACCAATCAATCCCACTGTCATGCTGAGGAACGAAGCATCTCTCTACAGTATTCCCAAAACCCAATGCTCAGTACTAATAGCTACATTTCTAAACTTTATATTCCACTTTTTCCTTGATGGAAAAGTGGAGCAAAAAATCAAGACAAATGTATATTCAGCAACATTTGTCCTTGTTCGCTATTCGGCTGTAGTACTACTGAATTTTGTACTTTTTGTTTTCTATTCAGCATCATTCCTAATAACAATAGCTAATACAAATATGTAGCTAGCTACTGAAAACGCAACGTGTACAATCAAATTCCAAATGCCCAATTCTCAGTACCACTAAAGCCCAATCAAAGCATATCAGAAAAACGGCCGAACATCGTTCTTCTTGAGTCTTTTTTCGTTCTTTTTTGGACAAGCAAAAAAGGACAATCAATTATTTAGAAGCTTTTTCCACTTTTTCCTTGATGGAAAAGTGGAGCAAAAAATCAAGACAAATGTATATTCAGCAACATTTGTCCTTGTTCGCTATTCGGCTGTAGTACTACTGAATTTTGTACTTTTTGTTTTCTATTCAGCATCATTCCTAATAACAAGAGCTAATACAAATATGTAGCTAGCTGCTGAAAACGCAACCTGTACAATCAAATTCCAAATGCCCAATTCTCAGTACTACAAAAGCCACATCAAGGCTTATCAGAAAAACGGCCGAACATCGTTTTTCTGGGTCTTTTTTTCGTTCTTTTTTGGACAAGCAAAAAAGGACAATAAATTATCCAAGCCATTACTCTTTGTCATGCTGAGGAACGAAGCATCTATCCTTTATTCAAACAGATTCTTCCTTAGTCAGAATAACACCCCTCAAACAATTTTAAAAAAAGTTTAATAAACTTTAAACACATATCAATAAAATAATTATTTTAGACACTACAAACAAAGCAATAACAAAACAAAATGAATTATAAAGTAAATATTGGGAAAGTTGAGGGAATAAAAAAAGCGACTTACGCCGCTTTAAATGTTTTCACAACGATAAAATCTTATTGTGATTTGCTTCGGTGTAAAAATAGATATAAAAATGAAAAAACAAAATAAATATGAAAAAAATTCTTGGGTTAGACATTGGAACAACCTCAATTGGATGGGCAATTGTAGAGGCGACAGACGAAAAAAATATAAACGATATTACAGGTAAAGAAGCTGAAACTGATATTAATAACACCCGCATAGGCATTCATGAAGATGCAGTTGGTGTAAGAATTATAGCACAGGATACTGAAAGGTTTGATAAAGGGCTTACTCTCAATGACCCAAAAGGAAGCACACTTACTCCTACTGCAAACAGAAGAGTAAAAAGAGGTATAAGAAGAATGAAAAGCCGATATAAACTAAGAAGGGACAAATTGGGACGGGTTTTAGATTTTATTGGTATGAACCCTGATAAAGCATATTATACAGATAAAAAAGGAAAAAGGGGTGAATATAATGATATTGGAAAAGCTATTTATGAGTTAAGAGATAAGTCCATAAAAGAACGAATTTCACTAAATGAGTTGGGAAGAGTACTATTACATCTTAATCAATGGAGAGGTTACAGTAGCGATAGGTTTGCAAAAGAAGAAAAACCAAAATTTGATTATTATGTTGCTGAAGTTTTAGAAATTGACGAAGAAAATAAGGTTGCAATTGTTGATGAAACTAACAAAGACGAAATCAAGTATTATAAAATTTCTATCAAAATAAAATTTGAAGAACCACATAATCTTGGTGATGAAGAAAATAAAAGAATAGTTACTGAATTGGAGGGTATTCTTTTCAAGAAAGTAATTGATTTTAAGAAAGGCGATTTTGTTACAATAAAAAAGCCTGAATTCAAACAAGATAAAAAAGGTAAAATTATTTTAGCAGAATACTACAAAATAACTTTTACAGTACCAGACCCTACTGACTGGAATTACAAATACCAAAACTTACAAAAAACCTTAACTGAGTGGTGTCAAGCAGGCAACACAGTTGGTTCCTATTTTTATCAACATTATTATGAGAGTCAATCAATTTCTAGAATTAGAAACCAAGTTGTAAATAGAAAGTGGTATGAGGATGAGTTGGATAAAATTTTAGACTTTCAATACCAGTATCATAAAGACTTTTTTGAGCAATTAGGTATAGAACCAATAGTTAAAATTGCCTTCAAGGATTATCAAGCAATTTTAAATGATGTTTTAAAAAAGGAGGGCATTAAGGAACAATTCAAATGCTTGATTAAAGACAAAATAATTTTCTTCCAACGTCCTTGGCAGCAGGCCAAGAATAAAGGTCAATGCCCCTTTGAAAAGATTAAGGTCAAAAAAGAAACTACCATAAAGGGAACAGGAAAAAAAGAAATTGTTGAAGAACATATTGGAAGAACAGTAATTCCTAGAAGCCATCCTTTGTTTCAAGAATTTAAAATTTGGCAACAAATAAATAATGTAAGGTTATTTTATAATGGTGAGGATGGCAAAATTGACTTGTTTAGTGATAATGTACTTTTTAAAACTTATACAGGCAAAACATTACAAGAAGTAAAAGAGTTGCTCTACAGCGGCTTACAAAAAAGTAAAACATTATCATGGCGAATTTTTGTGAAGGAGGAATTAGGAATAGAAACCTTTGATGATTTAGAAGATAAAAACAAAAAGAAAGTAGCTAAGAAAGGAATAAATACAGAAACTGGCGAAACAGCAGAAGCCTATTTTTCAGTGAACTTTAGAAAACGTAAAAAAGATGACAGCTATGACGACATTAAACTAAAAGGCAACAATACAAAGGTTTCCCTACAAAATATTTTATCTATAAAATCAGATGACTGGTTTAATCAAATACATTCTGATAAACATCAGATAACAAAGTTTCAACTGCTTTGGGAGTTAATTTATGATATAACAAATGGGGATGCCAACAAGGTAGCATCCATTATTGAAAGTCATTTTGGCTTTGATAAAGACATTTGTTTAGAACTGGCTAATTTGAAATTTGACGATGCTGGCATGGGTAGCCTTTCTGCAAAAGCTATCAGGCAAATATTACCATTAATGAGTGGTGGCAAGAATATTACTGCAAAAACACAAGAAAAACTCAATTCACTTTTAGCCATTAATGAACAAGAAACCGAGAAAAGCAAAGATGAAAAATTAGAAAGCCTCAAAGATTTTATTCCAGACAAAAAAGCCAGGCTTAGACTTTCAAAATTTAGTACTGCAAGTGACTTTACTTACCTGAACTATTGGGAGGCAACTGCTGTAAGATATGGTTCGCATTCTACCAAGAAAGGAAAAGCAATTGGCACAATAAAGCCTGTTGAAAGACATAGCATGAACAACCCTATTGTTGAGAAAATTATAAACGAAACAATATCCGTTGTAAATGATATTCAGCAAAAGTATGGGTTTGATGAGGTAAGGATTGAGTTAAGCAGAGAACTTAAAGCAAGCATGGACGAAAGGCAGCAAATTTGGGAGAGCATGAATAACAATGCTGCAAAAAATGAATGGGCAAAACAAATGCTTCGTGAACTCAAATCAGAGTTTTCCGAATTGGACACAGATTCTTCTAACAAAAGCAACTTAGATAAAATTAAAATTATTGAAGATGTTGTAAAGTTTAAAAACGCAGGAGAATATAAACTAAAGGAAAAAGAGTATAAACTATCTGAACCTTCAAAGGCAGAGGTGAAAAAGTATTTGCTGTGGTTGGAGCAAAATTTCAAATGCCCATATACCAATCAGCCAATTCCTTTTACTGATGTTTTTGCAAGAGGCAAAGTTGTAGAAGTTGAACATATTATTCCTAGAGAACGCTATTACCTCAATTCTTATGCAAACAAGGTAATTACTTGGAGAGAAGTAAATCAGGCTAAAGCCAATAATGGCAATAGAACTGCTTATGAATTTATTGTTAGTAAAAGAACTGAAGAAAAAGTAAAAGTAGGAAACAGTGAATTTCCCCTTGTTCCTAAAGAAAAATGGGAAAGCCACGTAAAATCTATGTTTCCAAAAGGTGGTAAGCAGACTAATTTATTGCGTAAAGAAATACCCGAAGACCCAATTAATCGAACCCTAAATGAAACTCAATACATCAACAAAAAACTGAAAGAAAAATTAAGTGAATTGGTTGGTGAGCAAAAAGTATGGGTTACATCAGGTGCTGTAACGGATATTTTGCGAGACCGTTGGCATTTAAACGACATCATGAAAGAACTAATGCGTAGTCGTTTTGAAAACTACAACACAGGTGAAAAGAAGGAGAAAAGAAACCTTACTCATTTTACAAAAGTGTATAATAACAAAACTGGCAACTATGAAGACAGAGAAGTGTTTGAGGGTTATTCAAAAAGGCTTGATCATAGGCACCATGCCATGGATGCAATTATAATTGCTTGTACCAAACAAAATCATATTCAATACATTAATACGCTAAATGCTATAAACAGTTCCGACCAAGAAAATGATGAAAGCAAAAAAGCCAAATACAATTTATTGAAAGCAGACGTGTGTATTGGCAATAGCAGTAATAAATTCAAAACACCTTGGGTTGAAGATAAGTTTATACCAGATGTTAAAAAGGCTTTAAGTGAAGTTGTTATTTCACATAAAAATACAAGGTTGCTAATTAGCCCTTCAAAACATAGGGTCGCTAAAGATATTAAGCCTAACAAAATAGCATCAATAAGAGGCGAATTGCATAAAGAAACCAATTATGCTAAGAAGAATTATTTTGAAGGAGATAAAACTTTTATTAATAAACTAATTCCACAAATACTAAAAGATAAAAAAGAGAACCAGTACCAAACAATGGTTCACTTTAAATCATTTAGAGAAATAATAAAAGAAACTGTTTTGAAAGAAAAGTATCAAAACATACTTATCCCATTGTTTGAAAAATATGAAACAGAACAATTAAATGATAATCTCTGCAAAGTTTACAGTAAGTTTATACTTAAAGAAATAGAGAATAATAAACTGCTAATTAACTCTAAAACAAATGACCCTTTACAATGGCTTTCAACTTATTCAGATAAAGACAAATCATCGAGACCTAATGGACTTTTGATGAATTTAAATGATGCCAAAGAAGTAAACAGTATTGCTAATCCACGCATAAAAAGACTGGCATTATATAGGCTAAAATATGTGAATGATAAAAAAGCTGCTATTGACAAAACAGATAATGATGTAAGTGAAAAAAATAAAGCAAAAAGAGAAATTGAAACATTACCATTATACAGCAATGCTATTTATGAAGTAAGAATAAAACAGGAAGACGGAAGCTACAAATGGATTGAGTTAAAAGATTTAAATGAAAGTGATTTTGATAAAATTGATTACTCAAATTTAAATGATAGCAAATACAATAGGAAAAACAAAACAGAGAAAATAAAAGCACTAATTCTTGCGAGAGGTATAGAGCGTTCAAGACAAACTTATTTTGTTGATCCTTTATTTTTTTCTGATACACCTATAGAAATTAAGAAAACAAGACAGATGTCTTATTTTCAAAACCTATATGAAATCACCCCGAAAAGATATGTTCAAGTTGAAGAAACTTTTATGACCTACTTCTTTCAAGAGAAAACTAAAGATGGAACTATTGATGAGACGAAAAACAGAAACCCTAAATTTTTAAAATTCATTGATGCAGTTAGCATAATTAATGCTGAAAAACCAAATTCGATAGATTATAAAAAACTGATTGAAAAAGAAAAAACCAATGAAGAATTACAAAAAGGTATTGACTATGAACTAATTTTCACTCTTGCTAAGAACGATTTAGTGTATTTGCCAGATACTATTTTAAAAAAAGAGGAGATGGAAGCCATTGATTGGAATAATAAGCAAGCAATTCTCCCCAACTTGTATATTGTAAAAGATATGAATCCAAGTTTAAACAAAATTGTTTTTCAACAATTGCATAAAGCAGACTCAATAAAAATAACAGAAGCTGATTCCAAATCTCTATTTAATAACCCTGATTTAAAAGATCAAACAGAAGAAATTAAATACGGAACAGTTCCGATGCTCCAACGCTGTATAAAAGTGTTCACCGACAAGCTCGGTAAAAAAATAGTTCCATATTGGGAATTTCCAAATGGTTGCTGGAATAAAGAAAGAGCAATTGAACTAGGGCTCATCAAATAAACCTCTTTTCATAAACAAACCCAATTTTCAAACATTAAAACACACCTATTATGGCAGTAAAATTCAATGTAATTCAAAGGTCGAATCCACTAAAACCAAGCGACCCTAAAAAAAGTTATGCAGTAATTAAAAGTGATGGTGAAATAACACTAAAGCAGTTAAGCAAGCGAATCAGTGGCATGAGTACCGTAAATAGTGGGGATATTTTAGCAGTACTCGATTTATTGGTACAAGTAATGCAAGAAGAATTAGCACAGGGGCGTATTGTTCGGCTTGGCGATTTTGGCTCTTTTGCTCTTACACTTTCTGCCGAAGGAAAAGCAACACCAGAAGAAGTAAATGCCAATTCTGTAAAAAGTGCTAAACTTCAATTTAGACCGGGTAAAGACTTAAAAAATACATTATCGACACTTGAATTTGAGAAATCATAATACTATTTTAAGCTCTCTGCATCATACACCAAAATGATGCAGAGAATTTTCAAAAGTCTTCCGCATCATTTGCCAAAGTCTTCTGCATCATTTTAGATTTTCCTTTAGAAGATTTTTCCAAGTTAAACTTTGCTTCTTATATAACCATAACATCATTGTTTATTACCCCTAAAAACGATGTAACTCTTTATCATGCTGAGACAAAAAGCATCTCACTTTCAATCAAACAGATTCTTCCTTCGTCAGAATGACAAGCACAATCATACCAAGCAAACTTAAACATGCTAAAAAACACGCTCTTTGTCATGCTGAGGCACGAAGCATCTCACCCTTATTCAAGCAGATTCTTTGCAAAATCAGAATGACAAACAGATTCTTCCATCCGTAGAATAACAAACAAATTTTTCGTTCCTCAAAATGAAAAGAACATGATAAAACGAACCATCCATATGGGTAGCCCCTGCCATTTAAAATGTGTCAATAGTCAGCTAGTAGTAAGCTATAGCCATGTAAAAGGACAAGAAAATAAACCCGATCGTTCCGTTCCAATCGAAGACATTGGCATATTGGTATTAGAACACCAACAAATAACCATTACCCATTATTTGCTAGACCAATTGGTTCGCAACAATATAGCCGTAATCACCTGTAACGATACCCACCACCCTACAGGCATGTTACTACCATTAGAAGGCAATACCATTCAAAGCGAAAGATTTAGACACCAAATAGAAGCTAGCGAACCCTTAAAAAAACAGTTGTGGCAGCAAACCGTAAAGGCAAAAATTACCAATCAAGCAGCGGTGTTTAGGCATTGGAACTACAATGATAAAGTTTTACTGGGATTAGCCAATAGTGTTTTAAGTGGCGATAGCAACAACAACGAGGCAACAGCAGCTGCCTATTATTGGCAAAATTTGTTTCCTCCAGCATGGCTTTTTTTCCGCCGTAGAGAAGGTGCACCACCCAATAATTTACTCAATTATGGATACGCCATATTAAGGGCAGCCATGGCAAGGGCAATAGTGGGTGCAGGATTATTGCCCACATTTGGCATTTTTCACCGCAACCGCTACAATGCCTATTGCTTGGCTGATGACATCATGGAGCCTTACCGTCCTTTTGTAGATGTAGTAGTTAGAAGTATTGTAGACGAAACCAGCCATGTAGAAACCCTTACGCAGGACTTTAAAACAAGGTTATTACAAGTATTAAATGCAGATGTGCTGTTAGATGGTAATAAAAGCCCCTTGCTAGTAGCTACACAGCGTACAGCAGCATCGCTTGCCAAATGCTTTGCAGGAGAACAACGAAAAATATTGTACCCAGATTTACCATTGTCATGCTGAGGTATTGCTGTCATCCTGAGGCACGAAGGATCTGCCGAACGGTGGTGTAAAACCCGAAAGATGCCTCATGCCTCAACATGACAAGTAGATTATTCGCAAGCTCAGAATGACAATACAGATTCTTCCTTCGTCTGAATGACATTATTATGAAACAAGAACGCCTAAACGCCTATCGCATCATGTGGGTACTCGTTTTTTTCGACTTACCAACCGACACTAAAAAAGACCGAAAAGCGGCAAGCGATTTTAGAAAAAAAATTCTAGAAGATGGTTTTGCTATGTTTCAATTTTCCATTTATGTAAGGCACTGCCCAAGTATGGAAAACGCCACCGTACACACCAAACGAGTACAAAAATTATTACCCGAAAAAGGGCATGTAGGCATTATGACCATTACAGACAAACAATTTGGGATGATGAAAATATTTCAAGGTAAGAAGCCAGCACTAGCAATGGATGTACCGCAGCAATTAGAGCTGTTTTAAGTCATCCTGAGGAACTTTGTCATCCTGAGGAACGAAGGATCCCCATGTCATGCTGAGGCACGAAGCATCTAACCATTATTCAAACAGATTCTTCCTTCGTCAGAATGACAATAACAATAAACCAAAACATCATGCAACCTATAGGAACACACAACTACTATGTGTACATCGTAACCAATAAAAACAAAACGGTTTTATACACAGGAGTAACAAATAGTTTACAAACACGTATTCAACAGCATTACGATAAAGCAAAAGAATTAAGACCAAAGTCATTTGTAGGAAAATACAATACCTATTATCTGTTACACTACGAACGATTTGAGTATATAAATGATGCCATAAGTCGAGAAAAAGAAATAAAAGGCTGGCTACGAAGTAAAAAAGAAGCACTCATCAATAGTACAAATCCAGATTGGCGATTTTTAAACCAAGATATTGGCTTAACATTTTAACATTTGTCATCCTGAGGCTCTTTGTTATCCTGAGGAACGAAGCATCTCCTGTACTCTTTGTCATGCTGAGGCACGAAGCATCTAACCGCCATCCAAACAGATTCTTCCTTCGTCAGAATGACAAAACTGTAGTATAGAAACACAAAAAGCCGTTCAAAAAATATATTTGAACGGCTTTTACATTGATTTTTCATTTCTAAAATAACAACAAAAGCATTGATAACACTGCATTGTGGCTACATCTGTTGTTATCAAAGAACGTAAATCTAAAGTTTGAAAGCAAATCACAACCTTGTTATGGGCAGTACGGTAAAACTAAACGTTGTTATCAAAGAACGTAAATCTAAAGTTTGAAAGCAAATCACAACCATTTAGACCAAATTGGATTCCAAGACTTGGTTGTTATCAAAGAACGTAAATCTAAAGTTTGAAAGCAAATCACAACACCGACGTGCATGCCTTTTACACTATTTGAGTTGTTATCAAAGAACGTAAATCTAAAGTTTGAAAGCAAATCACAACCGTTTCCTTGCCATTCCAAAAGCAGAATTGGTTGTTATCAAAGAACGTAAATCTAAAGTTTGAAAGCAAATCACAACGAGCCTGTCGTATACATTCAATCCTCTATGTTGTTATCAAAGAACGTAAATCTAAAGTTTGAAAGCAAATCACAACTAGTTTGTATTTCTCCACATGTTCATCTGTGTTGTTATCAAAGAACGTAAATCTAAAGTTTGAAAGCAAATCACAACACTCTTGGCGTAATGCTTACAATTCCTATTGTTGTTATCAAAGAACGTAAATCTAAAGTTTGAAAGCAAATCACAACCCGCAAAGGGGGCATGACTACTTCTTTTTGGTTGTTATCAAAGAACGTAAATCTAAAGTTTGAAAGCAAATCACAACCATTGGCGATTCATCATAAACTGCGTCTATGTTGTTATCAAAGAACGTAAATCTAAAGTTTGAAAGCAAATCACAACTTTTTCTTTACAGCTATCATCAAAAGAGGTGTTGTTATCAAAGAACGTAAATCTAAAGTTTGAAAGCAAATCACAACACATCAGACTTTCCATTAAAACGGCTACATGTTGTTATCAAAGAACGTAAATCTAAAGTTTGAAAGCAAATCACAACGGAATCATTCCGCCAACGGTTTCTTTAAGTGTTGTTATCAAAGAACGTAAATCTAAAGTTTGAAAGCAAATCACAACTTCCACAGTAAGCGAAATCTATACCTCTATGTTGTTATCAAAGAACGTAAATCTAAAGTTTGAAAGCAAATCACAACAAAATAGATAAAAAAAATTACAAAAAAAATGTTGTTATCAAAGAACGTAAATCTAAAGTTTGAAAGCAAATCACAACACAAGTTAAATAATCTTGTTCATAACTTACGTTGTTATCAAAGAACGTAAATCTAAAGTTTGAAAGCAAATCACAACCAAGGTGTTAAACTTCTGTTGGCGAACAAAGTTGTTATCAAAGAACGTAAATCTAAAGTTTGAAAGCAAATCACAACATCGAAGTGATTAAAGAAATCAGAAAGCGTGTTGTTATCAAAGAACGTAAATCTAAAGTTTGAAAGCAAATCACAACGCTAGTATTGAAAGATGTAGCAAAACAATTGTTGTTATCAAAGAACGTAAATCTAAAGTTTGAAAGCAAATCACAACACTATTGTAAGTGAAATGTACCCGTTGTGGGTTGTTATCAAAGAACGTAAATCTAAAGTTTGAAAGCAAATCACAACGTATTTAATGTTAGCCTTTCTTTGTATGTGTTGTTATCAAAGAACGTAAATCTAAAGTTTGAAAGCAAATCACAACGGTAATGCATACGGATTATCGTTATTGCCAGTTGTTATCAAAGAACGTAAATCTAAAGTTTGAAAGCAAATCACAACATAGATGAAGTTTTGCACATGGTAGCAGCGGTTGTTATCAAAGAACGTAAATCTAAAGTTTGAAAGCAAATCACAACAACGTTGCAGTTGATGTTAATGAACGGAATGTTGTTATCAAAGAACGTAAATCTAAAGTTTGAAAGCAAATCACAACAATGCGACGTTCTTCATATTTTTATTTTCTGTTGTTATCAAAGAACGTAAATCTAAAGTTTGAAAGCAAATCACAACAGCTGCTAATAGTGCATTAAAAGCAAACTAGTTGTTATCAAAGAACGTAAATCTAAAGTTTGAAAGCAAATCACAACTAATAGATACAACGAGTTTACAATAAATACGTTGTTATCAAAGAACGTAAATCTAAAGTTTGAAAGCAAATCACAACAGGCGTTAAACTCACTATTCCCATAACGTAGTTGTTATCAAAGAACGTAAATCTAAAGTTTGAAAGCAAATCACAACTCCCAATAATGAAGATGTTTATAAACAGCAGTTGTTATCAAAGAACGTAAATCTAAAGTTTGAAAGCAAATCACAACTAATTTGTATTTTGCCACATATTCATTTGTGTTGTTATCAAAGAACGTAAATCTAAAGTTTGAAAGCAAATCACAACCACTTAAGGTGTGGGCGTTAACCTATTTTTGTTGTTATCAAAGAACGTAAATCTAAAGTTTGAAAGCAAATCACAACAGCAAGAATCTGTAAAATTAGAATTTGAAGTTGTTATCAAAGAACGTAAATCTAAAGTTTGAAAGCAAATCACAACTCTGATTCCTAAGTAAGCTAACAAGCTGCTGTTGTTATCAAAGAACGTAAATCTAAAGTTTGAAAGCAAATCACAACCCAATTTTTATTTCCTTTTCCGCATATTTCGTTGTTATCAAAGAACGTAAATCTAAAGTTTGAAAGCAAATCACAACATAAATATAACTCACCATGTTATACCGTCTGTTGTTATCAAAGAACGTAAATCTAAAGTTTGAAAGCAAATCACAACATTGATTCAACCATTAAGCCAATTAGCGAAGTTGTTATCAAAGAACGTAAATCTAAAGTTTGAAAGCAAATCACAACTATTCAAAAACTAATGGAAAATGTAACCATGTTGTTATCAAAGAACGTAAATCTAAAGTTTGAAAGCAAATCACAACATACTGCCAAATATCCGCAATATCTTTTTGTTGTTATCAAAGAACGTAAATCTAAAGTTTGAAAGCAAATCACAACAAATGCATTAAGCGTAGTTGGTTCAATGAGTTGTTATCAAAGAACGTAAATCTAAAGTTTGAAAGCAAATCACAACAAGTAGTGAATTAAATAAAGAAGGCGTTTAGTTGTTATCAAAGAACGTAAATCTAAAGTTTGAAAGCAAATCAACATCGAATAAAAAATGAAAAATGTAGTTTTATCCAATTCCTAAAAAACAAGCAACTTTGCAACAATTATAATCCCTATTGTATGCCTCGTTTCATCTTGCTATTGGCCTGTGTGTTGTTTACTCAAATAACAATCACTGCACAAACGCCTATTAAAGTAGCCGTTTTTGCTCCATTATATGTAGACAGTGCTTTTTCAGATAACACCTATAAGTTGGGAAACACTACTTTACCCAAATACATGCTATCGGGTTTAGAATTTTACAACGGTATACAGTTGGCAATAGATAGCTTACGTGCAGCTAGAAAACCGCTAGAAATATTGTTATACGATAGTAAATCGAACAAATCGGTACAAGAAATTTGCAACAGTGCAGCTTTTGAAAAAGTGATTTTGATTATTGCTTGCTTTAACAATAGAAACGAAGTAAAACCTTTGGCAGATATTGCTTTTCAAAAACAAATTCCACTTATTTCTGCTACCTACCCCAATGACGGTGGTATTGTAGACAATCCTTTTTTTATACTAATGAATACGGGATTAAAAACACATATCGACGAAATATACAAACACCTTCAAAAACAATATGCTACCACAAACTTAGTATACATTAAAAAGAAAGGTTCTTTAGAAAACGTATTACAGGGTTATTTTACCAATGCTGCTAAAAACACTGCTTCCATCCCTTTAAAATACAATACTGTAGAATTGAACGATGCTTTTACAACAGAACAAATATCGAAATACTTAGATAGCAATAAAAAAAATACCATCGTTTGTGGTAGTTTAGATGAAGCCTTTGGCACCCAGCTTGTAAAAGCAGTGGCTAGCCAAAAAGCATACAATGCCACCATTGTTGGCATGCCTACTTGGGATAATATAAAAGAATTAGACAAACCTGAATGTAAAGGTGTTACCATCGTTTACTCAACACCTTTTTGGTTCAACAACAATGTGTTATTAAATAATTATATCCAAAAAAAATACAAACAAAAGTTCTTCTTAAAACCTACCGATTGGGTTTTTAAAGGCTTTGAAGCCATGTATTATTTTGGCAGTTTGGCAGTTGCTTTTCCAAACAATTGTATCAATCATTTATCCGATAAAAAATTCAAATGTTTTAATGAGTTTAACATTCAACCTATTAAAAATAATACTGCCCCTAGCACTGTTAAATATCTAGAAAATCAAACATTATACTTTATTAAAAAGGTAGACGGACAAGTTATTCAAGCTTTATAAAAAATATACGCTGCTGATGTAAAACAGCAGAAATTTGCTAATTCAACAAAAGAGAGTACATTTGTCCACAAAACAAGTAGGTTTATTCATTCTATTACCTGTTTTACGTGTTATAAAAACTACGCAACAACATAGATTTTCAGATAGATAAACGATACATTTTAACTAAAAATCACACAAAACATTAACCACCTATTGTAATGAGTGAAACAGAAAAAAATACAGTTGACCAATTACTCTATCAAACAAGTAGCCTAAACATTACTGATGCTTTGTCGTTTTTTGCGAAATCATTTCCAAGTGCGGTTACGTTTTCTTCTAGCTTTAGCTTCGAAGACCAAGTAATTAGTCACGAAATTCTAAGCAATCAATTACCAATAAGCATATTTACCCTAGATACGGGTAGATTGTTTTCTGAAACTTATAGTGTTTGGGTAAGTACAAACGAACGCTACAACACTCGAATTAAAGCATACTATCCTCAAGCTGAAAGTTTACAAGAATTTGTAGTAAATAATGGACCAAATGCCTTTTATGAAAGCGTTGAACTTAGAAAAAGTTGTTGCTACATTAGAAAAGTAGAGCCTTTAAAACGAGCTTTAGCAGGTAATAAAATATGGATTACCGGCTTAAGAGCAGAACATTCTCCTGATAGACAAAACTTGGAAAAAATTGAATGGGATGAAGCCAATCAGGTAATCAAATTTCATCCTTTATTGCGTCATACAACAGAACAAGTAAAAGCCATTATTCAACAACACAATATTCCATACAACCCTCTACACGATAGAGGTTTTGTAAGTATCGGATGTTTACCTTGCACAAGAACCATTAAACCAGGGGAAGATTTTAGAGCCGGCCGTTGGTGGTGGGAAGATGCCAATAAAAAAGAATGCGGCTTACACGTTCACCAATCATAAAATAAACCAATTAAAAAGATTAGCACACACAATATATGAGTCATTATAGTTTAGATTATTTAGATCAATTAGAATCTGAATCGATACACATTATGAGAGAAGTAGCAGGGCAATTTGAACGACCTGCTTTGTTATTTTCTGGAGGAAAAGACTCGATTGTATTGGTTCACTTGGCATTAAAAGCATTTAGACCTGGAAAATTTCCTTTCCCATTGGTGCATATTGATACTGGACACAATTTTCAAGAAGCGTTAGACTACAGAGATGCATTGGCAAATACTATTGGTGAAAAGCTAATTGTAAGAAACGTAGCAGACACCATAAAAGCAAAAAACCTAACTGAACCTAAAGGAAAATTTGCTAGTAGAAACGCTTTACAAACGTACACACTATTAGATACCATTGAAGAGTTTCAATTTGATGCTTGTATTGGTGGAGCTAGAAGAGATGAAGAAAAAGCTAGGGCTAAAGAAAGAATATTTTCTGTGAGAGATGAGTTTGGTCAATGGAATCCAAAGCTACAACGTCCTGAATTATGGAGTATCTACAATGGAAAAATTGATAAAGGTGAAAACGTTCGTGTTTTTCCTATCAGCAACTGGACAGAACTAGACATTTGGAATTATATACGTAGAGAAAAAATTGATTTGCCAAGTATATATTTTGCTCATGAACGTGAAGTATTAGAATATGAAGGTCAATTAGTGGCTATGTCTTCTTTTATTGAACGAGAGCCTACTGATAAAGTATCTGTAAAAAGAGTTAGATATAGAACCGTTGGAGACATGACTTGTACGGCTGCTGTAGAAAGCAGTGCAAGCAATATTGATGATATTATTAATGAAATTATTGCCACCAAAACAAGTGAACGTGGTGAAACAAGAATTGATGATAAAGTAAGTGAAGCAGCTATGGAAGACCGTAAGAAAAACGGATATTTTTAACCAATTGATGAATTATAAATGAAGAGTTATAAAACAAATACTCTCATTTCATGGCTCATAAATCATAACTTATAATTTTTATGGACTTACTAAGATTTATAACAGCAGGCAGTGTAGATGATGGGAAAAGTACTTTAATTGGTCGTTTATTATACGATAGTAAAAGTATAATGATTGACCATTTAGAGGCTTTGGAAAAACAAACCAAAAACCGTGAAGATGGTGAAATAGATTTGGCTTTATTAACCGATGGTTTACGTGCTGAAAGAGAACAAGGCATTACAATTGATGTTGCCTACAAATACTTTAATACACCTAAACGCAAGTTTATTATTGCAGATGCTCCAGGTCATATTCAGTACACGAGAAACATGGTAACAGGTGCATCAAACTCTGAACTGATCATTATTTTAATTGATGCAAGAAAAGGGGTGATTGAGCAAACAAGAAGACATTCTATTATTGCGTCTTTACTCAATATTCCACATGTTGTAGTTGCCATTAATAAAATGGATTTGGTAAACTATTCACAAGACGTGTACAACAATATTGTGATTGACTATGCAAATTTGGCAAAACAATTAGGCATCAAAGAGGTAACTTATATTCCTATTAGTGCTTTAAACGGCGACAATATTGTAGATAAATCAACTTCCCTCAGTTGGTATGAAGGTGAAACATTGTTACATGTATTAGAAAATGTATCGTTAGAACAAGATATAAACCTTACAGATGCTCGTTTTCCAGTGCAATATGTGATTCGTCCTCAAACAGAAGAATTACATGATTATAGAGGCTATGCAGGAAAAATTATTAGTGGTATTTACAAAGTTGGCGATGCGATAACCGTATTGCCATCCGGTGTAAAAAGTACCATTTCTAAAATAGAATTAGCAGGCAAAGAAGTGCAAGAGGCTTTTGCACCACAAAGTGTAATTATTCATTTAGCCGATGATGTAGATGTAAGCAGAGGCGATGTATTGGTACATGAAAAAAATCTTCCACAAGTAGAACAAGAATTAGAAGTGGTTTTATGTTGGATGGATAATAAACCGCTTGCCGCTGGTAAAAAATACTTATTGCAACTAAACAGTACAAGGGTAAGAAGTGTTGTTAAAAGCATAGAATACAAGTTGAATGTAAACACTTTAGAAAAGGAAGAAAATATAGAAACTGCTTCGTTAAACGATATAGTAAAAGCAACAATAAAAACTGCACAACCTATTGCTTTTGACAGTTATCAATCGCTAAGAGTAAATGGTGGTGCTATTTTAATTGACGAAACTAGTAATGTAACCGTTGGTGCCTGCATGATTCAATAATACCATTATGAACGAATTAGATTTTATACAACAATTATTGCAACGCAATCAAAATTGCTTGGGTAATTTTCCGAACAAGCAACAAACAGAACAATTTATAGATGAATTGTTTGTGTTTTTATTTGCCTCTTGCAATGATAAGCAGCAAACAGAATCTATGCTTGTAAAAAGATACAACAACCTGCAAAGCTTGTTTAAGTCTATTTTATTCGAATTATTAAAGTCAGAAGATGCAGTAGAAACCAATACTACTGTGTTTTTTAGCAACGTTCCTTATATCTATGTAACCTTACTAAAAGATGCAGCAGCAACACTTCAATTCGATCCGGCAGCAAAATCGATTGAAGAAGTTTTAGTGGCTTACCCAGGTTTTTATGCCACTGCTGTACATAGAATTGCACATCAATTACATGTACAACAAATTCCTACTTTACCAAGATTATTGTCTGAGTATGCACATAGCAAAACCGGCATTGATATTCATCCTGCTGCAACAATTGGCAATGCATTTACCATAGATCATGGAACAGGAATTGTAATTGGAGAAACCGCAATTATTGGCAATAATGTAAAAATTTATCAAGGTGTTACACTAGGTGCTCTTAATGTAAGTAAAACAACTGCAAGCACCAAAAGGCATCCAACCATTCAAGACAACGTAGTTATTTATAGTGGTGCAACTATTTTGGGCGGAAAAACAGTGATTGGTCATGATTGCATTATTGGCGGTAATGTTTGGCTAACGAATAGTGTAGAGCCATTCTCTGTAGTATATCATAAAAGTGAAGTAACCGTAAGAGGCAGCCAAACATTTTCAGATGTTCTCAACTTTGTTATATAAACTTAATTAAAAATAAAATCAAATGATCGCAAATAGCATTTTAGAAACCATTGGTAATACACCACATGTTCGCATTAACAACTTATACGGCAACAAACACAATGTGTTTGTGAAACTAGAAAAAACCAATCCAGGTTCTAGCATTAAAGACAGAATTGCTTTAGCCATGATTGAAGATGCAGAAGCAAGAGGTTTACTGAACAAAGACAGCGTAATTATAGAACCAACTTCAGGCAATACAGGTATAGGATTAGCTTTAGTTGCTGCTGTTAAAGGTTATAAAATAACATTGGTAATGCCAGAAAGCATGAGTATAGAACGTAGGCGTTTAATGGCTTTGTACGGTGCTGAATTTGTATTAACACCAAGAGAAAAAGGCATGAAAGGTGCAATAGAGAAAGCAACAGAACTTACTGCTAGCACACCAAACGCATGGATGCCTCAACAATTCGATAATCCTGCAAATAGCGAAATTCATAGAAAAACAACTGCTTTAGAAATCATCAAAGATTTTCCAGATGGCATCGATTATTACATCACAGGTGTAGGAACAGGTGGTCACATTACAGGCGTAGCAGAAGTATTAAAAGAAAAATTTCCGAACTTAAAAGTATTTGCTGTAGAGCCAGAATTATCACCTGTATTAAGTGGCGGAGCTCCAGGTCCTCACCCATTACAAGGTATTGGTGCAGGCTTTGTTCCATCTATTTTAAATACTGATATTCTAGACGGTGTAATTCAAGTAAGTAAAGACGAAGCTTTTTCTTATGCACAACGAATTGCCAAAGAAGAAGGTATTTTAGTGGGCGTTTCTACAGGTGCATCATTGGCTGCTGTGGCAAAAAAACTAGCTGATATACCTGAAGGTGCAACCGTTTTAACTTTCAATTACGATACTGGAGAAAGATATTTATCAATCGAAGGATTGTTTTAATAGAAAATAGAAGCTCAGCGTTCTATTCTTTATTCAACAGTAGTCCCGCTTTTCGCTACAAGCCCTGTAAACAGGGGCTTTCCGCTTCAATCGGGGCTATTTTTAAAAGGCATCAATACTTATCAACATCGTTCAAACAACTAAATCCAGCCTTAATTAAGGTTTTGTAAAAACATATTTACAAAACCATTATCAACAATGGAAATAACAAATACGATAAAACAAAAAGGTCATGTAGTTATTGCAGGTGCAGGCCCAGGAGATGCAGAATTAATTACTATTAAACTGCAAAAAGCACTTGCATTGGCAGATGTAATTATTACCGATCGTTTGGTAAATCCTGATATTATTACACAAAATGCAAAACAACAGGTAGAAGTAATTTTAGCAGGTAAACAAGGTTATAACAACGCATCTTTTACACAAGAAGAAATTAACGATTTAATTGCAAAATATGCGTTAGCAGGCAAACAAGTTTTGCGTTTAAAAGGTGGTGATGTTGCATTTTTTAGCAATGTATTAGACGAACTACAAACCGTTGTACAAAACAATATTTCTTTCGAAATTATTCCAGGTATTACAGCAGCAGCAGGTGCATCTGCTTATACAGGTATTCCACTTACAGCAAGGGGTTATGCACAAGGTGTTCAATGGATTACATTTAACCCAAGTACCAATTACAATGCTGATAAATGGCGATATTTAGCAAGTACAGACGATACTTTGGTATTTTATATGGCTTCTAAAAATGTAATTCATTTAGCAGAATTATTATTAAGATACATGGGTAAAAAAGATGTTCCATTAGCTATTATAGAACAAGCAACCACCCCTCATCAAAAAATAAATATTAGTAGCCTTAGAAAATGTGCTATTGATTTTGCAGATAAAAAATTTAGTTCACCAAGTTTGGTAATTGTGGGTCAGGTAGTAGAACTATACCATCAGTTTAATTGGTTTAATACAGAACCAAATAACGGAAGCATTTTTAAAGAATTAGAAAAATAAATATTACGGTTTATGTTGGATGATGTAAAACTACAGCAATGGAATCAATGGATGCAAACACTCTCTACAGAAGAGCTAACATGGATACATGGCTATATTGCTGGTAAGTTAAGTACTGTTACTCAATCAGCTACTCAGTTAGCTGTTAATAACAGTGTAACAACTACAAAAAAAATTACCATTGCTTACGGTACTGAAACGGGCAACTCTAAAAAAGTGGCTACCGACCTTGCTACCAAAGCAAAACAAAAAGGCATTCAAACTAAAGTTGTTGCATTAGACCAATATAGACTTACCGATTTACCCAAAGAAGAATATTTCTTCACCGTAATTAGTACACAAGGTGAAGGCGAACCACCTGAAGCAGCAAAGAAATTTTACGATCATATTCATCAAAATGGATTTAAAGTTCCGAATATGAAATATGGTGTATTGGCTTTAGGCGACACTTCGTATCCTTTGTATTGTAAAACGGGTGAAGATGTAGATATACAGCTACAAAAACTTGGAGGCAACAGAATTGTTCCCCTACAAAAATGTGATGTTGATTACGAAACAGATGCTAACAAATGGTTTGATGCAGTTATCAACTCACTGTTTACAGCAAATACTACAAATACAGCAATAGTCGAAGCACCTAAACCAGTTGTAACAGAGAAAAAACCTGGAAAAAAAATCTATGAAGCCACCGTTTTAATAAACATTAATTTAACGGCTGCTGGCTCTACAAAAAAAACATATCACCTAGAATTAGGTGCAGATGAAATTGATTATTTGCCTGGAGATTCAATTGCCATTAACCCAGAAAATGAACCAGAAATTGTAGATGAAATAATTACTATTACAAATATTGATGGCAACAAAACAATTACATGGAAAAGTGAAACCGCTACTGTAAAAGAATTGTTATTGAAGAAAATAAATATTCGCTATTTACTAGAAAAAGCAGTGAAACAATACATTACCATTGCTGGCAATAATGAAATTCCTACAACAAGAACAGATTTAATTGATTTACTAAGAAAATATCCTTTAAATACAACTCAATTCGAAGAATTTTTAAGTAGTCTTTCTTTTATAGCACCTCGTATTTACAACATTGCATCTTCACCAGCTGCACATGGAAGCGAAGTGCATATCATTGCTTTACAAGACACTTTTCTAGAAGGAGAAAATATAAGAAAAGGACTTTGTACCACTTATTTCGAAAGTAAAAAAGAAGGTGATACCATTCCTTTTTTTGTTCAACCCAATAAACGCTTTCGTTTACCAGCAGCAGATAAAGACATTATCATGATTGGACCAGGAACAGGTATTGCACCATTCCGTTCATTTGTTGCAGAAAGAGATGCTGTTGGTGCTACAGGAAAAAATTGGTTATTCTTTGGTGAAGAAAATTTTACAACAGATTTCTACTATCAAACAGAATGGCAAAATTGGTTTAATACAGGTGTTTTAACCAAAATTAGCTTGGCATTTGCCAACAGTAGAAAGGAACAGCCTAAAGTAGAAAACAAATTGTTGCAACAAGCCACTACCCTTTTTGAATGGATACAAAATGGTGCATACATTTATTTATGTGGAGAGAAAGACCCAATGAGTAAAGCGGTTGAAAATACATTGTTACACATTTTTTCTACCATTGGCAACATGGATGAAGATGCAGCAAAAAAATACTTTGAGCAATTGAAAACAGAAGGTAGATACATGAAAGATGTTTACTAGCATCATTTTCTTTTATTCTTTTAAATCTTGAACAATTATGAGCGATACACAAAAACTATCAGCTGTAGAACATATAAAATTAAAAAGTAGCGGTTTACGTGGTTCTTTACAAGAAAGCTTATTAGATGAGATTACGGGTGCTGTAAGAGAAGATGATCATGCACTGATTAAGTTTCATGGCATGTACGAACAAGATGATAGAGACTTACGTGAAGAAAGAGCCGCTAAAAAGCTAGACAAGTTGTATTCTTTCATGTTACGCTTACGTATTCCTGGTGGATTAATGACTGCTGAACAATGGGTAGCTGCTCATCATATTGCAGGTAGTTATTCAACTGGCGTTATTAAAATTACCACTAGACAAACGATTCAACTACATGGTATTTTAAAAAATAACATCAAGCCAACCTTACAAGATTTTAATAAAGTAGCTCTTGATTCTATAGCTGCTTGTGGAGATGTAAACAGAAATGTAGCTTGTGCTTCTCATCCACATCAATCGCCTATTCATGCAGAAATTCATGCTTATGCCGATAAAATCAGTAAGCTATTACTACCAAAAACAAGGGCATTTTATGAAATTTGGTTAGATGAAGAAAAGTTAGAAGAACATGTAGAAATAGATCCTTTATACGAGGACAGATATTTACCTAGAAAATTTAAAATTGGCATTGCCATTCCTCCGAACAATGAAGTAGATGTTTTAACCAATGATTTAGGATTAATTGCTATTGTAGAAAACAACCAATTAAAAGGATTTAATATCGCCGTTGGTGGCGGTTTATCTGCTACACATGGTAATGCAAATACGTATCCAAGAATGGCTACCATTATTGGATTTACAGAGACAGAAGAAAAAACACTTAAAGCAGTGTATGAGGTTTTAACCGTACAAAGAGATTTTGGAAATAGAAGCGATAGAAAAAGAGCTCGTTTAAAATACACACTCGATACAATGGGTGTTGAGGAGTTTACCAAAGAATTAGAAAAAAGATGTGGGTTTGAACTAGAAGCACCAAAACCATTTCAATTTACAGCAAGAAAAGATGAATTTGGTTGGGTAGAAGATTATCAAGGTAATTGGCATTATACTTTGTTTGTAGAAAATGGAAGAGTAACCGATGAAAACAATTACTTACTAAAATCTGCTTTACTAGCAATTGCCGAAACCAATAAAGTAAACTTTAGATTTACAAGCAATCAAAATGTAATTATCAGCGATATTAAAACCGAGGATAAAGATTCAATTGAAGCTATTTTAAACAACTATCAAATTATTGAAAAACAAGCTGCTATTTCTGCTTTACGCATTAATTCTATGGCTTGTGTAGCTTTACCAACTTGTCCTTTGGCGTTGGCAGAAGCACAACGTTATTTACCTACATTAATTTCTAAACTAGAAATCTTAACTGAAAAATATCAATTACAAAAAGATGATATTATTGTTAGAATGACTGGTTGCCCCAACGGTTGTGGACGTTCTTCTGCCTCTGAAATAGGGTTGATTGGCACAGCTGCTGGCAAATACAATTTACATGTAGGCGGTGATAGAGAAGGATTTAGATTGAATAGAAAATATAAAGATTCGTTAGATGAACAAGCTATTGTAGCAACCTTAGATGAACTGTTTGGCACTTATTCAAAAGAAAGAAATGAAAAAGAAACATTTGGAGATTTTGCAATTCGAAAAGAATGGGTATAAATAATTTCTCTGCAATGATATAAACCAAAAGAGGCTGCTTTCAACAAAGAAATAGCCTCTTTGCTTTTGTGTAGTAATATGATTTGACAAATAATTAGCTTTATAGTTACCAAAATCTTTTATTCATCCCAATAAATTACTTTGAATTTTTTAGCTCTAAAATAATATCGCCAAAGCTTGGTCTTTGTTCCATTTCCATCATCATACATCTATCTCTTAAATTACAAAGCTGATAGAACGTAGAATTAGATTTATCAGATTCAATTACATGTTGTAATAAATCATCTAACAAACAGCCAAAGGCTTTTACTTCTATTTTTTGTAACGCATTTGCAACAATAGTTTCATCAGTGTTATACAAGCTTGCTGCACCAAAATCGCCAAATAATGGTTCAAAATTTTTGTTGATTAAAATATTATGAGCATACAAATCGCCATGCATTACTCCATTCTTATGCAACTGAAAAGCAACAGAAGCAATTGGTTGTATAATAAAAAGAATAGCATCTATACTAAATGAATGATGTTTTACAAATACATCTCTTGTACAAGTTTCAAAACTTGGTGGATTGGCTAAATTGGTAAAATCGTTATCCATCAATTCCATTACAAGTCCATCTTTTTCTTCAGGATGATTGATAATTTTACCCAAAATTTTTACTAAATGCTGGTGTTCTCCTGCATGTAAACAGGCAAGCATTTCGTCTTTAGGCAATCCATCACTTGTTACCTCTCCTTTAAAAACTTTCACAGCTACATCTTTCTGAGATTGATCATTTTTTAATGTTGCTTTAGAAATAATTCCAGAAGCACCTTGTCCTAACAATTCTTTCAATTGTAAGTCATCATAATCAATTTCAGAAATACGAGCAACACTTTTTGGAATATAAGAAAATGGGTTTCCTGCAAAAGCCAACCAAGCCAAATGAGGCAGAGAGCATAACCAGTTGGGCAATTCGGTTAGTTGATTAGCCGAAATACGTAACAACTGTAAATTTTTACATTGTTGCAAACTTGCAGGCAAACTCGTTAAACAATTGCCTGCAAACATTAACTTTTGTAAACGATTGCAATTACCTATAGAGTTGGGCAACTGTTTAACTTTATTCTGAGTCAATATCAACCATCTTGTTGCAAGAGGCAAACTATTTTCAGGAATATTTTCAATAAAATTGGCTTTAAAACCAATCATTTCTAGGTTTTCACATCTACTTAAAACTGTAGGAAATTCGGCAAACTGATTATTTGATAAAAACAAGATTCTCAACTTCTTAAATCTATCAAAATCTGTTGGTAAACTAGAAAGTTGATTATTAGATAAATCTAAAATTTCAAGAGTATCTACTAACCTAAAAAGTGCATTTGGAAATTGTGTTAATTCTTCAGCTATTTTTATATGAGTGGCCCCTACTAACTGGCCATTCTCTAATTGTTCAAGCGTTTGCATACATAAACGAAAGTAAAGAAAGCTTGGTAAAAGCAACTGAAATATAGTTTAGCAATTACTAATGATTTGAACTAACAAACCAATATACATCACCACCAACTATTTATTTTACACCTGATATTAGAGCTATTTAAAATAATTTAAAATAATTTTTCTAATAGTCTACTATTTTAATAGATTTTATATACATTTGCCGCATCATCAAAATAATTGCTGGTGGATTATAAAACTAACGTGGTAAATAATACCAATCCTTCTAGAATCGAAAGTTTGAATACAATTGAAAAATCATTACACTTGATGTGTTGCCCTTTCGGGCTATCATAAAACTTACCTCCATATTTTTTTAAACAATTACCCTACTAAATTAATAGACATAAAATTATTTTTACGATGACACAATTCACTAAGAACAAATACTCGATTCTGATAGGTTTATTTTTAACGGCATTTCAAGTAGTAAATGCACAAACGAGTGTAACAGGAAACATCAAAACCACAAAAGGAGAAAATATTCCTTATGCAGCTATTGCTATAAAAGGTCAAAAGGCAAATGTTATTGCAGATTCTTTGGGTAAATTCACTATCACATCTATTCATTTGCCGAATACACTACAAATAACTGCTGTAGGTTTTAAGAAAAAAGAAGTAGTTGTAAGCACGGCTTCTATTCAAGTTTTCCTCAACAACGACAATGATTTGGGTGAAGTATTTGTAACCTCTAGAAGAAGACAAGAAGCTGCTCAAGATGTTCCTATTCCCATCACTGTTGTCGGTGGAAAACAAGTAGAAGAAGCAGGTGCTTTTAACGTGAATAGAGTTAAAGAGTTAATTCCATCCTTACAATTATATACTTCAAATCCAAGAAATACAGGTATCAATATTCGTGGACTTGGTTCTCCATTTGGATTAACAAATGATGGTTTAGATCCTGGCGTTGGTTATTATGTAGATGGTGTGTATTATGCAAGACCAGCAGCTGCAACACTTGATTTTATTGATCTTGAACAAATTGAAGTGTTACGTGGACCACAAGGAACTTTATTTGGTAAAAACACTACCTCAGGAGCCATTAATATTACAACTAGAAAACCTAGTTTTAAAACTGGAGCAAACTTCGAATTAAGCTATGGCAACTATGGATACATTCAAGCCAAAAGTTCGGTAACAGGTGCGTTAAGTAAAAAAATTGCTGGTAGATTATCGTTTTCAGGCACACAAAGAGACGGTTTAATTGAAAATGTAAGAACGAGAAAATTTACCAACGATTTAAACAATCTAGGATTTCGTGGACAATTGTTGTACAAACCAACAGAAAAAACCACCATTATATTTGCTGCAGATGCAACTTCTCAAAAACCAGATGGATATGCACAAGTGGTAGCAGGTGTTGTACAAACAAAGCGACCTGCTTATCGCCAGTTTAATGCCATTATTAGCGATTTAAATTACAGTTTACCTAGTTTAAATGCCTTTGATAGAAAAATAGACCATGATGTATCTTGGAATTCTGGCAACGATTTAGGCGGTGCTTCTATAAACCTTGATACTAAAATTGGCTCAGGAACACTTACTGCAACTAGTTCTTACAGATATTGGAATTGGCGACCATCGAACGATAGAGATTTTACTGGTTTAGAAGCTTTATCAAAATCACAAAACACATCAGATCATTACAATTGGTCGCAAGAAGTGAGATATAGTGGTGACTTTTCTTCTAAACTTAGTGGTGTAGTTGGATTATTTTACATTGAGCAAGAAGTAAAAACAAATGGTATTGAAGAATCTGGTAAAGACCAATGGCGTTTTTCTCAAAGTTCTACAAGTACATTATGGAGAACACCTGGTTTATTTGAAGGTTTTGGCACAAGAACAATTTCTTCTATCAAATCTAAAAGTGCAGCCGCTTTTGCCAACTTCGATTGGGAAATTGTGAAAGGCTTACACTTTTTACCCGGCATTCGTTTTAACTATGACAGAAAAGATGTTAGATACGATAGAACGCCTTACGGTGGTTTAGATACAGCTACTTTTAATGGCACCACTGCTCAAAAAACAACTTTACAAGGATTTAAAAATGGTGTGTATAGCAAACAATTTTATGTTGCAGATGCTGATGAAAGAAATTTAACTTATCAAGTTACAGTTGCTTATAAACCTAGCAAAAATATTCATGCATTTGCATCGTATGCTACTAGCTTTAAACCTGTTGGCGTAAATGTTGCTGGCTTACCTACTGTAAACGGAGAAGCAGCAACAAACCTAGCTGTTATTTTACCTGAAGACGTTCAACACTACGAAATTGGCTTAAAAACAACACCGATAGAAAACCTAATTTTTAATATTACGTTTCATAACTCTGACATTAAAAATTATCAAACCAATGTGCAATCGCCTGAGCTAAATGTAAATAGAGGCTATATTGCTAATGCAGAAAAAGTTAACGTAAAAGGTGTAGAAATTGATGCTAATTACAAGGCAAATACAAACTTCTCATTCTATGGAGCATTAACTTATACCGATGGTAAATATGTAAAATTTACCAATGCTCCTTTACCACTTGAAGAAACAGGTAATACAGTAAACAATGTACAAGTTGCCTTTAAAGATATTTCTGGTGGCGTTCTTCCTGGCATATCAAAATGGGCTGGCTCTTTAGGTGGAGAATTCACAAAACCAAGCAAATTTTTTGGTAACGAAAGTAATTTCTTTCTTGCTCTAGAAAGTTCTTATCGTTCTTCATTTTCTTCTAGTCCATCACCGTCTGCATATTTGAATATTGATGCTTACACACTTGTAAATGCTAGATTAGGCTTTAAGGCTTCAAAAGGTATATCTGCATTTATTTGGAGTAGAAATTTATTCAACACAAACTACTTTGAACAATTATTACCTGCTGGTGGAAATGCAGGACATTATGCTGGTGTTTTAGGAGATCAAAGAACGTATGGACTAACTGTTCGTTATGTTTTATAGTAAATAGCTAGCAAAGTATTTAGGTTTAAATAAAAGTTAAAATCAACATCCACACTAGTAATAAATTGTAATTATTAGTGTGGATTTTTTAGGGAATAAATACAACAAAAACATTCCAAACCATAATCGTTCATAAAAATGAAAACTGTTAAATACTTTTTATCATTCTTTTTATTCGTTGCAGCTGCTACATCATTAAAAGCACAACAGAAAAACAATTCTTTTCCGAAAGTGCAAGGCTATATAGGCGTTGTTCACCCAATTGTAACCTTGTTTTCCAATGAACCGGTATATAACTTTAATGGAAGCTACACCGTTGGTTTCCCAACAGGTATCAATATTTTTAAAACCGAACATTTTGGTTATAGTTTAGAAGTAGTTCCATTTATAAATAGCAGCAATGGAACAAGTAAAACAAATAATGTTTTGTTTCATCCTGATGTAATGTTTCGATATAAACATGGATTTACTTGGATTAACAGATTTGCTTTTGAAACATCTGGTAGATATGGCATTACACCCATTTTTAATAAAGTAATCCTCAAATCAAAAAATAATACAATTGCTGGTGCTATACCTATTCCTATTCGATTTGGTAATAATCGTAAACCATCCATTGGTGCTGCCATTCAGTTAGCAATTATCTTATAAAATATGTATCAACCATTTTAAAAAGCATGAGAGAAAATACCTTGAATTATACTTTATTTCAACTCATCAAATACTTTTTAAAGTTAGGCACTATCGGCTTTGGTGGCCCAGTAGCTTTGGTTGGTTATATGCATAAAGATTTGGTAGAAGAAAAGAAATGGATTAGCGAAAATGAATACAAAGAAGGATTAGCCATCTCTCAATTAGTACCTGGACCATTAGCAGCACAACTAGCTATTTACCTTGGTTTTATTCACTATAGAGTAAAAGGTGCTACGTTGGTTGGTTTGGCTTTTGTTGCACCATCATTTATCATGGTACTAATAATTGGCTATTTATATAAACTATATGGAGGTATACCATCTATACAAGCAGTATTTTATGGAGTTAGTGCTGCTGTATTTGGCATTATAGCTTCTAGCACATACAAGCTTACCATAAAATCTATTGGTAAATTAAATGTTGATTCAATTATAAAACATAAATGGCAATGGATCATTTTTACTGCTTTAGCAGTTCATACTGCCATTACAAAAAGTGAAGATGTATTACTCATACTCTTATCTGGTTTTTTACTAATGGTAATTCAATCGCCACCAAAAATAGGTTTTATTAAAAAAACGGTTTTATTAAGTTGGTTGTTTGAAACTAGTAATATTGAACCTTCTACTGTTTTGAAAGTTGGATTATTTTTTTTGAAAGCAGGAACTTTCGTTTTTGGAAGTGGATTGGCAATAGTACCTTTTTTACATAGTGGTGTGGTGTTAGAGAATCATTGGCTTTCTGAGTCAGAGTTTATAGATGCTGTAGCTGTAGCAATGATTACACCTGGACCTGTTGTAATTACTGTTGGTTTTATAGGTTATTTAATATCTGGTTTTTGGGGAGCTTGTATTGCAGCTTTGGCAACCTTTTTACCCTGTTACTTACTTACTGTAATAATTGCACCTTACTTTCATAAAATTGCGACAAACAACAGTTTAAAAACATTTATCGATGGAATTACCGCAGCTGTAGTAGGTGCTCTATTTGGTGCTGTTTGGGTAATTGCTAAAACGAGTATTATTGATATACCAACTTTAATTATTGCCATTACAACAATATTAATATTGATTTATTCTAAGAAAATAAAAGAACCAATAATCATTTTAATAGCCGCTGCATTGGGAATAATCATAAAGCAATACATGCACCTCTAATTGGTAACGAAGAATTTTAGTTCTATCGTAATAACAAGATTTTACCAAACAAGATTAACCTACAAATACAATTGTCGTTAGAATAATTATGTAATTTTTACAGAAAGTGTATTATTAATGAAATATTCATTTACTTTGTTTTTCAAAGTGCTTTTAAATAATTACACTATGCTTACAAAAAACAACCGATTTATCATTTTTTCTATAGTAATTGTTTTGTTATTGTTTATTCCATTAATAGCCATGCAGTTTAGTAAAGAAGTAAATTGGTCTGCATTCGATTTTTTACTTGCTGCGATTTTGCTTTTTGGAACTGCATTTTTCTGTGAATTGGTTTTGCGAAAAGTAAAAACGCTAAAAGCTAGATTAATCCTTTGTGGTGGAATATTACTAGCCTTAGCTTTAATTTGGATAGAATTGGCAGTAGGTATTTTTGGAAGCCCAATTGCTGGAAATTAAAATAAAAAAGGGATTGCTCAACAATAGAACAATCCCTTTTTTGGAAAGAAAGATTTATGTATGATTAGTTTAAACGAGTTTGAATCATTCCTATAAAATCATCAAATAAATAGCGACTATCATGTGGACCTGGAGTAGCTTCAGGATGATACTGTACACTAAATGCTGGCTTGTTTTTTACTCGAATTCCTTCAATACTATTGTCGTTTAAATTCAAATGTGTAATCTCAATATTCTCATTATTTTTAACTGCTTCAGGATCTACACCAAAACCATGATTTTGTGTAGTTATTTCGCATCTACCGGTAATAATATTTTTAACAGGATGATTTAATCCTCTATGCCCATGATGCATTTTAAAGGTAGAAATTCCATTTGCCAACGCCAATAGTTGATGACCTAAGCAAATACCGAAAACTGGTTTTTCTTCTTTCAAAATTGCCTGTACCGTTTCTACAGCATAAGGCATTGCAGCCGGATCTCCAGGGCCATTAGAAATAAAATAACCGTTAGGGTTAAATGCTTGCAAGCGACTAAATGGCGTTTTTGCAGGATGCACTCTTACATGAGCGCCTCTTTGAACCAAACATTCTAGAATATGTTGCTTTACCCCAAAATCTAATACTGCAACTTTTAAAGGTGAATCAGGATTACCCAATTCGTATTCTTCTGTAGTGCTAACTGTACTAGCTAATTCTAATCCGTCCATATTGGGACAATCTGCCAACATTTTTTTCAAAGTATCTATATCTTCAATTTCAGAAGAAATAATGCAATTCATTGCTCCTTTTTCACGAACATGTGCTACTAAACAACGAGTATCTACACCATCAATTGCCACAATATTATTCGTTATTAAATAAGCACCTAAAGAGCCATTTGCTTGTATTCGGCTAAATTGATCTTCTAAATTTCTTGCAATTAATCCTTTAATTTTTACGGTGCTACTTTCTACATCTGTATCTTTTACACCATAATTTCCTACATGCACATTATTCATAATTACTACTTGACCTGTGTAACTTGGGTCTGTAAATACTTCTTGGTAACCTGTCATTCCTGTATTGAAGCAAATTTCACCCGTTGTAGTTCCTATTTTACCAAAAGCTTTACCTTGAAGAACATAACCATCTGCTAAAACCAAGATGGCTTTTTGTTGAGTATGTGGCATGATACGTTTAAAATTTGCTGCAAAAGAACAATTTTTTACCCATTAAGACAGCTTTTTTCTTCAATCAACCAACAAATTATACAAATATTACAATAGGTGAAATAAAATAAACACAAGCAGCATTTTATTTTGATTATTGCTTACAAATAAATTTCTGGAAATTGAAAAAAATTAAATGCGATAATAAGTTGATTAAAAAATAATTACACATTTAAAATAATCGCTTACGTTGTAAAATTGATACTGTAATTCTATTCTTTTGAAATGTTTTGATTGGGAAAAAAGATGTTTCTATTGTGGATAAATCTTTATCTGACAAGTTAAAAACCGAAGCAACAAACACATATTTACTAGAATCGGTAAAGGCTGTAAAACTACGTTTATCGCCATTTAAACTAACATCATCAATTGACGATTCATTAGGAAAAAATGTAGCCACTTTTTCTATGGGAATTTTGGTAGAATCAAGATAAGAAATTGCTTTTTCTCTTAATGAAAAATAAGGCATATGGGCTAAAGAAGCATCCCAACCTTGAGAAATTCCTGTTGGGTAAATCCACAAATTACCTGTAACTAATGCAAGCAATAAAAAACTATATAACTGTTTAAAAAGGTGATGCTGTTTTATAACCTCAAAAGCTAATAATATACTTGCTAAATAAGCAACAATAAAGTAGCGATGCCCCATTTCATTGGTTGAAAAAACGCTAACTATAATGATAAAGAATGTACTACATACAGCTAATAAAAGCAAAACTTGAACGGCATTTACTTTCCATAATTTTCGTTGTTGCATTAATAAAATAGCAAGAACAAGAAAAACAAAACACCTACCAAAATCATTAAATCTTTGTGTCAATACAATCATATTTCTACCAAATTCTTTTATGGTTACAAAATGCCATAAATGAGCCCAAGGAGATTGAGGGTGGGTTTGTAACCAACCTTTTGTAGTTAAACGCCAAGTTATGTAGATGATTGCTGGCAATGCAGCCAAAAAATAAACAAGCAAGTTTTTTTTAGAAAAGAAACTTAAAAACTTACGCTTTTCTATAACTGTAGCTAACAAAAAATCGAACAAAGCAAGGCCTGCAAAAAGCATCATACCTCTGTATGTAACAATACCTAAAAATGCTAGAGCAATAAACTTGTAAAAATCTTGCTTATAAAATATGGCGTTTAATGCTAAAAAAAATAAAAACAACTGAATTACTTCAGGATTTACAAGTAACAATTGAGCCGTAAAAGTTGGGTCGAAAAACAATAAAAAAAAGGCTAAAACCTGATGAATAAACTTATTTGAAAAAAAAGTAACAAATCGCCAAAGTTGGTATAATAACCCAAATACAAATGGCAACATTACTAAATGACTTACCCATAAAGATTTACCCAACAATTTCCAACCGACTGCTTGCACAAAAGCTAAAAATGGTGGATGTCCTGGATCAAAACTATCTGGAATATTCCAATTAAATATTCCATTTTCATACAAATGATTTCCCATTTTTGAGGCAAACAACACATTATCCCAAAACATGCCTTCTTCAATGGAAATAAAAAATAAAACCAACGATAATAGTGCTAAAAACACCATTATGTTGGTTTTACTACTCACTGTTTTATTCGATATTAATGCATTCATTTGCAACAGAACGATGATCATTTTTTAACTAACCGTTGCACCACTTCCTATTGCTTGTTCAGGATTAATGAAATGTAGCTTTCCATTGTCTTCTGCCATTAAAATCATTCCATTACTCTCAATACCTCTCATTTTTCTAGGTGCAAGATTACAAACTACAGTTACTTGTTTACCAACAATTTCTTCTGGTTTAAAATGCAAAGCAATTCCACTTACAATAGTTCTTGTTTCAAAACCAAGGTCTACTTGCAGTTTTAAAAGTTTATCAGCTTTTTCTACTTTTTCCGCAGCAACAATAGTACCTACACGTAAATCAATTTTTGCAAAATCGTCAAATACAATTTCAGATTTTATGGGTGCATGTGTAGGTTGTGCTTCAACTGCATTTGCTTCATTTGTTGGTTCTTGAATAGGATTCATTTTGGCAGATTTTGCTTTTAATTTTTCGAGTTGAACATCTATTTCTTCATTCTCAATTTTTCTAAATAATAATTGTGGCTCTCTTAAACTATAGCCAACACTTAAGAGCTTCATGCTACCTGCATTTTTCCACTCCAATATTCTATCTGTAACCTTCATCATATACATCAGTTTCTTAGCTGTAAATGGCAGAAAAGGATGTATTAAAATAGTTAAGTTGGCTGTTAATTGCAAACAAATATGTAAGCAATTGTCTATTAACTGTTGAGCAGCTGCTGTGGGTTTTCCATTTTCACCAACTTGTTTGGCAACAATCCAAGGCTCTTTTTCTTGCATATAACGATTACCCAATCTTGCAAGGTCTATCACTTCAAACAAAGCATCTCTAAATTTATATTCTTCTATATACGATTCAATGGTTTCTTTTTTGGCAGCAATGGCAGTAATAATGCTTTTATCTTTTTCATCAATTAAATCGTTATGAAAAACGGGTACTTTTCCACCACAAAGTTTGTGCATTAAAACAAAAGTTCTATTAACAAAATTTCCTAAAATATCGCTTAATTCACTTTTATATGCTTGATGAAAACCTTTCCAAGTAAACTCACTATCTTTTGTTTCAGGTGCAATAGCAGTAAGATAATAGCGTAAAGCATCAGCCATCTGTCCACCACCATTTTCTGGCTTCACCCAATCGTTTATGTAATCATCCATTTCAATGCTCCAACCTCTACTTGTACTCATCTTATCGCCTTCCAAATTCATAAACTCATTAGCAGGAACATTGGTTGGCAAAATATTTCCGTTTAATTTCAGCATTACAGGGAAAATAATACAATGAAATACGATATTATCTTTTCCTACAAAATGCACCAATTTGGTATCTGCATCAAACCAATATGGTTTCCAATCTTTTTCATTTTCAATTGCCCATTGTTTGGTAGCACTGATGTAACCAATAGGAGCATCGAACCAAACGTATAGCACTTTACCCGGCTCTCCTTCAATTTTTACACCCCAATCTAAATCTCTTGTTACAGCCCTTGGCTGTAAACCACCATCAATCCAGCTTTTGCATTGACCTACAACACTTGTACGCCAATCGTTTTTATGATCTTCTAAAATCCATTTTCTTAAAAAATCTTCATGTCTATTCAAAGGTAAATACCAATGCTTGGTGGCCTTTTTTATAGGAGCATTTCCACTTAAAGTACTTACAGGATTAATCAACATTTCTGGACTTAAACTGCTTCCACATTTTTCACACTGATCGCCAAAAGCATTTGGATTAGCACAAACAGGGCAAGTACCTTTTATATATCTATCGGCTAAAAATGTTTGCGTAGCTTCATCAAAATACTGCTCTGTTTCTTTTACCTCTAAATCTCCATTGGCATTTAATTTATTGAAAAACTCCTGAGCCGTTTCATGATGTAAAGGAGCAGAAGTACGATGATACATATCGAACTCAATACCTAAATCTTTAAAATTTTGCTCAATAATTGGATGATATTTATCGATTGTTGCTTGTGCTGTAGTTCCTTCTTTCATGGCCTGAATAGGAATAGCAGTGCCATGTTCATCGCTACCACATACAAACACAACATCACGTTTTTGTGCTTTTAAGTAACGAACGTAAATATCTGCTGGTAAATAAGCACCGGCTAAATGACCAATATGCTTTAATCCATTTGCATACGGCAAAGCCGCTGTAATTAAATATCTTTTCGGGTTTGTATTCATTTTTGAAACCAACTTTTAATTCATTAATCAACATCGTTGCGTCGCACTCTTGTACGCCTTTATTGCTATTGAGCAATAGTAAGGGCTGCAAAAGTAAGCAATTGCGGCTAAGGCAAAATTTACGGATAAAAAGAGGCTATTTTAATTTAGCTTTATTCAACAATACAATTTATTTTTTGAGAAATTGCTCCTTTATAAGCTATGTAAACGGTATGTTTTCCTTTTGGCAATTTTACCATTCCATTCCATTGGTATTGTATAAGTTTATTAGCAGTATTATTGGGTAATTGAGCCAAAGTGGTGGTTGCATTAGTTTCAATATTTTGTTTACTTTCTACATACAACTTCACTTCGTCTTTTTCAATTGCATGGTTTGCTAGTAATAACAATTTTAATTTCACCAAACCATCTGTAAGTAAAACCTCTGTATTAATTAAATCATTTACATTAAACGTTGGTTGCAACCATATAAATTGAGTAGGAAAAATAGTTTCTTTTATACCACTAAGTGCTAGTTCGGCCGCTTTTTGATATTGAAACAATGGCTGAAAATTAGGTTTTGCATATTGAACTGCCTTTTTACAATCTACCAAAGCTTCTGTATAATTTCCTAACATAAAATGGGCAAAACCTCTGTAATTATACATAGAACTATTGGCATCATCATATTTTAAAACAGTATTACAATCATTAATAACAGAATCATACATACCATTTACAGTATATATAAAAGCCCTATTAAGATTTAACATTCCAGTTTTATTAGAAGCATCTTTCAAGACAAAATTCATTGCATCAATTGCTTGATTCAATTGAAGATGGGCAAAATATAGATACGCATTTTCAACGCAATTGAACGCCGAATTAGTTTGAAGATATTTAACGGACTCTTCATTCTTTCCTACAAACCATAAACACAAACCTATATTAGCAATGGCAAATTGATTGTTAGGGTTAACTGCTAAAGACTGCTTAAATACATCAATAGCCTCAGCATATTTACCCAATTGCATTAATAACTTACCTTTTTCAATGTAGGTATCTCCATATTTATTAGTCCAATTTTCTTCTTGTTTTAAAATTGATATTTGCTTCCATTTAGCAGAGAACGGGAAAATACCTTTTGCATGACCATAAACTTTAACATCTTGTGGATCTTGCAAGATTGCCTTATTAAAATGCATAATTGCATTTTGATAATCGCCCATTGAGTAATAAACGTTGCCTAGATTAGAATTTACAAAAGAGTGTAAGTTTTTATCAAGATCTAATACCTTTTTAAAGTCGAACAAAGCTTCATTGTACTTTTTTTGGTTTTCATATACAATGCCTCTATTGTTAAATGCACAAGCATATTTACGCCTACTTTCTAACACAGTTGAATAATCATCGATAGATGCTTGGTAGTTTTTTAACTCATTATTTATATAAGCCCTTGAGAAATAAAAATCAGTGGAAGATTTTATTGCTAATGCTTTATTAGCAATACTTAAAGCTTTTTCGTAAGCTTTAGTTTCTACATAAATTTTAATTAGTTTATCATAAGCTTTTAAATAGTCTGGCTTCAACTCAATTGCTTTTAGCAAATCGTCAATAGCCGCTGGCAACTGTTTTTGTTTTTCGTTTTCAGTTGCTGATTTATATAAGGATTTATGACTTTGTGCCCTAGATATTGCTGTAGAAGCAAAACATACAAACAATAAAATGCAAATTGATTTGTTTCTAAAAAGCATGAGTTTCATTTTCAATACAATCAAATATAGAAAAAATATAGTTCAATACATTTAATAGAAAAGCATCATTAATTTAAACTGAGCTAGATAAGTAAATATGAGAATTTAGAGATTTCAGAAAATGAATTTGAGATTATTTTTATATATTTTCATAAATATAATTTTTATAAAACATATCGATTTAAAAAATCCACCATGTTTAAATGTATAGCTGCACCTTGGTGGTTAATATCAGTCTGTAAGATAGTATCAAAATATTTGGCGGCTTCTTCATTCCTACCCAATCCCAATAATCCCAATCCTATTAAATAATTACAATGAATGGCATTTTTAACATCCAAATCTTGGTCAAAAACCAACAAATCTGGTAGTGAAACAGCGAAATAATCTATTTCAATATGATCTTTAATATGTAGTTCTCCAAAAGCAATTAATTTTTCAAATATGCTATTTGCTTTTTCGTGATTACCAAGTTTTAACCAAGCTAAGCCTTGATAGAATATTTTATCTGGCTGTTGATCGTTATAAAAAATAGCTTGAACAGGTTCAGACAGGCCTTTTGTAGCGTCTATAAACTTAGCATTTGCTTGCTCTATAAGCCCTAATGCTTGGTTAGCACACCCTTGTAAGTAATGAATATCGTTTTCTTGTGTACCATATAATTTACCCTCTCCTAAGTTGTGAGGGTAGGTTTCAATATAGTCTAATAACTGTAACGCATATGCATTGTTACCTGCTGTAAGTGCTGCTTTAGCTAATTCAATATGACAAAGTAAGAACTGGTACACCACTTTACCCTCACCGCCTTCCCATGGGTGAAACTGTCTATTGGCAATTAGCTGTTTCGATTTTTCGTACATTTCTAATTGATTGTACAGCGTAATTTTTTCTAAGTATAAATCATCTCTTTTATCAACCAAATCAATATACTTTTCTAAAAATGCTAATCGTTGTTCATGTGGATATTGTTGAATTTTATACAACTGATCTAATTCCATTAAAACTCTTGCATCGGAAGTATCTAATACAAAAGCACTTTCTAAAAGCAAAATACTTCTTTTGTAATCTTTTAGTTTATTGTAAACTGCAAGTGAAAGATTACGCTTTACTGTAGCGAAATTTGCATCTATTGTAATTGATTTTTCCCATGCATGAATTGCATCGGTATATTCTCGTTTTGAATACCAATAATTGCCTACATAATAAAGAGCCTTGGCATCGTTTTCATTAAATTTTATTGCAAAATCTAAAACTATACTATCTTCTATTTTACTTGGGAAACAATAATCTGGTAATGCTATTGAAGCACTTTTAAAACTATCAATTGCTTTGGCTTTTGCATTTTGTTGTGCATATAACCAACCTTTGTAATAGTACAATAATGGCGATACTACTTTATTATCTACTTCAAAAATACTCAATAACTCAAGTGCTTCTTTATACATTCCTGCATGTATATAATCGATAGCAAATTCTATATAGCTATTAAAATTGTTACGAATTATGCTTTTGAAATAATGTAAACTTCCATCTGCTTCATTTAATTCATCTACATTTTTTTGAATTAAATACTGTTCAAAAAGACATCCAAAATTAAATTTATCTATAACTAATGAATCTTTAATTAACCTTTTTGCATCTTCTATTTTACCTATTTTTCTAAGTATAATTACTTTTAAGTGCCTAGCAGAATGACTATTGTAATTTCTTGAAATAGATTTTTCAATTAAATAATAAGCATCGTCAAACTTACTTTGCTTACAAGCAACTCTAGCTAATTGAAAATAAGAACTGTGTTGCCAAGCATCGTTCCAAGTTGCTTTATAAAAACAGTCGTAAGCATCGTTCAGTTTATTTTGGAATACTAAACACAAACCAAGATTATAGTAGGCTTCGCCATCATAAGGGTTAGGATTACGCTCAGTAATACGATTAATAGCTGTTTTGAAATAAGGCTCAGCAGCAGAAAATTTTCCTTTTCTTAACAGCACTAACCCCATTGCATTATTACAACGCAAATCGCCTGCATCTCGATTAAGTGCTTCCAAATAATAATCTGTAGCCGAGAAAGTAGCATGTTTATATTGTTCTAGATGTAAGCCATTTAGAAAAAGTTGTTCATTAGTTTCAATATCAATAGGTGCTTTTGCAGCTTTTGCAGCCTCAGGTATTACTTGTTCAGTCCGAACCTGCTGTTGATATTTTACAAGCTCAGTTTGATTATCATCTTTTATAACTACAACAATATCTTCTGGTACAAATGGTGCATCAACCTCAACAAAAGCTTCAAATATTTGCTCTGGCGATAAATTACTTAACCATTCTTTAAGTAATACTTGTTGTTTAAAAATTTGAACCGTAGCATTAGAATATCTTGCAGTAACGTATGCTTTTACTACTATCTTATTATCACTAAATTCTACATTTAACGCAGCTTCTTTAGTAGCATTTTTAACCATACCAATACCTGCATATGGCATAAAATATTCTTCAAAACTCTTTTCCTCATTTGGCTGTAACCAACTAAAATCTGGCTGATTGTCGGTAAAAGCACCACACATTAATTCAATGTATGGACCATCTTCATCTGTCAAATTTCTATCCCAAGCTTGACCAAAGTCACCGTTACCCCAAGTCCATTGTTTTTTTCCTGTAGATATATGACGATTAGCCACATGCAACATACCAGCTTGTGTATCATGTTCGTAACAGCCCATGAAATCATATTTCGATTGTACTGCCATGTAAGATGTAGGTACAGGAATATTTTTATACATAGATATATCTGTACCGGGTGCATAATTCACTTTGTAATAAGTACCTGTAGCAATGGGAAAACCACTTACATCTCTTTTACCATGATCAAAAACAGCATGAACATCTGGCGGAAAAACTGATTGATAGTAATCGTTTACTTTTACAGCAGGATTAGCCCACCACAAAAACGTTTGAGGGAAAGGCGTTCTATTGTAAAAACGTACTTTAATCTCCAGATATGCTTTATCAGGATATAAAGTAAAGCCAGCCATTCCTTTTGTACGAAACATTTTCTCTACTTCGTTTACCCAAACAGTTTTGCTGCCATCACTGTTTTCTTCAATAGTGTAATCAATAGGTTCAAAAGTTGATGGACGATGATGCTGTGGCCAGTTAAATTCTATACCACCACTGATCCAAGGACCTGTGAGCCCAACCAATGCAGGCTTAATTACTTGGTTATAATACACAAAATCTCTATTTCGTATTTTGTCGAAAGCTCTTTGAACTCTGCCACCTAACTCAGGCAAAATCATAATTTTTAAAAACTCATTTTCAATAAAAACGGCTTTATATTCTTTATTATGCTTTTCGTCTTCAATTTTTTCGATTACAGGATGAGGGTACACGACACCACTACTACCTTGATACACTCTTTTTTCTAAAAAAATGGGATTTTTTTCTGGTACACCAATACCATAGGTAGGAATGATTACTTTTTCTTGCCAAGCTAAAACCGCTTTATTCATATCCAAGTTCGTTTATTATTGTAGTGTAAAATTAGTTTAGCTAAAAAATAGATAAATGGATTAATTTTTTAGAATGATGGATTTTATTATTATTACAGTATGATTAGAAAAATGGAAGGTTTCGATGGACAAAGAGCCATTGTAATACCACGAAAAATTTTATTAGACTATTGTTACAATAACGTATTAATTTCTAATGCTTTTGTAACAGATATTGGCTATTATCCAAAAGCAAAATATCATTATAGAGAGAGAGAACAGGGAAGTGAACAACAGATTTTAATTTATTGCGTAGAAGGAAAAGGAACGGTAAATATTAAAGATGAAGAATATCTATTACAATCAGAAGATTGTGTTTTAATTCCATCAAAAACCGCACATTCATATTTAGCTGATAGCACAAATCCATGGACAATTTATTGGGTTCATTTTAATGGGAATAATTCAAACGAAATAATAAACCAATTTAGAGAAAAAAATTATTCTTATAAATGTAGTGTAGACTTTCAGGAAAGTAGAATACAACTTTTTGAAGACATCTATTACAACCTAGAAATGGGCTATAGTTATGAAAATTTATGCTATGCCAATTTATGTTTTTTACATTTTATGGGATCGCTTCTTTATGGTAACAATTGCAACTTAGCAAGTAAAAAACAAAGCGTTGATACTGTAAACACTTCTATAATTTTTATGAAAAAAAATATAGCCCAAATGTTAACGCTAGAAAAACTATCTGCATCTGTAAATCTTTCTGCATCTCATTTTTCATTCTTATTTAGAAAGAAAACAGGCTTTTCGCCTATCGAATATTTTAATCACCTTAAAGTACAAAAAGCCTGTCAGTATTTGCTTTTTACAGATTTAAGAATTAAAGAAATTTCAGATAAACTAGGGATAGAAGACCCTTATTACTTTTCAAGAATGTTTTCAAAAATCATGGGCGTTTCTCCCGATAATTACAGAACAAAACGAAGCAGCTAGTTTAATGTGCTATAAAAATATTTTCCATTTCTTCTAATGTTTTACCCTTGGTTTCTTTTACTTTAAACCAAACAAATAAGAACCCTAAAAAACAGATTATTACATAAATGTAAAAGGTTTTATCTTGAAGTTTAGCATATAAAATAGGGAAGCTAAATGTAAGTACAAAGTAAGCTGCCCAAAGACATAGCACAGCAACAGACGTTGCTTTTGCTCTAACATTATTAGGAAATATTTCGGATATCAACACCCAAGTTACAGGAGCCATAGTACATGCATACAAACCAATAGCCATTAACAAAAACCACGAAACTTCTTGGTATTTATACCCTAGCAAAATTGATATAATAACATAGAGAATAGCTAAGCCAATTGAACCAATTAACATCAATGGTTTTCTTCCTACTTTATCTACTAAAAACATAGCTAAAAAAGTGAAAATTAAGTTAATGAGGCCAATAAAAACAGTTTGCAACAACTGATCGTTTTTTGAGAAACCAATACTTTCGAATAAAACTGCTGCATAATTAAATACAACATTAATGCCACATAACTGTTGAAAAACGGCCAGTACAATTCCTACTAAAATAGCAGGTAAAACAGCTTTTTCAAATACCATTTTATAAGTTGATTTTTCTTTACTTATTTCTTGTTTTTGAAAACTTTCAATCGACTCTTTAGCATATACTTCTCCCCCAATTTTTTCTAAAACTTTTTTGGCTTTATTGCTACTTTGAGATTGCAATAACCACCTTGGACTTTCTGGCAACCAAAGTACCCCTAATACAAATAAAATAGAAGGAACAGCCCCTAATCCAAACATCCATCTCCAAGCATCTAAACCAATATTACGGAGCGTATAATTTACAAGATTGGTAACTAAAATACCTATAACAATGGTTAGCTGGTTAATTGCTACCATTCTTCCACGAACATGAGATGGTGCTATTTCTGCAATGTATAGTGGCGATAACATTGACGCCATGCCGACACCAATACCTGCTATAAATCTTGAAAAAATAAATACATTTAAACCATTAGATGCAGCCATTCCAAATGAAGAAATTGCAAACAAAAAACCCGCAATTAATAAGCTATATCTACGACCATATTTTTCAGCAGACCATCCTGCAAGAACACAACCAATCATAGCACCCAATGCTAAGCATCCGGTTGCAAAACCTTCCCAATATTCGTTCAATCCAAACTGATCTTTTAAAAAAGGTAATGCACCAGAAATAACAGCAAAATCGAAACCGAATAAGTAGCCTCCTAAGGCTGAAATAAAAGATATAGCAATAATGTAGGGACTGTTAAAATGCTGATTTATATTAGTCATATGCTGAATCGTTTTCGCTATAATGGACAACAATATTAGTTCAAACAACTGGCTGATCGATGGATATTAAAATTGTATTGATGGATAATTTTACGATATCACTGTTTGAAAAATACACGAATCAATATGCCTATTTTCTATTTTTGAAATTACATTTAGAAATTTTATGGAATAGAAAAAAGCAATGTTTAATATTGTTAAATGATTACTATTCCTTCATACTTAAAAAAGGGTGATACAATTGGCATTGTTTGCCCAAGTGGTTATATGCCTGCTGAAAACGCCAAAACTTGTATTGAAACATTAGAAAATTGGGGCTTTAAAGTAAAGGTTGGAACAACACTAGGTAAGCAGTTTCATTATTTCAGTGGAACAGATAAAGAACGTTTGCAAGATTTACAATTAATGTTAAACGACAGTAGCATTAAAGCTATTTTATGTGGAAGAGGTGGATATGGATTAAGCCGTATTATTGATAAGTTGGATTTTCAAAAATTTAAAAAAAAACCGAAATGGATTATTGGCTTTAGTGATATTACAGTATTACATGCCCATATTTTTCAGCATTTTGAAATTGCTACTTTACATGCTCCTATGGCTGCTGCATTTAACGAAGGTGGCAACGAAAACATCTACGTTCAATCGTTGCAAGATGCACTAATTGGTGAATTGAGTAATTATACTTGTACGACACATAAGTTTAATAAATTGGGAACTTGTGAGGGGCAATTAATTGGTGGAAATCTAGCTATGATTGCTCATTTAATTGGATCTCATAGTAGTTATAAAACAAGACATAAAATTTTGTATTTAGAAGATGTAGGTGAATATTTATACAATATTGACAGAATGATGATTCAGCTAGAAAGAGCCGAACTGTTTAAACACATAAAAGGCTTGATTATTGGCGGTTTTACCGATATGAAAGATACTACTACACCTTTTGGCATGGATGTATATAATATCATTCACCATCATGTAAAAGATTTAAAAATACCGATTTGTTTCAATTTCCCAATTAGTCATGCTAGCGAAAATGTAGCCATTAAAAATGGAGTGATGCATCAACTACAAATTACAGAAAATGCTGTAACCTTGAAAGAACAGATGAATTAACCATTACTGTTTTCAAGAATTAGTGCCTGCTTTTACAAGCTGTTTTGAGATAGTAAAATAAAATGTAGAACCTACATTTTCCGTAGATTCTACCCATATTTTGCCCTTATGTTTATCAATAATTTTTTTACAAATTGCTAACCCAATTCCTGTTCCTGCATATTCATTTTTACTATGCAACCTTGTAAATACATCAAATATTCTTTGCTGCGATTCTAATGGCATACCAATTCCATTGTCTTCTATCGTACATAAATACGCATCACTTTGCTCGGTAAAAAATATTTTAACGGTAGGTATAGCATCTACCTTTTTAAACTTAATAGCATTGCTAATTAAGTTTTGAAAAAGTTGAACTAAAGAAATGGGATAAGCCCATAACTGCTGATTGTCTGAAAAATAGGTTTCAACTATTGCTTTATTGTCTACGATTTGTCTATATAAATTTTGTTTTACTTCAGCAATAACTTTAGATAAATCAACCTGTTCTAGTGTAGATTTTTCTTTTCCAATTCTTGAATATTGAAGTAAATCTTTAATCAATGCTTGCATACGCCTACTTCCATCAAGTGCAAAGTGTATATAAGTACTTGCTTTTTCATCTAACTGATTGGAATACTTTTTTTGTAGTAATTCTAAAAAGCCTGTAATCATTCGTAAAGGCTCGTTTAAATCATGAGAAGCTACATAGTTAAATTGTTCTGCTGCAATGTTGGCTTCTTGTAATTCACGTTTTTGATGATCTAACAATTGGTTTAACTGAACGAGTTGTTTTTCTTTTTCCTTTATTTCCGTAATATCTTGTAATGTTGACAAAACCAGCTTATTCTCGTTATAATCACTACCATCATCAATAATAATTCCATTTAACAATAAGGTACAAATGGTTCCATCTTTTTTATAGTACTGCTTTTCATATGGACCATATTTTCCTTTGTTCAACAAATTTTGTAGTTGTTCATTATCGCTTTCTTCAAATCCTTCCACAGAAATACCTCTAAAAGTAAGTTGTTGAAACTCCTCTCTACTATACCCTAACTTTTGAATAACGGAATCGTTAAACTCTACTAATGATCTCGTTTTGTGATCTACCAACGAAACTCCAACAGGTAGCAATTCGTACAACTTTCTATACTTTAATTCACTTCGTAAATAGTTTTGTTCAATTTCTTTACGTTTAGAAATATTTTCGATTTGTACGGTAAAATAAACAGGAATCCCATTTTCATCATTCACTACAGAAGCGGCTATCAATACATATACAATCGATTTATTTTTATGTATGAGTCTCAGTTCAATTTGTGTTGTATCATCCTGTATATTGAATAATTTTTCTTGTTGAAGTTGATAGTTTTCAAAATCTTCTGCATGAATAATAGTATCAAAATAATTACCAATTAATTCGCTGCTTGTATATCCAACCATTGTACAGAAGCTTTCATTTACTTCCATCCATTTACAATCTAACGATAAAATAGCCACACCTAATACTGCATTTTCGAAAGTGCTTCGAAAACGTTTTTCTTGTTTTACTAAATTATCTTGTAGCAGCTTTTCTTTAGTAATATCTTGAAAGGTTCCAAATAAACGAATGCATTTACCATTTCTGTGTTCAGCATTTCCTTTCGAACGAACCCAAATTTCTTGATTAGCGGCGTTTATAATTTGTACTTCTATATCAAAAGGTAAACCATATTCAATAGCCGATTGCACAGCTTTAGCCATGTCATTTCTATGACTACCTTCTTTATAAAATTGTAACCCTACTTCTACTGTAGGTAAAAAACTATCATCAACGCCATGAATTTCTTTTGTAATGGTAGACCAGAAAACGGTATTACTTTCTAAATCAACCTCCCATCCTCCTACTTTAGCTACTTTATTGGTGTTTTCTAAAATTTCTTGCTCCCTTTTTTGTTGTGTAATATTTTCTGTAATAATAATGATTCCATCAACGTTATTATTATCATCAACTGTGGTTTGCAACTGTATTTTTAGCCAAATAGCAACACCATTAGATTTAATAAATTGCTTTTCAACAATGATTGATTTTCTATCAATAACTAAATTATTAAACACAGTTATCCATTCTTCTAAGAAAAGCGGAGTTATTTCAAAAAACGACGCATTTGTTTCACTTACTTGTAAAATATGGTAAGCTTCTTTCCATTTTTCTGAAATGAATTTATATTGATATGATGTATCAATAACAGCCCACTCAATAGGCAAGGAATACAAAATTTGTAAACCTTTTTGAGCTAAAAAAGAGTTCATGTAATAGTATGGGGTTTTCAAGAATACTGAATTGCAATATCTACACAAATTTTGATTTGCAACATGTTTATAAATGTATAATTATTGTTGCCTTTTTTGTAATAATAAGTGCACTAAAAACTAATTGTTAAATAAATAAAAGGGCAGCCAAACAATTGTTTAAACAGTTTTTAAAATGATTGCGAGAAAGAGAGGTGTAACAATTACTTTACAAAGTAATAATTGCTAAACGACAGCTTTTACCGTTAAGTTCGATATCATGTGTTGTAATGTTAACAGCAATGATCGAATGGTCTTTCTTTCTGTGATTCCATTTACCCGCATGTTTTATAACACCTGCTTCGAAAGAAGTTGCTTTTTGCAAAAATTTTTGATGTTCTGATTCTGGACGAATATCTAATAAAGTGAGGGATAAAAACTCTGATTCTGAATAACCATACAGTTGTATGGCTGCTTCATTTACTTGTAAAAAACGAAATGTTTCTACATCGTACATCCACATTGGAAGCGGAGTTTTTTGAAACAATAATTTATATTGCTCTTCAGATTTTTGTAGCTGTAATTGAAAACGTATTCGCTCTAAACTAAACTGAATGGTTTTGATTAAAAGTTTTGGATTTAAATCATCTTTGGTTAAATAATCTTGTACTCCTAATTGTAAGGTTTGTACTGCAAATTTTACTTCATTGATGCCTGCAATTAAAACCACAGGAATATGAGCTACTTGCTGAATAAAATTTTCTAATCTACTCAAATCTTCTTTTTCTTGAGGAGTTAAGTGAGCAAGAACAATATCAACTTTTTTATAGGTAAGCAAAGGAATTGCCTCTGTAAGATCTGCCGATTTTTCAATAATGCACTCATCAAAAGCATCGCTAAGATACTCTTGCATTAATACAAAATCGCCATAGTTGTCTTCTATAACTAAAATGGTTAGCATGAGAAGTTTAGGGTTTAAGAAAACATTTTGTGAACAGTTATTCAGTCAAATACATTTTCTACAGTGAAAATACATTTTAAATAATGTACCATAAAATTTATTTACGAATTGAGAAAATAAAGGTAGAACCTTCACCAATAGTAGATGTAACACTTATTTTACCATGATGACGTTCTACTATTTTTTTACAAATTGCCAAACCTATTCCTGTACCACTATAAGCACTCTTGTTATGTAGTCTTTGAAAAATAACAAATATTTTTTCGTAAAAGCGTTCTTCAATTCCAATGCCATTATCTTTTACATAAAACGTCCATTCTTTGGCATCATCAATAGCCGAAATTTGAATCTGAGGTGAAGAATTAGGATTCTTGTATTTAATAGCATTACCTACTAAATTTTGCAACAACTGAATCATTTGAGAACGAACAGCTTTAATGGTTGGCAACTGATCGAACTGAACAATAGCTGCAGTTTGGGCAATGCTATTTGCAAGGTTTAGTTTTACCTCTTTCATTACTTCTATCATATCTACTTCTTCTCTATTGTCTTTAGAAGTATTTACTCTTGAATATTCAAGCATGTCCATAATTAACCGCTTCATTCTTTCTGCACCATCAACAGCAAAGTGAATGTATTCATTGGCTTTATGATCTAGATTAGCAGCGTATCTTTTTTGTAGCAATTGTAAAAAGCTACTAACCATACGTAGTGGCTCTTGCAAGTCGTGTGAAGCTACATAGGCAAAACGCTCTAATTCTGTATTAGACATGGCCAACTCTTCGGCTCTTTTTTCTAAAGCAGCGTTTAATTTCGTTAATGCAATTTCATTTTCTTTAATAAGTGTAATGTCTTGCATTGCTCCAATCATTCTTACAGGAATATGATTGCTATCGAAAATAATATGTCCTCTATCTTGAAAATATCTATACTCACCACTATTGGTTGCAAAGCGATACTCATCGGCCCAATCTTGTATACCATAATGAATATGATCAGATAATTTTTGTGCTACTCTATCTCTATCATCAGGATGCATTTTGCTATACCACCAACTATCATCGTTTTCTAAATTATCATAACCTAATGAGTTGATTAAAACGTTGTTCCAATTAATAATGCCTGTTTTTAAATCGTAATCCCAAATTATATCATTGGTGGCTGCTGCAACAATGTTAAAGCGTTCGTTACTTAATAAAATAGCTTCTTCTGCTACTGTATTTTCGATTAAATTTTTTAAAATATTTTTTGCTCTTTCTATAGTTAGTATTTCAGCATTTTTGGGTTCTTTAGGCGTTGTGTAGTAAATGCCAAATGTTGCTAAAACCTCATTATTATTATCAATAATTGGATAAGACCAACATGCTTTTAAATTAAACGACTGTGCAATTGTTCTGTATTTTTCCCAAATGACATCTTTTTCAATGTCAGACACTACAACCTTTTGTTTTGTAAAAGCGGCTGTGCCACAAGAGCCTTCTCCTATACCTATAGCTAGCCCATCTACCAATTGATTGTATGCTTCTGGCAAATGAGGCGACACCCAATTGAACATGCAATTATTCTTTATTCTCAACACAGAACATAGCATTTCTGGATGAATTTGCTGAATGCCATTTAACAAATACGTAATTATTTCAATTAAATCAGTTTTATTTTTTGTGTACAGCTCTAATACTTCTCTTTCTAGTTTATTCAAATTTTCTTGTCGCTTGCTTTCAGAAACATCTTTAAAGAAAATAGAAACTCCATCTTGTGATGGATAAACATGTACATCAAACCAAGTATCCATTGATTTGTAATACAATTCGTTACTAATGGCAGTACCTTTTTGCATTACGTTTAATACATCTTCACTGAGGCTTAATACAATTTCTCTTGGAAAAGCATTCCAAACAGGTTTTCCAATTACATCTTTTCTTGAAACGCCTAATAATATTTCTGCTTCTTTATTCCAATATTGTACCATCCACCGTTTATCGATGGTAATAAAACCGTCTGTTATACTTTCTAAAATATTGGTAATCTGGTGACTATAATTTACTAACTCTTTTTCCGATTTTTTTCGTTCAATATCTAAAGCAATTTGTAGCGAAACTTGGTTTAAAACAGAAACTAAATTGGCTTCTTCACTTAAACTTCTTTCTGCAAAAAATGTAAATGCTGCAATCACTTCATCTTTAAATATAATCGGAATTCCAATACAAGCATGTAAATTGGCTCTTCTGGCTAGCTCTACTCTACGAATTTTATTTTGCTGAATATCGTTAATAATGAATAAACGTTTTTCTTGCCATGTTTTTCCAGGATGACCTTCTCCAATATTAAAAAATTGCGTATAATCTTCTAAAAATCCGATTTCCTTTTGTCCTTTTATCCAATTAGCTGTATATTCTAATTGATTCTTTTCCTTATTTAATAACCAAGCTTCGCCTACATTAAAATTAAAGTGTGTACCTATAATTTTTAGTGCTTCAGCAAAAGCATCTTCAATTTTTTCATTTCTACCCAATGCACCAATAATATCATATGTTAATATTTGGCCTTCTTGTTCTTTTTGAATAGAAGTAACATCTCTTGTTATGCCTACCAAGCCAATAATATTACCATTTGCATCTTTTAAAGGTGCTTTTGTAATCAACTTCCATGAAGCTTCTTGATTATTGTAAGCTTCAATTTTTTGTAAAAAATTGGTGAGAACAATACCTTTTTTTAGTACTGCCATTTCGCCTTTTATAAATTGGTTGGCTATTTTATGCGGCAAAAAATCATGAATGGTTTTGCCTAACAAATCTTCTTCAGATTGTGCATTTAATAAAGCTACAGTTCCTTTGTTGGCTACTATATATTTGTGATGAATGTCTTTAATAAAAATATAATCTGGCACATTATCAATTACCGATCTAAGCATATTTCGTTCTTCATCCAACTTATTTTTTATGCTTTTTGCTTCGGTAATATTTCTTCCATAACAGGCTATACCAACAACTTGTTTGTTGGCATTATAAATAGGGTTAAAATTAATTTCTGACCAAGGCTTTGAAACAAATGGCGTATAAATCTCTTCTTTAAATACCTCTCCATTTAAGCATCTTTGGTAAGATGTTCGCCAAAATTCAACTAACTTTTCATTAAAATATCCCTCAAGCAGCAAATTGTCGCCCTGTTTTAAATACAAGCCAGTTAATTCAAATATTTTATTAATAAATGCGGTATTACCTGCAATTAATTTAAAACTTTTACTTACGCTCCAAATTAAATCGTCGGTTGCATTAATTAAAGCTTCTTTATCTCTTCGCTCAAATTCTTGTAGAGCCTCAGCCTTTCGTTGATCAGTAAAATCTCGTGCAACACAAAACGAAATTTGTTCTTTTTCATTCCATTTTGCCGACCATAACATAGATACTATTGAACCGTCTTTTCGTACATATCTATTTTCAAAATTTTTTATTTCAATGCCATTATTTAATTGTGCTGCAACTTTTTTAGTTTCTTCTACATCGTCTTCCAAAACAAGATTTAAAAATGGCTTTCCAATTAGTTCGGTTGAATCGTAGCCCCAAATAGATTTACACGCTTTATTGATTTCGACAAAACAGCCGTCTTTATTTACAGAACAAATAATATCGATTGAGGAATCAAGAATTTCTTGTTTATCTCGTAAGGTTTTCTCTAAATTTTTCTTTGATAATTTAGCTTCTGTAATATCATTGGCAATACCAAACACTCCAGTAACTTCTCCATTTACAATTATGGGAATATTTACCATAAACACATCTAACACTTTTCCACTTGCAGTAATTACTCTTAGCTCGTATTCGGTAGACTCGCCTTTTTTAGCAAGATTAAAATGGTTAGTTACAAAATCTACTTCATCTGGATGTACGAAACAAGAATAATGTAGAGTACAAATTTCTTCTGTACTTAACTCTGTTTTTTGTGCTAGAATTTTATTTGCCGATGTAAAATTGCCTTCTAAGTCAATTGAAAAAATTGCAGAAGTATTGTAGTGAAAAAGTGATTCATACTCTTGCTTGCTTACTTCTAAAGCGGTCTTTATTTTCTTTTCTTCCGTAATATCTTTTATTACAGCAAAGCTTTTAATAGGTGTACCATCGTTGTTATATTCAGCAATTCCAAATGCAATAATGTCTCTTTCTTCTCCATTTTCTTTTACGATAGTTACCTCTATTTGTTGCGATGTTATTTGATTGCGTAAACCATTAGTAAGCCATTCAACAAATCTATTTTTATCTTTTGAGTGTATAAATGGTAAAATACCAGCTGCTGTTGGCTGGTACTCTTCTTTATTCAAACCAAGTATCTTATAAAAGGCATCGCTCCAAGTTCGTTGGTTGGTTACAAAATCTATTTCTGCACTACCAATGTTGGCAATGGCTTCTGCCTTATTGAGTAATTTTTGTAATTGTTTACTACTTATTTCTGCTTCTATTCTATCTGTAACATCTCTAAAATTATCTACTAATCCATTAATGCTTGGTTCATGCAACAAATTGGTTACGTGGGCTTCTAACCAACGCCAAGTGCCATTCTTATGTTTAACCCTGCACAAATGTCCTTTAATGGTAATACTAGGATTTTCTATGCAGTATTGCATAGCAGAAGCTACTTCGTCTTTTGTACTCGGATGGATTATATCTGTTAAATTGAGGTTTAACATTTCATCAGGCGTATAACCTAAAATATGGGTAACTGTTGGGCAAGCAAATGTTACTTTTCCTTCAGGTGTAAAAATTACAACTGCATCTTCGCTATTTGTATGAAGTAATTCATAACGTTGCAGCAATTCATTTAATTGGTTAAGTTGCTCCTTATTATTTTCATTTTCTGCTATATGCAATTTTGCCTGAGCAGCAATTAAATCTATAATATCTTTTTCTTGAGGGCTGTTTTGTGATAAAGTAAAATAATCAATTGCTTTCGATACGTTTAACTGTTGGGCTCTTTTATAAACGATTTGCTGTAAATATTCAGAACAATCAATAATCTCTGTTTCAGCAAGATAAGTATTGAATATTTTTTGTAAAACATGAATGCTATTTTCCCCCACCTCAAAAAAGGTGGTTATTTCGTTAGACTTCATCTTCACACTATTACTTGCTTTCATATGTAGCCATCTATTTTATAGTTTATATATAGTGCCATGTAAAAAACGCCATGTAATAAATATACACAGTTGATTAGTAAAAGATTCAACAACAATCATTTTAACCAAATACACATACATACATAGCTATACTACTATATTTGAATATGTGCAAAGAAGATATTGGAAGGTTCAAAACAGGATATTGGATAATAAACTTAACTTTATACAAGCATCGCATGTAAAAATATTCAATTGAACAACTACAAGCTGTAGAATTAAACATGATTGCTTTGTAGAATAATTTCTACATTTGTTAAAATGCAAATTTTTTGATTATGAAACGCTTTTTATTAATAGACGATCATTCGATTGTAAGATCTGGAATAAGTTTTTTGCTATCTCAGGTATACAGTCAATGTGAAATTGACGAGGCTGAAAATGGAGAAATTGCTGTTCAACAGATCAAAACGCATCAATACGATTTTATTTTAATGGACATTCAAATTCCAGGAACCAATACTTTTATTAGATTATATTTTAACCGTTAAACCACAATCGAAAGTTTTAATGTTTTCGATGAATTCAGAAGCCGTTTATGCAAAAAGATATTTAAAAGCTGGGGCTAAAGGCTTTTTATCGAAAGATGCTCCTGTAGAAGAAATAAAAAAAGCCATTAACCTTGTATTAAATAATAAAAAATACTATAGTGAGGCAATGCTTGAATCTTTAATTGAAGACGATTCTAGTAGACAAAATGAAAATCCGTTTGAAAAATTATCGGAAAGAGAATTTGCTATTACCAATTTACTGTTAAAAGGAATGACGCTTACAGAAGTTTCGGCTGCTTTAAATATTCAAATGTCTACTACAGGCACTCACAAAGCAAGAATTTTTGAAAAACTGAATGTAAAAAACATTTTACAACTGTCTGAACTTGCCAAATTATATCAGATTAACTCTTAAAACTGAATATGCCTAAAATGTAAGTCGCTAAAGTTTTGTAGCGAACTTAGTTTTAAATCTGCAGCACCCCATTTTTCATCTTTTAATTGATGAGGATGTGGTACAACAACACATTTCATTCTTGCCGATTTTGCTGCCAACATTCCATTAAATGAATCTTCAAAACATAAGCAATCTGTAGCAATTGCATTCATTTTTGCAGCACAATCTAAATATACCTGTGGATGCGGTTTTCCATAAGCCAAATCTTCTGCCGATGCTGTTGCATGTAAATATGGACCAATACCTGTCATTTTCAACACAATATCAATTAATGAAACTGGAGAAGAAGTAGCCAACCCTATTTTAAAATTTCGTTCGTGAAAAAAGTTGATGATATAATGTACACCTGGCATAATGGCTGCATCGTTTTCAACATGTTTTAAAACCCACTCTACAATCATTTTTTCACCGTTTGGTTTTTCAGCAGCATCAATATTAAAATAATTAAACCACCAATCTATCCATTCTTTCGTACGTAAACCAGTAGTAGAAGCATATTGTTGTGGTGTTAAAACAATTCCATAATGTTGTAAAGTAACCTCAGCAGCCTTGTTCCAAACGGGTTCACTATCAATTAATAAACCATCAATATCAAAAATTACGGTGTTTAATGCCATTACTTAATTATTTGGATTGCAAATGTATATTGTAAGTTGTAACTAAGAAACGAATCATTTAAATGGTTTACAATCAAACGCTTATCAATTAAATAGGCTTTCGGTGTAAATAAAAAAAGAAAGCTATTTTATTTCTCTATCTTTCGTTTATTTGTAAGCCAAAAGTAAATCTACTTATGAATCTAGTTGAAAAACTAAGACATATAAAAGTTATTAGAACCCTTGTTTATGGAGTAGTTGGCTTGGCAACTTATCCTGGATTAACACTGTTTAATAAAATAAAAATAGAAGGCACCGAACATCTTCAAAAATTACCTAAACGAAATGTACTTTTTGTAAGTAATCATCAAACTTATTTTGCAGATGTGATTACTTTTATTCATATTTTTTGTGCTGTTAAATGGCGAAAACAAAACAGATTAGGTTTACCTTACTATTTAATTAATCCATTTACAAATTTGTATTTTGTAGCAGCAGAAGAAACAATGAATGGCAGTTTGATTAGCCGATTATTTAAACTAGCTGGTGCATTAACTGTAAAACGAACTTGGAGAGCCGAAGGCAAAGAAGTTAGAAGAGGATTAGACCCGTCTGATACTAGAAAAATTAAACAAGCCTTAGATAAAAGTTGGGTAATTACTTTTCCCCAAGGAACTACCAAACCATTTGCTCCTGGTAGAAAAGGAACTGCATACATTATTAAAAACAATCAACCTGTTGTAGTACCTGTTGTTATTAATGGATTTTGGCGTGCATTTACCAAAAAAGGATTGACCTTTAAAAAGAAAGGGTCTTTACTAACTGTTCGTTTTAAAGAACCGATGGTAATTGATTATACACAACCAATAGATGAAATTTTAGACCAAGTAATGGATGCTATTGAGCAAAGCAAAAAATATATGATGAAGGGTAAGCACCACTTAATGAATGCTTTGGATAAATAAATACATTATCAATTATTTTGCTAAAAATTATCTTCCTCACCAACGTGTAGCTTATGAAAAAAACGGTGAACGTAGGGGGTAATGAGTAAGCCAATGTTGGTTATAAATGCAACTCCACTAAACAAAGCATAAAAACTACTAAACCATTTTCCTTCAACTGTTTTAATTTCTACAACAGGTCCCATACCGCTTAAAATCATAGAAGCATTGTGTAAACTATCTAACCAACCAATGTTAGCTGAGTAATGATAGCCTAACACTCCCATCATTAAACAAATAAATAGAATTGTAAAAGCCACAACAGCATTTTTAACCACTCGGTTGTAATAAGTAGTTTTATCGGCAAGTTTTTGGTGTTTGTGTTCGTACATATTTGTTTAAAAGAGGTTTAATTACAACTTTCTACACCAATTACGCCATCAATCGTATTTTTTAAATCTACAAATACTTGCTTTTTGGTTTCACCCATTAAATCTTTTGTAATAATTACCGCTACATACCCTCTGCACTTATCTATCCATGGTAATGTTCCATAAAAACTAGGAAATGAAGCAACTATTGCTTTTCCATTAGCATCTGCCTCATGAATAAAACAGCCCAAACCATAACTATATCCATCTACAACCTTGGCTATATTTTTTACTTTAGACGATTCTACTTGAATTGCAAGCATCTCTTCTACCGATTTGGCACTCAATACTTGCTTGCCATTGAACATGCCTTTATTTAAAATCATTATTAAAAAATTGGCGTAATCACCAGCAGAAGTAATGGCTCCTCCACTAGGGTTAGGCGTATTTCCATTATTATTAAAACTGGTACTACGCATGGTCAATGGTCTTAAAATGCGTTCATTAATCAATTGTTCAAAACCTCTTTTACCTACAACTTCAGCCACTCTTGCAGCCAAATTAATACCCACATTCGTATATCGAAATTCTTCACCCGGATTTTTCATAATATCTCTCTTACTTGCAAAAGCATCCGCTTCTGCTTCTAAAGATTCGAATCGATTTTTTTCAAACATCTTCATCAATCCTTGATCGGCCTCTAAACCTGTTTGATGCGTAAGACAATGTCTTATAGTAATGTACTTTTTACCATATTTTGCAAAAATGGGTAGATATTGAGCAACATTATCATCAAGCGATAACTTACCTGCATCTACCAAATTTAAAATTAAGGCTGTAGTTAGCCATTGACTACTACTTGCAATTGGTGCTTGCGTCTTAATATCAAAATTCTCTACTTGTTTTTTGTAAATTACTTTACCATCTTTATAAATGATGCAGCTTACATTTTTACCCAAATCAACTTTATAACTTTCAATTTTTTTATCCAATACACTAAAATCAAATTGAGCACTCACAAACTGAAAGAATAACAGAAAAATCAATACAGACAAGCCTTTTAGGCAGTTAAAATATTTTTTAAAAGACATTATTTCCGCTTTTTGGGGTTGGATAATCATTTGCAAACAAGGTTTAAAGTTAAGATGTATTATTCACAGACAAATACAAATTTGATGGAAACGAATCAATAGAATTTGTTAAATCAATGTATCATAAAAAAATTCGATTATGAACTTCAGCAATTACACCATTAAAGCACAAGAAACTATACAAGCAGCACAGCAAGTTGCTTTTAATCAACAACATATCAATATTGAAACCAATCATGTACTAAAAGCATTGCTCAACGATAATGATAGTGCCATTGATTTCTTATTAAAAAAGAATTCTGTTAATACCGTTTTTATTCAAACTAAACTAGATGAAACACTTAAAAAACTACCAAAGGCAACAGGAACAGAACCTGCACAAGCAATTGGTAGAGATTTAAACAATGCCTTGTTAAAAGCCACTGCTAGTATTTCGAAATTTAAAGACGAATTTGTTAGCGTTGAACATATTTTAATTGGCTTATTGCAACAAAACGATGATACCGCTAAAATTTTAAAAGATGCAGGATTAACAGAGAAAGGATTAATAGCAGCCATTATAGATTTAAGAAAAGGCAGTACGGTAAATTCTCAAACAGCTTCTACCGCTTTCAACGCTTTACAGAAATACGCCAAAAACTTAAATGAATTAGCTAGGCAAGGTAAACTTGATCCTGTAATTGGACGAGATGAAGAAATAAGAAGAACTCTACACATTTTAACTAGAAGAAGTAAAAATAACCCCATTTTAGTAGGTGAACCAGGTGTGGGGAAAACAGCTATTGCAGAAGGTTTAGCCATGCGTATTGTAAATGGAGATGTTCCAGAAAATTTAAAAAGCAAAATTATTTTTGCTTTAGATATGGGATTATTAATTGCGGGTGCAAAATATAAAGGCGAATTTGAAGAAAGATTAAAATCTGTGGTGAAAGAAGTAGGTGAAAGCGATGGAGAAATTATATTATTTATAGATGAAATTCACACACTTGTAGGTGCAGGTGGTGGTGAAGGAGCTATGGATGCTGCTAATATTTTGAAACCAGCTTTGGCTCGTGGAGAATTAAGGGCTGTTGGTGCAACTACCTTAAACGAATACCAAAAATATTTTGAAAAGGATAAAGCTTTAGAAAGAAGATTTCAACGTGTTTTAATCGACGAACCGTCTATTGAAGATGCAGTAAGTATTTTAAGAGGCATTAAAGATAAATACGAAACGCATCATCATGTTCGTATAAAAGACGAAGCAATTGTAGCCGCTGTTGAACTTTCGCATCGATATATTGCTGATCGTTTTTTACCCGACAAAGCCATTGATTTGATTGATGAAAGTGCTGCCAAACTAAGGCTTGAAATGAATTCTATGCCAGAAGAATTAGATAAACTAGAGAGAAATATTCGTCAACTAGAAATTGAAAGAGAAGCCATTAAAAGAGAAAAAGATGAAGAACAATTAAAAGAATTATCGCTTGAAATTTCTTTAAAAAGTGTAGAACGTGACACATTAAAAGCTAAGTGGAAACAAGAAAAAGAAATTGTGGAGAAAATACAAAATGCTAAAGCCAATATCGAGGCTTTTAAAGCCGAAGCAGAAAGAGCTGAACGTGATGGCAATTTTGGAAAAGTAGCAGAAATTAGATATGGAAAAATTAAAGAACAAGAAACAGAAATAGCAGACTTAACAACTCAATTAGATAGTTTTTCTGAAAAACGTTTATTAAAAGAAGAAGTAGATGCTGAAGATATTGCAGAGGCTATTGCCAAAGCAACGGGTATTCCATTAAGCAAAATGTTGCAAAGCGAAAGAGAAAAATTATTGAGTTTGGAAGATGAATTGCATAAACGAGTTGTTGGCCAAGATGAAGCAATTACGGCAATTGCAGATGCAATTAGAAGAAGTAGAGCTGGTTTACAAGATCCTAAAAAGCCCATTGGATCATTTATTTTTCTTGGAACAACAGGTGTTGGTAAAACAGAACTAGCAAAAGCTTTAGCCGATTATCTTTTCGACGATGAAGCCATGATGACGAGAATTGATATGAGTGAATACCAAGAAAAACATGCGGTAAGCCGTTTAGTGGGTGCACCTCCAGGCTATGTTGGATACGATGAAGGTGGACAATTAACTGAAGCTGTTAGAAGAAAACCATACAGTGTGGTGCTTTTAGATGAAATTGAAAAAGCCCATCCTGATGTATTTAATATTTTATTACAAGTATTAGATGATGGTAGACTTACAGATAATAAAGGTAGAATGGTAAATTTTAAAAATACCATCATTATCATGACAAGTAATATGGGTAGCCATATTATTCAAGATGCTTTTGAAAATGTGACAGACGACAATAAAGAATTAGTTGTAGAGAAAACAAGAATTGAAGTTGTAAATCTTTTAAAACAAACAATAAGACCAGAATTTTTAAATAGAATTGATGAAGTAATTATGTTTCAGCCATTAATGAAAAATGAAATAAAAGGCATTATTGGCATTCAACTTAAAGATTTACAAAACCTTGTTGCAAAATCGGGTATTCAATTACAATTTTCTGATTATTTGATAGATTATTTATCTGAAAATGGTTACGATGTTCAATTTGGAGCTAGACCATTAAAAAGACTCATTCAAAAAGAATTGGTAAATCAATTGAGTAAAAAAATCTTGAGTGGAAGCATTGACAAAACTAAAACCGTTTTAATAGATGTTTTTGATAATATGGTTGTATTTAGGAATGAAGAGTAAAATAATTAATTGAAAAATAGCAATACAGAATAATTTAAAATTCAAGTATAGTAATCACCTTAAATTTGTATTTTCGTTCAACCCCCTATTGATGATGAAAAGTTGTTGAGGCTAAAAATTGATTGTAAACAAGTTGAAGCAAAATATTGCTCAAAAACAACTGTATGGAAAAAGAAGTTAAAGGAGAAACCAAACTTTGGTATGCCATTTATGTAAAACCAAAGTGGGAAAAAAAGGTAGACGAATTATTGACCAAAAAAGGAATTACAAGTTGGTGTCCTACACAAAAAAAAGAACGTCAATGGACTGATCGAAAAAAAATAATAAACGAACCATTATTTAGGTCGTACGTGTTTGTAAACATTGATTTACAAACAGAACGTTTAGATGTTTTAAAAACAGATGGTGCATTGAACTTAGTGTATTACAACAATAAACCTGCTGTAATAAAAAATGAAGAGGTAGAAAACATAAAAAGATATTTATCTGAAAAAGATGCTATCATTGAATTATTAGCTATCGAAGGGTTTAAACCAAGCACAAAAGTAAAAATTACACATGGTGTTTTTATGGATCATGAAGGAACAGTAATTAGAGGAGGGAGAAAAAAGGTGTACGTTCAACTTGAAAGCTTAGGAAAAGTAATGATGGTAGAATTTTCAGCTCAAAGTTTATCGCTTGTTTCTTAAATGCCTTTTCACGTTTCAAAAACGCTCAATACAAATACAAGATTATTCATGGGTAAAATAAAAGTTTTTTTAAGTGATGTTGATGGTGTTTTGACAGATGCAGGCATGTATTATACCGAAAATGGTGATGAATTTAAAAAATTCAACACACATGATGGAATGGGTTTTAACATGATTCAAAGAACAGGTGTTAAAATAGGAATCATTACTACTGAAAATACCAAAATTGTAGAACGAAGAGCTGCAAAACTTAAAATGGATTACCTCTATCAAGGAAAAGGATTTGGAGGAAAATTAGCTGCTGCTTTAGACATTTGCACCAAAGAAGGAATAGACATTAAAGAAGTTGCCTATATTGGCGACGATGTAAATTGTATTGAATTACTAGAAGCTGTTGGCATTGCAGCTTGTCCTGCTAACGCTACCAAAAAAGTAAAAGCTATAAAAAACATAATACAACTAGAAAAAAGTGGTGGAGAAGGTGCAGTTAGAGAATTTATTGAAATGATTTTAGACAATAATTGGTAGCTTATTTTGCTTATGCCTACAATACAGTTTGCCATTATTGGTTGTGGCAGAATTGCTCAACGTCATGCCACACAAATTGCACAAGTAGGCAATTTAAAAGCTGTATGCGATATCGAATTAGAAAAAGCTACACAACTTGGCAATAATTTCAACGCCACTGTTTATAGTGATTACAAGGAATTATTAATAAGCGAAACTGAAATTGATGTAATCGTAATTTGCACACCTAATGCGTTACATGCCTCACAAAGTATTCAAGCTTTAGAAGCTGGTTTTCATGTAATTGTAGAAAAACCAATGGCTATTCAATCTGAAGATGGTAGAAAAATGATTGAGGCTGCCGCTAGAGCAAACAAACATTTATTTGCAGTAAAACAAAACCGTTACAATCCACCTGTTGTTGCAGTTAAACAAGCATTAGATAATGGTTATTTGGGTAATATTTACAGCTTGCATTTAAACTGTTTTTGGAATAGAAATGCAGATTACTATGCCAATTCTTGGAAAGGAACAAAAGATTTAGATGGAGGAACTTTGTTTACCCAATTTAGTCATTTTATAGATTTACTATATTGGTTGAATGGAGATGTAACTAACATTCAAGCCATTACAAAAAATTTTGCCCATCAAAACATTATTGAGTTTGAAGATACAGGTGCTGTATTGCTTCAGTTTGCCAATGGTTCTATTGGTTCTATACATTATACCGTTAATAGTTTTGAAAAAAACATGGAAGGTTCACTAACCATTTTTGCCGAAAAAGGAACCGTAAAAATTGGTGGACAATATTTGAATGAACTAGAATATCAATCTATTCAAAATTTCGAAATTAAAAATCTTCCAAAAGGCAATCCTGCTAATAATTATGGCAATTACGTTGGCAGCATGAGTAATCACCACAAAGTGTATGAAAATGTAATGGCTGTTTTACAAAATCAAGCAACTATTGCTACCACTGCTTTTGATGCCTTAAAAACGGTAGAAATTATAGAAAAAATTTATAAAGCTGCAAATATCTATTAACATGCCTTTTACTTCACTTACAATTGGTATTAGAAATGTACAATTTGGAGAAAATGTGCAAGTGGTTGAGCCTGTAAACTTATATGGTTGCAAAATTGGAGAAAACAGTTTTGTTGGTCCGTTTGTAGAAATACAAAAAGATGTAGTAATTGGAGATTTCTGCAAAATTCAATCCCATAGTTTTATTTGTGAATTGGTGAATATTGGTAATCATTGCTTTATTGGTCATGGTGTAATGTTTATAAACGATTTATTTACCGAAGGAAAACCAGCAGCAGGCAAAAAAAATTTATGGAAATCTACTAACATTGGCAACTATGTTTCAATTGGTAGCAATGCAACTATTTTACCTGTTTCAATTTGCGATAATGTAGTTATTGGTGCAGGAAGTGTGGTTACTAAAAACATAGAAAAATCTGGCATTTACGCAGGTAATCCAGCAAAATTTATTCGATCTATTGATTAATCATTTCTAGCATTGTAAATAATAAAATCTGATGAATATTCCTTTTGTTGATTTGCAAGCTCAATATCTTTCTATACAAGAGGAAATAGATGGCGCTATTCAATCTGTAATTCAAGAGTCTGCATTTATTGGCGGTACATATGTTACCAATTTTGAAACTGCATTTGCACAAACCATAGAGGGTAAACATTGCATTAGCTGTGCCAATGGAACAGATAGTTTGTTTATTATTTTAAAAATGCTTGAAATTGGTGCAGGTGACGAGGTAATTACCGTTGCCAATAGTTGGATTAGCAGTAGCGAAACGATTAGTTTAACGGGGGCAAAACCTGTTTTTGTAGATGTAGATAGCAATTATTTTTCTATCAACGAACATGCAATAGAACAAGTAATTACACCTAAAACCAAAGCTATTATTGTGGTGCATTTACATGGTCAACCCTGTGAAATGGATACCATTATGGCTATTGCAAACAAACACAATATTTGGATAATTGAAGATTGTGCACAAGCACATTTAACCACTTATCAACATAAAAAAGTAGGCAATTTTGGCATTGCAGCATCCTTTAGTTTTTATCCCGGAAAAAATTTAGGTGCTTATGGCGATGCTGGTTGTATTATTACCAATAATGATGATTTAGCCATAAAATGTAAAATGTTTGCAAGACATGGTGCTCTCAAAAAACATGAACATATTATAGAAGGAATAAATTCTAGAATGGATGGCTTACAAGCAGCTATTTTACTTGCAAAACTTCCACATTTACAAAAATGGACACAACAACGTATTGAAAACGCAAACTATTATCATCAAATTTTAAATAAAATTCCAGAAATATCTGTACCCATTGTTCGTAAAAATGCAGAACATAGTTTTCATTTATATGTAATTAAATGCCAAAATAGAAATGCGTTAGCAGCTTTTTTAAAAGAAAATGGTATAGAAACCGCCATTCATTATCCCACACCTTTACCAGAATTACAAGCTTATCAATACCTGAATCATGTGGCTGAAGATTTTCCTGTAGCTCATCAACTTAAAACAGAAATCTTATCGCTTCCTATGTTTCCAGAATTAAGCCACAAACAAATGGATTATATTGCCGAACAAATTCGTAATTTTTATAAGCATCACATAACCGTTTAAAGTATGATTAAAGAACTTTTAAAAACACCTTTGGGACAATTTAGAATCATTGCTTTTTTAGAAGGATGTTCGTTTTTATTAATCGGACTAACTATGATTTTAAAATACAAATACAACATGCCTAAACCCAATTATATTGTAGGAATGGCACATGGTGTTTTATTTATAGCTTATGTATATTATGCTATAATGGTAGGAACCAATAAAAAATGGGGCTTCATAAAAATTGGATTTGCTTTATTGGCATCACTCATTCCTTTTGGAACTTTTATTGCTGACAAAAAACTGTTTAGAGATTCTTAATTTTTCATTGTACCATTCTCATTTGCTTATGCTGTTTTCATTTTTACAAAAAAAAATAGAACCCAATCTTTCCTTTTTAGGGGTAGATATGCATTCGCATCTTTTACCAGGAATAGATGATGGTGCAGAAACAGTACAACAAACAGTAGATTTTGCAAAAGCATTACAACAAATAGGTTATAGAAAATTAATTTGTACTCCGCATATTTTATCAGGCGTACACAACAATAATCCATCCACCATAAAAAATGCTTTAGTAAAAGCACAAACCGCTTTAATTGAAAACAATGTTTCAATAGAATTAGCAGCCGCTGCTGAATACATGGTAGATGAATCGTTAGAAACATTAATTGATTCAAACGAAGAACTACTAACTTTTGGAAAAGATTACATGCTCATAGAAATGTCGTATGTAATGGCAGCTCGTAATATTAAAGAGGTAATTTTTAAATTACGGATGAAAGATATTATGCCTATTATAGCTCACCCTGAACGATACAATTATTATCATAAAAATTTTGATACTTACTATTCATTGAAGGAAAGAGATGTGTTGTTTCAAGTAAATTTATTATCGCTTTCTGGTTATTATGGAAAAGAAATTAAAAAAGTTGCTGAACGACTAATTAATGAAAATTTAGTAGAATTTATAGGAACCGATATGCATCATCAACGTCACTTAGATTTCACGAACGAATATGTTAGAACAAAAGAATTTTACAAACTATTAGAAAACAAAAATTTACTAAATCATACATTATAAACATTTAGTTATACAATAGCATAACAAAATCTTCATAAAAAAGGAGCTAATCTATTTTTAATATACCACTACCTTTATATTTTATTACTTTATACAACCCCCTATGTTTGAAATAAGTCGCTTTTGCAAAGCAATAGCTTTGTGTATATTTTTTGCTTCATCTGTTTTCAGTCAAACACCTGTAAACATGGCTAGTCAGCCTAGTTTTACTTACAAAGAAACGTTTGCCGACATTGCCAACTGGACATTCAACACAGCACTTACAAATGGAACTTTTAGTGCAGGTATTGGTGCTAATGCATGGAGAGGTGTGGAAGTAAATGCAACAGGTAGTATTCCTTCGGCTACAAGAATTACAGTAGCATCAACCAATTTTCAGGTATCAGGCAATCCAAATCAAGGTTCTAGCTCTGGTTTTTACAAAGGCACACAAAATATAAATTTATTATCTACAGGCACTACAGATAATACATCTTCTATTGCCTTAGATTTTTTTGTTGATTTTACGGGATTAAATGCAGGAACACTCAGTTTTGATTGGGCTAGTTTAAACAATTCTAGTGGTAACAGAAACGGTTCTTTAAGGGTATATGCATCAGTAGATGGAATATCATATTCAGAAATTACCAATGCTGCAGTTTTAAACTTTACGAATAATAGTCCAACTTCAGGCTCTGTAAGTTTTGTTGCATTACCTAGCACATTTAACAATGCAGCTAATGCAAGATTGCGATTTTATTATCATAATGGAACTGGTGGCAGTTCTGGTTCAAGACCAAGAGTAAGTTTAGATAATATTCAAGTAACTGCTACTCCAACTAATGTTTGTACAGCACCAACAGCACAACCTACAAATTTTGTTATAGCAAATAATGCATTCAGCAGCATTAATGCAAGTTTTACAGCACCAACAACAAATACACCTCAAGGTTACTTAGTTGTAATGAGCGTTAATAGTAGTTTAAGCGGCAATCCGATTAATGGAAAAAACTATGCTTTAGGCGATAATATTGGCGATGGAATAGTTGTTTCTGTTGGCAATAATACTAGTTTTTCTACTACTGGTTTAAGTGCTGCAACCACTTATTACTTTTTTATATTTAGCATGAATAACCTTTGTTCAGGTGGACCATTATACTTTACACAAAATCCTTTACAAGGTTTTTCAACAACTTTAACTGGTAACGAACCATGTACAGCACCAAGCATACAAGCAAGTGCTTTAACTTTTAGTAACATTAAACCTTTTAGTGTTTTTGGAAGTTTTACTGCAGGAAATGCTAGTGATTACTTAGTTGTTCGAACAACTACACCTACCCTTTCTGCAACGCCTGTTAATAGAACCAATTACAATGCAGGAGCAACTTTAGGCAATGGCACAGTTGTGTCATTTTCTCAAGCAACTTCATTTACTGCAAACAATTTAAATGCAGGTACCACTTATTATTTTCATGTATTTGCTGCCAATAAACAAAACTGTTTAAATGGACCAACATATAACACCAATAATCCTTTAGCTCAATCTATTACAACAACCATCGTTCCTACTTGTGTTACCCCTACTGTTGGTGCAACCAACTTGCAACTTACAAGTGATGCAAATATTGTTCAAGGCTATTTTACTCCAAGTAATCAAGCAGATGATTATTTAGTTTTAATGAGTACCAATAGTAGTTTAAGTACTTTACCCGTTAATGGTGTCAATTATACAAAAGGCAGCACTTTAGGCAATGCAAGTGTTGTACAAATAGGCAATGTAACTGCATTTATTGCTCCACAATTAACCAATGGAACTACTTATTATTTTTATGTAATTGCTGCTAATAAAACTTGTACTGGTGGAACAAAATATTTAACAAGTACTATTCTTCAAGCTAATATTACAACACCTTTAACACCTGTTGTAAAAACCTATTTTGGCAACTTACATGCACATTCTAGTTATTCTGACGGTAATCAAGATAATAGCAATTTTATACCTGCCAACAATTATGCTTTTGCAAAAAATTCGATGTGTATGGATTTTTTAGGAATTTCTGAACACAACCACAGCGATGCAGGAATGAATATTAGTAATTGGCAACCCGGCTTAAACCAAGCTGCCGCTGCAACAACAAGTAATTTCTTAGGACTATATGGAATGGAATGGGGTGTAATTAGTGGTGGTGGGCATTTACTAGTGTATGGAACCAATCAATTATTAGGTTGGGAAAATGGAAATTACAACACATTTGTTCCTAAAAATGATTATATAGGAACTGAACTTACAACAGGAACAAAGGGTTTATTTAGAACTATTAATGTATTAGGGAACAATGCAGTGGTTTTATTGGCACATCCAAACAGCTCAGATTACAACAATCTTTCGAATATAAGTTTTAATGCTACTGCTGACAGTGCAATTGTGGGTGCTGCTTTGGCAAATGGTCCATCTACTTCAACCAATACAACTTATTCTGATCCAGGTTCATCTTTAGCATATTATGATTATTTCAAAAAAATGTTGGCAAGAGGTTATCATATTGGTCCATCAATAGATCATGATAATCACAATACTACTTTTGGAAGAACAGCTTATTCAAGATTAGCAGTAAATAGCACTGATTTATCTAGCAATTCTTTTTTATCTGCATTAAAATCTAGAAATTTTTATGCTACAGAAGATTGCGACACGAAGGTAATTTTTACTATTAATAATCAACCCATGGGTAGCATTTTCAGTGGAACCACAACACCAGCCATTAGTGTATATGCAACTGACCCTACGAATACAACAGCTATCCCTCAAATAAAAATCATGTATGGTATTCCTGGCAGCAGTGTTTATCCTGTAACAATAGATTCTGTATCAGGTTTTACACATGCTTTTACCGATTTTAATTTACCCAACACCACAACTGCTTATTATTATGCAGAAATTACCATTGCAGGTAACAAAATTATTTCAGCCCCAATTTGGTACACGTACAACAATGGAAGCACTTTACCTGTAGAGCTTATTCATTTTAAGGCAAAGCCAACTGCACAAAAAACTGTTTTAATTGAATGGAATACAGTATCAGAAACGAATAATAAATATTTTATAGTTGAAAAATCAACTGATGGAACACACTTTTCTGCCATTGATACGATTATGGGTAAAGGAAATACAAGCGTAAAACAATATTATAATACAACTGACGTACAACCAATAATGGGTAAAAACTATTATCGATTGGTTCAAGTAAATGTAGATGGAAGTAAAAGCTATTCTGCAATTATTACCGCAGTAATACAAAGCAATCAACTACATTTTTATTCGTTGGTAAATAATCCTGTATTGCATCAAAAATTACAATTGAATATTCATGCAGGATATAATCAATTGGCAAAAGTTACTATTACAGATTTAAGTGGAAAAACGGTTGGCACACAAACAATCACACTACAAAAAGGTCATCAATTGATACAAATACCAACAACTACGCTTTCAAAAGGAACATATAGTGTTTCTGTACATTTTGGAAATACGATTAGCAGTAAATTATTTATTCAACAATAAACATCATTCATAAATGCATAGTGGTATTAAACTATCTGGGTTTGCCACTATGTATTTATCGATACTAACAATTAACTTTTAAGAGATACAAATTGTAAACTTGCCTTACGTGAAGGAATAAAGGCTGCTACAAAAGCAATACCCAAAACGGTTAAAAAAACCAATATATAATCTGTAAACAGCAGTTTAACAGGATAATAATCAATTAAAAAACTACCCCCTTGTAGGGCAATTAAATGAAATTTTATTTGAAGCCAACAAATAAAAGTAGATAAGATAATTCCGATAAAAGCACCTAACAACGCTAAAAAAACACCCGTACTTAAAAATATATTTTGCACCAATTTACGGCTTGCACCCATAGCAGTGAGTACTGCAATATCTTTTTGTTTTTCTAATACCAACATGGTTAATGCACCAATAATATTGAATGCAGCAATGGCAAGAATTAAACAAGTAACACCGTAAATTACCCATTTTTCTATTTGCATGGCAGTGTACAAGCTTTTGTTTTGTTGGTATCTTGTTTCAATTGTATATGCTTTGTCCAACATTTTTTTTAATTTATTTACAACTTGCTCCGATGCTGATTCGTTCTTTAATTGTATGTCACAATAAGAATATTCATTGGGTTTAAAATCTAACATGTAGCGTAAAAAATCGATATTGGTAAATACATATTTATTATCAAATTCTGGTTGCACCATAAACGCTCCAACAGTTGGTACATTATAAGTAAACATGCCATCTACACTATTTAATTGAGCCGATTTTTTATTGGGTAAATACATGGTAATGGGGTACAAACTTTTGGCTGCATCTATGTTTAATGCACTTTCTATACCAACACCAATTACCAAATTTGGAGCAGCAGCACTACCAAGATTGTAAGTGCCGTTTACAATATGATTGCTAATATTATTTACCAAAACTTGATTGCTATCTACGCCTTTTAAATAAACAATCGTTTGGCTTTCATCGTTTTGAAGACTTGCTTTTTCTTCAATACTAAAACTAGTTGCAGCAATATTTTCTATAGATTGAATTTGCTTTTTTTGTTCAGGTGTTAGTGTTATAATTTTTCCTGTTGTGGCTTTTATTTGAATATCGGCATAAAAATCAGCATACAAACCTTTTACCAAATCTTCAAAGCCATTGAATACACTAAAAACAATAATTAGTGCCGATGTTACCACTGCAATAGCCAATACACTTATCCAAGAAATAATATTGATGGCATTGGTCGTTTTTTTTGACTTAAAATATCGCCACGCAAATAAAAAATTCATATTTCTATAGATAAATTTTCAGCAGAAATAGTAACTGTATGTATAAAATTTTATATCGAATTATGCAAGATTCGTATCGCTGTCGTTGGTAGCAGCATTTATTTTTTGTTCGTTAATTTCTTTAAATAAATTCTCCATCTTAAATACGTGTTCTAAGGTATCATCGAAATAATACTGAATCACTGGAATTCTACGTAATTGATGTTTTACTTTATCGGCTAATAATTTTTTAATTTCCCAAGCTTTTGCCTCAATTTGCTTCATTGCTTGAGTTGGATTTTCTACCTGAAACATACTTATGTAAACCCTTGCTTCTAACAAATCTGGCGTTACTTTTACAGCAGCTATAGAAACCATACCATTATCTATCATGGTTAAAGACAGTTTCATAAATATATCATTCATCTCTGCCTGTAATACAGATGCTACTTGTTTTTGACGCTTTCCTTCTTTCATATCACTTTCCAATTTATTTTGTAAAAGTAGCTGATTGTTGCCTATTTGTTTGTAAAAATGCAGCTGATGTATTTGAGCATCAATCTGTTTCAAAAATAGATGTATGTTTCTCAAAGAGAAAACTTTTCTGCCGATGGTATCACGATAGTGTACCAACATCATTACAAGCTAATAAATTTCCCACTTTGTTACAAAATCCCAAACTGCTTTATCAGTTTTGTAATGTAAAGCACTTGAATACTTATACTCCAACTCATTGCCCACAACACCTGCCTTTACAGGATTTTGATGCATATAATTCATTTTCTGTAACATCACATCATTGCTGTGAATTTCTATGCTTAAAGCATTGCGTTCCCAAATTTGATACTTTCTATCTTTTGCTCCTACATAAAAGTAGGGTAGAACTTTTGGATGATTATTTTGCAATTCTTCTAATATTCTTTGAGCTGTATATTTCATAAACGAATGTTGAACTTTTACTTTTTCATCATCATTCTGAATTCTCCAAATTATGTGAATATGATTACTCATAATTACAAATGCAAATACTTCTACTCTATTTTTCTCTACCAAAAAACGCAAGCTATTGATGATTATTTCTTTCAATTTATCTTGTTGCAGTAGATGCTTCCATTCTAAAATCGTAGCTGTGAAAAAATGTGGATAGTGAACAGGATATTGCATACTATAAATTTACGAAAGTTATAGTATCTATTGAATGATGTAGGTAGCTTAGACTAACATGGGCAAAACTTATTTGTTGGTAGGCTAAAGCCATACCAACAAAGGCGAAAAATTTACAAAAATATGGTTTATGTTACTAGCAATGAATGAATGCTGTTGGTAAACTAGGATATGCTAATTTCGGCGAAAATTGTTTGTTGGTAGACTAAAGCCATACCAACAAAGGCGAAACAGCCGCACGCCGAGTTGCGAAATGATTAAACTACGCCTAGTTGGGGCTATTATTTTACTTTTGCTAGTTTAATTGAGTTAAAACGTAATTTATTATTTCTAATAATTATAGGCTGATTGATAAAAGTCTTATAATTGAAGAATGAGTCTAAATATTTCATTTCGATAGTACATTTATTTTTTTCTCCAAATCTTAAGGCATAAGGCAAAGAAACTAAAGTATCTAAAAATCTTGAAGGCATTCTAGAGTCGGCAGTAAGCTTTAGCAATAAAGTATAACTATTTGTTGGAATATCAATAGTGTGAAGTGAATCACATCGTTTTTCAGAAAATAATCCTCCATTTAAGTAGATTAGGCATCTATAATACTCACTTTCGTCACTTTTTAAATTTGTTTGAACTGATAAAGTTAAAGAGTCGTTAGTATGATTTGTTTTGCTATAATTTGGTAACAAAATAATTTCTTTATTTGAAAAATGGCTATTTATTCTATAAATGTTTGAATTTACTTTATTCAAATTTCCAATTGAGTAAGCATATTCAAAATGAAATTTATATTGAAAATGATAACTTGAATCAGGACTGATAATGAACATATATGGGCTAACAGACGAAGAGTATGTGCCAATAATTGTTTTACTTACTGTACAGCCATAAAACAGTACAAGGAATATGAGGACTACTTTTTTCATTGTTTTAAGGATTTTAGAATTTCAACAACTTTTTCAGGAGTATAGGCTTTGCCCATCTTAAGTTTTGCATAAATATACTCGCCTGATAAATCTTGCTTATTGTTAATTCCAAAAACCCAAGCATTATTTATATCTGAGAGATTTGAAGCCGAACCCATATAAGACGGAACCGAATTTTTAACACTACTGGCATCAAAAGCAAACTGACTTTTGTAAGCAGCAATTTCAGGTATAATATTATCATTGCTTGGGTATCTATTTTGACCTTTTGGACCTCCAATTATTTCACCATTATTTATTTGCATACCATGTGTTATCTCATGAATCGCATTAGCATCACTTACAATCTCCATAGTAATTACCCCATTCTCTTTATAAGTGTCTCCTTCAGAGTTCGAAACTTCTTTAAAAGTAAAAGTTTGTTTAGTATCACTACCCATGAAATCAATGTTTTTCGAAGATGTTGTAAGAAGCGAAATTGATTCAGTAGCCGATGCAGCATCATTTTTTGCTCTATTCAATTGCCTTTCCAATTTGTTAGATGTACCTTCTTTTGCAATCTTGGTAGTTATATCTGATATTTTTTTATTTGCAGATTCAAGGTTTCCATTCTCGTCCTTCAATCTTTCTGCAATTCTATCTTGCAGTCTCTTAGCTATTTCGCCATCTTTTTTGGCATCACCCCAAACCATTCCATCAGGGTCAACAAACCTTATTGGATTATTAGCACAATAAACATAAGGAGTCCATCTTCTGCTTATTTCTGAGAATTGGTCAACAACAAAAAATCTTCCCACTTGCCCATCATACATCCTTGCCCCATAATCCATCCATTCTAATCCACTACCATCACTAAACTCTTTTTCCTGTTTCTCCTTACCATTGTATTCGTATTTATTGTCCAAAGTATTCGCTGCTTTACTACTAATCCCACTCATTGTCAATCCGAACGGATAATAATGCGTTTCCTCCAACAATGCCCCTCTAGTATGAATTACCTGTACATTATCAAAGAACACATTACGACCATCCGTTTCATTACTGCAATATACATACAGAAATCCATTTTTACTAATGCTAACAGGTATCTGATGACTTTTTACACTACCTATCCCCACTTGGTCATATCCAGAACTAGCAGCAACTACTTTAAATTGTTCGTCAAACAATATCCAATTAATGTAAGCTTTTGTACTATTTATTGGTGTAGGTACGCTATTATTTACCCAATTATACAATGAATTACTACTAGATTGTGTATTTAATGTGTTAAATAAAGTAGACCCACTATGACTTACTTGCAGTGCATTACTGCCTGTAAATTGTAAAACAAAGTTTTCAAAAGCATTTGTAATCGGAAACCCATTGTCTGCACCATCAGATGCATCTTGCGATACAAATGATTTACCGAAAATATCAACTTTATCACCACTCATTACTTTCAATACCGTACTTAATCCTGTTTTATATTCACCATCACCTCCTATCACATATAGTTTTTGGCTAGTGGCATTCACATTACTATTAGGATTATTATTATAAGGTGGATTACCGTTATTGTTGCTATAATTACTACCATTGGCATTTGTAAATGCTGGCACAGTGCTTTTATCTACAATGTTGTTCGGGTCAATATTATAGTAACTATTTTCAGTGGCTACAGCATTGTTTTCAAGTGTTGCAGCAGGATATACATCTTGTTTTATTTCTTCCGTCAGCACCATCCGTACATTACCCAAATGGTCTTTGATAAAATAATCATACACAAAACTAGCAGGGGTATTGCCTACAGGTGCTTTATAGCGTATCCTGCCTTCCTCATGTGCCATAAACTGTAACTGTGGAACTGCTGTACCTATCTTTTCATATACATAGCCGCCTACATAATCGGTAATCGTAGTTTTGGCAGGACTAACCGTTTGGTCTACCGTTGTTTTGCGTAGCTTATTACCAGCTGCATCGTAGGTATAGGTGATGGTGCCTTTACCTATTACATCAATACTAGTAGGTAAATTAAGATGGTTGTATACTATTCCATCACCCCCATCATCACCGATCGCCTTGTTTAGATCTCTAATCATATTGCCATTCGCATCGTACAAGTAATCCCATTTATTTGGATTACCAAAATCAGGATGACTTAATGCAGTCCTAAAATCACCTAGTTTAGTATTGGGATCATTAACACCATCAACTACGCTCTTTAATTTATTACTTTGATTATAATATTGGTAGGTTAGTTGATCTATCATTACACTACTTCCGCCCTTTAACCCTTTTTGGTTCATGGTTAAAATATTGCCATTGGCATCGTAGGTGAGATTGTTAACTGTAAAATCGACCACACTATTACTCCATTGGATACCATTGGTTGTTTGGTTAAAATTGGCTGCGGTCAATCGATTCACATTGTCGTACGTAAAATCGTATTTACGTACCACATCATCACCCTTACTTTTCCATACCATACCACCGATATTGCCATTAAACTGCGGTTGTACATAACTTCCGATACTACTATTATTGCTGTTTTGCAGGTTGGTTTTATCATACCCTAAATCAAACCCAAAATAATTGCCTTGTGTACTCCCTACTGTTTTGGCATATCCACGGTTTACACCCAATAACCAACCTCGTATATTGTATTCATGGTCTAATCGTTCTAATGGAACGCCTTGTTGATCGCCTATTTGCTTTTCTTTTAATTGTCCCAAAGCATCATACGTCATGGTTGAAATCGTTTTAAAGGCACTACCATTGATACTTTTCTCTATTTTCAATACCCTGCCTAAATCGTCGTAACTAGGTTTAGTAACGGTTGTAATGCTTGTTGGGGTGGCAGTTGGGTTGTTGTGAACCGTATGGGTTCGCAACACTTTCCCTGAAAAATCATATTGAGTGGTTACAATATCTAATCCACCTACATGGTTCAATGTTTTTACTTGTATCGGTCTACCATCTGCATCATACAAGGTAAGCGAATAAATAAACTCATTTGCTGTGCCCAACACCTTGGTTTTTGTCCATGTAGGCATACCTACGGTTCTGTTGCTTGCTACAACGGGCAACGCATAATCTGGGGCTACATGGTAGGTGGATACCATTGAAGCACTATGTGCCAGATCTAATTGTGCCGTTAATCCTGCTGGTAAATTATTGTAGGTATCGTAATGGGTTTCGGTTAAAAGCTCGATTGATGAGGTCTGGTTCACCAAATAATTAATATTAAAATCCACGTCGTTTTGTACAGTTTGCCTGCTATCGTCATTATGCCACTTGTATGTTCCAACCGGTCTATTCAAATTATCATATACCGTACATAACCATCTGGTTTGATAACGCAAATTGATATCTTGGGTAGCAACCAACCTATCTCTTACATCATAAATCATGTAAACCTCTCCAGCACCTGGTACTTTTTTTACAATCATTCTATTTCTACCATCGTACTGGTAACGAAAACAAAGCTCATCTAATATCGTACTCGTTAATTGCCAATTGTTATTCACCAATAGCTCCACCGCTTTTGGGGGTATCACCAATCTCAGCATTCCTACATCATCATATACATAATACGTACTCAGCCAACCTGCATAACCTGTTCCCCCACCATTATCCACCGTTGCAGTATGCTGCACTTTTTTTAGCAGTACTTTTCCTTCTTTGTCCTTAAACTCTATTACTTGATTGCCTGTTTCATCTTTGGTGGCATTTTTATACAATTCTCCCGATGCATATGGATTTGACCGTTTTGAATATGTAACTATTCCTGATACATTATCGGTCACATCCCATATTTTCACATCATCTACCAAAGTATTTACCCAATAATCTTGACTGACACCTCTACCACTTCCTACCCAACTATTTCCTGCTGCCATCGTTTTTACAATCCTATTCAAGGGTGATGGCTCAAAAATAGTTTCGTTGTAAAATACATTTTCTCCTTGGCTACCATATTGACCCAACATAAAACTGTTTTGCTCTACCAACGGATTGGGTTTGTATATACCATTCACCGTTGAAGACACATAAGGCAAATACTTTCTTGCTTCTCTGCCAAAGGCATCATACACTATAGGTGACACTACATCTCCCAATGTATTGGTGGCTGTTACTAACGAGCCTTTATATACCACCGTTTGTTCTGGTCTACCCAATCCATCAAAATAGGATGCAGTATGCTTTACTTCTCTTAGTCCTTTGTTTATCAATACATTGGCATCTTGCTCGGGTGCAGTGGCTACCCATGTTTTTACATAATTACGGGTATCTACCTGTTGTGCAATAACAACAAAAGGTTGTATGATGAGCAAGGCAATAATTAGCCGTACAATTATTTGGATGGATGGTTTCATAAAAAACATTGATAAATAGGAAATGGTATGCTACTTGTGGTCATTTTATATTGACTCATAGTAAGTTACGATGGCTTGCCATTAGCAACATTCTTTTGAATAGGTGCATGAGGTAGGGGCTTTGATAAAATTCTGCTAATGACTGGATGTGTTAATCGTATTTCTGGTCCCATCACTCCATACAACTCTCCTGTTTCATCTACAAAAAACTTATGTCCTACTCCTCGTACATCATCTTGAAAATGTCGGTTTTGTTTGCGGTCGGTTAACCATCTAAACAAGGCGGTTTGTTGCTGACTGCTATCTTTCTTTACACGCATGCCCTCGGTCAGTATAAAATTGCCTGTTGCTTGCTCGTATAGTTTTTTTAGCTTCTTATTGTTTTTAGAAGAGTAGCCAAACTCTTCCGCCAATACCCCTACAATCAATAAACTACTATCATATTGCTTCATTAAATGTTTGAGCTCTTTTACTTGAATGGTGGTATCTTCTTCACTCACTGGTAATATTACAAACATCATCTTCTTACCTTGATATTTGCTTAAGGGTATCGTTTGTCCATCTATTGCCTTGATACTAATTGAATAAATGTCTTCTTTCACTGCAAAACCTACACTGATACATAATATGAATATGCCGATTAAATATTTCATTTAATTTTATTTTATTTGGGTTAATAGAAATTAATAGTATTACAATAAGCATCTAAGAATATACTGTAGAAATAGGTACTGCCCCAGCCTCCACTATAGTATCCACAGCCAATATCACAATTGAAATAACTGTAATAGCCTGTATAAACATTTACATCATAGTTACCAGCACTGATATTACCCAAAACGCCTGAACCATAGCCTACTTGAAAATAATAGTACTGCCCCGTATTGTGATTATACATTTCTACAGCAGTTCCAAATGCATTGATGTAATTGTTGTAGTTGAATTCAAACTCATTGGAAATACAAGTACCATGCTGATTGGCGTAATCTTGGGCATAGGCCTGTGCCTGTGCATCGGCATCAGCTTGTGAGATAGATGAACTAAACTGACCCGCTGGTACATCTACAAAAATGGCTTCTGGCGTTTGACTTCCACAGTTCTGTGAATAATAATCACCGGAAACAGCCGCACAAGAAAATAATTGACATGCCTGACTTTGTCCTTGGTAATTATAGCAGTACTTTTTAAGGATATTCCTATTTTGGTCTCTTATCAATGATAGGCGATTAAAACCATCGTACTCATAATACGTAGTTCGATTATTGGCATCGCTTTGGCTGCTCATACCAATCAGGGGCTCATACGTATACGTTGTCATTTGTGCTGCACTTGGATAGATTCGCAAATCATCAAACCAAACAGTTCCTCCTCCATTATTATCTAAGCGAAGCTGAATGGCTGTAATTCCTGCTGGTACCGTATATTCTCCTTCTACATATACCCATTGATGTGTGGCAGTGGTGATAGCAGAGGTTACAAAATCAAAATAAGTGCCGCTGTTTGGGTTGTATTTCATAAAGAAAAACAATTCGGCGGATGGTCCATCACTATATATCCATCCAGAATACTTGTACTTGGTGGGGGTGGTTATGTTTACCGATAACCAATTGGGTGCATGGCTTACATATTCCGAACCGGTGGGATTAAACAACTTGGCGGATGCCCTACCTGTATGACTCTTGGTAAAGTCTAATACAGGTGTATACTGCCCCCATCCATTTGTTGATTCTTCAAAATTCTCATGATACACTTCATTTACTTTCGCATTTACTACCTGTGCTATCGGATAATTCTTGGAATATCCATATACATAAGATTGTGTAACGCCTTGTTTGGTAGTTAATTGTTCAAGATTACCCTTGCTATCGTATTGATCATAATTTACTTCCGTAGTAAACATATTTTTTTGGCGGTCATACACATCTATCCACTTTACATCTATAATACCATTGCCCACATCTCTATAATTTTGATATTTCCAATCAAGGATAGTTCCAACCGTTTGATTCATCGTTTTGGTCTCTATCGGATAACTTATCATATTCTTAGATACCATCTGATCATATATCGGTATACCCTGAAAATCATACGGATATTTATAAGTTGTGATGAGGGTTTCGTTTTTGGAATTTACAGTAGTTTGGCTTTTTAGTTGATAGTTATTATCATATAAATAATCAGTAATTGCTCCATTTACAAATCCATTTCTGTAGTATTTAATTATTTTTTTTGTAGGTAAATACCATTCATTGCTAATTCCGTATGTATTAGTACCAAAGGATTGTTGTGAGGGGTAAGAACCTACAACTAATCCTAAATTCAAAGTATTAGAAGTATTAAAATTATTGTATACATTTTCTTCGGATTCTATCAATTCATAATTTAATCCATGGTATTCATAAACTTTTTTTCCAAGCAGTAATCCAGAACGCCAAGTTTGTGTAAGATCAGTAGTATGTGGGTAATCCCAACTTCTATGCGAAAAAGGAATATATTTTAATTGAGAAAAAATATATTCACTTTTTAAATTTTGATTTATACTCTCTTGATATTCTGCTACATTAAAGTATTGAATTTGCTTACCATCAACAGTTGCAGTAGGTAAGACACTATTTGAAACAATTCGAAGAATACTTGGATTAAATTCGGTAGAGCCACAAAAAATATAATAGGAATTAACCGGTGTGTTGTAAACCATACCACTACTATTTCCTGTTAAAAAATTATTGTAATTATAGGTACGAATTATATTTCCATTTTGGTTATCTTTTTTTATTACTTTCTTTATGCGTATCCCCCCAACAATTAAAGAATTAACATTTGGATTTTCTTTCCATGAAATATGAATATTAAAATCTGGGTTGGAATAGTTTGCATTAGGTGTAATCAATGCTTCCAATTTATATGTACCACTAGGTAAGTTTACATAAAGATTCGACGAATTAATTTGTTGAATATAAGCTGGGTTTGTTATACCAATAATTTTAATATCTAACGCACAATCTATATTTGGTATATCGTTACTACACCCCTCTAAAAATGCTGCTACAAATGCAATATTGTCAACACTATTAACTACAAACTGTTGCGTATATAAATTACTATTAGACGCAGATTGAAAAAGACTACTCTTAAAAAAGTTTGTCCCTTTATTAACTAATCCTGATTGCTGAAATCCCCAAAAAAGATTTGAGTTTGATGGATCGATTGTATTTGATTCATAATCAAAAATAGTTTCTCCTCCTGTAGGATACTTTACTTTTACTAAAGTCCCTTTCTTTGCATAATTTATATCTACTGTACGATCTCCCCCGTTTATGTAACCAATAGAAGACGAGTTAAGTAAAGAAGTTGGAATTGTAGGAATTAAAGTAGAGTTAGTTTTACCATTGTAAAAACCCCAATAATCTTGACTTTTTGATAATTTACTTGGTAAATCGTCAATACCGTGATATTCAAATTGGTAAGGTGGTATTTCTTCATTAATATTTTTTTGCATAACTTCTTTTAAGAATAACCGCTTTTTAAAAACAATTGAATTACCAATACCTTCAAAAAAATTATCACTACTTTCAGAATATAAATAACTAAGCTTAGTTGTTTGAATAATTAAGTTGTCTTTATTTTTAACATTTACCCTTTCTAGACTATAATCAAGTGCATGAGTATCTTGCCTTCCAATTTGTGAACGTATAAATTCAACTGTAACATTTTTGTATTTAATTCTTTCTAAACGAGTCTTATCACTATGTTGAATACTTAACGATGTAATAGGTAGACTTAAGTTACTAGTAGCATCACAATTGCTTATTCCTTTAAAATCCCTTGTTTCTCCAATCCTATTATAATCTATCGCACTATATGGATTTGAATATTCAAAAACTACTATATCTTTATCCTTTTCTATGTTCATTAATTTCCATGAAACCACATGTGGTGGGGTTGAATTATTACTTGTCGATAATTGCCAACCAGCTCCACCATTCTGAAAATATGAGTCTTGAGTTTGATATGTATCATATGATTCTCTTTGATTATCATACGATTTTCCAAAATAATATTTTGCTCCATCAGGAGTTGTAATTATAAAAGACACAATTTTACCTATACTTGTGAAATATTCAATCTTAATATTTTGGTATGGTAGTAACTCGAATTTATTACTAGATTTATTAAAAAAAAATTTTCCAGAATAGCTTCCTGCCGAAAAAAAGTATAAATCAGGTTCAACGTCTAAAGAGAGTTGATCAAAAATTTGGTTATATAATAAATCAAAATACAAAGGATCATTTACTGATAAGTTTTGGATAAAACTGACTGTGTATGGAGTGTACATATACCCAACATTAGAAATATCATCAGGCATTCCTTTTACAACCCTCGTCAATGAGCCCCCACAATCTAGATTCCATCCTAGTCCAACCCAAGTTGCGTTCTCTTCAACTTTAATCCCAGATGCATTGTAATTTAATGATATAGGAATCTTTACTTTATCATTTATATTATATATTGGAATATTAATTGAAGCGATCCCTGATTGTAATCCAGAAGGAAATTCTAACTGTTTTGTAAAATTTGCAACCTCAGGAATTGGAGGAATTATTGTTGTTATGTTTCTTGAATTTTGTGCAAAACAAAAACTGAAAAATAAGGTACTGAGAACAAAAAAAACATATTTCATATTCTAGATAAATTTATTTAACATTAAAAATTTCTTACTTTATTTTGAACACAATAAACCATAAAAATTTATTTTATGTAAATAAGAAAGAATTCAATTGAAAAAATCATATAGTTGGATATAATTCATTTATTTCCATTGTTAATAAACAGTCCTTTTACAACCCCATCCCTACCCTAAACTTGATAGGCTGTGAACGTGGTATTTGTTGATAACTTAAAAAATCCCATAATACTTGTACTTGTTGGCTTTTCTTGCCAATCTTCAACTTCTTACTCAACCCAACTAGTCCACTTTGCTGCCAATTGCTCACCATAGGTGCATCCGGTGCAAGGGCTGTTACCTTATTGCGTAAACTAGGCAAATAGTTTTGCTCATAACCCCCACTAATCCAGAGTCCACCATCTATTTTCCCCAACAGTGGTGGTAGTTTTATATCCATATAACTACGCAGTCCCATACCTTCATTCGTTAGCCGAATATCCCTCCAACCATTACCCCATCCTAGTTTATAACTCAACCCTGTACCTATGGTGGCTTTATCGTTCAGCTTATATCCTATTGTAAAGGCAATATCACTTGTCACCGGTAGCAACACATTCGTTCGCTGCGATTGCACATTCATGCCTACCTCTATTCGCTTCCAAAAGCTTTTTGTTTTTTGGCGGTTGGGTTGAAAACCGCCTTCTGCCTTTGTCATCGATGCGGTAAAATCGTCGCCACTACTTCCGCCCCATTGGTTCAATTTATTTTTCAATTGGTTCAATTGCTGTTGAGCCTGTTGTACTTGCTGTTGCAAATAAGTTTGTGGATTAGAACCAACCCCGCCACTTGGCGTAGCGGCGGTTACAACACCTAATCGGTCACTAATCAGTTGATTGACACTTGCCCTCGTTTGTAATCCTGCCAATGAAGCCGTGCTACCATAATTATCGGGTACTCGAAACAAACTTGCTAGCTGACTATTTTCTTTCATAAATCGCTGAAACAGCGGTAACCTTCCCAAGGCTGCTAACGCTTTTTGTTCTAGCTTTTGTTTATCGTTCAATAAGGCTTTGTATTCTTTTAATTGCTCTTGATAATAATACGCTTGTTTGTTGAGCGATTTCATGCTTCGCAATATTCCTACCTGTTCACAAGCAGCTTGCAAAGCCTGTTTGCGATGTTTGATATATCCTTTAATATCTGCCGTTTGCTGCAACTGTGTTTGCAAGGCTTGCAGCTTGGTTTGAGCATCCGTAATAGGCAATTGTATGTTGGGTAGCTTGGCTCCAATCTGTTGCTGGTATTGTTCTATAAATCGTATACTTGTTTGCAATGTATCTAAAGAGGGTATATATTCTTTTACTCTACTACCCATTCCCTTCTGTGCGGCAGTTCGTTGCAATCGCTGTGTTAACTGTGTGGTGGTCTGCTGCCCACTTTGCAACAATTGTTGTGCTGCTATACTATCTTTTTGTCCCAGCTTTCGCAATAATTTTGCTTCGGCTTTCTTCCAGCTTTTTAATAAAGATTGGTTGGTTGCGGCTAGCTTTGATTCTAATTGTTGCACTTTTGTAGTAGTCGACTCTAGATAGTTGGGTAATGTTACAGCTAACTTTGTAAGGGCACTATCTGTTAACTGCTGTTCTTGTGCATCTACCACACGAGGTACACCAATCACTACAAGAGCGATAAGCACTATGTGTACACAATTCTTAAAAACAGTTAGTAGATACATGGAGAAAATGTATTTGAAAAAGATAGTATCATCAATCTTATTCCGCATCTTTCACAACGATAAACTAAACAGTGTTTTTGAAATCGACGTACGTGTATTTACGTATTTTTTAAAGTTTTTTTACCTTTTTTTAAGTTTTCCATATTTTAAATGCAAGTGAACAACCAAATTTCATCTAAAAATAGTGGACGAAACAATTGATAAATATCTAAAAATCTTATATTGCAAATAGATTCGTTGCGGTTTCTCCCCCTAAGAACAAGTTTGCAGGTAATACATCGGATGTTCTCCCTATCTATCGTTTACTTGCCGCAGTGATGACATGTTGTAACCATAAACATAGATTCATGATGCTTACCGTATGTATTGTAGACGATCACATCATTATTCGAAAACACCTATCACATATTATTCAACAACACTACGTTGATGTGAAAATCCTCGAATTTGAAAATGGACTCCATCTAATCCAGCAATTTCCCAAACAACAGCCTTCGATTGTGTTAATGGATATATCCATGCCCAAGATGAATGGTTATGATGCCTCACAATGGCTACTACAACACCATCCGTCTGTGCCCATCTTAGTCGTAAGCGATATCACAGATAGAGATGCCATCTGCATGATGCGGTATCTAGGCGTAAAAGGCTTTTTGGCAAAAGCAGAAGCCATACAACACCTCATTATTGCTATGGAACAAACCATGCAACAAAAAATATATTACCATATCGGTTCTAACTTTAAAATTACCAATGCACAGTTTACCATCAAAGAACAAACCATCGAAAAAAAATTAGTACTGCTAACCGATAAAGAAAAAGAAATCTTACAACTCATCTGCACCAATAAATCTATTGAGGCCATTGCTCAAACCGCAAGTATCAGTATCAGAACCTACGAAAAACACAAGCAAAACATCAGCGAAAAATTAGACATCAAAACAAGGGAGGGACTAATGCTCTATGCCCTCACATCGGGATTAGTAGCATTGCAATTAGCAACTGCCAATTCCATCTAGCACACCTGACAGTATTAACAAATCAGTTACAAAAGCCAACAACAACACTATCTGCGTTGCAAGTCCGTAACCTTTGTAGGATGCCTATTCTTCCGAATCAATCCTTGTAAAGCATCATAATTATAAAAAAGCAAGCCCCCAATTTTTGTACACTCCAACATCCCTTTATTACGCATCGTACGTAGAGTAGACATCGATATACCCAATATCTGCATTACCTCCCACGATTTTAGCCACTGCCGTTCTGTAAACACTGCTGGCTTTGCTGCTATCAAATCCTGCATCTCTGCCAGCAATTCATGTTTCAATACCAATAAATCTTGCTTCGTAATGGGTTGTGTAGCCATAGTCATTCAAATTTAAGGTGAGGCATGGCAGCAAACTCGTTGTACAGTTGATATTTAATTCGTATGCAAAGACAATTCCGAATATGTAACCTAAAAATTAATCATTTGTAAAACACCCATTTTACCTTGAATATGGCAAATTCAAGTTTGAATACTGTATTTATCCCTATCATCCTGAGGCTCTTTGTCATCCTGAGGCTCGAAGGATCTCTCTGCCATCCTGAAGCTCCCTGTCATCCTGAGGAACGAAGGAACTCTCAGCCATCCTGAAGCCCCCTGTCATCCTGAGGAACGAAGGAACTGTCTTACCCTGAAATAGGTTGACCATTTTTGTTGTTAAAAAAGATTGTTTTCTA
>JBHYCS010000009.1:0-172482 GCA_051861445.1 Chitinophagaceae bacterium | reverse complement strand
CTGCTCCTAAATTACTACCGTCAAATATCAAGGTATCTCCAACGTTTGGAGTTGATCTGCTTAAACCTCCGCCGCCTAATACTGTATTCCAATTCGATGCTGTTGTCCATGCTGTTGACACTCCACCTCCTGACCAATAATAAGTTGTTTGTGCTGAAGAATTAAATACTGTAATAAATAGAAAAACGGAAAAAAGTGTACAAAATTTTTTCATAATGCAATCATTTTTGTAATAAATAAACTGGAATACAGTTCAATTCGATTATAAAAATCATGTATTCTATCTCGTTTTTCATCATTCTTCCTCACTTTATCTACGAAACCGGTTTCGCAAATTTTAGATATCAACTATACAATATGCAACAAAATCATAGCTGCATTCGCTGCTTAATTGTTTGCTTTGTAACCGCATTTAAATATAGTTTACATTCTTTTACACAACTGTTTGCATTATGAAACACTACTCAAAATATTTGCTTTTATACTACTTTCTTATTTTTTTTCTATTTCAATTCGTTTCAGTAGGCTATACTCAGCAACCTTTTATTTCTGCAAGAATTAATCAATACGATACCAATCAATACAACTTGCTTATTCATCAACAAAAAACATTCATCAACAAAAAAGAAACTTTTGTACAAGCAAAGAATTCTTTATGGAAAGTTGTAGTACAAAAGAAAGATGCAACGGGTTTAAACAAATTCGAAGATTATACCATCACTTTTATTTGTACAAACGGTTCTATTAACAACGCTAGTGTATCGATAGATTGCGATTTCAATCAATGGAAAGAAAAAAATTATGTTTTATTTCCTGCCGCTGTGTACAATGGAAATAGATATGCTTGGCGTAGATTACGCTATTCGCCAAAATTGCACGATATAAAAGATATCGGTATTAACAAACCCATCATTATTAATGATGTGCCGAAACTAAGTGAAAATGGAGGTGTGTCTAGAATTCAAGAAAGAAGCGGAAGCATGAGCACACCTGCCATAGGATTTGCCGATAGCTCTTCTAAAAAAGGATATTGGATGATTTCTGATCAAGGTAATAAATGGGGCGATTATGGAATGGATGTGGCTGAAAATAAAACTAGAACTACAGCAACATTTTCTATTACCTCTCCTGTGGTAAGAGAACAGTTTCTATATAAATTTTGTGATGCTCGTACTGCAAGTTGGGATTTGCCTGCTAACTTTAAAAAAGGCGACAGTGTTGTAATTTCTTTTTCATTATTTCCATTCAACGCTCCAAACACACAGGCTTTATTTAACAAATTTGTTGAGATAAGAAAACATACAACCAATCAAAAGGGTTTTAAAAATAGTTTGTCTTATAGCGAGTGCATGCAAACACTTGAAGAAAAATACAATAAACAAAACTTTGTAGAGCAATATGGTTATTATGCAATTGGAATGAGAGAAAATTTTTTACAAGATTGGCAAATTGGATGGACTGGTGGAATGATTACGACTTATCCTTTATTATTTGCAGGAAGCAAAACAACACAAGAAAGGGTTATTAAAAATTTTAATTGGTTGTTTCCAAACGGAATTAGTCCATCTGGTTTTTATTGGGATGCTGGACAAAAAGGTACAGAATGGATTGGTGGTGATATCAGGAATATGCATACCAAAAATTGGCACTTAATTAGAAAAAGTGGAGATGCCATTTGGTATATTATTAAGCAATTTATGTTGATGGATCAACAACAAATTGAAGTAAAGACCAGTTGGAAAGAAGGTAATAAAAAAGTATGTGATGCATTTGTACAATTGTGGAACAAATACCATCAAATTGGTCAATTTGTAGATAGCCAAACTGGCGAAATTGTTGTTGGTGGTTCTACAAGTGGAGGAATTGTGCCAGCAGGCCTAGCCCTAGCATCGGTATATTATAAAGATTCTACTTATTTAAACACGGCCATTGCTATTGCCAATTATTATAATCAACAGTTTGTAGAAAAAGGCATCTCTTGTGGTGGACCAGGTGATGCACTTCAAAATTTTGATTCAGAATCTGCTTACGCTTTGGTAGAGTCGTATGTAACTTTATATGAGATTACAAAAGATAAACAATGGCTTACAATTGCCGAAAATGCAGCCAAACAATTTATAACTTGGGTAGTTAGTTATAACTACAAATACAACGATACTACTGCTTTTGCTAAAGCCAACATTCAAACCATTGGTGGTGTATATGCCAATATTCAAAACAAACATTCTGCACCAGGCATTTGTACTGCTTCTGGTATTGGTTTATTAAAACTTTTTAGATACACCAATAATCGTTTGTATTTAGATGTATTACAAGACATGGCACATCATATTACTCAATATTTACCTCATCCTAAAAAACCATTAGGAAATACACCTTTTGGTTGGGTAAGTGAACGTGTGAATATGACCGATTGGGAAGGCCCACAAAGTATTGGCTATATTTTACCCATTTCTACTTGGGCAGAAACATCTCTTATGCTTACTACCATTGAAATACCGGGTATTTATATTGATGCAAAAAAATCTTTAGTAACTGCTTTTGATAATGTAAATGTTGCAATAATTGCAAATACGGTAACCGAATTGGTTGTAGAAATTAGCAATCCTACGCCTACCGATGCACATATTCGTGTATTTGAAGATAAAAATACGAATAGTATTTGGGGTGAAAATACGCTGTATAATGGTCAGAAAGTTTTTGTTGCCGCAGGAAAAACTACTGTTTTACGATGTAAAAAATAAAAAGTTTTATTTCGATTTAAACGCTTTTAAAAAAGTTTTAGTTTCATTACTGATGACTAAACTGCCACTAATTGCTGCACGTTCTGCCAACAATTCGTTCCAATTTTCTGTTCCTTGCCAAAAAGCTTTTTTTATAGCCGTCATTGCTGCCATACTACTGTTGGCAAGTGTGGTTGCAAGTGTTGCAATAGCTTCATCTAGCTTTTCTGTAGATTCAAAAACAGCTGCATACAACCCTTTTTGTTTTGCCCATTCTGCCGTTCTAAATTGTGTAGCATCAATTGCCAATTCAAAAGCAGCACTTGTTCCTATTTTACGTTCAACAGCAGGGCCAACTACAAACGGACCAATTCCAACAGCCAATTCACTTAATTTAATAGCGGCTGCTTGTGTAGCCATTGTATAATCGCAACTAGCTGCTAAACCAACTCCACCACCAATTGCTTTTCCTTGTATTCTACCAATAATTATTTTTTTACAACAACGCATAGCATTAATCACTTTTGCAAATCCACTAAAAAATGCAATGCCTTGTTCTTTGCTTTCTATTTGTAACAATTCATCGAACGAAGCACCTGCACAAAATGTTTTTTCGCCAGCACTTTGTAAAACAATCACCTTACAATCGTCGTTTTCATCGGCTTGCACAATGGTATCTGCCAATTGTTGCAAAATAGCAGATGGTAAAGAATTATGTTGAGGCGAAAAAAATGTAATTGTAGCAATACTATCTTTCACATGGCATTGAACATAAGGCTGTTGCATCGTTGTATATTTTAAGCAATCAATGTAAACAATTACACAACTAATAGCTCGTAAAATTCTTCTGGTTGTAAATATTGTTGAGCTAAATGTTGTAATTCTTCAGCAGAAATATTTTTAATGGTATCTATTGCTCTATAAAAATAATTTTCATCAACTTGATTCAGAATATAGCTTTTCCAACGAGCAATAATTTGAAATGGCCCATCTAAATCGCCCAATAAACTACCCATCATAAAATTTCGAACTAGGTTTAATTCTTCTACATCAATGGGTTCGTTTCTTAAGCGTTCCATTTCTTTATAAATTTCTGCAATTGTTGCTGCACATACATCTCTACCTGCTTCTGTGCTTATCATCCAAGCGGTTTCATGTATTAAATTTTGCAAGTACGAATGAATGCCATAAGTGTAACCTTTATCTTCTCTAATATTGGTCATTAATCTAGACCCAAAAAATCCACCAAAAATATTATTCAGCACTTGCACTTTCGGAAAATCAGGATGATGTCTATTTGGAAAAGGTCTAGCTAAACGAATAGCACCTTGTACGCCATTTGCATCGTTTATTATATTGTACTTTTTTTCTAAAGCTGGTGTAGCTGTATATTTTTTTTCTGGCAATGCTGTGCTGTTTAGTGGCAATAATCCAAAAACATGATTCAATTGTTGTTGAATATCGTTTGGTAATTTGCCAGCAACAAAAACAATACATTTTCCATGTGTGTAGTATTGATTATAGAATGCTACCAAATCGTCTCTTTGTAAGCTATCATAATCTTTGGTAGATGTATATTTTCCGTAAGGATGCTGAATGCCAAAAACATATTCATCTATTAATCTATTGGCAACAAAGTCGCATTTTTTTAAGTTTACTTCAAGTTTTTGTTTCTGATTTTGTTTGTATATAGCCAACTCTTGTTCGGGAAAAATACTATCGGTAATTACTTCTGCCATTACAGGCAATAATTTGGGTAAATGTTTGCCCAATGTATGTAAAGTAAGTGTTGCTGTTTCGTTGTGGCAACTACGGTTTAAATATGCTCCATGAAAATCGAAATGTTCGTTAATGTCGAAAGCAGTTTTGTTTTTAGTGCCATTTTTAAGCATAAAATTGGTGGTAGCTGCAACAATATTTTTTTCTTCTTGCCAGTTTCCTGCAAAAAATACCATTTCTACCATTATTAAATCTTGTGCTCCTGCATTTATGCTGTATACTTCTACGCCATTATCTAAAGTAAATTTGGTATTGGGTTTTAATTGTAAATTAAAATTTACTGCATCTACTATTTCTGGAACTTGTTTTCTATTTAACATTCTTTAATTCTTACTGTGGTAATGAATAGTGTTACTATTGTTTTCATTAAAAATAATACGGCTATATTCTTGAATATCGGCTGTAGTAATGGCTTGATATCGATTTAACTCTGTATTCATCAAATTAGCATCGCCTAATAATTCGTAATTGGCCAAACTGGTTGCACGGCTCATTACACTCATATCTTCAAAGGCAATGATGCTTTCTGTTTTATTTTTAACTTTTTCTAATTCAAGATCGTTAACTAAATCTGCTTGAATTTTTTCTATTTCTTCATTTACAGCTTTGTTTGCTGTTTCTAAAGAAACGCCTTTTACCAATTTGCCTTCAATGGCCAATAATCCTTTTTCGATGCTTCCAAAATGATAGCAATCTAAATTAGAAAACAACTGTTTTTGTTTTACAAGCGATTGATATAAACGAGAAGAACCGCCACCACCTAAAATTTCTGAAATTAAATCGGCCACATAATAGCCTTTTTCTAATCTTGCATCAATATGCCATGTTTTAACAAATGCATCTAATGGAACATTGGCTTCGTAAGCAGCAAATCTTGCTCCTTCTCTTGGTGGCTCAATGGCTAAATTGCGTTGATACTTTTCACCCATTGGTATAGAACCAAACCATTTATCGGCTAACCTTTTAACTTCTTCTGTATTTACTTTTCCGGCAACAACTAATATGGCATTAATGGGTCGATAATGCTTAAAGAAAAACGCTTTTACATCGTCAATTGTAGCATCTTCAATATGGCTTAATTCTTTACCAATAGTCATCCACTTGTATGGATGTTCTTTATAAGCCAAGGCTCTCATTTTAAACCAAATATCGCCATAAGGTTTATTGATATAGTGTTCTTTAAATTCTTCACACACTACTTTTCGTTGCACTTCTAAGCTTTTTTTGCTGAAAGCCAAACTCAACATTCTATCGCTTTCTAGCCAAAAAGCGGTTTCTAAATTTTCAGCTGGTAAGCTGCAATAATAGTTGGTTAAATCGTTGGTAGTGTAGGCATTGTTTTCTCCACCGGCTCTTTGTAAAGGATCGTCGTAATCTGGAATATTGATACTTCCTCCAAACATTAAATGTTCGAATAAATGTGCAAAACCTGTTTTATTCGGATTTTCGTCTTTAGCACCTACATCGTACAGCACATTTACAACAGCCATTGGTGTGCTATGGTCTTCATGTACCAATACACGTAACCCATTATCTAAAACAAACCGATTGTATTGAATCATTTTTTATTACTTATATGGTAAAAAATATCAAGATAGCAAATATAAACGCAGTAAGCATTACGTAGTTTTCTATTTACGATAAGTATTGTAACCAAAAAATGAAAGGATAATTGTTATACAAACAAATCTTGAAACAATTCTGCTCCTGGCACAACGGAATATTTGCTTAAATCGGTAATACCTTCGGCTGCAAAAACGGCTTCGTCAATAAATGTATTGCCGGTACAATTAGCAGAAGGTTTGGTAACAATGTAAAATACGGCATCAGCAACAATATCAACCGTTCTACTCATGTTTGCCAAAGCTTGCCCACCTAGTAAATTTCTAACAGCAGCGGTGTCAATTGTTGTTCTTGGCCAAAGAGCATTGCTTGCAATACCATCTTTTTTAAATTCTTCTGCCCAACCAATTGCCATCATACTCATATTGTATTTTGTAAGTGTATAAGCTACGTGTGGACTAATCCATTTTGGATTTAAATTTAATGGTGGCGATAAGGTTACAATATGTGCATTATTGCTTTTTTTCAAGAAAGGAGTACAGGCTTTTGTCATTAAAAAAGTACCACGAACATTAATGCTATGCATTAAATCAAACTTTTTTGCGTCTGTTTGTTCTGTGCCAGAAAGTTGAATGGCAGATGCGTTGTTAATTAAAATATCAATACCTCCAAACGTATCAACTGTTTGTTGAACAGCCGCTTGAATTTGCTCTTCAAAACGAATATCTAACGGAATTGCAAGGGCTTTGCTACCTGTAGTATCGGTTATTTCTTTTGCTGCGGAAAAAATGGTGCCACCAAGTTTGGGATTTTCTTCAGTGCTTTTGGCAGCAACTACAATATTGGCTCCTTCTTTGGCTAAACGAAGTGCAATGGCCTTTCCAATGCCTCTACTAGCACCTGTAATAAATACGGTTTTGTTTTGTAACAACATGGCAATCAAACTATTAGAAAACGAAAGTTAGGCGAACAAATTCAATTTACCCAAAACAGTTTGGTAATAGTTACTTGTTTACAACTAAGGGTTGTTTTTTTTTAAAAATTGTAGAATAATCGCTTCTGTTTCTACACAGGCTTTTTGCAAATCATCGTTTAAAATGATATGATTGAAATGATGCTTGAATGAAATTTCATACGATGCTTTGTTTACCCTTGCTTGTAAGCTTTCTTCGGTTTCGGTGCCACGGCTAGCTAAACGAATTTTTAATGCATCTACACTTGGCGGCTCTATAAACAAACTAAGCGATTGTTGCGGAAATTGTTGCTGCACATGAATAGCCCCTTTAACATCAATATCTAACATAGGTACTTTATCTTCATTCCAAATTCTTTCTAATTCTGTTTTTAAAGTACCATAATATTTTCCTTCATACACCATTTCCCATTCTATAAAAGCATTTTCTTTAATTTTTTGTTGAAAATCTGCAGCGGATAAAAAATAATAATCAATGCCATTTTGTTCTTGTCCACGAGGTTGCCTTGTTGCAGCAGAAATGGAGAACGATAAAAATGGATATTTCTGTAATAGATATTTTGTAATAGATGTTTTTCCTGCTCCTGATGGTGCAGTAATAATAATGATGGGTTGCTGCATTTGCAAATATGGGTAAGCTTTTGTGGATGGAGAAATTTATTTGCAAAATGTTTTTTACGAACCCCTTATATAAATTTTTGAGAAGTGTAACTAAATAAAATGTGCCCTTATTCAATAGTTGTTTCTACATGTTTATGGATACTTGTAAATGTCCACCAAGACCAACTTCTACAATTTTTTGTAAAGTAGAAATTCTAACATCTTTTATGTTGTTTTCAACTTTTGAAATGTATCCTTTATTTGTTCTACATTTTATTGCCAACTCTTCTTGAGTTAATCCCTTTTCTAATCTAGCTTGTTGAAGTAAAAATCCTAATTTAAATTCTTGATAACCGCTTTCAAACTTTTCTCTTTTTTTTGTTCCTCTTGAGCCATATTCCTTTTCAATTAACTGATCAAGATTTGTTATGTTTTTCTGTTTCATATTCTTATTTAATTTTTTGAGCTAATTCAATTTCGTTTTTTGGTGTTTTTTGAGTTTTCTTCTGAAAACCATTTCCGATAATTATCAAGTTACCTTCATCAAAAAAGCAAAAGATTCTAAAAATATCACTACCAACTTTAATTCTTATTTCAAAAATTCCTTCTGTTCCTGTCATGTGCTCAAAATAATCTTTTGGAATACGTTCAAGAGTTTCAATTAAACGTATCGTCCAAATTATTTTATCCTTAACCTTTTGTCTTTGTTTAAAAAAGAAATCAAAAAAATAATTCTTGTAAAAGATTGCAGTCCTTATTTTTTGTTCATTCATTTAACAAAATTAAAGCAAGTTGTCCAATAGTGTAACATTTTAATCTTACTAAAAAATATAATTAAAGTTTGTTATGAAGTAGCCGATCATTTTTAAGGAATACTCCGTTTTATAGCTACTTGCAGTATAAATAGCCGATAGCTCAATAATTTAACGAATATAATTGTGGTGATTGTGGCTGAAAAAACTACTTTTAGCTTTTTAAAATATTTTATGAAGTTGCAAGCATTATTAGAAACCATTTTACCTGCAAATAGAATAAAAACCCGTTTGATTGATGTAATGGCATATGCTAGTGATGCTGGTTTTTATCATTTAATTCCAAAAGCAGTTGTACAACCAATTTCTGTTGAAGAGGTTAAACAATTATTTCAATTATCGCATCAGCAAAAAATTCCATTAGTTTTTAGAGCCGGAGGAACAAGCCTTTCTGGTCAAAGCATTACCGATGGAATTTTGGTAGATATTGGCAAACATTGGAGAGGTATAGAACCTATAGAAAATGGTAGGTTGGTAAAAGTGCAACCAGGAATTATTGGATCAATGGTAAATGCTTATTTAAAACCATACAAGCGTAAAATTGGTCCAGATCCTTCATCCATCACAGCAGCTATGATGGGTGGAATTTTAAGTAATAACTCATCTGGAATGTGTTGTGGTGTGGCTTATAATTCGTATCACACCATGCAATCAATACATTTTGTATTGCCAAACGGAAATGATTACAATACAGCCGATAACAATAGCTACGATTTGTTTTTACAACAAGATGCTGTTTTGGCAAATACCATTATTCAATTACAAAAACGAATCGTTGATAACCAAGATTTATACAACAAAATCAGAAAAAAATACCAAACCAAAAACACAGTTGGTTATGGGTTAAATGCGTTTATCGATTACCAACATCCTTTAGATATTGTTGCACATTTATTAATTGGTGCAGAAGGCACTTTGGGTTTTATAGCAAGTGCAGTAATGCAAACCTTGCCTAGTTTACCACATACAGCAACAGCAATGTTGTATTTTAATTCTATTTACGAAGCTTGTGCATCTATTATTCCATTAAAAAATACCAATGCCGATGTATTAGAATTAATGGATAGAGCTTCTTTAAAATCAGTAGAAAATTTAAAAGGATTACCCGATTTTTTCAAAGATTTACCATCAACAGCAGCCTGTATTTTATGTGAATATCAAGCAGAAAGTGAAACAGAATTACAAGCAAAAATTAAGCAATTTAATACAGTAGCCAACGACCTTCAATTATTGCATCCAGTAAGTTTTACAAGCGACGAAAAAACAAGGGAGTTTTATTGGAAAATAAGAAAAGGAATGTTTCCGAGTGTTGGTGCTGTAAGAGCCAAAGGAACAACCGTATTGTTAGAAGACATTGCTTTTCCGCTGGAAAATTTAGCAGATGCTGTTGTAGAATTGCAAGACTTATTTAAAGAATTTGAATACCACGATGCCATTATTTTTGGTCATGCAAAAGATGGTAATATTCATTTTGTGGTTACCCAACTTTTAGATAGTGAAGCAGAAATAAACCGATATGATACATTTATGAAAACCATTGTACACATGGTTTTAAATAAATACGATGGAACTTTAAAAGCCGAACATGGTACAGGTAGAAATATGGCTCCATTTGTAGAGGCAGAATGGGGTGGCGTTGCTTATGAAATGATGCAAACGCTGAAACAAACCATCGATCCCAATAACTTACTCAATCCTGGCGTAATCATCAATACAGATAAAAATGCCCACATAAAAAATCTGAAACAAATGCCTGTTGTTGAAGAAGAGGTAGATAAATGTATTGAGTGTGGTTATTGTGAACCGAATTGCCCAAGTAGAGATGTTACGCTTACACCAAGACAAAGAATTCAGGTAAGAAGACAATTGCAACGCTTTGAAAAGGAAGGTAACAAAGCCGATTATAAAACCTTACTACAACAATACCAATACGATGGTTTAGATACTTGTGCTACCGATGGTTTATGCCAATCTGATTGTCCTGTTCAAATAAATACGGGAGAATTGGTAAAACGATTAAGAAAAGAACAGCACAATGCTTTTAGTAACAACGTAGCTTTATTTGTAGCAAAAAACTTTAAATTGGTAGAAACTAGCACTCGTTTTTTAATTCATAGTGCAGTAACCTTAAACCAACTATTTGGTAAAAACTTTATTAGAAATACCACAGCAGCAATAAAAAAAATAGTACCTAGTTTTCCATTGTGGATGAACGAAATGGGTAAAGCACCTAAACAACTAGTAAATACGCCATCACAACCTCAAGTAGTCTATTTTACTGCATGTTTACATAGAGTAATGGGCAATCAACATGGTGGTAAAAGTTTACAACAAGCGTTTTTAGATGTTTGTGCAAAAGCGAATATTCAAGTATTGTTGCCTAAAGAAATTACAGGTCATTGTTGTGGACAGCCTTTTAGTAGCAAAGGATTTTTAGCCGCTGCTAGACACACAGAAGAAAAAACTATTGATGCTTTAATTGAATGGACAAATAATGGTGCAATTCCTGTTGTTTGCGATTTTACTTCTTGCACCTATACTTTATTACACAACCAAAGTTTTTTTACAGAAGCATACAAGCAAAAGTTTGCAAAAATTACTTGGATAGATACCACAGAATTTTTAAGAAAAATAGTATTGCCTCAACTACCAATTCAGCAAAGCAAAAAAGAAATTGTATTACATCCTGTTTGTTCGGCAAAAAAATTGTATTTAGACGATGATTTTAAAGCAATTGCTCAGGCTTGTAGCCAACAAGTAATCATTCCAAAATATGCAGGCTGTTGTGGCATGGCTGGTGACAGAGGTTTTTTAGTTCCAGATTTAACCGAATCGGCAACAGCTTTAGAAATTGCAGAAATTAAAGAAAAACAATGTGATGGTTTTTATAGTAGTGGCAAAACCTGTGAAATGGCAATGAGTCATTATTCAGGCAAAAACTACGAGCATATTGTTCATTTGTTAGACGAAGTGAGTGGTTAAATTGTTTTGGGGCTTTCAGCAACAGTAAATCTATCAACTTCAGTTCTTGCTTTCGCAAGTAGTAGCCATACTTCGTTGGCTAGCTACTTTGCTCAATCAAACAGCCTTTCGGCTTGAAAAACTTTATTCAACAATACAACAAACTCACCCCAAAAAAAGAGCCACTCGACAAATGTGGAGTGGCTCAAGTTATTGATAAGTATAGGAAATTATCTAGTTTTTTGGAGCTGGTTTTGTGTTTGCTTTCGGAGCCGCTGGTTTTGCACTTGCAGGTTCACCTAATAAACCCTGTTCTCTCAATTGGTCTTCAACCTCTTTAGGGAATTTTAATTTAAGGTCTAAAGCAACTTTAATTACCAAATTATCTTGTGGTGGAGCAATTAAAAATACATCGCTTTTTACAACGTGGGTATATTTTTGCTCTCTTACAATTTTTTCAAGAGAAGCATAAATTCTTTGTTTAAAAGGATATAAAAACTCTTCTTGCTTTTGCTCTAAAATTTGGTTTTGATATTGTTGCCAGTTTACAATTTTGTATTTGTGTTGGTTAATTTCTTTTTGCATAATTCCACGTACACCAGCATTCATTGTAATTGAATCTTTTTTGAATGTGCTGTCTTTACGCATCAATTCACTTAATTCATAATCGTATTCTGGTTTTAAAGAATCGTTCATAAATTTTTGTAAAAGCGTATCAATTTTTTGAATGCCTGGCATTAAACCTAAAACACTTTGTTCGTCGAAAGTGCCAATTTTCATTTGTGCATGTGCATTGTTGCTATAAAAAAGGCTAGCTGCAAAAGCTACACATACTACTAAAACTTGTTTCATTGTCTGTTTTTTTGAATGATTTGTGTTAAACGTAATCTTTGTTTGTTAAAGTTTTATTCCTAATTCTCTAAGAACATCATCGCTCTTATCTAATTTGGGGTCGACAAATATAATAGTAATTCCTTCACTTTTATCGAGTATAAAATCGTAACCACGAGCAATTGCAATTTTTTGAACAGCATTGTACACTTTGTCTTGAATGGGCTTTACCAAAATTTGTCGTTCTTTAAACACATCGCCTTCAAATCCAAAGCGTTTTTTTTGTAAATCTCTAATTTCTTTCTCTTTGTTAAATAATTCTGTTTCTCTGCTTTTCTTCAAGGCTTCTGTAAGCATATATTGTTCTGCGTCAAAATCTTTATACATTTTATCTAAAACCACCTGCTTATCATCTATTTCCTTTTGCCATTGTTCGCTAATGGCTTTCATTTTTTTGTCTGCATTTTTATATTCCGGCAATTTATCCAAAATATATTTCGTATCAATAATAGCATATCGTTGAGCAAAACCGCACCAAGCAATGCTTAAAAAGCAAACAATTAAAGCAATTTTTTTCATATACATTATACATTTTAGTAAAACATCACTTTCAAAAACATTGCCATTATTCAGGTTCAAAACCTAACATAAAGGTAAATCTTGCAGCATCTTTAAGTTTGTTGTTAGGTGTAAAACGATCTAAACCCACACCATAATCAAACCCTAGCAATCCAAACATTGGTAAAAAGAAACGCATACCAATACCTACTGAACGACGTAATTGAAAAGGATTATATTCCTTCATACTATACCAACCATTTGCTGCCTCAAAAAAGCCTAATGCATAAATAGTGCTACTTGGATTAAGACTTAACGGATATCTTAACTCCATGGTATATTTATTAAATATGGTAAAATACTTACTTGCTCCAGATTGATCAGGATTAACTTTTGGATTAGATGTTTGATACACCGGATAACCTCTATGAGCAATAATATCGAAACCCAATAATGCAAACTGATTAGCCAAACCTGCATCACCCACCTGAAAACGTTCGAACGGAGAAATGTCTAAATCTGAGTTATAGTTACCCACAAAGCCAAATTTAGCAGCCGCTTTTAATACAAACATTTTGTTGCGTTCTTCACCATGTGGTTTGCCCAAAGGAACATACCATTCACCCGTAAAACGCCATTTATGGTATTCAATTAATTTGTAAGGATTGTTTGCTGTTGCAATACTTTTATTAATTAATGAATAAGGAGGTGTTAATGCTAAACTCGCTAAAAAATTAGATCCTCTTGTTGGAAACAATGGTTGATCTACTGAATTACGCTGTAATGCAATTTTAAAATTGATATTGTGAGAAAATCCATTGTTAAAAATGGTTCCATCTTTCAATGTTAAATTTTGATCTAAGGCATAATTTTTTAATTTATATCTAGCAAAGTTGATACCCATTGATAACGAGAAAAAATCATCCGGCCATTTTAGTTGTTTGGCAATATTAATACCCAAACCAGTTGTTTGTATGTACGAACTATTAGCTGCTGCACTAGAAAATCCACCTGTTAACGGATCAAAGGCATTGGCAAATTTGGTATCGTAAATAGAGAATGTAAAGGCGTTACGCTTTTTTCCACCTAACCAAGGTTCGGTGAATGAGAAGTTGTACGAACGAAATGCTCTACCATTACTTTGTACACGAATGCTTAGCTTTTGTCCATCACCCATTGGCAACGGATCCCATGCTTTTTTGGTAAAAATGTTTTTGATTGAAAAGTTGTTAAAAGTTACCCCTAAGGTTCCTGTTAATCCAATATTGCCACCCCAACCTGCACTTAACTCTAATTGGTCGCTAGATTTTTCTTCTACCGAATAGTTAATATCTACCGTTCCATCATCAGGATTTGGAACAGGGTTAATACCAATTTTTTCTTGGTTAAAGAAGTTTAACTGAGCAATTTCACGTTGAGAACGAACCAAATCGGAACGGCTGAATTTTTCACCCGGTACAGTTCTTATTTCACGTCTAATTACGTATTCTTTGGTTTTATCGTTACCCGTAATATTTACTGCTTTAATAGTTGCTTGTGGCCCTTCTACAATTCTAATTTCGTAATCAATAGTATCGTTGTAAACGGCTGTTTCTACAGGATCGGTTCTAAAAAACAAATATCCATCATCCATATACAAACCACTAATATCACCCCCTTCAGGTGAACCTTTACCTAATTTTTTATTAAGGTTTTCAAGATTATAAATGTCACCTTTTCTTATTCCAAGAATTGCTGCCAATACAGAATCAGAATATTTGGTATTTCCTCTCCAAGTAATGTTACCAAAGTAGTATTTACGACCTTCTCCTATTTTAACATCAATATTTAAGGCACCTTTTTTATTTCTGTAAACCTGCGATTTTTCAATTACAGCATCTCTGTAGCCAAGACTGTTATAATATTCAAGTAGTTTTTCTTTATCGTCTGTAAATTTCTTTTCGTTAAACTTGGCTCCTGTAAAGAATTTTAAACGAACGTAGGGGTCTAATAAACGCTTTGTTTTACTAAAAGTTAAATATCCTTTTTCTTCTAAATAATCTTGAAAAGTGTATGGTTTTAATTGTATAAATCCACCACCATCATCGGCTTTATATAAAGAAAAACGAGATTTTTCTTTGGTATCTTTTAATTGTTTTTTCAGTTTTAGCGGATCTAAAGCTGTAACATCGAAATTGATGGTGTTAATGCGTACTTTAATGCCCTTTGTTACCACAAAGTTTACCAATAAACCATTTTCTAAATTGTTATCCTTTTTTTCTTCAATTCTAATAGTAATGTCTTGAAAGCCCTTTTCTGCAAAATATTTGGTAATGATTTCGCTAGCAGTACGTTTCATATTTTCTGTAACAATACGACCTGGCACTAAACCTGTTTTTCCGCTTAATTCTTCTGCATCGCCTTTTTTAATACCAGAAAAAGTAAACTTCGATAAACGAGGGCGTTCGGTAACTGCAATTTCAACTGTAATATTTTTACCTTCTAACTTGGTTATAAATATTTCTACATTGCTAAAATAGTTTTGTGCCCAAAGTTTATTAATCGACTTAGCAAAATTATCGCCACCAGGAATAGTGATTTCATCGCCTACATTTAAGTTAGAGATAGACAATAACAAGTTTTCGTCGAAAAAGCGATTACCTGTTACTTTAATGGCGGCAATTTTATATTTTTTGGGTACTTTTTGGGTAAAAAGATTTACCAAATCGGCATCAATATTGGTAATGGTAGTATCGGTTTCTTGAGCGTTTACTATACAACCTATACTTAAAAAAAAGGCCGTAAAACATAAAAATTTATACACTTGCTGCATCCGGTTCTAGTTTGTGTGGTAGCTTTATTCGGTTTATAAAATGCCAAAGTGCCTAAAAAACAGGTTTTGGCTTTTTCTAAAAAAGGCAAATTAAGTGGTTTATTTAAAAGTGTTTGTTAAATAAGCACTTTACCTAACTTTTTAGCTATGAAATAATGGGAGTTGATTGTTTAATTTGTTTTCCTGTTTTGCCAAAACGACGTTCTCTGTTTTGAAAATCGATAATTGCTTCATACAAATTTTCTTTTCTAAAATCTGGCCATCTTGTATTGGTAAAATACAATTCTGCATATGCCAATTGATACAATAAAAAATTACTAATTCTATACTCACCACTTGTTCTTATCATCAATTCAGGATCGGGTAAATTGCTAGTACTTAAGTATTGCTGTAAAGTGTCTTGGTTAATTGTTGTAGGGTTTATTTTTCCTGCGGCAACATCTAAACCAATATTTTTAACCGCATTTACTAATTCCCAACGGCTACTATAGCTTAATGCCATTACAAGATTTAAACCTGTATTTTGGCTTGTCATTTCTAAAGCCTCTTGCAATTCGTTAAATGCAAATTCTGGCAACATATTCATATCGCCAATTACATGTAATCGAATATTGTTTTTATTTAAAATAGGAACTTCTTTACGAATTGTGTCTACCAATAAAGTCATTAATCCATCAACTTCAGGCTGTGGTCTATCCCAATTTTCAGTGCTAAATGCATATAAAGTTAAATAACCAACGCCTAATTCGGCACATCCTTCCACAATATCTCGTACACTTTCTACACCATGAAAATGACCGTATAATCGTTCTTGACCTTTTTCTTCGGCCCAACGTCCATTACCATCCATAATAATGGCAATATGTTTGGGTAATCTGTCGGTATTTATTTGTTCTATCAAGGGCAACATGATTGGTTAGCTGCTTTTAATTGGCTGCAAAAGTAAAGAAACCATTGGGTTTGGTGTTTTTTTTTACAATTGATGGGTTAAAGCAGAAATTTCAATCACTATTTATTAAAAATGATGGTTGTTTAAGCGTTAAAAACACAAAATCACCATGTTTCTTACTATACATTTGCAAAGTATGCAAGCCAATATAATTAACATAGCTAAACAAAGCATTCAAATTCAGGCAGCTGCTGTTGCACAATTAGAGCAATTTATTGATGCAGGTTTTGAAAAGGCTGTACAACTTATTGCACAACGTACAGGAAGACTGGTGGTTTCTGGCATCGGTAAAAGTGCAATTGTTGGTCAAAAAATTGTTGCTACGTTAAATTCTACGGGTACACCAGCTTTATTTATGCATGCTGCAGATGCTATTCATGGAGATTTAGGCATGATTCAAGAAGGCGATATTGTACTCATTATTAGTAAAAGTGGTGAAAGCCCAGAGATAAAATCATTAGTGCCCATTGTAAAAAGTTTTAAAAATACCATTATTGCCATGGTAGGTAATATGGATAGCTTTTTAGCCAACCAAGCATATATTGTTATTAATACTACAGTAGAAAAGGAAGCTTGCCCCAACAATTTAGCCCCAACAAGTAGTACAACAGCACAAATGGTAATGGGTGATGCTATTGCTATTTGTTTAATGGAATTATTGGGTTTTTCTGGAAACGATTTTGCCAAATTTCATCCTGGAGGAAATTTAGGGAAACGTTTATTTTTAAAAGTAAAAGATATTGTGTTGCAAAACCCAATTCCTAAAGTATTACCGTCGGCTACATTAAAAGAAGTAATTGTAGAAATTACAGAAAAAAGACTAGGTGTTACGGCGGTTGTAAATCAATCCAACGAAATTTTAGGCATTATTACCGATGGTGATTTGCGTAGAATGCTAGAAAAAACAAATAACTTTTCTTCAATCACAGCAGAAGATATTTTAAGCAGTCATCCAAAAACCATTCATCCACAGACAATGGCTGTAGATGCATTAGAAATTTTTGCACTATACGATATTAGTCAACTGATTGTAGCAGAAAACAATCAATATATAGGTATTTTACATCTACACGATTTAATTAAAGAAGGAATTATGTAAATCGTTTTTATAAAGAATAAGAATTAAAGAAATCATTCTACAATAAAATAATTAATTAATACCGCACAAAAGCAATATCCACTTTATATTTGAAAAATTGAACCATTCATTCAGAAAACAAACAACATGAACAATCCTAACTATTACGTTGCCATTATGGCCGGTGGAATTGGAAGCCGTTTTTGGCCTCAAAGCCGTACAGGTTATCCAAAACAATTTTTAGATATTTTAAATACAGGAAAAAGCCTTATTCAATGGACTTTTGAGCGTTACGCTGCTTTTGTACCAAAAGAAAATATTTATGTAGTTACAGCTGCAGAATATAGCCACATTTGTGCTGAACAATTGCCTGATATTCCGGTAGAAAACATTATTGCAGAACCAAGTAGAAAAAATACGGCTCCTTGTGTTGCCTACATTTCTTTTAAATTAATGTTGCAAAACCCCAATGCTGCATTAATAGTTGCACCAAGCGACCATATGATTGCAGACACAGCAACGTTTACTGAAATTTCTAAAAAAGCTTTAGATTTCGTAAGCAATAACAATGCTTTTGTAACACTTGGCATTACACCTACTTATCCAAATACAGGATACGGTTATATTCAATACGATCAAAACGACGATGCAGGAAATGGCATTTATCGTGTAAAAACATTTACCGAAAAACCCGATTTAGAAATTGCCAAAAAGTTTTTAGAAAGTGGCGACTTTTTATGGAATGGTGGCATTTTTATTTGGAAAGCAAAAGATGTAGTAGATGCTTTTGAAAAATACGATACCGAAACATTCGAACTATTTGATGCCGAAAAACAACATTTAAACACACCACAAGAAAAAGAAGCCATCGAACGCATTTATCCATTGTGTAAAAATGTAGCTATTGATATTGCATTAATGGAAAAAGCAGAAAATGTATTTGTAATTCCTTCTTCTTTTGGTTGGAGCGATTTAGGTACATGGACAAGTGCTTACGATAATTTAGAAAAAGATTATTTAGGCAATGCCGTTGCTAGTGACAATGTAATTATTATAGACGCTACAAAATGTATGATTAGTGCACCAAAAGATAAATTATTGGTATTACAAGGGTTAGAAGATTTTGTAGTTATCGATACAAAAGATGCTTTGCTTATATGTAAAAAAGAAAAAGAACAAGCAATTAAAGAATATGTAGCCGAAGTTAAACGCAGCAAAGGCGATAAATATTTGTAAAATACACCATTTATAATTTCTTAAAAAAGGGGCTGTTTTTAAAAAATAGTCTCTTTTTTTATGTAGTCAACGCAAGTGCAACCATTGAGCTGTAGTTGCGACGCTCCGTTCAACGCTTTGTTCGCTGTTCAACAATTCTTCCCATTTAAAACCGCTATTACAATTTATAACAAGCCATTTTACAAAATACTTTTCAAATTGTATCATTCTGTTATCTTCGCCAAATGGAACATTTGTTGCAACAAATAGAACAATACAAACAAGAAATAGCAGCATCAACAGCTGTAAATGCCGAAGCATTAGAAGCTTTTCGTATTAAATACTTAGGTACAAAAGGATTGGTAAAAGCCATTATGGGTGAAATGAAAAACGTACCGAACGACCAAAAAAAGGCTTTTGGACAAGTTTTAAACGAGTTTAAGTTGTTTGCCGAAAACCATTTTGAGCAATTAAGCAATGCCGTTTCAAGCAGTAGTGAAAACACAAAAAGCACTTTCGATTTTAGTTTGCCAGGCGATGATATTGCTGTAGGCACACGTCATCCATTAAGTATTGTTCGCAACCAAATTGTTTCCATTTTTAAACGTTTAGGTTTTGCAGTAGCAGAAGGACCAGAAATTGAAGACGATTGGCACAATTTCGGTGCTATGAATTTGCCTGAAGATCATCCTGCAAGAGACATGCAAGATACTTTTTACATCAATCAAAATCCTGCTTGGTTACTTCGTACACACACAAGTAGCGTTCAAGCAAGGGTAATGGAAACCCAAAAACCACCTATAAGAGTAATTTGTCCTGGTAGAGTATATAGAAATGAAACTATTAGTGCAAGAGCTCACTGCTTTTTTCATCAAGTAGAAGGATTGTATATAGATGAAAATGTAAGTTTTGCCGATTTAAAGCAAACGCTTTACTTTTTTGTACAAGAAATGTTTGGTAAAGATGTAAAAGTTCGTTTTCGTCCTTCTTATTTTCCGTTTACAGAGCCAAGTGCAGAAATGGATATTAGCTGTTTAATTTGTGGAGGCGATGGTTGTAATGTTTGTAAACACACAGGTTGGGTAGAAATTTTAGGAAGTGGAATGGTGCACCCAAAAGTGTTAGAAAACTTTGGTATCGATAGCAATAAATACACCGGTTTTGCATTTGGAATGGGTGTAGAAAGAATTTGCCAACTAAAATACCGAGTAAACGATTTACGCTTATATAGTCAAAACGATGTTCGCTTTTTAAAGCAATTTACAGGAGCGTTATAACAACTTATCATCGATTTTTATTGCATTTTTTTAACAACCATGGTTTAAAATGCCTTAGTAGTTTGGTATGCATATAGCAATAAATCTTATTTCTATACAGCACAATAGTTTGCGTAGCTATAGCATACTTATGCAGCAAGTTATAGATAATTGGTGTGTACAATTTCCACAACATCGGTTTACAGTTTTTTTACTATCTGCACCAAATAAAGATGTATTTCAGTATACCAATTGTAATGTAGAAGTTATTCCAAGAAAAATAAGTACCAAATGGCAAGCGTATAAATGGTATCATATTACACTTCCTGCTTTATTAAAAAAACACGAGCCACAAATTTGTATTCAACCTTATGGAATGGCTAGTTTACGTACCAAAGTGCCACAAATTGTTTGGTCAGACACTGTTTTACATCCATACATTTTTGCACCAAATCGTTTGGGTAAAGAGAAGCATACACGTTTTTTCGCCAAGCTTTTTTTAAAAAAAGCAAGCACTATTATTACTAGTACAGCATTTGTACAATCTTTTATAGAACAGCAATATAAAATTTTAAATAAAAAAATAACCATTGTACCTACTGCAATTTCTACTCAATTTCAACCCATACATTGGGAAAAATCTGAATTAGTAAAAGAAAGCTATGCCGATGCAAAAGCCTATTATTTATACATAGCTTCAGCTTTGCCAGAAAACAATGTAATGGAGTTATTAAAAGCTTTTTCGCTGTTTAAAAAATGGCAAAGAAGTAGCATGAAATTAATCATTACAGGATTATCAGAAACAGTACAAAAAGATATAGCCACAAAACTAGAAACCTACAAATACAAAGAAGATGTGGTGCTTTTATCGCATCAAACAGATGAAAACTTAGCTTTAATTATTGCAGCCGCTTATGGAGTTATTTTAACCGATTCGTTTGATGGAACAGTTTTATCAATAATTGCAGCACTACAATGTGGTGTTCCTGTAATTACTACAAATGAAAATGCTGTTGTAGAAATAACACAAAACGCCAGCTTGTACACACCTATAAACGATATAGATGCTTTATCTAAACAAATGATTTTGTTGTATAAAGATGAAATTTTACGATCGTCTCTCATTCAAAAAGGTTTGCAAATAGCAGAACAAAGGAGTATTCAAAAAACGGCAGATCAGCTTTTTTCAATCATTGAACAAGCAAACACAAATGCTCATTCAATCAGATAAGCAAAAAACTAGCATTCAATCCTTTACTTTTGCCATCTTTAATACAAAATCATTCAAAAAATACAACAAATGAAATCGAATATTAATATTGAAGTTGTTTTAGACAACGATAAAGTGCCTCAAGAAATTAATTGGGCGGCTACAGATAGCTCTGCAGATATGATGCAAAAAGCAAAAGCGATGATGGTTTCTTTTTGGGATGGAGCCGATAAAAGTGCTTTAAGAATTGATTTATGGACCAAAGAAATGATGGTAGATGAAATGGCAGATTTTTATTACCAAACTATGATGGGTATGGCAGATGCTTTTGATAGAGCAACACACCAACAAGAATTGGTAACTTCTATGAAAAAATTTGCAAAAGAATTTTATGCTAGGTTTAGAGAAATTCAGTTGAAAGAAAACGCATAAAAACTTGTAATTGTATTTAACTAATTAAAAAAAATAAGATGAGTTTAGAAACAGAAATAATGGCAAAAATGAAAGATGCTATGAAAGCAAAAGACGAAGCAACTTTACGTGGCTTAAGAGCCATAAAAGCCGAAATAATAAAAGCTAAAACCGAACCAGGTGCAGGTGGAACCATTTCTGAAGAAGGCGAATTAAAAATGTTGCAAAAAATGATGAAGCAAAGAAAAGATAGCTTAGACATTTTTACACAACAAGGCAGAGCAGATTTAGCAGCCAAAGAAGCCGAAGAAATTGCAGTAATTGAACAGTTTTTGCCCAAACAATTAGATGAAGCGGCCATTAAAGAAATTGTGTCTAGCATTATTGCAGAAGTGGGTGCATTATCATTAGCCGATTTAGGAAAAGTAATGGGCGTAGCTTCTAAACAATTAGCAGGAAAAGCAGATGGTAAAGCAATTGCAGCTGTTGTAAAAGAACTACTAAGCAATCGTTAATAAAACCAATTGTTGTGCTGAATTAATGATGCTTGCCCTTAAACAAATACATGTTCATAGATATTTTATTTTTTATAGTAATGCTTTCTGCCTTTTATAAAGGATATACAAGAGGGCTTATTGTGGCTGTTTTTTCGTTTGCAGCAATCATTATTGGTTTGGCTGCTGCTGTAAAACTATCTGCTGTTGTGGCCGTTTGGTTGCAGCAAAGTGCAAAAATAAATGGTAGTTGGCTGCCTTTTTTATCGTTTATTATTGTAATTGTGGGCATTTTTATGTTGGTAAAATTAGCAGCCACTATGCTACAAAAAACAGCCGAATTTATGTTGATGGGTTGGGCAAATAAATTAGGTGGCATGTTGTTATATGCTTTGCTATACAGTATGATTTTTAGTGTGGTATTGTTTTTTTTAACACAATTGCACATTTTTTCAGCAGAAACCACATCGGCTTCAAAGTGTTATCCTTATATAGAACCTTATGGTCCTGTAGTTATTGATGGAATTGGAAAAGTAATTCCCATATTTAAAAATTTGTTTCAACAGTTAGAAGGCTTTTTTGCAAAAGCTGTTTAATTTATTGTAGTTAATACTTGTATTTATGCAATCTACCCTTTGTTTCGACTTTGGCAATACTCGTTTAAAATGTGCTGTTTTTATCGATGGAGCCATCCAATCTGTAGAAACCTTACCCAACGATTCTGTAGAAACAATTCAACAAGTTTTACAAAAATATCAGCCTCAGTCCACCATTTTATCTTCAGTAATTCATCACAATAGTCAAATTGAAGAGCTTTTATCTGCTTCAACTAAATTTCATAAACTTAATCATCAAAGTAAATTACCCATTACAACACCTGTGGGTAAACCAGAAACGATTGGTGCAGACAGGTTGGCACTTTGCTCAGCAGCTGTTCATTTATTTCCTCATCAACATAGCTTATCTATTGGTTTAGGCACTTGCATTACCTATAATTTCACCAATAAATACCATCAGTTTTTGGGTGGAAGCATTTCTCCAGGAATGCATATGCGTTTTAAAGCCATGCATGAACAAACCGCTTTATTACCCATTGTTCCAGCAGAACATCATTTTCCATTGATTGGTTACGATACTAAAACTAATTTGCAAAGTGGTGTTTTATTAGGCATTGCTAAGGAAATTGATGGAATAATTAATGCATATAAAGAAAAATATGATAACATTAACGTGCTATTAACCGGTGGAGACATGGGTTTTTTTGTTCCGCACCTAAAAAACAAGATATTTGCCGACCCTTACTTAATCTATACAGGTTTATATGCAATTAGTACTATCAATTAACCGTAAGATTATTTTAGTGTGTTTAGCTGCTTTTGGCATTACAATAGAAGTAGCTGCACAAGAAAATTCTCCTTACTCAAGATACGGCCTTGGCGATTTTTTTCATGGTCAACACATTATTAATAGAGCAATGGGAGGAATTTCTGTTGCTTATGCCGATGGATTAAGTGCCAACTTAGGTCAATCTGTAAACTTTAACAACCCTGCTTCTTACGCCAATTTCAAAACTGTTTCTTACGATTTAGGTTTAACAGTAGAAAACAGAACGTTGAGAAACCAATCGAATGCCGCAAAATTTTCATCCAATAATTTTACGCCATCTTATATGGCTTTGGCTTTGCCATTAGATAAAAGAAAAAATTTGGGTTTAGCCTTTGGTTTGGTGCCACTTAGTAGAATTAATTATTCTGTAATAGAAAATGGAAGATTACCAAATATAGACAGCGTACAAACTATTTATGAAGGTAGTGGTGGTTTAAACCAAGCTTTTATTGGTTTAGGGAAACGTTGGAACAATCTAAGTATTGGTTTTAATGTAGGTTACAACTTTGGTAACAAACAAATTTCTACCAAAAGGGGCTTTTTAAACGATAGTGTTGTTTACAACAATTCTAACGCTGCTACCAACACTACTTTTGGTGGAACATTTATGATGGGTGGAATTCAATACGAAACTGTATTAAACAAACAAACAGATAAAATAAATAATACCGAAAACAGAATTGTATTGCGTTTAGGTGCTAGTGGTCATCTAGGTCAACAATTAAATGGTAGACAAGATATTATTCGTCAATCGTTTGTGTACAATAGTTTGGGTGAAGTAACACAGGTTGATAGCGTTTTTGCACAGAATGAAATTAAGGGTAAAATAAAAATGCCAAGCACTTTTACAGCAGGTTTTACCATTCAAAAAAATGTAGCCAATTCTAGAACCAATTTTGATGTATGGACTTTTGGTGCAGAATACACTTCTACACAATGGAGCAATTATCGTTTTTATGGTTCACCAGATTTATTGGTAAATAGTTGGCAACTAAGAATTGGTGGGCAATTTTCTCCAAATCCTGTTCGTGGAACCAATGTTTGGAGCACTACCAATTACAGAGCAGGTTTCTTTTTTGGAAAAGATTATATTAATGTAGATGGTAAAGAACTTAAGTTGGCTGGTTTAAGCATTGGTGCTGGTTTTCCGGTACGTAAATGGAGAAACTACGATTATCAATTTACCATTATAAACACTGCTTTTGAATTTGGAAAACGTGGTAGTAATGTTAATAATATTACCGAAAATTGGTTTAGAGTTTCTGTTGGTTTAAGTTTAAGCGATCTTTGGTTTATAAAAAGAAAATATGATTAAGGGTTTTTATAGTAACAATATATTTAAAAAAGCAGCCATTATTATAGGCTGCTTTTTTGTGTTATCTTGTGAAAACGATTTGCAGACTGTTAAAAATTTAAGTGTAAAAAAATTAGGTATTGAGGAAGGAAAAAAAATTGAAAGTTTATTAAGTAACGATGGAAAATTAAAGGCAAAACTAACTGCACCAACCATGTTACGCTACCAGTTAGATACTGCTAAAATTGAATTTCCGAACAGCTTACATGTAGATTTTTATGATAGCCTAACTACAGTAGAAAGCCAACTTTTTGCAAAATATGGTCGATATTTTGAGAATGATAATAAAGTATTTTTAAAAGATAGTGTTTTGGTTTTTAATAGAAATAATGATACGCTTTGGTGTGAAGAATTGTATTGGGATCAACAAAAAGGAACATTTTTTACCGATAAACCTGCTGTAATTAGTCAAGGTAAACAACAAAAAATTTATGCTCAACAAGGTTTATTAGCCGATCAAAATTTTAAATGGTTCACACTTAATAAAGTAGGAAAAATAAATACGGGTAAAGATAACTTTATCAGTATTCTAGATTCTACCTATTAGTATTATTTCTTTTGATACAAGACCCAAATATCATTAATGGTATTTATTTTTTTACTAGCCAAATAGGCATTGATATTCCACAGCATGTTAGATGAATACAATATTGGTTGATAACCCAAACTGTCTAAAGCATTTCTTTTCTCTACAATATCGTTAAACGTTACAGCTAAGAATTTTGGCTTTTTTTGTAAACTATCAAAAGCTTCTTTGCTTTCAATTTTTTCAAATTGCAAATTGGGTAAACCCTTTTGGTAAAAAGTAAGCGGCAAAGTGCTTTCTGTTTCTAAAGGCGATCGATGAATGCAATGAACAACCGTTTTTTCATTACCAAAATATGCTTGCATTGTTCTAGCAAAATGAACCGTTTGTGCATAAGGTGTTCCCATAAACACTACTAATAAAAAAGTATTTAACGCAATACCCATTACCATTGTGGCTTTTATTAAATACTGTAACCAATTTTTACAAGTTTGCAAATAATCGATAAAATGTTGCAAATGCCATCCAATAATTAATGGTAAAATATTAAATATGGGGAAAAGAAAACGCTCTTCTTTATGACCAACCATACAATGACCAATAAGGAAAAATAAAACAGATAACACAATCGGATGTTTCCAATTTTTTAATACGCTTCCTATTCCTACAAAAAACAATACAACACTGAATAATGGTGCAGATAAAACAGCAGCTAAAATGGCGATATAATTCAAGAAAGAGCTTGTTCCAAACGAATTGGCTTTTCCCCCAATAATATTTACTTCAAAATATTTATACGGCGTAAAAACCCATTGATGATAAAACCAATAATCTAACAATACATTGCCACCAATTGTAATAATCAACGCAAGCATTATCAATAAAAATTGTTTGTAGGCTTTGGCAATAAAAAACAACCAAACAAACCATCCTACCATTGCTAATGCCATTTGAAATCTTGCAAAAAATGCCAAACCAAATAATACACCTGTAAGTATAGCAACGGTTATTGGTTTTACTTTATGTTTAGCATCGTATAACCAAACGCCTGCAAAAAATAAAAAAGAAGCTACTATTTCAGAACTAAATAAAGAACGAACAAACGGAAAACTCCAAGATGCATTTAGTAATAATAAACTAATGTATAGTATCTTTTTGCTACTATTCTGTAGATAATACAAGGTAATGCCATTAAACAATAAAAACATACATATACCTGTAAGCAATTGCAAAATGGTTAGTTGTGTAAATGGATTGTGAACACCAATGGCCTCACAAAAAAGAAAAAAAGCAGAAAATAAATGTATTTGTAAACTTGGACGAATCATGGCTTTTAGCTCCCAAATGGGTGCTGTTCCATTTGGATTACCCAAGTGATACGACGAAAATTCTATGATTTGAAAATGCTGATCTGGATGTAAAAAACCAACAGCTTGATAGGAAAAAATAAGTTGAATAATAAATAACCCAAACAACAGCCAAAACAGTTGCTTATTGGTTTTTATAGTTTGAATGATGGACGACGACATTAGCAGCAATAATAAAGCAAACGAGAAAATTCGATATCGAATTTTCTCGTTTACAAAAGGTTATAAATGGTTGTGACTACCATCACAAAAAGGAGGATTTTTAGTTTGCTTACAATTGCAAAGCCATACTTCACCATCTTCTTCGGCAGTATATTTTAAACTTTTGAAAGGAAAAACCATTGTGCCCTCCTCTTCTGTAGCTAATGTTTTATGCTTACCATCACAAAACGGATTTTTTTCACTTAATCCACAAGTACACCAAGCATACGTTTTTCCCTTTTCTACAGTAACAGCTGTTGGTTCTTTTTTAAACGGCACAGGATAAGACATAATGAAACAATTTTTTAAGATGAAATTCGAAGTTAATGAGATATTATTTCTGCTGCAATAGCAATTACAGTAATTAAAAAATTTTATCCCTCACAATAGGGTTGAATAAAATTGTACAAGTTAAATTGTTGTAATAAATAGGCCTCCTCAATCGCTTGTTGTAAGGTTGCTTTGTTTACGCTTTTCATTCTGTATTGTTCTATTAAATGAAATGCTTTTTCTGCCAATAAATAATACTTTTTAGGATTGGTTTTAAATGTTTGTAAATGTGTTTCTATAGCTAACAACAACTCATCTATTCCCTTTTTCTCCGAAGCAGTGGTTTTAATAATTTCAATGGTTTCTTGTTGATGAGCAAAAGCAGGGGCAAGCATTTGCTTTAGATTATACACAAACGCATCAGCATCAGGTCTATCGGCTTTATTTACGACAAATACATTGGCAATTTCCATTAAACCAGCTTTCATAGTTTGTATTTCATCGCCTGCTTCTGGCACAACCACAACAACAGTAGTATCTGCCAAACCAGCAATTTCTACTTCACTTTGTCCAACACCAACGGTTTCTACAATAATATAATCGAACCAAGCAGTCCTCATTACATCGGTAATTTCAATTATTTTAGGATGCAATCCACCCAAACTTCCTCTTGTTGCTAAAGAACGAATAAACACTTGTGGATGATTATACCATTGACTCATTCGAATTCTATCGCCTAACAATGCTCCAAAATGAAAGGGAGAGGAAGGGTCTACACATAAAACACCTACACTTTTTTGTTGTGCAACCAATTGTTCAATTAAAGCATCGGTTAAAGTGCTTTTGCCTGCACCTGGTGGCCCTGTTATACCAATTACAGGTGTTTGTACATGGGGCAACTGTTGTAAAAAAGAAAAATAACCTTCAACCTCATTTTCAATTAACGAAATGGTTCTTGCCAATGCCTTTACATTTTGTTGTTGAATTGCCGAAAGAAGGTTTTGCCACATAGCTAAATAGATAGAACATCAAAGCTATTGTAAAATACTAGAAAGGTGGTTGATGAAATTTGCAATTATACTTGAGCGTTTTTGGCATCAATAGCTGATTGCATTAGTTCTTTTAAATTAAGCATCATTTTCCAAATATGTATTGCTGCATCTTTTTGAAATCTTGGAATTTGATGAATGTTGTTTTGCTCTATAAACAAATTAATTTTATCTATCAACTGGTTATTTTTGTTTTCGGCATCGAAAAATACTATTGCATCTTGATTTAAAATATTAGGTTCTGGTAAATTATTACTTCCCCAATAAATCGGAATGCAACCAGCTTGTATAGCTTCAAATATTTTTTCTGTTACATAACCATTGTTATTACTGTTTTCAGGACAAATATTAAAACAAACGTTTTGTAAATAATCAATTTTTTGATCGTTAAAAATCCTCTTTAACACATCCGTATTATTCAATAATTTACCAGCACATTCTACTGAACCAATATTTTTTTCGATAAATCGAATTATTTTTTTTCTTTTCCCCGCTCTTTTATCATGACTTGCAATCATTGCAAACCGTATAGGCCTATTGATTGCATTGTCTGAAAAATTATATTGATTAATAATTTTTTCAACAGTTTCAAAAGTGGCATCTGGGGGAAATAAATACATTAGCCAAAGAGGAAATCTGGTATAATTGGTTGCTTGTAAATAATCGAAACCAATAGAAGCATCAGCAATATTAATGGCATTATTTTTATATTTCTTGAACGTTTTATAATGCACATTTTCGCCTGTGAAAAAAAAATTGATTTCGTCAGGTAAAAGTGAAGGCAAATGACCAAAAACAGAGAATATATGAACGGGATATTGAAGTAATTCATTATGTTGTAAAAAACGAAACAACCAAAAATCTCTATGAGCACTTCCACCTGGCCATAAGTTTGATGCTTTATACAACGGGTTTATTTGTGTTGTATGAACTTTTTTTGAAAATAATAAAGAGCGTAAACCCATTTTATCGATTTGTTTTTTATAGTAGTAAAGGTGTTATATTAATTAACATACTTGTTAGCATCTTGTTGTAAATACAAGAGTTTGGCATACTTATGCAATGTGTGAAAAGCAATACTTTTTGCTATAATAAATCCATCAATCCCATCTAAAAAACCCCGTTTAATAAAAAAACTAGAAATAAAGGCAACGGTAGGATTAATGATTATTTTAAAGTAGGAAGAACGTTTGCCACTTAAATACATTGCTTTCGCCTGAATTGTAGTAAACCGATTATTTTGTTGAATCATATCTTCAATTGATTCATAACTGTAATGCAATAAATCCCCAGAAAGGCTTACAACTATAGAATTGGGGCTCATAATAATTTTATCATGAGGGTTTGTACCGCCCCATTTTCCTTTAGATTTATTTAAAAGTCTAATATTTTTGTTTGGATACCAAGCACCATGCTTTATCCATTTGTTTCTATAATTGTTACATCTGTTAAAGGTGTATCCATCGGCACTAAATCCAAGCTCTTTTAATTGTTGAATTGATGCTTCTAGTTCATTACTAAGGCATTCGTCTGCATCTAACAATAAACAGTAATCGTTCGTCGCTTTTTGTAGTGCAAAGTTTTTTTGTTCAATATAACCAAGAAATTGTTGCTTATAAACAATTGCCCCTAATTGTTCAGCAATGGTTACAGTATTATCTTCGGAATAAGAATCAACAATTATAATTTCATCTGCAATCTTCTTAATGCTTACAATACAACGAGCAATGTTGCTTTCCTCGTTAAATGTTATTATTACAACGGATAATTTCTTCATAGTAAAATGAAAATAGTGAGTTTACTGCTCTACATAACTGCCAACGACTTTTTTGTTAACTTGACTCTGTTGAATAAATATTTTTGGAATAGTAATAAATCCACTAATTATTTCATTAGTAATAGCAAAGGGTAATACATGATCGGCTGGAAAACAAATAGGAGTTTGTATCTCAATTAGTTTTTTAGCAGTGTTTAGTGTAATAGCATATGCACTTGCATAATCATGATAACCAGCAATTTTTAAGTGCTTACTATATGGCTTGGCAAATAAGTTGTTAATTGTTTTATGACTCCAATTTAAAAACCCTAAACTCTTTTGAATATGATATACTACTTGCTTTAATTGGGTTTTAAGATTGGTATTTGTGTTTTTAAAATAATCAAAATATACAAGTTCCCAATTAGTTGGTAACTCATTTAGTATAGTTTCTATATTATTTTCAAAGTTTGGCACAACATCATCTTCTAGTATTAATACTTTTTGAAAATTATTAGCAACAACATCTTCATAAATAGCCTTGTGTCCCATACTACAGGCAATTTCTCCCAAACGCATTGGTCGTTTATATCTTTGTAAGCCAATGGCTTTTTGATTATCGTAAATATTATTTTTTTCTAAAAAAGACAGGCTTAAATTGTTTTTATCAACTCCAAAAAAAAGCATATAATTTAACCCATTTAAATCATGGGTTAATTTTTGGTGTCTTTCTGTAGCTCTTTCAATGGTTAATACATAAATGCGGTCAAAAAACCTATTTAAGCTGGCATAGTTGCAATCTGCTAAAGTATTCATTAATAAAAAAGTATTTCCTTTGTATACAACATATTGTGAAAATATAAAAAAAAGCAATCAATTTGTCATCGATATTATTTCTTGGTTTAATGAATAGCGATCCATGGGGTGGAAGTGAAGAGTTATGGTATGGACAAGCTTTGTATTGTGCTCAAAACGGACATGCAGTTACTTGTATGGTATATTATTGGCCAGAAAAACAAGCTAAGTTACAATTACTTAAAAATGCAGGTTGCTCAATTATTGAAATACCTAATACTGGTAGAAGAAAGAAACATTTTTTTCAAAAGATTCGATACGAGTTTATTACAAAATTACAACAACAATTATTTGTTCACTCTCAAAAAGTTTCACACTACAATCATGTAATTGTTAGCCAAGGTGCATTTATGGAAGTGTGTAATGGCCCTTGGAAAACCTTTTATAAAAAACTATCCAGTTATGTATTAATTTACCACAATTACTTTCCAGATTTTGTTTTTCCCACCAAAAAAGCTCTGATACTTAGAAATTGGATTAGATGTGCAAAAAATAATTTTTTTGATGCTGGAAAAATAAAAACTGTTTTAGAAAAGCAGTTGAATATTACAGAAATACATGGCATAACTGTATATAATCCGTTAACTATTCCTCAACAATTATATTCTATACCTTACCCATCTATAGCTAATGAGATTATCATGGTAGTTTTAGCTCAATTAGATGTACATAGAAAAGCACAAGATATTTTGATAAAAGCTTTAGCTACCAATATTTGGAAAGAAAGAAATTTTATTCTAAACCTTTATGGTGATGGAAACGATAAAGCATATTTACAGCAACTAATTCAAGAATGCCAATTAACAGATAAAGTATTTTTAAAAGGAAAAACCAATAAAGTTGATGAAGTACTTAAAAATAGCCACATTGTTTTACAATTAACCCATATTGATGCTATGCCTATTGCTGTAATTGAAGGAATGTGTATGAGTAGACCTGTGATTACAAGCAATGTTGGAGACATGCCTCTTTGGGTAAAAAACGGAATTAATGGATGGTGTTGTGAGGCTCCTACAATTGCAAACATTAGTCAAGTTTTAGAGACTGCATGGGAAGAAAAAGATAAATGGGAAGCAATGGGAAAAGAAGCATTCAATATATATAAAGTTAAATTTCCCAATTCGGTTCAAGAATTTTTTTATAGCAAAGCTATTCAACCCTACGTATAAACATTTCTATGAATTACAATACAATTCCCAAAGCATTTAATCCACCATTAAGAAGTTCTTTATACTATATTAGAAAATTATTATTGCAAAAAATAGTACAGTATAGTAGCCTTTTGCAAGGAAAACTTTTAGATTTTGGTTGTGGTGCAAAACCATACAAGTCTTTATTTACAAATGTTTCTGAATATGTAGGTGTTGATTATTCTAGCGAAGGACACTCACATGCCAATGAACATATTGAGTTTTTTTATGATGGCAAAACACTTCCTTTTGATGATGGTAGTTTCGGCAGCATATTTTCAAGTGAAGTATTTGAACATATATTTAATTTGGAAGAAATAATTCCAGAATTACACAGAGTATTACAATTAAATGGTAAAATATTAATTACTTGTCCTTTTGTTATGACCGAACATGAAGTGCCAATTGATTACGCTAGATACACTCAATTTGCATTAAAACATTTGTTTGAAAAAAATGGATTTAAAATAATAAAAATCGATAAAAGCGGAGATTTTTTGGTAGCAATTCATCAAATGTTAATGTTGTATTTAAGCGAACACTTTCTTTACAAAATCCCTTTACTGGGTAATATAAAAGCGTTCACTAGTAATATAAGACCTATCATAATATATATTTTCAATGCACTGTTTTATGTGGCACATGCTATTTTACCCAAAACAAATACTCTTTATTTAAATAACATCGTTTTAGCTGAAAAAATATAAATCTTATTCATTATGTTTTTTTATAATTTTTATAATCAAAAAGGCGAACACCTGTTCTTTTTTCTATACAGTATAGAATCCAATTTTTTAAAGAAAATTTTTTTTTACTAATTTCTAATTCCAGCTGCCAATTTTTCTTTTCAATTCTAGACAACATTGAACAGGGATGTGTATCAGTAAACTTACTAATACTATCAAATTCGGTATAATCAAAATAATCTGGTGTTACTTTAAATTTTTTTATGCTTTCATCATCATGCCACAGCTTTCCAAAGTTTTTATTTTTTATCATCATTTGTTCTGGGCTTTTTACCCAACCATAATGATAGATATATGCATCTATTTCTTTTACTCTTAATTTTTTTTCATTTTGCCTAAAACCTTGAGCATCTTTATACGATTGTATGGTTTTTTTATTTCGAATAATACGTATTTCTTTATGATACCATTTTCTGCTATCGCCAACATAATCGTAAGTTCCATAAAAATGTAGGTATTTAAACAGTAAGCCTTCAACCTCATTGTGATTGGCGTATTCTTTACATGCAGCAATAATATTTGCATGATATTTTTCATGTACAGCCTCATCTGCTTGAATATAAAAAGCCCATGTACTTTGAGGGTCTATTAATTCAAAAGCCTTATTCGTTTCTACCGCTAATACTTCACCGCCTTTTCTTAAAGATTTATCCCAAACAGAATGATGAATTTTAATTTTATTGCTATCGATAGATTGTATAAGATGTAAGGTTTCATCTTCACAATCTCCAACTAACACAATCATTTCATCCACAACAGGTAAAATAGAAGTTATTGCTTCTACAACAGGATAATCATTAATGATTGCATTTTTAATTATAGTAAACCCTGATATTTTCATATTTATATGTGATAGTGCTAAAGAAAAGATTGTATTATTCAACCAATGCAACATTAAAATAAATTAAACTTTCTTTTCGAGTTTTATGGTTAATAAATGTGCCGTTTAATTGGCTAACATGAAAGTAATTGAACTGTTTTGCAATGGTTACTTTTCTACCTTTTTGTTGCAGTTGTTGTAAAGTTGCATCATCTGCATACACTAATAAAGGTTTTTCATGAGTAAGCAAACTATCAATTGCTGTTTCTGCAACATCAAAATTGGGTGCATTACAATAAAAACTAAACGAATAAGAAACTCGATTTACACTGTATGTTTTTTTATTCGGAAAAGCCTTGTTTACAAATGCTGCCGCATTGCTACCTGCTTGATATTGCAACAAAGCAGGATAAAAGAAAATGTTTAAAAAAGCAAATACACACAAAGCAATCCAATAGCCATTTATGAAGTTACGCTCATAAAATTTTAATTGTTTAATCAATACTATTCCTGCCAATAAAACAATCCACCAAACTACAATTCCCCAAACATCTGCAGGTCTAAAAAAATACCACAATAAAGCCACAACAGCTATCATACAAATAGCTACAAAATTTTGTAAATAACCAATCCATTGTAACGGCTTACTAGTAATATTATACAAATAGTTGGCTGCTAAAATGGCAAAAAAAGGAAATAAAATATTGGTATAATGTGGCAATTGAAACTTTGATAATGAAAAAATAAGTAACGTAATAATGCTTGCCCAAATAGTTACTTGTTCTTGTTTACGATTATTTATTTTTTTAAATCTATATACAAACGCTGCATACAAAATAAAACACCAAGGCAAAAATGCCCACAACAAAGTATGTACAAAAAAGAAATAATCGCCTTCGCCTTTTATTGGGCCATTGTTAAAAAAGCGTCCAAATTGGCTATCCCAAAAAAAGAAACGAATGCCAGAAACACCTGTGGTATCAAACACCGTTTTTTCAGGATGCAAATCAAACTGAACATACAGGCAATAAATTTCTGGTACAATAAAAATTGCAGTAAGCAATAAGCATATCCACCAAATAGGGTTAATAAATTGTTTCCAATCTTTTTTCCAAATCCATTCAACTACAAAACCTCCACCAATGGTAATTAATACAAATGGACCTTTAGTCATAATAGCTAAGGCTGCAAATAAACTTCCCCAAAAAACATTGATCCATTTATTTGTTTTTGTATAGGCCTTGTGTAAATGGTAAACGCTGCCAATAATCATTCCTGTTAAATAAGGTTCTGCTCGTACATCGTTGTTAGAAATTACCAAATGTGTAGCAGAAACATAAATTAATGCGGCAACTTGAGCAACAGTTACATGATAATTTTCTTTCGCAAATAAATAAGTATATCGTAAACCCAATAACCAAAAAATAAATGCAGGAAGTTTATAAGCAAAACTTGTATAACCTAACACTTTGTAACTAATAGCAGCTAGCCAAAAAGGCAAATGTGGTTTATCTAGCCAATCTTTTCCACTTACTTTTAAGTTAATAAAATCGCCAGAAACAGCAATTGTTTTTGCAATGTTGGCATATAAAGTTCCATCAGAATCTAAAATGGTTATAAATAATCCCGTTGCATTTACCAAAATACCAATTGTTAGTAAGGGTAAAAAGTATTTATTAATGGTTGTGCTCCAAGTAGGAGGTTGGTTGTAATACATAAATGCAACTTAAAATATGTAATAGAGAATGTAATAAACAAGGTTACGCAAACAAAAGTACATGCAATACACAAACTAATAAACCAACTGCATAGATTATTTATACGGGTAAATGGCTACCGCTTTTTTATACTTATGTTTGCAAATTCAAACAGAACATGTTTTTACAACACACTTCATGATTACAAAAACCAATATTACTGGCACTTATATTGTTCATGGTATAAAAGGATATGATGATAGAGAAGAACGATTAAAAAACATTTTTAATAATCAACTTTTTGTGCCCGTAGAATTTGTTACAGAATTCCACAACGATGAGGAGAATAAAAAACTTATTCGTAATTATTTTGATGATGCGGTAAACAACTACTTATCTAAAGGTGCTATTTATTGTACATTGGTTCATATTCTTATTTATGAAAAAATTGTAGCTGAAAAACATGCAATGGCTCTTGTTTTTGAGAACGATGTGTGTTTTATAGGCAATAATTTTATAGATAAAATACAAAAAGTGGCTAAAGAGGCGGCTAGTTTAGAACCAGGTTTTATGATTTCTTTAGAGAATGCTACGTTAGAATTTCCATCTATTTACAAGGTTAAAAAAAACAAATATTTATATCCTGCAAAAAAAGGCAGATGTGCAGGTGCTTATTTAATAGATTATACTGCTGCACAAATCATGTTGAACGATTTAAAAAATAAAAAATGTACAACTGTTATAGATTGGTGGCATAATGAAATGATAGAGAGAAATGTTCTTAAAATGTATTGGGCTCATCCACCTTTAACCGAACAAGGATCTTTTAATGGAGCATTATCTTCTTCAATTTCAATTCGGTCTAATGGATACATTCGACGATTTAAATGGCTTTGCCAGAAATACTATAAAATGTATGTTCTACGATTGTTTAAATTTTAATTCTACTCTTTTACGCAGTTAAACAACCAACAATGAAAGTATTTTTTCGTATTCTTAGCTTTTCAAAACCATACAGGCATTATTTGCCAGAATATATTGTTTACATTTTTTTCTACATCATTTTCGGTCTTTTAAATTTTTCATTGTTAATACCCTTGTTAGATGTGTTGTTTAACAATGCACAACCTGTAGTTAAAAACGTTCCTGTTTTTAATTGGCAAATAGATTTTTTTAAAGATTATTTCTATTACAACTTAAATAACTACATCAATGAATATGGAAAATTAGGCGTATTAATTTATGTATGTACAGTGTTGTTTTTATTTGTATTGTTTAAAAATGTTTTTGGTTATTTGGCTCAAAAAGTAATTATTAGAATGCGTTCTAACTTACTCAAAAAAATAAGACACGACATTTTTTTACAATACAGCACACAATCTTTAGAATTTTATCATAGCGAAAAAAAAGGCGATTTACTATCTATCATTAGTAACGATGTAGGAGAAATAGAAGTTTCAGTTGCTACGTCTATTCAAACCATTTTTAAAGAGCCATTGGTAATTATTTCAACATTTGTTATGTTGTTTTATTTGTCGTTCAAGCTCACCATTTTTACATTGGTTTTCTTTCCAATTTCTGGGTTTATTATTTCTACCATTTCAAGCCGATTACGAAAAAAATCGAATCAAAGCCAAACGCTTTCTGGTTATGTGTTAAATATGGCAGAAGAAGCTATTTCTGGAATAAGAATCATTAAAGGATTTAATGCAGAAAAAACAGTTACCAAGCGTTTCGAAACCGAAAATAATGCACTAGCTAAAACGTTGAAAAACATCATGAGCCAAAGAGAATTGGCATCACCTATTTCTGAAATTTTAGGTGTTTTGGTAATTATGATTATCATTGTTTACGGCGGTTCTTTAATTATCAATGGCAGTAGTCCGTTAAAAGCATCTTCATTCATTACTTATATTGTTTTTTATTTTCAAATTATAGCACCTGCAAAAAATATTGCCAATGCTGTAACCACATTACAAAGAGGCTTGTCTGCAGGAGAAAGAGTGTTGAGAATTATTGATATGCCTAATGTTATTAAAGACAATGATTTGGCCAAAACAATAACTCAGTTTAATAATGCAATAGAATATAAGAATATCAGTTTTGCTTACACCGATAAACAAGTATTAAAAAATGTAAGCATAACTATTGAAAAAGGAAAAACAGTGGCTTTAGTTGGAGAAAGTGGTTCTGGAAAATCTACACTTGCCGATTTGTTACCTCGTTTTTATGATGTGGAAGAAGGGGGAATTTTTGTTGATGGAGAAAACATTAAAAACATTCAATTAAAAAGTTTAAGACAACAAATTTCTATAGTATCGCAAGAAGCTATTCTTTTTAATGATACTGTTTTAAATAATATAGCATTTGGTAGCGAAGTTTTAGATAAAGAAAAAGCAATTGCAGCAGCTAAGATTGCCAATGCACATCAATTTATAATGGAATTAGAAAATGGCTACGATACGCCAATTGGTGATAGAGGAATGCGTTTAAGTGGTGGGCAAAAACAACGACTAACCATTGCAAGAGCTATTTATAAAAACGCACCAATATTAATTTTAGACGAAGCTACATCTGCCCTTGATACAGAAAGTGAACGCTTGGTTCAAGATGCCATTAATAACCTCATGCAAAACAGAACAAGCATTGTAATTGCTCACCGATTAAGCACTATTAGACATGCAGATGAAATAATTGTTTTGCAAAAAGGCGAAATTGTAGAAAGGGGTAACCATGAAAAGCTTCTTTCTCAAAACGGTATGTATAAAAAATTAATTGAGATGCAAGAAGTAAAATAAACCAAACCATCATTCTATTGTTTTGGTAAGCATATGACCAATTTTATTCCCATTTTTCCATTAGGAATTGTCGTTTTTCCAGGCGAAACGCTTCACTTACACATTTTTGAACCAAGATATATTCAGTTAATCAATTATTGTTATGCAGAAGCAAAACCATTTGGCATCCCTTCGGTTTTAAACAATGCTATTACAGAAATGGGTACTTTGGTAGAAATTACAGAAGTGGCAAAAATTTATGAAGATGGTAAAATGGATATTAAAGTAAAAGGTCTGCAGGTTTTCTCCATTTTAGAAGTAATGAAATCTTTGCCCGATAAATTGTATAGTGGTGCAATTGTTTATTACCCCACTAATAATATTACTGTAAACAGTGCTTTTATGCAAACGGTGTTGCTACTAATTAGGCAATTACATGCACTGCTAACCATTCAAAAAGATTTTAAAAAAGCAGACGAATCTCTTACAAGTTACGATGTAGCACATCATGCAGGATTGTCTATTGCAGAAGAATACGATTTATTAGTAATTCTTACAGAATTGCAACGACTTGAGTTTTTAAAAAGACATCTCCATAAAACAATTGCTGTATTAAAAAGTGCCGAACATTTAAAACAACGCATTCAATTAAATGGGCATTTTAAAGAATTAAAAGGCTTCGACCTCAATTTTTAAAAGCTTTTCACCACTTTTTAAGTAAGTGATTTAAAAATCGATCAAATTTATTACTGATAATCAATGCATTATAAAGATGCAATAAAAAATAGTTGCTCAATTGTTTGTTTTTATCCACAATTCACACCTACCTTCGCCGTCCAAATTTTAAATAGACCAATGGGATAGCATTGGTTAACAAAAAAAAGTACAATGAGTAAACTACATTTCACAACCAAACACGCCAACGCGGCTACCGTTACACACAACTGGTATGTTGTAGACGGTACTAATCAAACCGTAGGACGTATGTGTGCTAAAATAGCCGCCGTTCTTCGAGGAAAAAACAAAACTTACTATACACCTCACGTTGATTGTGGTGATTATGTAATTGTTATCAATGCAGACAAAGTTGTTTTCACTGGTAACAAAATGGAAGACAAATTATACATCAACTTCTCTGGATACCCAGGTGGTAAAAAAGAAGAAGCTGCACAAGATTTGTTGAGACGTCGCCCAGAAGTTATTGTTGAAAGAGCCGTAAAAGGTATGCTTCCAAAAAACCGTTTGGGTAGAAAAATGATTAAAAAATTATTTGTGTATGCTGGTGAAAAACATTTGCATACCGCTCAACAACCTAAAGAATTAAAATTTTAATTCTAAACATCAAATCACAATTCCAAATTAATAGATAAATGGAAAAGCAAAAAAACGCTGTTGGTCGTCGTAAAGAAGCCGTAACTCGTGTATTCATTAGCAAGGGTGAAGGAAAAATTACGGTAAACGATAAAGATTATAAACAATATTTCCCATTGGTTTACTTACAAAACCAAGTAGAAGCACCTTTAAAAACTGCCGATGTTTTAGATAAATTCGACATCGTTATCAATGCACAAGGTGGTGGCTTAAAAGGTCAGGCAGAAGCTGCTAAATTGGGAATTGCTCGTGCATTATTAGAAGTAAATGCAGAGTTTAGACCAGTTTTAAAAGCTGCAGGACAATTAAAACGTGATCCTCGTAGTGTTGAACGTAAGAAGTTTGGTCATAAGAAAGCTAGAAGAAGCTATCAGTTCAGCAAACGTTAATCGTTTTTACATCAAATTAATAATTTCAAATTTCAAATTAATACAATGGAAGCCAACACTTCATTACAACAACAACTACTAGAGGCCGGTGTACACTTTGGTCACTTGAAGAAGAAGTGGAACCCTAAAATGTTGCCATACATCTTTGCTGAAAAGAAAGGTATTCACATTATAGATCTTAACAAAACAGTAGATCATTTACAAGAAACTGCTGCAGCAATGAAACAAATTGCAAAAAGCGGTAAAAAAATAATGTTTGTTGCCACTAAAAAACAAGCGAAAGAAATTGTTACTGAGTGTGCACAACGTGTAAATATGCCTTATGCTACAGAACGTTGGTTAGGTGGTATGCTTACCAACTTTAACACTGTACGTAAAAGCGTTAAAAAAATGCAAAGCATTGATAAAATGCTAAACGATGGTAGTGCAGAAAGCCTTACTAAAAAAGAGCGTTTAACACTTACTCGTGATAAAGAAAAAATGGAAAAAGTATTAGGTGGTATTGCTCAATTGGGTCGTTTACCAGCTGCACTTTTTTTAGTAGATATCGGAAACGAACATATTGCTTTAGCAGAAGCTAAGCGTTTAGGCATTACTACTTTTGGTATGGTAGATACCAATTGTGATCCCAATAAAGTAGATTTCGCTATTCCTGCAAATGATGATGCTACAAAATCTATTGCTATTATTACCAACTACATCACAGCGGCAATTGCTGAAGGTTTAGCTGAGCGTTTAGCAAGTAAAGATGAAGAAGAAAGTGTAGACGATGTAAATAACGAAAACGAAGCAAAAGCTCGTCGATTAGAACAAGAAGCACAAGCAGAAGGTGGACGTGGCCGTAGAGGTGGACGTGGTACTGATGCTCCAGCTGGTGGACCAGGTGCTGCTCCTAAGCGTCGTGTTCCTAGCAACAACAACCGCCGTCCAGCGGGTGGAGGTGCTAAATAATATTGCATTCAAATCATTGGGTCATTAGTCATTCAGTGAATTGTTTGATTATTGACCCAAATTTTTATTTGTCAATACAGCACTGTTACAATTATAAAGAGTTCTTTTTTTGATAACAAACAGAAAGTTTCTCCTTATTTATTTTTGTAACAATTAATATTCAACATTCAAACAAATTAAAATGAGTACAGTAGCTATAACAGCAGCAGATATTAATAAATTACGTCAAGCAACAGGTGCAGGTATGATGGATTGCCGTAAAGCACTCACAGCAACTGAAGGCGATTTTGAAGCAGCTATTGATTGGTTGCGTAAACAAGGTCAAAAAGTAGCAGCAAAACGTAGCGATCGTGAAGCAAAAGAAGGTGTAGTAATTGCACAAACAACAGCTGATAACAAAACTGGTTTTGCTATTACTATTAGTTGCGAAACAGATTTCGTATCTAAAAATGCAGACTTCGTTGCTTTTGCTCAATCTATTGCAGATGCAGCAGTTGCAAACAATGTAAAAAGTATTGAAGAATTAAATGCTGCGTTGGTAAATGGAGCTAAAGTAGAAGATTTAATTAATGATAAATTGGCTTCAATTGGTGAAAAAATAGGAATTGCACGTTTTGAAAGAGTAGAAGCTCCTTATGTTGCTTCATACATTCATGGTGCAAACAGAATGGGTGTTTTAGTAGCTCTTAGTCATGAAGCTGCTGAAGCAGGAAAAGATGTTGCTATGCAAATTGCGGCTATGAATCCTTTAGCTGTTGATGCTGATAGCATTGCTGCTGATGTAATTGAAAGAGAAAGAGCAATTGTAATAGATACCATGAAAGCAGATCCTAAAATGGCTGGTAAACCAGAAGAAATGGTAGCTAAAATTGCTGAAGGAAAATTAAATGCTTTCTTTAAAGAGCAAACTTTATTGGCTCAAGCATTTGTAAAAGATGGCAGTAAATCTGTAGCAGAATATTTAAAATCTGTAAATGCAGACTTAAAAGTATTGTCTTTTGCAAGAGTTGCATTGGGATAATTTTATAAATCGAATTTTAAAAAAGGCTGTCTCAAAAGGGGCAGCCTTTTTTAGTTTGTTAAATTGTTGAAATTGATTTTGAGATGTATATTTGTAACCATTGTATAAGGTTAAACAACTTGGTTATGAATGAATACTTGACACTATCCGAAGCCTCAGAAATTATAGGAAAAAGCAAAGAAACGCTTAGACGCTGGGATAGAGAAGGAAAACTAATTGCAGTTAGAGAACCAATTAGTAACTACAGAGTATACAGAAAAGAGCAAGTAGAAACATTATTTAATGAATTTTTAAATTATAGCAATCAAAATAATGAAAACAATTTTGTGACGGCAAATAAAGAATATTCGGTGTTAGAGCTGTTTGCTGGTGCAGGGGGTTTAGCAATCGGCTTGGAAAAAGCTGGTTTAAAATGTATAGCACTTAATGAAATTGACAAATGGGCATGCAAAACACTTCGAAAAAATCGACCAAATTGGAAAGTTTTGGAAGGAAATATTGTGAATTTTAATTTTTCAGAATATCATAATAAAGTAGACGTAGTTACGGGTGGTTTTCCTTGTCAAGCATTTAGCTATGCAGGAAAAAAATTAGGTTTCGCTGATGCTAGAGGAACTCTATTTTATGAATTTGCAAGAGTGGTAAATGAAGTAAACCCTCCCATTTGCATTGGCGAAAATGTAAGAGGTCTATTAAGTCATGATAATGGAAAAACAATAAAGGGAATGATTTCTATTTTAGATGAAATTGGCTACAATGTTGTTCCTGTTCAGGTTTTAAAAGCAATATATTATAAAGTACCACAAAAAAGAGAACGACTAATTTTAGTGGGTTTAAGAAAAGATATTGACTTGCCATTTGAATATCCAAAACCCTACAAAAAAATTTACACTTTAAAAGATGCCTTAAAAAAGGGTGAACTTTTTAATACAAATGTTCCCGAATCTGTTGGTGTTAAATATCCAGAAAGTAAAAAAGCTGTTTTAGATCTTGTTCCCCCAAAAGGTTATTGGCGAGACTTGCCTGTTGAAATTCAAAAAAAATTTATGGGCGGTAGTTTCCATTTAGGTGGGGGGAAAACTGGAATCGCAAGAAGAATTGGCTGGGATGAGCCATGCTTAACACTTACATGTAGTCCTGCTCAAAAACAAACAGAAAGATGTCATCCTGATGATACTCGTCCTTTTACTGTACGTGAGTATGCTAGAATTCAAACGTTTCCTGATGATTGGCAATTTGAAGGGTCTTTGGCTCAACAATATAAGCAAATTGGTAATGCTGTTCCCGTTAACCTAGGTAAAGAAATCGGTTTTTCTATCGTTAAATTCTTAAATAATTATTACAATTTATTGAACCCAAAGTAATAACCAAAATTTTCAAATGTAATTTGATTTAGAATATTTCGTTTGCTTAGCAATATTTCTGATTTTATTTCATCTAAGGCAGAGTTTTCTAAAGTTTCTTTACTTTTTTCTGTATATCTCAAATAATCTTTAATTGCGATTGGTAATATTTTATACAATTGAAAAAATGCATCGTTTTGACCAGAAAGTAATGCATAAAATTGATCACCAGAAATTTTATAAACCCTGCTATGGCTATACTCTTTGCCATTTATTTCACCACTCCATAATTCACAGAAGCTTGATTTGGCTAAAATTTGAACCCAATAACATTTTGCCTTCTTATGGTCATTTGCATATCTAGCTAATTTTTGAAAAAGTGCCTCAGCGGCACTACTATTCATTGTGTTGTGTTTGTTTTTAATGTCTGCAAACAATGTGTCATCAATAGCTTTTATATCGTAGCCGCTTAGTTTACCAGATTGAAAACCATTGATACCACCCAATACTTCTTCGTGAAAAGTACCAATAGAATTATTGATGGACTTATCTATTTGTCTTAATATTTCTAATTGAATTAAACTTTCTTCTTCTAGTACATTAAACTTCGAATCGAATGTTAGTTTAAATGTATCTACTTTGTTTGAGTAGAAATTCTTTTTAGTAACGTTACTTTTTGCCTTTAAATATGCTTTATGTAAGTTTCCAATACAAGTAAGTAAATGCTCATCCGTAATAAAAGTTAAGTATTTGTTTTTCATGAAAACCTTAAAATTGTGTAAGTAAAAATAGTATTAAACGTTAATTTGCTAATTTAATATTTCGTATATCACTCTATTAAAGAGTTCTTTTTTATTTCCTTCATCAGCTCCATAACCATACAACCGTACAAGAGTGCGACGCAACGAATGCCAAATAGCATTACTACTGCTGGTTACCAAATAAAAAAAGCAAAGAAATTCTCTGCTTTTTTATTTGATTGATTGTTGTTTTAAGTGTTTGAATTAATTGCCTCCAAAACTTCTTACCATTACTCTTGGACCACTATTAACGCTGCTTGCTTTGTTTAAACTAAAAGTGCAGCTGAGTAAAAAATAGCGTTGCAATACGTTGTATTGTACATCTTCAATATAGTTTTGATTGGCAACTCTGTTGATTCCAACGTTTTTATTGAGTAAATCAAATATTGAAAACTTTAATTCGGCTCGTTTATTTTTTAAGAAGCTTTTGGCTAATGAAGCATTCCAAAATGGTATGTTGGTGTTAAACCCATCTGCTCGTCCGGTATTGATGGTGTAGCTAAAATTGCTATTGAATACAAAACCCTTTGGCAAATAGTTTGTTACATCTAAACCGTAAACTTGTTGTATAAAACGATTGCTTAATTGTGGCTGCAAATCATTTTTTGATGTATTAAAATTTAAACGACTATTGGCAATAATATCTAATTTGTTTTCTAGTGTAAATGTGTAGTTTAAAGATGGTCCAAAGCTGTTGTTTCGAATTACATTTTGTACTCCATTTACAAAACTTGCATTTCTGATGAGGTTGGCATTAAAACTTGCATCTATTCTACTCTTTAATTTTTTTATGGCGAAACCATAATTGATGTTTCCAAAAATGAGGTAATTACCATTTACATTTACTGGTCTTGTACTTCTAGATCCATCTACAAAAATACTATCGGCATAAGCAATGGCATTATTGGTAAAATTGGCAGATACAAAAGCAAATAAATTTCTTTGTTTATACATGTTGGCAGAAAAATAATTGAGCGATACAGACTGCCTATAACTACGTTTTAAATTGGGATTGCCATATACAATATTTAGTGGATTGCTATTATCTGCAATTGGCTGCAACTGAATAGCTGTGGGTTGTTGGGTAGATGTGTTGTAATTGAAATTGATGCTTGTGCTTTGCTTTGGTCGGTATGAAATGTTTGCAGAGGGCAACACATCGGTAAAATTTTGCTGAATAATGCTGCTTGTTGTGTTGTTGATGCTTTTTAAAATAGCCGATTGTACAGATGTAGCGATGCCATAACTGTATTTGCCTTGATTGGTTCTAAAACCAATATTTGCCCCTGCGTAATTATACGAACTACTAAAATTATTGGTTAAATTATTGTTTACAATATCAAACGATTTGCTTTGGTTATTAAAGTCGAATGTAGAGCGATTGCTTTCGCTAGAATTGAAATTGTAATAACCAGAAAATTCTACAAGTGACTTTTTGTTCCAAGGTTCGGTGTACGTTACCATTGTTTCTACGCTTCTTGTGTAAGCAATACGATTGTTTTGCTGATGAATAATAGAATCTTTTGCAACACCTACTGAATTGTAAAAACTATTTAACGTGTATAAGTCACCATCTGATTTGCTTTCGTTGTATGAATTATTAAGATTCACAGAAATGGTTCTTCCTTTTTTCTTAAATCGTTTTCTAAACAAAGCCGTTCCTGCAAAATTGAAAGCAGTAGCATCTAAACTATTTTTACTAAATCCATTGTTTAATAAAACGCCTTTGTTGTTTTTTGTAGCATAGTTATTTGTTCGATTGTTTTGATTTTGTTGTAGGGTAAATTGTGGTGTAAAACGAATAGAAGTAAAGCTGTCTATTTTATGATCTATAATAAAGTTTACTCTTTGCTGTTGGTTTTTTCTAAAAGCGTAGCTGCTATCGAAATTAAAATTGCTTGTGTTATTGGGTAAAAATAATTGTCTTGCAGTAAGTCTATCTGTTTGTAATGCTACGTCACTAAACAATAGATTACTATTGAAATCGGTTTTTTTATTAAATGTATTGTTGTAGTTCAATCCACCTGCATAAGTTGTAGCAATACCTTGTTGATTTTGCCCCAATCCACTAATGGGTAATCCATTATCGCTGTTGCCATCGTTTACACGAATGTTAACGCCGCCTCCACCTCTCATTCCTCTGCCTAATTCTCCTGTAAAATTCATTACATCAGAAATGCTAAAACCTTGTTTATTAGTATTGTTGGCCATGCCAATAAAACTAACTTGCTTGTCGCCACCAAACTTGTTCAAGTTTGTTTGTGCATCATATCTTTCATTATTGCCTGCACCTGCTGTTGCTCTGCCAAAAACAGCATTTTTTCTATCGCTTTTTAATTTCAAATTCAGTGCTTTCTCAGAATTGCCGTCATCAACACCTGTAAATTGTGCCCTATCGCTTTTTCTGTCAAAAACTTGTACTTTATCTATAGCACTTGCTTCTAAATTTTTGGTAGCAATTTTAGGATCTCCAGTAAAAAACTCTTTTCCATCTACCAAAATTCTACGAACAATTTGTCCGTTTATCCGAACAGTTCCATCTGCATCTACAACTACACCTGGCAATCGCTTCAGCAAATCTTCTACCACAGCATTGAGAGCAGTTTTAAAGTTTTCGGTATTAAATTCTAAGGTATCGTTGTTAATGGTAACAGGTGGCCGTTTACCAACCACTGTTACATCGTTTAGTTGATTGACATTTGTTAAAGCAATGTTGCCCAAATTTGTTGTGGTATTTTCGTTTATGTCAAAAGGTTTCCAAATAGTGGCAAATCCAACGTAAGATGCAGATAAAATATACTTACCAGATTTGATGGATTGAAAAGAAAAAAATCCGGATGAATCGGCTCTTGTAAACGTTACCAAAGTAGAATCTTTAGCAGCAACGATAGAAACTGTTGCATACGCTAATCCTTTATTTACAGCACTGTCATAAACCGAACCTATAATGGTTGTGGTCTTATTTTGTGCAGCAACAGTGCTGCTTACAATCAATAAAATGGATAGAATAGTTTGGTACAAATATTTCATTGCAGTTGTTTTTTATGATGGCTCAAAAATATTGTGAGCTAACTGCAACAAGGGTTAATCAACTTGATTGAAACGTTAAACTAGGTTAATGTATTTTTAGACAACAAATCGATAACCAATACCTTTTATGGTTAAAATTTCTAGAGAACTATCGTCTTTTAAATAGCCTCTTAATTTGGTGATATATACGTCTAAATTTCTGCTGTTAAAAAAAGAATCGTTGCCCCAAATATGATTTAAAACAGCTCGTCTATCTACAATTGTATTTTTATGTTGGTATAGATATTTTAGTAATTCAGCTTCTCTGTAACTCAGCTTCTTTTCGGTTTCTTGGAATTGTAAAACCTGTTTGTTAAGGTGCAATTGGTATTTATTGAGGGGAATAATATCTGAATGAATAAGCGTTGTTTCGTTTGATTTTATGCGTAAGGCATTTTGAATACGCACTATTAATTCTTCAACACTAAATGGTTTTCGTATATAATCGTTTGCACCAATGGTAAACCCTCTTACAACATCATCAGTTTGTGTTTTTGCTGTAAGAAAAATAATGGGTACATCTGTATTTTGTTCTCTAATATCAGCTGCTAACTCAAATCCGTTTCTATTAGGCAACATTACATCTAGTACACAAATATCTGGCTGTTCGTCTTCAAAAACACGTAATACGTTGCTTCCATCATCTTCCATCACTACTTCAAAACCTTTCGATTCTAATGTTTCTTTTACAATTTTTCCTAAAAACAATTCATCTTCTACATATAATATTTTAATAGCCATAACAGTTCAATTTAGTTCGTTTTACTGCGTTATTTTTCTGGAAGTTTTACTGTAAAAGTGCTACCCTTTCCTTCTTCGCTTTGCACTTGTATACTACCGTTGTGCATGTTTACAATATGTGCTACATAACTTAATCCTAAACCATATCCTTTAATATTGTGCCGATCGTTGGTAGGTACTCTAAAAAATTTATCAAATATTTTTTGTTGATATACAGCTGGAATGCCTAAACCATTATCAGTAATTTGTATACTCATTTGGTTGTTTTCTAACCCCATTTTAATGTGTATTTGAATGGGATTGGTGCTGTATTTTAATGCATTGTCTAACAAGTTGTACAACACACTTGTTAAATGCAATTTATCGGCCCAAATGGTTGCATTGATATTTGTTTCTGCAAAATGTATGGTTGCTTTTTTCTTTTGAAATTGTAGTTGCAAGCTATTCAATACATCTTTGATTAGCGATTCTACGGCTACCCATTCTTTATTTAAAATAATAGCTTTGTTTTCGAACATAGATAGCTTTAAAACATTGTCTACCAATAAACTTAATCGGTTGAGTTCAGAAGCAGAAATGTTTAAATACTCTTTTGTTTTTTCTGGGTCATTAATGGCATTAAAACTTCTTAAAGCCTCAATTGCTACATTAACTGTTGCTATAGGTGTTTTTAGCTCATGGGTAATATTGCTAATAAATTCGTTTTTAATTACGGCTAGCTTTCGTTGCTCGTTTAAGCTATTATACATAGCAATAAATGCAAACACTACAATACCCATTAGCAATAAAGAACCCGCTATTTGTAATTGCATTTTTTGCAAAATAAACATGGGCACTTTACTAAACTGAGCATTGTATGCAAACGGTGTATTAAAGCCTAAATAAACAGTAGATGTAACAAAGTTTTTGCCTGTATCTTTTGCAGCTATGGGTGTTATAGAACAAGTAGAATCACACACTTTAAACGTTAATTTACAAGGCACATTACACTTTGCCTTTGCCAATTCATTTTTATATGCAGAATCTACTGTTTTTACAGGTATAGAATCATTAATGGTTTTGTTATTAGCAAAATATTTTACAATTGGTGACGCTACCGTTTTGGATTGATTGCTAGCTGTTGTAAACGAAATTTTTGGAGCTGTTTTATTGGGTGTTGTAGAATCTATAACTTTTGTAAATGTTTTAGAAAAACTGATAATATTGATATTGCTATCATTCAATATTTTAAGTGAACTGTCTTTTGCTTTTTTTCGAACAAAAATAGAAATGGGTTTATCTGCAAATTGAGCAAACGAAATCATTTTGTTTTGTAAAGTATCTAAACGAAGCAACATCATGTCACTATCATTAGTATGTTTTTTAAAACGCATCATTACCTCTAACAATTCTGGAGGAGGAACACTTAATCTTTTTTGTAAACTATCGGCTATTTTTCTTCGAAAACCCGATACAGAATCCACACTTTTATTGATGGTGATAGATGAAAAAGCTACCGTTTCTTTTTTGCTTTTTGAAGCAGGAAAAATGGTTGCTTTTGGTTGTTGATTGTTGGCAATATTTGCGATAATGGGTTTAGCTGTAAGTTGAGAATCTTTTTCAAATCGTTGACGTTGTAGTTTGTACAATGTTTCTCTAAAAATTACATCGGTTGTTTTTTTTAAGTTATGGTATTCATCTTTATACAACTTCGTAAGCCAATAACCCTGAAACAATGCTAGCAAAAGAATTGCTGCAATCATTAACGGTTTTATTAGGTGAAATTGTTTCATGCACTTTTTGTATTTGGCAAAGGTAATTATCTATTTCACCGATTATTGAAGCCATTAACCTTAATTAACGATTCAACCATTTTCATTAACAATGTCTGCATCTACTTTTGAAAAATTAATCAACCAATCAGTAAAAAACACTTGTATGAAAGTAAGAATAATGATGGCTATTGTGGTGGTTATTTCATTGAGTAGCCAAGCACAAATTAAGGAGGGAACTATTACTTATGAGCGAAAAGTTAATGTTTGGAAAAGAATTACCGACGAGCAAATGAGGGCTATGATTCCTGAGTTTAGAACTAGTAAACACATTTTATTTTTCAACGACTCTACTTCATTATACAGAATGTTGCCAGATGATGAAGCACCAGATCCATTTGCTGGTGGGCCAGGTGGTGGAAATCGAGTAATATTTAGAGCAGGTGGTGGTTCAGATGGTGGGGATTTGTATAAAAACTTTGCCAACAACACGTCTGTTCAAAGCGCAGAATTGGGTGGAAAAAACTTTTTAGTTACAGATTCAATTAAAAAATTGCCTTGGAAAATTTACAATGAAACCAAACAAATATTAGGATATACTTGTAGAAAAGCGGTTAGAAAAATGCAACCAATGAGTGGAGCACCTGTTGCAATTATGAGAACTTTTTCTGGAGCAAATAATGCACAACTAGATTCTACAAAATCTACCAAAATGCCACCACTAAAAGAGGTAGAAGTTGTAGCTTGGTTTGCCGAAAATATACCAGTGGCTGTTGGCCCTGAAGCAAATACATCTTTACCTGGTGCTGTTTTAGAAGTTAGTGTAGATAATGGAGCTACTGTATTCACAGCTGTTGATATAAAAACTAGCGTTGATACAAAAGAATTGAAAGAACCCAAGAAAGGAAAAAAAATTACGAATGAAGATTTTCAAAAAATGATGATGGAAATGCTTCAAAACCAAATGCCAGGTGGTTTTAAAATGGGTATGTAATTGACCTTTTATATCGAATAAAAAAGCTGCTTTCTATTGTAGAAGCAGCTTTTTTTGCAGTTGGTTATAGGTTATATTGGTTGTTTTTATAAACTATATCTATCTAAAACAAATGAACACCCAAAGTCTACTTTTTGAAGAGTGGATGTTTTTGCTTTTATTGTTTTTTTAAGAAACGATGTATATAAATAGCTGCCACTCATAATACTCAATGTTACTAGGTAGATATACAACCGTTTCGTTTTGCTCATGATTAGCAAAATTAGCAGCGGTTTAATTTTTAGCAACCACATAAACATGTGATTTGCTTTTGTTTCAATTGTTTACACCAACGCTTCATACAAAACCTCAATCGTATGCTTGGCTTTTTTGCCTGTTCCATCTTTTATTTGATGGCGACAGCTTGTACCTGTAGCAGCGATAATTACATCATCAGTTTGTTTACGAACAGTTGGGAACAATACCAATTCACCTATTTTCATCGATAATTCGTAATGTTCTTTTTCGTAGCCAAAAGATCCTGCCATTCCACAACACCCTGATGGTATGGTTTCTACCGTATAATTTTCTGGTAAAGACATTATTTTAACCGATGGTGCAACGGAAGAAACCGATTTTTGCTGACAATGTCCATGCAATTGTATGGTTCGTTTGGCTGTTGTAAAATTGGTTTTTGAAATATTGCCTAAATCTATTTCTCTAGCAATAAACTCATCTATTAATAAAGCATTTTTTGCCAATTGTTTTGCTGCAGGTAATAAATCGTCACTTACCAAATCTACATATTCATCTCTAAACGTTAATATGGCCGATGGTTCAATACCTATTAGTGGTGTTTCATTTGTAATAATATCTTTCAACAAACCAACATTTGTATTGGCAATAGTTTGTGCTGCTCGTAACAATCCTTTAGAAAGCCAAGTTCTGCCACTTTCTGTATGTTCAGGAATAATTACTTGATAGCCTAATTTCTCTAATAATTCAATGGCTTTTATACCAATAGTAGTATCGTTGTAATTGGTAAATTCATCACAAAACAAATACACTTTTTTACCAGCGTTTTTAGAGCCGCCTCTTTTAGCAAACCATTTTTGTAATGTAATGGTATGTAGTGTAGGCATAGACCTTTCTTTAGCAAAACCTACTACACTTTTAATGGTGTTGCTTAACAAGGGTGTGGTCATAAAAAAGTTATACAACCTTGGTGTTAAAGAACCCAATTTTGCAGATTTACTAAAATTTGCAATCATAGTCGATCTAAATGGAACTCCATTGGCATCGTAATAATGTTGTAAAAATTCTGCTTTTAATTTTGCCACATCTACATTCGATGGACATTCAGATTTGCAACCTTTGCAACTTAAACACAAATCCATCACTTCATAAATTTCTTGATGATTAAAGCGATTGATTTTGTTTGAATTGGTTAAAAATTCTCTTAAAATATTGGCTCTTGCTCTTGTGGTGTCTTTTTCGTTTTTTGTAGCCATATAAGATGGACACATCGTTCCACCAGAAAGATGCGATTTTCTACAATCACCAGAACCATTACATTGTTCTGCATGTTGCAAAACATCTTGATTATGATAACGAAAAACAGTATTAAATGTAGGCGTTTGCTGACCCGGTGTGTAACGCAACATCGAATTCATAGATGGCGTATCTACAATTTTATTGGGATTAAAAATGTTTTCAGGATCCCAAGTTTGCTTTACCTTTTTAAGTAATTGGTAGTTTTTTGAGCCCACCATTTGTTCAATAAATTCTCCCCTCAATCGTCCGTCTCCATGTTCTCCACTTAACGATCCTTTGTATTTTTTTACCAACGTAGCAATTTCTTCTGCAATCGTTCTAAATAGTTGATTGCCTTCTACAGTTTTTAAATTAATAATGGGTCTAAGGTGAATTTCGCCAGAACCAGCATGTGCATAATGCACTGCATGTAAGTTGTATTGTTGTAAAATTTTATTAAAATCTTCAATAAAATCGGGTAAATCGTTTACATCTACAGCTGTGTCTTCAATAACAGGCACTGCTTTTTCGTCACCGGGCAAATTACTTAGTAAACCCAATCCAGCTTTTCTAAGTGTCCATATTTTTTTAGAGTCCTGACCAAATAATAATGGAAAATGATAACCCAAACCAGCAGCCCTCATTTCTGCTTCAACTTTTGTAGCTATTGCTTGAATTTCTTCTCTTGTATTTCTTGCAAATTCTACCACTAAAATTGCACCCGGATCGCCTTGCACAAAAAATCTGTTTTTACTTTGTTCAATATTGTCTTTTGTGCATTCTAGAATATAATGATCTATTAATTCACTTGCACTTGGTGCGTATTTCAACGCAATTAAATTGGCTCTTAACGATTCGTTTACAGTGTTAAAATGAATACACAATAATCCAATTTCTTTTGGTGGCAGTGGAACTACATTTAATTTTATCTCTGTTATTAGTGCCAATGTACCTTCTGAGCCTGCAATTAATTTACAAAAATTAAAATCGGCTTCACCAGCTGTAAATGGTGCAGAATCTAACAATACATCTACAGCATAACCTGTATTTCTACGTTCAATGGTTTTTTTAGGAAATTCTTTTCGTATTTCTTGTTGATTATCGTAGTTGCTAAGAATGCTTCTAGTAGATTTATAAATATTGGCTTCTAATGTGTTGCCTTCACACTTTTGATGAAATTCATCAATGGTTAGTGATTTGAAAACCACTTCAGATCCATCACTCAACAAAGCGGTTATTTCTAACACATGTTCTCTTGTACTTCTATAAACTACAGAATTGGATCCACAAGAATTATTACCCACCATTCCACCAATCATAGCTCTATTGGCTGTTGACGTTTCTGGACCAAAAAATAAACCATGTGGTTTTAAAAACATATTTAATTCATCTCTCACCACACCTGGTTGTACACGTACCCAATTTTCTTGGGTATTTAATTCTAGTATTTGGGTAAAATGTTTAGATACATCTACAATTATTCCATTTCCTACAACTTGACCAGCTAATGATGTGCCTGCAGTTCTTGGAATTAGCGATGTTTTTTCGGTTCTGGCAAATTGAATGAGTTGTAATAAATCTGATTTTGATTTGGGAATGCAAACGGCTAACGGCATTTCTCTATATGCTGAAGCGTCTGTTGCATATAGAATACGCATGGTGTTATCGAAAAAAAGTTCTCCTTCTAATTGTGATGCTAATGCTTGAAGCCTATTGTTCATTCTAACCTTAATTGATTGATTGCAGAAAGCTCAAAATTAGGACATTGGCAACCAATCTTATAGACTGATTGCCAATTTTATAGAATGAATTTTTAGAAGATTTATTTATTCGATTATTTTTTCAACACGTGTTAGTTTTCCATCGCTATTGATGCCTTCTATAATTAAGCGAAAACGATTCGAAATATCGTTGTTGTAAAACTCTATTTGTACCGTTCTATTTTTTCCATCTGTTAATAAGTACGGATTCCAATATAAGGTTGTGCGTACATCGTTTACTGTAGATGTTGTAGTGCTGTAGTTAGGATTGTAAAATTCTTTGTATGGTGTATAACCTGCTAAAATTTGTGTTGCCAAACCTGCACCAGGAGCGGCTTTTGTATCGCCACCTTTTCTTGTGTACACAGCAATTGCACCACCACTTCCTCCTCCTGGAGCTCCAAAAAATGGTGGACGAAATACTTTTATATAGGCTACATCGTTCATAGAAATATTGCGTAATTGATCTACATCGGTTCTCATTTCATCTAAAAAAACATCAGGAGTTCCGCCTCTCCAGCTTAAGCTAACTTCTCCTCCACTATTATTAATTTGTAATCCAGCTACTCTTCCTTGCAAATAAGAAAACACATCTAAAGCACCTTGAGCAATAGGATCGTTCATAACATCAAATTGATACCCATCGCCTCCACTAAACATGCCACTTGCATATTTTTCGTCTAGTACTTCTGTTTTTGATTTTACCCTTGTTTTTACGGTTACTTCATCTAATTGTGCTGCTGCTAAACGTTTGGCTACTTTTTCTTTTTCATTAAAGAAAAATTTACTTCTCTCTAATAATGTACTGTCTTTTCCTGTGTAGGGTAATAAAAACGGACTGGTGTAATTGCTTCCATATATTTTTAATGGTGCTTGCAATAAACCATTTTGAAAACGAACTTCTACCCTATCGGTTAATGATTTTTCACCGCTTAATTGATAAAATATTTTAATAGTATCGTAAAACATAATGCCTTTTTGAGCAAAATTTCCCATCCTGTCTACGGGTAAAAACATCGTTTGTTTACTGCTATCTTTTGCTTGTAAAAACAAAATTATCGTTTGGTTGGGTTTAGATTTTGCATAAGCATTGCCATAAATAGTACCTTTTAATTGTAAATAATCGGTTTCTTTTGGTTGGGTAATAAATGGTAATTGACCAGCAGTTACTTCTTTCCATTTAAAACGTCTCCACCCGTGTGTAAGCATCACCAAGTCTAAATGTTGTTGTACCGAATCGGCTTTGCTAGAAAAATAGTAAGCAGGATTGTGAATATATCCTTTTACATCGGCACTTAAAAGTAAACTAGAAACAATATTGCTATTGCTATTATTTAATAAAGAGGCGTCTGTTATGGAAACCGACATATTGGTAAATGCAGAATCTTTGGTTTCTATTTCAATGGTATTTTTTCCTCGTTTATCTATCGATTTTTTGGTAACTCTTATTTCTGGCGTAAACAAAAATTGATAATTGTTTACAAAAACAACACGTTCTGCAATGGGAACATAATTTACATCGAACATAGTAATTTGTAAAACACCTGTTGGTAAATCTTTTGTAGGAATTTCACCAATTGTTGCCATTTTTTCAGAAAGATTAATTCGAGATTTGTACACTTGGTGTTGATGCATGTGTGCTATTACATACACCATTTTACTGGTTTCAGAAATTTCACTTGTTCTATTTACAAAAAATAAGGCTTTTCCTTTCAGTAATTGTACTTGTAGTGCAACTGTATTGTTTTTGGCAATTGGTAAAGTATCGGTGTGTTGTTTTCCATACTCATCGGTCCAAAAAGCTGTATACTTTTCGTTTATTGCAGGTTCTATAAATACACTACCCATACCGTTGTGTTCGGTAATAAAAGAATCTATTAATTCATCTTTACTGTTCTTTATGGCTCCTGAAACTTTTACTGGTAAACCATATTGATTATTGGCTAAAAAGGCTACTCGTTTACTTACACCAACCACCATTTCACCTCCTTCTGGAAAAAACTGTATCGTAGCTTTTATTTCATTATCTGCTGCCGATGTTTTTGTAGTTGAATTATCTGTTGTATTGGTTGCAGTGCTTGTTTTGGCGTTTGCTGTTTTGGGTGGAGTATATGGAATCGTTTGATCTACCTGAATATCTTTATGAAATAAAAATGCAGTATCAAAATTCAACATCCATTGTGTGTAGGCTTTTGCATGTAACATTTTTCCTGTGTAATTTTCAGGAATTTCAAATTGCCCCCTTGCACTTGCCTCAAAAATGGGAGCCATGGTGTGTTTTAAAAGTTTTCCTTTATCATCAAACCAATCTACATAAAAGTTTTTACTGTAAAAAGATGGTTCAATTCCTGCAACTAAGTACGATTTGTACCAAATGGTTTCTCCTCTGTTATAAATGGTTTTATCGAAATGAATATGAATTTTTTCTTGTTGATACTCTTCTGCATATTTACCCATTGTAGAATCTATTCGTTGCGAAAATGCCATTTGTACTATGCTACAACTTACTAACAACAGAAAAAATCTTTTCATAAATTTATCTTATTATTTTCTTTACGAATGTATTAATTAAAGCTATTATTCAGTATTTTATTCGGTGAAAAGAATTGTTTAATCATCTCTCCGTCTTAAACTTCCTTTATAACGCTTAGATTTATACATTTTAAAACATTCTTGAATATATACGCCCAATTCTAATTCGTTTACCGATGTTAAGAATTCATAATCGGGTCTATAATATTTCATAAAACTATCCAATTCTGGACTTTGCAATTTTGTAATTTTTTTTACAAATACTTTATTAAATCTAAAGTTGATGTATTTATCGTGTTCTTGCTGAATGAGTCGATCTTGTAAAAATTGTAAATTTCTGTTTCTACGAAAACGAAACATATTTATAAACTCGTTTAAATCTAAACCTACTGTTACACCACCTGAAGGATTAAAGGTGTTAGACCTACTGAGTTTTATGCCAGGTTTTTGAAAATCGAAGTATTTCTGGTAATCTTTTCTGTTTTGAATAGAATCTTGTCTGTAATTGCTATTTCTTACTGTTACCGTTGGCAATTCTGCAGCTTTTACGTGAACGCTTACATCAAAACCGCTTAAGTTGGTAATGGTATCAACAGCATATTTTCTTGTAGATTTATTAATCAGTGAAAACCAAATAGAATCTTTTGCTAAAACAGTAAGGCTATATCTACCTAAAGAATCGGTAATGGTGCCTCTTCCAGATGTACTAAGAACAGCCACAGCTTCTAAGGGGTTTCTTGCAGTTACATCGTATACAGTGCCACTAACGGTTACAAATTGCTGGGCTTTTACTGTAAAAAAAACAGTTAGCAGTACAATAGAACAGCAAATTTTGCGTACAAGTGTATTCAATGAGAAAAAATTGTGTGTAATATTAAGTTACAATCTGTATAAATGTATTGTTTGGTTACGAATTAACTGTTTTTTGGTTTTTCTCTTGGAGATATAATTCAATTTTAACTATTTATATCAGGTTTTGTTCAACTGCAAGTTTTAAATTTTGTACATTTTGATCGGTTAATAAATGCACATATTTGGAAATTTTTTCTTCTTCCCAATTCCACCATTGTAGTTGTAATAACCATTCTATATCGGCATCAGAAAATCTTTTTCGAATACAAGTAGCAGGATTTCCAGCAACAATACTGTATGGTTCTACATTTTTTGTAACTGTAGCATTGGTTGCTATAATAGCTCCATCACCTATTTTTATACCTGGCATAATGGTAGCATTATAACCTATCCAAACATCGTTACCTATAATTGTATCTTGTTTGTTTGGATATGTTTTTCCATCCATAGCATGTTTCCAATCATTGCCAAAAATGGCAAAAGGGTAAGTGCTTACCGCATTTGTTAGATGATTAGCACCATTCATTATAAATTGAACATTCGATGCTATCATACAAAACTTACCAATGATTAGTTTATCGCCTATAAAATCGAAATGGTATTTTACGTTTTTTTCGAAATTATTTACATCTTCAAAATCATCGTAATAAGTATAATCTCCAACAATAATGTTGGGATTTTGAATTTTGTTTTTTAAGAAACACAATCTATTGTAATGTGGTAATGGGAATAATTCGTTTTTATTCGGTGCAGCCATGTTAAATGTTATTTATTGTATGTACACAACAATGCCCTTTGTTTTGTAAAGGGCATTATATAATAAACTTTTTTCTAAAACTTATTCTCAATAATAAAAGGTAACATTTTACGCCATGTTGGCCAATCGTGTTTTACATCGTTGCCCCAAACGCTTAAGTCGTGCCAAATGCCTTTATCCCACAATATTTGAGAAAATTTTCTATTGGCTTCTGGATCTTCATGATCGCCACTTCCTGTATAAATATGAATATGATGACTGGCTTTTATTTTTTCGATATACCAACTATCGGTTAAATTGGGAATATAATGAAACGGACTATTTAAATAAACCTGATCGTCCCAAAAACCTTTGGTATATTCTGCTAAGTTATACACACCACTCATACTAATTACGCCATTAATCATGTCTGGTCGTTTTAAAAATAAATTCATAGCATGTAATGCACCGAAAGAAGCACCACAAGTATATACAAATGTGTTTTGACCAGATTGATTTCTGATGTATGGAATTACTTCTTCATACACATATTGATTAAATTGATTGTGCCGTATTGCTTTATGTGCTGGAATCATTTCATTATTCATCCAACTTTCTTTGTTCATGCTATCAATACTATAAACCTTAAGTTTTCCTGCATTTATATAGGGCTCTAAAGCTTGAATTAGTTGAAAGCGTTCGTATTCTAAATAATCTGCTGCTGCTGTGGGTATTAATAACAAACAAAATCCAAAATAACCATAAGTAGCAATGGGCATTTCTTTATTTAAAGATGGACTATACCAAGATGTGGTGTATTTGTGCATGTTTAGTAGTAGGGTAGTTTAGGTAAATTTATTTAACAACAACGCTTTTTTTACAAGCAAGTTTTCTTTATTTCTTTCCACAATTCTTTATAGCATTGTGCTGCATAACTTCCTGCTGCATAAGTTTCTAATGGGGCTTCATGTACGCCCATTTTTTCAACATCGCTTAAATAAGGAATGTAATTTTTAAAAAATACTTTGTCTTTATAAAAACTAGCCATGGTTTCGTGGTGCAAATTTTTTCGATGATCTACCATACTAAAAAAGCATTTTATTTTGCTTTTATCTAATTTGTTTTCATCGAAATAACCTGTTACTGTTTCGTATGATCGGATAGAAAGTGTGGTTGGAATATTGGGCATTAAAACCCAATCGGCTGCTTGAAAAATATTATCATGTATTAATGAAATACCTGGTGGACAATCAATAATTATTAAATCGTATTCTTTTTTTAATGGCGACAATAAAGCTGCAAAACGTTTTTTCGATTGTTTTAAATCATTCAACAATACATCTGCATTTCTTGCCGATAAATCAGATGGAATTACAAACAAATTTTCATAAGCCGATGGTTGAATAGTAGATGCCAAATCTATTTCGTTGTTAATGAGCTTTTTCGCTTCATTTTTTGTGGTGGCTGTAGCACCTAAAAAAAAAGAGGATGAGCCCTGTGGATCAACATCCCATAACAATGTTTTATAACCACCTGCTGCTGCTAAATAAGCTAGGTTAATAGATGAGGCTGTTTTGCCAACACCGCCTTTTAAGTTGTAAAATGCTATTGTTACCATAAAATAAATGTACAAAAAGAATTGGTTGAAAAATGAAAAAACATGAACAATACAAGGTAATGAATTTTTTTATAGATGAGGGCGTTCATTACAAAATGGTATTTTTTATTCCATTCATCCAATAATTGCGTTTATAAACAATTGCAACTCACTATCTTTCGTTTCGGCTTGGTAAAAAACCAATGAATTTAAGAACGCTTAAAAACACACATGCATGAAAAAAAAGCTGCTGCTGCTTACACCCATTTTTGTATCGATAATGGTTGTAAATGCTCAAAAAAGTGAAGATGCTGCTGCATTTTCTAACACCATAACTGGTAAAGAATTAAAACAAAAATTAACCATTGTTGCAAGTGCAGAAATGGAGGGAAGAGAAACAGCAACCCCGGGTCAAAAAAAAGCTGCTGCTTATATTGAACAACAGTTTAAAAAACTAGGACTAAAACCAGCTAATGGCGAAAGCTATCAACAACAATATCCTGTTTATCAAGATGATTTGATAGAGAAAAAATTATCTGTAAATGGAAAATCTTTTGTTTGGGATAAAGATTTTAATTTTCAATTACAAGCAAGTAATTCTATCAATATTACCATTCAAAACATCGTTTTTGCAGGATATGGTTTGGTAGATGAAAAAGCCAATTTAAATGATTTTGCAGGATTAGATGTGAAAGGAAAAGTTGTAGTGGTAATTGAAGGTGCTCCTAAAGAATATAAACCTTCTCCAAATGCCAATCCAAGAATGGGTGGAGCCAATGCTACACTTACTAAAATGAATTATTTAAGAAGTAAAGGTGCTGCAGGTTTGTTGGTAATTACAAAAGATTTTCCAAGAAAAATTCCTACTGCTGTAAAAGGAAATATGTATTTAAAAAAGCCCGATGCTAGCAACTTTTTTATGGGCACAATTTCTGAAGAAGTAGCTTCTGCACTTATTGGAAGAACAAGCACCGTACCTATGGATGCCTGGAAAGATGTTTTAAAAACCACCTATTTTGCCGAAACCAAAGTAGTATTAACCAAATTTACCAACGAATTAGAAAGCAGTAATGTCTGTGGTTTATTAGAGGGCACAGATAAAAAAGATGAATACGTTGTGCTAACAGCACACTACGATCATTTAGGTAAAAGAGATAGCATTATTTATTATGGTGCTGATGATGATGGAAGTGGAACAGTTAGTGTTATTGAAATGGCAGAAGCATTTGTAGCCGCTAAGAAAAAAGGGAAAGGACCAAGACGTAGCATCGTATTTATGACGGTAAGTGGTGAAGAAAAAGGTTTATGGGGTTCTCAATATTATGTTGAAAATCCATTGTTTCCGTTGGCAAAAACAACCGTTAACCTAAATACAGATATGGTTGGAAGAACAGATCCAAAATATAAAGGCGATACAAGTAATTATGTATATGTAATTGGAGACGATAAAATTAGCACCGATTTAGCACCGATTACAGATAGTGTAAACCTTACTGCTAAAATGGAGTTAGATAGAAGGTTTAACGATTTAAACGATCCGAACCGTTTTTATTATAGAAGCGATCATTACAATTTTGCAAAAATGGGCGTTCCTATTATTTTTTACTTTGATGGTGTTCATGCAGATTATCATAGAGCAACAGATACGGTTGAAAAAATAAACTTTGAATTAATGGAAAAGAGAGTTCGTTTTATTTTTAATACGGCTTGGGCAATTGCCAATAAAAATGAAATGCTTAAACGCAATATTCCATTGAATATTCCTCCAAGATAGTTTTGAATTGAATAAACATAAAAAACGGCGTAAAAAATTACGCCGTTTTTTTATTGACTAATTGCTAATGATTTTGCTAAATAATCTTCTCTAACAGGGCAAAAAATATCCATGAGTTTGCAATTGGTATTTGCAATTCCTTCATGTGGCACATTCGATGGAATTACCAATACTTTTCCTGGTATTAATTCATGTTTTTCTCCATTCATCATCATTGTAAAATTTCCCTCAATTACCAAACTTACTTGTTCATGTACATGTTGGTGCAAAGGAATGGTGCTTCCTGCTGTTACATCTAAGAAATTAATGGTCATTTCTTTTGTGTGTACAAACTTTGCAAAATAACCAGTTACAATTTCTATGGGTACAATGCTTTGAATATCTATTACAGACATGTTTTTTTTATTTGGTAGTAATTACAATTTCTTTGCTTTCTGATGCAAAGTTGATGCTTTTGGTTTCTAACAAAGCAATTACCTCTAAGTTTATTTGCTGTTTTAATTCGTTAAAATCGTTGATAGATTGTGACATATTGGTAAAATAATCTGCCTCAATAATGTGTGCGTTTTTACCCGTTTCTTTTAACAAAACCGTACTGCTTTCAATATCTGGCTTTTGTTCTAGTAGTTTTTGAATGTCGGTTATTAATGTTTGTATTTCGTGTGCTTTTGTTGATAATTCTATTTCTAAGTGTATTAAGCCTTTTCGTTGTGTGCGTAAACTAATATTGTCTACAATACTATCTACCATTTGCTTATTGGGTACAGAAATAAATGTTTTTTCATCGGTTCTTATTCTTGTACTTCTTAATCCAATTTTTTCGATAGAGCCGCTAAAGCTGTTAAGCTTTACAGTATCTCCAACAGAAAATGGTTTATCGAAAAATATAATGAACGATGCAATTAGGTTTTCTAAACTTTCTTTTGTAGCCAATGCAATGGCTGCACCTGCAATGCTTAAGCCTGTAATTAAATTGCCAACATCTCTATTAAATGCAAAACGCAATACCAATAACACGCCTACAATAATTAATATTGCTTTAAAAAAGTCTTTAAAAAAAATAATAAGTTGATTATCTGTTTGGTCTTTGGTTTGGCTAGCTTTTTCTTCCAATATCAAAGCAACAAAATCAATGATTCGTAAGCACAACCAAATAAATACAATAATTAATGCCATGTTGGCTATTGCATCAATTATTTCAAATAAATGAGCTCGATAAATTTTTATATTGAACTTTTGTGGATAGTTTAATTTTTCTAAGGCTACAAACGAAATAAAGAGTAATAAAAATATTTCTAGCGGTGGAATAATTAAATCTACAAATGCTTTTTTGTGAACCGATTTTCCGGTTTTTGCCACCAATCTGTACAAGAGTGAGGCAAAATATCTCGATAAAAACCGTTTTAAGAAAATAGAAAGCAACACAGCAAATAATACATACAAATACGTTTCGACAGTATTATTAAAAAATTCTTTTTGCAAAAATGTAAACATGGCTGCAATTTACAACAGCTTGTATATCAATAAGCCTTTTGCTGTAAGCATATAACAATTTTTTTGAAGCCATGCTATCTTTTGAATATTACTTAAACTAATGTTGGGCTTTAAAACATTAAATTGTTGTTGTTTACTTTGGTATCTGTAAAAATATTTGTCGTCATTTCCCAATAACCAATTGTCTACAACTTGCACATGTTGCCAATTGTATAAAGGATATTGTGTTTTAAAAGCTCCATAATAATCAAACACCATAAATCCTTGTGTGGGATGATACAAATACAAAAAACCGTTATTGTCAATAATTGTATTTGGAGCAACAGTTTGATTATTGAAAACAAATCTAAAATCAGCAGATTCGAACAAAAGTTTACCTGTTTCGTCTATTTTTTTAAGTCTATAATTTACCTCATCAAAAATCCAAATATTGTTATCATAGCTTTGAGCAATGGTACTTACCTGAAACAAATTTTGTTGGCGTAAATAAATTGTATTTCTACTATTTAATTGCCTATCAAGTACAATAATATTGGCAAAGTTTTTATAGTACACCAATACTTTTAATGGGTTGGAAACATCTAATAAATCCATGTTTCCAAATCTTTTTACATCGTTAAAAATGCCAACGCTATCTAAATTAATACTGTACTTTTTAATTTGTTGTGTTGGCGTTACCAAAAAAAGATTGCCTAAATTATCGATGTAAAAATTCGAATATTTTCCTTCAATTGTTTTAATAAGTTGCAACTGTATTTGAGTGGTGTCTGTAAAATAGCTAGCCTTTATTGGTAGCGTTTTACAAATTAAACAGATGCTTAAAAAAACAATTATTCTTGCCATTTGTGTAGTTCCATATTATTGCCATCGAAAGTGGCATAGGTAAAATTAATAATCCAATCACCTAAATTAATGTATTTACTATTGGGTGCAAGTTGTAAGTTCAGGGGCAAATGTCTGTGTCCAAAAACAAAGAAATCGAAGTGCTGTTGTTGTAGAATTTCTCTACTATAAATCATTAGCCATTCTTTATCTTCACCCATAAACACTTCATCTTTCATGCCTGTTTTTTTTCTGCTTTCTCGGCTAAAATAATTGGCAACACCTATTCCAATATTTGGATGAATAATTCCAAACAACCAATGGCAAATTGGATTTCGAAATACTTTTTTCAAAAATTTATATCCATTATCGCCTGGCCCTAAACCATCACCATGACCAATATAAAATTGTTTTCCATTGTATTGAAATGTTTTGGGATGAAAATAAACAGGAATATTGAGTTCTTTTTCAAAATAACCACTCATCCACATATCATGATTACCCACAAAAAAATGAACTGGAATACCTGCGTCAGTAAATTCGGCTAGTTTTCCTAAAATTCTGGTATATCCTTTTGGTACTGCTGTTTTGTATTCGTACCAAAAATCGAACATGTCTCCTACTATAAATAATTCTTGAACGGTTGGTTGAATGGTATTTAAAAAATGAACTATTTTCTTTTCTCGTTGCTTACTTTTTTCGTAGTCTGGTGCTCCTAAATGAAAGTCTGATAAAAAATAAATTTTTTTATCGTTAGCAATTGTAGTGTTCATGCTTTTGTACGTAAGTAAGGTAAAAGGTTATCCATCAATTAAAAAGCAAAATACTTCTTTTGGTCCATGTACACCCACAACTAATGTTTTTTCTATATCGGCTGTTCTACTAGGACCTGTAGCCAAGGTTATTAATGATGGTAAATTGTTGGTGTATTTTGTTTTTAGCATTTGTAATCCTTGTTTTAAATCATAAACAAGTTGACTAGTAAAGGCTATGCAAATATGAACAGGTGCGTAAACGCTTGTTGTTCTGCCGCTTTCTTGTGCCGATGAAAGTATCATGCTACCTGTTCTTGCAACCAATAATTCACAAGTAGTGATAGATGCATCACAAGTGTTTAGGTTTGTTGCTGTACAGTTATTAAAACCTGCTTGATGAAGTTGCTGTAGCAATTTTTGTTCTACACAATACATATTTTTCCATTGTTTGGCTTCGGTTAAAGCAAGCAAATTGGCAACAGCTTCATTTATATTTGTACAAAACAAAAATTTACCTTGTAATTTGGTAAAATTTTCGGCAAATTCAATTTCTAATTCTTGGGTTGATGGTTGAAATACTTGGTCGCTGGTATTTCCACCTGCAAAAGGAACAGGCACTGGATTTACCAATGCCTGTCTTATTTTGCTTAATATGTTTTCTCTTGCATTACTCATATGCTGCTAGCAACTGTTTTTGCTACATTCAAATATATTAAGGTACAATTGTAGATTCTGGTGGAGCGATTACCACTTCTGGTTCAGATGCTTCTAATATTTTTTTATCTTCAAAAGGTCTTTTACCAATCAATGTTTCTACATCACTTTTGTGTAATACCTCTTTTGATAATAATTCTTTAGCCAATATTTCTACTTCTGCTTTTTTCTCGGTTAGCAATGCTAAAGTAAGTGTGTACGCTTTATCAATAATGGCTTTTACTTCTTCATCAATTATTTTACCTGTTCCTTCACTAAATGGTTTGGTGAATGAATTTTCTGTTGTTGGATCGTAAAAACTTACATTACCAATTTTTTCACTCATGCCATAAGCGGTAACCATACCATAAGCCATTCTGGTAATTTGTTGTAAATCGTTGCTAGCACCTGTAGAAATTTTTCCGAAGAAAATTTGTTCACTAGCTCTTCCACCTAATGTCATACAAATTTGATCCATTAATTGATCGGTATTGTATAAATATTGTTCTGTAGGTGTGTATTGTGCATAACCAAGTGCTGCTGTACCTCTTGGAACAATGGTAACTTTTAATAATGGATACGCATGTTCTAAAAACCATCCACAAATAGCATGTCCAGCCTCATGATAAGCAATAATTTCTTTTTCATGTGGAGCAATGATTTTGTTTTTCTTTTCTAAACCACCAATTACTCTATCAATGGCATCTTGAAAATCAATCATTTCTACAGCTTGTTTGTTTTTTCTTGCTGCTATTAATGCGGCTTCGTTACAAACATTGGCAATATCTGCACCTGCAAAACCTGGCGTTTGTTCTGCTAGTTTATATACATCTAATTTTTCAGAAACTTTTATTGGGGTTAAATGCACTTTAAAAATGGCCTCTCTACCTTTTACATCTGGTTTGTCTATACTAATTTGTCTATCAAAACGTCCTGGTCTTAACAAAGCACTATCTAATACATCTGGTCTATTGGTTGCTGCTAAAATTATGATACCAGTATCTCCACCAAAACCATCCATTTCAACCAATAATTGGTTAAGGGTATTTTCTCTTTCATCATTGCTCATCATCACATTTTTACCTCTTGCTCTACCAATTGCATCTATTTCATCAATAAAAATTACACATGGTGCTTTTTCTCTTGCTTGTTTAAATAAGTCTCTTACACGGCTTGCACCAACACCCACAAACATTTCTACAAAATCGCTACCGCTTAAACTAAAGAATGGAACCTGAGCTTCACCAGCCATTGCCTTAGCTAATAATGTTTTACCTGTTCCTGGAGGGCCAACCAACAATGCACCTTTTGGAATTTTTCCACCTAAAGCAGTATATTTTTTTGGATTTTTTAAAAAATCTACAATTTCCATTACCTCTACTTTGGCTTCATCTAAACCTGCAACATCGCCAAAATTGATGTTTACTTTGGTTCCTTTTTCAAATAAAGTAGCTTTTGATTTTCCAATATTGAAAATACCTCCTGGACCTCCACCACCTGGGCCAGCACCACCCATTTTACGCATTAACAAAACCCATAATCCTACAAATATTAGAATAGAAACTATGGTAGATGTTGGTCCATACCAGTCTGGATCAGAATCTACTTCAACCGAAATTCTTTGAAGTGTAGGGTTTGCATCGTAGAATTTATCTAAATCGTCGTAAAATATTTTTGCTTCTGCAACTTTAAATTCGAATAATGGAGCACCTTTTACTTTAGCGGCATCTAATTTTATTCTAAACTTTTTTAAATAGTAGTCTTTAGCAATACTATCTGCTTTTATAAAAACACGAACAACTTCTTTGTTTTTAATAAATACAACTTTGTCTACATCACCTTTTGCAAGAATTTCATTTTTAAATTCTCGTTCTGTTATTTGTGCAACATCTGGTCTAAAATTGCTAAAGAATGTAGAACCAATCAATGCTAAAAATATGATTGCATAAATCCAGTAAATATTAAATTTAGGAGATTTTCTTGGAGGTTTTTCGTCGCCAGAATTGGTAAACGGAAATTTATTAGGTTGTTTATCGTCTTGTGCCATAAAATAATTACTTGCTAAATACTATTAATAATGCTTTTGATAACTAAATGTTCAATTTTATTTTGTTAAAAGTTGCTATAAATCATGCCCTTGTATAGGTGCATCATTCCACATATCTTCTATTTTGTAAAACTTTCTTGCATCAGGATGCATTACATGAATTACAATGTTTATATAGTCTACCAACACCCATTGTGCTGTTGATTTTCCTTCGTTTTTATACGGCTGTTTGTTGCAAATTTCTTTTACTTGATGTTCTACATAATCTGCAATTGCCTTTACTTGTGTGGTAGAAGAAGCTTGACAGATTACAAAAAAATCTGCAACCGCTTCAGGAACTTTTCGTAAATCTAAACTCACTATTTGTTCCCCTTTTTTATCTTGGATAGCACTAATAATGGTTTTGAATAATTTTGAATTTTTAGCAAGTTTTACATTGCTTTTGGTGCGATTTTCTAATACAGAGAGCGTTGCCAACAATAACGGAATTAAGGTGAAATAATTTTTTGCCTTTTGCTAAATATAAGAGATTTTTCGTTGCTCAGAAAATTGACTCTTAACTTTGATTCTCAAAAATAACACTTCTTTGTTACCTATAACCGCTCAGCAGTCATTTTCTACAATCGGAAGTAATTTTATAGAATTAAACGTAGTAGATAGTACCAATAGTTATGCCATTGACAAGGTTCAAGCTAATTTGGCTGCTCATGGTGCTGCCTTTTTTGCCCATGAACAAACTGCAGGAAAAGGGCAACATGGTAAAACTTGGCTATCGAATGCAGGTGATAATATTATTGTTTCTTGTGTTATCGATTGTAGCTTTTTATCAATTCACCAGCAGTTTTACATGAGTGTTTGTGTAGCTACTGCTTGCTACGATTTTTTTAATGCTTTTGCAGGCGAAGAAACGAGTATAAAATGGCCCAATGATATTTATTGGCGTGACAGAAAGGCAGGAGGAATATTGATTGAAAACATTGTTCGTGGCAACGATTGGAAATATTGTATTGCAGGAATTGGCATCAACATTAACCAAACCGAATTTGATGTATTTGCAAAAAAGCCTGTTTCGCTCAAACAAATTACTGGAAAACATTTCAACTCCGTTTCGTTGGCTAAAGAACTTTGCCTTTGCTTAGATCGTAGATTTAACGAATTACTTCAAGGCAAACACAGCGAACAACTTGCTTTTTACAACCACATTTTATTTAAAAAAAACCAATTGGTGCAGCTAAAAAAAGGGAGTGCACGTTTTACATGTGAAATTGTTGGCGTAAACAATTTAGGAGCATTATTGGTAAAAAATGGTCCTCAAGAATCGTTTCATTTTGGTGAAATTGAATGGATTTTATAAAATTCATCATTTTTCGATTAACGAAATTAAACGCCGCTAATTGAAATTTGACGGCTTCGATTGCATATTTACAAATTGCCATTTCTTATTTTTACAATTGAAAATTTTGGTTATGATAAAAACAGGTAATCCAATCATTAGTATTTATACAGAAATGACACCCAATCCAGAAACAATGAAATTTGTAGCAAACAAATTATTGTATCCTGGAAAAAGCATTGATTTTGCAGATGAAAGTTTGGCTAGCCCATCTCCTTTAGCGAAAGAATTATTTAGTTTTCCGTTTATAAAAAGCGTTTTTATAGCTAGTAATTTTATTACGCTTACCAAAACTTCGAATACAGAAGATTGGCAAGATGTGATACCAACTATTAAACAATTTTTGAAAGATTATTTAGAAAATGGTGGTGTAGTTGTAAATGAAGATGAAGTTGCCAATATTAAACCTGAAGCTACTAACACTGTTAGTGCCGATGATGATGATATTGTAAAACGTGTGAAAGAATTATTAGAAAATTATGTAAAACCAGCTGTTGAAATGGATGGTGGTGCAATACAATTTAAAAGTTACAATGAAGGTACTGTAAATCTAATGTTGCAAGGTAGTTGTAGTGGTTGTCCAAGCAGCATGATTACTTTAAAAGCAGGTATTGAAGGTATGATGAAAAGAATGATTCCTGAGGTGAAGGAAGTAGTTGCAGAAGCAGAATAAGTTTTTTTGAGTGTGTTTTAACATTAAAAAAAGCTACAGATAAAAACCTGTAGCTTTTTTGTTTTTAAGATATATTTTTTGTGATTGGCTTTTTATAAATAGGTACAGTGCTACATGGTTCTCCATACATAATACTTTTAGCAACTGGTCGTAATTTTTGAGTAATTTCTACATAAGCTGTTTCAGGTATTGCAATTTCTCCACATCCTTTTACCACTACTCTTTTATCTTCATATTCTTCTGTATTGATTTGTGCCAATTGTTTTACAATCACATTTGTAATCAACTGTTGTTCATTTCCAAAAGCGATGTCTTTTGCTACTGGTTGCAAATAACTAGCTATCAACATATTTGCCCACATTGGTATTATAGCATCTGCTGTACAAGTAATGGCTACATATTTATCAGTATATTTTGTCCAATCGGTAGTTTGTAAAGCAGCTCTAAAATCTTTTTCTTTTAAAATTAGTCCCATAAAGAGGTATTCTTTTAAATCGAAAACTACAATTTCTCCTTTTGGGTAAAATGCTTCTAAATCGAGTGTTATAATGCCACTTTCTGCTACCTTATTTACAATTGTTTCTTGCATAATTCAATTCTTATTCTTGTTCACAATCAATGTGTAAAACTACAATTATACCAAGTGGTTTGTTTTCGGTTTAAGAAAACAAAAAATCCAGACCAAAATTGGTCTGGATTTTTTAAGCTTTGAACTTATTAGTTAACTAGTATATTTTACTTCTATTATCTGTAATGCTTGCTGCTTTCTTTAAAGCATCGTTTCCTCTATACATAGCCATTTTAATATTTTGCAATAATGATTGTTTGGTAGATTCTGCATCTACAACACCCACTTTTGCTCCAATATTTTCTACTCTTATTGCATAAACGCCAGATGTACCTGCAATTGGTGAGCTTACTTTTCCTTTTAAATCTTTATTAAACGCTGCACCTACCACTTTTGTTTCCATTCCTGCACCTGGTATAAATGCATTGGTAAATATTAGGCTATCTGCTTTTTGTACAGTGGTTGCTGCACTTGTTGCTATTACTTCTAATGTAGTTCCTTTGAATTTGGTATCAATAATTTGTTTCGCTTTTTTCTCGTTACGAACAATATTTTCAACTTGAGGTCTTAAAACGGAAACGGCTGGTAATCCTGGTTTTGAAATACTTGTAACAATTGCTACCACATATTTATCACCAATTTCTATTGGTTCAGAAACATCACCTGCACTTTTTTCGTACACCCATCTTACCAATTGTCTTGATTCACCTAAACCAGTTACTGAGTTATCATTGGCTTTTAATTCTCCTGAAGGTAAAATAGACTTATTTTGTTTTAAAGCATTTTCTTCAAAAGCTTTTTGATTTTTTGATGTAGCTGCAAATTGTGCCGCTGCCGTACTTGCTGCACTTACTGTTTCGGTGCTTGCAATAATTGGTTTTGCTAAATAGGCAATTTTATAAGCAGGTTGTACATTTTTTTGACCTAAAATTTCTATATAGTGGTAACCATAATCTGTTTTTACCACACCTTTTGTTCCTACAGATTTGTCAAATACAAAATCATTGAATGATGGAACCATTTGTCCTTGTGGAAAATAATCATAAACACCACCTTTATTTTTACTACCAGGATCGTCTGAATATTGCAAACACAAAGCTTCAAAATTTGCACCACCTGCAATTGCCGCTTCAATACTGTCGATTTGTTTTTTTCCAACACTATCTTGCTTTAAAACTTGTCCGCTTCTTGGGTCTGCTGTTGCAACTAAAATGTGACGAACTTTTACACTATCTGGCCATTGTTTTATTCCTACCATTTTAGCAATTACATAATTATTGGCATCTAAATAAGGACCAAAAGTTTGACCAACTGCTAATTTTGTAATTGAATCTTTATTGGCTTGTTGCAATTTAGTTTTACTAAAATAGCTATCATAAAATTCTATTTCAGAACCAACTTTTCCTAAATATGATTTTACATCGGTTGTTGCTGCAAAATCTGCTTTTAATGTTTTAATCGTATTTAAAGTATTGGAACTATCATTAGCCGATGCGGTAGCATCGAAAGAAACATAGTTAATAGTTCTTGATTCTTCTTCTTTATCGTATTCTTTATGGTGTTTTTTTGCGTAAGCTAAAATTTCATCATCGCTAACTTTTACTGTAGAGTCTACTATTGTTGCATATGGAACAGCCACAAAAGAAATAGAAGCCACAGCATTGTTATCTGCTTGTGTTTTTTCTACCAACCATTTTGGTACATAAGCAGATTGTTGTAATAAGTTATTGTATTTTGTACGAAGTGTTTGTTGAATAGTTGGATTAATGTAAGCCTCTTCAATCATTTTAATTTGCTCTGCATTTTTGCTTTTTTTAATTTGTGCAAATGCAGCTTTTGCTTCTTCTACTTTAAATTGACCAGTTTGTTGATCGGTAAATTCTCTTTTTAAAGGTGAATTTTGAGGATCGAATAAAACATCACTTAATTCTTTAGCAGTTACTTTTAATCCTAATTTCTCATATTCTTGAGTCATTATTATTTGATCTACTTCTTGTTGCCAAACACCCGCAATTAATTGTTCTCTATTTCCTGCTTGTTGGCCATACATTTTTTGAATAAAATCTAATTTAGCTTCAAAATCGGCACGAGAAATAGTTACACCATTTACTTTACCAACAGTAGTTGTAGATGAAAATCCACCACCTCTACTAAATGAAGAATCTTGTAAAATAAAAGCAAGCAAGGCTAGGGCAATGATAAACGTAATAATCCATGCACCTTTGTCACGAATACTCTGAATAACAGACATAAGTATAATTATTGATTAGTATAAAAAAATTAAGGATGGCAAAAATAGGGGAATAATAGTTTTGAACAAATTGTGGAAAAAACAATTATACAGCTATTTGTTTTATAGTCTTTGCTTTTTGAAATGATATAAAAAAGGTGCAACTAATTTATCTGAAAAACAAGGATTAAAATTATTCACAATCTTGTTGTTAATAATTTGGTAACATAGTGAATAAACGCTCTTTTTTTGTTTTTTAAAGTGGATAGAAACAGGGAAAGTAAATTTTGAAATGGTACAGAAAAGTTTAAGCAAAAAGTATTTATGCTTTTTTATCCTTGTTAATCCACCATTAATAATGTGTGAATAGTGTTTGTGAATAAACTTACTTAGTGTTGTACACGTTTGTTTATAAACACTAGAAATATGGTATTTATAAATGTTTCACGGTGTGAATTATTTGTGAATTGAAGTGTATAATGCTTAGGTAATTAACTTTGATGTCTGTTAGTAAGTAAGTTATCCCGATATCCACAGTTGTAATAGTAGTATTGGGTTATATAAATAAGGTATTATTATAAATATATTACGGTAGTTATGAACATTGAACAAGCAAAAATAGCAATTGAAGAAAACGGTTTTTTAAATATAGATGTTGATGCCAATATTGATTTATTTGCAAGCATCGAAAAATTGAAAAAAGAAAAGAATGCAATTGTTTTGGCTCATTATTATCAAGAGCCAGATATTCAAGATGTGGCAGATTATATTGGTGATAGTTTAGGCTTGGCACAAAAAGCACAAAGCACAACAGCTGATATTATTGTTTTTGCTGGCGTGCATTTTATGGCAGAAACTGCTAAAATTTTAAATCCAACCAAAAAAGTATTGTTGCCAGATTTAAATGCAGGTTGTTCTTTAGCCGATTCTGCACCTGCTGCTCTATTTAAAGCATTTAAAGAAAAACATCCAGATCATTTAGTAATTTCTTACATTAATTGTACAGCAGAAATTAAAGCATTGAGTGATATTATCTGTACAAGTAGCAATGCAGAAAAAATTATAGAAAGCTTACCAGCTGATCAAAAAATAATATTTGCTCCAGATAAAAATTTAGGTGGATATCTGAATAAAAAAACTGGACGAAACATGTTGTTGTGGAATGGAGCTTGTATGGTGCATGAAATTTTTAGTTTAGAAAAAATTACAAAACTTAAAGTTAGACATCCAAAAGCTTTGGTTATTGCACATCCTGAATGTGAAGATGCTGTTTTACAAGTTGCTGATTTCATTGGCAGTACAACTCAATTATTAAAATATGCTGTTGCTTCTTCGGCTCAAGAATTTATTGTAGCTACAGAAACGGGTATTTTACATCAAATGCAAAAAGACGCTCCACATAAAACATTCATTCCTGCTCCACCAACAAATAATTGTGCTTGCAACGATTGTCCACACATGAAACTAAATACTCTTGAAAAATTGTATTTGTGTATGCAATATGAATTGCCAGAAATAACAATGAATGAAGATTTACGTATAGCTGCTAAACAACCAATTGATAGAATGCTTGATATTAGCCGTAAGGCTGGCTTAATTGGTTAATAACTAGAGAATATACGATTTAAGCGTTAAAGTGCTTAAATGCGTTGCGTTGCTATTGTTTTATTAGCTTCTCTACGCTTTTGTTGTAAACATTTTCACCATTTATTCTATTTATAAACTTTTTATTTTATATTTATCGGTAGTTTATCGTTATTTTAATTTTTATTTGAATGTCTACCGATTTTAACCATTTGTTTCAACTTGCTTTCGATTATATCCAATTTACCAACGAAAATATTTTTTTAACTGGAAAGGCAGGAACAGGCAAAACCACTTTTTTAAAACATGTTATTCAACATTCTACCAAACAAACAGCTGTAATAGCACCAACTGGTGTAGCTGCAATTAATGCTGGTGGAACAACTATTCATTCTTTTTTTCAACTTCCGTTTTCACCATTTATTCCTGGACCAATCACTCATAATTTTAGTTTACAAGATGTACATCAACAAAAAGAGAGTGTAGTAGATAAACATCATTTATTAGGAAGAATTAAGCTGAATAGAGAAAAAAGAGATGTAATTCAACAATTAGAATTGTTGATTATTGATGAAATTAGTATGGTTCGTTGCGATATTATTGATGCCATTGATACAGTGATGAGAAGTATTCGAAATCGTTTATACGAGCCTTTTGGTGGTGTACAAGTTTTATTAATTGGAGATATGCATCAACTTCCACCTGTTATTCCTACAGAAGAATGGCAGTTTTTGCAACAATTTTATGATAGTCCTTATTTTTTCAGTAGTAAAGTAATGCAGCAGCAAGCTCCTGTTTATATTGAGTTAGAAAAAATTTATCGACAAAGCGATTTTAAGTTTATTGAAATTTTAAATAAAGTTCGTAACCATCAATTGGATGATGAAGCTTTAGAAATTTTAAATGAGCAATATCAGCCTCAATTTTCTCCTAGTAAAACAGAAGGTTACATTACTTTAACCACACATAATGCTAAAGCACAAACCCTTAATCAACAAGGTTTGCAACATTTATTAACAAACACAGAACGTTTTACTGCAACTATAGAAGGAGATTTTAGCGATAAAGCTTTTCCGGCCGAAGAAGTATTAGAGCTAAAAATTGGTGCTCAGGTAATGTTTATTAAAAATGATAAAGAAAAAATTAGACGATACTTTAATGGAAAAATAGGAACAATAGATTCTTTTGACGATGAAGCTATTTATGTTGTTTGTGACGGTGATGATGAGCCCATAAAAGTTTTAAAAGAAAAATGGGAGAATATTAAATACACTTTAAACAATACTACACAACAAATTGAAGAATCGGTAATCGGTTCGTTTACGCAATATCCTTTACGCTTAGCTTGGGCAATTACCATTCATAAAAGTCAAGGATTAACTTTCCAAAAAGCCATTATTGATGCTGGTTCTGCTTTTGCTGCAGGGCAAGTTTATGTAGCATTAAGCCGTTGTACAAATTTGCAAGGATTGGTTTTAACCAGTAAAATATCGAATAGCAATTTATTTGTTGATGAAAGAATTGTGCAGTTTTCAAAATCAAAATCAAATGCCATTGCATTAGAAAATAATTTGTTATTGGGTAAGCAATTGTATAAACAAAAAATATTAATTGAGTTATTTAGTTTTAATAAATGCTTGATTATTTTAAAAGATATTAATGCTTTTTTCGAAATACATAATCGTTCTTTTTTGGGTGATTCTGCAGTTTGGCTACAAGACTTTTCAAAAGAAATTCAAGAAATTTCTTCTGTGTCTGAAAAGTTTGTAATTCAACTAAATCAATTGTTTCTACAAAATAATAATGAAGTTTTACAACAACGAGTAGTAAAAGCAACTGCCTATTTTTTACCATTGTTACAATCGGTTTTACAAAACATACAAGAGTGTTCTGTTACAACAGATAGTAGAAATTATGCAAAAGAATTTCATGCTGATTTATATAAATTATATGCAGAATTATATATAAAAAATGAATTATTAAATACTTGTGTTTATGGATTTGACATGTTTGTTTTTCAAGAGAAAAAAATGAAAATTCAAGTTCCATCATTAGCAAATACAATTTATGCAGGAACAAATTATAAGAAGATTGAAACGCCACATCCTGAATTGTACCAACAATTACGATTGATTAGAGAACAAATTTGTTCAACCAAGAACCTACCTATTTATATGGTTGCTTCTAGTAAAACACTTGAAGAATTGGTAACTTATTTACCACAGAATACAAAAGAGTTAGAACAAATTACAGGATTTGGATCTACCAAAATAGAAAAGTTTGGATCATTATTTATTAATGCTATTGTATCTTTTTCGCAACAACATCAGCTTCAATCGTTCATTCATCAAAAATCAATTCCAAAACAGGAAAAAGTGCAACGGTCACAAAATACTGTTGTTGAAAAAGAAAGTACCACTGATTTTACATTGCGTTTACACAAACAAGGATTAAGTGTAGAAGCAATTGTAGCTGAAAGAAATTTAGCCAAAAGCACCATTGAAGGTCATTTAGCATTATTGGTAAAAGATAATGTAATTGATGTATTTACTTTGTTAGATGCAGTTAAAGTAAATGCTATAGTTGCTGCAATAGAAAAATTGCAATCTGAAAAGGCTACTGATTTAATGCAAGAACTTGGTAATAATTATTCGTATTCAGATTTACGTTATGGAATAAACTATTATCGTTTCAAGTATGCAAATAAAAAAACGGAATGAATTCATTTTCATTCCGTTTAGTAAATTATTATTTACAAAAATTATTTCGCTTTTCTAGCCAATACTTTTTCTACTGCTTCAATAATATTTGGTGTGTCTAATCCATATTTTGCTAATAATTGATTAGGTGTTCCACTTTCACCAAAAGTATCTTTTGTACCTACATATTCAATTGGTATAGGAAAATTAGCAGCAGCTACTTGAGCAATGCTATCACCTAATCCACCTAAAATATTATGTTCTTCACAAGTAACTGCACATTTTGTTTTTTGAATAGATGCAATTATTGCTTCAGTATCTAAAGGTTTAATGGTATGAATATTTATCAGTTCTACACTAATGCCTTTTTCTTCTAAAATTTTACCAGCTTCAATTGCTTTCCAAACTAAATGACCACAAGCAAAAATGGTAACATCGGTTCCTTCACTTAATTGTTGTGCTTTACCAATTACAAAATCGCTTCCATCTTCTTTTGTAAAGTTTGGCCATTTTGGTCTACCAAATCTTAAGTACACAGGTCCTTCATAATCTGCAATAGCTTTAGTAGCTTTTTTGGTTTGATTAAAATCGCAAGGAACAATTACTGTCATTCCTGGCAACATTTTCATCATTCCAATATCTTCTAAAATTTGGTGTGTTGCTCCATCTTCACCCAAAGTTAATCCAGCATGTGAAGCACAAATTTTTACATTTTTATTACTGTAAGCAATACTTTGACGAATTTGATCGTACACTCTACCTGTACTAAAATTTGCAAATGTTGTTGTGTAAGGAATTTTTCCTCCAATTGTTAAACCAGCAGCTACACCAATCATATTAGCTTCAGCAATTCCACATTGTACAAATCTGTTTGGAAAATCTTTAATGTATGGACCTAATTTAAACGATCCTGCTAAATCTGCAGTAAGCACTACTACATTTTCATTCTCTTTACCAATTTCATAAATTCCTTCACCAAATCCACCTCTTGTTTCTTTTTCGTTTAAAACTTCAATATCTTTTAATTTCATTGTAGTAGGTTTAATTTAAGATTTGCAAGTTAAATAAAATCTATTGTTTTACTAGAGAGATGTAAAAGTTTTATTTTATCTGAACTGGATTTAAAAAATATGGTACAAAATACCAACAAAACAGGGTGATTAAAATTCCACAAATAATATTCATCACCAATCCTGTTTTAATCATATCTTTTATTTTAAGTTTTCCGCTAGCAAAAACAATGGCATTTGGTGGTGTACCCATTGGTAACATGCTTGCACAACTAGCACCCAAAGTCATGGGTAAGCCCAATAAAATAGGATTCATGTGTAATGCATCTGCAATACCAGCAACTACAGGTGCAAATACAATTACTTGAGCCACATTGCTCATTATTTCACTAATAAATATCGATATGAATGCTATTAAAAAGACCAATAAAAAAGTATTATCGCCAGCATAAATAGCTAACCAATTTCCCAATTTTGTAATCAGTCCAACCTTTTCTAATTGACTAGCTAAAGCAATTCCGCCACCAAATAATAACAGAATTCCCCAAGCCATTTTCTCAGTATCCTTCCAAGTTAATAATGTAGTTCGCTTTTCATCTTTTCCAGCATTAATTGTAAACAAGGTTACACCTGCTAATAAAGCAATAATGGTATCATCTAATTTTACCCATTTCAATTGATTAATTAAATCTTTAAAAATCCATAAAAGAGCGGTAATGCAAAAAATAATCAATACCCTTTTTTCTGCAATTGAAAGATTACCCAATTTTTTTAATTCATCAGCAATCAATTGTTTTGTTTCACTATTTGCTTTGATTTTGTTTTTATACAGAACCTTTGTTAATACAATATATAAGCTAAATAAAATAATGATGGATAAAGGTGTACAAATCAACATCCATTGAGAAAACTCAAAACTATAATTATAATGTTTTTGTAGTTGTGCTACGTATGCAACGTTTGGTGGTGTACCAATAATTGTTGCAATTCCACCAAAATTGCTACTGTATGCAATACACAACATCATTGCTACAGAAAAGTTAGCAATATTATGTTTGTTACTGTCGTGGTTTTGTTCCATTACATGTATTACCGATCCTGCAATTGGAAACATCATCATCGTTGTTGTAGTATTACTTAACCACATACTTAATAAACCTGTGGCAATTATAAAACCAAGAATAATTTTATCTCCACTTGTTCCTGTTAATTGAACAATAGAAAGTGCTATTCTTTTATGTAAGTTCCATTTTTCTATTGCTACACTTAAAAAAAAGCCACCCATGAATAGGAAAATAATTTTATCTGCATAAGGTACAGCCACTTCTTCTATTTTAGCAATACCCATTAATGGAAATAAAATGAGCGGTAATAAACTTACTACAGGCATTGGAATAGCTTCGGTTATCCAAAGTGTAATCATTAAAAATGCAACTGCTATTACTTTTTGAGCTTGAATTGAAACATGAAAAGGATTGATGTTTTGAAAAAGAATGAATAAGCCAATTGCAATTGCAAGGCTAAGCAGTTGTTTTAAGGTTTCGTTCATGTTAGGTTTTGGTATATTTTAAGAACGATACAAATTACAATAAAGAGAATAAATATTCTTCTTTCTCTTTTTATTATTTATAATACCCGTTTTCTTCTATTTCTTTTGCTACTAAATCTGGAACTAAATATTGAATACTATTTCCTTTTTTAATAGAGTCTCTTATAAATGTAGCCGAAATATCTAATAGTGGAGCTTCTAAAACGGTTATTGATTTTGCTGTTTTAATTTCTTGAATTGGAAATTGAGGACGATGATATACTAAAAATGGATAGTTCTTTAATAATACTTCATGGTTTTTCCATCGGTGAAGATTTTGAAAACTATCACTTCCTACAATAATACTAAACTCGTATTTGGGATATTTTTCTGATAAGTATGTAAGTGTATCAATTGTAAAAGATGGTTTAGGTAGTTTAAATTCTACGTCACTTACTTTTAAAGCTGGGTTATTGACAACTGCAATTTGAGCTAGATGTAATCTATGATATTCGTTTAATAAACTTTTAGATGGTTTTAATGGATTTTGTGGACTAACTACCAACCAAACTTGTTGAACTAATTTTGTGTTTGCAACATGATTGGCAATAATTAAATGACCTGTATGAATAGGATTAAAAGAACCAAAGTATAAACCAACTTTCATGTTTGTATAATGGAATGATGAACAGAAAGGAATTATTCTTCTGTTATAAAAATGCTTTTTGCTTCATTCAACCGTAGGCTTAAGTTATAACCTGCAACAGCAATAGATATCGGATCTCCCAAAGGAGCAACTTGAATTACTTTTACTTTTTCACCCGGAACACAACCCATTTCCATCAGCTTAATAAAAATATCATCTTTTTCAAAAGAATCAATGGTGGCTATATGTCCTACTTCTAATTCACTTAATCTTTTCATTTGTTTACTTATTCAATGATGTACAACTATAAATTGATTCTTTGCTAAAGTAGCAAAAGTAAATTGGTACTCCCCCTTTTTGTTACGAATTTTGGAGTATCAAAATAATACTTACACCTTATGGTTTCATTTTCCAATGCTGATTGTACATTTCAATTTAAAGAAAAACGAAAGTTAAAATCCTTTATTGTTTCTATATTCAACCAAGAAAATACTGCCTTAAATAACTTACAATATGTTTTTTGTACTGATGAATATTTAATCAATATTAATCGTCAGTTTTTACAACATGATACCTACACCGATATCATCACTTTTGCTTTACAAGAACCAAATAATCCGGTTGAAGGTGAAATATATATTAGTTTAGAAAGAGTAAAAGACAATAGCAAATTATTAAACACAAGTTATCATACAGAATTACTTCGTGTTATTTTTCATGGAGCTTTGCATTTGTGTGGCTATAAAGACAAATCAAAATCACAAAGCATACTAATGCGTCAGAAAGAAGATTTTTATATTCGACAATTTCTTCAATAATTTTCGTTCCACGTGAAACAAAGTTGTTCATTTTTTAAAATGCTCCACGTGAAACATTTATCTTCTCTTATTTCAAAACAATATCTTATCTCCATAATCGTTCTCTTATTTGCTCTCTAATCTTCATTTATCTTTGCCATCTAAATTGTAAGAAGAAATGTTTCCTAAGTATGATGTTATTGTAGTTGGTGCAGGACATGCTGGTTGCGAAGCCGCTGCTGCTGCCGCCAATATGGGTAGTAAGGTTTTATTAATTACCATGAATATGCAAACAATTGCCCAAATGAGTTGCAATCCTGCTATGGGTGGAATTGCAAAAGGGCAAATTGTACGTGAAATAGATGCATTGGGTGGCTATAGTGGCATTGTTACCGATAAAAGCATGATTCAATTTAGAATGTTGAATAGAAGTAAGGGGCCTGCAATGTGGAGTCCTAGAACACAAAACGATAGAATGTTGTTTGCTGCAACTTGGAGAGAAATGCTAGAAAACACACCGAACGTAGATTTTTATCAAGATATGGTGAGTTCTATTTTAATTAAAAATGGAACAGCTTATGGTGTTGTTACAGGTTTGGGTAATGAAATTTTTGCTTCATCTGTAGTAGTTACAAGTGGTACTTTTTTAAATGGTGTAATTCATATTGGTGAAAAAAGATTTGGTGGAGGAAGAGTGGGTGAAAAAGCAGCTACCGGAATTACAGAACAATTGGTAGAATTAGGATTCGAAAGCGATCGGCTAAAAACAGGAACACCACCTAGAATTGATGGCAGAAGCTTAGATTATTCTAAAATGGAAGAACAACAAGGCGACGAAGAAATTGTAGGTTTTTCTTTTTTAGACTCAGAAAAAATAAAACCTAGCCAACAAAGAAGCTGTCATATAACCTATACAAGCCCTGAAGTACATGAAATATTAAAAACAGGTTTCGATAGAAGTCCAATGTTTCAAGGAAGAATTGAAGGAAGAGGACCAAGATATTGCCCTAGTATTGAAGATAAAATCAATCGTTTTGCCGATAGAGACCGCCATCAACTGTTTGTAGAACCAGAAGGATGGAATACTTATGAAATATATGTAAACGGATTTTCTACTTCCTTGCCAGAAGATGTTCAAGTAAAAGCATTAAAAACAGTACCAGGTTTTGAAAACTGTAGATTCTTTCGTCCAGGTTATGCTATTGAATACGATTTTTTTCCACCAACACAATTAAAATATTCTTTAGAAACCAAGCAGATTGAAAACCTATTTTTTGCTGGTCAAATTAATGGAACTACAGGTTATGAAGAGGCAGCTTGTCAAGGTTTAATGGCCGGAATGAATGCACATTTAAAAGCAAAAGATCAAGCACCATTTATCTTAAAAAGAAGTGATGCCTATATTGGTGTATTGATTGATGATTTAATTAGTAAAGGAACGGATGAGCCATATAGAATGTTTACAAGCCGTGCAGAATATAGAACCCTATTAAGACAAGATAATGCAGATTTACGCTTAACCGAAATGAGCTATAAATTAGGTTTTGCTTCTCATGAAAGAATGGATAAAGTAAATGAAAAGAGAAACGGTGTAGAAAAGATTAAAGAAATATTGACAAACTTTAATGTTGAAGCCGATGAAATTAATCCATATTTCACAGAAATTCAATCTACCTCAATTACTGATAAACAAAGAGCCAATAAAATAATACTTCGTCCAAATGTTGCATTAACAGATATGTTGGTTGCTGTACCTCGTTTGGCAGAACAATTAAAAGCCTACGATAGAGAAACAATTGAACAAGCAGAAATTCAAATAAAATACGAACGCTACATCGAAAAAGAACATGAAATTGTAGCCAAAATGAGTCAATTAGAAAATATGTTGATTCCAGATAATTTAGATTTCGATAAAGTACATGCTCTTTCAAGCGAAGCTTTACAAAAATTCAAAAAAATACGTCCAACAACATTGGGTCAAGCAAGTAGAATCAGTGGTGTAAATCCTAGTGATGTACAAATTTTAATGGTATATATGGGTAGATAAATAACTAACCTCTAACCTATTCAAAAGCCGTTTATCATTTAATTTGATAAATGGCTTTTTTCATTCTATACAATCACTAACTTACAACCTCTCCTAACAAAGAAAACTAACTGAATATGCGAAAATTAAAGCTCTTACTTTCAGGGCTCTTGTTTACCTGTATGGTAAATGCCCAAGAAACTTTTCCTGTTAATGGTGTTGCCGACAAACGAGAAGGTTGTTATGCTTTTACTAATGCAACAATTGTACAATCTACAAACAGTACATTGCAAAAAGCAACACTCGTAATTAGAAATGGAAAAATTACGAACGTAGGTGTTGGTATTTCTCTACCAAAAGATGCAATTGTTATAGACTGTAGCAATAAATTTATTTATCCTTCTTTTATTGATGTTTATACCGATTATGGTGTTCAAACGCCACAAAGAATATTGGGCGGATTTAATTTTAATGCTCCTGCACAATTAACCACCAATACAAAAGGTGCTTACGGCTGGAACCAAGCCATTAAACCAGAAACAGAAGCGTACAAACAATTTACAGCCGACGATGCAAAAGCAAAACAATACAGAGATATTGGTTTTGGTACTGTACTTACCCATGTAAAAGATGGTATTGCAAGAGGAACAGGTGCTGTGGTAACATTAGCAGCTAGCGAAAAAGATAATTTTACTTTATTAAAAGAAAAAGCTTCTGCTCATTATTCGTTTAATAAAGGAACATCTACACAAAGTTATCCAAGCAGTGCAATGGGTAGCATTGCTTTATTGCGTCAAACGTATCTAGATGCACAATGGTATAAAAACAAACCAGTAACAGAAGGTATCAACCTTTCATTACAAGCGTTTAACGATAACCAAACTTTACCTCAAATTTTTGAAGCCGACGATAAGTGGGTAAATTTAAGAGCCGATAGAGTGGGAAAAGAATTTGGTGTACAATACATTATTAAAGCCGGAGGAAACGAATACCAACGTATTCAAGAAATGGCAGCTACAAAAGCCACTTTTATTTTACCACTTAATTTTCCACAAGGAATGGATGTTGAAGACCCTAACGATGCAAGATTTGTATCATTAGCAGATATGAAACATTGGGAATTAGCCCCTACAAATCCTGCAGCATTTGAAAAAGCAAATATTCCTTTTTGCCTAACTACAGCTGATTTAAGGGATACCAAACAATTTATGACCAATTTGCGTAAAGCCATTGAAAATGGATTATCAACAGCCAAGGCATTTGATGCATTAACCAAAACACCTGCTACATTATTAAACATTTACGATCAAGTAGGAAGCATAGAAAACGGAAAATGGGCAAACTTTGTAATTACTACCGACTCTATTTTTTCTGAAAAAGCTGTAGTGCTTCAAAACTGGATTCAAGGAAATAAATATGGTATTAAAGAAGATAGTTGGAACGAAACAAAAGGCATTTACAATTTTGTAATTCAATCAGCAAACGGAGAAAATACAACCTACATTTTAGATGTAAAAAGTGCAACTACTGCAACATTAATTGCAAAAGATACCATAACTCCAAAATTTAGTTTTGATGGAAAAATGGTGAAACTAAGTTTTTCACCTACAGTTGCAAAAAGAGGTGGAGGAAGAATGGGTGCAATGGCACAGGCTCAATTTAGATTAAGTGGTGTTGCCAATGGAAATATTTGGAGTGGAAACGGTGAAGATACGGCTGGAAACAAAATACTTTGGACGGCTACTTTTGAAAAAAATGCAGTGGCTACAATGGATTCTGCAATAAGAAAAAGACCTGCATTTACACAAAGATTAGGAAAAGTTCAATTTCCTTTCGATGGTTATGGTTGGGAAACTGCACCAAAACAAGAAAATTTATTAATAAAAAATGCAACCGTTTGGACTAACGAAAAAGATGGAAAACTAGACAATACAGATGTGTTGGTAAAAGCAGGAAAAATTGTAAAAGTTGGTAAAAATATTACCGATGCTACAGCAACCGTAATTGATGCAACTGGAAAACATGTAACTGCAGGTATTATTGATGAACACTCTCATATTGCAGCAGCTTCTATTAACGAAGGAACACAATCGGTAACATCTGAAGTAAGAATAGCCGATAATTTAAATCCAGAAGATATTAATATTTATCGTCAACTGAGTGGTGGTGTTACAAGTTCTCATATTTTACATGGATCTGCAAACACAATTGGTGGACAAACACAACTGATTAAATTACGTTGGGGTGCTAATGATGAAGATTTGAAGTTTAAAAATTGGGATCCACAAATAAAATTTGCTTTGGGCGAAAACGTAAAACGTACCACATCAACCAATAACAATCGTTTTCCAGATACAAGAATGGGTGTAGAAGAAGTGTTGAACGATGCTTTTGCAAGAGCAAAAGATTATGAAGCAGCTTTAAAACTTAATTCTACTAAAACAAGAAAAGATTTAGAATTAGATGCATTGGTAGAAATTTTAAATAAAAAACGCTTTATTACTTGCCACTCATATGTGCAAAGTGAAATTACAGCAGCCATGAGAATTGGCGATAAATACGGATTTACGTTTAATACATTTACGCATATTTTAGAAGGATATAAAGTAGCCGATAAAATGAAAGCTCATGGCTCAAACGTGTCTACTTTTTCAGATTGGTGGGCATATAAAGTAGAAGTACAAGATGCTATTGCTTACAATGCTGCTATTATGCATAAAATGGGATTAAATGTTTGTATAAATTCAGATGATGCAGAAATGGCTCGTCGTTTAAATCAAGAAGCAGGAAAAGTAGTAAGATATGGTGGTGTTAGTGAAGAAGATGCTTTAAAAATGGTGACCTTAAATCCTGCAAAAGCATTGCATATACAAGATAGAGTGGGTAGCATTAAAGCAGGAAAAGATGCTGATTTAGTAATTTGGACCGACAATCCATTAAGTATTTATGCAAAATCTGACAAAACAATTGTAGATGGAATTGTATATTTTGATAGAGCAAAAGATGCAGAAATGCGTAAAAAAATTGTAGCTGAACGTAATAGATTGGTACAAAAATTAATTGGCGAAAAAAGAACCGGTAGCCCAATGCGTACAGCAGAACCAAGTTGGCAAGTGGTGTTAGGTTGTGGAGAAAGTCACCACCATAATGGTTTAATTACATTAGACGAAAGTGAAGATTTAACCCATTATAAACACGATTAATTCATTGGTATTCAAATCTATCATTTCAAAATAATAATAATGAAAAAAATATATAGTAGCTTGGTTATCTGTTTATTAGCATTTGTTTTTACACAGGCTCAAGAAACAGTTTATCCTGCAAAAGAACAAAAAGGTAAATTTTTTATTGTAAACGGAACGGTGCATGTTGGTAATGGAACTGTATTAGAAAATGCAACCATAGAAATTAACAACGGAAAAATTGTTAAAGTAGCAACTTCAACAGCAACAGCATCAACAGATAATGTGGTAGATGCTAAAGGAAAACACATTTATCCAGGATTAATTTTATCGTCAACCGATTTAGGATTAAAAGAAATTGCCAACGGTGTACGTGCAAGTAACGATTATGCAGAATTGGGAGAATTTAATCCCAATATTCGTTCTATTGTTGCCTATAATACTGATTCTAAAATTTTGAATGTATTAAAAGCAAACGGAATTTTATTAGCAGGCGTAACACCTGAAGGTGGAATTGTAAGAGGAACATCTAGTGTTGTACAATTAGATGCATGGAATTGGGAAGATGCAGCCTATAAAATGGAAAATGGTTTACACATTACCATGCCTAGTTTTTTAAACAGAGGTGGTGGAAGAAGAGCATTTTTTCAAAATGCAAATGCTGCACCAACCGATCCTACAAAAATTGCTTTAGAAAGAGTAGAATCTATCAAAAACTTTTTTAAAGAAGCCAAAGCCTATTTGCAAGAAACAGTTCACACACAAAAAAATCTAAAGTTCGAATCGTTAATTCCTTTGTTCGAGAAAAAACAAAAACTATTTGTTCATGCCGATCAAGTAAAACAAATGTTGGTGGCCATTGATTTTGTAAAAGAATTTGATGTAGAAGTGGTAATTGTTGGTGGCAGCGAAAGTTTTCAAATTGCACCATTATTAAAGCAAAATAACATTGCCGTTATTTTAAATCAACAGCATAGTTTACCATCTACAGAAGACGATGATATAGATCAACCGTATAAAACTCCGGCAGCTTTACAAAAAGCAGGTGTTTTATTTGCTTTAAATGATAATGATGATAATACACGTTATCGTAATTTATCGTACAATGCAGGAACAGCAGCTACTTATGGTTTAAGTAAAGAGGATGCTTTACAAGCAATTACACTAAATCCTGCAAAAATTTTAGGAATTGCCGATAAAACAGGTTCTATTGAAGTAGGAAAAGATGCCAATATAATTATTGTTGAAGGCGATATTTTAGATATGAAAAGTAGCACAGTTACACATGCCTTTATACAAGGAAGAAATGTAAGTTTAGACAATAAACAAAAACAATTGTACGAACGATACAAACACAAATACGGCATTAAATAAACGCTAAAATTGTTATTTATAATTAGCAGAAATAAAGAATCAACCCTTTGTTTCTGCTTTTTTGTTTATAAATATTGCACCTTTAATACATAAAAACGAAGTAGTGAAATATCAAAAGTTTACAGCCGATTATATTTTTGATGGATATACAACCGAACAACACAAAGTGGTTGTAACAAACGAACAAGGAATTATTGAAGCAGTAATACCTGCGTCTGAAGCAGGAGAAGATATTTTGTATACGGAAGGAATGCTAACACCAGGTTTTATAAATTGTCATTGCCATTTAGAATTAAGTCATTTAAAAGGTAAAATACCAGAGCAAACAGGATTGGTTGATTTTATTTTACAAATTTTACAAAATAGAAATGCCGACAAAGAAGCGATTGAAGCTGCTATTGTAAAAGCAGATGAAGAAATGTATAACAATGGAATTGTAGCTGTTGGTGACATTAGCAACACAGCAAATACGCTACAACAAAAGCAAAAAAGCAAAATTCACTATCATAACTTTATTGAAATCAGTGGTTTTTCGCCACAAATAGCCAAACAAAGATTTACCGATGGAATGGAAATTTATCAATCATTTAAAGAATATTTTCCCAATCAAATATCCATTGTTCCACATGCTCCTTATTCGGTTTCAACCGAATTATTTCAATTCATTGCACAAGCCAATTTGGTCAATAATATATCTTCTATTCATAACCAAGAAACAATAGCAGAAAACGAACTTTTTATGTATGGAACAGGCGATTTTTATAGACTATACCAAACCTTGCAAATACCAATAGCATCTTTTTTTAAGCCAACCAATAAAACAAGTTTAGTATCTGTTTATCCATATATGCAGCAAAATAAAAATATATTATGGGTACACAATAGCTTTACTGAGAATATGGATATAGAAATTATTCAAAAAAACAGTCAACAGCAACAACATTTTTGGTGCATTTGTGTTAATGCAAATAAATATATTGAAAATATTTATCCCCCAATATCTCTATTCGAAAAAGCCAACTTATTGTGTGTAATAGGAACAGATAGTTTAGCAAGTAATTATCAACTAAGTATATTAGACGAAATAAAAACTATAAAGCATCAATACCCGTTTATGTTAGATGAAGAATTATTGATTTGGGCAACCATAAATGGAGCTAAAGCTTTAAACGTAGAAAGCCAATTTGGAAGTTTTGAAAAAGGCAAAAAGCCTGGCGTAAATTGTATTAATAACTTAAATAAAGAAGGCCATTTATCTATAAAAAGTGAAGTAAGAAAACTACTTTAAAACCAATAACAACAATTCTGAATAGTTGTATTTAAAATCTACTTAAATTGTAAATCGAAAAAAATACATTTCAATAATTTTCACAATGCCTAGAAAGAAGAAAATAAGCTTGCCCAGAACTATTTCTTTTTTAATATTTCTTACCATTATTATATTTTTTATTGCAACTGCTTCTTCTGCCGAATTGGGTTCTGAATACAACTACAGGGAAAACATGTACGGATGGCCAAATCAATTTTTAACCATTACTTATGAAAAGGCCAAGATTGTTAACATTCAAATAAATGATGAAAATTTACTTAAAAACTTCGGCCTTATTTTCTTAGCATTGGTAGCAATAAGAATATTATTATACTCATTACGTGTTAAAACGAATTTTGAAAGAGAACAAGAAGAACAAGAGCGACTTAAAAAGTTGGAAGCAAAACGTAAATCTACTAACTAAGAATTTCTTGCAAAATTGCTAAAGATTGTAAGTTTCCAAAATCTGTAATGTGCAAAGCAATATATTGTTGTAAAGCAATCAATAATTGTCTTCTTACAGTTCTGCTCAAAGCAATATTTTCTAAATCGTTGTAAAATTGAATATTTTGTATGATAGAAGCTGTTTGAGCTAAAAAACCATCTATATAAAATGCATGATTGGGAATTTCTTCTACAAAAAAACCCTCTTGCAAATCTAAAACAGGTGTTGAAGGGCTGTAACTACCTTGTATTTCAAACCCCAATAATCCACCCAATTGTAACATAAAATACAAAGGCAAATTTGCTGTGAGTGTAGCATTTCCTCTATCTAATTGCTTTAACGAATCAGTAATTAAATAAAACAATTCAGGATTTGCTTCAGGTTGTTTTAACGTGTGTTGTAAAATTTCAATAATATATTGTGCAACACTGTTTTTTACAACATCAAATAATAATTCTTGGTATAAATAATGCCAATTGTATTCTTTTACAAACTGTAAATTTTTCAGCTCATTGTGGTAAACGCTCATTTCTAAAATAGCCCCTGCTTGAAAATAAGAAGCACTACTACTACCCTTTTTGCTCATTTTTCGTACGCCTTTTACTAAATAACTTTGTACACCAAATAACTCAGTGTACACAGTGGTAATAATGCTTGTTTCACCATACTTTACTGTTTTTAAAACCACACCGTTGGTATTGTGAATTTGCATAAAAAAGCATCTATTTAAGTGTCGTAAAAGTAATGTTCAAACAGCTTTAATATGTAAAACTTTAAAAAGGTTTTCTCAAAACCTTTTGTAAAATAATTTATATAGCTGTATTTTCATACAAATAAGGTTTTAAAATAGCAAAATGCAGCATAATTCTGCAAAAACACGCAAAACATTTTGTTACTTTGAATTACCCTTAAAATTTGCCCACATATGAACCAGCGTTATTATTCCTTAGACGTTTTTAGAGGAGCCACTGTAGCCCTCATGATTTTGGTAAATAATCCAGGAAGTTGGGCACATATTTTTCCGCCATTAGAACATGCAGTTTGGCATGGATGCACCCCTACTGATTTAGTGTTTCCTTTTTTCTTATTTGCCGTTGGCAATGCAATGGCTTTTGTAATGCCAAAGTTTGAAAAAGAAGGAAACGCCTATACACTCAAGAAAATTTTTAAACGATTTGTTTTAATTTTTTTAATTGGATTATTCTTGAATTGGAGTCCATTTGTAAAATGGAGCGATACAAATTTGGTATTTAAAACTTGGGAAAATATTAGAATAATGGGCGTTTTGCAACGCATTGCATTTTGTTATTTATTTGCCTCATTAATTATTTACTTTTTTAAAACAAGAGGTGCGTTTGTTTTTGCAACTGTTTTATTATTACTGTATTGGTTTGTATGTATGTGGTTAGGAAATGTTGCAGACCCATATTCTTTATCTGGATTTTTTGGAACAGAAATCGATTTGTCAATTTTAGGAAAAACCCATGTATACAAAGGTGAAGGTGTAGCGTTTGACCCAGAAGGTTTGGCTAGCACTCCTGCTGCAATTGTACAAGTGATATTTGGTTTTTTTGTAGGACAATACATTCAGCAAAAAGGAAAAAACTTCGAAATGCTCAGCCATTTATTAGTGGCAGGTATTGTATTGGTGTTTACGGGTTATTGTTGGGATATGGTTTTTCCGATTAATAAAAAAATATGGACAAGCAGCTATACTATTTACACATCTGGACTAGCAATTATTACCATTGCCATTTTAATTTATGCTATAGAGTTTAAAGAAAAAGCAGGTGTCTGGAGTAAATTTTTTGATGTGTTTGGCAAAAATCCCCTCTTCATTTTTGTATTGAGTGGTTTTTTACCAAGAGTATTAGCATTGTTACGTTGGGTAGATCATATTGATGCTGATGGAAAAAATGTGTACACCTCTATTTTACCTTGGTTTTACAATCATATTTGTAAAAACATAGCCACCGATTTACGAGTAGGATCTTTGGTATATGCATTGTGTATGATTAGTTTTTATTGGCTAATTGTATATGTGTTAGATAAAAAGAAGATTTATATTAAAGTGTAGTTGAAAGGGTGCATTTTTAGTTGTGCCTAACGTTTCTGAAAAAACAGAAATACTAAAGTTTAATTATAATCTTGTTATATCATCTAATTTTCATAAAAAATAACAACGAATGAAACCGCTTTTATCCCTTCTCTTCCTTTCTTGCATATGCCTTTCTTGTAACAATCAAGTAGCAACAAAAACAGATGCTGTAGAAAATGAAAAATTGATACAGCAATATTTTTCTTACTTCAATAAGCATGAATGGGAAAAAATGGCAAATATGTACACAGAAACAGCAGAGTTTAAAGATCCATCGTTGGGAAAAAATATTGTAACACAAACAAAACAACAAACAATTGAAAAGTATACAGCCTTAAACAATACTTTTCCAAATATTAAAGACTCGATTGTTCAAATGTATTCATCAGGAAATAACAATGTTATTGTTGAATTTATTTCCAAAGGAACAGCTCTAGATAACACAATGTTCGAAATTCCTATCTGTACCATTTTTACAATTGTGAATGGAAAAATTACAAAAGACTTTACTTATTACGATAATTTTGGAGAAGAAGGAAATAAATAGTTCATACATATTCATCAATAAAAATGCTCATCCAACAGCAGTTACAAATAGTACAATCTTCTATTGAAAAAGAAGCAGGCATTCAACTTGTACAACATACATCTTTCGAAGATTTTGAAAATACATTTACCGAATACATTCAATCACTAATCGATCATCATTTCGAACAACTGATATTCCTTTTGTACAGAATAGATGTTTCTGAAACAAGCATTAAACAATTACTCGAACAAGCCGATTATACAAAAGCAGCAAATAATATAGCAAAAGCAATCATTGCTCGTCAACAAGAAAAACTTGCTTTTAAAGAATACAACACCTACATTTTTAATACAGAATCTACCGAAGAAAAGTGGTAATCTTCTTTTTCCATCGTTTATTTGCAGTCTACATAAATAGGCTATATGAAACTAGTTTCTTACTTAACCGATGGTCATGATCAATTGGCTTTTTTGGTAAATGGATTGTTGTATGACTGTGATTTATTGCATCCAGAATTACCCAATAGCATGAGTATGTTTTTACAATATTGGGATGACAATTTTCCCATTGCTCAAGCAGTTAATCAATCTATTCTTGATGGAAAAATTAGCAACCAAAAAGCGTTGTCGTTAGATGCTGTGCATGTATTAGCTCCTGTTCCTTTTCCTACAAGTTGTAGAGATGGATATGCTTTTAGGCAACATGTAGCAGCTGCAAGAAGAAACCGAAATGTGCCGATGATTAATGAGTTTGATGAATATCCCATTTTTTATTTCACCAATCATCATTCTATTCAAGGAGCTGGAAAAATAGAATGTATGCCAGATCATTTTCAAAAACTAGATTTTGAATTAGAAGCAGCCATTGTTATTTGTAAGTCAGGAAAAAATATTGCAGCCGAAGAAGCCGATAGTTATATTGGTGGATTAATGATTATGAACGATATGAGTGCTAGAACTTTACAAATGGAAGAAATGTTACTCAATCTTGGTCCAGCAAAAGGTAAAGATTTTTCAACTGTAATTGGTCCTTGTTTGGTTACTTTAGATGAATTAGAACCTTTTGAAATTCCTGCAAAAGAAGGTCATGTGGGCAAATCTTGGAATTTAGCCATGAAGTGTTGGGTAAATGGCCAACAAGTGAGTGCAGGAAATGTAGGAGATATGGATTGGACTTTTGCTGAAATTATAGAGCGTTGTGCTTATGGAGTAGAATTACAGCCTGGTGATGTTATAGGAAGTGGAACCGTAGGAACAGGTTGTTTTTTAGAATTGAATGGAACGGCTAAACTAGAAAATCCCAATTATATAGAGCAATGGTTGCAACCAAACGATGTTGTAGAAATGGAAATTGAAGGGTTGGGAAAATTAGTGAACACCATTGTTGCAGCAGAAAGCAATTTTAGCATTTTAAATAAAAAGAAGAAACGGAATTAAAAATTTTCATCCGCTTTTCAATTTTGAAAAGCGGATGAAAAACATTATTCTATAATTCTAAGCTTAGCATAATTCAACATTATTTTCTTTTCGCCATTTAATTTAAAATGAATATTGGCAATTGGATTGTGTTGAGAACCCTCCACTTTTACAACGGTGCCAAATCCAAATTTTTGATGTTCTACTTGTTGCCCTACTTGTAAATTACTCGTATCGCTTGGTACAAAATCGCTTGATGGTTTGTGTTCAATTACTTTTGGAGCAACAGGTTGTGCAGGTAAATAACTTGGTTTTGTAGGAGCACCATATTGTTTTTCAGCTTGTTGAGCAGCCGATGGTCTATTTTGATTAGACGGAAAAGCAGGGCGTTGCATTCTTTCAAAAGCACTACCCATATTGTTTAATCCCATATTTCTTGCACCACCACCTGCATAGGTTTTATCTAAACAATCTTCTGGCATTTCATCTAAAAAACGGCTAGGATCGTTTTGTACCAATTGTCCAAATCTGTAACGAGCATTGGCATACGTAAGCCATAATCGTTCTTTAGCTCTAGTAACAGCTACATAAAATAATCTTCTCTCTTCTTCCAATTCTTCTCTTGTATTAATACTCATAGAATTAGGAAACAAAGTTTCTTCAATTCCACCAACAAATACACAACCAAATTCTAATCCTTTTGCAGCATGTATGGTCATTAATTTTACCACATCTGCATTTTCTTTATCGTCATCAGCATCGGTAAGCAACGTAATTTGTTGTAAATAAGCCCCCAAACTTTTGCTACCCACTTCACCATCTTCATTATCAGGGCTTTCGGTCCATTCTTTAATAGAGTTTAATAATTCTTGCACGTTTTCGTATCTAGCTAAACCTTCGGTGGTTTTATCGGCAAATAATTCTTTTACCAAATTGGTATGTTTACCTACTTGTACAGCAACATCGTATGCATTTTTATCGGTTACTAAACTTTGAAAATATTTAATCATCGTTACAAAATTTTGTAACGCCTCTAATGTGCCTGCTTTAAAGCCAAATTCTGCTGCTCGTTCTACAGCATTGTACATGGTAATGTTTTGTTCATTGGCAATGATGCCTAATTTTTCAATGGTTGTTTTACCAATTCCACGTACAGGATAATTAATAATTCTTTTTAGTGCTTCTTCATCTCTTTGATTTACAATGATGCGTAAATACGCAATCATGTCTTTAATTTCTTTACGTTGATAAAAGCTTACACCACCATAAATGCGGTAAGCAATACCCATTCGTCTTAAGCTTTCTTCATAGGCTCGGCTTTGAGCATTGGTACGGTATAAAATAGCAAAATCTCTGTTGTAATAATGATTGCGTAATTTTTGTTCTTGAATGCTATCGGCAACAAATTTTCCTTCATCATTATCCGTCATTGTACGAACAATCTTAATCTTCTCTCCTGCTACATTTTCTGTCCATAAGTCTTTAGGAATTTGTCCTTTATTGTTGCTGATAATTTGATTGGCAACTTTTAAAATGCTTTGAGTGCTTCTATAGTTTTGTTCCAATTTTACAACGTGTACATCATCATAATCTTTTTGAAAACGCAAAATATTTTCAATGGTAGCTCCTCTAAAGCTATAAATGCTTTGAGCATCGTCCCCCACAACACAAATATTTTCGTTTACAGCAGCCAAAAGTCTGGTAATTTGGTACTGAACAGCATTGGTATCTTGATACTCATCTATCAATACATACTTAAACTTGTGTTGGTATTTGTGCAATACATCAGGAAGCGTATGCAATATTTCATACATTTTTAACAATAAATCGTCAAAATCCATTGCACCATTTTTAAAACAACGAGCAGCGTATGCTTTGTAAATTTGAGCTATGGCTGGTCTGTTTGCACGAGCATCTTCTTGTACCAATTGATGGTCTAATGCATATTCTGCTGGACCAACCAATGCATTTTTAGCAGCAGAAATTCTACTTCCTACAATATTGGGTTTGTAATGTTTATCGTCTAAATTTAATTCGTTGATAACCGTTTTAATAACGCTTCTACTATCATCGGTATCATAAATGGTAAAGTTGCTAGGGTAGCCAATTTTATGAGCTTCTCCCCTTAAAATTCTTGCAAAAACACTATGAAAAGTACCAATGTATAAATTACGAGCATTGTTATTATTTAAAATGCGTTCAATACGCTCTTTCATTTCGGCAGCAGCCTTATTGGTAAATGTGAGAGCCAAAATGTTAAAAGCATCTACACCATTGGCCATTAAATGTGCAATACGTGTTGTAAGCACTTTTGTTTTACCGCTACCTGCACCAGCCACAATCATTAAAGGGCCGTTCATGTGTGTAACGGCTTTGTACTGTTGTTCGTTTAATCCACTTAAATAATCCTGCATAATTGCGAAGATAAGCTTGCTGTAATTTGAATTGGCAATGGTGAATAAGTTTGAAAAACGAAAAACAATTGCTAATAGTTTTCGTACCAATTAAATACATCATCCACAATTTTTTGCTTTTCTTTTTGTACATAATCTAAAAACGCCAATGCTGTTGGTGTATGTTTTTTTCCCTTCAGCCAAATTAAACTCCAAGTGGTAACAATAGGCATATTTTCTATAGGAATAATAGATAAAAGCCTATTTTGTATTTCGGTTTTTATACCAATTAATGGCATAATAGAACAACCAAGATTGGCAAGAACAGCTTGTTTTACGGCCTCATTGGAGGTGAGTTCCATTTTTTTAAAAACAGTAATTTTTTCTTTTTCAAAAAAGGCTTCCATGGCTTGTCTGGTAGCAGATCCTTTTTCTCTAAAAATAAATGGATAATCTTTTATAGAAGCAATGGTTTGTGTTTGGTTTAAACCATAATTGTTGGTACTAACTAAGTATAATTTGTTGAGTAATAAATCTAATCGTTCTACTTGCATATCGTTGGGAATAATAGATACCAAGGCAAAATCGATTTCGTTTTTTTCTAAGCTTTCAATTACCGTTTGTTTATTCGTAACATCCATTGCCAACTGAACGCCCTGATTTTGATTCATAAATCCAGATAAAAAATACGGCATAATGTATTTTCCTGTAGATACAACAGACAGTTTTAATTTACCAATCAACTGATTTTTATAAGCCAATGTTTTGAACTGAATGGCATGTATTTGTTGCATAATATTTTCTGCTGCAATAGCTATTTCTTTACCAAAATCGGTTACATAAATTTTTCTACCCACTACTTCTGTTAATGCGATATCAAACTGATCTTGAAAGTTTTTTAACTGTATAGAAACGGCCGGTTGTGTAAGGTGCAACTCTTCTGCCGCTTTAGTTACACTGCCTGTTTCTGCCACTTTTAAAAATATCTGTAATTGATTGAGTGTGTAATTCATAAAATAAATTAATGCTAATCATTATAAAGATAAATAAAAACTTATGAATAATGCACTACAATTTTGCCCAATAAATAAAAAATATGAAAACAATAACCATTGCAAAAGGAGACGGAATTGGTCCAGAAATTATGGACGCAACTTTAAAAATTATTTTAGCAGCAGGAGCCAAAATTAATATTGAGGAAATTGAAGTTGGCGAAAAGGTGTATTTAGCAGGCAACATGTCTGGAATAGACAATGAAGCTTGGAATACCATTCGAAGAAATAAAATTTTCTTAAAAGCACCCATTACAACACCACAAGGTGGAGGCTACAAAAGCTTAAATGTAACTACCAGAAAATTTTTAGGATTGTATGCCAATGTAAGACCATGTAGAAGTTTACACCCGTTTGTGCAAACCAAACATCCTGTAATGGATATTGTGATTATTAGAGAAAACGAAGAAGATTTATATGCAGGAATTGAACACCAACAAACCGATGAAGTGGTGCAGTGTTTAAAGCTTATTAGCAGACCTGGTTGTGAAAAAATTATTCGCTATGCATTTGAATTTGCAAAAATTTATGGAAGAAAGAAAGTAACCTGTTTTACAAAAGACAATATTATGAAACAAACAGATGGCTTGTTTCATAGCGTATTTGAAGAAATAGCAAAAGAATATCCGACCATAGAAAACGAACATTGGATTATTGATATTGGTGCTGCAAAAATGGCTGATACACCTGAAGCTTTTGATGTAATTGTAATGCTTAATTTGTATGGAGATATTTTGTCTGATGTGGCTGCACAAATTACAGGATCGGTTGGTTTAGCTGGTTCGGCAAATATCGGTGAAGAGTGTGCCATGTTTGAAGCCATTCATGGTTCTGCACCCAAAAGAGCCAATCAAAATATTGCAAATCCATCAGGATTATTACAAGGTGCAATTATGATGTTAAACCATATTGGAGAAACACAAGTAGCAGAGAAAGTACAAAATGCTTGGCTAAAAACCCTTGAAGACGGCATTCATACTTATGATATTTATAAAGACGGTGTTAGCAAACAAAAAGTTGGAACCAAAGAATTTGCAGATGCTGTTATTGCCAATTTAGGAGCCAAACCACAATTGTTACAACAAGTAGCTTATCCACCAAATGGTGTAATACAATTAAAAAAATATGAACGCAAAAAACCTGCTATAAAAGCATTAAATGGTGTAGATGTTTTTGTGCATTGGAATGGAACAGATGCTAACAAACTTGCAGAAGTGGTACAGAAAATAAACACACCTCAACTACAATTAAAAATGATAACCAATAGGGGAATAAAAGTTTGGCCAAATGGTTTTGAAGAAACATTTTGTACAGACCATTGGAGATGCAGATTTATAGCAACAGAAAGCATTAACAATAAAGAAATAAACGAAATTTTATCTAAAGCAATTGATGTGGAATTAGATGTAATAAAAACTGAAAATCTATATTCTTTCGATGGAAAAGTTGCCTTTTCAATGGCACAAGGTCAATAACAAAATAAAAACAACAAAAATGAACTTACAATTGATAGATGGTGTATTTACAGCCAATGAAGCCTACGAAATTTTAAGAGATTTAATAGAAGTTAAAATTCAGTTTCATGAACGAAAAATAAATACATTGGTTAACAATGTTGAAGATGTAGAAATACACGAAAACAAGATTAAACAATTAAAAAACGAATTACTAAATGTTCGTCAACAATCTTTAATTAGCAATAATCTTGTACGTTTATCAAGCAATGTATTTGTTGCGTAAATAATAAATTAGAAGCTACGCAATTACTTGTAAATACAGGTAATTGCGTGGCATTTTGTATTTGCTATCGAAGTATTTTTATTAAATTTTGCAAAGCGTCTTTATTAGCCGAATGATAAAGCGAACCTGCAATTTCATTTTTTTCTGCTTGTGTTAAATGAAAGCTCAACGATGCAGGTTTTATGTTTTTATCAGGAATATATTGAAAGCTTATTTTTTGCAAATGCCCTTGATAGCTGTTTAGCAAATAAGTCATTTGATCTGTTTGATAATAATCTTGCATCTTAAACCAATTGTTTTGTAGCAATACAAATGGTTTGGTAAAAAAGCTAACAATACTGTTATTTTGTTCTGCTTGTTCCCAATTAGTTTCTGCATGGTCTCTAATTTGTATCAACACTACTTTTTTGGTGTTTTGTAGCATCCAATCTTTATAATGAGCTAGTAATCGTAAACTTGTTTCTTGTCCAAAATTATCTCTTAAGCCAGCATCCATTACATCAATAATGGGTTTTGTAGGCAGCCATACATTTGGTAATACATATGGAAATGTAGCATTCATGCGTAAAGCACTTGTAACACGTATGTCTGTAGCGTTTTGTTTGGCAAAAAAACTATTAAAATCTATTGCGTCAGGAACGGGATGAATATTATTGCTATCGCTTTTTGGAGGAACCATTAAAAAGCGAAAAGGCTGTGTAGCAATCATCATTTTTCTACCATCTTTGTTAATAACTGCATTAAAAATAATGGTCGGAATTTTTGCTTCGTATTCTGCATCTTTATACGCAGATAAAGGTTTATCTAACAAACCTCTTGTATTGCTACCAAGTTTTTGTTCAAATGCATAACCTCTATCTTTTGTATACTCATTTTTTTGAACTGAAAATTTTTGAACAGGGCCAATAATATCTCTTGAAACAAAAGATGAAAACAGCGGATTGAGCAAATCTTTAGAAATATCTTGAACATATGTTTTGTCTAATAAATTTATTCGCTTGTTGCCGTTTATTTTTTCCAAGTATAAATCTCTATAATAAGCAGCACCCAACATGCCACCACTAGCACCATTGATTAAAACTGTTTTAGATAGAAGCTTTCCTTGCAAAGCACTATCTATTAGTTGTAATGTGTGCATGGTAAATGTGGCACTTCTACTGCCTCCACCACTTACATTAATGATGAATAAAACAGGCTTTTCTTCTTCTTGTTGTTGTTTCCAAAGCTGAAGTGTATTTAAAAAACGCAGCTTATCTTTTTGCATATTGCTATCACAAGCCAATGCTTGAATAGTAGCCATATCATATACTGGTCTTTCTTGTTTAGGATAATAGTTTAATCCAAAAACTTTGTTTCTTGGATCAAAAATTTCATGCACATATAAATAATTAAAAATGCTATACACCAATAGCATAACAGGAATACTCCAACTTTTTAAAAACAAAGAAAATGCACCTGCTGCCGCAATTAAAATAGCAAAAAGTATGGTAATACTTGCTGCTGCTGGAAGCTGAAAAACTTCGTTATCGGAAAAAAAGCCAACACCAATTAAAAATATAAAAGCAATAAAAATAGATAAAACAGCCGCTAAATGATGACGCTTAAAAATATCATCTAAAAAAGTTTCGCTATAATGCCTTACATCTCTTGGTTTACGTAGGTGCAAAAAAGCACTTAAAAACCAATCTACTCTAAACTCGGTTTTGGTTTCTTGTAAAGGTTTGTTTACAATTTGATCTATATAGGCTTTGTTTGCTGCCAACATGCTTTTTTTATGACTTTTGAAAATGCTTTTATCGGCAGAAAAAAAGTAAAAAAACGCAATGAGCAATGCCAAACAAAATCCCAATAAAAAACCACTTACCAATATAAAAATAGTAGCATAATTGTTCAACTCTTCATATCGTTCAAACCGATAAGCTCGTATAAAATAATACACCAAAAACAACAAAGGGATAATACAATTATTGATGCAATATTTTAAAAAAGGTTGAGCTGTTGTGGCCAAAAACCGAATGTATTTACTGTGTAAAATAAAGGTGGTAATATTCCAACTCATTATAAATATGCCAATAGACATGCCAACTATTGCCGTACTAAGCATATTTACTTTACCCATGTACTCAGGTGCCAAAAACAAAGAGGCAGCACCGTATGTATTTAAAAAATGACTAGCAATTGTGGCAAATAAAATATACCAAAACACTAAAAAAATTTGGTACTTTCTAAAATGTAAAAACAGTAACTGAATGGGCAAACTATACCAAATGCCAATTACATATTTTTTCATACAAAACTAAATTGAAATAAAAGAGATTAGCAAGCCAATGAATAAACACAACAATATTGTACAAAATGTGTGCAGTTTTTTCAACAATATAATACTACAACTCTTTTTATTGAATAAATGATTTTTTTCTCCCAGATACCTTTTTTATAAATTCTTTTACAATAAATGAGTTTGGTTTTAAATATTTATCGTAATATTGCGATTAATTAAGTTGGCAGATGTATGGGTGCAACCAAAAAAGATTTTTTTACAGATCAACAAAACCAAATTGCAAATATTGCAAAAGCATTAGGGCATCCTGCAAGAATTGCAATTATAGAATATTTGCTTACTGTAGATACTTGCATTTGTGGCGATATTGTAAATGAATTGCCTTTGGCACAACCTACCGTTTCTCAACACTTAAAAGAACTTAAAAATGCTGGCTTAATCAAAGGAAATATTGAGGGAACAGCCATTTGTTATTGTATTAATGAAGAAGCTTTTTCTATTATTCAAAACTATTTTTCTAACGTAATTATAAACGCAACCAAGCAAAAGTGTTGTTAGCTATTTTTTTAAACCCATTAATCGCAATATTGCATTTATACAATAAATAAAAACAATGAAATTATCAGAGATAAAAAAAATTTTACCCACCCTACAAAATGTGGTGTTTGAGCTTGAAAATGGAACACCTGTACCAACTCATTTTCATGTAACAGAAGTTGGACAAATAGAAAAGAAGTTTATTGATTGTGGTGGCGTAATTAGATTCGACAAAAAAGTAAACTTTCAATTGTGGAATGCAAACGATACAGACCATTTATTAAAACCTACCAAACTTTTACAAATCATCGAATTGTCTGAAAAAAAATTAGGCATTACCGACGCTGAAATTGAAGTAGAATATCAAAATGAAACCATTGGCAAGTATGGGTTAACATTTATACAAAACAAGTTTATTCTTCAAAATCTACAAACAGCTTGTTTAGCAGCAGATGCTTGTGGAATTGATAACAATAAATTGATTATGGTTAAAGAAAAAACAAGTTGCTGTAGCACTACAGGAGGTTGTTGTTAAACAAAAACAAACAAAAAACAACTCAATATGAATACGACACTTTTAGCAACAATAAATAGCTTATCTACAGAACAAATTAGCAACGAAAGAAAAGAAGTGCTACAACCTTTAATTGCTTATTTACAACAACAAACCGATGTACAAGAAACCATTCGGCTTAATTTTATTTGTACCCACAATTCTAGAAGAAGTCATTTATCACAAATTTGGGCTCAAACTATGGCGTATCATTTTTCAATAAAAAATGTGTACTGTTTTTCTGGAGGAACAGAAGCAACAGCTATGTACATAAAAGTTGCAGAAACATTGCGTAATCAAGGATTTTCGATTGAAGCACTAAGCAATACAAGCAATCCGGTTTATGCAGTAAAATATGCAGCCAACGAAATGCCAATTGTTTGTTTTTCAAAAGCCTATAATCATGCATTTAATCCACAAAATAGTTTTGCTGCAATTATGACTTGTAACAATGCAAACGAAGCTTGTCCTGTAGTTATAGGTGCTAATGCTAGATTTCCTATTAAGTACACCGATCCTAAAATAGCCGATAACACACCACAACAAACAGCTGTATATACAGAAAGAAGCATACAAATTGCACAAGAAATGATGTATGTTTTTTCGCAAATAAAAACCAATAAGCTATAAACATTCAAACCATGCAACCCAAACTCAAATTTTTAGATCGCTATCTTACGCTATGGATATTTCTTGCAATGATGTTAGGTATTGCAATTGGATATTTTGTACCAAACATATCAACTGTAATGGACGCATTATCGTTTCAATCTACAAATGTTCCTTTAGCAATTGGACTAATTTTAATGATGTATCCACCACTTGTAAAAGTAGATTACACGTTGTTGCCCAAAGTTTTTCAAGATAAAAAAGCAATGCTACTTTCTTTGTTGTTAAACTGGATAATTGGTCCTGTTTTAATGTTTGTATTGGCAATTGTTTTCTTAGGTAATCAGCCAGAATATATGGTGGGCTTAATTTTAATAGGATTGGCAAGGTGTATAGCAATGGTAATTGTTTGGAACGATTTAGCTAAAGGAAATAGAGAATACGCTGCTGTTTTGGTAGCATTAAATAGTATTTTTCAACTTGTGTTTTATAGTTTTTATGCTTGGCTTTTTTTAAATGTTTTACCCAAACAATTGGGCTTTGGAAATTTTGATATTTCTGTTCCGTTTGAAGATGTTGCAAAAAGTGTATTTACATATTTAGGCATTCCCTTTTTATTGGCATTTATTAGCAGATATGTAGTGATTCAACAAAAAGGACTTGAATGGTTGAATAGAACATTTATTCCCAAAATATCTCCTATTACTTTATATGCTTTGTTGTTTACAATTGTGTTCATGTTTAGCTTAAAAGGAAATGAAATTTTGCAATTACCACTACAAGTATTGCAAGTTGCCATTCCATTAATCATTTATTTTATCATTACTTTTTTTGTAAGTTTTTTTATAGGAAAATATATGCACTTACCATATGCAACAAATGCGTCTATTGCTTTTACAGCTACAGGCAACAATTTTGAATTGGCCATTGCTGTAGCAATAGCAGTTTTTGGTATTCATTCACCACAAGCTTTTGTAGGTGTAATTGGTCCATTGGTAGAAGTGCCTGTATTGATATTGTTGGTAAAAATGAGTTTGTGGTTAAAGCAAAAATATTAATCAATAACTTTCTTTTTCACCATCGTTAAAATAGTGCCAACACCTACCAATTCGTTCAGGTTATCTTTTACTTCAACCAACCATATTACAATACCTTTTTCAATATCGGTTTCGTTTCTTTTTTCTTGACTAATTTTTTGTTTACAAGTAAATTGAACATGTATGGTTGAGCCAGCATATACAGGCTTTGTAAATCTAAATTCTTCAATTCCGTAGTTTAATAAAACAGGGCCTTTGTGGCTTCCATCAACAAATAAACCAGCAGCTGCACTTAGTATAAAATAGCCATGTGCAACTGGTTGTTCAAATAATGTATCAGTTAAAGAAGTAGCATCTGTATGGGCATAAAAATGATCCCAAGTAAGGTTGGCAAAATTGCTAATATCGGTAGTGGTGATGGTTCTTTTTCCTGTAATTAAAGCATCGCCAACTTGTATTTCTTCAAAGTGTTTTTTAAATGGATGAATAGCATCTAAATTAGGTGTTGCATATTGTTGATAAACATTGGTAATTGCAGTTGTAAAATTAGGTGAAGCTTGCACAGCTACTCGTTGCATGTAATGATGCAAACCCCTTAAACCACCCATTTCTTCACCGCCACCAGCTCTTCCTGGTCCACCATGCACCAACAACGGAAGAGGGCTACCATGTCCTGTATTTTCTTTAGCATTTTCTTGGTTTAAAACCAATATTCTACCATGATGTGTAGCTGCACCCAAAACATAGTTTTTAGCAATAGTTTTATTGGCAGTTACAATGGTACTACACAAAGAACCTTTACCCATTTTAGATAGCTCTATGGCTTCATCAATTCCACGATAAGGCATTAATGTAGAAACTGGACCAAACGGTTCTAATTCATGTGTATCAGTTTTAGTAAATGGCTCTGTATTTAACAATAAAATAGGGCTCATGAATGCACCTTTTTTTCCATCAGCATCTACCACTTCTATATTTTCTGTTGTACCATAAATAATAGATGATGTGGCTAACAAACGATTTACTTGTTCCAATACTTCCACTCGTTGTTGTGTGCCAGCTAAACTACCCATTTTTACAGTAGCATTTTGCGGATTACCAATTACAGTTTCTGCCAATGCTGTTTGCAAACTTTTCGATACTTCTTCTATATACTTTTCTGGAACAAAAATTCTACGAACACCAGTGCATCTTTGTCCACATTTTAGTGTTATTTCTCTTCTTACTTCTTTAATAAACAAGTTCCATTCAGGCATAGTTGGTATAACATCTTCACCCAAAACAATGCAGTTTAAAGAATCTGCTTCCATCGTAAATGGAATATTGTTTGCCAATAAATGTGGGTTGCTTTTTAACAATAAACCAGTATTAGCAGAACCTGTAAAAGTTACCACATCTTGACTATTGAGTTGTTGTAATAAATTGCCTGCACTACCACAAATAAGTTGTAAAGTACCTGTAGGTAAAATATTACTTTCGATAATTATTTTTACCACAGCTTCTGTTAAATAAGAGGTAACTGTTGCCGGTTTTACAATAGCAGGAACACCGGCTAAAAAGTTTACGGCAATTTTTTCTAGCATTCCCCAAACAGGAAAATTATATGCATTTATATGGACAGCAACACCCTCTTTTGGCACCAATAAATGTTGCCCCATAAATGTATTTTGCTTACCTAAATAATGAGCTTCTCCATCTATCAAAAAACACTCGTCGGGCAATTTTTTTCGAAGCGATGCATAGGCAAATAAATTACCAATTCCACCTTCAATATCTACCCAACTATCGGCTTTTGTAGCACCAGTTTGATAGCTGATGGCATATAGTTTTTCTAAATGATTTTGTAAGTATAATGCCAACGCCTTCAATAGTAAAGCTCTTTGTTGAAACGTCATTTTACGTAAAGCACTATTCCCCTTTTTTCTGGCAAATTCAACAGCAATTGCCATATCAATTCCTTTACTAGTAGCAGTAGCAATAGGTGTAGCAGTAATGGCATTGTATAAAATGGTTTCATCACCTTTACCTAACATCCAATTTCCTGCAATAAAATTTTGTAGTTGATACATAGGGCAATCGTTTAATCTTCAAATCTAAATCATGTTAAAGCTAATTGTTTCAAAAAATATTAGTAGAGAATAACTTTCTATCAAATTACTAAAAAAGCAACGTTAACATCAGGTGTTTATATAACTTGCAAATTCAAACTATTGCATCATTGTTTATGTTTTTAAATAAAAAATTAACAAGTGAACAGGCTTATCAAAAACTAAAACATTTTTGTAGTTATCAAGAACGTTGCCATCAAGAAGTGTTGGAAAAAATATACAGCTTTGGAATTTATAAATCTGAAGCAGATGTTCTAATTAGTAAATTAATTGAAGAAAATTATTTGAATGAAGAACGATTTGCTTTTGCCTTTGTTGGTGGAAAGTTTAGAATAAAACAGTGGGGCAAAATAAAAATTGAATACGAATTAAAACAGAAAAGAGTAAGTAGTTATTGTATTAAAAAAGCAATGAAAACAATCGAAGAAGAAGATTATTTGCAAACAATACAAACACTTGTTTTAAAAAAATGGGATAGTTTAAAACACGAACAATACTTAAATAGACAAGCTAAAACCATTGCTTACTTAACACAAAAAGGTTTTGAACATGCATTGATTAACAATGCAATTCAGCTAATCAGAAATAAAGAAAAAGATAATTGATTTTAAAAAGATTGCATGCTACAGAAAGTTACTTTTTTCATTATAACTATACTTTCTTGTTGGGGTTCTTCAGCACAAAAAAGTAAGGTACATCAGCTAAGTATAACTACAGATAACGATGCTTATTTAGGTAAATTAAAAGATGGATATTATAGTAGTGGTTTTTTTATTCATTATCGATTTGCCAATACCGCTAAACAACCTAATGTGTTAAGAGAACTTACATTAACACATAAAATATTTACCCCACAAGGAAGAGTGTTTTATTTACGCAATGGTATTGACAGACCATTTTGTGGACTTCTTTCGCTTGCTTATTCGCAAACAAAATTTGTAAAACAAAATACCATGCATCAATGGGAGGCCAATGTAGCCACAATTGGTAAAAATGCATTGGGAGAGAATGTACAACAATACATACATAGAGTAATGGGTTTTAGACAGCATGGCGGTTGGGAAAATCAGTTGCAAAATGAATTGGGTATTAATGGCAGATATACCATTGCTAAACATATATTTAGTAGTAAAAAAAAGCAATGGTATCAAGTTGTACCAATGGTAGAAGCTACTGTTGGCAACACATTTACTTATGCTAAAGTTGGAACATTTATTTCTGTAGGATGGATGAATAAACTTAATAACGGTGCACTTTTCAATGCACAAATGTTATCCACAGAAGCAAATGCTAAAAAGAAATTCGAACTGTTTTTTTCCTTTCAGCCACAATTAACCGCTTATGCTTACAATGCAACGGTACAAGGGGGGTTATTTACCAACGATGCAAATGCTAATAACATACATCGGTTAGTTTATCAACAAAATTGGCAAATTGTTTATGCTGAAAAAAACTTTACAGGTAAATTAGGTGTAAGCTATTTAACGCCTGAGGGAACGCTACAGCAAAGACCACAACGTTTTGGAACAATTAGTATTGGCTATCAATTCTAAACAGAAAAGTATTACTTTCATTATATGTCATCACTTCGATTTACCATTATACAAACGAATTTGTTTTGGGAAGATGTTTCTGCGAACTTAAACATGTTTACTCAAAAGATTGAAAGCATTAAAGAAAAAACAGAAGTAGTAATTCTACCAGAAATGTTTACCACAGGCTTCAGTATGCAACCGCAACAATTTGCCGAAACTATGGATGGTTCTGCGGTAAAATGGATGCAAGCAATGGCAACCAAGCACAAAATAATTATTACCGGAAGTTTAATTATTCAAGAAAATAATCATTTTTACAATAGACTTATTTGGATGTTGCCTAATGGCAGTTTTGGCTATTACGATAAACGACATCTATTTGCTTTTGCAGGAGAAAACAAACATTACAATGCTGGTAATAAACGACTCATTGCTCAAGTAAATGGCATAAAAATAAATCTACAAATTTGCTACGATTTGCGTTTTCCTGTTTGGGCAAGGCAAAGTATGAATGCTGAAAAATCTCCTGAATACGATGTGTTGATTTATGTGGCCAATTGGCCAGAAAAAAGAAGCCATGCTTGGAAAACCTTATTAACAGCAAGGGCTATTGAAAACCAATGTTATGTAATTGGTGTTAACAGAGTTGGTAACGATGGCAATAATATTTATCATAGTGGTGATAGTTGTATCATCAATCCGATGGGTGAAGTAGTGTTTACAGAAGCACATAATGAAACCATTTTTACTACTACAATAGATACATCTATAATTGAGCAAATAAGGCAACAATTACCATTTTTAAAAGATGCAGATGCGTTTTCGTTTATTCAACAATCCTAAAAACCAACCATAACAATGATAGCCTACTGTGCCGATTATATATTTACAGGAGAATCTATTTTACCCCATCATGCTATTGTTACACACAATGATATAGTTGTAGATATTACAGCACAAGTTTCTTTAGATAATTCTATTCAACGCATACAATATGGTAAACACATGCTTGTGCCAGCTTTTATTGATGCTCAAATTTATGGAAGCGGAAGTTTGTTGTTTTCTGAATTTAAAAATGTAGAATCGTTAATTCAATTACAAACCGATTGTGAAAAAAGCGGCGTTGCTTATTTTTTGCCAACAGTAGCTACCAACACACAAGAAGTAATGTTTGCTTGTATTGATGCAGTAAAAGAATATTGGAAGTTGGGAAAAAAAGGATGTTTGGGTATACATTTAGAAGGTCCTTGGATTAGTGTTGAAAAAAGAGGTGTACATAAAGAAAATTGTATTTACGCACCAACATTGCAACAAGTAAAAGATGTTATTGAATATGGAAAAGGTGTTATTAAAATGATAACACTTGCTCCTGAAGTTTGTAGTAACGAAGTTGTTGAATACATTCATTCACAAGATATTATTATTGCAGCTGGTCATAGCAACGCCAATTACACACAAGCTACAGCTGCATTTAACAATGGCGTAAATGTAGTTACCCATTTATATAATGCTATGAGTAGTTTTCATCATAGAGAGCCAGGTATGGTGGGTGCAGTTTTTAATCATGCTCATGTAATGGCAAGCATTATTCCTGATGGATATCATGTAGATTATACAGCCATACAAATTGCTAAAAAATTATTGGGAAATCGTTTGTTTACAATTACTGATGCTGTAACTGCTACAACTAGTGGGGCATATAAACATGTTTTAAATAATGATTTTTTCGAAACAAACGGAACATTAAGTGGATCGGCATTAACCATGATTAAAGCTACACAAAACCTTGTAGCGTATGCAGGAATTGATATTGTAGAGGCTTTAAAAATGGCAAGTTTGTATCCGGCAAATGTGTTGAAAATAGATCATCAAAGTGGCAAAATAAAAAAAGGCTATCCAGTAAATTTTATTGTACTCGATAGCCAGTTAAATATTCAACAAACGGTGTTTAAAAATTTGTTTATGTAGTTGTTATCCTTTTGTTGGTGGAATAGAATCTGTTTTTGCTTCTTCTTCACCATACATTTCTTTAATGCTTTTCTTCGATTTTTTGGCAGGCTTTTCTTTCTTCGTTTTTTCTTCTTTGGGCTTTTCTTCCTTGCTTGTTTCTTTTGTAGCTTCTTCTTTTACCTCGTCTTTTTTACCTTTTTTCTTTTTCTTACCTACATTATCTGGTTTTCCAAAACTAGTTTCTGGTTTAGCTGCTGCCATTTCATCGGCCTCATCTTTCTGATGCCAATTACTCGATTTTACCTCCTTAGCAAAAGCCTCTAATTCTTCCAATGTTTTTACACAATGTGTTGCTTTACTACTATCAATGGTTCCACACCATTCTACAGGAATATCAATAATGGTTTTAGAAATTTCTACTCTATTCGATTGGCGTAAAGGAGCTTTTTTAATGTAGCCAATAATATGATCGTCCATAAACCTAAGCTTTATGGTAATTACATATTCTTCACCATCTTCACGTATATTTTGTTGATATTCTTCTTGTAGCGAATAAATTTTATCTTTCGTTAAGCTTTTAATACTTGCAACCATTGGTGGCGGCAATTTTGCTTGAGATAGTTTGGTTATATAAGCAGGCCTAGCGTTTGAGGTATCTTGCTGTGCAAATGTATTGGTGCTTATAATTATGAAAACAAATACACACACACAACTCAATAATAGATGTTTTAAAAAAAAACGAGCATTCATAAATAATTAGTTTGGGTATATGTAAAATGTATACTAAACAAACTTAAATCATAAAAAGCATTCATACACCAATCAACACTATAAAATTATGGGGATGATTGCTTTTAAATTCAATTCTATAACAAGAAGTAATTTTAATACAGATATTTACCATTCAAAAGATACTATTTATGTTGATAGATTTATCGGTTTTGGCAGTTCCGCAAAAGCAACAATGGCTACAACATGCTATTGCACCAAGACCCATTTGTTTTGCTAGTACAATCGATGCAAAAGGAAATGTTAACTTAAGCCCATTTTCTTTTTTCAACCTATTTTCAGCCAATCCACCGATTGTTATTTTTTCACCATCAAGAAAAGGAAGAGATAATACCTTAAAACATACTTTACTAAATGTACAAGAACATGCAGAAGTAGTTATAAATATGTGTGATGAAGCAATGGTGCAACAAATGAGTCTAAGTAGTTGTGAATTTGAGAGAGGAGTTGACGAATTTATAAAAGCAGGATTTACCAAAGAAGCCGCAACAAAAGTGAAGCCACCAATGGTAAAAGAGGCTAAAATAAAATTAGAATGTGTGGTAAAAGAAATTAAAAGTTTGGGCGAAAATGGAGGTGCTGGTCAATTAGTGATTGCTGAAGTATTGTATATGCATGTAGATGATAGTTTATTGAATAGTGATGGTACAATGATAGATCAAAAAAAAACCGAGTTTATAGCAAGGCTTGGAGGAGATTGGTATTGTAGAATTAATAGTAGCAATATGTTTACCATTGCAAAACCAAATACAAATATTGCAATAGGAATAGATGCATTACCAACAAGTATTAAATACAGTAAAGTATTAACAGGCAATCATTTGGGGCAACTTGCAAATGTGCATGAAATGCCCCTAATTGAAGCAAGTTTTACAGACGACACTTTAAAAAACATAATTCAATACTATTCTATTAATCCAGAAGAAATGGAAATAGAGTTACATAGGTATGCTGCTACATTACTCAACAACAATCAAGTACATGCAGCTTGGCAGGTTTTATTGTCAAGTGAAAACCAGTTTCCTAATGTTTAAAAACAAACCCTTTTTTACTCAATATCCCATAATTATATGGATGTTGATGAGTGTGCCAATAGCAATTATTGTAGGTAGTTGTGTAGCTCTGTTTTTATGGTTGCTAGATGTTGTAACCATGTATAGATTCAATAATAATTGGTTGCTTTATGGTTTGCCTATTGCAGGTGTTGCTATATATTTTGTATATCAACGTTGGGGCAAAGCGGTGGTTGCTGGCAACAACTTAGTAATTAGTGAAGCACAACAGCCAAATAAAGGCATACCGATTGTGATGATACCGCTTATTTTGAGTACAACAATTGTTACTCATTTATTCGGTGGCTCAGCAGGAAGAGAAGGAACGGCTGTGCAAATAGGAGGAAGTATAGCAAATACAGTTGCTCGGTATTTTAAATTAAATACAAGCACTTTACAGGTAATTACAATTGTAGGTATTGCAGCAGGTTTTGGAGCTGTTTTTGGAACCACAGTTGCCGGAGCCATTTTTGCAATAGAAGTTTTAGCAATTAGCAATGTATTTACAAAAGCATTTTTGCCAAGTTTAATAGCGTCTATTGTTGCAGATATAACTTGCCAATCTTGGGGGATTATTCATACAAAATATACCGTATCTCCAATTACTGAATTCGATGGTTTACTGTGTATAAAAGTAATAGTAGCATCCGTTTTTTTTGGATTAGCAGCTAGATTGTTTAGTTTTTTAATCGATTTTTCAAAAGAAAAAGCCAATCAATTCATTACTACTAAATGGTTTATTCCAATTATTGGAGGAAGTATAGTTATACTTGGTAGTTGGTTGCTAAATACTACAGATTTTTTGGGTTTAGGTGTTACAAGTAATTCTACCAATGCAGTAACCATTGTTTCTAGTTTTAAAGCAGGTGGGGCAAACTACTTTAGTTGGTTTTGGAAGTTGTTGTTTACGGTGGTTACTCTAGCATTGGGCTTTAAAGGTGGAGAAGTAACACCCTTATTTTTTATAGGAGCAGCTTTAGGAAATACAATTGCTATAATTACAAATGCACCTGTAGATTTAATGGCTGCCATAGGTTTTGTTGCATTGTTTGCAGCAGCAACAAATACACCTATTGCAAGCACCATTATGGCTGTAGAATTGTTTGGCGGAAATGCTATTATTTACTTTGTTATTGGCTGTTCAATTGCTTATTATTGTAGTGGAAAGAAGGGCATTTATGCTGCACAAATATTGGCTTGGAATAAAAACGGAACACCCAATTCATAATCGCCTCAATACCAACATTATTATGATACAATTTTTATTGAAAACAATGGTTACAGCGTTTGCTGTATTAATAGCATCGTACTTGCTTAGTGGCGTTTATATAGATAGTACACTTACCGCTATCTTGGTAGCGATTGTATTAGGATTATTAAACAGTTTTGTACGCCCAATTTTAATTGTATTAACCATTCCTATTACCATTTTCTCACTCGGTCTTTTTTTATTGGTAATTAATGTATTAATGGTAAAATGGGCAGCCGATATTGTTAGTGGATTTAAAGTAAATGGTTGGTGGCCTGCATTGTGGTTTAGTATTATAGTATCGTTAGTTACTTCTTTTATTGATGGATTAATAAAACGAAATACACCAACAGAGCAAGAAGAAGAAGCGTAATTTAACCAACAATCAAATCGCCATTTTTGTATAAAGGCAATATGTTGGCAACATCAATACTTACACAATATTCTAAATCTTTTTGTAGTCCAAATTTTTCCAATCTATGCCAATGTGTAAGTTGCCTTATAAAGCCAAACATATCATGTTGGTGTTGTTCATACATGCTTGTAGCCATTAAACTGCTATCGCAATGAATGGTAAAATGTTCTTTTATTTTTTGAATTACTGCACCTGCAAAAAGAGTGTCTTCTAAATTAAAACGATCTTTCCAACCTGAGCAACCAAGAATAACATTTTTATTTTGAGCAACTAAATAGTCGCAAACAGCCGATAAGTTAGGGAACGATCCTGTTACAACTTCTGCTGCACCAGCTTGTAAAGCCATGTGTAATAATTTGGTACCATTGGTTGTAGTAAGCACCAATGTTTTTCCTTCGATAAAACTACGAGGATATTCAGCAGGAGAATTTCCGTACGATAAACCTTCAATTACCTTACCATCTCTTTCACCAGCAGTAATGCCACCTGTGGTTTTTCCAATTTCAATACATTTATCTACAGCATCAACGGGAATAATTCTTGAAGCACCATTATACAAAGCGGTAGCAATAGTTGAGGTAGCTCTAAAAACATCAATAATAACAACCACACTATTATTACAATCGTATAAATGCAATAATTTGGGAGAAAGAACAGTATGTAAATATGGTTTGCTCATAAGTGGGCAAATATAGAATGATGCTGTTGCCAATAACTCATTATTTCAGAAAAAATTTTCTTATTTCTTTTGAACATTTATTAACCAATCATTCATTCCTAAATACACTTGTTTAGCCACTTGTTTATGAAATGTGGGTTTGATGATTTTTTGTTCATCATCTGCATTGCTTAAAAATGCTACTTCTACCAAACAGTTTACAAAATCGGTAGGAGCATTCAAAGCAAAATTAAAACTACCAATATTGCCAAATTCGTTCAGTTTAATATCGAGCATTCGTTTTAAAATAGCAACAGACAGCGGTCTAAAGCCAATATGTTTATAATAAGTGCTTGTGCCATTTACCTCTGTTTTATTCGATGAGTTCAAATGAAAACTAATTAGCAAATCGGGGTTTTGCTGTTGAAGCCACAATACTCTATCTGTATTAACAATGTTTGTATCAATTGTTCTTGTTAAAACAATATTTTTAAAACCCAATTGTTTTAAATGTTTTTGAAAAGCCTTTGCAAATAGCAATGTATATTCTTTCTCAGCAATGCCTGTTTTAATTCCGCCAGCACCTGTATTGCTTCCACCATGACCAGCATCTATGGCAATTTTTAGTTTTTTAATTTGTGTTAAATCTGGTTGACGTTTTACTTTTATTACCAGCGATTTATTGTTATAACCGATAGAATAGCCCCAATGTTGTTGATGCGTTAATTCTATTGTTGCCCTTACAACATCGTCTTCAATTTGTTGATAATATACATTTTTAACAGCCTTCACTTTTTGCAGTTGCGTAATCCAATTGGTGTTGCTTTGTACACCATAAATATCAATAACTATGTTAGATGGATTTATTTGCATCCAACTTTTATACGGCAATCTTTCATCTACATTTATAGTAACAATATCATAACAACTATCGGTTGGTTTTACACTCCAAGAGTTGGTTAAATAAAAAGGTTTTAATTTAATAATAGAATCTTTCTTTACAAATTCTTTAGCTATAAACGCAGTATGTTGTTTAGATAATTGCACTTTGTATAATGTGGCTGTGCTATCAATTATTTTTAAAAGTATGTTGGTATCTATAAAGCCCATTTTAGCTCCACCTAACCTGTCGTCGCCTAAACCATAAGCCAATGTTGGTAATTTACCGGTTGATTTTCCATGCCAAAACGAAGTGTTTTCTTGACAAAATATTGGTAAAGAGTAAATGATAGATAGTAGTAATAACAATTTTTTCATTTGATGAAGATAAAGAAATGAGAAAAACATGAACTGTGCTATTTTTAACCCATGAATCACCCATTTGTAGATCACACTTATTTCATGCAATTGGCATTAAAAGAAGCCGAAGAAGCTTTTCTGAAAGATGAAGTGCCTGTTGGTGCAGTAGTAGTAATGAATAATAAAGTGGTTGCTCGTGGTCATAATCAAGTAGAGTTATTGAATGATAGTACAGCACATGCAGAAATTTTAGCATTAACCACGGCATACAGCACTCTTGGCACAAAATATTTGCCCGATGCAACTTTGTATGTAACCCTAGAGCCTTGTTTAATGTGTTGTGGAGCCTTATTTTGGGGAAAAATAGGCAGCATTGTATATGGAGCTAGCGACGAAAAAAATGGCTATCAATGCTTTACATCTTCAGCTCCATTGCACCCTAAAATTACAATTGTTTCGGGTATTTTGGCAGAAGAATGTGCTGCATTAATGAAACGCTTTTTCAAGAATAAGCGGTAATTGCTGCCAAGGCAAACTTTTAATTTCTAAATTCAACAACAATTCATCATTTCATATTGTTAGCATCTATCTGCATATCCTTAAATTTGCAATTCTATTTATTCAATCATTAAAAATTAAATACTATGTCATTTACTCTTCCTGCATTACCGTATGCACACGATGCTTTAGAACCATATATTGATGTTACAACCATGCAAATTCATCATGGTAAACACCATCAAGCTTATGTAGATAATCTAAACAAAGCCATTGCTGGTACACCAAATGAAGGAAAATCAATTGAAGAATTGGTTGCTGTTGCTGGTAGCATTTCTCCTGCTGTACGTAACAATGGTGGTGGACATTGGAACCATACTTTTTTCTGGGAAAGTTTAGCACCTAATGCTGGTGGATTACCTACTGGTGATTTAGCCGCTGCTATCAATGCTGCTTTTGGTAGTTTTGATGCGTTTAAAGAAAAATTTGCTGCTGCAGGTGCTACTCGTTTTGGTAGTGGTTGGGCTTGGTTAATTGTAAAAGAGGGTAAATTAGAAGTAAGTTCAACACCAAATCAAGATAATCCGTTAATGGATGTTGCAGAAGTAAAAGGAACACCCATTTTAGGGGTAGATGTTTGGGAACATGCTTACTACTTAAAATACCAAAATCGTCGTCCAGAATATTTAGGAGCAATTTGGAGCGTTGTAAATTGGACAAAAGTTGCTGAACGTTTTGCTGCTGCAAAATAATCATATCTAAAATAGTAGTATTTTCAATCCCGATTTAAACAACTTAAATCGGGATTTTTAATTTCTTACACATTCGATAAACACTCAACACATTATGAAACAAACAATTGTTTGCCTAGCTGCTTTAGTTGCTTTGGCATCTTGCTCATCTAATCCTAAAAAAGTAATTGTTTATTTTAAAGGAAATAGTACTGCAAATGCCGAAACAAAAACCATTACCGTAAAAGATGGTCCTGGTAGCGAAGAAAAAGTATTAGACTTTAATTCTGCAGAAAAAGTTACCCTAAAAATTGAAGGATTAGATGCTGATGCAAGCGTAGATATTCCTGAAAATGGATTGTATATTCTAAATGCAAAGAACGATACAATTATTGGTAGCTACCAAAAATATAGCGATCCTAAAGCAACACAAACTGTAATTACACAAGAACAATTAAAGAAAGATATTGATTCGCTAGTGCAACTTACACAAGGCAAAAACATTAGTGCTGCTAATAAAAACTTTTATGTTTTACCCAAGCAAGTTGTAAAAGTGAGCGACAATATAGAATCTTTTGTAGTGGGTCCTTTCCACAAAATGACATCTGTAGCAAAACAAGGTGATAAAGACCCAGAAGTGTACCGCTTTTATAGTATTAAAGAAATTAGAGAAACTATAGAAAAACTCACCAAACTTACTATTGCAGAAAAGAAGTAATTGAAATCATTACCAATAATCATTTTAAAAGAGCTATTCATTCTTGAGTGGCTTTTTTTGTAAGTACCGTTTTGTAATTGGATACTTATTTTAATCAAAATCATTTCGGTTATTTGCAACTGTAACTTCCTTTGATATTTATACATGAAACTACGCTTAAATATAGAAGAATTAAACGACGACTTTTTTGAAGAAACAAGATTGTTAGGCATAACAGCACCCATTAAAAACTATCTATTTTGTTGGCAACTAAATAATTTGGTTGGCTTTAATTTTAGATTGAACAACGAAATAGAAATTCCATTACGACGAAAAGATAGAACCTACCATTTTTCAATTTATGAATCGAAAGAAGCCAATAGCTTTTTAACCCATTTTTTATACCACAATTATTGCGATGGCGAATATTTATTGCCAGAATTTAAACATATGGATTATTTATGGCTAATGAAATACGATTGGGTAGACGATGAAAAATGCAATTGGATAAAACAAGCCATTAAAACCATCAACGGTGTCCAAATGGTAGCAGAACTTACCAATGAACAAATTAAAAACAAAGGGAATATGGTGTTTTAAGAAAAAATTCATAGAAACAACAGACCCAAAAACAATACGTAGTTAAACATATAATTCAATACTTGCAACAATAGCAACCTTACCTTTGTTACTATATTGTATAAATAAATACGCATGAATTTAGCAGAGTTGTATAAAAAAGCATTGGCTTTTGAGTTTTTATCGGTAGAAGAAGGAATGTTTTTGTTTGAAAATGCCCCTTTAACCGAGTTAATGTATGTAGCCGACGAATTACGCAAAATACAAGTGCCTCATGGAAAAGTAACTTGGCAAATTGATAGAAATGTAAATACTACCAATGTTTGTATTGCCAATTGTAAATTCTGTAACTTTTATAGAATTCCAGGTCATGCAGAGGCATATATTACAGATATGCCAACCTATCGTAAAAAAATTGAAGAAACATTAAAATATGGTGGCGATCAATTGTTACTTCAAGGTGGTCATCATCCAGAATTAGGTTTACAATTTTACGTAGATACGTTCAAAGCCATTAAACAAGAATATCCTAGCATTAAATTACATGCACTTGGTCCACCAGAAATAGCACACATTACCAAATTAGAAAAAAGCACACATTACGAAGTATTAAAAGCTTTAAAAGAAGCAGGCTTAGATTCGTTACCAGGTGCAGGTGCAGAAATTTTGATTGATAGAGTAAGAAGATTAATTAGTAAAGGAAAATGTGGAGCCGATGAATGGTTGGAAGTAATGCATCAAGCTCATAATTTACATATTACTACGAGTGCAACTATGATGTTTGGTCATGTAGAAACCTTAGAAGAAAGATTTATACATTTGGTTAGAATAAGAGAAACCCAAGCTAAAAAACCAGCCGATACCAATGGATTTTTAGCATTTATACCTTGGACGTTTCAAGATGTAGATACCTTACTTACCAAAATACGTGGCGTACAAAACCTAACTACACCAGACGAATATATTCGAATGATAGCCATAAGTAGAATCATGTTACCAAATGTTAAAAACATTCAAGCTAGTTGGTTAACTGTTGGTAAACAAACGGCACAAACTTGCTTACATGCTGGAGCCAACGATTTTGGAAGTATTATGATTGAAGAAAATGTGGTAAGTGCCGCAGGTGCACCACATAGGTTTACGTATAAAACCATTCAAGATGCTATTAAAGAAGCAGGATTTGAACCACAATTGCGTACACAACAATACACTTGGAGAGAAATTCCTGAAACAATTGAAGAGCAGGTAATTAATTATTAATACGCTGTTTTATAAATATTCATAAAAGAACCTCCTAAAAATCAATAGGAGGTTTTTTATATCTGCTATCTTTATCTTTTAATTAATTTACTTTATTGTTGAGCATTTATACATTTAATAAACAAGAAAAATTAAAAAGTAAAAAGCTAATTGAAAGCGTTTTTACAAAAGGAAAATCTTTTTTAGTTTTTCCTGTTAAGGTAATGTATTTGGTAGTTGATGAGCCTCTTGATTTTCCAATAAAAATTGGTGTAACCGCTAGCAGCAGAAATTTTAAAAAAGCAGTAGATAGAAATAGAATAAAACGCATTTTAAGAGAACAATATCGTTTACATAAATTACCGTTACATCAATTTACAACCGAACATCAAATACAAATTGCGGTATTTTTTATGTTTATAGATAAAGCTGTACCAGCAACTAGTTTGGTAAAAAAGAAAATGCCCCTGATTATTGAAAAACTAATAAAATCTTTAGATGAAACAATTACTACAAATGCTTAGTTGGCCCTTTGTGGTAATGATTCGGTTTTACCAATATGTAATTTCTCCATGGTTGGGTCCAAAATGTAGATACACACCTACTTGCTCACATTATGCCATTGAGGCATTTCAAAAACATGGTGTTATTAAGGGATTTTGGTTGTCTGTAAAACGCATTTCTAGTTGTCATCCATGGGGTGGTCATGGTCATGATCCTGTTCCTTAATGTGCTTATGCATTTGCAAAAGCCAAAATTTCTTCTATATATTTTCTATCATTACACAATCTTGGCACTTTATGCTGCCCCCCTAGCTTGCCTTTGCTATGCAACCATTTGTGAAATGTTTGTTTAGGTACACATCTTACAATGGGCTGCTTTAAAGCAATATTTTTATGACGCTTGGCTTCGTAATCGCTATTCAAATTTTTTAATGCAGCATCTAATTCATCAACAAATAGTTCTACATTATTTGGCTCTTTTTCAAACTCAATTAACCATTCATGGCATCCATTTGCATTGTCAGAAAAATATACTGGAGCGGCTGTGTATTCGGTAACAGTGGCTTCTGTTTTTGCACAAGCAATGGCAAGAGCTTTGTCTGTATTATCTACCATTACTTCTTCTCCAAAAGCATTGATATAGTGTTTTAAACGTCCGGTAACTTTTATTCTAAATGGATATGTGGTGGTAAATTGTACCGTATCACCAACTAAATAACGCCACAAACCACCGTTTGTGCTAATTACCAAAGCATAATTTTGCCCAATTACCACATCTTGCAAACCCACCGTTTTAGGATCGGGTTTTCCATATTCTTCTACAGGCATAAACTCGTAAAAAATGCCATGATGCAAAAACAATAGCATTCCGTTAGAATCAGGTGTGTCTTGTGCTGCAAAAAATCCCTCACTAGCATTGTATAAATCTATGTAGTGAACACCACCACCAATTAATTTTTGAAATTGCTCTTTATACGGAACAAATGAAACACCGCCATGAATATAGAGTTCTAAGTTTGGCCAAACTTCTTTGAGTGTTTGTTTACCCGTAATTTGTAAAATTCGTTTAATCAATATAAGTGTCCAAGTAGGTACACCAGAAATAGAGGTTACATCTTCTTCAATGGTGCTATGTGCAAGTTGTTCAATTTTATGTTCCCATTCATCTAATAAAGCAATCGAAAGTTCAGGAGTTCTTATCCAATTGGCCCAAATAGGAGCATTTTGTAATAAAACTGCACTCAAATCGCCATATTGAATTTCTTCGTTCAACATGTTTATTTGATGGCTTCCTCCAATTACCAAACCTTTACCTGTAAGCAAATCGCTATCAGGATTAAAATTGTAATACAGGCTAAGCACATCTTTTGAAGCTTGGTAATGACAATCATTGAGGCTTTCGTCTGTAATAGGAATAAATTTACTTTTATCGTTTGTTGTGCCACTACTTTTTGCAAACCAATTTACAGGCGTATTCCACAATAATTTTTCTTCACCATTCATTAATCTATCAATGTAAGGTTTCAATTGATCGTATTCATGAATCGGAATTGCTTTTTTAAAATCTCTTACCGAAAACAAATTATTCAATCCATATTGCCGACCAATTTCTGTAAACTGTGCATGTGTTACCAAATCTTGCAGCACTTCTCTTTGAGCCTCAATCGGATTCTCTACCCATTGTTCAATACGCCAATGACGAAAACGAGCTAAACGAGATATGGCTGGGCTGAGTAATTTCATATTTTTTACTGAAGAACAAGCAGCAAAATAAGCAATCATTGTTAAATTATGCTGTAAGATTTATTCCAAATGTTTTTGAAAAATGATTGTTATATCACACATGATGCTTCTGTTTAATTTGATAGATGTACCTTAAATAGAAATCTTATTCACCAGTTTTGCTTTCCTTTTTAAAATTGGCTAAATAAACACCGCTAAAAATAAGTGATGCAGCTACAATTTTTACCAAATTAAGGTGTTCGTTAAAAATTAACAAAGCAGTTATAGTAGCAAAAACAGGTTGTGTGTACACATAAGTGCCTGTGGTAGAAGCCCCAAGCGTAGAAATGCCATATACAATAAATAAGTAAGCAATAAATGTAGCTCCAATTACCACAAAGCTTAAAGCAAACCAATGTGTCCAGTTAAATATTTGCCATTGAATTTGGGTAAAATCATTCCAACCAATTGGAATAATAAACAATGCACCAATTAAAAACACCCAACGAGTAACATGAATTGCCGAATAAGCTTGCATTAATGGCCTTACCAACACCAAGTAAAAAGCATATGAAACAGCATTTACCATAATCATTACATCACCCAACAACATATTCGATGCGTTGCTATCTAAATTTTTAGATAAAACCAAAGTAGCTGCTCCAGAAATTCCCAATATTAATCCTAGAATTTTATATACGGTTAATCGCTCTTTTAACAGCCAAGCAGCAATAATTGTAATAGCAATAGGCGTACTCAATGCCAATAAAGAAGTATGAATAGGGCTCGTTAGAGATGCACCTTTTATAAAAAATATTTGATTAATCACCACACCACAAATAGCACAAATTAAAAAACGAGGAATGTGTTTTTTTTGAATAGATGCGTTGGTTGGTTTAAATAAAAATAAAATCCAAAATAAAACAAGGGCTACCGACACTCTAATTGCATTTACTGCAAAAGGTTGCATTACGTTTGGTGTAATGTGTTTTACTGCAGCAACGGCTGCACCAAAAAAGAAATTTGCAATTAAAACGGCAATATGTGCCTTGTGTTTTTGATTCATTTAGGGCACAAATATAATTAGCTGTAGCGGCTATAATTGTTGAATAAGGAAATGAATTTGATTGGATAATGCTTGTTGAGAAAACGAAGCATCTGGAGTTTTATATACAAAAGCATCTGCTAAATCGGTTACTTTTTGAAAGTTAAAACGGTTTTGTGGTACACAAATAGCGTATTTTTTTTCATGTAATAATTGGGCTAAATATTCTTGTTCGGTTTGTCCTGGAGTAGCAATTAAAATGGCTTTTTTCTGTAAATGCAACAACTCCATTATGGTTGTGTAGCCACTTCTACAAACTATAAATTCGCTAGATTGAATTACTGCATTTAGAGATGCTCCATCTAAATGGTTATAAATGGTAATGTTAGAATTATTGGTGCTTAAAACATTGGTAGCTTTTGGCAAACCCCTTACAAAAACAATAGGCTGTATTGTATTTTGAATTTGTTTGAAAATAATTTCTTCCAATAATGTTCTTTGTGGTTCTGGTCCAGAAATAACAATACAATATCGGTACAAGTTTGTGGCATTTTTTATTACATCGAAACGAGACAGTATGCCTATGTAATGAATTGGAATAGTTGGTTTTTGTGTAGGATGAGAAAGTTTTCCTGCAATCTGATTTTCTGAAGCAAAATCTGGCACCCAAACACTCGAAAATTGTTGAATGTATTTATAAAGTTGTTTTTGTATACATAACTCAAGCCAATGAAAAGGAGCTTTAACCAATAATTGATGTGTAATAAAAACGCAGGGAATTTTGGTTGAATGCAATCCATATCTATTATCACTGATAACCATATCTATTTGATACGTTTCAATAATATTTTGTAGCCAAATATGTTCTTTCTTAATGATTTTATAAATACGATTTACTTGAAGCACCATTTTAAAAGGAAACCACCATTTTTGTTTGGTATATTTAATATTGTAGCCATCAAGTTCAATAAACTGAATATTTGAAAACTCTTTTTCTAAAAGTGATTTTTGAGTGGCATTGCAAGCAACAAAAACCGAATATTGATGTTGTAAAAGTGCTTTAATAATAGGAATACAACGTGTTGCATGGCCTAAACCCCAATCTAATGGGGCAACCAATACCCTTTGTATATTAATTTTTGCCATTGAAGCGTTAAAATTATGCAGATAACAATTGTTTCTACTAATTTTATTGATAATTATGACTAAAAAATTAAACCAAATATTAGTTGTTTTGTTTGTTGTATCGTTGGTGGTATCATGTTCTACCTCAAAGGCTTCTTACAAAAAATCTTGCATGTGTCCATCAAGAAAAGTAGTTGGCTAATTTTATTGTAAAACAAAGAAATACTTTGTTATGAAAGCAGGAAATAGAGATTTGCTTGTACTATCTAAAAAAGCTTCTTTTAATGAAGATGCTCTTCAACATGAATTAGAGCAATTAAACAGTTTACTATTTAATATAGAAAACCTCCAATCTTTTTGTACTGCACATGAAATAATTGATGTAAACAAGTATAAGGTGATAAAGAAATTTCACTTAATTCAACAAATTATTAGAGAAAAAGCACTCAAACCATTTGTGTTTATTTTCAATAAAAATTAAGGCTGCCACTGTATTCTTCTTCTATTTAAATAGCTCCACCAAAAAATATAGCTAGCAATTGTTTTATAGGGACTCCAATTGTCCGAAATAGCTTCAATTGTTTCAATACTCGTTTCTTTCGGTAAATTTTTTTCGGCTTTAATACTGTTGATGAGTGCAATATCGCCAATAGGAAAATGATTGCATCTGTTTAATGCCATCATTAAAAAAACGGTAGCAGACCAATTGCCAATACCTTTTACCTGTGTTAATTGTTGCTTTACATCTTCATCGGTTTGCAATTCAAGATTTTCTAAGCATAGGCTCTTAGAAATAATTTTGTTAGACAAATCTTTTACATACACAATTTTTTGTTTGCTGAAATAACAGTTTTTAAGTGTGTCGTTGGATAATGCTAGTATTTTTTCAGGGGTAATATCGTCACCAATTGTTTGTTGTAATTGTGTAAATGCAGCTTTTGCTGATGCTAGAGAAACCTGTTGCTCTAAAATAATTTTTATAAGTGTGGTAAAGCTAGCAGGGCGTTTCCATAGCGGAGGAATTCCGAAACTGTTGATAATTTGTAAAATAGTATTGTCTTTGGTAGAAAGTACGGTACAAATTTCTTTAAAGTTGGTTTCATTAAAAGTTTCAATGTTGTTTTTCAAAATATCTTTTTTATGAGCTTCCAACAAAGTAAGCGATGAGTTAATTAAGCATTTGTTTAAAACCCTATTTGTTTAGCTTTCAATTATTTCTTTTACTTTCCTTTCAAGTATTTTTTGATCTGGTAAGTAAAGTTGATACTTGGAAACAAAAATTTTGTTAGATAAACCACCTGTTGCATACTTTACTAGAAATTCATGTTTATCGGCTGCGATTATTATTCCGATAGGTTCATTATCGCTTTCAACATTTTCTTCTGCTTTAAAATAGTTCAAGTACAAGTTCATTTGCCCAATATCTTGATGCTTAACTTTACTAGCTTTAAGATCAATTAAAACGAAACATTTTAATATGCGATGATAAAAAACTAGATCTATAAAATAATGCTCATTATCAACTGTAATTTTAAATTGTCTAGCCACAAATGAAAAGCCTTTCCCTAATTCTAAAAGAAATTTTTGAAGATTATCAACTAGTTTTTTCTCAAGGCTACGTTCTTTTAAAATAGATTCTTTTTGAACTTCTAAAAATTCAAAAACATAAGGGTCTTTTATTGCATTTTTAGCTTCATCCAGCTTTTGTCCTTTTCGGGCTAATTCTAAAACTTCTTTCTTATTCTTGCTTAATGCTAATCGTTGAAAAAGTGCTGAATTAATTTGACGTTTTAAATCTCTTAAACTCCAACTCTCTTTAATAGATTGTTTTTCATAAAAACTTCTTCCCAAATCATCAGAAATGGTTAATAATTCTGCATAATGACTCCAGCTTAATTTTCCAGACACTGTCTGGAATTTTGGATACTTCAAGTAAAATTGTCTACATAAATAAATGTTGCTCTTACTAAAACCTTTGCCGTATTTAAATTTTAAGTCTTTGGCAAGTGACATTAGTAAAGAACTACCATATTCGGCTTTTAATTTGCCTTTCTGCTCAAATTCAACAATATGTTTTCCAATTTCCCAGTTTGCTTTAACAAGTTCTGAATTAATTGCCTTGAAAGCATTTGCTCTAGCTTGTTGCAACGTTGCACCAATATTATCTAGCAGTAAATTGTAACTTCTAACAGACACCTTCATCAAAAATTTGTTTAGTATATGTTTGAATATAAATTAAATACCCAATAAGGTTTCAATTTTGAATTATTCTAACATTCAATTTAAGGAGCAAGTCTTTCTATTTTCCAGTTGTTTTCGGTTTGTTTAGTATATACAATTCTATCGTGTAAGCGGCTGCTTCTACCTTGCCAAAATTCTATTTGGTTAGGCACAACAATAAAGCCACCCCAATGTGATGGACGAGGAACCTCGTTGCCAAATTCTTCGGTATATTTTTTTTCGTTGGCTTCTAAAACAGATCTGTCTGCAATAACCGTACTTTGTGGCGAACTCCAAGCACCAATTCTGCTACCAACGGGTCGGCTATTAAAATAGGCATCACTTTCTGCATCGCTTACTTTTTTAACAATACCTGTAATACAAACTTGGCGTTGCAATTCTTTCCAAAAAAAAGCCAAAGAAGCTACAGGATTATCGACAAGCTGTCTTCCTTTTTTGCTGTTGTAATTGGTGAAAAATGTAAATCCTTCTTCAGAATAACCTTTTAATAAAACAATCCGTACAGATGGAATTCCTGTAGGTGTTGCCGTTGCTAAAGACATGGCATTTACTTCATCTATATTACTATTTACCGCTTCATTCCACCATTTTGTAAATTGATCAAAAGGGTTTGTATTTACATCTGATTCGCTTAAAGATTGTAGTTGATAATCTTTTCTTATATCTGCAATATTCATGGTAAAAATTTTTTGCAAAATTATCTTTTACTAGTGGATAAATGGGTAAAAACGAACGGTATTTAGAAAATAAAAACCGCCTCATTTGTTTATGAAGCGGCTTCTTGTAGAACAACTGTAATTACCCTATTTGAAAGATGATAAAGCTTGGCTTTTCATCGGATTTTTTTAAAAAGGGAAGACCTCTATTATAAGATTAAAACGGAGGTCTTTTTTCTCCCAACTTTAACCGAGTTTTTAGCCAGCAACTTGTAACATATACACCCTTGATGATAGTTCTGTTAAATCGTTGCTGCTACATTTATTTTTCTTATCTTTTTGTTTAGAATCTGCCACTGCTTTCTGATACTTATAACGAGTAACAGTATCTATTTCTTTTTTAAGTTCGTTTTTCTTCAATTCTAATTCTCTTTGTTTGTCTTCTAATGAGCGTTGTAGTTCACGTTTTTTCTCTTCAATTTCACGTTGTTGTTCTTCAATTTCTCTTTCTAATTCTTCACGGCTGCGTTTGTATTTTTCTAAATTGTCGCTATTGTTGTCTTCATCTTCAAAAGCACTTTTGTTTGTTCTTTCTAAACCTTTTTCAGTCATTATGTATTCTTTATCGCTTTCCCAATAATACTCACCATCTTCGCTGTAATCGCCTCTCCATCTCCAATTATCATCGTTAAAGCCGATGTGTACATCGTTGTGCCAGCCAATTTTTTCATCAATCTTTATTTTTTTACCAAGTGGAACAGCAATTGTAATAATAATGCGTTGGTTTCTAAACTTATCATCTTTATTGATTGCAATACCTTTATACAGCGATAAAATGGTGTCTTTTTGATTCATTCCGTATTCTATTTTATCAGCAAGTTTATTGGCTTGTTGTTTAGAATAGCCGTTGCTTACTTTTAAAATATTTACTTGAAAACTATCATTAGCTGATCGTACAATTCTTATTCTAGTGTTTGGAACATAAACGGTATCATCTTCTAAAAAATGGAAAGGTTCTATTTTAAACGTTTTTTTATCGGTAAAATATTTGCCACCAGATAAATGCACTTCTAATTTGTTTACAGTAGGATTATTTAAAGTAAACTGTTGTTCGTTTGGTGCACTCTTATATCTAAAATCGTTTCTCAAAGAAACAGCCAAACCAATGGTGCAAAACAAACCTACCAACCAAATGGCTACAAAAGAGTAACGCATAATGTTGTTGTTTTTTGCTTTAATTATTCTACGAATAATCCAAGTGATAATTCCAATAATAGGCACCCAAATAAATAGAAGCAAACTTCCCCAAGCAAATACCGATTGCCAACCGTCGTTAATAATGTATTCTGCAGCTGGTGATAAACCAATAAATGTTACACCCACAGCAAACAAAGCAGCTACAATAGAAAACAGCACAACTGCAAGAATAAAGTATGCAAATATTTTAGCAATCAGTGCAATAACATCTCCAAAACTTCTGCTAGCTTTTTTGGCTACATATGCTGTTTCGTTGCCAAATTGTTGGGCTTTTGGTGTAAAATCTTTACTAAAAGCCTCGGCTTTATGTTTCAATTCTTCACCAAATTTTTCAGCTCTGTTTTTAAAGCCTTCCATATCGGTTTGAATAGTTTGTTTAATGCTGTTTAGGTCAACACGTTCTCCACGCATTTCTAATTTATCGGCACTAGTAATTGCTTCTGGAAGAATAAGCCAAAGTATAATATATAAAATAGTAGCACCTGGACTAAATGATAGGCTTACAAAATGTGGAAAATCGAACATTCCCCAACTACTCCATCTAGTAACAAACGATAAAAATGGAATTAAAAACAATATTCTAGGAATCCAAGGATTTACGCCAAAATAATGACCCAATCCACTAGCAACACCGGCAATTATTTTATCGTCGGTATCTCTAAACAAACGTTTTCTTACACTACCAATTACTTGTGTAGCACTACTTGGCACAGCCACCCATAATATTAAATATGGAATAAAAAAGATACCAAAAATTACCACAGCAATTATTCTAACAATTAAGGGTTCAATTCCAAAATAATTGGCAATACCGCTACAAACACCACCTAAAACCTTGTTGTTTTCATCACGATACAAACGGCGATTAACGTTGCTTGTAAAAGCTGCTTGTTGTTGGTTGGTATTGTTGGTTTTTTCTTCTGTACCTAATTGCGTTTTTACCTTTTCTTCTTCACCATCAAAATCTTCAGGACGGCCCATGCTGTTAATAATGTTGTTTACATCATCATCAGAAATGCAAGTGCTACCTTTTTTCAGTGTTTCTGCAAATAATTCGGCAATACGGCTTTCTATATCATTAATAATTTCGTCTTTACCTTCTTCGTTTGCAAAATATTTTTTTAGGCTGTCTACATATTTCTGTAAAATATCGTAGGCATTTTCTTCGATAGGAACAACCCTACCTTGAAAGTTTATATTAATTACCTTTTTCATGATTGTTATTTTTCGGTTGGTTAAAGTTGGTTTTGGTGGTTTTCTATGGGTTGAGTAAGTGCTTGAACGGCATCGGCTAATTCTTTCCAGGTTTTTTCTAACTCACTGTAAAAAGCTAGGCCTTTATCGGTCATTACAAAATATTTACGTGGTGGTCCACTGTTGCTTTCTACCCAACGGTAGGTTAAATATTCTGCGTTTTTTAATCTTGTTAGTAAAGGATACAATGTTCCTTCTAATATATGCAAGTTGGCGGCTTTCATTTTATCTACAATATCACTTGGGTAAACTTCGCCCTGACGAATTACAGATAGAATACAGAATTCTAGAACGCCCTTCCGCATTTGACTTTGTGTGTTTTGAATATCCATGATTTGGCGTTTTTTAAGATGCCTGCGTTTTTAGAAAAATGGCAAGCGTATTTTGAAAAATGTTTTTGAATGTGAATTATAAAACAGAAAATCTGTTTCTGTAGCTAGAGCTTACCAATTGTGTTTTACGCATGCGTTGAATGTTCCATAAATCTGCAGCTACTAAATTGCTTTTTAAAGAAGGTAACACTACGTTAGTTGCAACAGTTTCGTTTACTACAGTTACTAATTGGCTTAAAGTGTTTTGATTAAGACCTTGTAAGATGTTGTTGTTGTTTTGAGGTTTCATTGTAAAATATTTTTAATTGTTTTTAATTTTTCGGTAGTTGTTTTTCAGTTAATTGATAACCGATTTGCTACTTTGACAACACAAAGATGGAGTTTATTTGGTACTATGCAAAACAAAGTACCAAGTATTTTTTAGTAATAGGCTGCAACGAGATTTGTATGAATTTGCAAAACATTGATTATCAATGCTTTGTAGAAAATGAAATCTAGAGCAGTTTTTTATTGATTTGATGAACGGTAAAATAACTTGATAAACAAAAAGCCCCATTTGCACTCAAGAGAATGAAAATGGGGCTTTTTTATGCCACTTCTAAAAAAAATACTACTTTATTTGAGCCAACATTTCTTTTGCATGTGTATTTTTTGGGTTTAAACGTAAAGCTTTCTGAAAGTTTTGTTTTGCTTTATCTGTATTTCCAATTGTAAAATAGGCTTCGCCTAAACTATCAAAACAGTTATCGTTTGTATCGTATATCAAAGTGTTAACGGTAAAAATATCAATTGCCTCAATCAGTTTTTTCTCTGCTAATAATACATATCCATAGCTATTTAATTCACCCGAATGCTTACAAAGTGGCTTTAGCTTGGTTGCAATTTGCTCTAATGTTGCCAAAGATTTTGCTTTGTCTTTGCTCTTAACAGTTGTTTGCCAGTATTGAATAGCTTTATAATTCGGTTGATAATTCTCTTTCTTTAAAATCGATAACAAGTCTTTTTCCAAACTTTCAATTGGTGTTTCTACAATTCTGCCTATTTCTTTCTGCTTATGATACACAATAAATGTTGGCACATGATGAATGTTTTTGCCTATTTCTTCTCTTTCTGGGCTCTGTTTGTATCGTTTTTCGTCGTTATCAACAAAAATTAAACGAATATTCGTCGTATCAATTTTTGCCATTTCTAATAGTTCTAACATTCTTGGCACTTCTCTTTTGCTATCGCCACACCAAGAACCTAAAAATATCTCAATGGTTTTATGGTGTAACAATGGTTCTATGTTTTTTACAACACTTGTATCTGGAGCAAAATTTTGTTGTTGTTTAAAAAACCAGTTACTAAATGGGTCTTGTTGTAAAGCAGATATTGAACAATGCCCTAATAAAACGGCTTGGTTTTGTTTGTTATAGATGATTTTGTTAGAAATGGGTGTATTTGCAGGAATATTTTTTTTATTGCAAGAAATGATTGCTGTAAGCAATACAATCACTACTAATGAATATTTAAATGTTTTCATGTTTATTTTTTAAAAATGTACAAAATGCTCAGTTGTATGCATGCAAATACACACAGCCATAGCTATTTAAAGGAAAGAAGTTGAAACAAAAAATTATATACAGGGAGGACGAAAAACGCCATCTGCAAAAAGAATTCCTTTTAATTGTTGCTGCTTTGAGCTAAACAGTAAAGGTTTTAATGCGGGTAAACAAAAGTGTATGGTTGTTTGAAGTGGCACATATTTATCTTCAAGTTGAAGGTTATTGATACTTGCAGAAGGCAAAGCGTCAGTAGAAAAGTCCGTTGTTGGTACATTGCTTAATTGACAGCTACACCAATCGTTGCTATTTTCAGTAAATGCAATACATTGTACATAACCCAACCATTTTACCAATGTGGGTGTGTATAATGAAAAAACAAAAACCACAATGGTTATAAACTTTGCCATAAGCATCAAGTCAATTTATACATTTTTCTTAATTCGTTGCAGACTCTTTCAATACAAACAGAAATAGGTGTATAATTAAATGATGGTAAAAATTGTAATAGTTTACCATTATCAAAATGTACTTTGGCTTGTGCTGTTGCAGCGGTTTCTTTGGTAAGTAACGGTTTCTTTCCTGTAAAAAATGCTTTTATAGCCTCTACACGCCAAACAATACTTGCTATTAATGGTGTAACTTTTTTATAAGGCGGCTTTTTGCCAAATTTTTCTGCTATGGTAGAAAAAATGGTTTTGTAAGCAATGTTTTCTGCACTTACAATAAAACGTTCACCTGCTATAGAACTTTCCATCAATAAAACCATCGATTTTACCACATCTTGTACATCTACAAAACCACTAATACCATCGGTAAACCAAGGAAACGCTTCGTAAGCCGATTTAAAAATGCCGGCAGAACCTTGATTCCAATTAGCTGCACCTAAAATAATGGTTGGATTAATAATTACCGCTTGTAAACCTTCACCAATTCCTCTCCACACTTCCATTTCTGCTAAATATTTCGATTTGCCGTAAGCACTATTACTCGTTTCAGGTGTCCATTTCATGGTTTCATTAATCCATTCATTTTCTCTTATTCTACCCAAAGCAGCAACAGAACTTACAAACAAAAGTTTTTCAACTCCAGCATCAATACAAGCATTTACAATATTGGCTGTGCCTTCTATATTGGTTTTAAATAATTGGTTTTGCTCTCCTTTTTGAAAAGAAACAACAGCTGCACAATGATAAACATGGGTAATGCCTAACATCGCTTCTTCTACATCTATTACATCTAAAATATTGGTTTGTAACCACTCTAACTGAGGATGTTGTAAGGTGGGTTTGTTGTTGTGATAAGTAGCTCTTACACGTTTACCTTGTTGCAATAAATAGCTAACAAGATGACTACCCACTAAACCATTTGCACCTGTAACTAAAATCATTTATTGCATTTAAAGTAAAGGATGTGATAACAAGGGCAAATCTACTGTTTTTAAAAACGTTTACAAACCACATTGGTAATTGATAAGCTATTCCAATCTAGTTACAGTTTTGGCAAATACCACTTACAACCAAATCGGTTTGTTTGGCTGTAAAACCATTGGGTAAATGTACTGTAGGCACAGTTACATGATCTAAACAATACGTAACATTACAATTGTCGCAAATAAAATGTATATGATTATCGTGGTGATGGCCTGCTGTACACTCATCTTTACACAAAGCATATTTTACACTATTATCTGCCGTAGGAATAGTGTGTATAATTCCTTTTTCTACAAACGTTTGCAATGTTCTATAAATAGTAACCCTATCAAACGATGCAGCTATTTTTTTTTCAATGTCTGCATGAGCCAATGCACCTGTACTTGCCAAAAACAATTCTAATATTTGTTTTCTGCTATCGGTAATGCTTAAGCCGTACGTTTTTAAAATTTCTGCTGTTGTACGCATTTTTACTATGGGTTATTGCTAAAAATACTATTCACAAAATTGCCTTTTCCGCCTTTTTCTTTCAACAAAATATCAATGTTTTGTTTTAGTTTGTCTAATTCTTCTTGTTTCAATCCATCATAAATTTGTCCTCTAATTTGTCCATCTTTGTCTACCAAAGCAAAAAACTGTGTATGAATAAATTGATCTTCAATTTTTTCAAATGTATTTTTAGGATCATCCAATAAATAACTATTTCTAGCTTGCAAATACAATTTGTCTTTACTACCAGTTACAAAAACCCATTTTTTAGTATTTACTTGTAAGCTATCTGCATACTTTTTTAGCACAGCAACACTATCAATTTCAGGATTACAGGTGTGTGAAACAATTAAAAAATTCGGATTTTCTTTAAACTGCTCGTAAACAGTTTTCATATTATTGTTCATTTTGGGGCAAATGCCTTTACAGGTAGTAAAAAAATATTCAACCACTGTTACTTTGCCCAACATATCTTTTTCTGTAAATCGAATACTATCTTGATTATAAAATACAAAAGGTTTTACATAACTTAAAATGGGCAATTTTTTCTTCCAAGCATCGGTTCCTTTAAACAAAAAAAACCAAAAGCCAAACACCAAAAGCACAAAAAATGAAAGATAAATGAGCGTTTTTCTAAGCATCGATAAAGTTTTTTATAAAGTGTAAAATTAGCAACAACTAACATTGTTTTATTAAAACAAATAATTTGCAACAAAGTTGCAGTACCTTACTTTTGCAAAACGATGGGATTTAAAATTAATTGGGACGCTTTAGGTATTACTACTTCTATTGCTTGTGCAATTCATTGTGCATTATTGCCACTATTTATAAGCAGCTTGCCATTATTTGGGGTAAATATTATAGACAATCTACTTTTTGAATATGTAATGATTGCAATAGCTGCAGTTGTAGGTGCTTATTCTTTATATCATGGTTATAAAAAACATCACCATAGTTTTCGTCCGTTTATTTGGTTTGTAATAGGAATAATTTGTTTGTTAGCAAAGCAAGTTTGGCATAATTGGCAATTGTGGTTTTTATTGCCGGCTGTAGTTTTTATTGTTTGGGGGCATTATATTAATTATAAACTTTGCCGTAAACACAACCATGCACATAGCGACGATTGTAACCACTAGTAAAACAGTACTTTAAATTTTGCCATTAATAATCTCTCCATCTCTTCTACACAATCAATTACTTTTGTGTGAAATAGTTATACACTTTGATAGAAAAAAATAAAATACTACAATCAGAAAAAGCGGTATTAGTAGGTTTGGTTCAAAAAGATCAAACGCCAGAACAAGTAGAGGAATATTTAGATGAACTAGCGTTTTTAGCAGAAACTGCCGGAGCAACTACTATTAAACGATTTACACAAAAAATGTTGCGTCCAGATAGTAAAACCTTTGTGGGTAAAGGAAAATTAGAAGAAATTAAAAATTATATTCAAGGGAAAAGCGTAGGATTAGTAATTTTTGACGATGAACTTACAGGCTCTCAAATTAGCAATATAGAAAACGAACTAAAAACCAAAACCCTTGATAGAAGCGATTTAATTTTAGACATTTTTGCTAGTAGAGCAAGAACGGCACAATCGAAAGTGCAAGTAGAATTAGCACAATATCAATACATTTTGCCTCGATTAAAAGGAATGTGGAAACACTTGGAAAGACAAGGAGGTGGAATAGGGTCTAGAGGTCCAGGTGAAACAGAAATTGAAACAGATAGAAGAATTGTAAAAGATAAAATTGCTTTATTACGAAAGCGATTGTCTGAAATAGACAAGCAAGCATTTACACAAAGAAAAGATAGAGGCGAATTTATACGTGTTTCTTTAGTTGGCTACACCAATGTGGGCAAAAGCACATTGATGACACTTTTAAGTAAAAGCGATGTGTTTGCAGAAAACAAACTATTTGCCACATTAGATACAACTACACGTAAAGTTGTGTTTGAAAACACGCCATTTTTATTAAGCGATACTGTAGGTTTTATTAGAAAATTACCACACCATTTGGTAGAAAGTTTCAAAAGTACGCTAGATGAAGTAAGAGAAGCTGATATTTTGCTGCATGTTGTAGATACATCTCACATTCAATATGAAGATCAAATTGGTGTAGTAAATAAAACCTTGCAAGAATTAAAAGCGTTTGACAAACCCATATTAACCATTTTTAATAAAATGGATTTATACGAAGCAAAGTATTTCGACGAATGGTTAGATTATGGTGTAAAGCAAGATTTATTGAGAGAATTAAAAGAAAAATGGGATAGAGAAACCAATGGCAATTGTGTATTTGTATCTGCCCTTGAACGAAAAAATATTGATGCGTTAAGAGAAGTAATTATGAATAAGGTGAGAGAAATGTATGCCATACGTTACCCATATAAAACCATTCATTACTAAAACCTTTGGTTAAATAATACAAGATGACAAATGTTGAATGGATAAAAATTGCAGAATCAATTTCAGAAATTCCATTTCAAGCCAATCAAATGTGTGTGGTAGATGTACGGGAAAAGAAAATTACGCTAGTTCAATACAAAGATGAATTTTTTGCTATTGCTTATAAATGCCCACATGCAAGTGGCATTATGGCTAATGGATTTATCGATGCATTAGGAAACGCTGTTTGCCCATTACACAGATATAAGTTTAACATCAAAAACGGAAGAAACACAACAGGAGAAGGGTATTTTTTAAAAACGTATGGATTAGAAGTTAATGAAAACGGTGTTTTTATTGCATTTATAAAAAGCGGTTTATTTTAAGTAGAAATGAATACAAGTCAGCTAAATCAGGTGTTGCAATAAATATTTTTAATTTTCAGAAATATTTTTGGAACTTTAAAACTAGTCCCTATTTTTGCATCCCCTAAAAAGGGAAATATTCCCGAATAGCTCAGTTGGTTAGAGCATCTGACTGTTAATCAGAGGGTCACTGGTTCAAGTCCAGTTTCGGGAGCAAAACCCATCAGCAATGATGGGTTTTTTGTTTTCTACTTCCTCCAATTATTTCCAATTGCGTTCTTTAATTTTTTATAGTTCTCCTTGTATTTTACTACAAATACGTTTAAATGACGTACTAATGACGCATCATTTTATATTTACTACATCAACAAAATCTGAAATTTGCATATGAGTGTAGGAAGTCAAATTAAAGAATTAAGAATAAAAGCAGGGTTTACCCAAAGTGAACTTGCAAACAAAACAGGAATTACCATTAGAACAATTCAACGAATTGAAAACAACGAGGTAAATGCTAGTTTACATTCTTTAAAAAAGATAAGTGAAGTGTTGGGTGAAAATATTTTACCCAATACAGGCGAACCCATTTCTCAACCTAATGAGTTAAATATTCACCTTAAAATTTCAGATATGAATCAATTAGTGTTCGATTTAAAAAAGTTGGTAAAAAACAATTGGAAAATTTTAGCCATAATACTAACTATCATTTTGTTTTTAATGAACTACTCCGATATTAAATCGGGATTTGTAGATGCTTGGAATGGAAAATAATAGTCAAGGATATACTTTTAAAAAATGAAAAACTAGAAGGCAATAGCTTTAAACTATTGTCTTTTTTTATTTTCAATACTATTAATCTGTTATTAAATACTAATTTTCGATTCTGATACAATAAAAAAACATACATTGTTCATTCTAAACAATTGCTAAATTTTAGACCATGGAAAACAATACAACACAAGGTAAATGTCCTTTTTCTGGTGCAGCATTAAAACCAGCTGCAGGTGGTGGAACAAGAAACAGAGATTGGTGGCCCAATCAATTAAAACTAAATATTCTCCGTCAACATTCTGCTTTATCCAATCCAATGGGTGAAGCATTTGATTATGCAGCCGCATTTAATAGTTTAGATTTAGATACTTTAAAGAAAGATATTGTAGAGGTGATGACCACTTCTCAAAGTTGGTGGCCTGCCGATTATGGACATTATGGGCCGTTCTTTATTCGTATGGCTTGGCATAGTGCAGGTACATATCGTATTCAAGATGGAAGAGGTGGTGGAGGAACTGGCATGCAGCGTTTTGCACCATTAAATAGTTGGCCCGATAATACCAATTTAGATAAAGCTCGTTTACTACTTTGGCCTATTAAACAGAAATATGGCAACAAAATTTCTTGGGCAGATTTAATGATTTTGGCAGGAAACTGTGCATTAGAATCAATGGGTTTTAAAACCTTTGGCTTTGCCGGTGGAAGAGCAGATGTGTGGGAGCCTGATGAAGATGTGTATTGGGGTTCTGAAAAAGAATGGTTAGCAGATAACCGATATTCTGGAGATAGAGAATTAGAAAGCTCGTTAGCTGCTGTACAAATGGGTTTAATTTATGTAAATCCTGAAGGACCAAACGGAAATCCTGATCCTTTGGCTTCTGCTAGAGATATACGTGAAACCTTTAAACGTATGGCTATGAACGATGAAGAAACCGTAGCCTTAATAGCTGGTGGGCATACTTTTGGAAAAACACATGGTGCTGCCGACCCTAGTAAATACGTAGGCAAAGAACCTGCTGCTGCTAGCATTGAAGAACAAAGCCAAGGTTGGAAAAATACATTTGGAACAGGAAATGGCGAATACACCATTACAAGTGGTTTAGAAGGTGCATGGACAACCACTCCAACACAATGGAGCAACAATTATTTCGAAAACTTATTTGGATATGAATGGGAATTAACCAAAAGCCCAGCAGGTGCACACCAATGGAAACCTAAAAACAATGCAGGTGTAGATACTGTTCCAGATGCACACAATCCATCAAAAAAGCATACACCCATTATGCTTACTACCGATTTAGCCTTACGTGAAGACCCTGCTTATGCAAAAATTTCTAGACGATTTTATGAAAACCCAGATCAATTTGCAGATGCTTTTGCTAGAGCTTGGTTTAAATTAACACATAGAGATATGGGGCCTCGTTCTCGTTATTTAGGAAAAGAAGTGCCAGCAGAAGTGTTGATTTGGCAAGATCCTGTTCCTGCGGTTACGCATGAACTCATTAACGAAGCAGATATTGCAACGTTAAAAACAGCAATTACCAATTCAGGATTAAGTATTGCAGAATTGGTTTCTACCGCTTGGGCTTCTGCATCAACATTTAGAGGTTCTGATAAAAGAGGTGGTGCAAATGGAGCTCGTATTCGTTTAGCACCTCAAAAATATTGGGTGGTAAATAATCCTACACAATTATTTAAAGTATTATCTGCTTTAGAAAACATACAAACAACATTTAACGCTACAGGTAAAACTGTTTCTTTGGCCGATTTAATTGTATTAGCAGGCTGTACAGGGGTAGAATTAGCTGCTCAAAAAGCTGGTTTTACTGTAAAAGTTCCATTTACACCAGGTAGAGCAGATGCTTCACAAGAAGATACTGATGTAGAATCTTTTGCAGTTTTAGAACCGATAGCAGATGGTTTTAGAAATTATCTAAAACATGCGTCATTTAGTTCGGCAGAAGAATTATTGATAGATAAAGCTCAATTACTTACGCTAACAGCACCTGAATTAACCGTTTTAGTAGGTGGAATGCGTGTGTTGAATACCAATTTTGACGCATCTAAACATGGTGTTTTTACAAATGAGCCAGAAACTTTAACCAACGATTTCTTCAAAAACTTACTCGACTTAAATATTACTTGGAAGTCGGCTTCTTCAGCAGACCAAGTATTTGAAGGAAGGGATAGACAAACTGGAGATTTAAAATGGACAGGTACAAGAGTTGATTTAATTTTTGGATCGAATTCAGAATTGAGAGCTTTAGCCGAAGTATATGCTTGTGATGATGCAAACGAAAAGTTTGTACACGATTTTGTAAAAGCTTGGGATAAGGTAATGAATTTAGATCGTTTTTAAAAGCATTATTAATTCATATACATTTTATTATTGTGGTATAAGCGGCTGTTTTTTGAAAGAAATGCAGCCGCTTTTTTATTCGGAAGAAGAGTTTTTTGTCACAAGTAATTATGCCAATATTCAACTCACAAATGCAGAATTGCTATTAAGTTTATATTAAAACTTGCAACAAGTTGCTTTTTTAAATAGAAAAAGCAATATTATTGCAGAATAATGCAGCTTATTGTTTAATTTGCAGCAGGGTTTAGCGTTTTCGTTTTGATAAATTCGTTTGGTTATTTAAGGTGTTATTCGGTTTTTTAGTATTTGCATGATGAGAGATAACCGTCTTTTTTTAAAGAGACGGTTTTTTATTGTACTTTTAAAATATCAATCCTATACAGCCAACCCTTTTTAAAATGACGTCTGAAAAATTTAGAAGCTTGTCAGTTGAAGATCAAAATCAACTATTGCAATCCATTTTAGCAAGATTACCACATGTAATTTTAATTTTAGATATTCAACAAGGACAAAACATTTTTGTAAACCATAGTGTTTTTGCAAAAATTGGTTATACAATCGATGAAATACATGCTTTAGGAACGAATGTTTTGAAAGAAATTTTGCATCCAGACGATTATAAAGATGTACCGATGTTGTTTGAAAAGTTTAGAACCATGCCAAAAGGTGAGGTTTTTATACATACCAATAGATGGAAAAATAAGGAGGGCAAATATATTTGGTTCAGAAATCAGGTAATACCTTTTTCGAAAGATATACATCAAAATACGGTTTCTGTATTGGGAATTTCTAGAGATATTACCAAAGAAGTAAATACACAACAAGATATATTACTACAAATACAAGCGTTAGAAAATATTTCTTACAAGGTTTCACATGAACTTAGGCATGAGCACACTAAGGTTTTAGGAATCATTCAGTTATCAAAACAAAAAAATACAATATCAAAAGAAAACCTACTTCAATTGTCGGAATCTATTTCTGAAAGTGCACAAAAAATTGATATCACAATAAGAGAAATTAATCAATATTTGGTTCAAATAAAAAATGAGTTTAGCGATATTATTAATAAAATAGATTATTCTACCGGATAAATACATTTAAAGAAAATGATTATTGTATTGGTATAAATAATGGACCAGCAAAACAAGGATATGTTCTAATTTTATAAATACCATTCTCATAATACGTTTCAGCCCAACAATATTGTTTTCCTGGTGTATCGTCGTTTTTCATTTGTGGTACATACCAAAAAACAAGATCTGTATTTACAATGTTTTCTGGTTGCTTATTAATAAATTTTTCAGGACCTTGTTTATAGTCGGTATTGCAGCATGGGCCAATCGTAATTAAGTCGGTTTCTCCCTCATCTTTTTCAGGATGATTTTTTGTTACATAAGCAAAAGCAAAATCGCCTCTTCCACCATCATTAAACTGTCCTTTACTAGGCTCTATATAAAAACCTGTTCCATCTTTTTGTTGAATTTTATATTGATAACCCAATTTGCTGTAAGCTGTTGTTGCGGTTTGTTGTTGCCACCTTTCATGTGTCCATAATTGCCATTTTTCATTTCCCCATTCATAAAACTGTTGACTGCTTCCTGCAAATGCAATTCTAAAAATAGGTCGGTATGTTCCGTTATTTCCACAACCTCTACCAATGCTAGCACAGCTAACTCTAAATCGGCCATCATTATAAAAAAAATAGCGTTGAGCATAGCTATAGTTGCAAGCACCTGGCCACATTTCGCTATAAAATTTTTGTTCTAACATAAATCCAACAATGCTATCATTCTCAATAACTTCTGCAATTTTTGGAGGCTCAGTAGCAACTACTGCAGCTTGGCTAAAAATAGGGCAACCCACAGCATCGCTGTAACCAAAACCATCTGTTCCTGAATAGCTTACATGCCAATCTACTAGTTTAGCACTATTTACCAATCTTTTGTTTTTAAACTGAACATTGCTAATCATTAAACCATCAGAACTAGTAAGCAAATAATCTAGCTTCCAATTGTTTTTTTGAAGGCTGTTTATTTTTTCGCAGAAACAATCGGCAATATTTTCGTTTTGTAATTTTCTTTCTGTAATTACAATATTTGGTGCATCTTTTCCAACATCAGTCCATCTTAACCCCACCAATCTACAATCTGTTAAATCTACAATTGCCCATAAAGCTCTAGAGCCAACTACAAAAGTGGGAGCTACACATAAATGCATAGATCTTTCGCATTTTGTACGGTTTAATGCTGTTTTAGTGCTTGCCATTAAAGCTTCACTAGCATTGGGTTTAAAGCCCAATGTTTTTTCTACCTCAACGGAATTAATTGCAATATTTGTAGCCAATGAAATTAAATTTTTTGGTATATCTGGTTGTGTTTGCGGATAGTTATTAACGCTTAAAACCCTGTTTGAAAAATAATCTACAATGGCAATTGTGGTTAAGTTGTAGGCATAATTATACATCTCTACTCTTGCCAAAGTGCCGGGTAAAAAAGGAGTGCCTTTTTTAACATCTCCTGGTCTTGCAGGATAAACGCCAAAAATTTCGTTTAATAATGGCTTCTTATTTTTTCTATCAAAAACATATTTGGTAAAGTTGCTGTCTGTAAGTGCAATTTGCTGTGCCAACAACATTTTTTCGCCAATATTTTCTGTTAACAACCTTACAGGCAACTTACTTTGTAAAGTATGATCAATGTCTTTTTTGCGTTGAAGAATATACCTAGCTGTATCTTGTTGGTTATTCGTGTTGTTTTGTTTAAACTCGTTTACATAAGCTGCATTATTGGGTTTTGGTTTTTGCGACCAAACTTGCACCAACAAAACATGACACATAACAAGTACAAGAATTTTTTGAAACATATATTTAGTTATTGCTAAGGTTGAAACGGATTTTTAAAGTTTTTATTTTTAAAAATAGAGCTATCTGTTAATGCTGCTAAAAAAGCAATCAGTTGCTTTTTTTCTGTTTGGCTAAGCGTAAAACCGGTTATTAATTTGCTTTTAAATTTATTTTGAGAGCCATCGCCTTTAAACGCACCATCGGTAATATTTCTACCACCATTGGCATAAATATCTATCATTTCTTCAATGGTATTTACCGTTCCATCGTGTGTGTATGGAGCTGTAAGCAATACATTTTCAAGAGAGGGTACTCTAAATTTACCATCATCTGCTGCTTGTTGGGTTTGGTAAAATAAACCTTTATCTATTGAAGGATAAGCATTTGAATTGTGCACATTGTACAAACCTGTATTGTAAAAATCTGTTGAAGCATTGGCAGATAAATGAGTACCGCTATGGCATTGTCCACACTTTAATTTTTCAGAAAAAAACAATTGCATTCCTTTTTGGGCATCGGCACTTAATGCTTTTTTATTACCATTTAGAAATTGATTATAAGGAGCGTTGTTAGAAACCAATGTAGCTTCATAAGCTGCAATTGCTGTGATTATATTTTGTAAATGAATGGGTTGCGTTTGTTTTGAAAATGCATTTTTAAAAAGCTGTTGATAGGCTATGTTATTTTTAAAACGTTCAACAATAATGGCTTCATTGTTTTTTACACCCATTTCTTTTGGATGTTCGTTAAACAATGGAAACTTCATTTGTTGCGAAAAGGTTTTGATAGAGCTGTCACCCCAAGTATAACTTTTTCTTGCAACAGCATTTATTAAAGAAGGTGCATTACGTTGAACACTAAAACCATCTGCACCTAAAGATGTTCTGTAACCATCAGAAAATGCAAATTTTGGATCATGGCAAGAAGCACAAGATCGAATATTATTATACGATAATCGTGTATCGAAAAATAAATATTTTCCCAAAACAACCAACGATTGATTGCTTACAAAATCGGGTTTTTGAGATGATGAAAATGAAACAATAATACCAATAGCGAATATGCAACTGCAAATACATTTTACAAAAAAGCGGTGCATCATACGGGTTTATTTCAAATCTATTAAATCCCAAATTTGGTTTTGTTCGTTCCATCTAAATATATAGGTGGTTTCTGGTTTTTCACTAGAGGCTTGTAGGTTGTAATTAAATGCTACACCATTAACCACCATATTTCCATTTATAAACTTTATTTTTCTAGCCGTATCATCACCTCTTGGTCCTAAACCGTCTAAAGAATATTCTAATTGAATAGTTTTCCGTAGAAATTTTCCTGATTTATCTATTTGTATAGAATAAATATTTCCCATTCTTGTTGTTCCAAAATATAGTTTTTTAATTCCTTTAGTGTCAACATTTACGGCTAAACCCATTGCATCTATTCCCTTTAAAGTATCAATAATTTTCTTTGTTTTTGCATGAATTTGGTAAATAATTCCTTTTTCTTGATATCTATTAGAGCCGGCAACAGTTGCTGCAAATAAGGCATCGCTAGAGCAATCGTATGTTAAACCCAATAATCCATATGGGTTTTGAATGTAACCTTTCGCTTTTAATATAGGTAGAGATAACCAAAGCTGCATAATGCCTGTTTGTTTATCTATTTTGTAAATTTTGTTTTGATCACTTGGTTTATTGTGTAAAAAAGAAACTAATGGAGCAGGAATGGTAAAAACATTTCCGTCAATATCAAAAGCAATTGTAGCTAAATATCCTGCTTTTTCCCAAGATTGATGCTGATAAATTCTACCTTTTATGGATTGATTAGAGGGAGCTTTCTCATTATTGTTGGGTAATAATTCAATTAAAACCAATCCAATTTTACTTTTTTCAGCAGTGCTTAATGCCGCCCATTTTGGATTAAACCCTAATTTTTGAATAAAAGGGGGTTCTTTTTGGCAGGCTTTACTATCAAATTGTGCATAACTTGTTTGGCAAACGATGGTAATCAAGCTAAAAAGCTTCCAAATATTACCCATGTTTTTAGGTTTTATTTTCTTTATTTTTTTCACTAAAAACATCATCATTTTATTTAAAATACCCAGTTTCCTAAAGCAAAAAATAAGTTATTAATAATCGTAAATACCCTTATGTTTATTATTTCACAGTGCTTTCAAATTCAAATTCTGCATAAAATAAGTTTTTGTTGAGTCTTTATTTACAAAAACTTATAAAAAACGCTTTAAATTCAGCTAAATGTTTTTATTTTGTAAAAATATCTACGAATGTGGATAATTATTTTTTGAACAAAAATAAATACACTAAAATCCGATCCTTTCATATTACCTTAATTGCAATTACATGATCAATTTTACTCCCCCTTATTTTATGAATAAAGATTTGCAAGTACAAAAACGAATTAAAGCGTCTATAGCTGCTTTAGGCTTACTTGCTTTATCAAGCTCGTCGTTTGCACAAGTAAGTGGAAATGTTTTTAAAGATTTTAATGCAAATGGAAGTAAAGAAGCAACAGCTTCGTACAACGAATCGAATGCAAACGGTATTCTTGTTTCTGCATATAATCAATCAGGCGTTCTTTTAGCAACAGCTACAACCAATGCAAGTGGCAATTTCAGTTTTACAAGTGGTCAAATTGCTGCTGGAACAAAAGTAAGGTTACAGTTTTCTGGCTGGAGTTCTGTAGACTTTCCTTCTGCTTTTGGTACACAAAATGCTACAAGTATTCAGTTTGTAACAGCACCATTCACCAATGCCAATTTTGCTATTAATTATCCAGGCGATTATTTTAGTAACTCAAATCCAAAAGTTATTGTTCCTGGTTATGTAAATGGAAACAATAGAGTAGCTGCCTCAAGTGCTGCCAATGGAGATGCTGTATATGCATATAATTACGATTTATCAGGTAATGTAGATATTTTAGCCAATCTTGGACAAATAGGTTCTGTGTGGGCAACTGCTTACCATAGAAAAGCAGACAAAATGTTTTATGCCGCATTTGTTAAAAGACATGTGGCATTGGGTTCTTTAGGTACTGCAGGTATTTATGTAACCAATAATGCAAGAACAGCAAATAATACTTCAAATACAAGTGCTTTTGTAAACTTAAATGCTATCAACCCTGCTTTTGATGCAGGAACGGTAACAAGAAATTTTAATCCTGGTAATGGTGATAAAACCCAAGCCAATTACGATGAAGATGCTTTTGATGCTGTAGGAAAAAAAGGTATTGGAGGAATGAGTATTTCAGACGATGGAAAATATTTATATCTAGTTAACTTAAACGATAGAAGATTATGGAGAGTTGAAGTTGGTGAAAATGGAACCGCACCAACTAGTGCTTCTCAAATTCAACAATATTCTGCTGTTCCTCCTTCATCAGGTGGTGGACAAAGTTTTAGAATTTTTGCGGTAAAATACTATAGAGGTGATATTTATGTAGGATGTGTAAATGATGGTGTACACATCAGCGGAAATCCGGTAAATAGAAACAACTTAATGATGTATGTGTACAAAGTTGGTGCAGACGAAACACCTGGTTCTGCAACCTTTGACATTGTATTACAAGCACCATTAACTTACAATAGAAAAGCCAATTTGAATACAGGATATGGTGGATCAAAAAATACTGCATATACAGATCCAAACGGAACGAATGCATTGTTAAGTAATACATCTTGGCATCCTTGGGCAAGAAATTTTAATGAATTATTGGTTGGTGGTAGTGCTACAAAACCAATGTATCCACAACCCATTTTATCTGGAATTGAATTCGATCCGATAGATGGTTCTATGATTATTGGTTTAATGGACAGAACTGGTCACCAAGTTGGTAATGAAAATTTTGGAACCAATACAAGTTCTTCAACTTTATACACTGGAAATGCTGCAGGCGATATTTTAAAAGCTGCAAATACTTTAGGTGATTATTCAAGTTTTACTTTAGAGAGTAACGGAACTGTAGGTAGTGTTACAAGTGTTGGTGCGGGAAACGAAGAAGGTCCTAATGGTGGTGAATACTATTTTACCGATCGCTTCAGACAAGGTGCAGGTGGTGCATTGGGAATATCGGATGTAACAAGCAACAATGAATATTTAGACCATGAAGAAACAAGTACAGGAAGTGTAGGTTTAGTAGCTGGAAAAGGTGAAGTACTTACAACTGCTTTCGACCCTATTGATGCATGGAACAGTGGTGGAATTAGATATTATAACAATGCTAACGGAATTGCAACGAAAGGAAAGAAATTATACGAAGGCATAACGGTTGATTTGTTTGGTAAAGCAAATGGTTTAGGTGATATAGAATTTATTACTGCACCTGCACCAATTGAAATTGGAAATAGATTATGGAAAGATACAGATGGAGATGGTGAACAAGATGCAGATGAATTACCATTTGCAGGAGTAACAGTTCAATTATTACAAGGAACTACTGTAATTGCTACAGCTGTTACCGATATAAACGGACAATATTTCTTTTCTTCAGATGCATCAAGAACATCTACATCAAGTGCTATTTATAATATTACTCAACTTACCAACAACAGCAATTACACAGTTCGTGTTCCGAATGTAAATGGAAGCAATAAACAACCTGCTTTAGGAAATTTTGGAGTAACCATTCCAAATAATGTAGTAGGTTCTTTTGGCGACGAAGTGGATAGTGATGGCATAGTAGTTGGTAACGATGCAGATGTTGTGGTAAGTACAACAATTGCAGGTGCTAATAACCATAGCATAGATTTTGGATTTGTAAATTGTGGAGCAAGTGTTGTAACAGCCTCATTTACAACATCGGTAACAACAGTTGCAAACACACCATGTTTAGACAATAACCAAGTAACATTTACAAATACCTCAACAGGTGGTGCGTCTGTAGTTAGTTGGAATTTTGATAATGGTTCAACATCTACAAACGTAAACCCAACGGTAACATATACAGTTGCTGCTACCTATAATGTAAAACTAGTTGTTGAAAGTGCTAGGGGTTGTAAAGATAGCATTACACAAGCCATTGTTATTGCATCTTGTACTACAGGTTCAGGTGTTGGTGGTGGCGTAGAAAGCAAAAGCTTAGGAGCTGTAATTGGTAAAAGAAATTTTGCTTTTTACAAAAATGGCGAAAATGGAGAAGTAGATTACAGCCGTAAAGAACGAATTGTTACAAACCCATCATCTTCAGACAATTCTATTGCTGTAAATAGTATTCAAACCAACAGCACAAACGGAACATCTTTGGCGAATATTATGCCTTTTAGAGTAGATCCTACGTTTGCACAGTTTGTAACATCACCAACAGATTTGGTAAACTTTACCAATGCAATAGAAGTAAGATCTATCGACTTTACGAAAAATAATTTACCAAAAGCAGTTGCATTTGCTACAAAAACATTGGGTGGCGTTTACACACACACAAAACCAATTTGTGATAGATTAAGAGGTGCACAATTGCTTAAGGTAGAAACAGTTACAATTGATAACTACAACTTTATACGCTATACTTTAAAACAAGAAAATGGATCTGTTGAATACGCCATCAGTTTTTCTGCTGGTAAAAAAATTGGCAGAACTAGTTTCAGCATTCAAAGCAATTGGATGACAAAAGATTACATAGGAGAAGATACGTTGTTTAACTATCAATTATGGGCTGCTTCTCCTATACATGTAAATACAATGGTAACAGAGGTTTTGAGTAGATTAAAGGGAATTACTTCTATTTTACCACAAACAGCAATAAGCGGATTGCCCAATGCCTATATTTCTGAAGGAAGTAGAAGAGGCACAGCATTAAATGTGGTGGTAAACAACGGAACATCATTTACCAATGGTTATTTTGAAATAGATGAAAAACGCAACGAAAACTCACCTATTACAACAAGAATAGTTCCGTTTACTGTTGCATCTAACAACAAAACCAATGTAACCATTCCTGTAAACGATCATTACGAAGCTGATATTAGAATGTTTATCAACAACAAGTTGGAAGACATTGTATACATGGCTGATGGTATTTGGGGAATTGATTATAACAATACCAATAGTAGTGTTGCTAAGTTTGAAGTGGCAAACGATGTTGCAAGAACATACAATGCCGATGAATATGCATTATTAAGAAATGTGAATATTGAAGCAACTTCAAAAACGTACATTTCAGTGTATAAGTTTTTAAGAGGTGGTGCATCTGAGCAAAATTTATCAGATTATAAATCTATTCGTTTTAATGCCAATGCTAGTGCAGCAAATATTAATTTACGCATTACCATAGCTAAAAAAGGAATTACCAATTGGGCTAATCAATATACTTATTTGGTAAAAGGATTGACTACAGAAAGTAAAGAGTACTTGATTGGTTTAGATGAATTTACATCTGCAGGTAGCAACGATAAATTGGTAGCTTCTGACATTACAACTGTAATTTATACTTACGAAATAGCAAGTGGAAACAATACTAGCTTTTCTGCATCATTAACGAATGTAGCGTTTAGTAAAGCGGATGCTGCATATTTAAGAAGTTTAGAAGCTAAAGATGTAACCGTGTTTCCAAATCCGAACTTTGGTAAGTTTAGCGTAAGTTTTATGAGCGATAAAGATGCTATTTTACAATTAGATATTACAGATATTACAGGAAGAACAATTAGTAAACGTGTTGTAAATGCAGTAAAAGGTAGCAACCTATTAAATGTTGAATTAAATGGTGCGTACAGAAGCAATGTTTACATCATTAGTTTAACGGGTAAAGATGGTAAATACAACACACAAAAAATTACCATTAATCCAAGATAGTCTTATTTAATCCGTACACTTTTCTCTATCAAAAAAAGTCCAAACTCATTGTTGAGTTTGGACTTTTTTTATGCAACAAAACGATCAAGTTTGGTAATGAACTATAATAAAGCGTATTTACACAGCTTCTACTTTATTATTGGGTTTATAAAATAACAATCCAAACATCATTACCAGTGCTGAAATAACAATAATTTGAATGATTAAAGAACTGTTTACAAATTGAATTTGCTGACTAGCAGGAATACTTAAAAACAATAAAACAGTAATTAAACCTCTTGGTGCAATAAATACCAATGGAAAAATGGGCAGCTTCGAAATGTATAGTTGAATGGCTCGAATAACTAATATTACAGCTACAATTGCAACAGACCACAACAGTGTTTCGGTATTTAAAATATCATCTGTTTTTATTAAAAAGCCAAATAGTAAAAAGAATAATGAACGAATTAGAAAAGTAGATTCTACTACTAATTCTGTAAACTTATGAATTTCATTTTTTAGAATTTCTGGTTGTAATAGTTGAATGTATTTGTTATGTTTTAATTCGTCTAAATTTCCCAAAAACAAGCCTACAATCATAATAAATACCAAAGCCGATAAATGGTAAACTTTGGCAACATTGTAAATGAGTAAAATAAGTAGAATGATGGGAATAAACTTTACATGATGTTTAATTTTGCTCAACAAAAAAGCCAAAGCTGCTGTAGCAACAAACGAAATAATAATTAACAAAACAAATTCTGCCGAAAAGGCCAATACAGACGACAATCCAATATGTGTATTAAATAAGAAAAAATTGAATAAAACCACACCAATAATATCAGAAATACTACTTTCATAAGTAATAAATTCTCGGTGTTTGTTCGATAAATTACGAACGCTAGGTATTGCTATAGCACTACTGATAATGCAGATGGTAAAACGTTTATTAAACTTGTTTTAAAAGATGCTTCTCCACTTATGGCTAAGCCACAAGCTAATAAACCACCCAATACCAACATGGGTATTAAAGCAATTACAAACGACTTTTTTACAACGCCTAGTTTTGATTTGTTCAATTCTAATTCAAGAGAGCCCTCTAATACAATTAATATTAAACCAATCGTTCCTAAAATAGGTAAAATGGGTGCTAAGTCTGGTACTTGTATGTTGAGAAATTGTGCCATTTTTTTAACAGCCCAACCTACCACTAAAAGCAAAATAACCGATGGAATTTTTGTTTTAGCAGCACTAATATCAAACAAGTATGCAATTAATACCAATACACAAATAGTAATAATTATAGCTGATGTCATAAGCAGAATAAGTTTAAAAGTTGGAAAAAAGTATAGCGAAAGGAAAAGAACAATCATTAAATACGTTTCTAATATTATGCCAGAAAAAGTATTCTACAATCTTATTAATTTTTATAAATGTATTTCAACACACGTAACAAGGCAATATCTATAATACATTTACAAGCAATAATTGTATATCTATGTCTAACGAAATTATTCGGTTAACCCAATTTTCTCATGGTGCTGGTTGTGGTTGCAAAATTGCTCCACAAGTTTTACAAACCATTTTACAAACACAAAATAATATAGAAACAGACCATCGTTTATTGGTGGGCAATTCAACTAGCGATGATGCTGCCGTTTATGCTTTAGATGCTGAAACTGCAATCATTAGCACTACAGATTTTTTTATGCCAATTGTAGACGATGCATTTACTTTCGGAAAAATTGCAAGTGCCAATGCTATTAGTGATGTGTATGCAATGGGTGGAAAACCCATTTTGGCAATTGCCATTTTAGGTTGGCCAATTGATAAGTTACCAGTAGCCTTGGCTCAGCAAGTATTAGAAGGTAGTAGAGCAATTTGTAAAGAAGCAGGAATTGTTTTAGCTGGTGGACACACAATAGATAGTACAGAACCTATTTTTGGTTTGTCGGTAAATGGAATGGTGCAAATAAATCATTTAAAAAGAAACAATACAGCAAAAGAAGGCGATATTTTACTGCTTACAAAACCTATTGGTGTGGGCATTTTATCTACAGCTCAAAAAAGAGGTGTTTTATCTATAAATGATGCATTGTTGTTTGAAGAACAAATGTGTGTATTGAATAAAGTTGGAGCCGATTTGGGTAAAATAGAAGGCGTACATGCCATGACAGATGTAACAGGTTTTGGCTTATTAGGTCATTTGTTAGAAATGGTAGAAAATAGTGGTTTAGGTGCAACTATTTTCTATAATAAAATACCAATTATAGAAGCTGCAAAAACATATTTAGCCCAACGAATTGTACCTGATGCTACCTATAGAAATTGGAATAGTTACAGCACAAAAGTTGCCTTTGACAAAGGAATAAATGTAATGGAAGCGTTTAATATTTTACCTGATCCACAAACAAACGGTGGCTTGTTAATTGCTGTAGATCCTAACGAATTACAAACTGTTCAAACAATTTTACAACAACATCAAATAGCATATATTCAACACATTGGTGTTTGTGTAGCTCAGCAAGAAAAGCCGATTTTTATTACTAATCAATAGCTATTATTATTACTTAAAACCATCAATAGCAGCTGCTAGCTGCCAATCTAATGCTGTAACCATATTTCCTTTATCATGTGTTTGCAACCATACATCTACTTTATTGTAGGTGCATGTAAATGTTGGGTGATGATTTAGTTTTTCTGATGCAATTGCCATTTGAACAATAAAAGCCATGGCTTCAGAGAAATTGGCAAACACAAATTGTTGGTGTAATTGGTTATTTGTTTCTTTCCACATAATGCTTTTTGTTTTAAAAATATAGACGATCTGTATTGATATAATACTTGTTTTTTAAGAATCAATATATACATAAAGATGGAACAAAAGCGTTTACAAACATTAACCTATGGTATTCAAAAACGCAATTGTGTAATTATTAAATAAATCTGGTTGATCTATGTTTACAACGTGTCCACAATTAGGTACTACTATCAATTTATTATTGATAGGCTGCTTTGTTACTAGCTTTTGAATAGATGGTAAAAACATTGCATCTTCTTTGCCCATTAAATACAAACAAGGCATTGCAGCAATATTAGAGCGTAATTTTTTCAATACTGTATTTACTTGTGTAGACAACCGATACCATCTAATAAATTCTTGTTGTGTTAGTTTCTTAGCCTCTCGAATAAACATGGCTCTAGATTTTTTGTGGTTATGCCTTGGCATAATAATGAATGCAAAAAACCGATACAGCCACATGTAAGGAATAAAACTTTTTGAAAACATACCTAACTGCATGAGCAATTGTGAGCGTATATTTAATTGCATAATTGCACCTGCCATTATTAAACCATCTACCCTTTTTGCATGTGTTGCTGCTAGTTGTCTAATAATTATTGTTCCTAATGAAATACCAATAAAATGAGAAGACGCAATTTTAAGATGGTTTAAAACATCAATAATATCTTGAACCACTTCATCAAATGTTAGCGAATTTGTGGTAGGCTTGTGTTTTGAATTACCATGACCTCTTAAGTCTATTAGCAAAACATTGTAGTGGGTATTTAAGAATTTAATTTGCCTAAACCAAATAATAGAACTGCCACCAGCACCATGAATTAAGGTAACCCACTTCGTTGTTTTTGGTTGTAGATAAATGGTATAACTAAGTAAATTAGGTTCAGAATATTGGTGCATAATAAAAATTTAGCCATAAACAAGTACAGTATTTTATTATAGCTATACTAGTGAAAATACGCACCAATTTTGAAGTGGTACATTTTATTGTTTTTTTATTAATAAATATAATTGAAGTATTTAACTACATAGCATATTGTGTAAGTAAAAGCAGTAAATGTTACCGTTGTTGTGCTTATCAATAAAGTCGTTATTGGTTAGAATGAATTTTTTTTACCGACCTTTGTAGCATGTTGTTACACATTCATCCTGATAATCCCAATGCAAGACACGTTAAAACCGTTGTTGAATGCTTGTTAGATGGCGGTGTAATTATTTACCCTACAGATACTATTTATGGTTTGGGTTGTAATATTTTTGAACATAAGGCGATTGAACGAATTGCAAGAATAAAACAAATAGATGCTTCAAAAGCACAACTGAGTTTTGTTTGTAGCGATTTAAGCCACTTGAGTAAATACACAAAAAGTATTGATACGCCTTTATACAGAATGTTAAAGAGTTATTTGCCTGGTCCTTACACTTTTATTTTGCCTGCTAGCAAAGAAGTTCCTAAAATTTTGCAGAGTAAAAAAAATACTATTGGCTTAAGAGTTCCAAACAATAACATTACACAAAGTATATTACAAACTTTACAGCACCCTATTTTATCGGCATCGTTACCAGGAGAAATGGTAGAAGAATATACCGATCCTGAATTGATGTATGAAAATTTTAAACATTTGGTTGATATTGTTATTGATGGAGGAATTGGTAATATGATACCTTCTACCATTATTGATTGTACCAAAGAAACGTACGAAGTAATTAGAATGGGTGCAGGAGAATGGAGAGATTAATATTTGCAGCAATATTGCAAATTGTATTGTCTTGTACTAGTATATGCTAGTAAAACAAACTTTTCTATTTATTGTAGTTGCCTTGTTTTTTAGTTCTTGTGCTTTTAGGCGAGCTGAAAGATTTGCATATGCCAATATGCCTGTCAATGTATTGTATGCAAAAAATAAAGGCGATGCAAAGCTTACAGGATATCAATTTTCTGATGCTAAGGGAGAAAACAAAGGCTTTGCTATACAAACAGGTTATGCAATTACCAAGCATGTAGCAATTATTGCTGCTTACAAAACAAAGAATGAATCACAGAAATATGCTTATGATTCAACGAGATATAGTGGTTCTTTAAATTCAATCGTACAAACCAATATTTTCAACAGCTCATCCATATTGTATAAAAGAAATGCTACCGAATTAGCCATTGGTTATTTTGGAAAACTGGATAATAAAGGTATTTTAACCTACAATATGTATTTAGGTTGTGCATTTTTAAACAATAAAATTCAAGACAATGGATTAGATTCTATAGATAATGCATACAATAGATTTCACATCACAAAAGCAAACAAATATTTTGTACAAGGATCCATTCACATTATGCCATCTTCAGTGATTCATTTGTCATTTGGGGCTACATTATCAAGTCTGCATTTTTCTTCTGTACAAACCAATTATCAAAAAGAAGAGTTAGAATATTTTTATTTGAATAAAATCGACAAAAATAGTTTTGTGTTTTTTGAGCCTTTTGTAAATATTCAATTGGGTATTCCTAAGTTTAGTTTTTTAAAATTCGACACCCAATTGTCGTTGGCCAATAATTTTCAGTACAACTTACCCAAAGCCAAAACACTTAGTGCAGCTGCAGGATTAACGTTAGAAATAAATGGATTAATGAAATTTATTAAAAAGCATTAAAATAAATTTATTTGTTTGGGGGCAATATTAAAACTCAATCTATGGTATTTGCATAATCCAAATTGTTCAATTGCTTTTCTGTGAGCGGCAGTTCCATAACCTTTGTTTTGATTCCATAAATACTGTGGATATTCTTCATGCAGTTGTTGCATATAAGCATCTCTATACGTTTTTGCCAAAATACTAGCAGCAGCAATATTGGCAAATTTACCATCGCCTTTTACAATGCATTGATGTGGAATATTAGAATAGGGGGTAAATCTATTGCCATCTATTGCTAAATATTGTGGACGCTGCTTTAGTTTTTCAATTGCCAAATGCATGGCTTTGAAAGATGCTTTTAAAATATTAATACGGTCTATTTCTTCATTAGAAACCATGGCTACTGCAAAATCAATTGCATGTTGTTCTATAAACAATCTTAGTTCGTTTCTATCTTTTTCTTTTACTTGCTTGCTATCGTTTAATAAAGGATGGTAAAAATTTCCAGGTAAAATTACTGTAGCTGCAAACACCGGACCAGCATAGCAGCCTCTGCCTGCTTCATCGCATCCAGCTTCTACAAATTGTGTTTGAAAACGAAGGGCTAACATAATTGTAAAAATAAGTAGCAGCAGTTTATTTTATTAAAACTTTAAACAACTATCTACAAGGTGGGTAACTGCTACCTAACTTTGCTCATCCTAATTTGAAAACTCATGATTTCTAAGCGGTTTATAACTTTTGTGTGGATTGTTTTGGTAACTACCTTTTTGGTAATTATTGCAGGCAGTGTAGTAAGAACAACTCAAAGTGGCATGGGCTGTCCTGATTGGCCTACTTGTTTTGGTAGCATTGTTCCACCAACAAAAGCAGAACAAGTTATTTTTCAGCCCAATCATGCATATAAAAAAGGGCAATTTATAGTTTACAACGATAGTTTAAAATACGCAGTAAAAAAGTTTGTAAGTGCAAATGAATACAATGCTACCGATTGGAAACAATACGAAAAGCACAATTATGCAAAGTTTGATGTTGTGCAAACTTGGATAGAATATATCAATCGTTTATTAGGAGCTTTATTAGGAATATTGGTTTTGATACAATTTATATGGAGTTGTTGGTTTTTTAAAACCAATAAATGGGTAGCCATTTTAAGTTTAGGGTTGGTATTGCTAACGGGTTTTCAAGCATGGTTGGGTAAAACGGTTGTAGATAGTAATTTGGCACTTTTAAAAATTAGCTTACATATGTTTGGAGCTTTGGCAATGGTTTTTTTATGTCAATACATTTTGTTTTTAGCCAAAGGTAAAAAAAGAGTGTTGGTAGGTTTAGAAACCATTCAACTTACAAGGGTATTATTCGTTGCTGTTTTTTTACAAATACTTTTAGGAACCGATGTAAGAGCACAAATAGATATTATTGCTTCAAAATTTGCTTATTTAAACCGAAGCGGTTGGGTTGATGAATTAGATATATGGTTTTATGTACACAGAAGTAGTTCGTTAGTAATTACTTTATTAACAGCGTATTTGTTTTATAAGAATAAATTGAGTGGTATTTATAAACCCGTTTTAGTAGTTGTAATTGCAGAAATTTTAATAGGTGTTGTATTGGTTTATGTTGATTTTCCTGCATTTGCACAACCATTGCATTTATTGCTTTCTTCTATTTTAATAGCCGCTGTTTTTTATAATTGGTTAAGAATTTCACATCACAAAATACATAAGTAATAGCGGTTTTTTTCAATAAAAAAGTCACTAACGAATGCATTAGCGACTTTTTTAATAATCATTTAAATGAGCAATGTTTATTTATAGCTCTCGTAAAAGTTGTTCAACAAACTCATTTGTCATATTTGAAATATTATCTTCATATTTTTCTAAATACTTCGATAAGCCTTTTGTCCAAGATTTAAATAAACCATCCTTTATTTGATCTACATTATACGGAACGTGAATTGCCCCTTTTTTTACTTCGTTGTTCAAACCTGTTACTTTATAACTTACTACCATATTGCTTTCTAAACCTTTGTATCCGCTAGAATACCATTGAAAGTATATTAGTAGAAAAACTAGGTTGTAATTGTAATATCTATAAAAGTTCTGAGGAATTGTATCAATGCTTAGTTCAAGCTTTCTGCCATTTAGCTTTTCATTAATTCTTTGCAAGTTTTGCTGTGTTTGTATGGTTGACACAAACTTTGCAATCGGAATTTGAGCATTTAGTGTAGTGTATGTATCACTTTCATAATGCCAAAATATAATTAAAGGAATAAAGCTGTGAAATTTAGAAATGCTTGTTGAAATAGTATCAGATTTAACTAATAATGGAGAATTGATGACAATATTTTTCCCATTTTTTGCATTGTTAATTTTGGGTAAACTGCTAAATTGCTTAACCAATTGCTTGTCCATATATTTACCACTAGAACAACTTGTAAACGAATAAGTAATTACGGTAACAATTAATAGATTAAAAAACACTCTCATTAGCTATATCTTTTATTTAAAAACTAAAATAAGGTGTTTTATCAATATGTAAAAAATATTAAGGATTATTATAAGTTTAATTTTTTTGCAACGAAAGCATATTTAACAGAAAAATCGTTCTTATTAACTAAAGCAAATGACTTTCAATCTTAAAAACGCAATTATAAAACACCACTGTTTCTACTGATATTACTTATTGCTATCGTTGGTAACGTTTTTTTTGCTATGTAAATACAAATCATTTATTCCCAAACCATTCAAAATTTGTTGTTTGTATTTTTCAATTCTATTCAATCTGTTTTGAGATTGTTTTGGCTGAGAAAAATATATGATATACCCTCGTTGTCTTCCTAAAGTGAGTTTTTTAAAAGCGGTTTCAAACAATGGATCTTTCAAAAAAATTTCTTCTAATTCATTTGGTATTGGTTCTAGATTTTTAACAATGGATACTTTTGCTCCAGACTCTTCTAATGCGATAGCTTCATGAATAAACCTTTCAATGATAGATTGATGTTTATAAATAAAGTCTACATCATTAACTTTTATTAATCTAGCAGCTTGTACATTACCTTGTTGACTAAGTAGGTTGTTGGTATTGTTTAATAAACTCCCTTTAAAAAAGCTAATAAAAGCATAAGCCTTTAAACAGCCTAACATGAGTATGTTTTTATTTTGATGAGTGTAAACGGGTACTCCCCATTTTATTGTTTCTGTTAAGCCTGTATTAATTACTATTTTTCTAAGTGTAATTAACGCTTCTTTCCAATTATTTACTTTGCAATTTTCTGTTCCTCCAAACTTGCAACGCATACAGCCATCAACTAAATACTTATCTACACTTGGGTTCATTATTTAAATGATTGAGTTAGGTAAAACTGTAATTAAAAAAAGCTATTCTTTTATAGATAATCGTTAACGAAAGTATGAAAATGATATTTGTATTTTATACTGTTACAGTATTGTAAAAGCAAAGTCTAAAAATGTATACGTAGTTATTTGTGGAATACTAGTTTATCACCCAATTATATACTTGTAGTTTTTGTGTGCTTTGTATGGTAATATTTTTCTGCTGATTACCAAATTGAAGTGTTAATTTGTTTTCACCAGCTTGTAATGGTATTCTAACATAACTAATAAAGGCGGGTAACGATTGCCAGTTACGAGTATCTGCTTTTTCGGTAGCAGTATTCAATATGTTTACCAATAAACCTGCAACAGCACCTGCGGCTTCGGCATTTTCTTTTTTCTTCTTATCGTCTTTTTCTTTCGAATTGTTTTCTACAACTGCTTTTGTACCAGCTTCAATGCCTTTTTCTGCTAACTTTTTAGTTATTTGTCTTACCACAGCATTGCCAATTTCTTTAAACATGCGTTCTTGTAAAATATTTACAGCAAGGCTATTTAAGTTTTGAGTTATTTCGGTAGCATAATTGGTGTTGTTGATTACAACATTTACTTTTTGGTATTCGCTATTGATGCTATAAAAAGGAATAGACACTTTTAAAATTCTAAAGCTAGATGCTGTAATATCGCTAGAGCGTAATTCTCTATAAGCACTTACATCGAATGGAACTTGTACCCTGCTGCCATCACTATCAATAAAAAATAGGCTAGAAATGCCTGCATTATCTCTTGTTACAAATAAGTTTCTTTGTTTTTTTTCAGCAATCCATCCTTGTTCTACAAACACAATTAATTCGTTGGTATTTGAAGTAGCAATTGAGTCTATCGAAAATAAGTTTTTATATTTTGTTGCCTCACTAGTAAAGCCCATTTGTAAAGCTGTTTTAATAACATCTCTTTTAAGTTGCGTTGGCATCTGCACATTGTAATACGATCCATTATTGCTTAAATATAATTCCGCTGCATTTCTATAAGCAATAAATGCATTGTTGATGTCGCCATTTATTTCATAAATAATTCCTTGCAAGTTTAGGGCAAATGCATCTTTACTATAACGTGTAAGTTTACCAGCAAATTTATCGTTTTGAGTTTGTGTGGTTAACTGAATGCGTCTTGCTTCAACAACGGCATCTTCTATTTTTCCTAAGTACAAATAATTCAAAGCTTTGTAATAATGCATCATAAAAGGTTCAAAATCTTCGCCCAAATATGTTTGCATCATCGGATTTATGAGGTTTGCTGCTGCAATATCTCCTGCATTTTTTCTTGTTTGTTCAATGAGAATATCTGCATTATTTAGGTAAAGATTACTACTATCGTATTGTTTGGTAAAATGATACAGTTTTCCTTTTTCAAAATAGTATAGTAATTGATTTCTTTTTTGTTGGATGAATGAATTTTCCTCTAAACTTGCTTTTGCCGATTTAAAATGACCTGTTTGTACCTTATGATAATAGCTAGCCATTTTGGCTTTATAAGTTGTGGTAGCACAACTTATAAAAAAAGGTATCAAAAGCAAACTTATTAATACCCGTTTTATAAGAGAAAAATAATGCATTGTGTAGCCGTTGGTCTATAAAGAGTATATGAGTTGTAAAAAAGCCACAATAGGTAGTATTGTTTTATAAATAACTCGTATTGTGGCTTTTGATAAAGGGTGTGCTAATTTTATAGTTGCTATGTCAACTAGTTTTTTATGTATTTGGCAATTTTTTTATCGCCAATCCATACAACTTCGTTGGTTTCTATATTGGTAAGTTCTAAGTTAATTTGATAGGTAACTGTTTTTTCTTTTTTGTAGCCATCTACAATTGAGTTAATGCTGCCTTGTAAAATGTAATCTGCACCATTTTCTAAGCCAAATTTTTTCATAGTGCTTTGAGATGCATTGGTTTGTTGATCGGCTTTTTCAGCTCTTAATTCTTCTCTCTTTTTTCCGCTTTGTACCAATCTTACTTTATCTGAACGTAAAAATGCTCTTTCTAAATCTTTAATAAACATTTCTGCTTCAATGTGTTCATGGCTTTTATTGGTTACCATTCCAACAATAACAACCGGATTTTTTGATTTTGCAGTTGTATGATTGGTTACCCATTTATCCATTAAAATTTGGCTAATCATTTCGTCTGAAACCATTTTGCTATCTATAGCATTCCAAGCACCACTAATATCTTGTTGTTCGGTTACAGGGTTTATTCTTGTTACTTTTCTATTGGCACAACTTGTTGTTAAAAGGGTACTTGCTAAAACTGCAATTAGGGTGTAATTCATTTTCATATTTAACTGTGTATTAAAGGTGTATGTATTTGTTTGTGATTAAAAAAGAAAAAACCAATCGCCCCATCTGTATCCAATATTGGGTAAAAATCTATTGTTTCTCCAATTGTTTCCCCATCCATTGTTCCAGCGGTTATTGTTCCATCTGTTGTTCCAATTATTATCCCAACCGTTATTCCAACCATTGTTCCAGTTATTATTCCAGTTGTAAGCGTTGGCCAATCTTATTTCTCTTCTAAAATTTCTACGGTCTTGTCTGCGTTCTAATTTTGCAGTGTACCAATCGTAGGCTTTATACGTTTGTTGTACAGTTGTGTTTTGTGTAAGCAATAAAGAGTCTCTGTATTGCATGTATTTGTTTTGACTAATTAAATAGTTCGGATTTTGATCAGGTAACAAGTCGGTAGTAGTTTGTGCAGTTAAAGCAGTTACTGAAAATACCAACATGAATAGTAGTTGTAGTTTCATAAAAGTAAGTTTATTAAAAGTTTTCAATTTTAGTGCCATTTTTTTTAGTGTATTTGTTAAAACGTTAACAGTTGCTTTTAGTAATTTAAAATTAAACGAAACTGAATTTACAAAGTTACAGCCCTTGCATAAAAAATGTATAACAACAACGCATTATTAATCATACATCTACAATTTCTTAACTAAAGCTAATTAAAATACTATTTTGCAAGCACTAACTAATGAATATGGTTTATAAACACACAATTTACTTATTGTTGTTATTTATAGCAGCATGTACACCAAAACAATATTCTGCAACGAATAAGGTATATAAAAAACAAGTAAAAAAATTTGGAAAAACAATTGCTACTTATCCTTTACCTGCTGTTGCTGATAGTATTCAAATGGCTGAACAATGGGTGGGCACAACCAATCTTGGATTGAGAAAACCCAATTTTGTAATTATACATCATACTGCTCAAAACAGTTGTGAACAAACGTTAAAAACATTTACGCTTACACGTACGCAAGTAAGTGCACATTATGTAATTTGTAGAAATGGAACTGTTCACCAAATGTTAAATGATTATTTAAGGGCATGGCATGCAGGCAATAGTAAGTGGGGAAGCAATACCGATATTAACTCTGCATCTATTGGCATCGAATTAGATAATAATGGGTTTGAACCTTTTGCACCAGAACAAATTAACAGTTTAATACAATTGCTAGATGTTTTAAAAAAGAAACATCAAATTCCATCGGCAAACTTTATCGGTCATGGAGATATTGCACCTACAAGAAAAAATGATCCGAGTATTTTGTTTCCTTGGAAACAATTGGCCGATAAAGGATTTGGTTTATGGTATGATCCGTTACCAAGTATAACACAACCTGATAGTAATTTTAACCATTTGCAAGCATTGAGAATTATTGGTTACGATATTAAAGATACTACAGCTGCAATACGTTCTTTCAAACGTCATTTTTTACAAGATAGCACAAGAAAAATAAATGATGTAGATAGAATGGTGTTAAACAATTTATATAAAAAGTATTTATAAAAAAGATGCATCGATATAAAACCGATGCATCTTTTTTATAGAATAAAATATTTAGTTGCTTGAAAATTGGAAGAACACTAAGTGGATTTCGGTTTCTGCTTTATCTAAACCTTGAATAAATAAGCTGTGATTTTGAATATTTTCTGCTGCTAATTCTCTATAATATTGTATGCCACTCATTAAATTTTTATAAAAATCTTGATAGTATTTTTTACGTTTTACTTCTAAAACTTGTTTCCCTTCTTTAGCAATTTGAGCTTTAATGTATTGTACATATAAGTTTAATTCTGCAATAAATAAGTGTGGTCTGTTTTGTACATCAATAATATTTGTTCTACCATAAATATGATCTACCATCGTAGCCAACGAAACTACTTTCGAAAAGTTAACAATATTTGGTCCTGGACAAATATTTACAGCATTTTGATTTTTTACAAACGGAACATTGTATACAATAGAAGCAGCATTGCTTAAGCCAACGCATAAGCACTCTTTATCTAGCACTTCTGTTAATTGTTCATTGTATTCGTTCGTTGGCAAACCTTTGCTTTGCAAGTCGGCAATTTTCAGTCTTTGATATTTAATAGATGCTGTGCAAATAGGTTCATCCGTAAATTCTGTATTAAAAGCTAAATGTTTTTCGCTACAAGGGCTACCTGGTTTTCCATTACAAATGCGTTCGTTTTTCTCTACATCACTTGTTGTTCCTTTCAAATAATGAAAATGCACACCTAACGGAGAGTTTTTGCTGAGTAAAACATCTTTTTCTGTAGCTTTTTGTAAAAGGCTAAGCGTTTGTTCATCAACTGTTGTTGCTTCAGGAACCAATAAAAAAGGAGTGCCCCAACCTGTACCATTAATACCATAATATTGTTCTAAAAAACTTGCTTCTTCATGTGTACCTATACCACCTTGAGCCGTTATATTAACAGAATGAGGTTGTGCAAACGTTCGTTTTCCTTTAGCTGCTAAAGCGGTATTGTAAATTGAAAAAATTCCTTCAATTAGTTCGTTCTTTTTCTGTTTAAATTCTTCTAAAATTGGCCCCATTAAAATTCCATCGGTTGCAAATGCATGTCCACCACAGTTTAAGCCAGATTCTATCCTAAATTCACTTACCCAAATTCCTTTTTTGGCTAAATATTTTCCTTGAATTAAAGCCGATCTATAATCGCTTACTTTAATAATTACTCGTTTTTTAAAATAGCCATTTTCATCGGAATCAAAGGCATCACATTTTTCTAAGTAATTGTATAATCTTGGATTCATTCCAGCAGAAAACACAATTGCCGAATGTGTAAGATTACTATTAGCATAACCTCTTAATGCAGCTACAGCTTCCGATCCGTCTTCAATTATATTTCCGTTTTTATCTGTTTTTTCATTATCCAATTTCGTCATAATGTTTACATCAATACTACCTGCTACTACTTGAGAACGTAAATAGTTTTGTAGCTGCAATTGCTCAACCTTTTCTGATAATTGCAACATTTGATTATACACTTGTTTTAATGCATGGTCGTTAGGTAGCATTTCAAAATATTGTACAATTTCTGAGCCTGCTTCAAAAGCGGCTTGCTTTACTTTTTCTAATTTTTGCTGTACAATTTTGTTTACTAAGTTTAAATAATCGGTAATGCGTTTGGCTCTATAATCGGGTTCAAAACGTGGTATTTCTACAAATGGTTCTTGAATAGTATTGTAATAATGTTTACGCATCATTTCTACCAAACCATCTTCTACTATCGACATTACAGATGCAATACCAAAATGAGCTACTTTAATGGGAGAATCAATTGTGTAAGCCAGCCCCATAACTGGAATGTGAAATTTGTGAAGCGATGAAACCTGCATAGAACGGTTGTTTTAAGATGTTTTGTGTGTTTGCAAAAAAAGCCTTTGTACCCTTTAACAGATTGCTACAACACAGCTACACCTGTATAGAACTCAGCCAATTTCTACATTTAAGAAAGTGAAGATAAAGAATAAAATAATAAAGGACTAGTTTGTCTTTAATTATTTTTCAGTTTATTTGCTTTTCAAATAGGTTTATTCAACGGCATTATACATTCATGTGAAAAGTATTGCCAATAAAATACGAGTATTGCAACGGCAAAAGAGAAAAAATATGTTTTCAAAATCTACAGAATATGCTTTAAGAGCCACTCTTTTTATTGCAGAAAAAGGCAGCGAAAACAATAAATTAGGAATTGATGAAATTGCGGCGGGCATTCAATCTCCAAAATCGTTTACTGCTAAAATTTTGCAACTACTTACTGGCGATAAAGGCATTATAAGTTCTACAAGAGGGCCAAACGGTGGATTTTATTTAACCGAAAAAGCAAAGCAGCTACCCATAAGAGCCATTTTAGAAGTAATGGAACAAGAGGGATTATTAGGGAAATGTATTTTAGGATTGAAAAAATGCTCTGAGGTAAATCCTTGTCCCATGCATTTTGAATATAAACCAATAAAGAAAGATTTGAAAGATTTGTTTGAAGCAAAAACCATTCAGCAGTTGGTAGATGAGATGAAGTAAAAAAACGCAACTACTTTTTTATCACTATATTCTCTTTAGCAGCCCAATTTGCAATATCTTGTTTAGATAAAGCTTGTGCCATTAAATTTGGAAATTGATCGGGTGTACAGGCAAAAACAGGAACACCTAAATCTGCAAAAAACTGTGCATTTTGATGGTCGTAAGCAGGTGCACCATCATTGTTTAAAGCCAATAATACAATTAATTGAGCACCTGATTGTACAAGTTCAATTGCCTTTTTTCGCATTTCGTTTTGATTGCCACCTTCGTATAAATCGGTAATTAAAACCAAAACTGTATCTAAAGGACGATGTATGATTTGTTTGCAATAACTAAGAGCAGCATGAATATCGGTTCCTCCGCCCAATTGCACACCAAATAATAATTCTACAGGGTCTGATAGTGATGCTGTTAAATCTACAACGGCCGTATCAAAAACTATCATTTTGGTTTGAATAGCAGGTATAGATGCCATTACTGCACCAAAAATTCCTGAATAAACAACCGATGAACCCATTGATCCACTTTGATCTAAACATAACACCACATCTTTTAAAGCAGATCGTTTTCGTCCATATCCAATTTTAGTTTCAGGGATAATGGTTTTATATTCTGGTTGATAATGTTTTAAATTTTTTAAAATGGTTTTATGCCAATTAATTTCATGATGCTTGGGTCTAAAATTTTGTATACTACGATTTAAGCTGCCCATAATTGCTTGTTGCATTGGCTGCTGCAATTGTTGCATTAATTCATGCACCACTTTACGTACCACTTGCCTAGCGGTATCTTTTGTTTTTTCAGGAATTACTTTACTAAGTGTTAACAATGTAGCTACCAAATGCACATCGGCTTCAACAGCTTCAAGCATTTCTTTTTCAAAAAGCATTTGTGTAAGATGTAGTCGTTGTAATGCATCTCTTTGCATAATTTGAACAACTGTATTTGGAAAAAACGATCGAATATCGCCTAACCAACGATTTACATTTGGAGAAGATGCACCTAATCCACCCTCTTTTTTGGCATCATACAAAGTATTTAACGTACTGTCTATCTGCACATCTATATTTGAAAGATGAGCTGCTGTACCATCGTTTTCATTTGCTCCTAATATTAGTCGCCATTTTCTCAGCAGTTCGTTATTATTCATTTCTAAAAATTTGTGTTGTGATAAAATAACATCTATCGTTTTACTTCGAATAGCCCAATAACTGCATCACTACAGGAATTGCTTTTTCTGCTTGTTGCTCGTTAAAATCGTTTGCATTAGTGAGATTTGTTATTTCTATTTTACCATCGTTTTTAACTTTTTCGCCTAGCTTTCTTCTTTCAGCTGCACTAAAATTGCTAAACGTACGCCTCAATAATGGTAGTGCTTGTATAAATCGTTCTTCACTTAATTGCTCTACCCAACTATTTACGATTTGCCATAATTGATGATTTAGTAAAAGTAAAGTACCACTACCTTTTAAAAATCCTTCGAGCCAAGCAGCAGCATCAGCAATAGGTAAAGCACTACTTAAACTACTATAGAATAAATTGTGTAAAGTGTTTTCTTCTATAACTTTTTCATCCATTAATTGCCTTGCTGCAAATCCACGTATAATGGCTGCTGCATTGTTTTGAAAAGCGATTTGTTGTAAACAAATAGTCCATTCTTGTATATAGTTTGAATCTTGTAGCATATGAATGCTATGATTAATACTTACACAATTATCGGTTAGTTGTAAGGCTGTTTCTTCGTTAATGCCACAGCAAGCAGTAGGTAAACCAATGCATACTCTTGTAATCATACTTTCGGCAATTGCTCTTACCATTTCGGCATCGGTTTTTCTAACATTTCCATAACGCATTATGCCAACTAAACTAGGTAAAACAGAAACAAGTTGTAACACATCGTTGGTGGCTGCAGCTACGGTAACTATTCTATTGGCAATTGCAGTAGCAGCAGTAGATAAATTGGCAGGAATTACATTTTCTAAAAGAGCGGTAATATCTGAAAGTTGAGTAAATGTGTTGCATTGATGCATTAGCCAAGCATTGCTAGCTTCTTCAACAGTGTTGCCCCAAACACCTTTTTCAATTATCTGAATTACAAAAGATGGTTGCCATTGTAGTTGCCAACTTTCTTTAAAAGTACCCTTGCCGCTGCTGTATTTTTTTTGTCCCCAAAAAATTTCTAGCAAATGAAGTCGATGTAAAAAAATACTACGTTCTAAATCGTTTTCTTTACGCAAGTCGAGTAAATATTCTTTTGCATCAGGATTGATAGGTAAGCGTAATTTCTTTTGCAACTTTTCAATATCTACTTGTAAAGGTGGCTTCGGAACATTTTCAGAAACACTTCCTATGGTATTACTTACAATTAATTCTTTCTTTATTAAATCGAGTAAAATTGCCTCACCATTACACACAACACTTAAGGTAGCTTCATTTAGTTCATCTAAACCAACTGATGAAATGTTTCTTAATGCAGATAATGCATTGGCTAAACGAACAGATTCTATTACATGTGCAACAGAAACATCTATTTGTTTATCTCTAAAAAGTTTTGCCACTTTAGTCATCCATAAAGTGCCATCATCTGTAGGATGTAGCCATTTGTGATGATACCATCCTGGTGATTGAATGCCAGCTCCATAACCACTATACATGCTTAATCTGTCGTAAGTCCAAGGAATCCAAGTAGCTTCTATTTTTACTTTTGGCAACGATTTTAGTAATGCATTGTCACCTTTTGCAGGAGGCATTTTTGTAAGAGCAGGAACATGCCATGCACCACAAATAACTACTATGTTTTGAAACATTTCTTTTTCTGCCAAGCGTATCATTTTACGCATCCAAGCTTCTCTAAGTTGTTCTTCTTTGTCGCTATTATGTGCATTGTTTTCTCTTAATGCATGCATAGCCTCACTAACGGCTTCAAATACTTGGGTATTGTTTTGTCGCTGTTCAAACATTTGCTCCCACCAAGATTCTTCGTTGGTAAAACCTGCAATAGTTGCTAAATGGTGTGTACTGTTTTTTTGAAGTGAAGTAAATGATGAATGATGAATAGATGTTTGTTCTTGTTGAGAATTGGTGTCTGAATTTTCACTTTCGTTTTGCGATGATAATGCCAACCAATGTGTTAATGGTAAATCTATAAAACGTGCATGAATATTGGCTTTTGATGCATATTGCATGGCTTGCCATTCTGGCGAAAAAATGGCAAACGGATAATAAACTGCTTGCTGAATATTATCTGTTTGATAGGCCAATATGGCAACAGGAGGCTCAACTTGATTATTGCGTAAAAAAGGTAATAAAGCATCTGCTTCAGGTGGGCCTTCAATTAAAATAATGTCTGGTTGATGTTGTTCTAAAAATGCAAGTACATTTTTTGCAGAACCTGGTCCATGATGTCGTATGCCTAAAATATGTATTGCCATAAACAATGATAAGTGATGTATAAAAACGAATCAATTGAGTTGCTGTTTTTACTATTTAGAGAACTGCTATTTTATGTTGAATAGCGAATAAACCGTACAAGAGTGCGACGCAACGGCAGCCAAATAGTAGCAGTTTTGTTGGGTTACTAAAAAGCATCTCTACAAGCTCGGTAAATGTCTTTCCATTGATCTCTTGTTTTGATTACGGTTTCAATATATTCTTGCCACACAATTTTATCTTGAACCGGATCTTTAATTACTGCACCAACAATTCCTGCAGCTAAATCAGTGGCTTTTAAAGTGCCATCGCCAAAATAGCCTGCCATTGCTAATCCATTGTTTACAACTGAAATGGCTTCTGCCGTACTTAAAGTGCCAGAGGGTGATTTTATTTTTGTTTTGCCATCGAGTGTTATACCATTTCTTAATTCTCTAAAAATGGTAACTATGCGTTTTATTTCTTCTAGTGCTGGTTTTTCAACAGGTAGTTGCATGGTTTTTTCGTAGCTAGCTACACGTTGTTGAACAATGTTTATTTCTTCATCTATCGAATCTGGAACAGGTAGTATAACGGTGTTGAATCTACGTTTTAAAGCACTTGATAATTCGTTTACACCTTTATCTCTGTTATTGGCAGTTGCTATAATATTAAAGCCTTGTATTGCCTGTACTTCTGTATTTAACTCTGGAATTGGTAACATTTTTTCTGATAAAATGGTAATCAACGAATCTTGAACATCGGCACCAATACGTGTTAGTTCTTCTATTCGAACAATTTTGCCATTTTTCATTCCTCGAATAATGGGTGTTTCAACCAATGCATTTTCACTTGGTCCTTCAGATAAAAGTTTAGCATAATTCCAACCATATCTAATAGCCTCTTCACTTGTGCCTGCAGTACCTTGAATAATAAGCGTACTTGTGCCACTAATAGCTGCTGCTAAATGTTCGCTTACCCAACTTTTTGCTGTGCCAGGTAAACCGTATAAAAGCAATGCTCTATCGGTAGTTAATGTGGCTACGGCAATTTCTATCAAACGCCTGTTGCCAATGTATTTTGCAGATACTTGAAATCCATTTTTTAATGTTTTTCCCATTAAATAATCTACCACTGATTGTGGCGTAAGTTGCCAATTAGGTGGGCGTTTGCCAGTATCTGCCTTCTTTAATTCTTCTAATTCTTGAGCAAACATTTGTTCTGCATGACTGCGTAAAATGGTAGACATGGTAATAGTTTTATTGAAATGATTGTATGATATTTTGTTTTAGTTGTAATAGCCTAATTATTTCTTCTTTTGTTTGTTGCCAAACACCAAGTTCATATTCGTTTTTTGGCGAAAATTGATGAATAATTTCTATAGAAGCATACGGAATATTAGTAATAGCTTTATAAATATAATTGCCATGAATATTAGGATTTTCAGCTACAAATTGAAAGAATAAACTAGTAAATTCTACACTCCATTCTTGCTTCCAATGATAGGCATTTTCGATTATTGCAAACTCGTTTCCCTTATATAATTGCTTGCTATATATTTCTTGTTGTTGTTGCGATAATAATGGCATTAACTGAATATACAATACTTGAGATTGTTGTATAATAGCATTTGCCCAAGCAACATTGTTAAACTGTAATGTTGATTTTACTAAAGCTGATAAATAGGGTTGAATATTTTTTTGCTGAATAAAAAATTGAATAATCGTATCTGCATTTAATTGTAGCCATTCTTCTAGATAAGAAGGTGGAGTATGTTGTAATAATTGATAAATAATATACGCTTCGTCGGTAAATTCTTTTGAATTACTTAGCTGCTGAATGCCAGTTGAAAAAATACTTGCCGGCAAGTTATTGGTTAACTGAATTTCAATAACTTGTTTAGAAGAAAGCCCTAATAAAATTTTTTCTTTTTTTAATGAAATAGATTGCTGTAACACACTTGCATATTGCAATACAATAGAAGAAGTAGGTATTTTTTTTAATAAATGAATTGCTTTATTTTTTACCTGAATGCTTTTTTCGATTAATATACCTTCTAACCAACTTGTATTTTTAAGTGAGTGAATGTCTTCTTCTATAGCTTCTAAAAAAGCTGTTTTAGCTGCTGCATTTTCTTGCGACCATGTTTGTTGCAACATGTCAATTGCTTGATCTATATTTTGATTACTAATTTGTTGCAGTAATTTTTTTCGTTGCGTTTGTGTACCTGTTTGCCATACTTCTTCATCAGCAATAGAAAAAGCAAACTGCCATTCTGTATTCAGTTTACAAAGCCATTCGCCTCTTTTACCCATACATTCTATGACAAGTGGTTGATAGCTTTTATGTTGTGCAGCTTTTTGTAAAATTTGTGGTAATACATGTGGTGCTACAATTTGTTGTTTTGTTGAACATAGTTGCAACCATAAGTTAAAAAACACGTCGTGTTTTTCTAACAATGTATCTGCTAATAATTGTTGAGCAGTTGCACTACAATATTGCAAGGTTTCTTTTTCTGCAATTGGTAAGTTAGCTTCTTGGTTGGTATAAAATTGCAAACCCGATAGTTGATATTGATGAACCAGTGCTGCTACTTGTAAAAAACGTTCTTCATCATCTATCGAAGTGTTTAGTTGAATTGTTTCAATAGCATTATTCAGCAGACTATCTGTAGCATGAATTGTTAGTGGCATTTTTTGAGTGCCAACCAAAGCATTTTGTACTATAACATTCCATTCTTGCATACGTTAAAAACTAAAAAATTGATGGTGTAACCACACACCAATTGGTTGAAAAATATCTCCATTACCTACCACACTTACATCTATTGCTTGGCCGCCACTAATTGCTAATAGTGTGTACAAAGCGGTAAAATTATTTGGCATACGAACCATTGTATGTGCTTCATCTTTTAACCACCATTTGTTTTGATAAAAAACAGGAAGAACTTGATGTATTATAAAAGGCATTTCTATTATAAAAGGCATATTGGCTCTATTGTTATTAATAACAGAACTTATTTCGTTCCATTTATTGAATCCAAAAGGTTTTGGTGTTTCTACTAATGCAAACTGCTCTTTTATTATGGCACGTAATGGCCATGCAGATGGATAATAAACCAAGGTTGCATGTACACAACTTCCTGGCATTAATAATAAACTATTTATTTGCCAACGAACACTAAATTGTATAATTAATGCATACTGTTTTGTTGAGCAACCATATAGCCAATTTTTTTCAATCACCATATCATCGTCATGTATGGTTTGCTTTCCTATAACCATCCAATTATCTGTAATACCTTGGTTGGTTTTTAACTGTTCTTGAGCAATTGTAAATCCGATATTGCTTCGAACATCTTCTAGCAATAACTCATTAATATGGGTTTTGTTTTTAAAACCAGAAATGATTAGGTAAAGATGTATAAGTTGAGATAAAAATTTTTCTTCCCATCCTTCAGAATAATAATCTATTACTGCCATTTTTTTAAGTATCGATGCTAATCCTTGAGATTTTGCATCTACCATTCTTTTTGCTAAATGGTGTAAAATAGAAGTGCCGTTTTCTGGCATAGAAACAATGCCATTTTTAACTACATCTTTTATCCAAAGCAAAAGTTCATCTATACCATTTTCTACCAATTGTTCTCTTGCTTGTAATCTTTTTGCTTGAGCAAATTCATCTACAGGTTTATCTTTTTGTTCTACTTTTTTTGTCGTTTGGTCTGCTTTCTTATTTAACCAATCCGTTACCCATTTTGGTGGATGCAAATCGGTAAAAAAGTTTTTATTTTTTACAAATAAAACGAGTAATCCAATGCTATGCTTACAAGGAAATTTTCTACTCGGACAACTACATTTAAATGTGATGGTTTCTACATGAATTTGAGTTTCATAAGGTTTGCTACCACTACCTTTACATTCACCCCAAATTGCTACATCGTTAGCACCTTTGCTAATCCATTTTTCTGGATGAGCTAAATCTTTTCCTGCTTTTTTCGATGCTTCATCAGGTGCTAAAGCCCATATTTGTTCTTCGGAAAATTGCACATTTTTATTTTGTGATGAAGATAAGGGAGCGGAAGTGAATTAAATAATTTTTGTATGAGTAAAATTGATTAAATACATGCTGATATTTAATGATTGATTGAGCGAAAGCCTGTTTAAAAAACGAATGGTAGCTAAGAAAACTTAAAGCATTGTTTTATCAAATTAAAGGAAATACATGTTGCTAAACAGCTTCACCAAAAGTTAATAAATTATGATCAGGATCTAAAACCGAAAACTCTTTTTGTCCCCAAGGTTTTACTGCTAAGCTTCCATTTGGATGAATACATTTTTTCAAAAGTAGTTGCTGGAATTCTTGATCAATATTAGTGGTTCGTATATACACTTGCCCATCATTTTCATAGGGATTCAAATTTTTAAATTCAAAAAAATGAATTTCAATAGCATCTTTTTTTAACATCAAATAACCTTCATAATCTATATTTCCAATTTCTATAAATCCTAATTGGTCTATATAAAATTGTTTAGTGATGATTTTATTACGCATGGGTAATTTTGGATGAATAGCAACAAGCATTGAAATTTATTTGCTGATTAAAAATTGTAGGTAAATCTATGCCATAAAAGCAACCAATTCTAAAACCACTTTTCCTAAAGTTTGATTGCCAATAATTTCAACAAGTGGCATCGCTTCGGCTGGTGTAATTGCTTTTGAAAATAGTTGCCATGCTATAGAAGGATCAATCTTTAACGTAGCGTTTGCTGTTGTTAAAAGTTCTTTATTTAATTGCCAGCCATTATTTGTTTTAACCAAGTTCCATCTACCACCAATTTCTGTTAATATTACTACAGTAATGATAGTATTTTCAGGTGCAATTGTATTTCTGAATGTATGTGGAAGTCCACACATAAGTGTATCAATAAAAGGATAAAAAAGCTCTTTTGTAAATAAAGCCTGTTTACCAACAGTATCTCTTATTTGTTGTTGATGAATAAATTTTTCTGTATACTCTCTAGCAATATGAAACCAATTAGCCGATACTGATTCACCAGCCCATGCAACCGAAAAAATAGCATTTTCAAAAGGCTGTAATGTTTTAAGATATGCTACATATTCTTTACCAGAAGTTTCTAATAATTGTATTAAAACTTGAGGACTTAATCTTTTGGCTGCAATAACCCAAGTTTTATTCAGTTCATTTAAATAGCCAACTAAATCGGTGTACGATTCTATCGAAGTATTCGGATTTAATGAAAATTGATCTCTAGCAATTGAAAGAGTTCTTAAATTACCATCTAACAAATGTGCAGCAACGTCTTTAACCGACCAAAGTTTGGCAACAGTTGGTTTCAGCCACTCTTCAATTGTTAAACCCTGTAAAACATCTATCAACAAAGCATCTAATTTTGAAAATAGGTGCAAGGTTTCGATGGGTGTTTTATTTTCTGTTTGCATTTTCAACCCTTTCTTTTGTTTACAATACTATTTATTATTGAAGGTATTAAAACTAAAGACTTGTATTTATGTCGATTACTATTTTTTAGAAAAGAACGTCAATAAAAAAAATCGAAAAAAGCGTAATATATTTTTTGTACTCCATTTTATTTATATATTTTAGTATGCTCAATGTAGCGATGTTTACAAACACTTTTCTTTCTTTCTAAACAACTGCTATTTGTTGCAATAACGGTTAAAAACATTTGTATAAATGTGACTGTTGTGGCGAAGCTGTAAAAACTATACACATGAAATCGATGCCATTAGTAAAACTGCACTGTATTACACACAGAAACAGAGAATGGATAAGTGTAGAATTTGAAAAAACAGAAATGCTGAATGCTGCAATTAAGAAATTGCCAGGTACGCAATTTAGTGCTACTTATAAAAGTTGGCTTTTACCTTTAAAGAAAGAGAATTATATATTAATCCGTCGTCAACTTTTTACAAAAGCAACTATTGATAATACTTCTTTAAGGCAATATCTCATTAAACGAAATAAGCAACCTACACTTACACAAGAAGTAATACCTCAAAGCAACACGTTTACCAATACCACTTTTCAGAATGATCTGCAATTAACCGTATCGGTTAATGAAAATAGCCGAATACATCCAACTAACAGGCATGTATTGGTAAATATGAAAGAACAGCTTATTCTTAAATCTTACAGTAGCAGTACGATTAAAACATATTTAGGAGAAATGTCGCTGTTTTTACAAATCTTAAAACATCATTCTGCAGATGAAATGAATACGGAGCGAATAAAAAATTATTTAAAATATTGCATCGAATATTTGCACGTAAAAGAGGCAACCATACATAGTAGAATTAATGCATTAAAATTTTACTATGAGCAGGTTTTAAAAAGAGAAAAGTTTTTTTACGAAATACCACGACCCAAAAAACATTTGCAACTTCCTAAAGTATTAAGTGAAAGAGAAATAGGACGTTTATTTAGAGCCGTTACTAATTTAAAACATAAAGCCATTTTGTTTACTGCATACAGTGCAGGATTAAGGGTTAGTGAAGTAGTAAATATTAAAATAAGAGACATTGATAGCAATCGGATGCAAATTTTTGTAGAAAAAGCAAAAGGGAAAAAAGATCGCTATGTAGGTTTGGGTATTTTATTGTTAGACATTTTACGAGCATATTTAGCACAATGCACACCAAGACCACAAGTGTATTTATTTGAAAATCCGTTTGTTGCAGGTGAGGCATACAGTGTACGAAGTGCACAAAAAATATTTCAATTATCGAAAGATCAGGCAGGCATATTAAAAAGTGTAGGCATACATAGCTTAAGACATAGTTTTGCCACACATCTATTGGAAAAAGGAATAGACATAAGATATATAAAAGATTTGTTAGGACATTTTAGTATTAAAACAACAGAGCGATATTTGCATGTTAAAAAAGAGCAATTGATTAATATTCCGAATCCACTAGACGAGTTAATGCGATCAGGAGAACTAGATTGGTAATAAATATACGCACCATTGATATTTTATATACGAAGTATAAAAACATTGATTATCAATTAATTAAAATTATTTGCACGACGTACAAATACGCATATATTTGAGTTGGCTGCAAAAAAATTAGTTCGTTCAGATTTCAGTTTTGCGAATTTTAGTTCA
>JBHYCS010000008.1:0-174850 GCA_051861445.1 Chitinophagaceae bacterium | reverse complement strand
GTCCAAAAAAGAACGAAAAAAGGACACAGAAAAACGATGTTCGGCCGTTTTTCTGGGCAGCCTTGATGTGGCTTTTGTGGTACTGAGAATTGAGCTTTGGGAATGCTGTTGGGGAGATTCTTCCTTCGTCAGAATGACAAGAAAATCAGCAGCTCCAAAGTTGAATAAAGATTTGCTGTTGAGTATTCAGTAGTAATACAGTTGAATAGCGAATTAGGACAAATGTTGCTGAATATACATTTGTCTTGATTTTTTGCTCCACTTTTCCATCAAGGAAAAAGTGGAAAAGAAGGTGTAAATATGTGGTTTTTGTGGTACTGAGGATTGTTTTGTGGGGACACAAACCAAGGCGGGGGGAGATTCTTCCTTCGTCAGAATGACAAAAAAACTCAGAATGACAAGAAAGCTTAGAATGACCTTTATAATAGTACGTAGTTAATAATGAAGATTGTTTTTTTAATAGAAAAAGTTGGTCCTTATCATGCCTATCGATTAGAACAATTGATGCAAGATTTGGATGTTGTTTGTGTGGAAACAAGACCAAGCTCTGAACGATACGCTTGGAAGGAATCACAAAAAGATACTATTGCTAAAAAAATACATCCTTTTACAGGTAATACGGTAGAACAATTATCAGAATTGTTAAGCAGATTGCAACCACAGGTTTTATTTGTTGGAGGTTATGGATTTAAAGAAATGATTTGGGCGATGTGTTGGGGTATTCAGAAAGCAATACCTATGGTGATGCTTTCTGATTCTACTCAGATAGACGAGCCAAGACATTTTGCTAAAGAATGGATCAAAAAAATGATTATTGCTAATTGTGATGCTGCATTTGTAGCTGGTACAAGTAGTAAAGCATATATGCAAGCATTAGGGATGGCAAGTAATGCTATATTTACACCTTATGATATTGTAGATAATGATTTTTATGCTGAAAGAGTAGAGCAAATTTCATTACATCATAAACCCTATTTGGTATGTGTAAGTAGGTTGTTGCCACAAAAAAACTTATTTTTTTTAGTAGACGAATTTGCAGAATTGGCTCCAAAATATTCAATTGATTTATTAATTCTTGGAAATGGTGAATTAGAAGTACCCTTGCAAAAATACATTTCTGAAAAAGGGTTGAATCAACGCATCTTTTTAAAAGGTTTTTTACATAGAGAGGTTGTTCGTCAATATTATCATCATGCACAAGCGTTGATATTAGCAAGTACCTCTGAGCCATGGGGTTTATGTGTAAATGAGGCAATGGCTGCTGGCTTACCTGTATTGGTATCAACACATTGTGGTGCTGCTATTGATTTGGTAGAAGAAGGTAGAAATGGTTATACTTTTTCTCCGATGCAACGGGAAACTGCAGTTGAGGTATTGAACTCATTTTTGCAGTTAGATGAAATTGCACAAAAGAAAATGGGAGAACAAGGTAGACAAATAATTGACAACTATTCTGGAAAAGTATATAGGCAAGCAGTTGTAGATATTGTTTCATATATTAAAACCAAGCCCAAAAAATCGCAGTATTTTAGTGGTTTGAAAAAAAGGTTTTTATTATTTATTAGTAGAAAAATTAACTGATTTTATTAATTAGTAATTAGGGTTGTTTCTTAGATAATGGAAGAATATATTTTAAATGAATTAACAAGTAGTGAAACGGCAGTTGTAACACTGTTGTGTATCATAATATTTATTATTTTACAAAAACAGTTCAGTGCTAAAAATATATATTCATTTGGTTCTCCACTTACTGTACTTTGTTTGGTAACGCTTTACTACTGTATTATTGGTCCTGTTCTTTCTATTTGGAATAATGATACTCTTTTTCGTTCTATCGAACACAGACCTTATTATCTTACTTCATGGGTTGGTGTGTTTATTTTCTTTATATCCTGCCTCATAGGGTATCAATTTGTAGGGAATGTTACGCTAAAAAAACAACATTTAGTTGGTGCTAGATTTGATATAGATTATTTTAAGGATCAAGTATATATCTGTTATGGAATAGGCTTTGCATGCTATATACTCTTGGCTGGAACAGGTGGCTTATCTGCCATTGCCTTTTGGAAACAGAGTTCTGAGGCAAGTGAGTCACTAGTTGATGCCGGAGGCTTTTCTGCATATATTATGAATGGGTTTAACTTTATGATAGTCGCTTGCCCTGGAATTGTATATCTATATCAGAAAAAAAAGATTAGTCCAGTTGTTGCTATTTCGTTGCTATTTGTTGCGTTCTCTTTATTTATATCCGGTGGGTTTAGATGGCGATTGGTAATTGCAGCATTGAGTTGCTTGAGTATGTGGTATATATCCATAAATAGAAAGGTAAATATTGTTGTACTTGGTATTGGTGGGTTTGTGTTTTTAGTTTTTATGGGCGTAATGGAAGCGAGTAGGTCTTATGGTAAGGGATTGGATTTATCTTCTGGAAAACAAAAAACAGTTACAGAATATTTAAGTTCTGGTTTTAATGAAACAGCAGTATTTAAAGCAAGTGGTCTTGTAATGTCGAGAGCTGGTGTAGAGTTTGAGTATATTGGTATGGATCCAATTATACAAGCATTAGTTGCACCAATACCTAGGCTTTTTTGGCCTAATAAGCCAACAGGAGATTATTTAATTTATTTGAGGGAGTCGTACACACGTACAAACAAAAATGAAGGAGTTGGGCAAGCTGTTTTAAACTATTGTGAATATTATATGATGGGTGGATGGATAACTGTAGTATTGATGGGAATTTTTGTGGGTTGGTTTTATGGTAAAATAAACAAACCACTTATTCAATCTAACAATTCGAATGTACATCCTTGGTATATTATTTTTTGTTTGTTAAATGCTGCATATATGTATGTGGTGCTTTCGAGAGGATATACTCCTCAACAGTTTATGTTCTATTTTTTTACTGTATTTCCTGCTTGGTATTTTTATAGACGATCAATTAAACAAGGTAAGGCTTAAATAATTTTATCCTATGCGTATCATTCATATTGTAGATCGTTTTGATAAAATAAACTTCGGTATTTGGAATGCTGCCATTTTTGGAAGTGATTATTTGCTTTCTACTTATGGAATTGAATCAGTATTATGGCATCCTATCAGTGATTTTAAGTACCCACTAAATATTGCTACTTATTCCACTGATTTTGCAAAAATTTCTATTGATTTACTGATAACAGAACATCAATTACAACCTAGTACAGACATTATTGTTACACATGGCTGTTGGCAATTTCCTACACGTTTAGGTAGGGCTTTACAAAAAAAAGGATTCAGGTGGATTTATGTGCCACATGGTATGCTAGAACCTTGGAGCATGCAGCATAAACGATGGAAGAAGTGGCTCTATTTTAAGCTTGTAGAAAATCGGTTGAGTAAACAAGCTAACGTTGTTAGGGCTGTAGGTGCTGCTGAACAGCAAAACTTGTATAAAGTGTTTGGAAAATCTGTTGTTTTGGTAGAGAATGGTGTTAAAATTCCAGCTACAGTTCCGCAAAAACAAATCGCACCTATTCGATTTCTGTTTATGGCTCGTTTGCATTTTAAAAAAGGAATTGTACCACTTGTACAAGCGTGGCATCAGGTAATGAAAGATCAACAACATTTGCAATTGGTAATTGCTGGTCCTGATGAAGGTGAGCTAACAGCGATACAACCATTTTTTACAGACAATATACAATACGTAGGTGCTGTTTATGGTGAAGAAAAAAAGCAATTGCTAGCTACATCACATTACTATGTGTTGCCTTCATTGAGTGAAGGATTTCCTGTAAGTGTTTTAGAGGCAATGAGCTATGGATGTATTCCTATAATTACAGAAGGATGCAATTTTTCTACTGTGTTTCATCAAAAATTGGGTTATCAAATAGAGTCGAATGTTGCATCCATCGCTACTATTTTCCAAAATATTCTCCATAAAGATTTTGATGCTGATTTGAGTAATCGAAATGCTAGCTTTATCGCAGAAAAATATAGTGAGGCATTTATTGGTGAACAATTGTATAATTTATATAGCAAACTATAGCATTTACTAATTTAATAGTTTGGTCAGATTTTTCTTTTTGTTAATGGTGTATTTGTTTTCATTGATTTAATTTTTTATTGTGATAGATACTTATTTAAGTGATAAATTAAAGGTAATTTCATTTGTTGCGATGATTTTGGTGGTGTTTATTCATGGGACAACAATGAAGTTTAATTTTGGAAATGGAGTTGCAGTAGAAAAAGATAGTTTTAATTTATTTGTACAATCTTTTGTTTCTGATGGTTTGGCAAGAATTGCCGTTCCAAGTTTTTTTGCTATTTCTGGATTCTTTTTTTTTCAGGGAAAAAAAATTACAACCTCTTTCTTTACTGATAAAATCAAAAAAAGATTTCATTCTTTATTCATACCCTATATTAGTTGGTCTATTCTTTCGTTGTTGTTTTATTGGCTATTACAGCAAATTCCCTATTCGAAACCCTTTTTCATTACAAGGTTGGTAGCAAACTTTTCGTTTGAACAATTGGTACATGTTATTTTCTTAGATCCGTTGGCTTACCAACTTTGGTTTATTCGAGATTTGATGGTGCTTGTTTGTTTGTCTCCTTTTATATACTTGGCTATTAGATATACAAAATGGTTGTTGCTTTTCATTGCAATTGTAATGTGGGTATCAAATACGTATTTGTATGTGTTTCAAAACATGAGCTTTTGTTTTTTTGTTTTGGGTGCAAGTATTGCATTGTTGCCCTTTTCTTTTCCTAAAATAGCACCTAAACTTTCTATTATCTTAGGTGTACTTTGGTTAATGCTTTGTGCTACAAGAACGTATTTGCTTGTTTGTTTAAACATGGGAAATTATTATCAGTATCTAAATTTAATGCAGAGTTTTACTATTGTAATAGGTATGTTGGCTGTATGGCTAGGATACGATGTTTTGATGAAGCATAAGAAAATTACACAATGGTGGATGACCATATTTAGTTATACTTTTTTCGTGTATGCTTTTCATGAGCCCATGCTTACGATTCTTCGAAAAGCAAGTTTTTATTTTTCAAATAAGTCTGTATTAAGTTTGTTTGTATTGTATTGGCTTTGTCCTATTTTGTCTGTGGTAATAGCTATTATTGTTGCAAAAACATTACAGAAATTAATGCCTCGCTTTTACACAATCATTATAGGAGGTAGATAAAATAAATATTGGCGTTTATGCAGTCAGAAACCAATCTTTCACAATATAATAATAGCTGGTACAATACTGGTGCAGGAAGCATTAAACGTATTGTATGGTTTTATGTGAGTGCCCTATTTTTTCAGAGTAAATTGTTTCCTATTGTTGGTTTAAAATCGAGTTTGTTACGATTATTTGGGGCAAAAGTAGGAAAGGGGGTAATGATAAAACCTTGTGTACACATTAAATATCCTTGGAATGTAGAAATTGGTGATTATGCATGGATAGGTGAGGATGTTTGGATTGACAGTTTGGTTTTGATAAAAATTGGGAAGAATGCTTGTATTTCACAAGGGGCCTATATTTTAACAGGTAATCATAATTACACACTTACAACTTTTGATTTGATGGTAAAAGAAGTAATGATAGAAGATGGCGTTTGGATTGGAGCAAAATCAGTTGTTTGTCCTGGTATTCATTGTGCGTCGCATTCTATTTTGGCTGTAGGTTCTGTAGCCACAAAAAATTTAGAGCCATATACAATTTATCAAGGAAATCCTGCTGTTAAGGTGAGAGAGCGAAAGATGAAATAAAGGGGGTAATTGTCCTTTTTTGCTTGTCTAAAAAAGAACGAAAAAAAGACCCAGAAAAACGATGTTCGGCCGTTTTTCTGAGAGGCCTTGATTAGACTTCTGTGGTACTGAGGATTGAGCTTTTGGGAATGCTTTTGGGGAGATTCTTCCTTCGTCAGAATGACAAGAAAATCAGCAGCTCCAAAGTTGAATAAAGATTTGCTGTTGAGTATTCAGTAGTACTACAGTTGAGCAGCGAACAACGACAAATGTCGCCGAACATACATTTGTCTTGATTTTTTGCTCCACTTTTCCATCAAGGAAAAAGTGGAAAAAGAATATAAAATAATAGTTTATTGTCCTTTTTTGGTTGTCCAAAAAAGAACGAAAAAAAGACACATAAAAACGATGTTCGGCCGTTTTTCTGGGCAGCCTTGATGGGGCTTTTTGTGGTACTGAGGATTGAGCTTTTGGGAATGCTGTTGGGGAGATTCTTCCTTCGTCAGAATGACAAGAAAATCAGCAGCTCCAAAGTTGAATAAAGATTTGCTGTTGAGTATTCAGTAGTAATACAGTTGAATAGCGAATTAGGACAAATGTTGCTGAATATACATTTGTCTTGATTTTTTGCTCCACTTTTCCATCAAGGAAAAAGTGGAAAAGAATATAAAATGATAGTTTATTGTTCTTTTTTGCTTGTCCAAAAAAGAACGAAAAAAGGACACAGAAAAACGATATTCGGCCGTTTTTCTGAGAAGCCTTGATGGAGCTTTTGTAGTACTGAGAATTGAGCTTTGGGAATGCTGTTGGGGAGATTCTTCCTTCGTCAGAATGACAAGAAAATCAGCAGCTCCAAAGTTGAATAAAGATTTGCTGTTGAGTATTCAGTAGTAATACAGTTGAATAGCGAATTAGGACAAATGTTGCTGAATATACATTTGTCTTGATTTTTTGCTCCACTTTTCCATCAAGGAAAAAGTGGAAAAAGAATTTTAAATAGAATTTTATTGTTCTTTTTTGCTTGTCCAAAAAAATAACGAAAAAAAGACACAGAAAAACGATGTTCGGCCGTTTTTTTGGGAAGCCTTGATTGGGCTTTTTGTGGTACTGAGGATTGAGCTTTGGGAATGCTTTTGGGGAGATTCTTCCTTCGTCAGAATGACAAGAAAATCAGCAGCTCCAAAGTTGAATAAAGATTTGCTGTTGAGTATTCAGTAGTAATACAGTTGAATAGCGAATTAGGACAAATGTTGCTGAATATACATTTGTCTTGATTTTTTGCTCCACTTTTCCATCAAGGAAAAAGTGGAAAAGAAGGTGTAAATACTTGGCTTTTGTGGTACTGAGGATTGTTTTTAGGAGTAAAGGATTGTTTTGTGGGGACACAAACCAAGGCTGAGAGGATAATATCCAAACTTTGTTTATACGCTCATAATTAAAATTTAAAATGATTGGTATTGTTGGATTAGGATATGTTGGTTTACCCCTTGCTTGTTTATTTGCAAAGCAACATCAAGTAATAGGTTATGATATAGATGCCGCTAAAATTAGTTTGTTGCATCAAGGTATAGATTATACCAATGAGCTTACAAAAAATGCTATTCAACAATCATCAATTCAGTTTACCAATCAAGTACAAGATTTAATTGCTTGTACTACCATTATTGTTACGGTTCCTACAGATATTACGGCTAGTAATGAGCCTGATTTACATCCATTAAAATTAGCATCTACACATATCGGTTTTATCTTACAAAAAGGCACAACAGTTGTGTATGAATCTACTGTTTATCCAGGATTAACAGAGGAAGTATGTATTCCAATTTTGGAAAAAACGAGTGGTTTAGTTTGGAAGAAAGACTTTTTTGTTGGCTATTCTCCTGAAAGAGTGAATCCTGGTGACAAGCATAAACCTGTAGAGTCTATTGTGAAAATTGTTGCAGGCGACACTGTAGAAACAACACAATATTTGGCTTCTTTATATGGTTCAGTTATACATGCTGGTATTTATGTGGCATCTAACATTAAAGTGGCTGAGGCGGCTAAAGTAATAGAAAATGCACAACGAGATTTGAATATTGCTTTCATGAATGAGTTGGCATTAATTTTCGATAAAATGCAAATTGATACCCGTGAGGTTTTGCAAGCTGCTGCCACAAAATGGAATTTCTTGCCTTTTGAGCCTGGTTTGGTTGGTGGGCATTGTATTGGTGTAGATCCTTACTACTTAACACATAAGGCCGAACAACTCGGTTATTCCCCTCAAGTTATTCATTCAGGTAGGCATGTAAATAATCAAATGGGGCGTTTTATTGCCGACAAAGTATTAAAAGCATTAATAGCGAAACAGAATATTATTTCATTATCTAGGGTGTTAATTTTGGGATGTGCATTTAAAGAAAATGTAAGCGATAGTAGAAATTCGAAAGTGTTTGATATTGCAGAAACATTAATTGATTATCAAATTCAAGTAGATATTGTAGACCCTCATGTTGCAAGTAGTAGTTTGTTGTTGAATAAAAATATTCTTTCGTCAATACCAGAAAATGTTACTTACGATGTTATTATAGTTGCCGTTAAACATACCGACTTTTCTAAATATTCCTTAGCCTATTTGCAATCTATTTCAATACAAAAAAGCTTGTATTTATTTGATGTGAAAGCCATGTTTAATAAAGAACAAGCAGCATTTATTTGTACTTATTATTGGCGGTTATAATTTCTTATTCATTGTAAAGTCATTATATTTTCATTTATTCGCTTTGTGTTGATTGATCAATAATTTATTTTTCATGACTGTTTCTATCATTACTGCTACTTATAATAGTGCAACAACTATAAAAGATACTTTACAATCTGTACAGCAGCAAACGTATCCTTTTATAGAGCACATTATAGTATATGGTGTTTCAACAGATAATACACTTGATATTGTAGCTGTATCTGCACACAAAGGATTTGTGCATCAAGGAAAAGACAAAGGCATTTATGATGCTATGAATAAGGGCATTTCACTTTGTAATGGTGATATTATTGGTATTTTAAATTCGGATGATTTTTATGCAGATGAAACGGTTATTGAAAAAGTGGTAGCCTTGTTTAAAGATACCAATTGTAAGGCTGTTTATGGAGATTTGGTGTATGTAGATGCTAATAATACCAATCAGATTACTCGAACTTGGATTTCTGGAGATTATAGAAAAAATAATTTTTTATATGGTTGGATGCCTCCACATCCTACTTTTTTCGTTCGAAAAGAATTGTATCAACAGTTTGGCACTTTTAATTTAGCCTTATGGGGAGCTGCTGACTATGAGTTGATGCTTCGTTTTTTGTATAAACACAATGTAGAAACAGCCTATTTGAATAAGGTTTTGGTACACATGCGTTCTGGTGGACAAAGCAATGTATCTATCAAAAATAGAATACGAGCAAATATGGAAGATCGAAAAGCTTGGAAACTAAATGCACTTAAACCTCGTTGGTATACCTTATTTTTGAAACCGATTAGAAAGATTACACAATTTTTCATTAAAACAAAAGGATAATATTTAACAGAATGAAATCTATTCGTTTATTGTTGTTGATTAGTGTATTTGCAACTTCAATTCCCCCTATTAGTGCACAGGATATTTTAAAAAATAGAGACTTAAGTACTTTTAAGGCAGATGCATTATCTGATGAAGATATTTTAAAATATAGAAATCAATTGCAGCAAAGTGGCTTATCAGAAACACAGGCAGAGCAATTGGCTTTACAACGTGGCATGTCTTCTGTAGAAGTGGCAAAGTTAAGGGCACGGATGTCTTCTTTAGGTATGGGTACAAGTTCAACTAAGTCGGTTGGAACCATTGTTAAATCGAATGGCAGAACCATCGATAGCTCACTTTTATCTATTCCTTATCAACCAGAAAAAAATCAAAATAATAATATTTTTGGTAGCGAATTATTTAATAATCCTACTCCAATTTTTGAGCCTAATCTTCGTATTGCAACTCCCAAAAATTATAGTTTAGGTCCTGATGATGAATTAGCCATTGATATTTTTGGCTATCAAGAAGCAAATTATAAATTAAGTGTTTCTCCAGAAGGAAGTATCAATATTCCTTATGTAGGAATAATTCCTGTTGTTGGTTTAACGGTTGAGCAAGCAACAAGACGTATTAAAGACAAAATGCAGAAAAATGGATACGCAGGTTTGGCTAGCGGACAAACTCAATTGCAAGTAAGTATTGCTAAAATTAGAAGTATTAAAGTAACCATTATAGGCGAAGCTAGAAAACCAGGTTCTTACAGTATTTCATCTTTATCAACTTTGTTTAATGCCTTATATGTAGCAGGAGGCCCTACAGAAAAAGGATCGTTTAGACAAATAGAATTGATACGAAACAATAAGGTTTTTGTGAAATTAGATGCGTATGATTTTTTGTTAAAAGGAGATCAGACCAATAATATTCGATTGAATGATCAGGATGTAATTCGAATTCCTACAGCAAGTGTACAAGTTACTTTATCAGGACAAGTAAAGCGAAACGGCGTTTTTGAATTGTTGCCTCAAAATAATCTGCAACAATTGATAGATTTTGCAGGCGGATTTACCAATGAAGCATATACAGCAGCATTGCAAGTAAAACAGGTAACGGATAAAGAAAGAAGAATAAAAGATATTTTGCAAACTTCTTTTGCCATGTATTTTCCCAAAAAAGGTGATTCTATTTTTATAGGTAAAGTGCTAGATAGATATAATAATAGCGTTTCGATTAAAGGTGCCATTTACAGACCTGGAACATACGAACTAGAAGATGGAATTACTATTTTAAAACTCATTCAAAAAGCAGAAGGCTTAAAAGGGGAGGCATTAAAAGAGAGAGGATTGGTAATTAGAACGAATGAAGCAGATTTAAGTAAAATCATTATCCCATTCGATGTAAAAGGAATTGTTTCGAAAACTGTAGCTGATTTTGTATTGCAAAAAAATGATGAAGTAATTATTGGTTCTGCCGATGCATATCAGCAGAAGTTTACCTTAACGTTAGATGGAGAAGTAAAAAATCCTGGCGTGTTTCCATATTTTGAAGGAATTACATTAAGTGATTTAATTTTTTTAGCTGATGGATTTACAGATGCATCTGCAACAAAAAAAATTGAAATAGCTCGTAGAGTAATTAATGATAGTGGTAGTGCCAAAAATGAAATAGCATTGGTAATTGAAGCAGCAGCTACTAAAGATTTACGAATAACTGGTAACGATGTGCCTCTTAAGCCATGGGACTTAATTGTTGTTCGAAGAAAACCATCTTATCAAGAGCAAGTAACTATTAAAGTGGATGGAGAAGTAAAATATCCTGGTAATTATACATTAACTGAAAAAAATGAACGTGTAAGTAGTTTGTTGCAGCGTTCTGGTGGGTTAACTCCGTTAGCTTTTAAGGAAGCGGCTAGTTTAATTCGTGTTAATTCTTTATATACATCTGAAGAGAAAGAAGAGCGTATTAAACGAATACAAAGACAAACAAAAGATACTAGTTCTGTTTTAGCAAATGAGTATGTAAAACCAACCATTAAAGTAGGATTGGATTTGCAAAAAATTATCAATAACCCCAATGGAATTGATGATGTGATTTTGCAAGAAGGCGATGTGTTGGTTATTCCAAAACAAAAAAATGAAATCAGAGTAAGTGGAGAAGTAATGATACCATCTGAAATCGTATTTAAAGAAAGAGAATCTTTGAAATTTTATATTGATAAGGCTGGTGGCTTTACTGATAATGCTAGAGAAAAGAAGTTGTATGTATTGTATCCAAATGGAGAGGCAAGCAAAATCAAGCGATTTTTATTTTTCAAAAAATATCCTACAGTTACTGCTGGATCAGAAATATTGGTGCCTAAAATGCCTGAGCGTCAAAAAAGTGGATTATCAACAGCTGAAATTATTGGGCTAACAAGTGCAATGGCTAGTTTAGCTGGAGTAGTAATTGCGATTTTAAGATAAGTTTAATATTGAGGTTAAAATGAATGACGATATTTTAATACAGAGAATGTTTAGGCTAATGCCTAGTTTTTTAGGAAAAATAATATTTCAGAAAAAGCTTTTTTTCTTATTAATGTTTTTTGTGGGCAGTTGTATTGGAATATTAATTGGGTATACGAGTAAACCAAAATATGCTGCTACAGTTACCTTTTTTTGTGAGGGAGAAAAATCTGGAGGATTAGGTGCTTATGCAGGTATTGCTTCTCAGTTTGGTATCGATTTAGGTGGAGCGAGTAGTAATATTTTTACTGAGGAAAATATTACATCACTTTTCAAAAGTAATTTACTGGTTGAAAAATCACTTTTAACAGTATCTAAAGAAACTAACGAATTGTTGATTGATAAATATTTAAAAACACATGCCGTTGAGAATATAAAAATAGACGGAAAAAACTTTTCATTATCTGTTGGCTTTGCCAAAATTCCTCTACAAAGGATAAAAGATAGCTTAGTTAAAAGTATTTCTAAATCAATAATAGATGATCAGCTTTTTGTAGATAAAATGAATAGGAGTATCGGTTTAATAACTTTAACCTACAACGATCATGACGAAGTACTCGCAAAAGAAATGGCGGAAGCTTTAGTAGAAAATACAACCAATTATTATACTGCTTATAAAACCAAAAAAAATCTGTCAAACGTAAATATTCTTCAGTATCAGGTAGATTCTGTTCGCAAAATGTTGTATGGTGGTATTTCAGAAGTTGCTATGTTAAATGATTTAAACGTAAATCCTTTGAAACAGAAAGCAAGAACTGAGACTCAAAAATCGCAAAGCCAGCTTCAAGTAAATTCAGTTTTATATACAGAACTTCTAAAAAATTTAGAGCTTTCTAAAATTTCAATGCGGAAGGAAACGCCTCTAATTCAAATTATAGATTCTCCTAAATTGCCTCTAAAGAATGAAAAAAAAGGCAAACTTTTTCTTGGCTTTATTGGCGGGTTTAGTTTGTTTTTCATAACGGTTATTATTTCATTTAGTCTCTTTGTAATTAGGAGTTATAAATAAGCTTTTTTAATAATGAAAGTATCTTCGCTTTTATATATTTGTTTGTTTTCCTTCTTCTTTTTTCAATTAGCACCCATACTATTTTATTTCGTATCACCGTTAGTAAAACAGTCATTATCGTTTGTACAAGACCCAGTTGAATATTTTTTATATTTAATACTTTCATTAGCATGTATCTTGTTCGGCTATTTCTTATTTGCCTCCAAAAAAAATCCTGACTCAAATATTTTTTCGAATATTAATTATCGGCAAACTTTTTTTTGGCGAACAGGAGAGGTTTTATCAATTGTATTTTTTTTACCTTGTTTTTTCTCTTCCATTTTAATCTTCAAACGACTTGTAGTAGTTGGATATGGGAATGCAGAAATTACTACAGCCTTAGAAACCCTGTTTTTTTATTCCCATTTAATGTCTTTGAGTTTTTTATTTGCAGGTTACACGTCTGATATTAGCCCAAATAAGTTGTTATTTTATTGTGCTTTAATTATTTTACCAAGGTTTATAATCACATTATCAGGTCCAAGGTTTTTCGTTTTTCAAGCCCTTTTGCCCTTTTTTATTTTTATATATCCCATCTATAAAGCGTATATTCTTAAAAATAAAATTTACATCGTTTCAGCATTTCTGCTTTTAATTGTTCTGCCTTATTTCACAGGCAATAGAGTTGGCGAAGTAAGCTTAATTGGTGTTTACATATATGGTTCTCCTATCACATATATGTGGTATTACCCTGTGAGCAATTTTTTTAATACGCATTTGGTTACTGCAGGATTATTCTCTTCTTTATTTAAAATTGATCTTTACGATTACAAGTCTTTTTTTGATTTGGGTGGATATAAGATTCGATTCGACTGGATTTATACTCGATTAACTATTGGACCAGAAGGAACCCATCATTTAGGTACTGGTGGAAATCCAATTTATGAAGCACTAACTGAAACAACAGTTGGGTTTATTCTTCTTTTTGTGATAATCGGAATCATCTGTTCTGTCTTTGATTTTCATTCACCTAAACTGATTAATCGATTTTTATTTCCACATATCGTAGCAAAAATTGCTTTCTTTTGGAGGGGTACTTTTGTTGAATTATTTGATAGGGCAATTGTGTATACAGTTATATTTTTTTTAGCCTATATCGCTTTCTCTAGGATTAACAGTAAGAATGAAAATATATTACCAGCTCAATAAGCAATTTATTCAGTTCCTTTTTTTAAGAGGGTTAAGTGTGATTGCTGGTTTATTTAGCGTTGCATATCAATATAATTTTAATGGAGATGTTAAGTTATATTTTCACTATTTTCCAATTTTATTATCGCTAGTATATATTATAGATTTCGGCTATTCAGAAATAGTCACCAAAAAGCTAGAAACAATTGATTTCTTTTTTGTAAAAAGGGTATTTGGTTGGTTTATCGTTCTATTATTACTTGTGCTTATTATACTGCCATTTTCTGAAAATGGTTTACAAACATGGATGCTCATTTCTATTATTTACTTACCTTTTCAAGCTTACTGTGATGCTGTATATCGTTTAATACTAAAATCAAACCTGTCCTCTTGGTTTTTAGTGTACCAATTTTGCTATCCTGTTATTTTAGCTATCGTTTTTTTTGTAATGCATCAATTACATTTTAAAGAAAATGTTTGGTTAGTTTTTGTTGGCATAAACATATTTACCCAACTCATTTTTTTAGCTATTGTATATTTGTATAAGAAAAATTTGTTCAATTTATCGTACAAAAAAGTAGAAAATAAACAACAATTTTTAATGTTTAAGCCTTTTATATTAAAGTTAATGCCTTTGATAATTTATCAAGCGTCAACTTTAGTTTCGGTTCGTTTCAATTTTTCAAGTATTAGTTTAGAAATTATTAGAAGTTCTTTTTTTTCGGTTGGTTTCTTTTTACTGCTTTTTTATTCAAAAAATAGTTTATTAGATAAATTTGGAAGTAAAAATTTGCTTATACCATTTATAGCAATGAGCTTACTAAATTTAATTGTTGTTTTTTGCATTTTACTACTAAAATACTTGGTGTTTAAATCGGCATATGAATTTTTAATGAATGATATAGCTGTATTTTTAGTTTTAAGTCTATTATATTCTGTATACTTGCTTTTCTATAATAGATGGATTGTTAAAATTTAGGTTATATGGACGATAAGTTTTTCTTCGATTTGCTAAAACCTGTTCAAACAGATGATTTAATAAGAGTAGGATCTGATTATGATGGAGGTTACTGGATAACAAAATCAATTTTAAAACATACCAAAACACTAATTGGTTTAGGCGTTTTTGTAAATTGGAGTTTTGAAGAACAGTTTAGACATAAGAGTAATTGTTTAAATAAAACAATTGTAATTGATGGAAGTATAAATAAGTTTTTTTTTCAATTTTATTGGATTAAAGCTTGGACAAAATTTTTTTATTTTACATTAAAAAATCCTCGATACTGTTCCTTTTTTTTTCAAAAACATATTGTGGGTTCATGGCAATTGGTAAAAAAATGGCAAACGTTTTTAGAGCCTGACGATACTGTTTTTTTTGAAAAATTTATAGATAATTTTGAATCAAAGGCTACATTAACGGCAGACAGCATATTTAGCGTACTAAACTTTTCAGACCAACAAAAAGAAAATAATATTTTTGTGAAAATGGATATAGAAGGGGCTGAATACAGAGTATTAGAAACCTTTTTTCCATATTTTAAATTCATTAATGGTTTTGCTATTGAGTTTCATCAAGTAAAATCTAACAAACCATTGATTGCTAAACTAGTACAGGATTTAAAATCTGAGTACGAAGTTGTTTTTATTCACAACAACAACTACACTTCATTGATAGACGATAATTTTTCAGATTCTATCGAAATTACTTTTCTGAAAAAAGAATTGATTGTTTCACTTTCAAAAAATTGTATTTCCGTTTCTGACGCAATCAGCCAAAAACAATCTGTTTGTAATCCTTCAATGCAAGATTTTCAGCCAAAATATTAAAGAATAATATGTATTCTCAAGAAAATCCTCAAGAAGTGATTATTTTTTTTCCAAACAACAGAGGTGGGGTGGCTGAGGTTTGTGGAAGCTTAAAAACTGCTTTTGAAGCAATTTCATTTAAGGTGATTGAAGTTTCTTCAATAAAAGAAGCGATTTTAATTTCAATAAAGAGAAAAATTAGATTTTCATCAAATAAATGCATTGCAATTACTAATCTCCATTATGGAGTATTTGGTATTTTTTTTAAACACTCTATTTTTATTGTTCATGGATTTCCTCAACGAGAACATACTGGATATATTCGGTATAAAATAGTTTCATGGTTTCATAAGGTTTTCTCCCTGGTTAATAAACATACCGTTGCTGTATCTTACTTAACAAAGTTTGTGTGCCAAAATTTTTATGGAATAAACATCACAAGTGTTATTCACAACATTCTACCTCATAGTTTTTTTAATACATTCAAGAACCGTCAATTACCCACGAAAGAGCCATTTAGTATTGCATTTGTAGGTAGAGTTCTTAAAGAAAAGGGTGTAGAAAGAATTTTGCAGTCTGTAGAAATGGTGAGAGAAAAACTTAAACAACAAGTTTCTTTACATATAATAGGTGATGGTATCGAATTAAATTATTTACGAAAAAAGTATAACAATCCATTGAATTTTTTTCATGGATATGTGTCATCTGAAATAAAATATAAATTACTTACACAGTGTAATAGCTTTATATCCTTACATCCTGCTGAGCCATTTGGCATTACCGCTTTAGAAGCAAGTGTACTAAATGTAAAGTGTTGTTTATCGGCAGTAGGTGGGCATACTGAGTTTGTGCCACATCATCTTTTTTTTCCTATTAACGATGTAAGATCAATTGAAGAAATTGCCATTTCAATCATGAGTTCATTTCAAGACAATTACCCTACAGATCAATACATATCACTAAAAGATGAAAACAAATATTTAAAAGATTATGCTATGAAATACATTCAAATTCTTGAAAATAAATCTAGCTTGTTTATATGATCGATTATAAATTTTCTGTTTTAATTCCTGTTTATATAAAAGAAAATCCTCGATATTTATTTGAGTCATTGGAAAGTTTAATTCACCAAACTTTATTGCCAAATGAAATTGTTTTAGTAGAAGATGGAGCACTTACAAATGAGTTGTATGATATCATAGATACTTTTACTAATAAATATAAAGAGCTATTTACTATTGTAAAAATTGCAAAGAATTCAGGTATGGGTGTTGCCATGAATACTGGATTAAAAGTATGTAAATACGAATGGGTAGCAAGAATGGATAGTGATGATGTTTGTGTGAATACAAGATTTGAACAACAAATTGATTTTTTAAAGAAAAACCCATCAATCGACGTAATTGGATCAAATATTGAAGAGTTTGTTAATAGTGTCGGTGACTTAAACCAAAGACGTACTGTTCCTGAAAAACATGAAGAAATTCTGCACTTTTCTAAGTTCAGAAATCCGATGAATCATATGACCGTAATTTTTAAAAAATCAAAAGCTCTAGCTGTTGGCGGTTATTGGCATCATCGTGTTTTAGAAGATTATCATTTATGGTTTATGATGCTTAATAGTAACTGTGTATTTTACAATTTACAAGAAGCATTGGTTTATGCCCGTATTGGAAATAATATGCTCGGTCGACGAAAAGGATGGTCGTATTTAAAAATGGAATTTAAATTTTTTTATAAAATGAAACGTAGTGCGTTTATCACTAATGTTCAAATGTATAAGGCAATAAGTTCTAGGGTAATTATGAAAATATTACCAAGTAAAATTTTACTAGTTGCATATAGATTAATTTTAAGAAAAGGAAATTAAACCATCCTAAATTCTATGTAGTTGGTTTTTCTTTTCGTAGTTTATGTTTAGAAAAGCTAAATTCTTGAAATTTATTTTGATTTTAAATTGGAACTTATCTCTAATAATTCTAAATACAACTGAATGAACTTAAAATTCTATTTTCGTACATGTAATTAAACAATTGCTTTATTTTTAATATTTATGCTTTGCATTAAATTTATTATCGTATAGTTTAATTTTAATAATACATACACAAACACACATACATGAAAAAAGCACTTATCACAGGTATTACAGGGCAAGATGGAGCCTATTTGGCCGAATTACTTCTAAAAAAAGGATATGAAGTACATGGTATTAAAAGACGTAGTTCTTTATTTAATACTGGTCGTATCGATCATTTTTATGAAGATCCACACATTCCTGACCGTCATTTGGTATTACATCATGGCGATTTAACCGATAGTACCAACCTAATTCGAATTATTCAAGAAGTGCAGCCAGATGAAATTTACAACTTGGCTGCTATGAGCCACGTACACGTAAGTTTTGAAGAACCAGAATATACAGCTAATGCCGATGGAATTGGAACATTGCGTTTGCTAGAAGCCATTCGTTTATTAGGATTGGTTGAAAAAACGAAAATTTACCAAGCATCTACATCAGAATTATATGGTTTAGTGCAAGCTGTTCCTCAAAGTGAAACCACTCCTTTTTATCCACGTTCTCCTTATGCAGTTGCTAAATTATACGCTTATTGGATTACTGTAAACTACCGTGAAGCCTATGGTATGTTTGCTTGTAATGGTATTTTATTTAACCATGAAAGTCCATTGCGTGGCGAAACTTTTGTAACCAGAAAAATTACAAGAGCAGCAGCAAAAATTGCATTAGGATTACAAGACACCATTTACTTAGGTAATTTATCTGCACGTAGAGATTGGGGACATGCAAAAGATTATGTGGAAGGCATGTATTTGATTTTGCAACAAGAAAAACCAGAAGATTTTGTTTTAGCAACAGGTGTTACCACAGAAATTCGTGTATTTGTTCAAATGGCATTTGAACAAGTAGGCATTGAAGTAGCATTTAGAGGTGAAGCAGAAGCGGAAGAAGGATACATTGTTGCTTGTAAAGGCGAATATCAATTACCAATTGGTAAAGTGGTGGTAAAAGTAGATCCTCGTTATTATAGACCAACAGAGGTGGAATTGTTAATTGGAGATCCTACAAAAGCAAACGAAAAATTAGGTTGGAAACCAAAATACGATTTACAAGCATTGGTGGCAGAAATGATGGCTAGTGATGTAGATTTATTTAAGAAAGAAAAGCATTTAAGAGATCATGGTTTTGCTCATAAGAATGAGTTTGAAAACTAGATTTTATTCAATGTAAAAACAGCAGGAAATAATCTCCTGCTGTTTTTTATTTTTCTAACAACCCAATAATTTACACATGAAAAAGAGTGCTAAAATATATATTGCAGGTCATAGAGGTATGGTTGGTAGTGCCATTGAAAGAAAATTACAACAAGATGGATTTACCAATATTATTACTAAAACTTCTAAAGAATTAGATTTACGCAATCAGGCAGCTGTAAACGATTTTTTTGCAACAGAAAAGCCAGATTATGTATTTCTTGCAGCTGCTAAAGTGGGTGGTATTGTTGCCAATAACACTTACAGAGCCGATTTTATCTATGAAAATTTAATGATAGAATCGAACATTATTCATGCTGCTTACGTACATAAAGTTACCAAATTGTTGTTTTTAGGTTCTTCTTGTATTTATCCAAAATTGGCTCCACAGCCTTTAAAAGAAGAATATTTATTAAGTGGATATTTAGAGCCAACGAATCAACCTTATGCCATTGCTAAAATTGCCGGTATTGAGTTGTGTGATGGTTATAGGGCACAGTATGGGTGCAATTTTATTTCTGCCATGCCAACAAATTTGTATGGCCCTAACGACAACTACGATTTAGAAAAATCGCATGTTTTGCCTGCTTTATTACGCAAGTTTATTACAGCAAAAAACAACAATTTACCTGCTGTAGAATTATGGGGAACAGGAAGCCCAAGAAGAGAGTTTTTGCATGTAGATGATTTGGCAGAAGCTTGTATTTTTTTAATGGAAACATACAACGATAAAGGTTTGGTAAACATTGGTTGGGGCGATGATGTTACCATTTTAGAATTAGCAGAGCTAGTAAAAAAAATTGTAGGGTTTGATGGTGAATTAAAATTCGATACTTCAAAACCAGATGGAACACCACGTAAATTAATGGATGTAACAAAACTTACCAATCTTGGATGGAAAGCTTCTATTGATTTAGAAACTGGAATTCAGATGGTATATGATGAGATAAAAGAGGCAGATTGGGCAAAATAATGAATGATTCGAAACCAAAAGTTTTAATATTACTCGACCGTTTGGTAATTGGTGGCCAGGCGGTTGATGTAATTCCATTATGCTATTATTTGCAATCTTCTTTTGATATACAAATTGCCTATGGCAAAAAAAAGAAAGAAGATACGGAAGCCCATTTTTTATTGGAACATTATCCTCTTGAAAAAGTGTATCCGTTAAAGTTTCTGAAAAAAACGTTCAACCCAGTTACCAATTTAATGGCATATTTAGAATTGAAGAAACTAATTCGTTCTATACAGCCTACAGTTGTTCATACCAATGCTGTTAAATGTGGCGTTTTAGGTCGATTTGCAGCTTTCAAACTTCGAAGTCCTGTTATTATCCATACGTTTCATGGACATTTTTTTCATTCTTATTTCAATCGTCTTTTTTCTAAAACCATTGTTGCTATCGAAAGAAAAATGGCTGCAATATCTAATATTATTGTTGCCACTAGTAATGCACAAGCACAAGACTTAACGCGTAATTATAAAATTGCTGATCCACAAAAAGTTAAAGTAATTACTTTGGGTATTGATGAATCATTTTTGCAAAAACAATTATCTAATCAGCAATGCCAACCATTTGTATCACAATTTCCAATTCATGAAAACACACTCACAATAGGAATAATTGCACGAATTGTAAAAGTTAAAAATTTTCATTTGTTTGTAGAGGTAGTTAAAAAGGTAATTGTTTCAACGAATAAAAATGTTCAGTTTTTTGTTATTGGTGATGGATTTCTAAAGTTACATGTTCAAGAATTACTTACAAATGCCCGTATTTCTTGGTGTAATCAGCAAAATTTTTCTCCAAACGCACATGTGGTTTTTACTTCTTGGATGCCATATATTTCCATTGCTTTAGAAGCTTTAGATATTGTAATACTAACATCACACAACGAGGGTACAGGATTATCATTGGTAGAAAGTCAACTTTTTGGAAAGCCAGTAGTGGCAACTGCAGTTGGTGGAGTGCCAGACACTGTTTTAAATGGAAAAACCGGATTTTTAGTGCCTAATAATAATGCAGAAGCTTTTGCAGAAAAGTTAGTGCAATTAATCAATGATGATACATTAAGGTTAAGTATGGGGCAAGCTGCAAAAAGTTTTGCGAAAGAAAAATTTTCGAAGCAGGTTGAGGTTGCTCAATTTTCCAATTTGTACAACGCATCTATTCAAGCACTACAATAAGTTGTTGCTTAAACCCATTTTTGTAGTAGTTGATTTAGCCATTTATTTTTATTAATCATAATGAGTGTAGGTAATAGTAACATGGTTTCAAAAATTACTCGATACCTTACAACAGCTCCATAAAATGGAACGGTGTACCCAATAAGTAAATAGTTGGTGATTGAAAAAAATACTATTAATAATATAAATGGATGTTTTAGAATATACATTTCACCTCTATAGAAAATTAGAACAGCTAAAAAAATAAGCAATACAGTATAGCTTTCAAATGTACTAGCAATACCTAAAAATCCTTTTGCTTCGGTGAAATATGGTCTTGCAAAAGCATGATTAATGGCCATTGGCAACAATTGAATAAATTCTGTAACTCCTCCTTTTAGCTCAGTTGTTTGCATCAAAGAGTTCCCTTTGAGCATTAAGAATTGTTGTTGTCTTTCTTTTATTTTTTCGGTAAAATTAATGCTTGATGGTGCAAAACTACTTGTAACAAATAACGCAATTACCAACACAAGTGTGGTAAAAAAAATTGTAGCGGCTGCTTTTTTTGTTTTTATGCAAATTGTAAAAGCAATAAGCCAAGGCAATAAGCTTAATGCTGCAAAATTTCTAAAAAAATAAAGCATCATAAACGCAAAAAAGGTTAATGCAACCCATAAATAATTGTTTTTTGCAGTTGCTATTTTACTAATACCATACAACACAATAGCAATGCTTGTAAATACAATTCCATCTTTATGAATACCACTTGTCCAAAATAAAAGTGGTGGAAATAAAAAGCTGAGTATAAAAGCAATATTTCTTTGTTGAGCAAACCAAATGATAATGGTTTTAAAAAAATATAAATTACCAATAATAGTAACAATGTTGTATAAAGCAACATTAACGTAATAGTTGCCTTTACTAAAAGTATTGAAAATGGCTAGTAGCTTTAGTAAAATATTGAGTGGTAAATCTTTCCAATAAGAATTATCTGAATTGAAAAATGTATTTGTTTGACTTTCTGTATAGCCATGTTGAAACAAGTTAATGGCAAAATCGTAAAAGTTTGTTTGTAGCCATTTGTATTCTTCAATAGCTAAGTAATGATAATTCCAAGTGTCGCTTATTTGGTTAGATTTTGCATAAAAAATTCCATAAACAGATCCTGCAATCAATTTCAAGCAAAAAACAATCAACACTGTTTTGGTAGCAAAATCACCATTTTTTATACATCGAAAAACGAGTAAAGCAATGCACGTAAAAATAATGGTATTGATTAAAATGCCTAAAAACATGGTAGCTTAAATTAACTGTTTCTACTTTTATATGTGCTTGGTGATGTTTTAAAATGCAATAGTAAGCCTAGTAACCTAAAATTGTTGAATGATAAGCATACAAAACATGAATTAAATTTTTAAACTTCGGCATTTATAACTTATTTGCAGACTTATATAAAACAGATTAAAAAAGGGTTTACATCAATATTTAAAACTATGAAAAATATCTTGATTACTGGTGGTGCTGGTTTTATTGGTAGCCACGTTGTTCGTTTATTTGTTACCAAATATCCAAATTACAAAATCGTAAATTTAGATGCACTAACGTATGCTGGCAATTTAGAAAACTTAAAAGATATTGATCAGCTAAGTAATTATCGTTTCGAAAAAGTAAATCTGTTAAACGTAGAAGAATTAACTCGTGTTTTTAATGAACATCAAATTACAGATGTAATTCATTTAGCTGCAGAAAGCCATGTAGATAGAAGCATCGAAAGCCCACTCGATTTTGTGTACACCAATATTGTAGGAACCGTAAACTTACTAAACGTAGCTAAAACAAAATGGGCGGGTGAATTAGATAAACATCTTTTTTACCATATTTCTACCGATGAAGTATATGGTGCTTTAGGTGCAGAAGGTTTGTTTACAGAAACTACTCCTTACGATCCAAATTCACCTTATTCTGCTAGTAAAGCAGCATCAGACCATTTTGTACGAGCATATGGAGAAACCTATCATATGCAAACCATTATTTCAAACTGTTCAAACAATTATGGTCCATATCATTTTCCAGAAAAATTAATTCCTCTATTTATTAACAATATCATCCAGAAAAAACCTTTGCCTGTTTATGGAGATGGTTTGTACACTAGAGATTGGTTATTTGTAAAAGACCATGCTGTGGCAATTGATACCATTTTTCATAATGGTAAAATTGGAGATACTTATAATATTGGTGGATTTAATGAATGGAAGAATATTGATTTGGTGAAATTGTTGTGCAAGCAAATGGATGAAAAATTAGGAAGAACTGTTGGTGAAAGTGAACAATTGATTACCTATGTAAAAGATCGTCCTGGTCATGATCGTAGATATGCTATAGATGCTACAAAATTAAATACAGAATTAGGTTGGAAGCCTTCTGTAACTTTTGAAGAAGGATTAAGCCAAACCATTGATTGGTACTTAGAAAATACAGAGTGGCTTCAAAATGTAACTACTGGTAATTATGCCAAATATTACGAATCTATGTATGCAAATAGATAGTAATAGTTTTAATTATCGATTTAAATTTTTTGTAGAATGAAAGTAGAAGCTACCAAATTAAAAGATTGTTTTATTATACATGATACTGTTTTTAAAGATGATCGAGGATATTTTTTCGAAAGTTTTAACCAACAGAAGTTTGCATCACTTACAGGGCTAAATGTTCATTTTGTGCAAGACAATCAATCAAAATCTACAAGAGGCGTATTACGTGGATTGCACTTTCAACAAGGTGAACATGCACAAGCAAAATTGGTTAGAGTATTAGAAGGTAAAGTGCTTGATGTAGCTGTAGATATTCGTAAAGATTCTTCCACTTTTGGTGAATATGTAGCCGTAGAACTTACAGCAGAAAATCATCTTCAACTGTTTGTGCCTCGTGGTTTTGCCCATGGTTTTGTAGTGTTAAGCGATACTGCAACATTTTTTTACAAATGCGATAATTTTTACAATAAAGCAAGTGAAGGCGGATTAATTTATAACGATTCTGCTATCAATATTGATTGGCAGATTAATCAATCAGAAGTTTTATTATCTGAAAAAGATGCTGCTTTGCCTACATTAGCCGAATGTAAAGACCTAATTTATTTTTAATAATTTTCACCAACATTCATAATTTACAAATAGTATGAAAGGAATTATTTTAGCAGGTGGTAGTGGTACAAGATTGTATCCTATAACAAAAGGTATTAGTAAACAATTAATGCCTATTTACGATAAGCCGATGATTTATTATCCGCTTTCGGTGCTTATGTTGGCTGGAATAAATGAAATATTGATTATTACCACACCTGAAGATTCTCCTCAGTTTAAAAAATTGTTGGGTACAGGTGAAGATTTGGGTTGTCGTTTCGAATATGCTGTACAGGCTGTTCCAAATGGATTAGCACAGGCTTTTGTAATTGGTGCAGATTTTATTGGAAACGATAAAGTTGCATTGGTTTTGGGCGACAATATTTTTTATGGTGCTGGTTTTAGTAAATTAGTTCAGTCTTTTAATAATTTAGATGGTGCGGCCATTTTTGCATACGAAGTAAATGATCCTGAACGTTATGGAGTAGTAGAATTCGACGAACAATTTAATGCATTGTCTATCGAAGAAAAACCAGTGGCTCCAAAGTCGAATTATGCTGTGCCTGGTTTGTATTTCTACGATAATTCTGTAGTAGAAATTGCTAAAAATATTCCTTTATCGCCAAGAGGTGAATACGAAATTACAGATGTAAACAAAGTTTATTTACAAAAAGGTTCACTTAAAGTAGGTGTAATGAATAGAGGAACAGCTTGGCTAGATACGGGTACTTTTGATTCTTTAGCCGATTCTTGCGAATTTGTACGTGTAATCGAGAAAAGACAAGGTCAAAAAATTGGTTGTATAGAAGAAGTGGCGTTTCGAATGGGTTTTATTCAGCAAAGTCAATTATTGTCATTAGCAGATAGATACGCTAAAAGTGGTTATGGCGAATATTTGCGTAGAATAAAAAAGTGATATAAGTAACTAATTGTTAAACAATATTAAAAGCCATTTTAATCTAAAAAATTAAAGCGGTTTTTTTTATTTGGTAGTTTTAAACTTTTTTTGTAGAACATTGTTCCTTTAAACATGAACGCATTTACCATCAAAGATTTAGAACTTCTTTCCGGTATTAAAGCCCATACCATTCGTATTTGGGAGCAACGTTATACATTTATAAAGCCCCAACGAACGGAAACGAATATTCGCTATTATACCAATGATGAGTTGAAGGTAATTTTAAACATTGCCTTGCTAAATAAATATGGATTTAAAATATCGCATATTGATAGAATGAGTGATGCAGAAATGAGAGATAAAATTTTATCGTTGTCTCAAGTAGAAGCACAACAAGAGCGATTATTGAATGAATTAATTCATTACATGGTAGATGTAAAAATGGATGAATTTGAGGAAGCCATTGATAAATACATTTCCATAAAAGGAATAGAAAAAACTATTACCAATATCATTTTCCCATTTTTAGAAAGAATTGGTATTTTATGGCAAACCAATCATGTAAATCCTGCTCAAGAACATTTGGTTACCAATATTATTCGCCAAAAGTTAATAATGGGTATTGAAAATATTCATACACATATTTACACAGATAAAACTATAGTATTGTTTTTGCCAGAAGGAGAACATCATGAGCTTGGTTTATTGTTTATGTCTTATTTGCTCAAGAGTAGAGGCGTACATGTGTTGTATTTGGGGGCAAATATTCCATTAAAAGATGTGGAATTTTTAGCAAAACTGAAGAAACCATCTTTCTTATATTGTCACTTAACAGCAGTAGCTCATAATTTTAATTTTGATAAGTTTTTATTGAATGCAGGGGCAAAACTTGCCAACTATAAAATTGTAGTTTCTGGTCAACTTACACAGAGTTATAAAAAGAAAATTCCAGCAAATATTACTTTCAAAAAAACTTTGGGCGAAGTAATGGAATACATTGCTTCTTTATAGAATGGTGTGTATGTTTTTTAAAAGCGTTGACAATAAAATGTCAACGCTTTTTTTGTTTCGTTTTTTTTAAGAAAACACTTTATTTATTTAAAAAAATGAACCAGCTTATGTATAAATTAACTACTATGACTATTTTTTGGGGCAAACAAAACGCATAACTAGTTGATTTAGTTTGTTTTATCTTTTTATAAAAAAATTAAACAAAAATAAATGTTGTAACAATAAAAGTGTTTAACTTCGTATCCAACAATTTTAAACAAATCTCTTATGTCTACAGCAGAATTCAACAAAATGTTGCTAAACAACACAGAGTTTCTAAAACCTTTTGCCATCACATTAACTCGTGACCATGAATTAGCAAAAGATTTATTTCAAGAAACCCTATTTAGGGCTTTGGCAAATAGAGAAAAGTATAATACAGGTACAAATATTAAAGCTTGGTTGTATACCATTATGCGTAATATTTTTATTAATAATTATCGCAGAAAAGCCAAGCAAAATACCATTTTCGATAGCACTCCAAACGATTTTTTATTAAATCTAAATCAAGGTGCGGTAGCAAATGAAGCTATAGCTACATTAAACATGAAAGAAGTGCAAGAGGCTATTCATAATTTACCAGAGATATTTAAAAATCCATTTCTTTTATATTTCGATGGTTATAAATACCACGAAATTGCAGATATGTTAAAAGAGCCATTAGGTACTATTAAAAGCCGTATTCACTTTGCACGTAAGTTGTTGAAAACACAAATAGACCGTCATTAATCAACTATACTTCTATATAATTGTATATCTTAAGCCACCTTATTTGGGTGGCTTCATTTTTAAAAACATTTAACATCTCATTCATGCAAAATAAAAAAGTAGTTGTAATAGGTGCAGGCTTTGCAGGAATGTCTGTTGCTAGCTTTTTAGCAAAATATGGATACAGCGTTACTGTTGTAGAAAAGCATGCTACAGCAGGTGGAAGAGCTAGACAATTAGAAGCAGAGGGTTTTACGTTTGACATGGGGCCAAGTTGGTATTGGATGCCTGATGTTTTTGAAAGATATTTTGAACAGTTTGGTAAAAAAGTAAGCGATTTTTATCAGTTGAAACGATTAGATCCATCTTATAGAGTGTATTGGGAAGATGAACCGATGGATATTCCTGCTGATTATAATAGCTTAAAAAATTTGTTTAACAGTATTGAGCCAGGAAGTGCAGAAAAGCTAGACCAATTTATAAAAGAAGCAGCCTACAAATATCAAGTTGGTATACACAAACTAGTACATAAGCCAGGAAGATCACTTATAGAATTTATAGATTGGGATTTGATTAGCGGAATTTTTAAACTCGATGTTTTTAATTCTATACAATCTCATGTAGGTAAATTATTTAAACACCCAAAGTTGAGACAGCTATTAGAGTTTCCTGTACTTTTTTTAGGGGCTTTAGCAGAAGACACACCTGCATTGTATAGTTTAATGAACTATGCAGATATTAAGGGAGGAACATGGTATCCTGATGGAGGAATGTTTCAAATAGTAAAAGCCATGCATAGTGTTGCTATACAACAAGGCGTTAACTTTTGCTTTCAACACAATGTATCTGCTATCGAAATTGAAAATGGAAAGGCAACAGCTGTTGTGGCAACAGATATTCAAGGAAATACGCAGCGTTTTGAGGCTGATATTGTAGTGGGTGCAGCTGATTATCATTTTGTAGAAACACAACTTTTACCACCTTCTTTTCAATCGTACACAAAAAAATATTGGGATGAACGTGTGATGGCTCCAAGTTGTTTGTTATATTACGTAGGATTAAACAAAAAATTAGAAGGTATACCACATCATTCTTTATTTTTTGATACTTCATTTCAAGTGCATGGAAGCGAAATTTATACGCATAAACAGTGGCCTACCAATCCATTATTTTATGCAAGTGTAACATCTGCCACAGATAATAGTGTTGCACCAGAAGGATGTGAAAATTTGTTTTTGTTGATTCCTGTTGCAACAGGTTTAACAGGCGACGATGAATCTTTACGAGAACATTATTTTGATATGATTGTTGAGAGAATGGAACAAAAATTACAACAATCTATTAAACCAAATGTTATCTATAAAAAATCATTCGCTTTGAGCGATTTTATAGGCGAGTACAATGCTTTTAAAGGAAATGCTTATGGTTTGGCAAATACTTTGTTGCAAACAGCCATACTAAAACCTTCTTGCAAAAGCAAAAAAGTAAGTAACTTGTTTTATACAGGACAACTTACAGTACCTGGTCCTGGCGTTCCGCCGAGCTTAATCAGCGGTGAAGTGGTGGCGAAAGAAATTGTAAAATGGAATAAAGTTTAATAGCAAAAAATAAGTTTTACCCGATAACCTACAAAAAGTATTGTACAATGACTAACATGCAACTCTTTCATGAAGTGAGTGAAGATTGTAGCAGAAATACCACTGAGAAATACAGTACTAGCTTCTCTTCGGCTATCAAACTTTTGCATAAAAAATTACGTCAACCGATATTTAACATATACGGCTTTGTTCGTTTTGCAGATGAAATTGTAGATACTTTTCATGGGCATAATAAGCAAGCCTTGTTACAAGAATTTAAACAAGCTACTTATAGTGCCATTCATGAACAAATTAGCCTAAATCCTATTTTACATAGCTTTCAATTAACGGTCAATAAATATAATATTGATCACCAATTAATAGATGCTTTTTTATACAGCATGGAATTGGATTTAGACAAACGAAAATACGACAGAGCAGGTTATGAAGAATATATTTATGGTAGTGCAGAAGTAGTTGGCTTAATGTGTTTGTATGTGTTTTGTGATGGAAATAAAGAAGCATATGAACAACTAAAACCTGGTGCTAGAAGTTTGGGTGCTGCTTTTCAAAAGGTAAATTTTTTGAGAGATTTAAAAGCAGATTATGAGGGTTTAGACAGGGTGTATTTTCCTGGATGTGATTTTAGAAATTTTACCGAAGCCGACAAATTATCGATAGAAGCTGATATACAAAAAGATTTTGACGATGCTTATGCAGCTATTTTACAATTACCAATTGAAGCAAGATTTGGTGTGTATGTAGCGTATAAATATTACTTATCGTTATTTAAAAAAATAAAACGTTTGCAGCCTGAGCGTATTATGGAACAACGAGTTCGAATTCCTGACTACAGTAAATTATTTATTGTTGCAAAAGCTGGTATTCGTAGCCAATTTAATATTCTGTAATTTTTCTTTGCCAATTAATAATATTTATATCCTGTATGGAACATGTGATTTTAGTGAATGAATCTGATGAAGTAATTGGTACGATGGAAAAAATTGAAGCCCACGAAAAAGCCTTACTACATAGGGCTTTTAGTGTTTTTATATTTAATCAACAAGGCGAAATGTTGTTGCAGCAAAGAGCTTTAAAAAAATATCATAGCGGCGGTTTATGGACAAATGCTTGTTGCAGCCATCCAAGACCAAATGAAGAAACCATTAACGCAGCTTCTAGACGACTTACTGAAGAAATGGGTTTTTCTACAGCACTATCAAAAGCCTTTTCGTTTACGTATAAAGCAGCATTTGAAAATGGATTAACAGAATATGAATTTGACCATGTATTTGTAGGAACTTATGATGGCGTAGTTAATTTTAACACAGATGAAGTGGCAGCGTATACATACATGAGTTTAGATACTATAGAAAAACAAATAAATTCTAATCCGGAAAAATATACTGCTTGGTTTATTATTGCTTTCCCAAAGTTAAAAGCATGGTTGCAGCAACAGTCTGCATTTATTCTTCAATAGTATTTTATGCACCAGCATCAACAAGAAAAAAAAGCAATTATTATAGGGGCAGGCATTGCAGGTATTGCAAGTGCCATACGTTTATCTGTACAAGGTTTTCAAGTAGAAGTGTTTGAAAAAAACAGTTATCCTGGCGGAAAACTTTCTCACTTCGAAAAAAATGGTTTTCAGTTCGATGCTGGGCCAAGCTTATTTACGCAGCCTCAATTTGTAGAAGCATTATTTGAATTGGCAAATGAACCCATTGAAGATTATTTTCAATATCAGAAAATGCCCATCACTTGTAAGTATTTTTATGAAGATGGAACGGTGATAAATGCCCATGCTGATACCGATAGATTTGCTGAGGAATTACAAGAAAAAGTAGGTGAAGATGCCGAGAAAGTAAAATCTTATTTGCAAGATTCAAAGAAAGTGTACAATCAAATTGGTAGCATTTTCTTAAACTATTCGCTACATCTTTTTAAAACATTATTTCAAGCAAATATCAGCAAAGCTATTGCAGCAGTAAAGCCAGCATTGATGTTTAAAACATTGCATCAAGTAAATAAAGCAGCTTTTAATAAACCACATACAGTACAGTTGTTTAATAGATATGCAACCTATAATGGAAGCAATCCATACAAAGCACCAGGGATGCTGAGTTTAATTCCACATTTAGAGCATAATGAAGGTACTTTTTATCCAAAGGGTGGAATGATTTCCATTACCAATGCATTGTATCAATTAGCCATTAAAAAAGGCGTTCATTTTCATTTTAATGCACCTGTAACAAGTATTATCATAGACAGTCAACAAGCAAAAGGAGTGGTAGTTGCACAGCAAAATCATCTTGCCGATATTGTTGTAAGTAATATGGATGTTTATTTCACTTATAAGCAACTATTAAATCAAGAGTCTGTTGCTAAAAAAATACTCAAACAAGAACGGAGTAGTAGTGCATTTATTTTTTATTGGGGAATGAATAGATCATTCTCAGAATTGGAGCTGCATAATATATTTTTTAGCAATAATTATGAGGCGGAATTTACTTCCTTGTTTTCTACAAAAACGTTGTATAAAGACCCTACAGTTTATGTAAATATTACCAGTAAATGTGAGCCAGGCGTTCAAGCTCCCAATGGTAAAGAAAACTGGTTTGTAATGGTAAATGCACCAGCAAATTGTGGTCAAAATTGGCAACAATACCAGCAACAATATCGAGATGCAATTATACAAAAGATGGGTAAACTTTTAAACACAAGCATTGAAGAATGTATTGAAGTAGAAGAAGTGCTTACACCTGTAACTATTGAAAGTAAAACAGCCTCTTACATGGGTTCTTTATACGGCACAAGTTCTAATAGTAAAATGGCTGCTTTTTTAAGGCATCCGAACTTTTCTAGACACATAGCTGGATTGTATTTTGTAGGAGGAAGTGTGCATCCTGGTGGTGGCATTCCGCTTTGTTTACAAAGTGCCAAAATTATGAGTGAAGTAGTGGCAAATACGTTTGATAAACACAAACATTAGTTTTTTTGAACCAAATTTTATAACAGTGAAATTGCCTTTTACCAAATTACAAATTGCTGTTTTTATTGCTATTTTATTTCATGTAAGTGGTGCAATTGGTATGCTGTTTACAGATTATAAAGATTGGTTTATTCAAAATACTGCTTTGAATTTAATGATTATGTTGGTATTGCTTGTTTGGATGCAACCTCAAAAAAATCTGTCATTTTATCTATTCTTTTCCATTGCTTTTTTAGTTGGTATGGCTACAGAAATGATTGGCGTAAATACAGGCAAATTGTTTGGTCATTATAAATATGGAACAGTAATGGGGCCAAAGCTAAATGGCGTTCCTTTTTTAATAGGTGTAAACTGGTTTGTAGTGGTTTTTTGTAGTGGTGTTATTGTTACCAAATTCAATAGTTGGGTAGAGGAGAAATATTTGTTAGCAGGTGTAGTTATAAAGCCTTGGATTCAGCAAGTTTCGTTTGTGGTAGATGCTGCATTGCTTACTACTTTTTTCGATTTTATTTTAGAGCCAGTTGCTATTCATTTACAATTTTGGCAATGGCAAAACAATAGCATTCCCCTCTATAATTATTTTTGTTGGTTTATAATCAGTGCCTTGCTATTATTGGTTTTTAGGCAGTTACAGTTTAGTAAGCACAACCATTTTGCAGTACATTTGTTTATTATACAATTTTTATTTTTTGTTGCACTTCAAATATTTTTATAATGCTAGCATTTTATATTTTTTTCACCCTTGTTGTATTCTGTTTAATGGAAGGTATTACATGGCTTACGCATAAATATGTAATGCATGGATTTTTATGGTATTTGCATGAAGATCATCATCAAAAAGGGAAAGGATTCTTCGAAAAAAATGATGCCTTTTTTCTCATTTTTGCAATACCAAGTTGGTTGTGTATTATGTTGGGTAGCATGAATCAGAATTATATTTCTGTAAGTATTGGTGCAGGAATTGCTTTATACGGATTAGCTTATTTTATAGTACATGAAGTAATTATTCATCAACGTTTTAAATGGTTTACCAAAAGCAATAATCGATACATCAAAGCCATTCGTTGGGCTCATAAAATGCACCACAAACATATTGATAAAGAAGATGGTGAAAGTTTTGGAATGCTCATCGTTGCAAAGAAGTATTGGGATAAAGTAAAACGAGATGAGGCTTTGCAAAAAAGTTATGTAAACCAGCAGTAGCAACACTTTTCAACACCGGTTGTGTCACTCACTTGTACGCTTTTATCGCTATGCAGCTTTACGTTCATGGCATGTAAAATCCCCATAATTTTATCCAAACACATTACACATATATCATTACAGGTGCAGGTTGTGCAGGGTTAAGCTTGGCTATGCGATTGATACAAACACCAAGTTTAGCAAACACATCTATACTTATTATTGAACAAGATGTAAAAGTGCAAAACGACCGTACTTGGTGCTTTTGGGAAAAAAAAGAAGGTTTTTTTGAAAACATAGTACATCATCGTTGGAACGAATTATTGTTTCATTCTTCAACACAAACTATTCCATTACAAATACAGCCTTACCAGTACAAAATGATAAGGGGTAAAGACTTTTATCAATACTGTAAACAACAACTACAAAATCATCAGCAAGTTACATGGTTGGAGGCAAGTGTTACTGATGTAAAAATGAATAACAATCAAGCAACTGTTTACACAGACACAGAAGTATTTACGGCAAACTATGTGTTTAATAGTATTCTTTTTCCTGCATCAAAAAAAGCATTTGATGCTTCACCTGCTTACAAACTATTGCAACATTTTAAAGGTTGGGTTATTGAAACGCCTACTCCAACTTTTAACCCCAATCAAGCTTATTTTATGGATTTTAGGGTGAGCCAAAATATGGGAACAACGTTTGTGTATGTATTGCCAATTTCAGAAACAAAAGCATTGGTAGAATATACTTTTTTTAATCAACAATTGTTAGAGCAAGAGCAGTATGATGCTTTGTTGCAAAACTATCTACAACAATTTTGGAAGCTTGAAAATTATACAATCATCGAAACCGAATTTGGTATCATACCCATGACCAACTTTCGTTTTCCTACACACCAACAATCTATCATTCATATTGGTACAGCTGGTGGATTTACCAAGCCAAGTAGTGGCTTTACATTTCAATTTATTCAAAAGCACAGTGCTGCTATTGTAGAAGCATTAATCAACAATCATTCTCCAGTTATTCATAAAAGTCTTTGGCAGCAAAGATTTCATTGGTACGATACTACCTTGTTGCATGTTTTGCATCATCAAAAAATGAGTGGTTGTGATGTATTTACACAACTTTTTCAAAAACAAAAAGCAACTACCATTTTACGCTTCTTAGATAATGAAACTACATTTACAGAAGAGCTATCAATTCTTAGTAGTGTGCCAACACATGTCTTTCTTCCTGCAGCTATTCAATCTTTGTTTCCTTCTGCATAAACAACTTGTACATGTAGTTCAACTCAATTGTCATCTAAAAGTCAGTTTACTCATTGCGTAAGTTAGTTTTCCTAAAACGGCATAGTAACTCGTTATTGTTATGGCAGTTTTGCTGCTCAAACAAATAAACTAACTATGAAATTATTACTACAATGTATGTTGCTATTACTGCCTATTTGGCTTTTTGCATTTAATGAAAATGAATATGGAGTTATAAAAGGAAAAGTTGTTACAAATGATTCTAAAGTGGCAGAAGATGTTTCTATTCTCATATCGTCTTTACAAATTAGTACAGTTACCAATGAAAATGGTGAGTTTGAATTAACAAGAATGAAGCCAGGTACATATACTTTGTCTATTGCTTTAACAGGGTATACAACCATTGAAAAGATAGTAACCGTAACGGCAAATAGCATCACTATTGTAAATGTACAATTACAATTATCTAGTCAGCAGTTGCAAGAAGTTATTGTAAGTAGCAATGCCAATAGGTTTGCAAAGAAGAAAAGTGCTTTTGTTGCAAAAATGCCTTTACTCCAATTAGAAAATCCACAAACGTATAGTGTGGTAAGTAAAGCATTACTACAAGAACAAGTGATAAGTAATTTTGATGATGCTCTGAAAAATGTTCCAGGTTTAGATAAACTTTGGACTTCAACCGGTAGAGGTGGAGATGGTGCAGCATACTTTTCGTTACGTGGTTTTTCTGTACAACCAAGTATGGTTAATGGAATTGCTAGCCAAACAAATGGAGGGTTAGATCCAGCAAATATTGACCAAATAGAAGTTATAAAAGGCCCTTCAGGCACCTTGTTTGGAAGCAGTTTGGTGTCGTTTGGTGGGTTGATAAATATTGTAACCAAAAAGCCGTTTGAGACAACAAAAGGAGAAATAAGTTATACCAATGGAACCTTTGGTTTAAACCGACTAACAGCTGATTATAACACTGCTTTAAATGCAAACAAAACGGTGTTGTTTAGATTGAATACGGCTTATCATTCCGAAAATAGTTTTCAAGACGCAGGTTTTAGAAAGTCGTTTTTTATTGCTCCTTCTTTAACGTATCAAGTAAGTGAAAAGGTAAATTTTCACTTTAATGCAGAGTTATATCAAGCAGAAGCAACTAATCCTGTAATGATATTTTTAAATCGGTCAAGAAAGCTACAATACACTACACCACAAGCTTTAAATATTGATTACTACAAGTCATTTACAAGTAACGATATTACTATTAAAACACCTACTGTAAGTTTTTTTGCTCAAATGAATGTTCAACTAAATAAGCGTTGGCTTTCTCAAACTAGTTTTTCACAAAGCGTTCGTAAAAGCGATGGGTTGTATTCTTACATTATGTTTTTGCAACCAACGAATGATACTTTGTTAACACGTTTGGTAAGTTCTCAAAACGCTGTTGGTACAACTACCAATATTCAGCAAAACTTTATTGGTGATTTTACTATTGGAGAAATGCGTAACAGATTGGTTGCAGGTATAGATGTTGCTAATTTAAAAACATTGAATAACAGCACAGCCTATATTCAGTTCGACATGGTAAATAGTTTAGTGTCAGATAGTAGATATGCACAAATTACGCGTCAAGCAGTTGATGCAAAAATTGCTGCTAATACAGCACCTACAAAAGCAAGTACAGATGTATTAACTTATGCTGCTTATGTTTCTAATGTATTAAATATTACGGAACAACTTTTAGTAATGACTAGTGTTCGTGTAGATAAATTTGATAACAAAGGATCTAAAAATTATGCTACAGGAATTACTAGTGGAAGTTATCAGCAAACGGCTGTATCTCCTAAATTAGGATTGATTTATGCGGTTGTAAAAAATAAGGTTTCTATTTTTTCTAACTGTATGAATGGGTTTAGAAATGTTGCTCCAACAACACAGCCAGATGGTTCTGTTGCTATTTTTAAACCCCAACAAGCCAACCAATGGGAGGCTGGTATAAAGCTAGATGCTTTTGCAGGAAAATTAACTGGTACAATTAGCTATTATGATATTCGAGTAACAAACGTATTAATACCAGATCCTAATAGAGTTGGTTTTACAATTCAGGAAGGAAATATTGTAAGTAAAGGTTTTGAAGCAGATGTAATTACAACACCTATTAATGGTATGCAAATAGTAGCAGGCTATAGTTATAACAATAGTAAAAATACCAATGCTGCACCAGCAACTAACGGAAGAAGACCTACCAATGCTGGGCCAGAAAATTTAATTAATTTATGGGTTAGTTATACACTTCAAAACGGTGCTGTAAAAGGCTTGGGTGCAGGATTTGGAGGGAATTATGCAAGCGAAAATTATATTACCAATAGCTTAGCAACTGGTGAGTTTATTATTCCTGCTTATACTATTATTAATGCTTCTGTTTTTTACAATCAGCCAATGTTTAGAATTGGTTTAAAGCTAGATAATTGTACCAATACTGCTTATTGGAAAGGATGGTCTACTATAGAACCACAAATGCCAAGAAGACTTTCTGCTAACCTTACATTCCGTTTTTAAAATGAAAGTATCGTTTAAAAAAATTGTTAGTACGGTTCATCTTTGGTTGGGTTTGGCATCTGGTTTAATTGTGTTTATTGTAGGAATAACAGGTTGTATTTTAGCTTTTGAGCAAGAAATAAAATCTGTTACACAACCTTATCAGTTTGTTCGTTCAGAAGAAAAACCTTTTTTAAAACCATCGGTTTTAATACAAATTGCAGCAAAGAAAGCTTTTGCTGATAGTACTGGTAAACCCAACTGTGTTATTAATAGCATACAATACAATGGAAAAAATAAAGCTGCAATTGCTGTGTATAACAACAAAGAAAAGGGATCATTTTTAATGTATCTCAATCCTTATCATGGATGGGTGTTGAAAGAAAAAGAACTAAATAAAGACTTCTTTAGAATTGTGTTGGGCATTCATTTTTACCTTTTATTGCCGGCTAAAATTGGTCAGCCAATTGTTGCTACTGCAATTTTAATCTTTGTTCTTTTACTCATTACAGGATGTATTTTGTGGTTGCCTAAGCATTTTAAATGGAATTTATTAAAGCAACGACTAACCATTAATTGGCGAGCCAATTTTAAAAGAACCAATTATGATGTTCACAATGTACTTGGTTTTTATAGTGTTTCTATTGCATTAATATTGGCTTTAACAGGCTTAGTTTGGGGTTTTGAGTGGTTTGAAAAAGGGTTGTATTTTACCACTTCTGGAGGAAAAGTATTGCCTAGCCACAAAAAGCCTTTGTCTGATACAACAGTTTTAGAAAAATCAGATACATTGCTAGTTGATATTCTTTGGAACAAATCACAGCAATTGTATTTTTTGCAAAATTCCCGTTTTCAAATTACAATTCCTATCAAATCATCCGATTGTTTTACAACAAGCTATAATCCTAGTTTTACAACATTTTATCAAAGAGAAATAAAGTATTATGATAAAACAACCTTACAAGAACTGTATAACCATAGTATTTATAACCAAATTTATGCAAACGCAACAAAAGCAGATAAGTTGTATCGAATGAATTATGATATTCATGTTGGTGCTATTGCTGGCTTGGCGGGTAAAATAATAGTCTTCTTTGCAAGCTTAATAGCAGCTTCATTGCCTGTAACAGGTTTTTTAATTTGGCGAGGAAGAAAAAGGAAAAAGATAAGTAAACCAGTTTTATAAGTGTAGTTAAATTGAAGTTCAATATTTAGTACAATGTATATTTTCATCATCTGTCAATTGTATGTACAGCCATACATTGGCAGATGTTTTTATTTCATCATCATCCTTTCGATGCTTCTTATATACTTATTCTTGTTGCGATTATTTTTAGTTAATTATCATTTACACAATGCCAACTAAGTTTTATGTTTACAAAAATTTGTTGAATACAATAAGCAAATTATCATCATTTAAAAGTGATACAAAACACACTTTATGCAAAAAGTAATTACCATAACATTAAATCCTTCATTAGATAAAACAACCACTGTTTCTAGTTTAGTTCCAGAAAAAAAGATGCGTTGTTCTATTCCTGAAATTGAGTCAGGTGGTGGTGGAATCAATGTTTCAAGAGCATTAAAAAAATTAGGTAGCACTTCTACAGCATTATATTTATCTGGTGGCTATACAGGAAAAGAATTCGATAAAATTTTATTAGAAGAAATAACTGATGTACATGTTATTCCTATTAAAAATACCACAAGAGAAAATATGATTGTGGTAGATGAAACTACCGGATTGCAATATCGTTTTGGTATGGAAGGGCCTTATGTTGAAGAGCATGAATGGAAAGCATGTTTACAATTTTTGCAAACTGAAAGTGCTTATGAGTTTGTTGTTGCTAGTGGTAGTTTACCTCCTGGTGTTCCTGTTGATTTTTTTGGACAGTTGGCTGCAATTGTAAAACAAAAAGGAGCCAAACTTATTATTGATACTTCTGGAAAAGCATTAGAATTTGCGGTAAACGAAGGTGTGTTTTTATTAAAACCCAATTTAGGAGAATTAAGTAGTTTATATGGTGTTGAAGAATTAAGAGGTGATGAAATTGTAAAAGCTGCAAGAACTGTTTTGGCAAAAGGTGGTTGTGAGGCTATGGCTGTTTCAATGGGAGCTCAAGGGGCAATGTTAATTACGAAAGACGAAGCAATACAAATACAATCGCCTACTGTAAAAACGAGAAGTACTGTTGGTGCAGGAGATAGCATGGTTGCAGGAATGGTATTGGCAATTACGGAGAAAAAAACATGGAAAGAAGTTTTGCAAATGGGCATTGCTTGTGGCACTGCAGCAACCATGAATCATGGGGCAGAATTGTGTAAGAAAGAAGATGTAGAAATGTTATTACAACTGATACAAAACCAATAGTAGTTTCTTTTATTTTTGCAGCAATGGCTTTGTAGTACAATGGATAGTATGGGAGTTTCCGAAGCTCTAGATTCAAGTTCGATTCTTGACAAAGCCACTTTATTTATTTTTGTTAATCCACTCTTAACCCACAAAATCTATTATTTCATCTATTTTTTGTTTTAAATTTCGATTAATATTCTTGATTCTGTCAAAAGTTGCATCATTTTGCCTTATTTTCATTCGTTCTAATACTTCAAACACATATTATGATTAAAAAACTACTATTTTTTCTCTCTCTGCTTTTTATAATTAATATTTCTCAAGCTCAATTAAAAACAAAAAAAATTAAGAAAAACCGTTGTTATACGGTTGAAATTATCAATCAAAAGAAAAAACTTAATCCCAATATTATTTCTACAGATGCTTTTGAGCAATGGTTGAGTCCATTGGTTAAAAAAAGAAAGCAAAGCCGTTTAGCCGTTGCAAATTATACCTTGGCTGTTGTGTTTCATGTTATTCATAACAATGAAACACTAGGTAGTGGAAGAAATGTTTCTAAAGCAGCTATTGAAGCACAGTTGTTACAATTGAATAAAGATTTTGCAAACTTGTCTGGTAGTCCATATGCTGCTGCAACCAATTCTGGAATTCAGTTTGCATTGGCTACAAGAAATCCAAGTGGTGGAACATTAGCTGAAGCTGGAATTGATAGAATTAGTATAACATCAAAAAGTTGGGATACTGCCCCTTATTCAACAGATTATGTAGACGCTACCATTAAACCCAATAGTATTTGGGATCCTACAAAATATGTAAATATTTGGATTACTGATGTTTCTATTGATGGTGTTTTAGGATATGCTACTTTTCCTGGAAGCTCTACCTTAAATGGGTTAGATAATAGCGAAACTAGTAGCGATGCTGGTGTTGTAATAGACTATACTACTGTTGGAAGTATTTTTTCATCGGCAGATTGTGGGGTAACGAACGAATATGGAATGGGAAAAACACTTACACATGAAGTTGGTCATTTTTTAGGGTTACGTCATATTTGGGGAGATCAAGATCCTGCACCTTGTTCTGATGATTTTTGTGGTGATACTCCATTACATTACGATGCTAATTATGGAAAACCAAGTCATCCAAAATCGAATAGTTGTGGTACACAAGATGAAATGTTTGAAAACTATATGGATTATTGCGACGATATAATTCTAAACACTTTTACAGCAGATCAGGTAGATCGTATGCAAACTGTTTTGTTGAATAGTCCAAGAAGAAATACGCTTGCTACTTCTAATGTAGGTTTTACAGCACCTGTAGGTAGTAATAAAATTGCTTTGGCAATTTGTTCTGGTATTTTAGAAGTTTCTGAAACAGGAAATACAGGTTCTACCAATAGATATAAAGATATTCCTTTGACGTTAAACGTAGAAAATGTAGCTACTGGTAATGCTACTGTAAACTTTAATGTAAGTGGGAGTGCTGTCAATAATATCGATTATCAATTATCTGCTACATCAGTTAGTTTCAGTGCAGGTGATGCAGCTAAAACAATTATATTACGTGTGTTAGACAATGCAAAAACCGATGGAGATAGAACGGTATTTCTAACTTATACCATTTCAGGTACAGGTGTAACAGCTGCTAATAATGGACAAAATATTACGATTACTATTAAAGATGATGATGCTGTAGTTATTAGCGAAAATCCTGTAAATATTCTTTATGAAGATTTTGAAAATTCAGCTTCTGTAAGTAGTTGGAGTACATTATCTTCAGCAGGTGCAGTAAATGTATTTACTGTTAGTGCAAATGGTAATGCTGGTGGTTCTGGCAATGCGGCACATATTACTAGCAATACTACTTCTAGACCCAATAATTACAACGTAACTGCAGCTGGAGTTTCTGTTTTAAGAAGTCCATTAATTAATACAAGTGGGTTATCTAATTTGCGATTAAAATTTAAATATCGTGTTTTTGGAGAAGCCGATGAAGATGGTATTTACGATTATGGAATGGTATTATACACACCTGCTTCTGAACCAACCGATTTTCAAACCTCAAATAGTTTAGGAGGGCCATATTATGGTGAAACTTCTGTTCAATCAGGAAATCCGACACTAACTTCTATTAATCAGTTAACAGGTACTTCTTTCTACTTAGGGTTTTATTGGAAAAATGATAATAATTTAGGTGCAAGCCCTGGTTTAAATATTGACGATGTTGAATTGTGGGCAGACGCTACAAAAGTTGAAACTGCTGTTAACAATAGTTATGCTTATGGATTGGCAGGCAGCTCCTCGGTTGAAAATTATTTTAGAAGTATATCAAGTGGTAAAATAATTGCAACCGTAAAGAATGCTTCAACAACAGTGTTAAACGTTGCTGCATCTATTACAGAAGCTGGTACCGACAGGCTTAATATTACCTCTGGTAGCAACAATTATTTAAGAAGTAGAAAAGTGATTAAAATTGTACCTGCAACAACAGATAATACTACACAATTTATAGCTACACTTTATTTTACAACCAATGAAATGAGTGTTTGGGGTAGCAATTCTACATCATTAAAAGTATTGAAAATACAAGATGGTACTAATTTAGCTAGCAATTTAAACGCTTCAAATGCCGTACTTTTAACGCCTACAATTGTTGATAAAAGAACTACTGATGGATATATTAGCTATACTGTAACTTCTACAGGTTTTGGTAGCTTTATTTTAGTAGAATCTGCAACTATATTACCATTAACATTCACCCAATTTGCAGGTAAATTATTGAATAATTCTGTTCAATTACAATGGTCTACAAGCAATGAAGTAAACACCCAATCTTTTATTGTTGAAAAAAGTGTTGATGGCGGAAATACATTTACTAGCATTGGTTCTGTGGCAGCAAAAACAGCTAATAGTAGTAATGATTATTCGTTTATTGATGCTCAGGTTGTAAAAGGTAATCGCTATTACTATCGTATTAAACAAATGGATATTGATGGAAAATATAGCTATAGTGCTGTCATCAATGTTTTGTATGTAAATAGCAACCAATCTGTAAGTGTACTACCTAATCCATTTTACAAACAGTTGATATTAAACAATCAATTGAGTGGCAATATTGTTTCTGTAACCGTTACAGATATCAATGGTAAACAACTGTATTACCGTAATTCATTGCCAACAGGCACTATTACAATTGATACATATACATGGAGTAAAGGAATGTATTTTGTAAGAATAAATAGTGCTGCAACGGTAAATGTGTTTAAAGTAATTAAAGAATAATTTGTTTTAATCGTACAATTTTTAAAGGAGAAATGATGTTGTTTCAATTGCATCGTTTCTCCTTTTTTCAATACAAAAACTAAATAGTGGATGAAAAAGCTAATTTATCTACAACTATTACTGGTGATTTTGATGATGCAAGCAACCGCACAAACCAAAGACGTAAGTTGGACGGTTAAAGTACATAAAACCATAATTGCAGATTCTGTTTTAGCCAATAGTTCCATTACATTAACAAAAAGTAAGCTGAAGCATAAGCTCATTGTTCAATGTTTCATTACAAATAATAAAAGCGATTGGCAACGACAAATCATTGTTATGAATCAACAGCGTCAACAGTTATTAAAAGAAGCATTGTGCAACCAACAGTTTTGTATTTCTATAGAAGATTTAAAAGCAATTACAAAAGGCGAAAATTTTAGTATTTATAGCATTCATTTACCTACAAATCCTGAAGAGGCTAAACGTGTAAGAATTGCACCAATAAAAATTGCAAGTTTCACTTGGTAAACATTACAATGAAGAAACTGTACAATACAATGAAAAAACAGATGGTGGTCTCGCCAAGAATCGAACTTGGATCTAGAGTTTAGGAAACTCCTATTCTATCCATTGAACTACGAGACCATGCAAAAAACTACAGACTATAAAGTGTATAATTTGCTCGGCAAAAATAGTAGAATTCAGCTATTGCAAGCCGCTTAATTTTAATTTCGAATAGGCTGTTTTTCAGTTTTATTTCAAATAGGCAATACGCTTATCTTTGCCCACCTTAATTTGTTTCTATGAAGTTTTACAATATCATTATTAAGTATCGATTTTGGTTAAGTTTAGCATTACTGGTAATTGCTATTTTGTTAAATGTTACCAAAACATCGGGTTTTTGGCCAGCGTTTCCTTTGTATTTTATTGGTGTAATTGGTTTGGCTAGTCATTTTTTTATTGGGCCTTTGCGTTTAATTCAAGAGCCAATGGAAAATGGAAATGTAGAAGAAGTAGAAAAAATTTTAGCATCTGTTTGGTTTCCAAATTTGTTGTACAAGCCTGTTCGTAGCACTTATTTTACCATCAAGGGTAATTTGGCAATGATGAAACAAGATTATGATGGGGCTGAAAAATATTTAAAACAAAGCTCTGATATTGGTAGTCCAATGGCAGAAGCTGAAGGTGCTAATAAATTGCAATTAGGAATGATGTCTTTGCAAAAAGGCGATTTAAAGCAAGGAGAAACTTATATTAGAGCGGCTTTACGTTTAGGAATTCCTGATAAAGAAAGTTTAGCAGTAGCTTATTTAAGTATGTGTCAAATTTTTATGAATAAAAGACAATTTAAGCCTGCAAAAGATTTTTTTAGAAAAGCCAAAGAGTGCAAACCTAAAACCAAGCAAGTGCTTGATCAAATTAAAGAAATCGAAAAATATATTTCTAGAGTACCTGGATAAAACGAATGAACTTGATTTTTAAATAAAAAGGCGGAAAAAAATTAGATTGCACCTTTTTTATGTTTGTGGTACACTCGTTTATGGCTGTAAACTAAATTTATGGTTGATGCCTAGTCTAAAAATATTTCTATTAAAAAACGTATTTGTAGATTGATATTGGTACCAATTTAAGTAACCAAAATCTATAGACAATTTTTTAGAAGTTTCAAATAGAAAGCCAATGTATATTCTATTTTGATCGAAAGTGTTTTGTGTTTTGCCGCCAACATGTATATGAATTTCGTTGTTGAGTTTCGATTTTACATTTACGTGATGATTGAATTTAAATAGTGGAAAAATAAATTGGCATCTATATCTAAATCTAAAATTATTGAATTGATATCCCTCTTCTAAATCGGTTCTAGTATCGGTTGTGTTATGAAAAAAACGAACTTCCGTTCTTAATCGTTGTTCAATAAGTAATTGCTTAATTTGATGGCGATAAATTGTTTCTATATGTGGTCTTAATTCAGGAACTTTTAATCTATTCGTTGCTTTTGGATCGTTTGGACTATGTACAAACAAACACATACCTGCTGAAACATCCCATTTTTTGTCATCAAAAAAACGATGAAAATGCCCACGAATAAGTGTTTGATGTTGAGCAAATGAAGGATCAATAAACTGTCTATTTTCTAATTCAATTGTAAATGAAAGATCTTTTTTTAATTCTATATTTTCATACCATCCATACCAAATTAAACTTTGATGAATAACTTTCTTTTGTGCCATTGCTACAATACAAAAAAGCCAATAAAAGAAAAATAAACAACACTTTTTAAGAAATGACTGCATTGTGCTTTTAGCTTTTTCAAGAAAAATAATTACGAATGTAGTATGTGTATTTTAAAAGACCATACTGAAATAAAAAAGCCAACATCTATAGATATTGGCTTTTAAAGAAAATAGTATTAATAGTTTAAAAATCAAACCCTAAAGCAAAATACCAAAATGGTTTACCCTTAAAAATTCCTTTCATTGGCCAAGCAGCATCTAGTTTCATAAAATAACCTAACAAAGTGCTTCTTGCTCCAAAACCATAACCACCTGCAAAAGGTCCTAAACCACCAGCATCTACCCTAACAGTAACTGGATTAGAAGGCAAAGTACTCACTTCTGATGGTCTTTTAATGCCATTATACGTTCCATTCCAAGCAGTTCCTAAATCAACAAACTGCACTATTTGAAAATTGCGGATAAAAGCATTGTTGATAGGTTTGTTTAAAAGTGTAGAAAATACGGGCAATCTTAATTCACTATTGATTACAAATGCATTGTTTCCATTAGCAATATTTTGATTGTATCCACGCATGTTTACTGCAAGGCTTTGAAAAGCATAGCTAGGATCTTGAGGAATATTATTAGCGTTAAATCTTGGGCTAATCCAGCCATCTACACCACCTAAATAGTAAATAATTTTTTGCTTGCCCCAACTAAAGTCTGCTGCACCTCTAACTGCCCAAATAAAGTTTCTGTATATCTGTGTGTATTTCCTTGCATCGAAACCAAGGTTGAAAGTATTACCAATTTCTGATGCAGATAAGCCAACAGGTGTATTGATGTCGAAAAATATTTTATAACGTAGACCCATCCAAATATTTTGACTTGGGTTTAATGTATTGTCATGTACATATTCTAAACGGCCTAAGGCATATTTTGAAACAAAATCTGGTTCTTCTAAAGATTGTTGATCTATAGCTCTTAAAACACCTCTATCGTTTCTAAAAGCAAACGTTGCTCTAAAACTTTTTACTTCATTTAGCGGATACGAAAGGTTTACTTGATACAAATTGGTATATAATTTATTTGGATAAATACCAGTGGAAAAATAATTCGAAATGGTGCTTCTGTAATAAGTAAATCCATAATCAATTCTTTTTCTAAAGTTTTGATAAGAGAACATTACGTCTTTATCAGAAAAATTACCGCTAAATCGAATGCCTCCAATAAACTTAATATCTTCCATTACATCACTTACACCAAAACGTAAACTCCAGTTAAAATCACTTCCATTGTTTAGTTGAATGGGGCCATTGCCACTATAGGGTTGATAACGGTTGATTAGAATATTGTTGGTAATACCAGCTAATGCATAATCGGTACTAAATTTTAATCCATAATTATATAACTTGCTTTTACTAAGACTAGATTCTTTGCTTTTAGTTGGTTCTTTCAACTGCTGTATTAATGCAGTTATGGCAGAATCTTGTTTTTCGTTTTCAAATTCATTTTGAAAAAAGTTGTTTGTATTTTTTACAGAATCTTTATTGGGCTCTTTGGTGTAAACAGTTGCATTTCCGGCAGCTGTTTTTGTTTCCAACATTATCCGTTTCATGTATTCTGTTGGCTTTGCTTGAATGTTTCTTTTTCTTAAAGCTTCTTCATTTACCTTCAGTTTGTACAAAAATTTATAATCACCTTCTCTTCTTGTTTCGCTTACTTGTCCGTTGTTTCCAGCAGTTCTAGTTTCTAGTAAAGAACTTTGATAATTAGTGATTGGAAATGTATAAGTAGAATCTTTATACACTTGAAAATAACTCACAGAATCTGGCTCTTGTTTTTGCCAAGCTAGTAATGTAGAATCTAATTCTTTAGGGCTAGGGTTTCTTAATAAATCTTCGCCAACATAATAAAGCGTATCTAAACCATTGCGTTGCGTTGAAAAAAAGCCTGCCCATCTATTATTAATACCATTTTCGTCACTAGCAAAAGTAAAATGGTTGGTGTTGTATTGCATTGGGCTTGTAGCATTACCATATTTCATATTGGTTAATTGTGCTACTTGCTTAGTGGCTGTATTGTTTAAAATATCTACTAAAAAAATATTGAATCGATATCTGCTTGGTAAAACGGTATCGCTATTTATAGCATTATTACCTGGTCTGTTCGATGAAAAAATAATACCAGAACGATTAGGGAAAGAAACAAATGTTGGATTTAAATCATCGTAAATATCGTTGGTAATTTGCGTTACTTTCTGTTCTTCAATTTTGTAAGTATAAATATCTGTGTGTCCATTTTTTACTGCACTTAATACAAGACTATTTGGGTCTAGCATGAACGATGCATCCAAAATTTGGTCGAAATTATCAATTACTTGTTTGTTCTTTTTATAACGAGCAATGGCATCATAAATAAACATTCTTGTTTTTCCATTTTCCCAATAAATAACCAATAATTTGGTTCCTTTTGTGTCCCATGCTAAAATGGGATAGTTGGGGTTAATATCGCCTTGTTGTGTTAAAACCCCTTTATTCAGCAAAACAGTAGTTTGATAGAAGTTTTCAACCAATTTTACTTTGTAAACGCCTTTGCTAAATTCTACAACTGCATAGTTGTTATTTCTAGGATTTGGGTTTGCTTGAAAGCGAAAAAAATCATCTTTTGAAACATCTTCCGTAACACTTAAAACACCTTTAGGAGCATTTCTTCGTTGACGAATATCTTTATAATATTTATCTTGTTGATAGGTTAAAAATTCCGATAAAACTTCTTTAAACTTCTTTTTACAAATTTTAAGAGATGCCTTATTTAGATTTTTATAAATACGAGCTAAATACAAAAAATAAGTAACATTTTCTGCCTTGTATTTTTCGGCCAAATAAAACCAAAATGCATGACCAGCTAAATCTGGTTTTTGATATGCAAACTGATAAAAGGTATTGTAATTGCCACTTAAAATTTCACTTTTTAATTCATCATCTAATTTAGTGTTCCAAGGTTCTACTGCATAAGCTACATAACCATCTGTAAGCCATTTTGGTAAATCTAATAGTGCTTGGTTACTTGCAAATTCACCAATATCTTCTCCAAACAACAAATTTTCTAATAAAACTCTGGCAATACCTTCTCTCAATTGATTTTTAAGATTGGTATGGTTTCCATCGAAATAAACGATTAATTTATTGTTTACAAATTTGGTAACACCGCCTGAATTTTGCCAATCTATTCCTAAACCAATATTGCTTTGTTTGTAGTCGTCGTAGGTATTGTAAACAATGATGTTGGTTTTACGCTGCAAAGAGTATTCAATAAATGTTTCTAAATTGGGTAATTCTTCTTCTGCAACTTGAGCTACAAATTTTCCCAATTCAACACCACCTTGAGATATGTAGGTATTAAAATTGGGCGATTGGTAAAATTTCCATTTAAACTTTTTAAACTGTAATCTATTTTTTCCAAACGTTACTGTATTTACCTGTGCCATGGCGGCTATCGGTAAAATACAAATACATAATATTACTAAGCACCACTTGTTTATGTTTCTTGTTTGCATAACTGCTATCTGTTCTTATAAATTAAAGCCTATAAATTTGCTTGGCTTCTATATTTTTATCAGGTAAAAATACTTCTTTCAAGTTTGTATCAAATTAACATTCGTTGAAACACTGTTAAAATTAGGTAATTACTCTTTAAAAAGCTTAAGATTTATCCATATGCTCACTGTTACATCGTTTACTTTTAATCCATTACAAGAAAATACGTATTTAGTATATAACGAAAAAGGAGAAACTTTGGTTGTAGATCCTGGTTGTTATTTTACAGCCGAAGAAGAAACATTAAGCCATTTTATAGCCGAAAATAATTTAACACCCACTAAACTAATCAATACTCATTGCCATTTAGACCATGTTTTTGGTAATAAATGGGTATATGAAACCTATGGATTAGAATTGTATATTCATTCAAAAGAAGAAAAAGTATTGGCTTTTGCACCCATAAGTGGTGAAAAATGGGGAATACCATTTGTGAATTATCAAGCACCTATTCATTTTTTATATGAGAATGATTCTATTTTTTTAGGCGATGATGAATTAAAAATTTTGCTTACGCCAGGTCATTCACCAGGAAGCATTTCTTTCTATAGTGCTCAACAAAATTTTGTTATTAGTGGTGATGTATTGTTTTATGAAAGTATTGGTAGAACAGATTTGCCCGGTGGAAGTTTTGAACTGTTAGCACAATCTATTCAACAACAAATTTATACTTTACCCGACGAAACAATAGTATACAATGGTCATGGAAAACCAACCACTGTTGGTCATGAAAAAAGGTTTAATCCATATGTAAAATCGGTGTAAACAATTACGATACAAAAAATAAATCTGCAGCAATTCCATCTGCTAATAACTTTCCTTTTGAGGTAAGTTGAATGTGTTGTTGATGCATTTCGGCAAGATTATTTTGCAGTAACAATTTTGTTTTTTCTACAATCGTATCTGTATATTTATTTCCCCATTGTTGTGCTATTTTTTCTAGGTTTAGCCCTGTATTTGTTCGTAAACTCGTCATGATGTATTCATTCAATTGATCTTCTGCAGATAATATTTCTATTTCGAAAGGAATATTATTTTGCTCCATACTTTGAATATATAAAGCATTGTTTGCTACATTCCATTGACGACTATGTACATTAAACGAATGTGCAGATGGACCAAATCCTATATACGGTTCGCCTTGCCAATAGCTACTATTGTGTTTGCTCTGAAAATTAGGTTTTGCAAAATTTGATATTTCGTAATGATTGTAACCTGCATTGCCAAGCCATTGCATTAACAATTCAAAATGTTCGGCTTGTTTTTCAGTATCTATAGATGGCACTTTTTGTTTGTCTATCATTTTTTGTAAAGCCGTTTTAGGCTCTACTGTTAATGCATAGCAAGATATATGTGGAATATTTTTTTCGATAGCAATTGCTACATTCTTTTGCCATTGTTGGTTGGTTAAAGTAGGTGTTCCATAAATTAAATCGATAGAGATATTGGTTAATCCTATTGATTGTGCCATATCAATGCAAGCCAAAGCTTGTTCAGCATTGTGAGCCCTATTCATCCATATTAAATCTTCATTTGAAAAAGATTGTATGCCAATGCTTAATCTATTAATTCCCAATTTTTTCCAATCTAACAATCTTTCTGTGGTAATATCGTCTGGGTTTGTTTCAATAGTTATTTCGGCATCTTTTTCTACTAAAAAAAACTGACGAATTGCTTGAAGAATTTTATGTAAATCGGCACTACTACAAAGGCTTGGTGTTCCGCCTCCAAAATAAATTGTAGAGATAGATTGTTGTACATAATCTTTTCTTATCGACACTTCTTTTACAATAGCATCAACCATTTGAGGCAATAAACTATGTGTGGTAGAAAAATGAAAATTGCAGTAATGACATGCTTTTCTACAAAAAGGAATGTGAATGTATATGCCTGCCATTGAAATTGTTTGTAAACTTGTTAATTAATTCAAATGATAAAAGTACGCTTATACTATTGTTTTTATTGTTGCTTGCTGAGTAGTGTATTGTTTGCACAAACAAATACTACAAAAGTAAAACTTCAATACCAAGCACAAGATGCAAGTATAGCTTTTATTACAGATACATTACACTTACAAACCAATTTTGTTTCGATTATTCAGTGTAAACAATATGTAGAACAACTACCTGTTTATTTGCATCGTTTGGGCTTTATTGCTGCTTCTATTGATAGTGTACATTATTTTGATACTGCAGCTACAGCATACATTTTTATTGGAAAAAAATATACTTGGAAAGTAATTGGTGCTTCAATAACAGATGAGGTTTTTAGAAAGCAATTAAAACAAGTATTTGCTAGCTACTCGGGTAAAGTAATTTCAACAGATAATTTTGTTCAATTTCAAGATAAGTTATTGCAACTGCTAGAAAATAATGGTTATCCTTTTGCAGCCGTTGGTTTAGATAGCATTACCATTATTAACCAACAAATTCAGGCACAAGCAATTATTGAAAAAGGAATTACGTATCCGTTAGATACTATACATCAGGTTGGCAATACTATTATTGGTAATCGATTTTTGCACAAATACTTAGGACTAAAAAAAGGTAGTTTGTTTAGCATTGTACAACTACAACAAATCGATCAACAACTAGCAGAATTGCCTTATTTAAAACAAGTGAAACCTTGGGATTTGCAAATGCTAGCAAGTAGCTATAACATTAACTTATACTTACAATCACAAAAAAGCAATCGGATAAATGTATTGTTGGGCTTTTTGCCAGCCAATCAACAATTGGGAGGAAAGTTATTGTTTACAGGAGAAGCCAATATTTTACTCAACAATAGTTTTGCAAAAGGCGAAACCATTTCATTGAATTGGCAACAGTTGCAAACAGCCTCTCCAAGATTACAATTGATGTTTAAGCAGCCTTATTTCTTAAATTCTCAGTTTGGTGTTCAGTTTAATTTTGAATTGTATAAAAGAGATTCTGCATTTTTAAATTTACAAGCACAATTGGCTTTCCAATATGCTGTTAATCGTCAGCAAAAAATTAGTGTAGCTCTGCAACAATTTACTACCAATATGCTTACTGTAGATACACTTGCCATTATTAGTAATAAAAAATTACCCGATGTTTCAGACATGCAAATAACCAATATTGCTGTTTCTTATGTTTTAAACAATACAAATTATACGCCTAATCCTTTACGTGGTAAAGATGCTGCTATTTCATTTTCAATCGGCAATAAACAAATTGGGAAAAACAATACAATTCTATCTATCAGCAACTCCAATTTTAATTATAAAAATTTGTACGATACGGTTAACCTTAATTCTTATCAATTAAAGCTACAACTACAATATGCACAATATTTTCAGCTAGGTAAACAATCAGTTTTTAAATCAGCATTACAAGTTGGTTGGTTGCAAAGCGATAGTTATTTTAGAAATGAACTTTTTCAAATTGGTGGAAATAAGTTGTTAAGAGGCTTTGATGAAGAAAGTATTTTGGCAAATCAATATGCAGTTGTTACTACTGAGTATCGATATTTATTAGGTAAAAATGCTTTTTTTGCTGGCTTTGCCGATGTTGGGTTTACCAATAATGCAATTACTCGATTACAAAATCAGTTTATTGGTGGTGGAATTGGATTGGCTTTAGAAACCAAACAAGGCATTTTTAATATTAGCTATGCTGCTGGAAAAAGAAACGATTTGCCATTTAGCCTTCGGCAATCGAAAATACATATTGGATTTATTAGCGTTTTTTAATAACAACAACGTATTCATTTGTTGGCATAATTAATTGCACTATTGTAAAATCTGCTTTTATAAACACTTATTTTTGCCACAAATGAAAATAGTTACTGCTTTTTTATGTACAATGCTGTTGATTTGTTTTTGCAAAAAAGCAATTGCACAAGCAGATAGTATTGTACCCATAGAAAAACAACAGCCCGTAAAACCGCTACAAAACAAAATCATTACCCCAATCAAAAAAACGGTAGTTAAGAAAGATAGTTTAACAACAATTCAACAGCCTAAAAAACAAGTTGTAGATTCTGTAAGCGTAGCTGTATTAGATACTTTAATCCAAACAGATTCTACTTTGTTGGCTAAACAATTGATAGATTCTTTACGAAACGATTCTATTCAAAAGCAAAAAGCATTGGCTTTATTACCTAAAAAAGATACTTCTACATACAGCCATATAATTGCAGATATGTATTTTCCTGTGTTTTCTACACCTTCATTTAAAGTAGATATTGAGAAAAAACATCAATCTAAAGATGAATTGTTTTATGCACTATTGGGTATTGTAGGTTTAGTTGCATTTATAAAAGTTGTATTTCCAAAATATTTTGGCAATATGTTTAGCGTTTTTTTTCAAACATCGTTTCGTCAAAAACAAACAAGAGATCAACTTTCTCAAAACAATTTAGCCTCATTATTATTAAATATTGTTTTTGTATTATCATTTGGTATGTACTTGGCAATTGTGGCCACAAATAAAGCATGGGTACAACTAGATTTTTGGTGGTTATTGCTATGTACAGTTTCGCTATTGATAGTTGTATATGTATTAAAATTTTTATTTCTTTATTTTTCTGGATGGATTTTTAACTCATCAGAAGCAGCAAATACCTACATATTTATTGTTTTTTTAAGTAACAAAATAATTGCCATTTTATTAATTCCTTTTATTTTAATAATCGCATTTTCAGGTGGTGATATAGCAACAATAGCCTTTATTGTGTCACTTTTTTTAATTGGTGGAGGATTGTTGTATAGGTATTTAGTAACGCTTGGTAATATTCGTAGCGATTTGAATGTGAATGCCTTACACTTTTTTCTATACCTTTGCAGCTTTGAAATATTACCGCTTGCATTAATTTATAAAGCAGTATTTAATTTTATAGGTGCAACCATTTAATTTTGCAAAATATTAGATAAAAAGCATGGTAACGAAAGGAGTAAAAAGTGCAGCAGTAGCAGCCAGCAAAACACCCAAAAAAATATTGATTTCTCAGCCAAGACCAGAAAGCGAAAAATCGCCTTACTTCGATCTTGAACGTAAATACAGCGTTGAATTGGTGTTTCATCCATTCATTAGGCTTGAGGGCATCCATGCAAAAGAATTTCGCAAGCAAAAAATTGATATTACTCAATTCACTGCCGTTGTTTTAACCAGTAGAAATGCCATCGATCATTTCTTTCGTACTTGTGAGGAAATGAAAATTACTATTAATCAAGAAACGAAATATTTCTGTACTACAGAAGCAGTAGCCTTGTATTTGCAAAAATTTATTTTGTATAGAAAACGTAAAGTTTTTTATGGTGCCGATGGCACAAATAAAAGTATGCTTGATGTAATTAATAAGCACAAAGAAAACGAACGCTTTTTATACGTTTGTAGCGAAAATCAGCAGGACAATGAAATTGTTGGATGGTTTAAAAGTCATAAATGCGATTTTCAACTAGCATTTATGTACAGAAGTGTAAGCAACGACATTAAGGAAGTGATGGAAAAAAATGGATTTGATGTTATTTGCTTTTTCACACCAAGTGGTGTAAGAAGTTTGTATGACAGTTATCCAAAATTTACGCAAAAAAATATTGTTATCGGTGCATTTGGTGGAAATACAACAAAAGCAGTAGAAGATGCAGGATTAGAAATTGGTATTAAAGCACCTGCACCACAAGCACCAAGTATGGTTTCGGCTTTAGATAAATATCTTGCTGAAGCGAATAAAAAAGCATAAGGAATTTAAATATACTGTTTTAAGGGTTTAAAGATGAGCTATTGAAGCTGATTTTTAAACCCTTAATTTGTTTTTACATTAATTGCATCTCTTAATCCATTGCCAACCAAGTTAAAAGCTAAAACCAATTGCATAATGGCTATACCAGGTGCAAGTGCCAATAATTGTCTATTGGTAATTATAAAATTGTAGTTTTCCTTAATCATTAATCCCCAACTTGGTTGTGGTGGTTGCACGCCAACACCTAAAAAGCTTAAACCAGCTTCAACCACAATGGCCGATGCAAAATTGCTGGCAGCAATTACCATAACAGGACCTAAAATATTTGGTAAAATATGTTTGAAAATAATTCTCATATTACTAAATCCCAACACTTTCGCTGCTTGAACATATTCTAGATTTTTAACTGCAAGTACTTGTCCTCTCACCAATCTAGCTACATTCACCCACATAGTTAACCCTACAGCAATAAACACCTGCCAAAATCCTTTACCAAGAATTAGTGTAATTGCAAATACCAATAACAATGTCGGAATGCTCCAAACAACGTTAGTAAGCCACATAATGCAGTTATTAATCCATCCACCAAAATAGCCTGCAAAAGCCCCTAATGTTATACCAATTGATAGTGAAATAAAAACAGCAATAATGCCAACGCTTAAGCTAACTCTAGAACCAATGATGAGCCTACTCAACATATCTCTACCAAATTTATCAGTACCTAAAACAAAAGTTTGTTCTACTATTCTTTGCTTTCCAACTTTTGAAAGATGAATTGATTTAGCTTCTGTAACTCCTTCGTCGATATATTTTTCAAAAAAAATACTATCCTTTATTTGTTTCGATTGAAGGATAGGAATCCATTGATACGAATCAATTTTACCAGAAAATAATGTAGTTAAATTAGAAGTTGAAGATTGCTGTTCAGTATTTCTATTGACTAATAAAAACTGACTATGAAACCCTTGTTTTTTACTGCCAATTTCTGGAATAATTCTATTGGCATTTACTGTATTATCTGGAGCAATAATGTATGCAAAAATGGCAACCAATACGTTTATACAAATAATAATAATACCTATTACAGCCAACTTATTTTGCATTAGCCGCTGCATGATAGTAGATGTTTGATTATTTGTTTTCACTTGTTGAAGATAACTGTGTTTGTAAAATTGAAGGTTAAATAATGTAGATTAATTATTTTACTTTCCTGCCTTTCCATTGATAGTTTGAAAATAGACCAAAACAGCCAGCTAAACTAGTATACAATACATGTGGAAATTGTAGCAATGTGTACCACCACCTTAATTCTATTGAAAAAAAACGTGCAATTTTTACAGCAAATATGGCTTCAACAAAGGTTTTTATTGCCATTAAGCCAAGCCAAATAAATAAGGCATTCAAATGTATAAACGCTATAACAGGTAATATTACCAAACCAATATTTACCAATAAAACAGCCCATAAAACAACAATTGTAGCTATTTCTTTATAGCTGTTTGTTTTGCTAGCCCAGCGTACTCTTTGGTTAAAAAAACCACCCATTGTCTCCATTGGTTTTGTTGCTACAATTGCATCTTGATGATATAGATAGCCCAATTTTTTGGGATATTTATTTTGAATTTTTTTCATTAAAAACATATCATCACCACTAGCAATTTTATCAACTCCTTTAAAGCCACCTACATCAAAAAAAACAGATTTCTCATAAGCCAAATTTGCACCATTACACATGGCATGAATACCCATTGAAATTGCAGCAGCAGTAATACCTTGTAAAGCCATAAAATCAATACACTGAAAGCTTTGAAAAGCACTTCCATTATTTGTAAAAACTACAGGTGCCGCTACGAAAACCGAATTTGTTTGTTGTATGTAAAGGTTGTAACTCAATAGCCAATTTTTATTAACAAAACAATCAGCATCGGTAGTTACAATCCAATCTTTTGTAGATTTTTGAATGCCAATTTCAATAGCCTTTTTTTTGTAAGAATTAATGGGTTTATTGCCTATTTCTTCTGCAAGTTTTACTAAATGAATATTGCTATGTTGTTGTTGAAATGTAGTTACAATATTTGCTGTTTCATCGGTAGAAAAATCGTCCATTACAAACACTTCCCATAAAGATGTTGGATAATTTTGTTGTACAATTGATGTTAATAAGTTTCCTATGTTTTCGGCTTCATTTCTTGCAGGAATAATAATGGTGAAACCTTTATTTGGAGCGATATTTTTATTGAATTCAAAGGGCTTTAATTGAATAAAATAATGCCTATACACTAGCATTAGTAATAGGTACAGCACAAATAGGCAAATAAAGAAGCAAAAAATCATCCACATATCTACAAAGAAACAGTTTACTTGTTAAACAAAGCCTTTATTTGTGCGGTATGTTTTGGTTGTAATAATTGATGTCCTGCATGTATTTCTTCTACCATAATAAAAGGAATGTTTTTTTGAAATGCATATCCTCTTTTTGCAACAATAATTCTATCTAATTTTCCAAAAAGCATTTTTACAGGAATTTTATTTGTGGCAATAATGGTTTGTAATTTTTTGAGATTGGGTTTAAACTTATTCATAATGTTCCATCTATCATATAAAAGCATCCTTTCTTTTTCATCATCAATATAATGGTGCACAAATTTTACAATGCTTTTATTCAGTAGTCCAAATTTGTTTATCATCTGAATCAGTACAAATAGCCATTGTGGATGCTTCATGGTAAATTTAAATAAGTGATTTCCTGTTTGCGTTTGTGTGGCAATCCATTGCCATTTGTTTTTGTGTAATCCATCAGGGGCTAATAAAACCAATTGTTCTATTAACTTAGGAAAATCTTCTAATAATTGTAGTGCAACTCTTCCGCCCATGCTGTACGCAAGAATTGATATTTTTTGACTGTTGTTTATTGGTATAATTTTTTTTACAATCTCAATAATGTCAATTGGTAAAAAAGTACTGGCAGAGTTCCATTGCGTTAATCCATGATAAGGAAAGTCAAAAGCAATGATGGTATATTCTTCACTCAAAATTTCTTTGATTATATCGAACGAACTTCCATCTAAACCATATCCATGTAAACAAAGCAGTATTTTGTTGCCATCACCAAATTTGTAAAAATGTATGTTAGATGCTTTATATGATATGAGCATATGGTTTGATTAATATACGTAATTTCATTGCATGAAACAATGGATTCAAAAATACACGGGCTTTTTACGCAGCCTTCGATTGGTATATAATTTTTACAATTTATTGCATATTGATCAATTAAAAGCCAATCGCTTGTTTTACAAAAAGTTTAAAATTAGGCGTTTTCTTTGGCAAAGTTTAGCCCATAGGCATATACAAAATCGGAGCAACGATTTGCCATGGATGGATGTTCCTTCTGTTACAGATGAAACCATTAAAAATCATTCAGGGTTTTCAAAATTTTCTACAGAAATCCAAGAGCAACTATTACAATGGCGTGAAAATGGTTTTTTAATTATTCCTTCATTATTTGCTGATGTGGTTGATGATATTAATCATGAAATTGATTTATTGCAACAAAAACAAGTTGTTGATTTTAATTTCACAGGAAGAAAAATTATGGACGCTTGGAAGCAAAGTCCCGTTATCAATAATGTGTTTAATAATCCTTTAATTGTTGATATACTATCCTTTATTTTTCAAAAAAAGGCTATCCCTTTTCAAACAATCAATTTTATTTACGGTAGTGAACAAAAACCACATAGTGATAGTGTACATATGACAACAGAACCCTTAGGTTATTTAGCAGCCATTTGGATTGCTTTGGAAGATGTTGTTGAAGGTAGTGGAGAATTGGTATATTACCCTAGTAGTCATAAACTTCCCTATGTAATGAGTGAGCATTTTGATAGTGGTAATAATGCTCTTTTTTTGGGTAAACATCATTACGAAAATTACGAAGCTGCTATCGATGCTGTTATTCAGAAAAATAAATTAGCTCCTTCATTTTTTTATCCTAAAAAAGGCGATGTATTTATTTGGCATGCCAATTTATTGCATGGTGGTTCACCTATTACAAATCAACAGCAAACTCGTAAAAGCTTGGTTGCACATTATTTTGCCGACGGTGTTTTGTGTTATCACGAAATATCCGAACGCCCTGCCATTTTACACAATTCATAATTTAACGAAACAAATATTGGCAATTTCGAAACAACCTTTTATCTTTGATTAGTTGCATAAACAACTATATGTCAAACAACCAATTTAAACGAGGAGAATTATATAGCGTAATTAATGGCATGGCTAGCACAGCTGTGGCAAGAAGATTGCAGAAGAATTTTAGAAACGATGGATTAGAAATTACCATTGAACAATGGAGCGTATTATATCATTTGTGGAAAGAAGATTGTCTGAGTCAGCAAGAATTATGTAATAGAACGTTTAGAGATAAACCTAGTATTACAAGATTAATTGACAATTTAGAAAAGCAAAATTTGGTAATACGAAAACCATCGGTTACAGACAGAAGAATAAACTTGGTTTGTTTAACAGAAAATGCAAAAGATTTACAACAGCGTACAATAGATTTAGCCAATCAAACCATGCAAGAAGCGTTGGTAGGGATTACAAAAGAAGAAATTGATGTTGTAAAAAATGTATTTCAAAAAGTTTACGATAACCTAACTACATAAGAAAACGCTTAGCCATATCAATCATTTTTAAAATACAATTGCCATGAGTGCCACTACACAAAACACCACATTAAAAGGAGGAGAGTGGATAATTAAACAAAGCAATCCATTCGAAACATTTATTCCTGAAGATTTTAATGAAGAACAATCGATGGTAATGGATATGTGTCAACAGTTTTTAGACACAGAAATATTACCGATTGTTGAAAGAATAGACAAATTAGAACCTGGTTTAATGCCATCTCTAATGGAAAAAGCAGGTGAACAAGGTTTACTTTCTACCTCTTTTCCTGAAGAATATGGTGGATTGGGTAAAGATTTTATTACTTCTACCATTGTAAATGAAGGTTTAGGTGGTGGTCATTCTTTTAGTGTTGCCATTGCTGCACATACAGGAATTGGTACTTTACCAATTTTATATTTTGGCACAGAAGAACAAAAGCAAAAATACATTCCCAAATTAGCAAGTGGAGAATGGAAAGGTGCTTATGGTTTAACGGAACCTAACAGTGGAAGTGATGCTTTAAGTGCAAAAACAACAGCAACGTTAAATGCAGAAGGAACGCATTATATTTTAAATGGTCAAAAATGTTGGATTACCAATGGTGGTTTTGCAGATGTTTACACTGTATTTGCCAAAATTGATGGCGATAAGTTTACTGGATTTATTGTAGAACGTGGTTTTGAAGGATTTACGCAAGGACCGGAAGAACATAAAATGGGCATTAAAGGGTCGTCTACTGTACAACTGTATTTTCAAGATTGTAAAGTACCTGTAGAAAATGTTTTGGGCGAAATTGGAAAAGGACATGTAATTGCATTTAATATCTTAAATATTGGTCGTTTAAAATTAGATGCAGCTACCTTAGGTGGAGCAAAAAGAGCAGCTACCACATCGGTACAATATGCCAATACTAGAGAACAATTTAAACTACCTATTTCTAAGTTTGGAGCTATTAAACACAAACTAGCAGAAATGTGTATTCGTTTGTGGGTGTGTGAAAGTGCTTTGTACCGTACCTCTAAATGGATTGATGAGAAAGAACACGAATTATTAGATGCAGGAGTACCTTTTAACCAAGCAGTTTTAGGAGCAGCAGAAGAGTTTGCTATCGAATGTGCCATGCTTAAAGTGTTTGGTAGTGAAGTGTTAGATTTTGTGGTAGATGAAGGCGTTCAAATACATGGTGGTAATGGTTTTAGCGATGAGTACATGATTAGTAAAGCTTACAGAGATAGTCGTATTAATCGTATTTACGAGGGCACTAATGAAATTAATCGTTTACTTACTGTAGATATGGTATTAAAACGTGCCATGAAGGGCAAGTTAGATTTAATGGGGCCAGCAATGAATGTGCAGAAAGAGTTAATGAGCATTCCTGATTTTAATAGTGAAGATGAAGGTGTTTTTGCCAAAGAAATTAAATACATCAATAATTTCAAGAAAGCTATTTTAATGGTTGCAGGAGCTGCAGTTCAAAAATTAATGATGCAATTAGATAAAGAACAAGAGGTATTAATGAATATTGCAGATATGGCTATTGAAACTTTTCATGCTGAAAGTGCACTATTAAGACTATTGAAATTAGTTGAGAAAAATGGATTAGACGCTTCATCGGTTCAAGCAGATATTGTAAAAACGTACATATATGATGCCGCTGATAGAATAAATAAGGCAGGAAAAGATGCTTTGAATAGCTTTGCAGACGGTGATGAATTGAGAATGATGCATATTGGGTTGAAAAGATTTACAAAAACAGAACCATTTAACTCAAAAGATGCAAGACGTAGAATTGCATCAAAAATGATAACAGATAATAAATACGCATTTTAACCTTTGTTTTGGTTGTTTTAAGTGTAAGCCCCGTTCTATTATTAGGATGGGGCTTTTTTTGCCAATTATGTAACTAATTATAAGAATTGTATAAAGAATTCAATACCATAAGAGTCATCTTTATGTACTTCAATATAGCTAATGCTTTTATTGATTTTGTCCATACCATTCAATATTTAATAAGCTATAATTATGAAAACAAAGCAACAGATCAACGATGAAATTATAGAAAAAACCTTGCAGATAAATGTAGATTATCCTGAGTTGTCAGAATTTATAAATGAAATGCCAGTGACAATACCAGACGAACAAGATCCGGCAGTTCAATTAAAACATTTAAAAGATTATAATGACTCTTTAGATGGATTATTAACCAAATATGCCATTAATCATCAACCACAAAAAAAGTAACAGTTTTTTATTTACTATTATAAACCTATTCAAAAGGTTCTTGAAATAAACACAATAAAGTGTATACATAGTAAAAGAAACAAGCAATTTTCATTTTACTAAAAAATATATTTCATGTTGGCTAATCATTTTAATATAGCAGGCTTATCTAAGCAACAAGTTGTAAAGGCTAGAGCAAAGTATGGAGAAAATAAATTAGCGTTTAAGCATGAAAATGGATTTTGGGGTGCTGTTAAAAACCTTGCTAAAGATCCTATGATTATCATTTTATTTGTTGCTGCAAGTATTTATTTTATAAGTGGAGAAATGGGTAATGCCATTTTTCTTACCGCAGCCATTATTTTCGAAGCTACTATTTCTTTATATCAAGATGCAAGAAGTAGAAATGCATTATCAAAGCTCAAAACCTTTACCCAACCTCATTGTAAAGTAATTAGAGAAAGCAAAATCATTGAAATTACAAGTGAAGAGTTGGTGATAGGAGATTGCATGATGGTAGAAGAAGGAAGTCTAATTGCAGCCGATGGAACCATTATTCATTCAAACGATTTTAGTGTTAATGAGTCTATTTTAACTGGCGAATCGTTTGCTATTACTAAAGACAAAAATTCAGAAAGTGCAGTTGTATTTAAAGGTAGTTCGGTAGCTTCAGGATTGGCTATTGCAACAGTTACCGCCATTGGAAATACAACAAAACTTGGCGAAATTGGTAAAAGCATAGAAGAAATACCAGAAGAACAAACGCCCCTTGAAAAGCAAATAATAAATTTTGTAAAAAAAATGGCAATTGCTGGTGCACTTGTATTTGTAATAGTATGGGTTTTTAATTATGTAGCATCTCGTAGTTTGGTAGATAGTTTATTAAAAGCACTCACATTGGCAATGAGTATTTTACCCGAAGAAATACCTGTAGCATTTACCACATTTATGGCTTTGGGTGCTTGGCGATTAATGAAAATGGGTATTGTAGTAAAGCAAATGAAAACCGTTGAAACATTAGGGAGTGCTACTATTATTTGTACCGATAAAACAGGTACACTTACTGAAAATAAAATGAGTTTGGCGAAAATATTTGTAATGGCAAATAATAGTATAGTGAATGCCAATGAAATAAAGACTGCCCTAGAAAAAGAAGTTGTAGAGTTAGCTATGTGGGCCAGTGAGCCAATTCCTTTCGATACAATGGAAATAGCATTACATGAAGTATATAAACAAATTAACGATAAAGATGAACGTACATTGTATAAACTAATACATGAATATCCGTTGGAAGGAAAGCCTCCGATGATGACACATATTTTTGAAAACAATGAACACAAGAGAATTGTAGCAGCAAAAGGAGCAGCAGAGGCAATCATAGAAGTTTGTAATGTATCTGTACAAGAAAAAGAAATTATACTAAACGCCATTAACCAATTAGCAAACGAAGGATATAGAGTTTTAGGAATAGCAATAGCAATATTTTCCGAACAAGCGTTTCCAGAAAAACAACAACAATTACCATTTGGCTTTAAAGGATTGGTAGCTTTTTACGATCCTCCTAAAAAAAATATTCAGTCGGTATTGAAAGCATTTTATCAAGCAGGAATTCAAGTGAAAATTATAACCGGAGATAATGCCACAACCACTGCTGCAATTGCAAAACAAATCGGATTTAAAGGATTTGAAACAAGTATTTCTGGCGACGAATTAATGCAATTGTCTGATACCGATTTGCAACAGAAAGTTGCTGCTACCAACGTATTTACAAGAATGTTTCCAGAAGCAAAATTAAAAATTATTAATGCATTAAAAAGCCAAAACGAAATTGTAGCAATGACAGGTGATGGCGTAAACGATGGGCCTGCATTAAGAGCTGCTCATATAGGTATTGCTATGGGAAAAAAGGGAACTGAAATTGCTAAATCTGCAGCATCGCTTATTTTATTAGAAGACGATTTGTCTAAAATAGTAGATGCCATTACTATGGGAAGAAAAATTTATGTAAACCTTAAAAAAGCAATTCAATACATAATATCTATTCACATTCCTATCATATTTACCGTATTTATTCCATTGGTTTTAGCTTGGAAATATCCTAACATTTTTTCTCCTATACACATCATTTTTCTCGAATTAATCATGGGGCCAACCTGCTCTATTATTTATGAAAATGAGCCAATTGAAAAAAATACAATGTTGCAAAAACCAAGACCTATAACAACTACTTTTTTTAATTGGAAAGAACTTACAACGAGTATTATTCAAGGTATAATAATTACTATTGGGGCAATGTTTATCTATCAATTTGCACTATATCAACAATATAGTGAGTTGGTTTTAAGAACCATGGTTTTCTTGTTTTTAATTAGTGCTAATATTTTCTTAACACTCATTAATCGATCGTTTTATTACTCCGTATTTGTAACACTTAAGTACAAAAACAATTTTGTGTTTATTATTATTGCTATTACTATAGCCATTGTACTAATGCTATTGTTTATTACACCAGTTACCCATTTCTTTCAACTGGTTTTACTGAATATTTTTCAATTGTCTATTGTTTTTGTAACCGCCTTTGTTTCTGTTTTTTGGTATGAATTAGTGAAAGTATTGAAACGTAAAAGTATACTTCCCAAGTTTTAGTTTGTAAATAATGCAGTATGAAAATAATATAATAAAAAATTGTAATTGTGTAAGTTTTTTAAGTATATAAAGTTCAACTTTACAATACAAACTAACGCTATGAAGACCAATGTACAAACTCAAATTAGACAAGAAGAAAATGAGCATTTAAATAAGTTGCACCAAATAGTTGAAAGTGCCATTAAAGAAGAACAACTTATTGTACATAATTTACTAAATCCTCCAACTGAAATTATTACCGAAGGGCAAAAAATATCTGATAAAGTTGCTCGTTTTGGAGGTAGTTGGCGTTTTATTATGTTGTTCTGTATCATCATTGTTTTATGGATTGTTTTCAATGTTATTTCTATTGGTTATTATCATTTCGATCCTTATCCATTTATCTTGATGAATTTAATTTTATCCTGTGTTGCAGCCTTTCAAGCACCTGTAATTATGATGAGCCAGAATAGGCAAGAAGAGAAAGATAGAGTTAGAAATGAAAACGATTATCTTATCAATTTAAAAGCCGAAATGCAAATAAGAAGTTTGCATCAAAAAATAGATTTATTGTTAGAAGAAGAAATAAAAACCCTTTTTGGTACACAAGAAAAACAGTTCACATTGTTACAAAAAATTAACCACCAATTAGATAGAATTATTGTTCGATAAAATAGTTGGTAAATACTTTATTCTTCATTGTTTAGTCATTAAATAAGCAGCATCAAATTGTTATTTTAATATGTCTTTTTTTATAAGCAAACATTGGAAAATGCCAGTTGGTATTTCTAATGCTTTTACCATTGTTGCAGACGTTTTCTTATTTATAAAACATATCATTAGCGAAACGTTTTCTAAACATTTTGAGTGGAAAGAATTTGCCAATCAATGTTTTCAAATTGGTTTTAAAACCTTACCACTTATATCCTTAACTGGTGCAATTATGGGTTTGGTTTTAACCATACAATCAAGACCCGTTTTGGTAGATTTTGGTGCTGTAAATATGTTGCCAAGTATGGTTGCTGTTTCTTTAATTAGAGAAATGGGGCCAGTAATTACAGCATTAATTTGTGCTGGAAAAATTGGTTCAGGAATGGGTGCAGAGTTAGGTTCTATGAGGGTTACAGAGCAAATAGATGCTATGGAAGTTTCATCAACCAACCCTATTAAATTTTTAGTTGTAACTAGGGTTTGGGCTTCTGTTTTTATGATTCCTCTATTGGTGTTATATGCAGATGCTTTAGGTATTATAGGTAGTTGGTTAGGGGCAAATATTAAAGGTGATGTAACATTTGTTCTTTTCTATTCACAAGCTTTTAGCATTGTAGAATTTATGGATTTTGTTCCTGCATTCATTAAAACATTCTTTTTTGGAGCTGTTATAGGTTTGGTAGGTTGCTATAAAGGTTATAATGCTGGAAAAGGTACAGAAAGTGTAGGGAAAGCTGCCAATGCTGCTGTAGTATTATCATCTCTTTTAGTGATAGTTTTAGATATGATTGCTGTTCAAATTACCGATATGCTTAGCTCATGATAAATTCTATAAACGATATAACTCTAAATACAATTAAGCCTTCTGAAAAGGCTGTTGTAGAACTTATTGATATTGAAAAATCTTTCGGTAGTCAAATCGTTTTAAACAAAATTTCATTGAAATTATTAGACGGAGAAAATTTAGTGATACTAGGTAAGTCTGGTTCTGGCAAGTCTGTTTTAATTAAATGCATTGTTCAATTAATCACTGCCAATGCAGGTGTAATAAAAGTTTTTGATGAAGATGTTACACAATTTAATGCAACTGATTTAGGTATATTCAGACAAAAAATTGGCTTCTTATTTCAAAGTGGAGCTTTGTACGATTCTATGACTGTGCAGCAAAATATTGAATTTCCATTACGTAGAATTAAACGCAACTTAAACGATAAAGAGATAACTGAAAAAGTGTTATCAGTTTTAGAAAATGTGGGATTAAAAGATGCACTTTTAAAAATGCCATCAGAGCTTTCAGGAGGAATGAAAAAGCGTATTAGCCTGGCAAGAACTTTAGTAAGTGATCCTTCCATTATGTTGTACGATGAACCTACTACAGGTTTAGACCCTATCACATCCTTTGAAATTAGTGAACTTATTAATCTTGTTCAAACAAAATACAAAACATCTTCTATCATTATAACACATGATATTAAATGTGCAAAACATACTGCCAATAGAGTATTGATGTTGGAAGGCGGAAAAGTGTATAAAACAGGCTCTTTGCAATCATTTCAATCGTCTGATGATGTATTAATAAAGGCTTTTTTTAGTGAATAAAATTTACCTTTTAAAATAATTAATTACCCATTTTATGGATACGCATACTTCCAATTTTAAAGTACGATTAGGACTATTCATAAGTGGTGGTATTGCTTTGTTTCTGTTGGCAATTTTTGTAATTGGCAAACAAAGAAATTTGTTTAATCCTGTATTTAATTTAACTACTCATTTTTATAATGTAAGCGGATTACAAGTTGGAAATAATGTGCGTTTTTCTGGTATCAATGTTGGCACTGTCGATCAGCTTACTATTATCAACGACTCTACTGTTAAAGTAAATATTTTAGTTCGAAAAGAAATTCAACAGTTTATAAAAACAGATTCAGAAATTCAAATTGGTTCTGACGGAATTATCGGAGATAAAATGCTTACCATTTCTCAAGGATCTTCTAATGCAAAAGTTGTAAAAGACAATCAAATGCTTGCTTCTGCCGAACCTGTAGAAACAGATGTAATAATTAAAAGCTTACAAGTTACAGCCGAAAATGCAGAAATAATTACAGAAGAATTGGCAGAAATAATGATTAAGGTAAATAGTGGAAATGGTACTTTGGGTAAGCTTATTCAAGACCCTACAATAGCTAATAATATTAGTCAAACTATTGTAAACCTTAAGAAAAGTAGTAAAGGACTCGACGAAAATATGCAAGCTGCAAAAAGTAATTTTTTATTGAGAGGATATTTTAAAAAGAAAGAAAAAGCTGCCGAGCAAAAACGAAAAAAAGCAGCTGAGCTAAAGAAAAAAGAGGCCGATAAAAAAGCTTCTCTTCAAAAAAACATTGACACAAAAGAGTAAATGACCTTCTATATCTCGTTCATTATAATTATACAATTCATCGTTGCAATTGTATAACAGATTGGATTTATTTATAGTCAACTTTACAGTTATACAAAACATTGCTGTCTGCTTACTTCAAATTTTTTTCATCGATTAAAGAATAAATATGAAACCATCAATTGGCATGTCTAGTAAGCATTTAGATAAAAGTATTGTATTGTTAACTGCTATACTTTCAGACGAAATGATACTTTATATTAAAACAAGAAAATTTCATTGGAATGTTACTGGAGAAAGTTTTATGGAATTACATAAACTATTTGAAGTACAATATACAGAACTAGAAAAAAGCATAGACATTGTAGCAGAACGTATTAATCAATTGGGTGGCAAAACCATTGGCACTATGAAAGAATTTTTGCAACATACGCAACTAAAAGAAATGCCTAATTCTTACCCAACACAAAAAGAAATGCTGAAACTTTTGTTAACCGATCATGAAGCAATTGCTACTTTATTGCGTAAACAGGTTGAAGAAATAACAGACGAAAAAAAGGATATCGGTACGGCCGATTTGTTCACAAAACTAACACAAGAACATGAAGCCAATGCATGGATATTAAGAAGATATCTTCAGTAGTTTCTCCATATTTTCCTTTTAGTACAAAACGTATAAATAAAATAGCATGTCCAACGAAACAAAATGGTTAATAGATAAAGCACATAGCAGTATTCAGTTTAGTGTTAGGCATTTAATGATTACACATGTACATGGCAAATTCAATGCCTTCGACGCAAGCATTTATACAACAGATAAAGATTTTACAACTGCAGAAATTGATGTTTGGATTGATACCACTTCTATTGATACTGGAAACGAAAAACGGGATGAGCATTTAATGAATGCCGATTTTTTAAATACAGATGTACATAAGCAAATAAATTTTAAGTCTAGCACAATAACAAAAAATGAAAATCATGCATGGCATGAATTATGGGGCGAATTAACAATGAATGGTATCACTAAAAATGTGCAATTACTTGTAAAATTTGGTGGATTGGTAATGGATAGCTGGGGAAATGAAAAAGCAGGATTTAATGTTACTGGTAAAATAGATAGAAGCAATTGGGGTTTAGTTTGGAATAGTATTGCTGAGTCTGGTGGCATTTTGGTGAGCAATGAAATTGATATTGTAGTAGAAATGGAACTGATGCGTTCACCTGAAATTGATACTATTATAGCATAAGCTATTTGATGTTTACAGCAGATTACACCTAACAGAATAAACAAAATGCAATCATGCAAACAAAAGCCATTCAGCAAGAAGAGATGCATTTATTTATTATAGGGTATATACAACCACAAGTAGATATTTTGCAAAATTATTTAACACATAAATTCGGAAAATTATTAAGTGTTACCGCATTTAATGAGTTTGATTTTGCATTACAAAACCTTGATAGTACAACCAATTTTGTAGTAATTAATTACCAGCATCAATCTGTGGAAGGCAATTTTATGATGGAACGCATTTATAAAAAAAATCCCAATGCTGCTATATTGATACTGCCTTCTAACGAAGATGTTAGCAACTGTATTCAAGCTTTTTTAAGAGATAAGTCAGATTTAATAATGCATACTAAAAGCTTAAACAATAGGGCTACTCATTTTTTGTTTGGCAAACGTAATCATCGGATTCGAATCTTTAAAACCGATTATAATTTATCAAGTTATATGACCATGTTTTTGGTTACTTTTTTTGTGATGGGATTAGTAGCACTCATTATGATGAAGGTTGTTTTTGGCATATAAAAATCTTTTCGTTTTTCTTCATAGCACATAATCATATAATTTAATTAAACAATTATATAATTCACTAACTAGTTTGCTTTGGCAACTTTGTAAAATAATAATCATTCACATTTAAAAGTACATCATGAATACTACTACAATTGAAGGAAATTGGAACGAACAAAAAGGAAAATTGAAACAAAAATTTGCCACACTAACAGACGATGATTTACTTTTTGTTGAAGGGAAAAAAGATGAAATGCTGGGCAAGCTTCAAATTAAGTTGGGCAAAACTAAAGAAGAGTTACACGTTATTTTGAAAGAATTATAATCGAAGCCTTTCGAAAAAATTTTATTAAAAAATCAATTAAACAAAATACAATGAAAAAAACAATGTTCATACTCACTATGGCCTCGGTTATAGTAGTTAGTAATTTTATAGCATGTAAAACGCCTGCTGAAAAAGAAACCGCTGCCGAGTCGAAAGTAGAAAAAGCACAACAAGATTTAAAAGTTGCTGAAAAAAATGAAAGTGTTGCCGAAATGAAAGCAGCAACAGATGAAGAGTGGCGAATATTTAAAAATGATGCAGAAGCTATCGTAAAAAATAATGAAATACGAATCAATGCATTAAGGGCAGATATTAAAAAGCCTGGTACATCAATGGATGCTTCTTACACTCAAAGAGTGAATGATTTAGAAATGCAAAACAAAAATTTAAGAATAAAAGTTAATAACTACGACAAAAATCATAGTGATTGGGAGTCGTTTAAAACAGAGTTTAATTTCGATATGAATGCTTTAGGTAAATCGTTGAAAGACTTCAGTGTTAATAATAAAAAATAATCTGAGTATAATAAGCGTATCTTCAAAATCTGGTGGGAATTATTCCCACCTTTTTTGTTTTTATTCTTATCACCAAATTAATACAGCTGGTTATGAAAACGCAAGAAAACAACGAAATAGAAAAAGGAAAGGGCTATATAACGGTTTCAATAATTGAGTATGTACCCAACTCTGTAGTTATAAAAACCATACTACGTAAATCTACAGGAAATGTATCTGTAATGTCGTTTGATAGTGGAGAAGGACTTACAGAAAAAACAACACCTTTTGATACTTTTATTCAGATTATTGAAGGTGAGGCCGAAATTGTAATCAACGGTGTATCTACTTTATTGTTAACTGGGCATTCTATTGTTATACCTGCACATGCTTCTAATTTTGTACATCCGAATGATCGTTTTAAAATGATTCAAACAATCATAAAAAGCGGATATGAATAAAGGTTTCATTTCCATCATCAATCCACTTTCAACATTCAATAAACGATTACTATAATAGTAATCATTTGTAATGATATAGAATTGCATCTTCTTTTTTTACAATTATTATATCAATTTTTTTATTCAATCTCTCTTTTAGTATTCCTTGTTTCTGTGAATCATGTAATAAATAGATTATGTTATGTAACGCCTGTAGATACTAAGTTTCACACCTTTGTATTCTATTAAATATACACAACATTATGAAAAGAGGATTACTATTAAGTGCTTGTTTGATTGTAACATTTATGCTACATTCTCAAACCGAAGAAAAGAAATGGAACATTGGTTTACATGGAGGTGCTGTTCAATATAAAGGTGATTTAGGAAACGATTTTTATAAAACCGATATGCCTTTTTATGGCTTTGGTGGATTATCGTTATCTAGGTATTTATCTAGCCATTTCGATGTTAGCTTATTAGCTACAAAAGGTTCGTTAGGTTATAATCGTTCTAATGGAAATTTTAGAAATGAGTTTACATCTGCGTTATTAAATTTTCGATTCAATGTATTGGGGCCAAAATCTCCAGTTCGTCCGTATTTATTTGTTGGAGGTGGAGCTATTTTGTTTGATCGAAATTTAAATATCACAGAAAAAAAAGTAGATTATATAGCACCTTCTTTTGGTGCAGGTGCAAACTTTAAGTTAGGGCCTACAGTAATGTTGAATATACAAGAAACATTCATGTACTCTAATGAAGATAAAAGAGACGGCATTAAAGCCAATGATAACGATTCTTATCTTTTTCATAGTGTTGGTTTAACTTTCAACATGGGTAAAAATAAAGATGATGATAAAGACGGTGTTTCTGATAGATACGATAAATGTTTAGGTACGCCTGCTATGATAAAGGTTGATAAAAAAGGCTGCCCAATTGATAGTGATAATGATATGGTTGCTGATTATCTTGATTTATGCCCTGATGTTGCTGGTACAGTTGCTTTAAAAGGTTGTCCAGATAAAGATGGTGATGGAGTTACAGATAAAGAAGATAAATGCCCAGAAATAGCTGGTACAGTTGCTTTGAATGGTTGCCCAGATAAGGACAATGATGGTATTACAGATGCAGAAGATAGATGCCCTGAAATGTCTGGTACAGTTGCTTTAAAAGGATGTCCAGATAGCGACGAAGATGGTGTTGCTGATATTGATGATAGATGTCCTAATACAGCAAAACGAGTTGCAGTAAATTCATTTGGTTGTGAAATGGATAACGATAAAGATGGTATTATGAATGCAGACGATCGTTGTCCCGACGCTCCTGGTATTGCAAGTTTAAAAGGTTGTCCAGATAGTGATGGAGATGGTGTTGCAGATATAGATGATCGTTGTCCAACAGTAAAAGGAAATATAGCCAATAGAGGTTGCCCTGAAATTACGAAAGAGGATATTAAAAAGATCACACAAATTGCAAGCAAAATTTTCTTTGAAACAAATAGCGATAAATTGAAAGTAGCCTCTTTATCTCAATTAGATGAGCTTTCAATAATTTTAAAACGTTATGACAATGCAAATTTAACTATCGAAGGTTATACTGATAGTCAAGGTACGGATGCTTATAATTTAACACTTTCTCAAAAACGTACAGAATCTGTAAAAGCATATCTAATGGATTTAGGAATTGTTGAGTCTCGTTTAACAGCTACAGGATTTGGAGAAGCTGCTCCTATTGCTTCTAATGTTACTACTTTAGGAAGAGCAAAAAACAGACGTGTTGAGTTAAAAACAGCTTATATAAAATAGTCATGTGGTTGGGTTGATTTTTTGATGAGTGTGGGGATTGTTTTTTGAACAATCCCCTTTTTTGTGGCATCATTAATACAAAAATGATGTAATAAAAATGTGTAAATATATAAATCCAAAATCTGTCAAATAACCAATTTTACCTTATCAAACTGTTACACAAATCTTATTCTCACTTTACTATTAATTAAAGAATTATGAAACAAATTTTAGCATTTAAACACTCGTTCATTCTATTGCTATGTATTGCTTGTTGCTATGTAAGTGTTCTTGCACAAACTACTATAGCAAAATGGACGTTTGAAACTACACAACCTATTACAGCTGGTAATTTTTCTCCAGAAATTGGTTCTGGTTTTGCTAGTGGTTTTCATGCATCACCTGTTGCTGTGTATTCATCACCCAATGGAAATGGTTCTACACACTCTTTCAATTCAAATAACTGGTCTATTGGCGATTATTATCAGTTTCAAGTTGCCACTTCTGGTTATAGTGGCATCTCGGTAAGTTTCGATCAAACAGGCAGTAATACAGGGCCCTCGAATTTCAAATTCCAATACAGTACCAATGGTACTACCTTTACCGATTTCAATACTTATACTGTACCTGTAATTACTGCAAATACTGCCATTAGCTGGAGTGCAGCTACTGCTAATACACAATCTACAATTAGCGTAGATCTTACATCTATACTAGCAATTGAAAGTAAAAATGAAGTTTATTTTAGAATTGTGAATACATCTGATATAGCTATTAATAGTGGTATTGTTGGTGCTACAGGAACTGCTCGTTTAGATAATTTTACCATCATTGGTACTTTTTTAAATTACTATAATAAACAAGGAAGTGATATTTCTTTACTAGATAGCTGGACGAACCAAACAGATGGTAGCGGTACAAATTTTCCTACTTCTTTCACCGCCTCTAACGTTATATTTTCCCTCAATAATTCAAATGCTTTTATTGGAGCACCATGGACTATTTCTGGAAACAATGCTTCTTTTAAAATTGGTACTGGAGCTTCATTGGTTATTAAACCAACAGCTTCGCTCACAGTAGGTACTGGTGTTTTGGTAAACTTTAATAACCAATCTGTTACTTTACAAAGCGATGCTACAGGAACTGCCATTATAGGCAATGTTGCAGGAACTTTAAGTGGTGCAACTAATGTTACTGTTGAACGTTTTATTTCAGCTAAAAAAGCCTATCGATTTTTATCACCTGGTGTCACAACAACAAATAGTATTCATAGTAACTGGCAAGAAGGTGCTGTTAGTAAAACAGATAATCCTAATCCAGGTTTTGGTACACATATTTCAGGAGCAGTTATTGATCAATTTAATGGTTTTGATGCCACTAATACCGGTGCTGCCTCTTTGTTTACTTTTAATGAATTAACACAAAGTTGGGGTTCAGGAATTGCTAATACAAATAGTTTAGTGCTTGATGCAGGAATGGGATATCGACTTTTTGTTAGAGGTAGTCGTTCAGTAGATTTATCTAGTTCTAGTCAAATAGCTTCTGCAACTATTTTAAGGGCTACAGGTACTTTACCATCTGGTAATATTATATACGGAACTGGTACTGTACCAGCTTTGCCGAATGTTGTAGGAAATTTTGGATTGTTAGGAAACCCTTTTGCAGCACCTGTAAATTGGAATAGCTTAGTTAACGATGTTAGTACCTCTGGAATTAGTAGTACCTATTATGCTTGGGATGCTGGTATTAATGGTGCAAATAATAGAGGAGGTTATGCATCTTACAATGCTAGTGGTGGTGGAATTGTAAGCCCACCAACAGATCCTGCAAATACTTATAACAGTTCAATCAATAATTTTATTCAACCGGGTCAAGCAGTTTTTATACAAACAACCAATGCTACACCTGTAGTTGTGTTTAAAGAATCATTTAAAGGCAACTCTACCAATTTAACTGCAATTTTCAATGAAGATAATCTGTTAAAAAACAGTCAAATAAACATGTGGCTCTACAAGCAAAATACGATGGTTGATGGTGTTGTATTGGCTTTTAACAAAAACTTCTCTGCTGGTATTGGTAAAGATGATTCTTACAAGTTTAGTAATCCGTTTGAAAACTTTGCAATCAGTAATAAAAATCAATTGTTGAGCATCGATGGTAGGCAGTTGAAATTTACCAATGATACCATTTTATTGTATTTAAACAATTTAACTGCAACAGATTATAAGCTTAAGTTTCAAATGCATAACATGTCTGAAAATGTTGTTGCTATAGTAAACGACAAACTACTAAACAAGCAATACTTAGTACCTATAAAAGATGCTCTAGAATTTTCTTTTAATGCAACTAATCAAACAGCTATAAATAGCCGATTTACAATAATGGTATATCAAAAAAATACAGCTAATCAATCAGCATTTATAGATGATGGCTCATCCTTCAAAGCAGTACTACAAACAACAATTTCTAGTAATGAATTTAGTTTGAATATTGCAAATGCTGGTGCATTTCCTACAACAGTAAAATTGCTTAATCAAAATGGACAGTTAATCGCCCTAAAGAACTTAGGCATACAATTTTCTGGAACAACAAGCATATCTAATAGTGCATTACCTGTTGGCTTATATTTTATTGAAGTTGCTAACGGAAACAATAAAGTTGTTTTGAAAGCAATAAAATCTATAGCCAATTTTTAAACATTCATATATGCATTCAATTGGTAAATGCTCATGTATTATCTAAATAAAAAAACTATGAAATCATTAAAAACACTTCAACTTTTATTTACTTGTTTTATTTTATTAAGTCCAATGTTATTATTGGCTCAACCTTCATTCGACGACAATGTAGATGATGTACCTATTGATGGTGGATTGTCTTTATTAGTGGCAGCAGGTATTGGATTTGCAGCAAAAAAAATAAAACGGAAAAATAATAATATAATTACTGAAAAGGTTGTAGAATAATTGTGTTACCTTTTGAACATTCTTAGTTGTGAGGTATACATTTTTCTGAAACTTAAGAATCTTCATCTACCTAAAGCAGTTTTACTCAAAAAGTTACTCGTATAAATATAAATAATTACAGAAATTATGTAATGTTTTATAGCAAATAGCAATAGAACTTTATAAGGTTGTTTCATTATAAAATGTATAGCAAATGAACACTTCTGATATAGAAAAATCACAGGCTCACATAATTGTAGAAATTATAGAGTATATACCAAATGCTGTAGTAAGCAAAACAATCATAAAAAAAACAACAGGTAATGTTACTGTAAGCTCATTTGATGCTGGTGAAGAATTGGCAGAAAAAACATTACCTTTTGATAATTACATTCAAATTATAGATGGTATTGCCGAACTTGAGTTAGATGGAAAAAAGCTGAAACTGAAATTGGGCGAAGGAATTATTATTCCAGCTCATACTCGTCATTTTTTCTATGCTACAGAACAGTTTAAAATGATATCTACAGTTATAAAAAGTGGTTATGAAGATGCATTGTAGAAAAGCATTCTATAATTCTATTGTTACATCTATTAGGCTCTTTCGAAAATGTATCTGAATGATTAATCAATAAGAAGATTTTGCATGAAAATTTACATAAAATATATGGTATCTATTCGATGTAAAATGATGGTGAAATCTGAGTTAGATAAACTTGGTTTGCATTACGGTTCTGTAGAGTTGGGTGAAGTAAACATTAAAGATGAAATTACTGAAGAGCAAAAAATAAGTCTTAAAGCTGGCTTATTAAAATCGGGATTAGAATTAATGGATGATAAAAAATCTATTCTAATTGAAAAGGTAAAAAATATAATTGTTGAAATGGTTCATTACAGCGAAGACAGTCCAAAGATGAATTTCTCCGACTATCTAGCCGAAAAGCTCAATCAAAATTATACACACATTGCATCTTTATTTTCTGAAGTTACTGGCACAACTATTGAGAATTATATCATTGCTCATAAAATAGAACGAGTTAAAGAATTGTTGCTTTACGATGAGTTGAATTTAACAGAAATATCCTACAAGCTTAATTATAGTAGCGTAGCTCATTTATCCTATCAATTTAAAAAAGTTACCGGACTTACACCTACCTTCTTTAAAAACTTAAAAGAACACAGGCGTAGAATTGCTTTAGAAAATGTATAGTATACTTTTTTATCGTAAGCTATTTAATGTGTTCTTATTTCATCATTTCAAGAGTAAACGCCAATAGGTGTTTAATGAATAATTATGCTATCAGTTAAAAAAGAAGGAATTGTTTTATGTAAAACAAATTTCGATTTCGAAAACCAAGGTGTTTTAAATCCTGCTATTATTAAGGAAGGCAATTTTGTACATATGTTTTATAGAGCTGTTGCCGATGGTAACTTTTCTACTATTGGTTATTGCAAGTTTGATGGTCCAATGAATTTGCAAGAGCGAATGCAAACGCCTATTCTACATCCTGAATACGATTACGAATTACATGGTATGGAAGATCCTCGTATTGTACGTATAGAGGATACATATTATTTAACTTATACTGCTTACGATGGCATTAACGCATTGGGTGCATTAGCCACTTCAACCGATTTAAAATTATTCGAAAAAAAAGGATTAATTGTACCTCAAATTACATATCAAGAATTTAGTTTGTTAGCCGAAACAAAACAAAAAATTAATCCAAAATATCTTCGATACAATGAGCATGATAGAGGGCTAGAAAATTTTGATAAAACCAAATTGCTTTGGGATAAAAATGTTATTTTATTTCCAAGAAAAATTAATGGTCTCTTTTATTTTTTGCATCGTATAAAACCAGATATACAAGTTGTTGTAGCAATAAAAAGTTTTGATGAATTGAATCCTGAATTTTGGAGAAACTATTTTTTACATTTCGTCAATCATATAATTCTATCTCCAAAATTTGATCATGAAATTAGCTATATAGGAGGAGGTTGCCCACCCATTGAAACGAAAGAAGGGTGGTTGATCATTTACCATGGTGTACACGATACTGTTGAAGGTTTTGTTTATTCTGCTTGTGCAGCTTTATTAAGTTTAACTAATCCTCAACAAGAAATATCAAGACTTCCTTATCCGCTATTTAGCCCACAAGAATCTTGGGAAAAAAAAGGAGAAGTGAACAATGTTTGTTTTCCTACAGGTGCTGCTTTATTTAATGATACTTTATTTATTTACTATGGAGCTGCTGACGAGCAAATTGCTTGTGCATCTATTGTTTTATCAGATTTGTTAAGTGAATTGTCGTTATATAAAGTGGATTAATAATTGCGTTTGTACAATTTATTTCGTTACCGAAAAAATACCTCATGAAAGAAGCATTAACTACTATTTCAACTGTAGAAGTAAAACTAGATTTTAAACAATTACAGCTACAACCTACAAAGCTTTTATCTTCTGTATGTAAGCAAGGTGTTTCAGCCATTCTCTTCCTTACATCATATCCTCCAAGAGAATGTGGTATAGCTACTTATTCTCAAGATTTAGTACAAGCTTTAAATATTAAATTCAATCAATCGTTTTGCTCTATTGTTTGTCCACTCGAATCATCAACCGAGCAACACCAATACACTAGCGATATCACTTATAAGTTAAATGTAGATGAGCCACTCGCCTTCTTAAAATTAGCTAGAAAAATTAATAAAGACGACCAAATAAAAATTGTTGTTATTCAACATGAATTTGGTTTTTTTGAACACTTTACTGGCAACTTTAAACAGTTTTTAACAGCATTAGAAAAACCAGTAATTATTGTATTTCACACCGTTTTGCCACTGCCTTCTGAAACATTAAAATGGAAAGTTCAACGCATTGCAGCTATTGCAAATTCGATTATTGTAATGACAAAAAATGCTTCTATTATTTTACAAAAAGATTATGATGTTTCAATTCATAAAATTTCTATCATTCCTCATGGAACCCATTTAGTAGCAAATGAAAATAAGGACTTTTTAAAAAGTAAATACAACCTTTCGTCAAAAAAAATACTCTCAACATTTGGATTATTAAGTTCTGGAAAAAGTATTGAAACTACACTATTTGCATTGCCTGAAATAATTAAAACACATCCAGATGTTTGTTTTTTAATTATTGGAAAAACACATCCTAATGTCATTAAAAATGAGCAAGAAAAGTATAGAAATTTCTTAGAAAAAATAGTGATTGATTTACATCTTCAAAATAATGTAATATTCATTAATCAATTTTTGCCACTACCAATTTTATTAGAGTATTTGCAACTTTCTGATATTTATTTATTTACCTCAAAAAATCCGAATCAAGCTGTTAGTGGCACTTTTTCTTATGCACTTAGTAGTGGTTGTCCTATAGTGTCTACACCTATTCCACATGCTTGTGAAGTATTGGTTCATAAAACAGGCATCATTATCGATTTTGAAAACTCTAATCAGTTGGCCAATGCTGTTATACATTTGCTCGATAATAATGCATTACGAAAAGAAATTAGTTCGAATGCTCTACACAAAATGGCCTCAACCGCTTGGGAAAACACAGCTATTGCACATGCAATTCTTTTTCAAAAAGTACAGCATCAATATGCAGCTTTACAATACAGTATTCCTGTAATTAATTTAAGTCATCTTCAAAAAATGACTACTACTTTTGGTATTATTCAATTTGCAATTATTAATCAACCAGATATTACATCAGGGTTTACATTAGATGATAATGCAAGAGCAATGGTTGCAATGTGTCAGTATTTTCAAATATCAAACGATACATCTGTTATTCCACAAATCAGTATCTATTTACAGTTTATACAATTTTGTTTGCAAAAAGAAGGATTCTTTTTAAATTATGTTGATGATCAAAAAAAGTTTACCAATCAAAATTTTACAACCAATTTGGCCGATTCTAATGGCAGAGCTATTTGGGGTTTAGGATATTTATTATCACTTTCTCATCAACTACCTAATCATTTTGTTACCATAGCTCAAACTACTATGCAGAAAGCATTATTAAAAGTAAATAGTGTACATTCTACTAGAGCAATGGCTTTTGTTATAAAAGGGCTATACTACAGAAATAAGCAAATGAATTCTGTAAATGATACCGATGTTCTCACACATTTATCAGATAGGCTTGTTCAAATGTATAAGCATGAAGCTACTAAAGATTGGATGTGGTTTGAAAGTTATTTAACTTATGCAAATAGTATTTTACCAGAAGCCATGTTGTGTGCCTGGCTTTGTACTGGTAATATTGTGTATAAAAATATTGCTAAACAATCTTTCGATTTTTTACTCTCAAAAATATTTACTTCAAATAGCATACAAGTTATTTCGAATAAAGGATGGCTTCATAAAAATAACGTGATAGAGCAATTGGTAATTGGTGGTGAACAACCTATTGATGTTGCTTATACTGTTATTGCTTTAAGTAAGTTTTATGATGCCTTGGGTGATGTAGATTATTATAATAAAATGCAAATTGCCTTTAGCTGGTTTTTGGGTAATAACCATTTACATCAAATTATTTATAACCCTTGTACTGGTGGCTGTTACGATGGATTAGAAGAAAATTATGTTAATCTTAATCAAGGTGCAGAATCTACTGCAAGTTATTTAATGGCTCGTTTAACTATTGAGAAATATCATCATCATACTGTACAAAAGCAATTAAATCAGCATTTACAGTTTGTTTAATTTATCTGGTTGTACAACTTTACAAGTATGTAAATTTCATAAATATACCTAGCAATTATATAACAAATCCCTTAGTAAAAGCGACAACTTTGTAGTGTATTAAGATTTACTTATTTCAATGCAATAGTAATGAAATCCGACACAGATAAAACCAATATTGGAAACAGTAATTGGGAACAACAAAAAATGAAGATGAAAGAACAATTTCCTCATTTAACAGATGAAGATTTTTTATTTGAGAATGGAAATTATTTCGACATGTTCAACCATATTCAAATAAAATTAGGATTCGATAAAGCAGAAATGGTTCGACTACTTACCTCACTTTAATTTATTTTTCACATCATACTTATCTAAATATTATGAGTAATCTTTTGTACACAATCGCTTTAATATTGGTTATTCTTTGGGCAATTGGCTTTTTTGGATTTGGTGCTGGCTCGTTAATTCACATTTTAATTGTAATAGCCATCATTGCTATTCTATTTAGGTTAATTAGGGGAGATAAATTTATCAATTAATTTTTTTTAAAATAAAAATCAACAAATCATGAATTCAGGTAAAGTTTTTTTAGGTGTTTTAGCAGGTTTAGCTGCAGGTGCTGCTTTGGGTGTATTATTTGCTCCAGAAAAAGGTAGTGTTACACGCAAAAATATCTCAAATAAAGGAGAGGATTATTTAGACGATATAAAAGATAAATTAAGTGATGTAATAGATGCAATTGCAGATAAATATACATCTGTAAAAAAAGATGTGCAATTGATGGTAGAAAAAGAAAAAGATATGTTGATGGATGCAAAGAAAGATTTGCAAAATGAAATTGCATAATTTCTAAATTGCATTATAAATTTTAGTTCAAATTTTATGGAATACAGTGCTATTGAACAATTGGTTTTTCAGTTAGAAGATTGTGGTAAAACAATCTCAAAATTGTTAAAACTACAAGCAATTGAAAAAACATCTTCTTTATTTTCTACTTTAATGATGCAATTATTGTTTGTAAGCATAATTGCAATCATTTTCCTTTTAATCACTATTGCACTAGCATTATATATTGGACTCTTACTTGGTAAATTGTATTACGGATTTTTAATAATGGCACTATGTTATATAATACTAGGATTGATGTTATATTTTTTTAGATTCAAATGGATAAAATTGCCCCTTTTAAATGCACTAATTCTTAAATTGAATAACAATGAACAAGATTAGTACACCACATACTGCTTTATTAGAACAAATACGTTTATTAGAACAGCAACAACAAAGTCAAATAAAGCAACTGGGTTTACAGTTTCAACATACCTATCAAAGCCTAAAACCAGTAAACATTTTCAAAAATGCCATTTTAGATGTTGCTTCTTCAAGTGCTGTAAAGAATAGTTTATGGCATAATGTAGTTGGCATGGCAAGCGGTTCTTTGGTTAAGTTTTTATTAGTTGGGCAAAATGCCAATTTCTTAAAAAATATTGCAGGTACTTTAGTTCAGTTTGGTATTGCCAATGTGGTATCTAAGTCTGATGCTCAATCGAAAGACTAGCTGATATTTTTCCATTCTTTATTAAAAAGAAATCTATTGAAAAAAACTACGGCATTACTTTTATTTTCATTTGCTAGCTTATTTCAAATAATTTATGCTCAAGGAGCTTTATCTGAAGGTAAACACCAAATAAATGCAGGAGTTGGTTTTTCAGAGTGGGGAATTCCTATTTATATTGGATTAGATTATTCTGCTCATAAAGATGTAACAATTGGTACAGAGTTTTCTTTTCGAAGCTACCAAGAAAATTTTCAGAATGTAAAATTTCGGCATAACATAGTTGGTATTTCTGTAAATACGAATTATCATTTTAATACAATATTTACTTTACCCAATAACGTAGATTTTTATGCAGGACTAAATATTGGCTTCTACAATTGGTCGTCTCCCAATAATTATAATGGAGATAAAAATTCAAAGTTGGGTGTTGCTGGTCAAATTGGTGGACGCTACTATCTAAATAATAAATTCGGATTGAATCTTGAGTTTGGAGGTGGCAATGCATTTTCAGGAGGAAAGTTAGGTATAACATTCAAATTGTAAAATACATTCATGTAATACCCCTTTAACCATTACAGCAATTTTTACAACGATAAAGGTTATTATAAATAGTCTGTCATTCTCAGACATTTATATAATAACCCTTATTTTTTGTTTTATACTCAGCATTTTATTTTGAGTATGAATACTTAACGGTCTGTCAAACTTTTATTTTTAAGCACTTTTAATATATAATTACAAACGGTGTTTGTATTTTAGCAATTAAGTAACATAAAAATTGTTCAATAATTTTAAAAAACCTTACTTTGCATGTCTATAGATAATCTTTGCCATAGAAAACAGAAACTAGTTAACAAATTTTAAGAAAATTTAAGTTTGACGTACATCTACCCCCTGATTTGAAACTATTAATTTTTTTTTAATTTGGTACTTGTACCACTTTAAATTATATATTTGTGTTTACCTGTTAATTGTTTTTTATGATGAGAAACCGTTTTAGATTGGTTTTAATTATTGCTTCTTCTGTTAGTTTAGTCTCTTGCTTCAAAAAAAGTAAGTCTAAAGATGCTAACGACGATGGTCAACTCCACGGTGTAATGTCTGGAGCTAAACCTAGTATGGCTGTTCCTTATGGAATGGTGTATGTTCCGCCAGGAACTTTCCACATGGGGCCTAGTGATGAGGATATTAATTTCTCATTTACATCAAGAAATAGACAAGTTTCAATACCTGGATTTTGGATGGATGCAGCCGAAATTACGAATAATAAATACAGACAATTCGTAGTTTGGGTTAGAGATTCGATAGCGGCTAAAGAACTTGGATATTACAAATCTGGTCCAGGTTCTGGGAGCGATTCTGCAATTGCTATTGATTGGGTAAAAGCAAAAACCATTAAGTATGATGCTTCTAACCTAGAAAAATTAGGAAATAAATTAATACTTGCTCCTGATAATCGCTTATATGGTAAAGCAGATTTAGATCCTGACAAATTGGTGTATCGTATCGAAAGTTTTCAACTCTCTGAAGCTGCAAAAAGAGAGAATGCAGGTGTTGCAAGAAAAAATTTCATCCTTAGAAACGATCAAAAGATTTATCCTGATACACTCGTTTGGATGAGAGACTTCTCTTATGCATACAACGAACCAATGACAAAGCGTTACTTCTCTCACCCTTCTTTTGGTAATTATCCTGTAGTTGGAGTAAATTGGAAACAAGCCGTAGCTTTTTGCCATTGGAGAACGCATATACAAAATAGTTTCTTAGCAAAAAAGAAATTCGCAATTGAAAGTGATTACAGATTGCCAAGCGAAGCTGAGTGGGAATATGCAGCAAGAGGTGGAAGATCTAATTCTATGTATCCTTGGGGTAATTACTACCTAAGAAATAAAAAAGGTTGCCTATTGGCAAACTTTAAGCCAGGAAGAGGTAATTATGCTGAAGATGGTGGTTTTTACACAGTAAGAGCAGATGCCTATTGGCCTAATGATTTTGGATTATATAATATGGCTGGAAATGTTGCAGAATGGACTAATTCGTACTTCAACGAAGGTGCCTACAATTTTGTTCATGACATGAGTCCTGATTTGCGTTATGATGCAAAAGATCAAGATCCTCCAAGAATGAAGAGAAAAGTTGTACGTGGTGGTAGCTGGAAAGATGTAGGGTATTTCTTGCAAACGAGTACACGTAGTTATGAATACCAAGATACAGCTAAATCATACATTGGTTTCCGTTGTGTAATTGATTTGGCTCCAAAAATGAGAAAATAAAATTTTAATTAACTTTTTTTACACCCCTTGTTGCGAACTATTGTACTAGAGAATTAGTACTTAATTTAATTATTCTAAATCTTTAAAATTTAAAAAACAGAATTTATGTCAGCAGGTTTAACCAAAGGTCAAAACAGATTATTAAATATAGTGGTTTGTACGGGTGCAGCCATTGTAATTGTAGGTGCACTTTTCAAAATTATGCACTATCCTGGTTCAGAATATTTATTACCAATAGGTCTTCTTACTGAAGCCGGTATCTTTTTAGTATACGCTATTTTACCACCTGCTGATGATAATCATGCACCAGCTGTTGAGGTTGTAAAAGGTAATCCTGCATTAAAAAGTATGGAAAAAATGTTAGCTGAAGCTGATATTACTCCTGCTAATTTGACTAAATTAAGCTCAGGATTTCAAAAATTAGGTTCTACAGTAGAGAAAATGGGAGAAATTGGTGATGTTGTAAAATCTACTGGCGATTTTTCTGCGAAAACCAAAGAAGCTGCAAACGCATTAGGTGCTGTTTCAGGTGCTGTTAGTAAAGCAACAGAATCACTTTCTGCATTCAATGGTTCTGCTGAAAGCACTAAACAATTTCATATTCAAGTGCAATCACTTACAAAAAATCTTTCTTCAATGAATACTATTTATGAGTTAGAGTTGCAAGAAAGTAACAATCATTTAAAAGCATTGAATCAATTCTACGGTAAATTAGCTCAAGCTTCCGCAACTATGAATAGCACTGCAGAAGATGCTGCAAAAGCAAAAGAACAAATTGCAGCTTTGGCAAATAATTTAGGTAAATTGAATCAAGTTTACGGAAATATGCTAACTGCTATGCAAGGAAGAGGTTAATTATTTTAAACGGATTTCTTCCGATTAAAATTTTACCAGCATATTGTATTTTAAATTTTTAATCTAATTTAACTGTAAACACAGATGTCATTACCTAAAGAACCTAGGCAAAAGATGATTAACGTGATGTATTTGGTACTAACAGCTTTGTTAGCACTGAATGTGTCATCTGAAATTTTAAATGCCTTTAAAACAATCGATAAAAGTTTAATAACGTCGAATGGCATTATTGATGCCAAAAATGAAACTATTTTTAAATCATTCGTTCAAAAAAAGAGCCAAGCTGAAACAAGAGAATTAGCTGCTAAATGGGAGCCAAAAGCTCTGCAAGTAAAGCAAATTGCTGATGAAACAGTAGCATACCTAGAAAATTTAAAAGTGGAGCTCAAAAAAGCTTCTGGATTAGAAGTGGTGGATGGTGTAGAAAAATATAAAGAAGATGAATTAGATGCTTCTACACGTTTATTTGTAGAAGGTCCTGGAGCAGCAAAAGGAAAAGAAATTTTAGAAAAACTTAAAAGTTTTAAAGAAAGAGCTCTAGCAGTAGATCCTGAAGTAGGAAAAGAATTTGCAAATACTTTGCCTTTAAATTTAGAAGTTCCTAAATCTGAAAAAAATGGTGCAGTCGGTGAAGATGATTGGGCATATAGATATTTCCATATGACTCCAACTGTTGCTTCATTGACTATTTTTAGTAAGTTTCAAAACGATATCAAAAATAGTGAAGCACAAATAGTTGAGTTTTGTCACAAAAAAATTGGAGAGGTACAAGTTCGTTACGACGCTTTCCAAGCAATAGCAAGTCAAAGTTCTGAATATTTAATGCCTGGTCAAGAATTGAGAATTACTGGTGGTGTTGGTGCTTTCAGTAGTGCTGCTAAACCTACCGTTTCAGTAGATGGTGCAGTTGTTCCTTTAAATGCAGAAGGTGTTGCAGAATGGAAAACAACAGTTGGTGGACCTGGTACTTATTCTAAAAAAGTTACCATCTCATTTAAAAAACCGGATGGTACAACTGGAACATTAGATAAAGAAATTAAATATACTGTTGGTTCTCCAACAGGTGTTAGTGTAAGTGCAGATGCTGTAAAAGTATTATACATTGGTGTTGCAAACCCAATTTCGATTTCTGGTGGTTCTAAAGGTGCAGAGGCTATTTCTGCTACAATCGATAACGGGTCATTATCTAATAAAGGCGGTGGTAAATTTGAAGCAACCGTTGATAAACCAGGTAATGCAGTAATCAATGTTACTGTAGATGGAAAATCAACTCCTTTTAACTTTAGAGTTAAACGTATTCCTTCACCAACTCCAATGGTAGGAAACAGCGCTGGTGGAACTATTTCTGTAAATACGTTCAAAGCAAATGTGGGTGTTAGAGCAGAATTGAAAGACTTTGTTTTTGAAGGAATTAAATACGATGTAGCTGGTTTTACGATAGTTTGTACTGGTAAAGGTTTTGAGAATAGTGGTCCTAAATTTGCAGTGAATAGAGGAGCTTATTTTAGTCCTGAAGCTAAAGCTGCTATTGAAATGTGTAAAGTAGGTTCTTCTGTAACGATAACTGATATTACGGTTACAGGACCTGATGGAACAAGAAAGATTGATGGTTCTATGGCTTTTAACCTTGGTAATTAATACAATTACATATTTATATGATGAAGAAAATATCAATATTGTTTATGAGCTTTTTAGCCATTTCTGTTCTAGCTATAGCACAGAAAAAAACTACTAAGCCAAAAGCAAAAGCACCAGCGGCAAACGCTAATCCATTCGGAGGACCTGTGACGCCTACTAAGCCAAGTAATACAAAATCAAAAGGAAATGCGAATCCGTTTGGGACAAATACTAATAGTGATCCTTTTGGAGCGTCATCAAATGCAGATCCATTCGGGAAAACTGGAGGTAATTCTGATACAACTAAGAAAAAAGGGTACGGTTCTAATGCACCTATCGTAGTTGTACCAACTGTTGGTAATAATCCATTAAGTGATTCTGTAAAGGTTTCTTTACGTAATGACAATATTATTGAGAAAAATTTATTGAAAGATAGATCTCCCATTCAATACGACCACATTCGTGAAGACGATGCTGTTTACAAGCAACGTATTTGGAGAGTAATTGATGCAAGAGAAAAGGCAAATTTATGTTTTAAGTATCCTGTTGAAAGTGATAACGGAAGCCAACTTTTCTTTGCTATTCTATACAAAGCAGTTGTAGATGGCGGTGTTACTGCTTTTGAAGATGAACGTTTTACAATTCCCTTCACAAAAGATAAATTTAAAGAACGTTTTTCAGGTGGTGTTGATACATCTGACGTAATTGGTTTAGATGGTGAAACAGTATTAAGAAGAGAAGTTAGATACAAGGAATTTCCTGTTGATTCTATTTTTCAGTTTAAGATTAAAGAAGAAGTTGTTTTCGATAAAGAATCTTCTCGTTTAATTACTCGTATTCTTGGTATTGCTCCAATGGGTCCAACTATTGTAAATGGAAAGATTTACTCTGATGGAAATACTTACCCATTATTTTGGATTTATTATCCTGATGCAAGAAGTTTTTTAACCAAATATGAAGTATACAATCCGAAGAATTTTGGAAACAGAATGACTTGGGAAGATTTATTTGAAAGCAGAATGTTTAGTTCTTTTATCGTGAAAAGTACTATCGACAATCCTTTTGATCAAGATTTAAATACTCGTTTTGGTAAAAATAAGCTGTATATGTTATTAGAGGGTGATGCAATTAAAGAGAAAATCTTTAATTACGAACAAGATTTGTGGGCTTATTAAAATTGATTTTAGTAATAGTAATTAGAAAGGCGAACTCAATTGTAGTTCGCCTTTTTTTGTTTTTCTTATTAGGTTAATGTTACTTTATTTTGAATAATATGAAATATCTTTATGGTTAATGCTTGAAATAAAATTTTTGAGTTTGCGTTTCTCTCTATATAATAACAAGCTTTATCTAACTCTTCAATTAATACTTGTAACTGACTTACAGAGGCTATTTTATTTAATCGTTGAGCAAAATCTTTTTCATTTTCTGCAATAGGAAAAACATCTGTGCCAACAACTTTTATTCGAATACTTTGCTCAATTAAGTGATTGAAATACCGCAAGAATTGTTTTTGTTTTTCTCGTCCATATTTGCTGATTTCTTCTGTAAATTTTACTTGTGCTAAAGGACCACCTCTTAATGTGCTATTAAGCCATTCTTTCACTAATTGTTGCCAATCTTCTTCATTGTGTTGTAGTAATTGTATCGCTTCTCTATAGTTTCCTTCAGCAATTGCTGCAATTTGTTGAGCCTTTACTGCGTCTACATTACTTTTTTGTTCTAAAGATTCGGCAATTTGTTTTGTTTCTAATAAAGGAATTTTAATAAGTTGACATCTACTTAAAATAGTTGGTAAAATTAATTCTTCATTTTCCGCAACTAAAATAAAGAGTGTGTTTACAGGTGGTTCTTCAATCAGCTTTAAAAGTTTATTTCCCTCTTTACCCAAATATTCTGGCATCCATAAAACAAGCACTTTATAGCCACTTTCAAAACTTTTAAGGTTTAGTTGTTTTATGATATCATTGCATTCTTCTGCAGTTATATTTCCTTGTTTATTTTCAGCTCCAATAAATTGTAACCAATCATATGTATTACCGTAGGGATAATTTTTTACAAACTCTCTCCATTCTTTAATAAAATCTGTGCTTTTTGGTTTTTCACCACTTTTTCTTGTATAAACTGGATAGGTATAATGTATATCTGGATGCATTAATTGATTGGCTCTTTGAAACGAATCTAAATGTGTAAGTTCTTCTGGCGATTTGTACGTACTTGAATTATCTGATTGAATACTTCCTCCGAATAAATCCTCTATTTGTTGCGTTTTTGAAGGTTGGCAAACAATAAATTGTGCAAATGCTAAAGCTAAGGGTAAAGCTCCAGATCCCTCTTTTCCTAAAAACAAAAGTGCATGACTTAAACGGTTTTGTTGAACCATTTCTATTAAGTGGCTCTTTACAGTTTCTTGACCAATAATTTCTTTAAATTCCATTACAGCGAAGTTAATTGGATGTTGTTTTATGTATCGTATAACCTTCATTTTTTGCAATAAAAAAAGGACACAAAACTGTATCCTTTTATTAAATTGTAATATCTATTGTTTTATTTTAAATATTTAGTAATTGCTTCACTATCTGGTGTAACATTACTAGGAAAATATTCTAGTAATTTACCGTTTTCGTCTAACAAAAATTTATTGAAATTCCAACTGATTGAGGCATCTAAAACACCATTTTCGCTTTTTGAAGTTAACCATTTGTAAATAGGAGCCATATCACTTCCTTTAACACTAATTTTACTGGCTAAAGGAAAACTTACACCAAATCTTGCTTTACAAAATTCAACAATTTCTTCATCGCTGCCAGGTTCTTGTCCGCCAAAATTATTTGCAGGAAAACCAACAATTACCAACTTGTTTTTATTAGCATCATATAATTTTTGTAATGCATCATACTGTTTTGTGTATCCACATTTTGAAGCAACATTTACCACTAAAATCTTCTTTCCTTTAAACTTAGAAAAATCGATTGTTTTGCCATCAATACCTTTTACTTTGAAAGAATGAATACTATTGTTTGATGGAAGAGTGAATGCAGTTAGCATTATTAAACTTAAAATGGTGATTAAATTTTTCATGTATAATAGTTTTATAGTTAAACAAGTTTTTTGAAATAATGTTTGTTGGTTTTGAGAAATTGTACATTCAAAAAAATGAATTATTGTTTTTCGTAGCAACCAATATCTATTATGTTGTTTACAATCCTAGCTTTTCCATCTAAATCGAATGTTAAAGCGTTATTTATACCTTTATCAATTAAAGGAGAGTTTTGTTTGGGCCGAAAATTAAAGAATCTGGCATTTGCATTAATACTATCAAAAAGAGGACTCACATTTTTAATGCTGTTTGTAATGTTTGCAAGAGTAGGAGCAATATCTGTTTTTACTTTATACAAAACATGGTTGAAACTCACATTAAAACTTGCACTATTGTTTCTTGCCAAAACAATTTCATTTTCTACCAAACCACCTTCTCCATACAAAACACAATTGTTAAATTGACAGGATAGTGGGTTTACTACATTATTACTATTTGAATTACTTATTGTAACTACAGGGTTTTTATGTTCTACATAGTTATTATTGTAACTAACAATTGTATTGTTTGTAAATTGATAACTTCCTCCACTAACGATAAATACATTGTAGCCACAATTGCTAATTAAACAATTGTTTGCAACAATACTTGTATTACTTGCACCTATGGCAACATCGTAAATATTGTTAAATGTGCAAGCATTTAAAGTAAGTTTTGGATTGGTGTTTGATGATGGATTTTCTACAATTACCCCTTGATAACTATTTTGAATTATGCAATGTTGAAGCCTATTATTAATACTAGTTTGGGTAAAATAAATTCCGGGCCAAGCAGCAGGATAGTTTTTATAAGGTTCATCTAATCTATCACCTTTAAACTCAATTTTTGTACTATCGAATGCTTCACCATTAGCAATTAAAGTACCTCTTACAATAATTGGTGCATTTGCATTTACATACAGTTTTGTACCTTTTTGTAATGTTAATATTTTTGATTCAGCAACAGTAAGTCCACCTAATATCACAATGGGTAATTGATTAGAAAATGTAGTGTCGTTTTGAATTGTTTTATTCCGTAAGAAAAATGCATTTTTTCCAAAAGCATCTAATTGTAAATAACGAGTATTTCCGTTATAATTAATGGCAATACTATCTCTAACAACAAATGGTAAATTACTATTATTTGGATTGATTGAAACAGTAACAAACCCGTATAAGCTATCGTTAGCGGCAATTTCAACATCTTTAATATTTATTGCAGAAATGCCGTCAATATTCATTTTGAAAAAAGAATTTCCTCCACCAGCAAGCTGAATAGAACTGATAAGCAACTTCTGATTATTGCGATTAAAAATTTTGAAGAATTGTGTTGTAGAGCCTGTTGTGGTAAATATTGTATCGAAATGAAGTGTATCTTCAGAAAGCACAAGTAGTGCATCTTTATTTGTAATAAAGCTATCTTTTTTGCATGCCGTTTGTAAGAAAATAAATAAGATAATGGCAAAAAATGGGAGTATAACTTTCATTCAAATTTTTTAAATAATCGTTCAAAAAAGTATCGTAAATGTAAGCGTAATTCTATTAATACGATAAGTGTAAAAAACAGCAAAGCATTAATACAATTCTTAAAAAGCAATTTTATAGGGTAAATGCAACACTAATAATACTCAACTTAGTATTTGGTATTTCTAAAATTTTATTACCACATGCTTCAAACGTAGCACCTGTTGTTAAAACGTCATCAACTAAAGCAATATGTTTACCCTCTAAATACTTACGATTTGCAATTTCAAAAGCTCCATCTATATTTTGCCAGCGATTAATTCTGTTTTGTTTTGTTTGCGTTTCAGTATTTACATGTCTAATGATCGATGTTTTATCTATCGGTTTATTCCATACACTAGAAATACCATCACAAATAACAGCTGCTTGATTATAGCCTCGTTTCGCTTCTTTTTTTTTATTTAATGGAATTGGAATTAATACATCAACATCATTAAACCGATTTGTTTTCAAGAGTTGTTCACCCATCAGCTTTCCCAAAAATTCACCTATATCTTGATTGCCTTTATATTTCAATTGAAAAATAAGATGCTGCATTAATGCTTTCTTATTAAAATAAAAACCTGCTGTTGCATGTTCAATGTGTATTCGACCATGAAATTTTGCTTCTGCAAGATTGTTGTAAGAATCTGTAAAACCAGTAATGGGTAATTCGAACAAACACTTCGAACATAAATAACTATTGTTGTTAACAATATCGGAGGCACAGCCTTCACAAATATGTGGATAGAATAAATGGGATAAATGATGAGCTGCAGCGACTAGCGGTTTTAAAGCGTACATGAAAATTTGTTTTTCTAAAAACAAATTACAAAAAAATATCTATAGTATAACTAAGTTTAAAATAAAAGTTGATATACTTCATGAACATGCGTAGCTGCTATAATTTCGATTTTAAATTGTTTTGGATCAAAACTTTTCTTGTTGAATTTACTCACTACAATTTTTTCAAATCCTAATTTTTCTGCTTCAGCAATTCGTTGTTCTATTCTATTAACGGCTCTAATTTCTCCGTTTAATCCAACTTCACCAGCAAAACAAATATGTGCAGGTAAAGCCACATCTTCATAGCTACTTAATAAGGCACAAATCACTGATAAATCAATTGAAGGATCCTCAACTTTTATTCCTCCAGCAATATTTACAAACACATCTTTTGTACCGAATAAAAAACCGCCTCTTTTTTCTAACACGGCTAATAAAAGTTGTAGTCTTCTCAAATCAAAACCACTCACCGTTCTTTGAGGTGTACCGTACACACTTTGTGTTACCAACGCTTGCACTTCAATCAACAAAGGTCTCATACCTTCTAAAGATGCAGCAATTGCACTACCACTTAGTTGTTCGTCACGTTGGGTAATTAATATTTCAGATGGATTATCAACAATACGCATTCCATTCGAGCTCATTTCATAAATTCCAAGCTCAGATGTACTTCCAAATCTGTTTTTTAAGGTTCTTAGTATTCTATAAGCATAATGTCGATCACCTTCAAATTGTAAAACCGTATCTACAATATGTTCAAGAATTTTTGGTCCAGCAATACTTCCATCTTTGGTGATATGTCCAATTAAAAAAACTGGTGTATTGGTTTCTTTAGCAAACTTTTGAAATTCTGCTGTACACTCTTTTATTTGACTTACACTACCAGCAGATGAATCGATTAAGTTAGATTGAATTGTTTGAATAGAATCTACAATTACTAAATTGGGCTGAAGTTTTTTAATTTCTTGAAATATAGGCTGAATCAATGTTTCAGTCAATAAATAAAAATTCGGATTCGAAATTTTTAGTCTATCTGCTCGTAGTTTTATCTGTTGCTCACTTTCTTCTCCACTAATGTACAAAACCTTTAAGTTTTGCATCATTAATCCATGCTGTAAAAACAAAGTGCTTTTACCAATACCAGGCTCTCCACCTACTAAAACCAAACTGCCATTTACAATACCGCCTCCTAAAACTCTATTCAATTCAGGGTCATTAGTAACTATTCTTTTTTCAGAAGTAGTAGTAACATCACTGAGTGTAATCGCTTTATTTATTTTTTTGGTAGAAGAAATAGCTGACCAACTATTTTCTTTTTCAGTGCCTTTATCAATTACTTCTTCTACAAACGTATTCCATTGATTACAGCTAGAGCATTTTCCAACCCACTTCATACTTTCATACCCACAATTGCTACAAAAGAAGGCTGTTTTAACTTTACTCATGCTAAACGTTTATGTATGAAAAAATAGAAAGGCAAGTGTAAACAAATCAATTTACTAATTGCAAAAGGGCCAACTATATAGTTGACCCTTTCACTTACTAACCCATTAAATTCCATTGCTAAATTACAGTTTTAGGTTGTATGTGCAAATTATTTTTATAGTTTTCGTTTTTTGATAGTAACCAAATTAAATTTTCATTTTTTGTTAGAAGCATTTGAATCACAGCGGATATGTTAAGTAACTTTATATATTTTAATTTCGTTAATGTATTTGTTGTTTATTCAAATAGTTGAATACAATTTGTGTATTCTATTGAAAATGAATAACTAAATTTTAAATAGTCATATTTGTTTTATTTTTATTTGAAGTGTTCCTTGTTTTTAATTTCTTTTTATTAATTGTTGAGAATTAATAAGTTATATTTTTTTGAAAAAATTTTTTCTTTTGAAAATGCAACTTTATATTTGTTAACGTTGTCTTAACAATTGCAACAACATATTTTAACCAAACATTTATTTATCATGAGAAAAAAAGTTTACTTAAGCCTTTGTGCTCTTGTGTTTTTAACACTTAGCACAATTGCACAAACAGTAACGGTAACGGGTAAAGTGCTAGATGATAAGTCTTTAGCAGTGCCGTCAGCAACTATTCTTGAGAAAGGAACAAAAAATGCAGTTTTTGCAGGTGCTGATGGTTCTTTTAGTATTAAAGTAAAAACAGGAGCAACTTTAATTGTTTCTTCTGTAGGATTCGAAACACAACAAGTAAAAGCAGCATCTAATTTAACTGTTAAATTAGTATCAGAAGATGTTGCATTAAGTGAAGTAGTTGTAACTGGTTACCAAACTTTGCAAAAAAGGGCAGTAACAGGAAGTATTGCTACAGTGAAAGCTGAACAAATTAAAAACGCACCAATAGGATCGTTTGATCAAATGTTGCAAGGGCAAGCAGCTGGTACTTTAATTCAAGCAAACTCTGGTCAGCCTGGTGCTGCTGCGAATGTAATTATTCGTGGTATTGGCTCTATTAGTGGCGGTACTGAACCTTTGTATATATTAGACGGTATTCAAATTTCAGCACAAAACTTTTCCTCAATTAACCCATCAGATTTTGAAACTGTAAATATTTTAAAAGATGCATCTACAACTGCACAATATGGTTCAAGAGGTGCAAATGGTGTAATTGTAATTACAACAAAGAGAGGTAAGTCAGGTCAAACCAAGTTTGAATATAACGCTCAGTATGGTCAATCAAGCTTCCCTACTAATAAATTGGTGTTAATGAATACTAACCAAAAATTAGATTATGAAATTGCTAGAGGAAATCCTTACGGATGGACTGCTGCAGAGTTAGACAGTCTTCGTAAAATAGATGTAAACTGGCAAGATTTAATTACAAGAACAGGTATTACACACAATCATCAAATTAGTGCTAGTGGTGGTAATGAAAAAACAACTTTTTATACTTCTATAGGATTATTCAATCAAACTGGTACTGTAGTAGCAACTGGCTTGAAAAGGTATAATGCTCGTTTAAATATTGAAAATAAAGCTAGTCAAAATCTTAAATTTGGATTGAATGCAGCTGCTGGTTGGAGCAAATTTGAAAATACAACTGAATCTAACGCTAGTGTTGGTTCACCGTTGAATGCTGTTAGATGGGGGAATCCATACGAAAGACCAATTAATCCAAATACAGGAACGTATCAACAGTTTGTTTCTGGTCAGCCTAATCCTTTTTTGGATATCAATGAAACAAGACGTAATACAAATGAACTTAAGATCACTACGAGTGCGTTCTTAGAAGCTCAACTTCCTTTTGTTTTAAAAGGATTAAGCTTCAGAACAAATTGGGGTATTGATTATGAAAATTGGGATCAAACAGGATTGTTTACTCGTTTCAGTACTGCTGGTCAAACTGCACTTGGTAACCAAGGTCAGTATAATAAAACTGCCCGTTTATTAACTAGATATACTGGGACGTCTTCTTTAAATTATAATAAGTCAGTTGGAGAACATACTTTCAGTGTCGGATTGTATAATGAATTTGTAAATAGAATTTTAACAAACTTTGGATATAATGCTTATGGACTTACAGGTAATCTTCAAAATGGTGCTGGCGTTACCAACGGTAGTGCAACATATTTACCTCGTGTTTCCGAGAGTAGAACAGAAAATGCTTTAATTTCTTATTTTGCTATAGGTAATTACTCTTATAAAAATAGATATTTTGCTAATGCCTCATACAGAAGAGATGGTTCTTCAAAGTTTGGAGCAAACAATCGTTTTGCAAATTTCTATACTGTTGGTGCAGCTTGGGTAATTAGTGACGAAGCCTTCTTTAAAAAAGTACGTTTTGTTAATAATCTGAAGTTGTCCACTAGCTATGGAACTGTTGGTAGCCAAGAGGGAATTAATGATTTTTCTGCAAGAGAACTTTTCTCACCTCGAGCTTATGTTGGGATAAATGGTCAAGGATTATCAAGTTTACCTGATCAAAATTTAACTTGGGAAGAAAGACGTAAATTTAATATTGGTGTTAATGGTTCTTTATTCAAAGGAAAACTAACAGTTGGTGTTGATTTTTACAACGATGTAACCAACAGACTGTTTTTCGCAAATCAATTATCAAGAACAACTGGTTTTGGTACACAAACAACAAATATTGGGAAATTACAAAATAGAGGTTGGGAATTTACAATAGTAACTGAAAATATTAAACAACGTAACTTCAGTTGGACTACAACTGTAAATTTCACTATCAATAAAAATAAGGTTCTTGCATTAGCACCAACTACCTTGCCTACAGGCGTTGTTTCAGGCATTTCTATCACAAAGGTTGGCTTACCACTCTTTTCTAATTATTTAGTTAAGTTCGATGGAGTTAATCCAAGTAATGGTAACCCATTATATAGAAGACCAAATGGAACGATTACAGAAGTTTATGATGATGCAAATGATCGTCAAGTTTTTGGAACTCGTTTAGCACCTTACTTTGGTGGTATTACAAATAGGTTTAACGTTTACGGTGTAGAAGTTAGTGCTTTATTCACGTATAGCTTCGGTAATTTAGTGTATAATAATGACCGCTTAAATGTAGAGGAGCCTTCTTATTTCGGTGATAATTTAGCCGCATCTCGTTTAACAGAATGGAGAAAACCTGGTGATATTACGAATATGCCAAGAGCTGGCTATACTTTTGAGAATAGAGCAAGTACGACTTTTTTCCTTGAGGATGGTAGCTTTATAAGACTTCGAAATGTGCAAGTTGCATACAGCTTGCCTTCTAAAACTACAAAAAGCCTCAAAATCAACAGTTTACGCTTCTTCTTGCTTGGTGAAAATTTATGGGTTGGCACGAAATTTAAGGCATGGGATCCTGAGTTAGGTACAGGTGGTGTTTTAACAGGTGCTCAATATCCTGCTTTAAGAACAATTACAGGTGGAATCACGGTTGGTTTTTAACAATAAAAAATGAAATAGAATGAAAAATTTAAGAAATATAGTTTTAGGTGGAATTTTAACTGTTACTATAGCAACAAGTTGTGAAAAGGTAATTGATAAAAATCCTTCACATGCTACTACATTAGAAAACGCTTTGACCTCTATAACTGATTATGATAATGCTTTAAGTTCAGTTTATTCAAGCTTACGCGAAGTTGGATATTATGGAAGAAATATGTCTGTGTTATCTGATATGAATGCTGATAATTTGGTTCAAACCTCTGAATCTTTAATTAATTTCTTAGGAATTACAGATTGGTTATATACATCTTCTAATAGTACAATTGCCGAAACTTGGTTAGGTGCTTATGCAGTTATTAATAACGCAAATATTATTATTAATAATATTGATAAAGTAGCAACTCCTGCCAATCAAAAAGCTGTTAATAGAATAAAAGGACAAGCATTGGCAATTAGAGCATTAGCACATTTCGACCTAATGCGTTGGTTTACTGATAACATGGACAGAAATAGTACAACACTTGGTATTCCCTATGTTAAGACCTCTGTTTTAGAACTAGCACCTTCTTCTGCTAAACCAGCGAGACCTACTGTAAAGGAAAACTATGACGAATTGTATGCAGATTTAAATACAGCAAGAACATTTTTTGCTGATATAGATGCAGCAATCAATTCTCCAACACAACGTTATAAGATAGATCTTACAGGTGTTAATGCTATACACGCACGTGTTGCTTTGTATGCAAGAGACTGGGCTAATGCTATTACTTTTTCAACCAATGTCATTAACGCTTTACCACTAGCATCTAGAGCTGTATACCCTCAAATTTGGAAAGATCAAAGTCAAACTGAAGTTGCTTTTGCTGTATTATTTGGAGCTGAGTTTATTAGTAGAGTAGCAGGTGACGTTTACAGTCCTACGACTGGTACAAATAGAAGCCAACACGAAGGAAATCCTGCACTTTTTTCTCAAATTGATGAAGTAAATGATATCCGTTTTTCAACTTCTGTAACAAGAGGGTATTCATCTGTAGGTCCTGCAAGAGCAAATTCTAGATTAGTCGTTACTAAATTTTTAGGAAAAGGCAATGCTTTCGATGGTTTAGTGGATTGGAAAGCTTTTAGAACTAGTGAGATGTACCTAATTAGAGCTGAGGCAAGGGTTAATTCAAATCAAGAAGCTGCTGCACTAGCTGATTTAAATACTTTAAGAGCGGCTCGTATAAATAACTTCATTGCGGGTACAGAAACAGGAGCAGCTTTGACTGCTGCAATCGCATTGGAAAGGAGAAAAGAGTTATTTATGGAAGGTCACCGTTGGTTTGATTTAAAAAGAACTACTAGAACCATTGATAGAGGAACTGTTACACTTCCTACAACTCAATCCGTACTTACTAACACACGCAGAGAGTGGGTTTGGCCAATACCACAAGCCGAAATTGATGCCAATTCAAATATAAAACAAAATCCTGAATACTTGTAAATCGTTCTCTTACTAAGTAATTATTCATAAATAAAATTATAAAATGAAAAAATATATTTCTTATGCTTTTATTTTAATGGCATTCATTGCCTGTGAAAAAGAAGCAACTGAGCAAGCTGCTACAAATAACACTTCAGCAGTTGCTGTTTTGCATGCAGCTCCAGGAGCTCCAACAGTAGATTTAGTTGTTGACGGTGCTGTACCTAAATATGGTAGAAGATTATCTTATGCTTTAACTTCTCAAAGTGGCGGAGCTGGTAATGGTCAAGCTTATGTGCCTGTTTTAGCTGGAACTCGAAACATAAAAGTATCAGTTGATTCTGGTAGAACAAACGTTTTTAATGCAGATATACCATTTGAAGCAAATAAGTCTTATACGGCAATCGTATATGATACACTTAGTTCTGCTCGTAATACTCTTCTAGTAGTACGTTTAGAAGATAATCTAACTGTTCCAGCAACTGGACAAGTTCATGCAAGGTATATACATGCAGCACCGAGAGGTGGTAATTGGGATGTTACTTTCTTAAGAACCTCAGTTACTCCGAATGATAGTATTACTTTAACCAATAGGTCTTATCTTGGAGCAACACCAAATGTTTCTACGTTATCCGCTTTTACGCCATTTCCTACAGGTACATATACTATGAAAATTAAGGCTGCCGGTACTCAAAATGTTGTAACTAGTGTTAGTTTAGGTACAAACTTTGGTACATCTGGTAGAATTTTTACAATCACTTCACTAGGAACTGCACAATCACAAAGCTTGAGCACTTCATTGTTAAGACATTATTAATAATATAATATCTTTCAACTTAAAGGGTTGTCTTTCCTAAAGAAAGACAACCCTTTTTTTATTTCTTAAGTATTCCGTTCAGATTTTTTTGTATTAGTTTAATGATGATTGAATGCACAAATCATACAATGATATTTATTTTTGTAACTTTCACTTGTTTATATCTCTCTATATACAATTTTCTATTTCATTTCGTACCCCTTAGAAATTGTTTTAAATTATATAATTATTGCTAATATAGATAGAAAATATACATTATACTTTGCTTAAAATCTTTACAGCAGTAGTTTTATAAACGTTTACCAAAATTATATCAACAAAAAAGGCTATCTCTATTAGAGATAGCCTTTTCTAGAATTTTTTATGATATTCTACAGTATTTTTTACAATGTTCTTTTTACTTCCTCTTCTTCGTAAGCAACTATGGTATCGTTTACATTTAAGTCTGCAAACCCTTTAACGGTTAATCCACATTCATAACCATTGTTTACTTCTTTCATATCGTCTTTAAAGCGTTTTAAACTACCTAATTCTGCGAAACCGCCTTTTTGTTAGTTATTTACTCCAATCAATTATCCTTCCGTTTTTGGAGATTCTCCACCATTATTTTTGGGAGGATTATTTCTTGGATGTTGTTTTGGAAAACTGTTGTTTGGTCTATTCGGTTGATTACCACCTTCTCTTTTTGGAGGATGTGGTTTGTTTGAATGCTGATGTGGTGGTCTATTTTGATTACCATTTGGTTTAGGTGCTGACTGATTTTGCCCACCATTACTTATGGGAGCATTTCCTTCTTTTCTAGGTGCTTGTGGTTTATTCCCTCCATTATTAAATGGTGGTCTTTGTGAAGGTTGATTTCTACGTTGCTCATTGCCTTGTTCTTGCGATTGATTACTACCTCTACGTTCATTTGATTTTGATTGAAAACGTTGGTCGTCTCGTTTTCTTCTCTCATTTTTATCTAAACTTTGCAAGCTAATTTGCCCAACAACATCTACAAATTGAGGTTCAATTTCTTTTGGTTTTCCAGTAGTAACATCTACAGGTTCTAAATCTTCTGGTTTAATACCTTGAGCGTTTAAACGTTTTATTTCTTTTACCCGTTGAATAGTTAATGGATAGTGTTTACTACCACCTTGAATAATATACCACATTAGGTTTTTAAAAATATCTTTCTTAATTAAAAAAGCATTTCCTTTTGCGGTTTCTATGGTATCTGCATTATCTGGAAAATGTTGCAATGCATCTAAATAGGTATCTAATTCAAAATTTAAGCAACATTTTAAACGACCACATTGGCCACTCAGTTTTGTTTGGTTAATTGATAGATTCTGATAACGAGCCGCTGTGGTGTTTACACTTTTAAAATCGGTTAACCAAGTGCTACAACACAATTCTCTTCCACAACTACCAATTCCGCCTACTTTTGCCGCTTCTTGTCTGATGCCAATTTGCCTCATTTCTACCTTCAACTTAAATTCACTGGCAAACATTTTAATCATTTCTCTAAAATCTACCCTGTCGTCTGCTGTATAAAAGAAAGTAGCTTTTTTGCCATCTGCTTGAATTTCAATTTCACTCAGCTTCATTTGTAGTTTTAAATCAATAGCAATTTCACGGCTTCTTGCCAATGTTTTGGCTTCCCTACTTTTGCTAATCATAAAACTTTCAATATCTCTATCAGTGCTTGGTCTTAGCACTTTTTTCATTTCTCCACTAAACTCGTCAACACCACGTTTTTTCAGTTGTAATCGCACCAATTCACCAGTTAAGCTTACTTCACCTACATCAAAACCACCTACACCTTCAATGGTAACATAGTCGCCTTTTTCGTAGTAATGGGATGTTGTATTTCTGAAAAATTCTTTACGGCTACCTTGTTTAAAGGTAACCTCAATTACTTTACAAGCACTTTCTGTATCTGCAATTGGAAGGTTATTTAGCCAATCGTGTACATTCATTCTGTTGCAACCACCTGTGCTGCAACCGCCATTGCTTTTGCAACCATTTGGTTTTCCTGTTCCACAAGATCCACAGCCCATATTCAGATTGTTTTCAAAAGTTAATAATAATCAATTGCAATCAAACGATTGCTTTCTGTAAAAACGCATTTACTTGCATTTTATTACAAATACAATAATACAAAGGCTAAAAAAGGAAGAAGGGTACGGTTTTAAACAAGATAATTCAACATTATACAAGCAATAACGACTAGTTTGCTTGAAAATAACAGTTTATATATGTAAAAATATTCTAAAATTAATTGTAATCTTGTTTCAATACCCATCATCACAGTTGCACTCTGCTGTTTGCGTAATTAGTCAAAAATAGTGTATTTATAAAACAGAAAACACATTCATTTTGCCATAAAAACGAAAGTGGCTTCATTTTTTTGGATTTCAAAAATCGTTTTTATTTATTGAATGGTTTTCCAAACGGCTGTATTTACCGTAACAGGATATTTTTTCTTTAGCTCTGCAATCCATTTTTGCTCCAATATTTGCTGGTAATTATTCATTACCAAGCCCCTAGCATCGTCAAAAGCTCTTTGTTCTTTTTGTTGATGGATAGCCGTTATGTACAAAAAAGTATACGATTGATCTTGCTCATTTTTTTCTGGAACAGAAATGAACCCAACTTGTGGCGTAATTTTTTGCTGAATAGGCTGTTGTTCCCATTCATATCGTCCACTATCTGCAATTACATTGTTGCCAAAGCTATTTACTGTTTCACGCCAATTGTTGGGTGTTGTTTTAATTTTTTCGATTAATTCTTTTGCAATTTGTTCATTAGGTGCAGTAACAACTAAGGCCGAAAAGCCGGGTTGCCATTGGTATTGTTGTGCATTTTTTTGATAATACTGTTGTAAAGCTGTTGTGTTTTCTCCTGCTTTACCCCAAACATGTTTGTCCATAGCTGCAAACAATAAGTTGGCTTCATTAAACTCATCGGTTTGCTGACGCATGGTTTTATTGTATTTATACAAATTATTTTTATAATAGTTAATGCAAGATTGCTCTATAAACTGTTGCATTAAACTGCTATAATTATTAGAAGAAACATTACCTACTGTTAGTAAAAATTGTGTCCAATCTTTTACATATATTTTTTGTAATTCAAACGAAAAAAGAATGGTTGAATCGCTAATGGTTTGCACTTTTTTGATTGATTTTCCAGCTCTGATGCTATCGGTAAACTTCCATAAATCGGTAGTGTTGTAACTGGCAGTTTTAAACTGTGTTAGTGATTTCCAATAGGGAACTTTTGCTTGCTTAGCGGCATACAAGCGGTTGTCGTTTTCTACTTGGTTTTGTATTGTTGCTATTGCTGCAGCATCTGAAGTGTCTGTAGGTGCTTCAATAATGTTGAGCAATTTGATGATGTGATAACCAAACGATGTTTCAAAAGGTTTGGTTACATCGTTCATTTTTTCAAGTTCAAAGATTTTATTTTCAAAAACAGGATCAAAACTGCCAATACTTACATCTCCAATAATACCGCCGTTGCTAGCTGTAGATTTATCATCGCTAAATTGTACTGCCAATCTATCAAATGCAGCACCTTTTACAATGGCATCGTACAAGCTATCGGCTGTTTTTTTATAGTTTATCTTCTCTGCTTCTGTGCTGTTTGGTGGGGTAGCAATTAAAATTTGTGCAATTTTTCTTTTTCCAAAAGCTTTTCGTTCGGTTACATTTTTAAAAATATGATAGCCAAAATTGCTTTTAAATGGTTTTCCAAATTGCCCTTTTTGTAAACAAAAAACTTCATTTTCGAAGGGATATGCAAAACTAAAGGCTGTAACATAGCCAAGATTTCCTTTTGTTGATTTGATAGCTTCATCGGTTGCAAAGGAAGTAGCAACAGTTTCAAAATCTTTGCCCGATTGCAAGTCTTTGTAAGCATCCATTATTTTATTATAAGCATTTGCAGTATCGCCATTTGAAGTAAAAGGAACAAAAACTTGTGCAACAAACACATCTTTTTGACTACGTAAAAATGCCTCTTGAATGAGTTTTTTAATGCCCACTTCTTCATTAATAATATTTTCGGCAATTTGATTTTTAAAGTTGCTGCTTTCAGCAATGTAGGTAGGCTGTTTATCTAAACCTTCATCTATGGCTGCTTGTACTTTTAGTTTATAGTTTATGTATAAATTCAAGTATTCATCTAACGCTTTTCTACGTTCTGCATCAGGAGAAGGATTTTTGTTAAATGCTTGTAAAAATGATTGTTTACTCACTGTTTTTTTCCCGTATGTAAACAATGTTTGTCCAAAAATAGATATGTAGTTGAAAAAAATGATTGTTAAAATGAAAGTACTTTTTTTCATTGTGCAAGTAAATTAGTAGTAGTTTATTTTTTTAGTTTAGCAGCTATTAAATCATCGAATTGTTCAAGCGTAAGTTGTTTGGCAATGATTTGCTTTTTTTCGTCTAGCAAATACAAGGTTGGCGTTTTAAAAACATCGTATAGCTGTCTAAAATTAGGTAGTCCCGCTTTTTGTTCAGCGTCTCTAGCAGCTTTTGTTTGATGAGTATATAACCAATCAGCACTAAATTTTTTTTCTTCCACAAATTTTTTCAAATCTTCATTGGTGTTTGCAGCTATACTTACGTTTACGCTAAACAATTTTACATCAAGCGATTTCCATTTAGCTTTATACATAGAGTCTACCCTTGGTATTTCTTCTTTACAATGGCCACAAGAAGGATCCCAAAATACAATCAGTGTAAATTTACCTTTAATATCGTATAAAGACTTTTGTTTGCCATCTTCTCCTGTAAGTTCTAAAATAGGAGCAGGGTTGCCAATTTGGTTAGCCATTAAACTGTAAGCTCTTTCTACAATGGTTTTTCTACTTGCTGCATTTAGGTAAATGGTATCGCCTTTTGCATAAAATTCTTCAAATAATTTCACAAATACTTTGTCTTGCCCCATAAACTCAGGGTTAATGTATTTGTTGGTAAATTTTGTAAGTAAATATGGATACATTTCTTTACCTGTACGAGCATACAACAACATGTATTTTATTTCAGAAAAAATACTATCAGGATCAGCAGGAACATAATATTTAAAATAGTTGTCTAATTTGGGTTCAAAAAATGGTGTACGCAACAATCTATCATCGTTAAAAACTACATCATCCCAATAATGATCTTTTACATAACGATATGGATAGCTAGAATCTGCTTTTCCATTTACAATAGGAATAGCAGGCGTTTCTGGCTGTTTCATGGTGTTAAACAAAGTTGTAAGCAAAGACTTTGGGTATTTTTGAATAATGTTTTGACGATAGCTTTGCAGTTCTTGATTTGCTTTTTGAATATCTTTTCTTAGTTTCTCAGCTTCTACTTTATTGGTGTTTTGTAATCTAGTATAGGCTTCATTCATTTCTGTTAAAGCCTTTCCTTTAATTGCAGAGAACTGAGAGTAGTCTTTAAATAAATCGTTATCAAGAGAGCCTGTAATACTTACTTCTTGAAGGTTTAACGTATCTGCAGCAATGCTAAATTGTTGCTTATCATCCATTAAAACCTCAAATAAAATAGAATAGCTTGGAGACACCACAAAATAAATACCAGCTGTAAGTTTACTGTTTCCTTTAAAAAATCCTTTACTATTTTCATCTAAAAAAGCAGAATCAGAAAGCGTTTTTCCTTTTCCAAAATAGCTGCCCAAGTATACCCATTTTTTCTTGTAGGGTTTCAAAGTAATGGCTATGTTTCTACCTGTATTTGTAGTATTAACAGGTTTTTTTTCGATTGTGCTATTGCCATTTGTTTTGGGGGGCATTTTTTTTATAGCCTGTGCGTTGCTACAAAAACTTGTAAACGCCATTAAGCATACTAAAACCAAATATTTCATCATAATCGTGTATTATAATTATAGCTGTAAATGTAAGTAAACAAAAAACGCTTTTAACAACAAAACTATTCAACGAAAGTTAAAATCAAGTAGTTGTTCTTGAGCTGTTTGGTACAAATATGTTACTTTTATGTTTCTTACGCTTTGCTTGCACATGATATATCTTCGCAATTAAATTCTATTGAATAGTAAACAGTTATGGAAGCAAAAAAAGCAAGTGAAAGTTTTATAGTAATGAACGAAATGGTATTGCCAAATGATACCAACAGTTTTGGAAATTTGATGGGTGGAAGATTAATGTATTGGATGGATATTGCTGCTGCAATCTCTGCAAGCAAACATTGCAACAGCCCATGTATGACTGCATCTGTAGATAATTTGAGTTTTAAAAACCCCATTAAACTAGGAAATATTGTACGTATTGAAGCTAAGGTTACCAGAGCTTTTAGTACATCAATGGAAATTCATTTAAAAGTTTGGGGGGAAGATAGTTTACACCAATATACTTACGAAAGCAATGAGGCTTATTTTACGTTTGTAGCTTTAGACCCAAATGGTAAACCAAGACCAGTGCCTGCATTGATTCCTGAAACACCAGAAGAACAACATTTGTTTGAAGGAGCTTTACGTAGAAGACAATTGCGTTTAATATTATCTGGAAAAATGAAACCCAACGATGCTAGTGAATTAAAAGCATTATTTGTATCGAACGATTAAAACTAGTTATACCGTATAATAAAAGAGGCTGTTTCTTCTATTTGAAACAGCCTCTTTTAATTTATTTTTTCAATCCAATTTCTCTTAATCTTTCGTCTAAATATTCTCCTGCAGTTGCATCTTCATATGCTTTTGGATTACTGTCAGAAATACAACTATCTAAACAAGCCAAACTCATTTCACTTCTTGGATGTAAAAAGAATGGCATTGAAAAACGAGAAGTATGCCAATGTTCTCTTGGTGGATTTACTACTCTGTGTGTTGTACTTTTTAATTTATTATTGGTTAGTCTTTGTAGCATGTCACCAACATTTACTACTATTTGCTCAGGTAAAGATGTTACGCCTACCCATTCACCTTGTTTGGTTAATATTTCTAATCCATCTGCACTTGCACCAACTAAAAGTGTAATTAAATTAATGTCTTCATGTTGTTCTGCTCTAATAGCACTTTTGGGTTCAGTTGTAATAGGTGGATAATGAATGCATCTTAAAATAGAATTGCCATTGTAAATATGTTTATCAAAATAAAATTCATCTAAACCTAAATACAAAGCAATTGCTTGTAATAAAGCTCTTCCACTTTTTTCATAGTTTCTATACGCCTCTTCTAAAGTAGGATTAAACTTTGTAAGTTGTTTTACTTGCACATTTTCTGGATATTCTGCTTTAATAGGATCGTTGTCTGTAACCATTTGCCCAAACTGAAAAAATTCTTTTAAATCTGGTGCATCACTGCCTTTTGCATGTTCTCTTCCAAAACTTGTATAACCACGTTGGCCTGCCAAACCTGGAACTTCATAACTCAATTTATGATCTACAGGTAACGAAAAGAATTGCTGTACATATTCGTACAATTGTGCAATTAAATGATCAGGAATACCATGATTTTTTACAGCAACAAAGCCTACACTCTCGTAAGCGGAACCTAATTGTTGCACAAATTGATTTTTTCGCTGTGCATCGCCGCTTAAAAAATCGGCTAAATCAACTACAGGAATAGACATAGTATTTGTATTTTAATGAAAACAAAAAGCCAATTTACCATTTTTTTAAATGATTGAATACGGTGTGGACAAATGCATCTATCATTTTTCATAAATACAGATTATATACATTTTACAACCATTCAACTAATTATCTGTTTACATATTGTATTCTACACTTGTATTTCACATATTAAGTGGAGATGCGTTTTCGTTTAATAACCTATTTTTACCTTCATATGCAAACAGACTTTTTAGTAATTGGTAGTGGAATTGCTGGTTTAACCTATGCCTTAAAAATGGCTCAGCAGTTTCCTGATAAAAAAGTAGTGGTAATTACCAAAACGCAAGCCGATGAAACCAATACCAAATATGCACAAGGTGGTATTGCAGGTGTTTGGGATGAAGAAAATGACAGCTATGATAAACACATTGAAGATACATTGATAGCCGGTGATGGATTGTGCAACGAACAAATAGTAGAAATTGTAGTAAAAGAAGGCCCTGAAAGAATTAAGGAAATTATTGCCTACGGTGCACAATTCGATAAAAAAGAAACAGGTGAATATGCTTTAGGTAAAGAAGGTGGACATAGTGAAAATAGAATTTTACACCACAAAGATGTAACTGGCAAAGAAATGGAAAGAGCTTTATTAAGCCAGTTACAAGCTGCTAAAAACATAGAACTCATTAACCATTGTTTTGTGTTAGATATTATTACACAACATCATTTGGGTTATTTGGTTACCAAATCTACTACAGATATTACTTGCTATGGTGTGTATGTATTAAATGTAATTACCAATACTATTGAAAAAGTTTTGGCTACCGTTACATTACTAGCAACTGGTGGAAATGGCCAAGTTTACAGAACTACTACCAATCCTAAAATTGCAACAGGTGATGGTGTAGCCATGGTGTACAGAGCAAAAGGACGAATAGAAAACATGGAGTTTATTCAGTTTCATCCAACAGCTTTGTTTGAACCAGGAGTTTCTCCCTCCTTTTTAATTACAGAAGCAGTAAGAGGTGATGGTGGCATTTTACGCAACAAGCAAGGTGAAGCTTTTATGGAAAAATATGATGAACGTAAAGACCTTGCCCCTAGAGATATCGTTGCTAGAGCCATTGATAATGAAATGAAGAAGAATGGTACAGAGCATGTATACCTAGATTGTAGGCATTTTGGAAAAGACAAGTTCTACCATCATTTTCCCAATATTTACGATAAATGTTTAAGTATTGGAATAGATATTACCAAAGACATGATACCTGTTGCACCTGCTGCACACTACAGTTGTGGTGGTATTAAAACGGATGAGTTTGGAAAAACATCTATCCAAAATTTATATGCTTGTGGTGAATGTGCTAGTACAGGCTTACATGGAGCTAATAGATTGGCAAGTAATAGTTTGTTAGAAGCGATGGTTTTTGGACATAGAGCATTTGAACAGGTAGTAGAGTTGTTTAAGAATGGTGATAAAAATCAATTACAATCAATTGATGAGTCATTAATTCCAGATTGGAAAGTGAAGGGAACAAATGAACCCAAAGAAATGATTTTAATTACCCAAAGTAGAAAAGAGCTTGAACAAATTATGAGTGATTATGTGGGTATTGTAAGAACAGATGTGCGTTTAAAAAGAGCTATGAAGCGATTAGACTTATTATATGAAGAAACAGAAGAACTCTATCGATCTACAAAAGTATCGCCACAATTGTGTGAATTAAGAAATCTAATAACTGTAGGATATTTAATTGTGAAAGGAGCAGAGTTTAGAAAAGAAAGTAGAGGCTTGCATTACAATACAGACCATTTAGAAAAAAGCAATCTATTGCAAAACATTATTTTATAGTGATAGGTAAAAGCTAATTTTGTGTTTTGCAAATACAAATAACTTTTTTGCATGTACACAATTGTAGCAGGATTATTATACTTACTTTCTTTATTGCCTTGGAGAATTATTCACTTTATAAGTGATGTTATATATATATTGGTTTATTACATCATTGGCTATAGAAAAAAAGTAGTAATGCAAAATTTACAAATCGCTTTTCCAGAAAAAACCGAAGAAGAGAGAATACGAATTGCCAAAGATTTTTACCATCAATTGTTTGATACTTTTTTAGAAACCATAAAAATGATTTCTATTTCTGAAAGCACATTGAACAAAAGATTTCAATGTAATTATGAAGTAGTTAACCAATTGTATGAAAGCGGACAAAATGTGCAACTGCATGGAGGACATTTTTTTAATTGGGAATTTGTAAATCTTGGTTGTAGCAAGCATCTTCAATATCTTTTTTTAGGAGTTTATGCACCGTTAGGCAATAAAATTTTCGATAGAATTATTCAAAAAATGCGTTCCCGATTTGGAGCCGTTTTAATTCCAGCTAATCATTTTAAAACAAAGTTCCATCAATACGCACAAAGAACCTATGCACTTGGTTTAGCTGCCGATCAAAATGCAGGGAATCCTAATCATGCCTATTGGTTGCCTTTTTTCGGTAAAATGACACCATTTGTTAAAGGACCAGAAAAAGGTGCAGTATCTAAAAATACAGCTATTGTTTTTGGAACATTTTATCGTATAAAACGGGGATATTATAAATGCGAATTTTCTTTATTTACAACTCAACCTGCCAGCTTGCCTGAAGGTTCAATTACCCTTGCATTAAGAGATTTTATGGAAGAGCAAATAAAACTTCGACCATCGAATTATTTGTGGAGCCACAGACGTTGGAAGCACCAATTTGATGCAGAGAAATACGGACATTTGGTAATTGAACAGCCTTCAACTTTTTTGTCGTAATATTTTAACAGCTTTATAACGTTCTACCAATCAAAATTTTGTTCAACATTGTACATTAGCATAAAAAACTAGAATATGATACGTAACCATGAAATAGATTATCGCATTTTTGGAGAAGAAATGCAATTTGTAGAAGTAGAATTAGATCCTAATGAAACTGCTGTTGCTGAGCCAGGAGCATTTATGATGATGGACGATGGCATTCAAATGGAAACCTTGTTTGGTGATGGAAGTCAGCAACAAGGGGGCTTATTAGGAAAATTATTTAATGCAGGAAAACGTATGTTGGTAGGTGAAAATTTGTTTATGACGGCCTTTACTAATGTGGCACACTACAAGCGTAAAGTAAGTTTTGCATCACCTTACCCTGGTAAAATTATTCCGCTAGATTTAAATAGATTAGGGCATAAAGTGATTTGCCAAAAAGATAGTTTTTTGTGTGCAGCTAAAGGTGTTAGTATTGGTATTGAATTTCAACGAAAACTAGGAACAGGATTGTTTGGTGGTGAAGGATTTATTATGCAAAAATTAGAAGGCGATGGAATGGCATTTTTGCATGCAGGCGGTCATATTTTGCAAAGAGAATTATTGAACGGAGAAATTTTAAAAATTGATACAGGATGTATTGTAGGGTTTACGTCAACTGTAGATTACGATATACAATTTGTAGGAGGAATAAAGAATACATTGTTTGGTGGAGAAGGTTTATTCTTTGCCAATTTACGTGGTCCTGGAACAGTTTGGATACAAACTTTGCCCATTAGTCGTTTAGCCGGAAGAATCTTGGCTTATGGTACTTATCAGCGAAAAGAGGAGGGCAGTGTTTTAGGTGGATTGGGTAATATTTTAGATGGTGATGGTTGGAGGTAAGTTATAAGTAGTTCAATATAAAAAAGCGGCAGCGAAATATAATTCACTGCCGCTTTTATTTTTAAAAGAAACTCTTTTTTATTGTTTTGTAAACGTTTTGCTGCCGATTATTTTTCCTTGTGTATCTACAATTTGAAGCACATAATTACCCGCTTGAATTGCATTGACAAGTTGAATATTTTTACTTGTTGATCCGTTTTGAATAGACATTTTTTCTTGTTGTAATAAGCGACCATTCATGTCTATAATTTTTGCAAAATAATTACCCAATTCTATATTGTTGAACTGAACTTGTAAAGTATTTGTAACCATAGGATTTGGATATACTCGAATAGTTGCTGCTATTACTAATCTTTCTGTATTTGCTTTTACAGTGCTAGACAGTTGTGAAAATCCATCTTTATCGATAGACTGAATGCGATAATAATTACTTCCTTGAAGTGGAGCAAAATCGGTAAATGTATATTTACCACCAATACCGTTTGCTTTTACAGTGCCAACGTTATAAAACTGTGTGCCATCAGCACTACGTTGTACTACAAAATTATTGGTATTCACTTCGTTACTTGTTTGCCAATTTACAACCACCGTATTGTTTTTTGTTGTAGCAGCAATACTATTAAAGGTTACAGGTAATACACCTGTTAGAAGTAGGTTAGATGCGTATATTTCTCCGTTAGTAGCTGTTCGTCCATCTAGCCAAGCAATAATTAAACTATTACCATTCGATTTTACAACAGTTGGTACTCGTTGGTTACTACCTGTTTTTGAAGCAATTCCAATACCGTTGTTTTTCCAAAGAATTGCTCCAGCTTCGTCTATCCTTTGTGCAAATACGTCAAGATCGCTTGTGCCAATTCTAGCATCATCCCAAACTATGATAGCACCACCTGCACCGTCTTCATTTATGCTAAATCCATCTGATGAAGAATTTGGTTGGCTACCTCCTGCATTACAAACTAAAACTCCATTAGCAGGCCATTTAACTACACCATTACTGTCAATTCGTTGTACGTAAATATCGTTATTCGTAGTGCTTGTTGAGCGTGTATCTTGCCAAGTTATGATGGCTCCACTTTTGCCATCTGTAGTCATATATGGACTCCTTTGATTTGAGCTTGCAACTGCTGCAACTACAACACCACCTGCTGTCCATTTTATATTGCCATCTTTATCAATTCTTTGTGCATATATATCTTGGTCATTGTTTGTATTTCTATTGTCATCCCATGTTACAATAATGCCACCAACACCATCACTAATTATTCTTGCGTTAGCCTGATTAAAAGTTGCACTAGCAGTTAAGTTTATACCATTTGCTGCCCATGCTGCAGTCCCTTCATTATTTATTTTTTGTATATAGATGTCTGAGTTTGTTGTTGCAATTCTAGGATCTTGCCAAACTGCATAAGTGTTTCCTAAGCCGTCAGGTAGTAATCGAATATTCGTTTGAGTATTTGCAGCTCTTACAATTTCTAGATCGGTTGTCCATAATTTATTTCCATTAATTATAGATAAAGCATTAGCAAAATAATCTTGTCCTGTTGTTGCGTTTGGGTTGGCTCTATCATCTCTCCAAACAATGCATAGTTGATTGTTGTTTAATCTTGTAATAGCACTCGCTAATTCATTACTTGTAGTATTAACAACTGGTATTCCGTTTGCTGTCCAAACTGCCATACCTGTAGCGTCAATTCTTTGTGCGTAAATATCATTATTTGTAGTGCTTGTTGTTCTTGTATCTGTCCAAGAAACAACAATTCCACCTGTCCCATCAGTCGTTAGAGATGCACTTGATTGATTACCTATTGCATTTGAAATTACGACGCCAGAATCAGGAAAAGCAGTAGTTCCATTTGGTAAAATGAGTTGACAGTAAAGATCGGTACCTGAAGTGTATCTAGTTTCTTCCCACACTATCCACATACCTCCATTATCGTTGCTAATAGATAGTAAACTAGATTTTTGTGTTGTGTTACTAAAAGTACAGATTGCATTATTTACGGTAGAATCTCCATTCCATTGAGCCATTAACATGGTTGTAATAAACACCATGCAAATACTAAGTAATTGTTTTTTCATGTGTATTGTTTTAATTTTTTAATTAGGGGGTTTTAAAATATTTATTGTGGAAAGTTTACTGGTGGATTTATTCTTCTTGGAGTAGTGGTAATAGCTTGCATAAACGCTACTAATCCATCTATTTCTTTTGGTGTTAAATCTAGCTTTTTCAAAATAGGATCTGTTGTTGGCAAAAGTGAATCTTTTGTACCTACATATTTTTTTTGAATTGGTGCAGGATTACCTTTATCGTAGAAGAAAATTACATCTTTCATGGTAGGGAAATTTCCATGATGCATCCATGGTCCTGTATTAGCGGCTTCTCTTAACGATGGTGTTCTAAATTTACCAACATCACTCGTTTTTTTCGTTACATGGTATAAACCCAAATCTTCATTTACAGTTCCAAACAATGTTTGCCCATCGTTGTGAAATTGGTTGTCGCTAAATAGTGGCGTATTGTGACAATTAATGCATCTAGCTTTTGTTCGGAATACGTGTAAACCCAATACTTCTTCATCTTTTAAAAGCTCTGGTTTTCCTTTTACAAATAAATCAAAACGACTTGGTGGACTAACAATGGTTCTTTCAAAAGAAGCAATTGCTTTGAAGATTCTCTCTAAATTAATTTCCTTACTGCCAAATGCTTTCTCAAATAAAGATTCATAGCCTTTAAATGATTGCACTTTCTTTTCCATTACATTCAAATCAATGTTCATTTCTACATGATCTTGAACAGGAAATCTTGCTTGGTGTTCTAAGCTGTTGGCTCTTCCATCCCAAAATAATTTATCGTAAAATGCTACGTTTAAAAGCGTCATCGCATTTCTTGTACCTGTTTGTCTATCATGTCCATTAGCCACTCTTTTTCCATCACCCCATCCTAATTGTGGTTCATGACAAGATGCACAAGCAATTTGATTTGATAAGGATAATCTTGGATCGAAAAAAAGTATTTTACCCAAATTCTTTTTGTCTTCATTGGGTACATTATCTGCAGGATACGGCACATCGCCTAAAGGACCAATATCTTTAAATGTAGCTTTAACGCTTTCGTCAATAAAAGGCTTAGGCCATTGTTTGTAATCGCCACTACTATATAATTTTCGAAGTGTTGCAATATCTTCTTCATCAATAGGTTTGGTAGCTGTAAATGACCAACTAGTAATTGCTCCTAGGCCAACTATGATAAATAGAAATAAAGAAGTTTTTTTCATTGAATAATTAAAATTTTAAGAGGTGAATCTATATTTACGAATAATGTTTTTTCCGCCACCAATTGAAGTTTCATCAAACATTACTTCAATTTCAAACACACCTGTTTGGGTATTGTATGTACCTGGATTTGTAGCTGGTGCAATCAAAATTTCAAACGGTGTTTTATCTTTTCTATACAAGGTTATTTTTTGAGGTAGTACAACAACTGTTCCTATATGTGTAGAATCAATACTTTTTGGAATAAACTGAAAACATTTTGGAATAGTAGTGTTATAGTATCCTGAATCTGCTGTTGTACCAGGATTGGTACTGTATAATGTATTCATATACAAAGCATTGGTGCCTTTTCCTGGAACATAAGGGTTGGCAAAGCCAATTTTATCAGGTTCAGCATCTGAGGTAAATGAAAAGCTTGTAAAACTTCTCCAAGTACCTGTAGCTTCTAGATAAATTTGTGGCTTTGGTGAATAAAATTGTTCTTTTTTTGCCCATGTAGCTGCTATTGCCACTTTTGCATAGGTAGCTTCTACTTTGTATTCTTTTTTACAGCCAACTAAAAAAGCAATAGTTATTGCGGCAAATACATATTTTTTCATGCGTATAAATTTTATAAGTTTCTTGGTGTTGTTACAGCATATCTGCTATCAGGATAATTTAAATTGGGTGTTCCGCTTGTACAATCCACTCTTCTAAGATTTCTTTTTGTTCTGCTGATGTCGAAAAACAAATGGCCCTCAAAGCATAACTCTCTTCTGCGTTCAGTAAATATTTCATTCAGAATAGCTGTTTTATCTGTAGAACTGAAATTAGCAGCAGAAGGATTACCTCTTCTTCTAATTACATTTAAATCAGCCAAAGCAGCCGTTAAATTATTGGTTTGTGCATAGGCTTCGGCTCTATTTAAATACAGTTCAGTAAGACGAATGACTTTTATATTGTTTGCACTATCGTTTCTACCTTGATATTTTTTTGTGTAATAAAAAGTATTATTATTGAATACGGCTGTTGTATAAAACTTAGCTGAATCTCTAATATCGGTATTTGGGTATAAGCTAAGTAAATCGTTGGTAGCTGCAAACTGAATGGTTAATGAATTTGGATATGGATTAAAATAATCGCCTAAGCTACCAGCAATTCTATTTCCGAATGCCAATTCAAAAATTGATTCGCTTGAAATATTTTTTCTACTCCATGAGCCAACATAATCACTTGTTGAGAGTAATGAATAATTGTTGCTATTAATCATTTCAGAACTCAAGCTAATGGTTTTGTTCCAATCTTCTTTGTATAGACAAACCCTTGATAACAAAGCTTTTGCTGCATTTTCGGATAGCCAAGTTTTGTCATTTCCATTACTATAAATGGGCACACTATTTTTGTATAAAACAATGGCTGTATCCATATCTTTTACTATTTGATCGAACACTTGTTTTGCTGTACTTTTTGGTGGAATAGGATCTGTAACAGGTCTATTTACTGTTCTTAAAACAATGCCAAGGTGGCTAGCATCTGGTGTGAAATTATAAGCTTGTGCAAATACTCTCATTAAGTCAAAATGTACTAAACCTCTAAGTGTATACGCATCGGCTAAAATTCTGTTTTTTTGAAATATACTTGCATCTGTCGCTTGATTGATATTGGTTATAATATTGTTGATAGCGTACAAATTTTCATAAGCTGATTCATAAAAGCCATTCATGTTATTTTCACCTGAAAATTCTGTATTGATAAAATTGTACGATCTTGATAAAACCTGAGCAGTTAATTTAGAATATTTGATATTACCACCTGTAACTTCAGGATACATTGTAAAATCTCTCAAGTAATAATTATAGCTCATTAAGTTTGAGTAAATACCTACAATTGTTGTTCTTGCTCCTTCAAAATCTTTAAATATTTCCGTAACTGCAATTTTATTGGGCGTATCTTGTTCTAAGAATTTTTTGCAACTCATTTGACTAGCAATGATTGATGCAAACAGAACGATTGTATATTTTTTAGTAATTTTCATACATGTAAATTTTAAATGTTAAAACCCAAATCTTGCACCCCATGTAAAGCTTTGAGCTTCTGGAAATTGAAATTTGTATTCTTTTATTCCATTTCTATTTGCAGGCGATTTTTGTTTATACCAATATGCCAAATTGTTACCATTTGCAAATACGGAAATAGTTGTTCCATGTAGTTTTTGTACCAAGTTTTTAGGCAAAGTATAATTAACAGTAACGCTGCCTAGTTTAAGATAAGTATCATCATATAAATACCTAGTAGAATTAGGTATCAATGGATTGCCAAAACCAGAAACACCTGTAGAAAGTTTTGGTACAGTAGCAATGTCTCCAGGTTTTTGCCAACGGTCTAATAAATTAACACTTTGGTTACTATTTTGAAGATTACGACCATTGTTTTCTCTTGTGTAACTAATAAGCTTTTCTGCACCAAAAGAATAATTGATAATGATACTTAGCGTTATTCCTTTATATCCAAATGTATTGATAAAACCACCTTGAGCATCTGGTAGGCGATCGCCTAAATAATAGGCACTAGTTGCTACTCTACTCATATTTCTTGCAGCAACAATTTTACCTTCTTTATCGAAATAGGTTTCACCCCCTGTTTGAGGGTCGATACCTGCAAATTTAAAACCCCAAATAGCTGTAGTACTAACACCCTTCTTCAATACAGATGCACCTTCTGAAGATGAAAATCCTTCGGTATTATTTTTAACTTCCAATACAATATTTCTATTGTATCCAAAATTTAAAGTGCTTGTCCATGTAAATTTTCCAGTAAGTATTTGTGCATTTATAGAGGCATCTACACCTCTATTTCGCATTTTGGCAATGTTTGCAAGTACGTTTGTAAAACCTGTTTCTGCTTTTATTATAATGGTAGATATCGCATCATCAACAATGTTTGTATAATAATCTAGAGAAAAATTAAAACGTTTTAAAAAGTTAAAATCAAGTCCAGCATTTGATTTGAAGCTTTTTTCCCAGCTTAAAAAAGGATTAGGTGGTGTGCCAAGTTCAGCCGAAACAACATCGTTGTATCCTGTATTGTTAAAGGTATAAATACCTCTTGCCTCTGCACTACCAATTCGTGAGTTTCCTGTGCTACCATAGCTGTAACGTAATCTAAACATATCTAACCAAAGAGCTTTGGTAAACCACTTTTCGTTACTAATAATCCATCCAAAACCAGCAGCAGCATTAATGGTAGACTGAACATCTGTTCCAAAAATAGAGGAAGCATCGTATCTGCCACTTACACTAACATTGTATCTGTTCTTTAAATTGTACAGAACTTGTCCATAAACAGAATAAGCATTATTGCCTTCTTTTGATGATGCTGCATTTCTAGTAGTTGCATTGCTAATTTCGTTTAATCGGTAGTAAGAAAAACCTGTACCTTTTCCTGTTAATAATTTTACCTGTTCACCTCTTGCTTCAAAACCAACAGTAGCATCAATTCTATGAATATTCTTAATCGTTGGGTTCCAATTTATTTGTGTAGAATTAATCCAGCTAAAAGATGTTCTGTCATAAATTTGGGCAGATCCTCTAACACTTTCTCCGGTCGCATTTTTTGGTGAGTCGAAAGTATTCTGTTTATTCACTAATGCATCTGCTCCAATAATGGTAGATACCCTTAAATTCTTTTTAAGAGCATACTCTAAACGCATATTGCCATTGAATGAGCCTCCATTATGTCGGTCGATATTTTGAGCGATAACCGCTAATGGATTGGCAACTTCTAAACTACTTAGTTTATAAAAACTACCATCTGCATTAAAAGCAGGCACGTTTGGAATAATAGGAATATTCGAAAATACATTCACGCCATTTTTCTTCGTTAATGTAGGAGCCATTGTTACACTCAACGATAATTTTTTAGCCAATTGATGGTCTATCCGAAGTCTGAAATAAATTTTCTCATAGTCGTTTGCTTTCTGAATAGCTTGTTGGTTTAAATACGAAGCAGAAAATCTGTATTGTGTGTTTTCATTTCCTCCAGATAAATCAAAATCAACATTTTGAACGGAAGCATATCGGTTGGTTAATTCAAACCAAGGCGTACTAATATTTGATGCTCCAGCTAATAATTCTGCATCAAAAGGGCTACGTCCGTCATTCATATATGTTTCTCTTAATAGTTCATGATATTGGTATCCATTTAGCCATTTTAATTTATTGATAGATTGGCTCCATCCACCACTATATCCTACATTCATTCTTGTTCTTCCAACCCTTCCTTTTTTTGTGGTAATAATAATAACACCATTACTAGCATTGGCTCCATAGATGGCAGCAGCAGCAGCATCTTTTAAAATGGATATAGATTCAATGTCATCTGGATTTAAGTTGGCTAGTGGATTCAAATATTGTTCGTTCGATAATAAAACGGGTTCGTCGCCTTTTCTTTGTTCTAAAATGGGTACTCCATCTACCACAAACAGTGGTTGAAACGATGTTGTGGCCAAAGCTCTATCATTGCCGCTAAACAAATTGGTTAATGAGTTTTGTCCACGTATATTTATTTTAACGGGTGTACCTAATTCTGTACTCGGCTCAACTTGAACACCTGCTGCTAAACCCTCAAGCATTTTATCAAAACTTTCTATTGGTCTAGATGTTTGTAATTCATTTGCAGAAACAGTAGAAATACTACCAGTTACATCTTCTTTTCTTTTTGGTTTTGAATACGAATTGGTTACAATAACGCTATTTAACTCTTTTATATTTTTACTTAACTCAACTGTAATTTGGCTTTTGTTATTGATTTTTAGCTCGTAGTTGTTATAGCCAATATAGCTGATTAAAATGCTGTTTTGTGAAGCTTCTTGTTTGGTAATGGTTATTGTAAAATATCCTTTGTCGTTAGTTACTGTACTTTTTGTGGTTCCTTTTATTTTGACAGATGCACCTTGTAATGGTTCGTTATTGTCGCCATAAACGTATCCTTTCAAATAAAAAATTTCTGGTTGTTTTTCTTCCGTTGTAACACTTGCTGTTGTTATTTCCTTCGCTTTAATTACAATGGTTTTGTTTTCAATAGTGTAGGTAAAGTTTTGTTCTTTACATACCACATTTAATACCTCATTAATACTAGCATTTTTTACATTTATTTCAATGGGTTTAGCATTTTGTACAACTTCATAGTTGTAAAAAAATAAATATTTGCTTTGGCTTTTAATAGCAGCAAACACTTTTTCGATGGTTAAATTTTTACCACTTAAAGAAATGTTTTGTGCATGTACATTAGCATTTGCTTGTACGCCAAATAAAATAAGAAAAGCTACCAGTAACTTCATCGTAACAAAATATTTATTAAAAAACAAACGGTGCATGCAATTTAAAATATGTATAATAATCAATTTCATGATTGTAAGTTGATTGAGGGTTAAGGGGGAGTTACTAGATGGTAACAATTAGTTTTTTTCCTTCAATGGTAAATTTTATTCCGCTTGAAGTTAAAATTTTTAATACTTGAGAAAGATTACTGTTTCGTTCAATATCGCCAACAAATCTTTTTTCTGGAATATTTCCTAGATAAGTAACTTCAACATCGTACCATCTTGCCAGTTGACGCATAATGGTTTTTAATTCCGTTTTATTAAATGTAAATAATCCATTTTTCCAGGCAATTGCTTCATTTACATCTACAGGTATCGTTTCTATATTTTGTTTAGAAATTATTGCTTGATTACCAGGTTGCAATAAAGCTTTGTTGTTGTTATTGGTTACTAAAACGCTTCCTTCAACCAATGTTGTTTTGATAGCTTGTTCATTGGCATACGACATAATATTAAAGCGAGTGCCTAAAACTTGTATTTGGGTATTTTCTACTTGTACAATGAAAGGTTTATTTTTATTGGTAGTAACTTCAAAATAAGCTTCACCAGTTAAACTTACTGTTCTACTATTTCCAACAAATGCTGTTGGAAAACGCAATGTGCTTGCCGCATTTAACCATACTTTAGTGCCATCTGCTAAAACTACTTCGTATTCTCCACCATTGGGTGTTGTAATGGTATGGTATTGAATTTCTGAAGGGGTAACATTATTTGTATATACCAATTGGTCGTTGTTTTTTTCAACTTGATGGTTGCTTATATTGGTTAATACACCATTTTTTTGCTTATCTAAATCTATGTTTGTACCATTTTCTATAGTTAAAATTGCTTTTTTGCTACCTGCTAAAACGTCTTGTTGTTGAATATTTTGTGCAAACGATTTTGTAACTGCCAATTTTGGATTCATGAAAAAATAACCAATGGCAATCATTATGAAAATAATTACAGCTGCTGCAGCAATTGTTTTCCTTTTGTATAAAAGATAAAACGGAGAATTTAGATATTCTACTTTGGTTGCAGAAGAATCGTATTGATTTAACTTTTCTTCAATTTTAGTAGTAAGAAGTGTGTAATTTAAATCGTTTGTGTAAGTAGTGTTTTCGTTTGTAAGAAAAGCATAGTAAGCATCGGCAAGTTTTGTAACAACGTTATAATCTGCTTCTGAAATAAAGGCATTGAATGCTTCCATTTCGGCCTCATTACATTGCTGCTGTGCTATTTTGGGAAGTAATTGATGCACTTCGGCTTCTGTCATAAGTAGTTTGTTTTCTGCTAAGACAATTGCCAAGTTGAAAAGGATACCCTTTTTTCTATATTTATTTTATTATAATGTTATTTTTATTTAGTATTTAAAATATAAAATAGCCATTAGTAGCCATTCTGCATTTTTATGCAAATATTCTTTTATGTAATTTTTAGCTTCGTACAATTGTTGCTTTACTCTAGATTTTGAAACGCCTAATTCTTGAGCAATTTCATCAAGCGATAAGCCAAGCTGTGTGCTTAATAAAAATACTTTTTTTCTTTTTTCTGGTAATTTATCAATTGCAGCCAATGCCGTTTTATGATATTCTGAGTAGGCAATTGACGTTTCGGTATCGTACAATTCCAAATCAATTGTTTTGCTAAATGTTTGATGTAATTGTTGCTTAAACTCGTTGTGTTTTATTTTATTGAGTAGTTTGTTTTTTGCAATTTTATAGAGATAACTTTCAAATTTTTGAATGGCAATTAGTGTTTCTTTTTTCTCCCAAATACTCAAAAAAACTTCTTGAACAATTTCGTCGGTTTCTGCTTTAGATTGTTTGGTAAACCTAAAAACATATTGATAAATTCTTGGTAAATAAGCGGTGTATAATTGTGTGTAAGCAGTACGATTGCCTTGTGCAATTTGTTGCAATAATTTTCTTTCATCTTGAATAGATAAAAGGGGAGAATGGAAAGAATTTGGCGATTGCTCATGCATCATACTTTTGCTAAAATAAAATTATTTTTTTGCTTACTCGTTATATTAAATACATCTTGCATCTACATAGCTATTTTCTTTTTATTCGAATATGGAATATAATTGTGGGTGAAAACTCTTTTTATTAAGAAATATGCTTGGTTATTAGCACCATATTTGACTATTACCCATTATAAATGAATGATATAAAAAATGTATTACGTAGTTTCTGCTGTTTGCTTATTTGCTTGCAAATAAATGCTCAATCAAAAACGCATACTTGGGCTTATTTAAAAGATAGCATTACAAAAGAAGGAGTAGGTTTTGTTGCAATTACCAATATGAGTAATAAAAAAACGGTAATGAGTAATGCAAATGGTCGCTTTAAGTTAGAAGTAAAAGAAAATCAAGTACTTTCTTTTGCAGCAGTTGGATATAATTTTGATACCGTTTTGGTAACGAGTGATTTGTTAAATAAAGATACCATTTTTATTCAACTACATCCGTTGGTGAGGAATTTAACAGATGTAACCGTAGTTTCAAGAACAAAGTTTTCGCCTTATCAGTTAGATAGTATTCAACGAAGAAAGCAATATTTTGGTACAAGAAGTGATCATAAATTACCTACCGTTTCTTATGCAAATTCTGGTGTTGGTGTGGGTTTGAACTTAGACAAAATCTATAGCAAAAGCGAAAAACAACGGATGAAGTTTATCGACTTTTACTACGATTTGGAGAAGCAAGAATACATTAATTATAGATTTACACCACAATTGGTAAGTAGTTTAACAGGTTTGAAAGACGAAGATTTGTCTTTGTTTATGCAACAATACCGACCAACTTATCAATGGTTAAGAGCTCACCCAACTGATGAAGACATTATGTATTATATAAACGAAAAGTTAAAAGATCGTAAAAAAAAGTTCGTTAAATATTGATAACTAAGGGGTAGTTTGTTGTCTAAAATTGCCACCACCGTTTCTTATGCGTTGTCTATTTTGTAGTTCTTTTTTAATAGCGTTTCCAAAATTTCTATCAGCTAAAAAAACTTTATTGGCTCTTTCATCACTGGCTAAGATGCGTTTAAAGTCAACGGCGTACTTCTTTTTAATGGCTACCATTTTTTCTTCAAAGCCAATAATATCGTCGCCAGATTCTTTTCTAGCTTTTTTAAGTTCGTCGATATAAGTATTGTAAACAGGCCAAAATTTTTCAGCTTCTTCTGTTGTAAGGTTTAAATCTTTGGTTATAAAAGCCACTTTTAAGGCGTACATATTTATTCTAGGCTCTTGCTTCTGCGAAAAAGCAGTGATAGAGCAGCCTACAAATAAGAGAGAGAGTAAAAACAATTTCATTGCTACACATTTATCTAGTTAAAAAAAAATTATCCATTTTTTTGAATTGGTAATACCAATTCTTCTTTCAAATATTGATTTAGTTCTTCGTCTGAAATATTTTTGATATGTTGTTGTACGTCTGGCAATTCTTCGAATTCAGACGAAACAAACTCAGAATTACTTACAAAATGTTCGGTGTAAAGATATTTGGTTAATTCATCATCACTTAATTGTTGAAAGCTATTTTTTACATCAATATTTTTTGCCTCTGCAAAATTGTACGTTTTAGTGTTGTTATTATTGGTAAATAAAAAAGCACCAATAACTGCAATTCCAAATATAGATGCAGCAACGGCTATATACCACCATTTTTTACTTTGCTGTATACTTACAACTGGTGTTTTGCTAACTGTATTACTTTTATTACTTCTACTTTCTATAGTTGTGTCGAAATAATTGTTTGGTACAGTATAGATATTTTGTTTTGATATGGTATTTAATAAAGGAGCGATTGCATTTAATTCAGCTACAATTTCGTTGGTGTTTTGTTGTTGTACGGTTTGAAGAACGTTTTCTGCAAATTGGTTAAAATAGTTATCAGGAAGCTGATAAGGCATTGCTTTTGAGGCGATTTGTTCCAAATTTTCTGCTGCTATTTTTTCGAAAACGGTAGTACTAAAATTGTTAAAATAGCTAGCAGGAACAGTATAAGGCATTGTTTGCCATACCGGTAAAGTTGGAGCAATTTCTTTTAATTCTGATTTTATATATTGATTATTGTTCATTGATGCTTTATATGACTTTGCTAGATGATAAAAGTTTAATTGTTTAAGATAGCTTCTTCAATTTTTTTTGCTGCATGATGATAACTAGCTTTTAATGCACCTACGCTTGTTTCTAATATTTTACTCATTTCTTCATAAGGCATTTCGTCGTAATACCGAAGGTTAAACACCAACTGTTGTTTTTCAGGTAATTGCTGAATGGCCAATTGTAGTTTCCATTCTAGTTTATTGGCATCGAAACCATCCTGTGCTTTTATAGTATTGCTCAATCCATTTTCAACATCATTCATGCTAATGGCTGCTTTTCTTTTTTGTTGTTCTAAAAAAGATAAACATTCATTGGTAGCAATTCTATACAACCAAGTATATAGCTGACTATCTTCTCTAAAGTTTTCTAAGCCTCTCCATGCTTTTACACATACATTTTGTAACACATCATTGCTATCATCATGATTTACGACCATTCTTCTAATATGCCAATACAATTTTTCTTGGTATTTTTTTACAATGGCTGTAAACGCTTTTTCTTTCAATGGCAGTTGTTTGAATTGTTGCAACAATTCAGAATCGCTTGTATGCATGCAGTTGTAAATTTTCTGTTGGGTTTAAACCAAATCTTTGTTTAATACGACTATTTAAAATAGCTAAAAGTTTAAAGTTATCTAAAATTTATAGGCTTTACTGCACAATTACTGCCGTTACTGTATTTGCAAGATTTATTTTATGGTGAAATGAAGAACGATGAAAATGCTTGATAAAGATTTTTTTGACGGTTCATTTGTATGAATACGATTTAATATATTCAAACGAAATGGATGAATAAAGGGCTATAAATAAAAAAGGGCCAGGATAAAAATCCAGCCCCGTTTTAAAATCCAATATCCTATGAAAAACCGTTGCGAATATAAGTCAATATTGTTCAAAAAAAAATAATTTAAGCAAATCTGTCAATAAAAAAATTAATGAAGGCTTAATATTCACAGTTTTAATGTGTACAGCTGTTTCATATTAAATGTGTTATACAAATTCTTGATACATTCATCTAATTTATAACATACAGTTTTGTGTAATAACGAAGAGCTATTTTCCAAACATTCTATCAATATAATCTTCTTTAAAGTCTACAAAAGTTGGATTTCCTGTAGGCGTAATATTAGGTGTATTGCATACAAACAATTCTTCTACCAATTGCTTCATTTCGTTTTGTTGCAAGGTTCTACCGCTTTTAATAGCTTGTTGCCTAGCCATGCAACGAACCAATTTTTCTCGTTTGCTAAATTTTATATCGCTACTAAAATGTTTAAATTGTTCTAGCAATAATTCTATGCTATGCTTTTCGTTTCCAACAGCAACATCAGCAGGGCTACCAACAAGTGTAAATTGATTGTTTTCATTTTTGTCTAACAAATAGCCAATCATATTTAACTCTGTCAACAAATCTTGTAATAATGCTTCATCAGATGCTGAAATATCAAGTGAAATTGGAAACAATAATTTTTGTGATGCCATTTTAGAGCCATGGGCTGCTACACTGTATTTTTCATATAAAATACGTTCATGTGCTAGCTGTTGATGCACCAAAATAAAACCGTTTTCTGTGGTAGCTATAATGTATGTTTTTTGAATTTGTATGCATTCAGATACATGAATGCTTGGTTGATGAAGCAATTGTTGTGAATAAGCGGCTTCATAGGCAAGTGCTGTATTTTCAGCGTTGTTTAAGGTTGTTGCAGCGGCTTCTTTTTTGCTTTCTTGTGCTAGTTCAGATGGTTTAAAAAATGTTTTCCAATGGCTGAGTTCACTTTTTTCATTCGGTTCAATCGTATGTGCTTGATTACGCTGTGTAAAGGTTTTATACAAATTAGACGATGCAGCAGCCGTTTGTTGCTGTGGTGTAAAGGGTTTGCTTACGGCTTCTAAGCTCTGTATATCTTGATTAAGTGTAAAATCTAAAGATGGTGCAATACTAAATTGAGCCAATGCATGTTTTACAGCTGCTTGAATAAACGCATACACAATTTTTTCGTCTTCAAACTTTATTTCTTGTTTTGTAGGATGAACATTGATATCGATTTGAGAAGGATCTAAATCGATGAACAATACATAACTAGGAAAGCTATCTTTAGCTATCATTTCGCTAAAAGCTGTGTTCACTGCATGGTTTAAATAGCTGCTTTTTATAAAACGATTGTTTACAAAAAAATATTGATCACCACGAGTTTTTTTAGCCGTTTCTGGTTTTCCAACAAAACCATATACATTCATATAATCCATTTCTTCTTTCACATTCACCAATTTAGAATTGTATTGATTTCCTAAAATTTGAACAATACGTTGCTTTAAACTGCCTGCTTCCAAATGAAAAACCTGTTGTTGATCGCTAGTGAGTGAAAAAAAAATATGTGGAAATGCCATAGCAACACGAATAAATTCGTCTACAATATGTCGCATTTCTACAGCATTGGTTTTTAAAAAATTTCTACGAGCAGGCACACTGAAAAACAAGTTTTTCATACTAATACTTGTGCCATTTGTGAAGGCACAAGGTTCTTGTTTTAATACAACACTGTTTTCAATTTCAATGTAAGTGCCTAGTTGTTCGTTGGCTTTTTTTGTCTTCAGTTCTACTTGAGCAACGGCTGCAATACTAGCTAAAGCTTCGCCTCTAAAGCCCATTGTTTTTATATGAAATAAATCGTCTATCGCTTTAATTTTGCTAGTTGCATGTCTTTCAAAGCACATCCTTGCATCAGTTTCAGACATGCCTTTACCATTATCTATTACTTGAATTAAACTTTTACCTGCATCTGCTACGATTAGTTTAATTTCTGTAGCACCTGCATCTACTGCATTTTCTAACAATTCTTTTACAGCACTTGATGGTCGTTGAATAACTTCTCCTGCTGCTATTTGGTTTGCAATGTTATCTGGTAATAATTGAATGATATCAGCCACTATTGTTTTTTTGAGTAATGAACAAAGGTATGTTTTTTGTGTACTACAATAGCTTAATTCACTTGTGGGTTGCCTGTGTTTTGATGATTCATTTTGGTAAATACATTGATATACGCAACCTTTTTGAAGTGTTTATCGTATTTTAGATATTTGCTTAAGCTTGCTTTATGAATAAACTGTTGTTGTTGGCATTTTATATTATTTTATTGATGATGGTAGGCTGTTCGAAAGAATATTCTACTGTGAATTTGGGTGTTAAAAATGCCATTTATTTTACAACCTATACTATTAAAGCTGGAATGCATTATGCAAATGATGATTCTACAACAATACAATTGGTTGAAACCAATCAGCTTAAATTTATCACTCGTTTTAATGAATCTGCTAGGTATGCAACAAGATTAGCTACCAATCAAGCTGACGTAAATAAACTGTACGGATTTTCAGATAATCAATCTCATCACCATCAGTTTAGTGCAAGAATTGGGTGGGCTTGGTACAACAATGCATTACGATTATACGGTTATACTTACAATAATGGTTTAAGAAGCATTCAAGAAATTACAGCCATTCCATTGAATACCAATATTAACTGTGAAATTCAAGCTGTTGCTGGTGAGTATAAGTTTGTGGTAAACGATACAAGTATTACAATGCCACGTTTGGCAGCTACTAGTAAAGCTTTAGGATACAAGCTTTATCCTTATTTTGGCGGTGATGAAACTGCACCACACACCATAACGATATTGTTAAAAGAATATTAGTATATCGAGTGTATTAACTTTTTTCAAAAAAGTGTTTTACTTGTGGTAAAGATTTTATTGGGGTACAAACAGATTCGTTTAATGGTTTTTCTAAATAGCTGATTACTTGTGGATACGATTTGGCTTTTTGATAATCTTTAGCATCTAAAGATGATGTAACCATTACCACAAATATTTTGTTTTGAATATTGGTTGTTTGAATCGCCTCTAAAAAATCCCAACCACCCATAATGGGCATATTGATATCTAAAAAAACTAAATAATTTGTTTCAATATTGTTATCTGCCAATAAAGTTTCTAGTGCAATTTTTCCGTTTTCTGCAATAATGGGATTCTCAGCAATATTGCAATCTTCTAATATTATTCTATGTAGATATAAGACTATCGGGTCATCATCTACAATTAGTATTTTTAGATTCATCGGATTTTTCTAGGTTTAGATTGGTTCAGACATCTAAGTTATTCAAATTATCTATACTTTCTGTATGTTTTACAATTTTTCTTATAATAATGTCTAATTCGTTGGCAGAACTTACAATATGTTGTAACATTTCTCTTTGATATGGAAATTGGTTAAGCCAATTAATATCTTTGTATAAATGTTGTACAATTCCTAAAATACGTGCAACTGGGGCTCTAACTATGTGTGATTGCATCCATGCAATTTCTCGCAATTGCTTGTTTTGGGTTTCTATGGCAATGAGTTGTTTTCTACGTTCTGTAACATCTTCTATGTTGCCATACCATGTAATACTTCCATCGGTTGATTGTTCTGGATGAGAAATAACCCTTAGCCACTTTAATTCTTTTTCTATGTTTACACGGTACTCGCATTCCCAATCTGATAGTTGTTCAGATGCAATTTTTAATCCTTCAATTACTCTTTGTTTGTCTTCATCTTCTATGTAAGAAAAATCGAGTAATTGCTGTTTAATTTCATCTAAACTTACATGAGGGAAAAGTTGTTCAATTCCTTTACTTATAAATTCAAAATTCGAATTTCCGTTGGTGTAGGTTTTTATTTGGTAAATGGCTCCTTTTAGATTGTTGGTTAGTTTTACAATCAGTTCGTGACTATGGCGTAGTTTTTCTTCCGCATTTTTGGCTTTGGTTATATCCATAAATGAGCCTAAAAGTCTAATTGGTTCATTGTTGGTATTGTACAGTACAAAGCATCTTTGATAAGCAGTTCCAATTGTTCCATCTTGTTTAAAAAAACGGGTTTCGCCATCCCATCCTTTAATTTTTTCTGTATAAATTCTCTCAAATCCTGCAAATAATTTAGGCACATCTTCAGGATGAATTTTAGACATAAATTCTTCTTGTGAAGGCAATGGTTCTGCTGGATTAAAACCAAATAATGTATAATGGGCTTCGCTCCACCAAATTTCGTTGGTTATTAAATTCCAATCCCAAACAGCATCGTTAGTTGCTTTAGAAATCAAAATAAATCGTTCATTAAATTTATTTATTTCTTCTTCATTTTTTTTACGGTTGGTAATGTCTCTAAAATTTACAACAATAGCTTGTATAGAGGGTTCGTTTAGTTGGTTATGGAAGCCTGCTTCAATCCATTTTTTTTGCTTGCAATTTATTTTACATTCAATTTGTATATTTTGATTCGGGTTTTCAATAATCTTTTGTAGCATTTCTTCAGCTAACCCAATACTTTCAGAACTTAAAAAACTAAAGTTTTTATTACCTATAATTTCTTTTTCTTCAATTCCTAAAATATGTAGGCCTCTATTGCTTATTTCTAAAACTTCTTGTGTGGCTGAGAGTAATATAAAACCGTCAAAACTATTTTCAATGAGCTTTCTAAAACGCATTTCTCTGTCTGCAATTTTTTGCTCGGCATTTTTTCTTTCAGAAATATCTTTTCCAGTAATACAAATGCTGTACATTTTATTATTGTCAAATACGGGTACAATACTGTAATGCAGCCACTTTACAGTGCCATCTGCTTGTAGATAATCTTTATCATATGCAATTGTTTCGCCAGCAATAACTTTGTACAAAAGTGTTTGTACGGTAGTTACTCGTTCTGGTAAAATAAAGTTATAGATATGTTTACCTGTTTCTAGTTTATTATTACCATGCCAAAAGGCAAATTCTTTCGCTTTTTGATTAAAAGTTTTTACTTGAAAAGTGTGGGCATCTATTAATACAAAACCTTCTGAAGTACTATTGAATATTGCTTTTAAATTTCGTTCAGAAACAATGGTTTTTTCAAGTGCTAATTTACTTTCTGTAATATCTCTAATAAAAATAGAAAGACCATTTTCTGTTGGATAAATGTGGTTTTCTTGCCACAAATTCAATGGTTTAAAAAAGTCAACATGGGTTACATATTGTTGTGTGGCTAATGCTTTTTGAATGGCAAAATAAGTTGCAGATTCTACAGCTTCAGGAAAAACTTCCCATATGTTTTTTCCAAGCACATCAGTAGGTGTTTTTTTAATGAGGTTGCAGGCTTTTTTGTTGATGTACGTATATTCTTGCTGATGATTGATGGTTATAAAGCCGTCATTTATTTTTTCGAGTAAATCGTTGATTTCGGTTGTTTTATCTTTAACTTGTAGTGTTAACGAATAATTGTCTTGTTGAAGTTGATAAGCTACTTTTTTTTGTTGTTTTATGTCTTTGATAATAGAGATACAAGCATTAACAGCATTTCCTTCTGTATTCATGGCTGTTGAAGATATTTCTACTTGTAATGGAGTTCCGTTTTTGTGATAATGAATCATTTCGGCTTTCCAAAAGCCTTCATTAATTAGCTTTTGTAGTTTTTTTTCTAACTCATCTTTCTGAATGTTGCATTTGGTTAAATGGTATAAATTTTTTCCGAGTGCTTCTTCTTTAGTATATCCATATAATGCTTCTGCTCCTTTGTTCCAATTGGTAATTAAGTTGTTTTCACCTTTTGTAATAATGGCATCGGTAGCATTATGGACTAAATTGGCTAATAATTCTTTTTCTTTTTCGGCATATTTTATTGCAGATATATTGTCGATAACGCATATAACTTCTGTGTTTACAACGTTTTTTAAAACTGGTATTGTGGTTAATTGAAAGTGCTTTAACGATTGTTGAATGTGTAAATCGTAGGTTAAAGTTTGTTTTGTGCCATTTTGTAAAGTGATATTGATTGTATTAATAAATTGATGGGTAAGTTCAGGTGGAAAATGAAGTTCTGCTAAGCTTTTGCCAACAAAATTTTCTGGTGTTGTATACAAGTCGTTGTAGGCATTTTCGGTGTAATATTCATTGATTCGAAAATGGTGATCGATTACAAAAACCAAATCGCCTAAGTTGGCTATACAGCTTTTTAGTTTTGAATTAACAGCACTTATTGTAATTTCTTTTTCTTTAATATCAGTAACATTAATATGTGCACCTAACATTCTTGTTGGAACGCCTTGTTCATTATAAATGGCCATTCCTCTACATTGTATCCAAACCGTAGAATTGTTCTTGTGTTTGTAACGTACAAGTTGCTCGAACGAATTGCTTTTATGTTCAAGATGCTCGTTTACTTTTTTAGTGATACTATCAAGGTCGTCTTTAAAAATAATTTTTTGCCAAGCAGTAGTTGAGTGTGGCATTTCTACAGGGTTGTAGCCGAGTGTATGCCAAAATGTTTCGTTCATCCACTCATCTTCGGGCTTTTCTAAATTCCAATACCATAAACCATCTCTGCTAGCAACTTCAATAAAATTAAAAATAGAGGGATCGTTTTGAACCAAACTATAAAGCTCTTGCTGTAAATAATGTTTTTCAATGGTTAACATATGGCTAAAAGCAGGGTTAATAAAATTGCTTTAACCAGTTTTCTATATTCAATGGAGCAAAAGCAATTTATTTATGAACGCAATCGTTAATAACTGTGCAAGCAAAAGGGTGTTTGTAGTGTGCATAGTTAAACAATTTTACAGTATCAATATAATTTTTTTGCAGAAATGTAAATTATATTTAATAAGCTATTTGTTATTAGATAAAAAAATCAGCTATTACAGGAATCTCTTTAATTGATTTCCATTTGTTTAAATCTATTGGTTTTTCAATGTAGCCAATTACTTGAGGATATTTTTTAGCCATTTCCTTATCTGCACCATCAACCGATGAGGTAACCATTATAATGTATAACTTATTTGCATAACTCAATTCTTGAATAGCATCTAAGAACTCCCATCCATTCATAATGGGCATATTAATGTCTAGTAAAATAAGATAAGCATTTTCTTCAGAGTATTGTGCTTTTAAAAAATCGAGTGCTTGCTTACCGTCATTAAAAACAAGAGGCTGTGTAGAAATGCCCGTTTTTACCACCATTGTTTTGTGTAAAAAAATTACAATTTTATCATCATCTACAAGTAAGGTTTGTAAGCTCATTTTTTTTAGTTTTCAATTGTTTCTGTAGTGTACACAATCTTTCTAATAATATCATCTAATTCTGTGGCAGATGAAGTTATGTAATTTAATACTTCTGTTGTACTATTTTCTACAAAAGTTGTATCATTTAGAAGATTTACTAGTCCCATAATTTTTGCTACAGGTGCTCTGAGTACGTGTGATTGTGTCCAAGCAATTTCTCGTAATTTTTTGTTTTGGTCTTCAATTTCTTGAATATATTTTTTGCGTTCTGTTACATCTCTTTCAATAGCAATCCAATGGGTATAATTGCCATTTTGATTAGCTACTGGTGATACTGAGAAGTTAATCCAAAAAGCATCACCATTTTTTTTGTAGTTTACTGTTTCTATTTCACAAGGCTCCCAACGTTGTAGCGATTTTTTTAATCGATCTAATTCATTTCTATCCGATTTTGGACCTTGTAATATTTTAGGTGATTTGCCAATAACCTCATCTTTAGTATAACCTGTCATTTTTGTAAAAGAATCATTTACATATACAATTCTTTGTTCGTCTGGAGTAGTTGGGTTTACCTCTGTAATTACAACGGCATCTGTAAGATTAATAATTACGGATTCTAATACTTTTAAATGGTGTTCTCCCTTTTTTTGCATGGTAATGTCTTGAACAATACCTTCAAAACGAATAGGGTTTCTATCTTCATCATATACAACACTCATTCGTTGATACACAAATTTGATAGAATTATCGGGGCAAACAATTCTATACTCAATATCATTGCTACTCATGCCTGATAAAGCGGCTCTTCTTCCTTTATGAAATTCATTTCTATCTTCAGGATGAATCATTTTGTAAAATAAATCGTAGCTAGCTGCATAAGAGGATTTATCTATTCCAAAAATTCGATACACTTCATCAGACCAGAAAGATTCTTTTGTTTGAATGTTTAACTCCCAATAACCCAATTTTCCAATTTCTTGTGCCGCCTTTAATCGGTAATTTGAACGGCTAATTTGATCATTTAAAAGCGAAAGCTCTTTGCCTTTTTGTTTAATATCGGCAAGGTTTTGAACAACTGTCCAAATAATATCTTTTCCTTCACTGTCTTTTATTTTTACACCGTTTAATAAAACAGGATATAGGCTTCCATCTTTACGGGTAAATTCTAATTCGTATGGGCCAAAATGGCCTGTTTTACTTAATGCATTGAGAATATTAATTTCGATTTCTTGGTATTCTTTTGGAATAACATCCCAATAACTTAATGCATATATTTCTGTGTTTGTGTATCCAATGTCTTTTGCAAAAGCATCGTTAAAATCGATGTATTTACCCGTTTCTAAATCGTTGATTGAAAATGCAACAGGCGATAATTTAAAGAGTGTTCTAAACTTTTGCTCACTTGCTAAAATGCGTTGCTCAGTTTCTTTTGTTTTCGTAATATCTTTTACCTGAGAGATAAAATGTAATGGATTACCCTGTTGGTCATGTACAAGTGAAACGCCTAATAAAGCCCAAATAACGTGTCCATTTTTGTGAATATATCTTTTTTCTAAGTGGTAACTTTCACGAACACCATCAATTAAATCTTGTAAGTATTGTAAATCTGTATGAATATCATCGGCATGTGTAACATCTTGAAACTTAAATTGTAAAAGTTCTTCTTTTGTGTATCCTAAAATATTGCATAAGCTATTGTTAACTTCTATCCATCTGCCATTTGGCTTAATTAATGCCATGCCTATTGCAGAGTTTTCAAAAGCACCTCTAAATTGTTCCTCACTTTTTTGAACATGAGCGGCTAATTTTTTTTGTTCGTCAATATCTTCTAACGTGCCAAATACACGTACACACATGTCTTTATCGAGTACAGCTTTTCCATTAATTTTTACCCACTTGTCTTGTTTGTTTTCGGTAATGGTTAATATTTCATGTGAAAAAGATAGACCGTTGTTTTTGGTGTTTAAAACTGCGTTTGCTATTAATTGTTTATCCGTTTCGGTTTTAATTCTAAATAAATAATTGTCTATTGTAGGTTCAAAATCGGTTGGTATTTCAAAAATTTGTTTGGCAATATCAGTGAAGTAAACGGTGTTGTTTACAAAATCTATTTCCCATCCACCAACATTGGCTACTTCATAAATTTCTTGTAATAAATGGTCGTTCTTTTTTCTATCTGTTGTATCTTCTACTTGTAAATAGATGCCTGTTATTTCGCCAAAATCGTTAAAATAAGGTTGAATGTCCCAATTTAACCAACGTACAATTCCACTGTTTTTTTTAAAGGGGGCTTCTATTTTTTTAAATGTTCCTGTCAATACTTTTTCGTACAGTTGTTTCCATTGATTGCTTTCTTCTCCAAATAATTCTAAATGATTACTTCCAAGAATGGTTTGATCAAAAATTTCAAACAATATTTTCCATTTGTCTGATAAGGCTCTATAGCAAAATCCTGTATCTATAAACGCAATTGCAATATTTGCTTTTGCAATAAATTGATGAGAGGTTTGAGTATCGAAATTTTTCATAAGTGGCCAACATAAATATTTTCTAAGCAATTGTATAACTGTATGCTGATAAAACAGATTAAAAACATGCAATCATCAAAAACCTTAGAATGAGATAACGAATTTAATATTATAATGTGGATACTACATGCATTTGTAGAAAAAAAACGACAACTTGAGAGTGTATTTTTAATAAGTTGATTTACAGTAACTAAAATATTTTAAAATAATTTCTTTTGTAGAAGATTGCAGCATTTTATTTAGCAGGAACGATAATGTTTCGATAAGCAGTATCTGCACAGCCGTTGCCTGTAACAATTAATCGAACTGTGTAGCTTTTAGCAATTGCTTCTTTGGGGTAAGTAGTTTCGATAAAACTGTAAAAGTCTGAATTGGTTTTTCCATTTCCAAAATCCCAGTAATAACCATCAATTCCTCCAGATTTAATAATAGAAGTGCTGTTGTACGACCACATTTGTTCGTTTGCATTATTGCTTACTAAGGTTTCGTAAAAACTAGCTTTTGGTTTAGGAGTTGGTCCTTTAGCACTTACCATTTTATTTACCTTGTATATTAATCTGTTGTTTAAATAGATAGACATGATTACATCGTAATCGTTCATGAATCGATAGGCATATTTTATTTGATTGCCAACCGTGTCGCCTCTTCCATCAGAAAAATTCCATACGTAAACAGAACCTGTAGGAACATTTGTTGCTGCAGGTGTAAAAATGAAATACTCATTGGTACAAGCATCGAATTGAACTGCATTAAAATTGCCAGTAATTGGATACAAAGCAGGAATGGTAATAGGTAAAGTAGTGTCAGCTGTGCAACCAGCGTTGTTGGTAATAGTGAGTTTTACATTATACACTTTATCAGTTGGAGCAAAAGGAAATTGATGTCTTGTAAGCCCATTTGATGATATTTCTGGAGAAGAATTATCTCCCCAATCCCATCTATATTGAACAATTGTGCCTTTATTGGTTACAGAACTACTGTTGAATGTTACATAGTTTATATTTTCGGTAAAATCGAATTTGTAAGAGAAACTTGGAAATAAACGCATTTGCTGCCCCCAAGCTTTTACAGGAAATGAAGATTTGTGTAATAAAAATCCATTATTGTCAAAAATATTTAAAACAATGATGTACGAAGAACTTGCATTGTAACCATGTTGTACATTTTTTCCAGTAGCTTCATTTCCATCGCCAAAATACCATTTGTAGGTAGCGTTATCAGGAATAGTATTGTTGCTTGTTGCTACAAATTTAAAAATTTCGCTGCCAGGAAAACAAGGAGGAGAAACGGTAAACGTAATGGTAATAGCACCTACATTTACAATGCTTGTATCATTTTTCTTAGTAATTGTGCCAATAATTGCAGTATCAGACTTGTTAGCATTAACAGGCTCATCTTTCTTTTTGCAGGAAAAAAAGAAAGAAATAGTTAGCAAGCTAAAAATGCCAATAAAGACTGTTTTTGTTGCATTCATAAAGCGTAATTACTAAATGATTTTTTTATAAAGCTGGTATTACAATAGTAGTTCTTGCAGTATCGGTGCAGCCACTATTACCTGTAACAATAAACGATATGTTTTGTGTGGTATTGGTAGCTGCTTTATTAAACTTATGTTCAATATAAGTGTTGAAATTATCATCGATTCTTGCACCGTTATTGATATCCCATTTATATCCAATAAAATATCCATGTGGAATATTGGATTGGCTATAAAAAGCCCAAGTAACAGTAGTAGCATCTGAAATGACTACATTTTTCAAAAACAATGCTTTGGGTTTAATATTTTGTCCGAATGCTTTTACCCATTTATGGGTTTGATAAATGGTTTTTCCATTGAGTAAAATGGTCATTTTTACATCATAATCATTTTGATAAGTAAATCTTTTAATTACCGGATTGCCAGTAACTAAACCAGTTGCATCGGCAAAATCCCAACGATATACAGCACCTGCAGGAACGCCAGTAGCTGTTGGGGTAAATACAAAAGTTTCGTTGTCACAAACATTGGAACTTACGGCTGAAAAATCACCAGAAATGTTGTACACAGGTGCAACGGTAACAGGAATTGTAGCCGTGTCTTTACAACCAGAATTTGCGGTAACGATTAATTGAACTGGATAAACGGTAGACTGACCAGTAGCTGTGAAATTATAAAGTGTTACTGCATTTGATGTGCTTGTTGTATTTCCGTCGCCCCAATTCCAAGTATAATTGGTAAGTGTACCTCTTTGAACAGAAGAACTGCTTGTAAATGCCATATTGTTTACAAAGTTTACATCATAAATTTGGCTCGAAAATGCTGCATGTGGTGTTACTTGTTGGCCTTTTGCTTCTACAGAAATAGTACTTCTTGCCAATAGTTGATTATTACTATTTAAAACAGTTACCGTAACCGTATAAGTGCCGGCTGTTTCATAAATATTACGAACATTTTTACCCTTAAGTACATGACCATCTCCAAAATTCCATTGATAAATAGCAGCAGCAGATAAGTTATTGGCTGTAACATCGAAAGCAAAAATTTCGTTGCTAGGAAAACAAGCAGACGTTTTGCTATACTTGATACTTAAGCCGTTTACAACTACTGAAACGGTGTCTTTATATGCAGAAGTTAATCCACCGATAATTGGTACAGGGTCTGTATCTGTTGTATTTGTATCCGTTTTATTACATGCAGCTAAAAAGCCCATTAAGCATGAAATAAGAATTGTGTTTTGAATAAATGCTTTCATTTTAAAAAAATAAAATATTTGCAAGCTACTTAAAATTAATAAGAACCATGCATAAACCATATAAAATACAAATAGCTTATTTGGTTGTTTAATAAGTTATGACAATATATACAAATAAAATAGCTGCATTTGATTGCAGCTATTTTGGAAAAATAATTTGGTAGAAAAAGTAAACTTATGATTGTATAAATTAATTTAATGATAGTATTTGTAAACAATCGTTTCGGTTTCTGTAGATTGACCAATGGTAGTATGTACAATATTCGCCTTTGTTTTTCTGTTGCTTGTATCGTATTCGTAGGTATAAATAGATGTTTCTAGCAAAGTTCCATTCGGTGATTTCCGTTCAATTTTTAATGGGTTGTTGGCTAAAATATCATCATTGATGATGTATGCCGAAAATTCATGACGTGCAGAAGTGTTGGGCTTATTGTCGTAGCTAATAAAGACTTCCTCAACTTTTTCCCATTTACCTCCATCATGTTCAAAAACTTCTTCTTTTACAATATTGCCCTTGTCATTATAAGTGTAGGTATTTCTTTCATAAGGAATGGGCAATCCTGTAGCTAAGCTTGATTGTATGTATTCTTTCAGCTTATTATTTTCATTGATAAATAGCATTCTATAATCAGCTCCTGTTCCAAACAAATTCAGTTCAATACGTGTAGTTGTATTATTGGGGTAAGAATAGCTCAACGATGCATTACCAATTTGAATAGATTGAATATTATTATTGCTATAAGTAAATATTTGACGCTCTACTTGGTTGCTACTTTTTGAATAAATTCTTACTTCTGTTAGTTGTTTTAATGGGTTATAGAAAAATGAATCTATTGAGTGATTGTATTCTATTGAAGCCAATAAACCACTATGTATAGAAGGTGTATTATTTTCTGTTGTTGCAGTTTCTTTTTTACAGGATACGCACAAACATGAAACAAGTATTATGATGCTGCAAATTTGCTTCATAAAAGGTTAATTAAATGGTGTAGTAATTAGTTAAAACGCTGTTGTTAATTATTGCTCAATAATTCTTGAATTATCTTGCTCTGCTAAAAATTTATTACCAGGGTTTCCTTTGAAATAAATAATGCTATTACCGCTGCTAGATGCATTTATTACTTGATTAGCATAAGTTTTAATTTGCGAATTTCCATTTGCAATTGCTTCTACTGTTTTAGCAAGAACATTGTATGTATGTAAGTAAGAATTTCCGTAAACTGTACATTTTATTTTTTCAGCAGATCCACTCAAAATTAGTTCTGCATTGTTTTGAATGGTTAAGTTAAACTCAGTAGCTTTTATGTTTGCGGTGCCATTTGTATTATTACTAATAATACCTTCTACAACTTGCGATTCGTCGAAACCCGTAATGCTGAAATTGCTATTTGCAGAGAAATTATATTTTAAAAGCGATGGCATAGTTATCTGTACAAGTAAACGATCTCTGCTTTGCTGTGTATTTGCGTAGCCAATTTTAAGTTCACCATTTTGTACGGTTGTAATTACATCATCTACATCTGTTATTTTTCCCGTTATTAGAATGCTATAAGTAGCTGCTTTTGCAACTTGTATTTCTACATTATTACTGATATCTAACTTCGAAAAGTTTTCTAACGAAACTTGTTTGGTGGTGTATTTAATGGCTTCTTTTTTACAAGAACAAAATGTAATTAATGCAATAGTTATGGTTATAATTGTTTTCATTGTGGTATAATTTGATGCTACAAAAGTGGCGGTTGTTGCTAACCTCTACAATAGCATAAACATGTGAAATTGTGGTTATAGCTTAATCACCTTTCCGCTGCCATTTCGAATGGTTTCAACGAGTGGATTTCCCCAATAGTAAATGCTTCCGCTGCCGTAAATACTTGCTTTTAAGTGATTGCTTACAGAAATATCAATATCTCCACTACCATAAATATTGGCTTCTGCTTGAGATGCTTCTAAGCCTTTTGCTTTTATTTTTCCACTGCCATGTATGGTAAGTTTTGTTGTTTGAAACTTGCTATTACTTACGTAAATATTTCCACTTCCATGTATAAAAGCTTCGAAGTTGATGCCATTGGTAAAGCTATTTATAGAAATATTTTTACTTCCATGAATGGTTGCTTTATGAATAGATGGAATTTTTATTTCCGCTACAATATTGCCATTTCTAATTGAATTATATGCAGTATTATACTTGAGTTTTAATATTCCGTTTTCAACTTTTATATCTAATATATTCAACAAATTATCGTAGCCACTTACTTTTACTTCCTGTATTGAGCCATAGCTTATATTGGCTGCAATATCATAGTGACTTTCTATTGCATAAAATGTTGGAACGTTTATTACTCTTGTACTTGAATTGCCAGCACCACGTATAACATCTTTATTACAACTTGATAATATTAATAAAATACAAATGAAGAAATATAAAAATAGCTTTAGTTTCATGTAGGTTGTTTTTAGAATTATTTGTTTGGATAAAAGAATGCGTAATACTGTTTATTTACCTGCAATAATTTCCACCTCAGCTTGTTTACTAATTGCTATACGATGTAAAACGAGTTTATTCAAGTTGCTATTGGCTGTTAATTCAATCCAACCATTATATCTTTTATTGTTTTGGTAAAATTGAAATGGTAGATATTTTTTTTCGGCACCAAGCCAATTTCCGTTCCATGAAATATTTCCTGCTAAAGTTTCTTGTCGTTCCATTAGTATAATTTCTGAAGCACTATACCAATTAGTGCCACCAAAATTGTTGAGTGGAATAGCACTATTGGCATTTATAACCGGTATTTGTTCGTTGCTATTTATTGGCAGTGCAGTGTATATTGATGAGGTTATTAAAAATCGCAGCTTATCTATTTTATAAATAAAATCTCCGACAAGCATTGTTCCAAATAACAAATCAGTTTTATTGTCTTTATTTACATCTAAAGCAATTGCACTTTGTTGATATTTAACTTCTCTATCGTTCAGGTTTGTATACTCCATTTCCACAATGGGCTTGGGTGTTGTAGGTATTGAAGGATTTTTTTTACAGGATACTAAAAAGCATACAATCAATATAGCTGCACAATTTTTCATGTTGAATTATTTTAGCAGCAAATGTGGGCATTCAATCATTTGTTTACAACCGCATATTGATGTGAAAATGTATTTACGAATAGGTTAGTATTCATTAAAAATGATAAACACATTCCATCTACAAACAATGATTGAGATGAAATTTTTAAATTCAAGAGGATACAAAATGAGAATTAGTGTTACACAATTTTGTCTTTAAAAGCTTTAGCTACAGCTTCGCTTTTTGAGTTTACATGTAGCTTTTCATAGATCTTTTTAATATGGCTACGAACCGTATCAATTGCAATAAACATTTCAGATGCAATCATTTTATAGCTAAATCCATCTACTAATAATTGTAATACTTGTTTTTCTCTATCTGAAAGGTTATAATCGGTTCCTTTTTCACTATTCATCGACGAAAACATTTTTAACACCTGTGTTGCTATCGATGCTGTCATTGGTGCACCACCTGTTTGGGCTTCAGCAATATATTCTAACAATTTACTAGGAGGTGTTTTTTTAAGAATATATCCATTTGCACCATTACTAATGGCTTGAAAAACATTTTTGTTATCATCAAAAACAGTAAGCATCAATATTTTAACGTCTACATTATTTTCTCTAATTTTCTTCAATCCATCAATACCATTGGTTCCTGGCATATCAATATCCATTAGAATAACATCAGGTTTCCAAGCGTTTACCTCATTTACTACATTGTCACAATTTTTATATGCAGCTAAAACACTAAATCCTTCAGTGCCATCAATTAACATGGTTAAGCCTTCTCTTAATTGTGGATTATCTTCATAGATGAGTATTTTAATCATTTTCTATTTTTTTGTAAAAGTATAATGCTATTCTAAATTTTAACACCACATAAACATGTTGTTCTTTAAAACCCTCTTCCTCCTGTTAAAACTCCGTATACATTTTTAGAATATTTCTTCAAAAACATAGCTAGCAAAATGCAAACAACATTTATCAGCATGGGCAATGTTAAATAAGTAATTAATCTATACATTGGCCAATTGTGCATAAGCATAAAACACATTTGCATACAATAAGATAGCAAGGGTACATGAAAGCCAAATATGAAAAACGAGTGCTTGCTAATTTCTTTAAAAAATGGATGTTCTAAGCTTTTAATAGACAAGCTATTAACGCTATACCAAACACATAAAATGCCTGAAAAAACAGAAAGATTATACAATACTAAAATTGAAATGGTTGTAGTGTTTGTATTTGCAGGAAACTCAAAAGCCATAAATGTTTTAATTACACAAACGCCAATAAAAAATATCCAAGCCAAACCAAGATTAAACCATTTTGGTTTTTCATTAACTGGAATGTTTTTTTGTTGTAGCCAAATACCTAATGAAAAGAAGAATAATCCTAAACCACCTATAAAGAAAATTCCAAATAATGAAAACCATAGAATACAAGTTATAGAAAGCCAAAGTGCTGGAACGTTTTGAATGAGCCACTTTAGAAGTGGATATAATAAATTATAGACAAAAAGGCTTTGAATAAACCATAGTTGATAAGCTGGAGGAGCTAAAAGCCAACGCTGTACAATATCGTGAAAAGAGAATGTACTGTATGGTGCATTGTTGCCAAATTGATCGAGTTGAGCATTGAAAACTGCTTGTGCTGTAAATGAAAATTGCTGAAAAGTGTAGGTAAGCAATAAGCCAATTGCACTCCAAATAAAGTAAGGAATGATTAATGTTCTAAAACGTTTTTTTATTTGTTCTACATAACTTAAGTTGTCAAATTGAGCATACAAATAACCTGAAATAATAAAGAGTACTGGTATTCGAAATCTGAGTATTCCATTTGCAAAAAAGTATTCGAAAAAGGTAGTTGTGGTAAGTGGCTCACTAACGGTAGAAAAAGGTGATAAATAGTTTTCTTTTAAATTGTATCCGTGTACATAAGGTAGTAATGCAATACAGATAAATGTAAGAAAACGAAATTTTTGACTCAGCAATCTATTCATTGATAATGCTTATTTAATAGGTGTAATTAAATGTACAGATGTGCCTTTAGATATTTCAGAATTAATAATCAATTTTGCTTGTAAAGCATCTGCTCTTTTCTGCATGTTTCCTAAACCATTTCCGCTATCAGCAGTTTTTATTTCAAAGCCAATACCATTGTCGCTTACTATTAGATGTAATTGGTTGTTTTGTATGTAGAGTTGAATGTTTGTTGTAGCACATTTGGCATATTTGGCAACATTGTTTACCGCTTCCTTAAATAATAAAAAGAAATCTCTTCGAGCTTCCATATTTAGCTGAATATTGTTTACAGATTCTGCAACTGTAAATTGTAAATCAATGTCTTTTGCTTCTAATACACTTGTGGCAAATTCTCTCATTCTTGCAATAATTTTACCCATGCCATCATTCGCTGGTTTTATTGCCCAAACAATATCATCCATTGCTTCCATCATACGTTGACTATTGTCGCTTATTTTATTTAAATACTCGCCTGTTTTTTGTTGATCGCTATTCAATTTTGCTTTTGCCATCGAACTTAAAATATTGATAGTGCTAAGTGTGCTACCCATGTCGTCGTGTAAATCTCTTGCTACTCTGTTTCTTATTTTTTCAACAGCTAAAATTCTAAATATTTGTAGTTGATGCATACCATAAGCAACTAATAAAATGATGGTTAATAATGTGCTAATAAACCATTTTGTTTTCCAGAAGGGAGGCGTTATATAAACGTTTAGTGTAGTAATAGCATTGCTTCTTACACCATCAATATTTTCACAATACACATGAAAACTATATTTACCTGGTGGTAAAAGCGAATAACTTACTTGCAGTTGTTTATCAGTTTTTATCCAATCATTATCAATGCCATCCATTTTATAGTAATACACCAGTTTTTCTCTTTGTAAAAAGCTAAGTGCACTAAAGTTGATGGTGAATGAATTTTGATCGTAATGTAAACGAGTTGTAGGTAATTGTGTTAGCGAGTCAGCAGGAATATATGCATTCAGCAGTTTAAAATCGGTTATGGTAACATTGGGTGGTGTTTTTGCATCTTCAAAAGCAGAAGGTTTAAAAAATACTAGATGGCTTGTTCCTGCAAACATGATAAATCCTTCATTGCACAAATAATCTGCTGTTGTGGTAAACTGTTCAAATTCAATTCCATCTTTTTTACCGTATGTAGTAATACTTTTACTAGCAGGGTTGTATCTGCATAATCCATCAGCAGTATTAATCCATAAATGCCCTCTTTTATCTTTTCTTAAACGTTTTACGGTATTGCTAGGTAATCCTTCTTCAACAGTAATCCAATCAATTAATCCTGTTTTTATATTGATGAAATTTAAAGCACCACCACCTGTAATGATGGTAGAATCGTTTATTTGTTCTAAATCTTCACAATAATCGCTGTATAGTTTTTTATTAATCGGTAAGTTTTGTGTGTAGTGTTGTATAATACTTCCATTGTTGCGTAAACGAAAAACGCCTTTTCCTTCTGCGGTAAGCCAAATTGTATTGTTGTTATCTACTAAAATTTTTTTGATAACTGTATTTAATCGTTGTACAACTGTAAATGTTTTTCCGTCGTATTTAATGATATGTCCTCGTTGTGTGCCTATCCAAATATTATTCAATTTATCTTCTACTAAATATCTAATCGTGGCCCCTTCTGCTTCTAAAAGCGTATTGAAACTTGTTTTTTTAGTTGTAGTATCATAAAGCATATACTGCCCTTTTTGGCAGCCAATCCAAACTTTGCCTGTGTGGTCTTGCAGCAAACTCCAACATTGATCGAATCCGTTTTTATTTTCACCATACTTCCACTGTTTATAAATTTCAGCATTGTACTTATTAAAGCGTTTATCTAGTGTAATAATGCCATTACCCCAAGTACTTAGCCAATATTGTCCACCTTTTAGTTGTATTAAATCGGTAATATCTACTTCATTTTGTTTATTCAAAAAATAAATATTAGCAGCATCCATATTGCTTGCTGCAGGTGAGTTGTAAAACAATCCATTATCTGTGCTAACCCAAACTATGCCATCATTATCTTCCATAATGTGGTTAATATTTCTAAACTCAATTCTAGCTTTTAAAGCTCTTTCTTTATCAAAATATTTAGCTACTGTTTCGCCTTTGTTATAGGTTATCAATGCGTTCATTCCATATAACCAAAGTACCTTGTTTTTGCTTTCAAAAAAATGCCTAACCTCATTGTATTTGGTGTTAGCAGTTAAGCCAGCTGTATCTGTTAAAGGTTGTCCATTTTCGTTAAAGCAGTTATAAATATGGTTAGGTGCCCATCTAAAAATCCAGTGTCTTCTTTTTTGATCAATATAAACTTCCCAAATGTTTTTTTGTAAAGTAGGTTTATTAAGTAATGGAATATTAAGCGGATTGTGTTGAGCTGTATATGATTGTTTGGTTGTATAGTCATAAACAACTAAGCCACTATCAGGGCAAGGTAGCCAAAATCGCTTTGTTTGTTTGTCTTCATGCACATACAAAGAAGGAATCCAATTTTTAGGCAAACGAAAAAAATTATCTTCTATAAATGCTTTACGAGTACTATCGTATCTTAAAACACCATACTTCCATATAAATAGAAATACATTGTTATGCCCATCTTTTAATAGTTGAATATTATTTCCTGCTGGCAATTGTTTATTTGAAATAATGGGTACTTCGGTAAACTTAAAGCTACTAGTGTTGAGTATACCTACTTTTTTAAACGATTTTAGTAGAAGCCATAAAGCATTATCACTATGAGGTACAATGCTGCTAATTTCTGTTTGAGGGAGCGTGCCAGTTTGTGGTCTACTACTGCTAAACCAAATAAATTTACTTCCATCAAAGCGTTGTAAGCCATTAGCTGTACCAACCCAAATATAGCCTCGTTTATCTTGATAGGTACAGAGAATGATATTAGATGCTAGACCAAGACCATCATCTTTGCTAATTCTATTAAAGCTATGATCGAATTGCGATAAGGCAATTTGCACTTGCAAAAGCAGTAATATGGTTATAAGCAGTTTCATGCAGTAATACAAACTTATAAAATTGGAATTGTAAAACTGCTATCGTTTGTAAAATCACATATTTATGTGGTATACCTTTTCTCATATCCATTTGTACAGCCCTTATTCTACGCTGTTTTTACTACAAGATGGTAATGCTATGTTAATACAATATATACAGATTTCACATGGTTATGCTATTGTTACAAGGTAGTTTAAACAAGACGTTTGTTGCACAAAAAAAATATTCAAAACAGGCTGTTTTATAACACAGCTTTTAAATTAAACACTATGAAAAAAATACTTGTAACATGCTTTGCATTGTGTGTCATTCTTGTACAATCATTTGCAACTCCATTAAGCCAATTGTTTACAACATCCACTACAGTTAGTTATTTTCTTAGTTTTGAAAAATTGGTTATAAACGATGACTTTAATGTGATTCTGCAAGAAGGAACAGCAAAAGAATTTGTTGTTTCTGGTAATGAAAAAGACATTGATAAATTACAATGGACAATTAAAAATGGAACTCTTACTTTAGGTGTTAAAAATGGAACTCTTAAAGAAAAAATTACGCTTTTGGTTACAGTAGGCAGTTTAAAAGAAATTGAGGTAAACAGCTATGCATCGCTTACTAATATTGGTAATTTATCTAATCCTTTACGTGTACAAGTAAACAACAGTTGTAATATAGCGTTAAGTAGCTTACATCCTATTGTTATTGCAGGTGTAGCAGCTTCTGAAATAGAATTTAAGAAGAAAAGCAACAATATTATTATTCAATAAAATTGGCAATTATGCAACAAAGAAAAGTAGTGGTTTTTATTGCGATGAGTGTAGATGGATTTATTGCACAAGAAGGTGATAAATTAGACTTTTTATCACTTGTAGAAAAAGAAGGAGAGGACTATGGTTATAATCAATTTATAGATTCTGTAAGTACGGTAATTGTTGGTAGAAGAACGTATAATTGGGTGATGAAACATGTGCCTGTATTTCCACATGCAAGTAAAGAAACTTTTGTAATTACTTCTGAAAAAAGAGAAAGCGAGGGCAATATTCAATTCTACAATCAATCACCGGTTATTTTAGTAAAGCAATTATTGCAAAACAATGGCGGTATTATTTTTATTGATGGGGGAGCAAATATTATTCACCAATTATTAGACGAAAATTTGATTGATGAGTTGATTTTATCTGTAATTCCCGTTTTGGTAGGAAAGGGTACTCGTTTGTTTCAAGATCGGCAGCATCTGAATGTATTACAATTAAAAGAAGCCAAGCATTTTGAAAAAGGTTTGGTTCAACTGCATTATTTGGTTAAGAAATAACTATTAAACTTTCATTTCAGAGCTTCTTATTATTGTAATAATCTTACATCTCCACTAAATTTATAGCAATTAAGAATATTTTTTTATTTCAATCGTTTGAAATGTTATTTTCGTAGTACATTTATATAACGTACTCTGTATTATTTTAAAACAAGTACTAGCAGAGTCTTAATAAAAGTCTAATTCTGAAATAACGATTTCAAGCTTTGTCAAATGAAAAAATATTTACTACTTCTTTGTGTGTATTTTAGTTTTTTGATGTGTAATGCTCAATTAACTATCTATTCAGGTTTAAACTTACAAGGTACTAGTGCTACCTGTGCTTTAAGAACAATCTTCACTGATAATTCCATTCCTGGTGGGCTCAACAACAATATCCGATCTATTGCTTTAGATAGTGGTTTTATGGCAACACTTGCAGAAAACGCAGATGGCTCTGGTGAGCGGTTTAGCTACATGGCTACAAAGAGTAAATTGTTTGTAAATTTATCTTTACAACTTCAAAATAAAGTTTCATTTATACGTGTATTAAGATTACCCAAAACACCCATTCGAAAAAAAGGTGCTGGCGAAACCAATGATACAAAATTGGCAGATTTGAAAGTTACTTGGTTTTACGATTGGGGTGTAAGTGATAGATCTGAATCAGCGTATGAATTTGTACCAATGGCTTGGGGAAAAAACCAAGCAAGAACCACGGCTGTTACTTCCATTGCAAACATAGATTCTCTTACACATTATTTAGCTTTTAATGAGCCTGAATATAATGGTCAGTCTAAAGTACCCATTGATACTGCAATACCATTGTATAAAAATATGCTAGCTGCAGGTTACAGAACTGGTTCTCCATCGGGAAAAGAAGGCGGTGAAGTTCGTTATGTAGATACATTTATGCGAAGAGCTACAGAAGAAAAGTTGAATGTAGATTTTATTGGCACTCATTGGTACGATTGGGGTGGATGGTTTGATAAAGCCGACTCATCGGCAAACGGCATTTTTAACCGATTTAAATCAGCTATTGCAAGAGCATACAACAGGCATCATAAACCTATTTGGATTACAGAATTTAATGCCAATGAAAATAGACCAGATACTATTCATCATCAATTTATGCGACTAGTATTACCATGGATGGATGCTGATCCTAGAATTGAGCGTTATGCCTATTTCTTTGGTAATGATTTGCCCTCAGGTGGTGGCAATGCTGGTCCTTTAACTGTTGGTGGACAAATTTGGGCCAATCATGCTTCTGTAGAGGCTTATCCTAAAAATGTGTATGATTCAAGAACAGCATTTCCTGATACTTTATTAGCAACTTGGGAAACTTCTGGCTATTTGCAAGGCGGCAGAGACTCTACCAATTTTTCTCCAAAATGGGTAAACAACAATATAGATATTACACAACCTTTTAGACGAGGTAGTGGTGTTGATGTGCCTACAACAACTGCATCTAACGGATATTGGGGTGCTAATGATTTTTCTACTAGTACTGCAACAAATGGAGAATCAACAAATAGATTTTTAACTTTTAAAATAAAATCTAAAAACAATAAATCTTTAAATATTCACTCTATTGATAAGTTTATTATTCGTAAAAATGGTACTGGTCCTGCTAAAGTTGAAATAGATTTTCAAATTGACAATAATGGTTGGGTTTTAGCTGATACTATCATAGATATTCCTGCAATAACAGGTAATTATAGTTTGGGGCCAATTGATTTATCAAAAGTTAGAGGATTACAAAATGTTCCATCAACAAGTACAGTAACAATTAGAATTATTCCTTACGAAGCCACATCTGCAGGTACATCTTTTTTAATTGGAAATGGCACTGCTGATATAGAACCAGATTTTAGTTTAAGAGGCAGTTTTGCAGAAGATAATTTAGTAACAGCTATTCTACCTGTTACATTAACGAACTTTCAATTAAAACGCGATAAATCAGCCATTTTACTAAACTGGCAAACAACGCAAGAAATCAATTCTAAGGAATATGAATTGCAAAAAAGTATTGATGGTATTTCATTTCATACAATTGCTACAATTCAAAGTAATAACCAATTAACTGGAAGCCAATATACATTTACAGATAAAACAATTACTGCTAGTGTTAATTATTATCGTTTGAAAATGATAGATAAAGATGGTAGTTATACTTACAGTAAAACTTTAAAAAGCATTGTTGACGATATGCAAACGAGTTTTACTGTTTTCCCTAACGTATCATCAATTGGTGAAACAGTATTTGTGGGTTATAAAAATACTTCTACAAATGCCGAATTGAAAGTTATGAATTTGAATGGACAAGTAATTAGTCGTTATAAGTTAACAGGTGTCAGCGGAACTCAAACAATAAAAACGAATAATCTGGCAAAAGGTGTATATATTATTGCGTTGCTAGAAAAAGATATTTTGTTGCAAAAAAAATTAATCATCCAATAAAAAATAAAACGAATGAGTAAGAATATTGTTAAACTTATTTTTGTTGTTCTTATCTGTAATATTGTTCAAATTAGTAGAACACAAGCACAAACAAAACTCCCCAATTTTTTTAGTGATAGTATGGTATTGCAACAGCAAATGGAAGCACCTATTTGGGGAACCGATAAACCGAATGCAAAAATTACCATTAAAACAAGTTGGGGTAATCATATAAAAACAACCGCAGATGCAGATGGTAAGTGGAAAATAAAAGTATTAACGCCATCAGCAGGTGGCCCATTCACCGTTGAAATAACTGGAACAGATAAAATTGTATACAAAAATGTTTTGGTAGGAGAAGTGTGGTTGTGTAGTGGACAGTCAAACATGGAAATGCCTGTAAAAGGATATAATAATCAGCCTGTATTGGGAAGTAATGAAGCTATTTTAAATTCAAGTAATCCTAATATTCGTTGTTTTACAGCACCCAAATCTGTAAGTAAATCTAATGCAACAAATGTTGGTGGCTCATGGTTAGCCGCTTCTCCAGCAAATACGGGTAATTTTAGTGCAACGGCTTATTTTTTTGCACGTAAAATTCAATCCATTTTAAATATCCCTGTAGGTATTATTCATACATCTTGGGGTGGCTCAAGTATACAAGCTTGGATGGATAGTCTTTCATTATCGACTGTTTTAAAAGTTACAATTCCAGAAAAAGTAAATACAGGAAATGCTAATGGTATTCATACAGCCTTGTATAAATCTATGTTACATCCTTTTATTGGCTATGGAATAAAAGGAGTAATTTGGTATCAAGGAGAATCTAATAGACTTAAAGCTAAGGAATATCAATCTTTATTTCCATTGCTCATAAATTCTTGGAGAAACCAATGGCAACAAGGAAATTTCCCTTTTTATTTTGTACAAATTGCTCCACATTCTGGTTTGCCAAATAATAACGTAAATGGAGCCTTTTTACGAGAAGCTCAGCTTAAAACTATGCTTGGAGTTGAAAACACAGGAATGGCAGTTACCATGGATATTGGAGAACAGTTTTTAATTCATCCTGCACAAAAAGAAACAGTGGGAAATCGCTTAGCATATTGGGCTTTGGCAAAAAATTATAACATCAATGGTGTTGCGTTTAGTGGACCCATTTTAAATAAGATTGAAAGTAATAAGAATGATACAATTACACTCTCTTTCAATTATGCAGAAATGGGCTTAAACAGCTTTGGAAAGCCGCTTACCGATTTTGAAATAGCAGGAGAAGATAAAAAATTTTATCCTGCAAATGCTTTTTTCACAAAAGGAAAATTACAGTGGGTTTCTGTAACTAGTGATAGCGTAAAAAATCCACTTCATGTGCGTTACGGATTTAAAAATTGGGTTCAAGGTAGTTTATTTAATACTGCTGGTTTGCCTGCAAGTAGCTTTAGAACCGACGATTGGTAAACCCATAAACATATGTACTATTTTAAAAAACTTATAAGCCTTTCTGAATAGCTTAGGCGAATTTATTTTCCACAACCAATTATATAAATTAAATGAAAAAAAATCTAAGAAAGTTAGCCGTAGTTTCAACAATTATAGCTTTGCATGCTTGTTCAACACAGAGTAAAATTTCAAAAGAAGCTAGCTCTAAGTCAATACTTATTGATGTCGCTACTCCTAAAGATGCTGTGCCTACTGTTATCAATGATTCTACAACAAAAGAAAGCTTACAGAAAGCTTGGATCTTAGATTTTAGTGATGAGTTTAACGATAATGTAATTGATACAATTAAATGGAATATTGAAACCTCGATAAAAAAGAGAGTTGATGTTACTTTATATGCAGATAAAAATCAGCTGGAAGAAAAAGACGGCAACATGTATATTTTATATAGAAAGTCGCCACTACATGATACAGCATATAATGCAGGAAGATTTACATCGAAAGGCAAATATGCACCCACTTATGGATTTTTAGAATGTAGAATGCATGTGGTAAAACCCAATGGTCATCAAACAGCATTTTGGATGATGCCTGAAGGTAAAGGAATGACAAATGAAGGTGTTGATGGAACAGCAAATGATGGTGCAGAAATAGATATTGTAGAAGGTATAAAAGCTAACAGTTATTCTTTAGGATTGCATTGGGATGGTTATGGAAAACCTGCTCACAAATCTAACGGACGTGAAATAAAAGCACCTAAAATGCATGAAACAGAATTTCATATTTATGGGTTTGAATGGACACCAACTTACTTGAAATTTTATTTTGATGGAAAAGTGGTAGCTACAATGACCGACCCAAAACTAATACCACATGTTGCACATTTTATTTATTTCTCTGGAAGTTGTTTTGGAGCAAATAATTGGCTAGATGGTGATATCAGAAAAAATGAATTTATTCAAAAGGGCAATACCGATAAGGCTTATATAGATTGGGTTAGAGTGTACAAAAGCACCAAGAAATAAATAGCTTCTAATGCTTTGTACAATTTTATATTTCTTATTTCATGAAGTTGAATTTAAAGAAATTGGGTTGGTGTAAATAGATACAATTTGTTCTGAATTTGTATATTTTATAGTAGTTGTAGAAGTAGTGAAAAAAACAGTTTGTTTGTTAAGAAATGATTTCGAAGTTTAAAGAATTTTTAAAGTACAAACGATTATTTCATAAAGCTGAATTTTAGTAACTAGATTGTTGCTTGAAGAAAAAAGGGAGTGGTAATGTTACTACTCCCTTTCTCTTTTATCAAATGCTTATTTACTTTTCTTATTTTTTGTAGAGCGTCTAATTGAGTTGCTTATTCTTTAATAATCTTCTTCGATAATTTTCTGCTACCGTTGTGCAACTGAATAATATAGCTACCCTTTAATAAGCTTTTGATATTCATATTATATTGTCCTGTTTTTACTTTTCCAATATTGATAGCAGTTAGTTGTTTTCCATTGTTATCGTAAATAATGATGGAAGAATAATCTGTTTCATTTAATCCAAAGTAATGTAGGTTCAGTAAGTCTTTTAATGGATTAGGGCTTATTTTAATTGAAAAATCTGCTTTATTATTCGCTTCAATATTTATTACTTGGCTATATTCAAAACTTCCATCACTGTTTACTGCTTTTATTCTATAGTAAATGCTGCCATTGTTTTTGCTTTTATCAAGCCAAGAATAAGAACCTATTGCTAATGCTTTTATACTAGCAATTTTGGTAAAGCTATTTCCATTTTCACTTTTTTCAATCTCGTATCTATCTAAGTTTTTTTCATTTGCAACCTTCCAAAGTAAGTTTATGCCATCGATCTGCCTGTTTCCATTGATACTAATAAAAGTAACTGGTAGAATAGTAGTGTTATTGGTAGTTAATTCAAAACGGTTGTTGCCACTACTTGCTGCATCATCGGTAATGTTTATGTTTATTGTTGTATTGTCTGAAAGTAATGTGGTGGTGAGTAAATAATTATCTTTCAAGTAATAATTACTACTAGTTAAAGATGGTAGATTTTTTACCATAATCTTATAATTACCAATAGGTGCAGTAAAGCCTAAAGGAATACTCGAAAACATATTTGGTCTTCTATCAATAGCTAGTAATATAGAGTCGTTGCAAATGCTATAAAAATTTACATCAGGATTAATCATTTTTATAGCATCCCATAAAGCATCATATTTAGTAGTGTAAAGATTATTGTTAAATATAAAATCAAGTTTGTCGGCATAATTTCCTGTTGAGTCATTTACTTCTAGTGTTAGAAATTCGTTTGTGTTACTCGTACTAAATATGCTATTTGGAGAGCCTGTTGTAGGTTTACTAGCTTCTGTAAATGTAATTGTGTTATTTGTGTTGGCTATACTTTGGACAAAAAAGGCAGCTCCACTTGGTAAAATATAACTGTTACTAAATGGTTGCGTAACATAAGCTCCTCTTGTGCCTGCTGTTGTATTCCAAACACTGAAATTTGCGTTTACATTACTGCCTAATGTTACCAAACTTAAGTCTATTGGGCTTGCATAAGGATTGCCTACTAATGAATAATCTTTATTTACACCATTGTACGCTAAAGTAGCTACTTGGTTACCTTGGTTTAAAGTTCCAGACCAGTTAAGTGTTACTGAACTGGCTGTATAAGTTTGTCCATTTAATCCTTGTCCTTTAGGGCCACGTATTAAAATTCTATATCCTCTTAATGCATTTAAAGTGCTTGTTGCTGTAAGTGGCGTCCATCCTTGGCTTAAAGTAGAAATAACGTTGTTATTATTGTATTCAAATGCACTTGATGAGTTTGTTATTGTATTTGTAAATGGAGAACCACCAGAACCAGTAATATCTATGTTATCAGTTAACTCACTTATCGATAAGTTATTCGTAAATGGATGTGCTAAAAATCTAAATGCTCTTCTTGCAGGTACAAATCTTTGAACAGTTACGTTACCTACAATTACCCCACTTCCTGCTGCCACACCTGCTGTACGAGTAGTAATAGATGATAGCGTTAAATTGTTGTTTGTAGTAAATGTACCAGTTGTTGGTGTAAGTGTACCATTTACTGTTAATGCTCCATTTAACACTACACCAGATGGATTATTTATTCTTAAATTATAAACAGTATTGCCTGCAAAAGTATTAGCAGCTATTGTTTGAAGTGTAGATCCTGCAAATTCAATGGTAGCACCATTTACATCAATTACGCTTCTGCTAGTAACAGTAAGTGTTCCATTATTAATAATATTTCCAGAAATTATAAAAATACCATAACGAGTAAAATCGCTATTGTTGGTTACAGTTAAACTTGCACCAGCATTAATAGTAATATTTTTAGCAAAACTTTTCCACTCAGCGTTACCAATTCCTGTAATTTGAGGGTATCTATTACTAGCTGCAGATACATCGGGTATTAAAATATCATCATTAATTGTAGGAACAACATTGCCTGTCCAATTTGATGCTGTATTATAAGCTACCGAAGTTGCTCCTGTCCAAGTATTTACTTCTCTTGTAACTGTAATGCTATACATTTTTGTGCTTAAATCTTCTGCCGTTACTAAAATGTTTATGACATTATTTCCAACGTTTAAAGCTAAATTAGATGATGCTGTACCACTATTTATAGATGCATAAGTGCCGCCATTAATATTTATTTGAATAGTGGCATTTGTATTTGATTTTGTAGGTGTAACCGTTATATTAGCTATATTGTTTTGGTATGTAACTGAATAGGCTGTTGTGTTACTTTCAAATATTGGCGATAAACTACCTTGGCTTAGTGTAAGTGCTGATAAATTAGCATCGGTTGATAATGGAATAACCGTAATAGTTTCAGAAAAACCTCCTTGATTTGAAACTGCAGTTTTATTGGCTCTAACTCTATAGTAGTAAGTAGTATTTGGTGTTAAACCTGTAATGTTTTGTGATGTGCCATTTATAATTGCTGCATTATAACTTGGTACAAAGGATGAAAAGTTCGAATTAGTAGAAACATCTAATAGATAATGATCTACATTTTGTAAGTTACTAATTGAAGGTGGCAACCAATTGGCAGTAAAACCAGTTGTTGTTTTACTACTTTCTTGTTTCGCTTCTGGAATAATCATTGCATAACTTTCTACCCAATTACTTGTAGCACCCGTAAGTGCCATATTGGTAAGTGTTCCATTATTGGGGTTAGATGTTAGTTCTTGTAAAATATTTAAACCTGTATTAGTGCCACCAGCGATACCGTTATCGAAATTGAAATACTTTACCAAGTTATTAGTAGATGCACTAATTGTGTTAAACATAAATTCTTTTATCTCCGATTCTTGTTTAGCAATATTCCAAATTCTAACTTCATCAATGGAGCCAGAAAAGTATCTTGGCGTTTGTAAATTATGTACGCCAATTGTTAAAGCTTGTGTATTTATTGCAGTGGAAATAACTGTACCTGTAAGTGCAGTAGCGATACCATTTACATACAATATTCTAGTACCACCATTATTTACTGCCGCTATATGATACCATTTGCCTGCTTCTAAAATTCCATTTGCTGTTTGCAAACCATCGAAACTTAAACCAGTAAACGGCGAGGAGTTGGATAAGCCAAGATAATATCCTGCAGAAGTATTTGTTTGAGATTTGCTTATTATTCCAGCATTTGTAGAAAAACTTGTTGGTCGTATCCAAGCCTCTAGTGTGTAGTTAGTAGTTAGGTCTATTGCATTTGCATCAGCAATGCTTATATAATCGTCTGTGCCGTCAAAATTTAAAGCGTTTCCAGGAGTAACCAAAACTGTTGCCGTATCTTCTAATAAATAACCCTTTATAGCAAGATCGTTGGTTGAATTTGAAGTTCCATCTCCAATAGCAAAAGAATTCGTAGTTGTAGCTCCATAAGGAATAATTCTAAAAGTAACTGTACTAGTTGATGGTACATTTTGTAATGCACTTATACTTGATAAATCAATTGGACTTAATTTATCTGTTCTTAAAGCGGTAACAGTTGCTATTGAACGCGTTGCTATGTTTACAAAAGAACCATTATTTATCTGATATTGAAACTGGTATTGATTAGGCCCATTTGTATTTACCCTAATATTAACTGTATCAATTAAGCTATAATTAACGGTTTTACCTGTTGCTGCTTGTAGCTTAAAACTTATAAATTTATTTTCTGAAATACCAACTGCTGCTGTAGAATTTGACCATGATAATCCACCCCAAAAACCAGCTAGTGAAAAAGAACCAGTGTTACCGCTCCCTGCTGTTAAAGATTGTGTTGCAGTTATTCTTGCATCTAAAGTTGTAGGTGCAAGTGGGGATGAAATACTATTACTTGTAGTTGTGTTTAATCCTGTTGTATTAAAACCTGCTAAAACAACTTCGGGAAAAACAGGTCTGCTGTCTACTATGTTTTGAGGATATGCTAAAGTAGATTGTTGTGCATTGTACATAGTACCCATTGGGGTTAAGTTACCATTGGCATCTAACAGCGGAAAATGATCTTCAAAAAATGGGGCATATCGTTCTATTCTTGGGTCGCTATCTAGCCAAGGAATAGCTAACTCAAAAAAAGCCTGATTTACGGCTGCACTTCTATTTACATTGGCGTTAAATTCAGTAACCCAAATTGGTTTTTTGTACAAATCCCATACATCATCAATGTAGGCTTTAAACCTATTTAAAACTTGCGTTGCCGTAGGATTTACATTGCTAGTACTTAACCAATTACCCCAGTCATACCAATGTACGCATATAAAATCTATCTGTAGTTTTTGTTTACTTGCTTCTGTTGCAAAACTATCAACCCAAGTTCTATAAGCTTCTTCTGTACCAACAGGAGACCCCATTCTTGTACCTGCTCTTAGCATTTTTTTATAAATAGGTATTGCGTTACGCACAAACATATTTGCTTGTGATGCATGATTGGGCTCATTAAATGCCAAATAGTGCGTTAAGCTATCTCTTATTACGGAGTCAATTCTTAGTTGAGATGCAGTGCCACCACTCCACATCATTGGTACATATTCTCTTGTAAGTGTTGAAGAATCCATACTTCCCCAATCGTAATACCAGCTCGTATTTGCTGCAATTTCATCGGCTTCTGTAATTACACCTGCACCTTTTTTTCTTACGGGAGTATTGGGTAATTTTAAAACTCGTATAAATGAAATTTTGTTCTGTAAAACAAGGGCAAGATTTACGTTGATGGCACTTTGTGTAGCCATATATGTAAATCTTTCTCCAGTACCATCTTCATTTTCGGCCAGAGTAGCCATAAAGCCTTGGCTAAGTTGTATAGATTTAATACTATTATTTAAACCATTCGGAATACTACTTCCTGTATAAATTATTTTACTTACACATGTGCCTGATGCACCTTGAAAATTATAAGCGGAATATACTCTTAGTTGTGCACTGCAAATTTGCCATAATAAAATGGCGACTAGTGTAAGGTTAATTTTTTTCATATTGCCAAGCGAATAATTACAATTGATTACGAAAATAAGTGAAATTTAATTTCAAACGATTGAAATATTATCAATTACACTGGTATTTTGATTTGTTGTTTAGGCACAAAAAAAAGCTGTGTTTTTGATACACAGCTTTTTTACAATAAACTAAAAATTAATTTGTTTTTTTAGCAGCTTCTACAATTCTTTTTCTTGCTTCAGCATATGCTTTGTATTTATCACCCATAAGATTAGAAACTTTCCAATCTTTTTTCTCATTTGCTTTTGTTAGCTTTTCTTTTCTTTGCTCTGGTGTTAAAGTTGCATCGGCTTTAATTTCGTCTTGAGATTTAAATAACTCTTCAAAAATCGCTTTTAGCTTTACCACTTGTTTTTCATCTAGGCCAACTTCTTTTGCAGCTGTACCCATTTGTTCTAAACTTGTTGCTCTTTGTGCTTTTACTTCTTCAGCCGATTGAGCAAAATTTGTGGTTGCAATACCTAAGCATAATGCAAATGTTAGGATGATTTTTTTCATATTTTATGTATTTATTACAAAGGTAATTATTTTATTAGTTAATCGTTTGAATTATAGTTTTTAGTTCTAAAATTGATACGATTCTAACATCGTTTTATTGTTTCTTATTAAAAAAGTTAAGATTCCAACTATCCTTCCAATAAATTTTAGGTATGCCTTTTTCAAAAACAATTGGTAGCCAAATATATAATCCTTCAATTGGTGTATCGGGTTTCCAAATGTCGAACATAGCTATGTATGCATCTTTTTTACCAGGCACTTTCAAAATGTAAGCACTTTGTCCGCCAAAAGTAGTATCTGCACCAATGCCATTATGTGGATTTCTGCCTACACAAGGGTTTCCTAAATCTGTAAATTCTCCCATTAACGAATCTGCCATAAACAATCTGGCTTTATTGGGTTTCCAACCGCTTGACCCTGAACCAAGTAAGAAATATTTTTTGTTATGGAAAATAACAGCAGGTGCTTCGGTGTGTTTTTCTATTCCTTTTACAGGTTGGTATTTTCCTTCAGGCTGCATTCTGTTTTTGCTTAATTTGCCAATTACAAATGTTTTATCTGGTTTTCTTACTGTTAAATGATAAACATTGTTGTCTACATTTTCGTACATAGAAAAATCACCAGATCCAAAATCTGAACTTGCACCTAAAAACTTGTTTTTATATATAAATGGTCCTGTAGCCGAATTACTTGTTGCCATACCAATATATCCTTTTAAATAACCTGTGCCTCTTGGGTAATATTTAAAATATGCAATAAATTTTTTTTGATTTTTATCGTATATAATTTTTGGTCGTTCTAATATGCATCCATAAGCTAAATCTGCTGTAGAATCTGTATATGAAACTGATAAAACAATTCCTTCATCTTTCCAATTCAATAAATCTGTAGATGAGTAGCAGTGTATTCCTCCATCGGCCATTTGTGCTTCTGATTTACCTGCTATTTTATGTTCACCATACCAATAGTATTTGTTTTTAAAGAAAATAACATTACCACCATGTGCATTAATGTGTACGCCGTTATTGTCTTTCCAAGGTTTACCCGGTGTAAAACTGGTATTTTTTTGAGCATAGGTATACAAACCTATTGTTGTTATTAACGCAATTAGCAATCCTTTTTTCATATACATACCTTATTTTGTTGTTACATTAAATTCATTTGTCCATTCACTAGCAAAACCCCATTGTAAAATTCTTCTCATTCTTACAAAATAGTTTGTATTTCTTTTCAAAAAGGGTATTTGAATACCACCTCTATTTCCTACAAGAATTCTTTTATCATACTTTCCTAATGCAGTACCATATTCAACCTCATATTTATAATCTAAAGGATCTGTGGAAAATGAAATAAAGCATTCGTTGTTGATAGGAATTACACTCCAAACAATTGGTGGTAACTCTGATGAAATTAGTTCTATATTTTTTACAACCAATCCTTCCGTTTTACCTGCATTATTTTCTGCAATTAACTGCAATTGATAAATGCTATCTGTTTTTAAGTCATCAATATCAATATAATGATTTAAGTAGGCTGTATCTGAACAATTTGTCAACTCTTTGCTTCCGTATTTTACATAATATTTTTTTGCTGAATTGTCTTGCTCAAAAACAACTCTACAGCCATTTAGATTTTTATGAACTGCTATAATTTTAGGTTCAATTGGGGTTTGTGTGTAAATGGTTGTATCGTATCTGTTATAGCCTAATTGATCAATTATTTCTATTGAAATGGAGGCAATATTTGTTTGATAAGGTAAACTCGTTTGTAACGTTGTAATTGTAGCATCTGGTAAAAGAGTAGGGATGGTTGTTTGATGGGTAGCTACTACTTCGCCTTTTTTATTTTTACCTGCTATTTTTAGTTGATAATTTTTGATGATAAAGGCAGGAAAACTCTGTAAATCTCTTGTTTGTAGTTGTAAACTAAACAATGCAGCATTGTTTTCTATTTTAAACAAACTATTTTTTACAATAAAAGGTTGGTATTCTTTTTTTGTTTTGAAGTACGATTGTTTAGGTTGTAAAACACTGTTTACGATTCCCCATGCTCTGTTTTCTGAAGGAGCAGTATTCCAAGTTGTTTTAGGACTCCAATAGTTACTTCTATAGTCATTAAATGTCCAAAGTGATGCACCTGCAACGTATGGTTTACCTCTCATTTCTCTCAACATTTTTTCGATAGGAATGGTAGAGTTGTCTAAGTTTTCATCATTTAAATCCGCACCAAATTCTGTAAAGAAAATGAGTTTTGATGGAAAGTTTTTGTGTACAATTTCAGCTGCTTTGCCCCAATTACCGTAACTATTCACCATCACAATATCACATAATTCTGATGGATCATTCTTTTGACTTGTTGCCGTATTGCTTGCATAAGAAACCAACCTGTTAGAGTCTAATTTTTTTGCCAAAGCAATCGCTTGTTTTACATATTCATACACCAACGGATTGTTTTTATAAGAACCAATTTCGTTGCCAACACTCCAACCAATAACAGATGGGTGATTATATTGCTGTTTAATTAATTTTGTAAGCCATAATTTAGGTAAAGGATGATTGGGATTTACAAGTGTATCTTTTCCCCAAAGAGAAACCTCTTCAAAAATCATTATTCCTTGTTCATCTAAATAATCAATATAATTTTTTGGTAAGGCAAAATGGCTTAATCTAGCCATATTCGCTCCACAAGCTCTCATAAGATTTACCATGTGTTTAAAACGCTCTAATGGCAAGGCATTTCCATATACTCTGTCTTCTGGAATAATATTAAAACCAACTGTTTTAATCGGTTCTCCATTTAGTTTTAATTGAAAACCATCAACTTCAATTTTTCTAATTCCAAATCGTTCTTTGTAAGTATGTATTGCCTTTCTATTTTCATAAACGGTTACTATTGCATTGTATAATTCTGGACGTTCGAAATGCCATAAACGAACATCTTTTTTAGCAAGACTAATATTTGTTGTACTAGTAATGCTGGTGTTTGGTAACACTTCTACCTTATTTTGTACAGTAGAAGTAGCAACCTTTTTTCCATTATATTCAATATCAATGGAGTAGTTTATGTTTTTTTTAATGTTGGTATAATTGCCAATTTCTGTTTGTAGTTGAATGTTTGCTGTTTCTGTTTGTAAATTAGGAATGGCATTGATGGCACAATAATTTACTTTAACCATATTCGAAATTTCAAGCCAAACAGGTAGTCGAATGCCGCCCCAATTCCATGTTGCACCTAACTTAAATGTATTGTTTACCCTTACAACAAGTGTATTGCTCGTACCAAATTTTAGGTTTTTGGTAATGTTGAATTGAAAAGCTAAATAGCCAAGATTATTGTCGCCAATTTTTACACCATTTAACCATACTTCTGCATAGTTATATACCGATTCAAATATAAGTTGAATATTTTTGGTACTTAAGTTTTGAGGAATCGTAAACGTACGTTTATACCAAGCATCTCCTGTAAAATGAGCATATTCATTGTGTGTATCCCAACTGCCTGGCACAGAAATATCGTTCCATGAAAGGGTACTTGTGCTGGGCAAAAACCATTTTTCTTCCATTCCTTTCTTATATAAATCGGACTTGAATTTCCAAACTCCATTTAGAGAAATGGAATCAGAAACAATTGTTTGAGATTGTATCGATGAAATGAATATAAATAGTAGAATAGCGATTGTAAAACTTGGTTTAAAAACTTGTTTATACATAGATTTTTATAGATTGTTATATGCGTTAATTAAGATTTATGGTATTGCCTTTTTTGTTTTTTAAGGGTTTTTTGAGCAGAAAAATAGGCTAGTTAATGATGTATTTTCAAAACGTGTAGATCAAAGTATCTAATGAATCGTTTGTTTTCAATTGTTGCCATTGATGTGTTGGTTTTTCAATTGAAAGTGAAAATAGTTCATATGGAATTTGTTGTTTTTGTTGCAATTACAATACGTATCTATCAATCGTTTTATACATTATTAAAACCTCAAATCTTGCATTTACATGTTTAGAAAAAGAAAAATGGTTTTAAATAGTTTCCTAAGATAAAAAGATACCGCAATTAGTATTACATGTGTTTTTGAATTTTTTTGTGGGAACATTCCCATTTTATGGGAATGTTCCCACAAAATGGTGTATTTGAACCTAACTTTGCATGTTGAAAACTAAATAGAATGAAACTAGTGCAAAGGTTTTGTAGTAGAAATTTATTGATTAAAAAGAATTGTTAATATGAAGTTGCATCAAATTACCATCAAAGACATTGCTAAAGAATTAAATCTATCAAAGTCTACTGTTTCTCGAGTTTTAACAGGCAATCCAAATGTTAAAGCCGAAACAAGAAAATTGGTATTAGATTTTGCAGCAAAAGCCGATTATCAAAAAAATCTTTTTGCAATTAATTTGGTAACAAGAAGAAGTAATATAATAGGTATAATGGTGCCAGAATTTATGAGTTCTTATTTTCCAAAAGTGATTATTGGTGCTCAAAATAAAATTACAACAGAAGGCTTTAATTTAATCATTGCACAATCGAACGAAAGTTATGAAACAGAGGTTTCGAATGCTCGTGTAATGATGGCTAACCAAGTAGATGGTTTACTAGTATCTGTAACAAAAGAAACTAGAAATTTTGAACATTTAATGGCTTTTAAACGAAAAGGCATACCCATTGTATTTTTTAACAGGGTTTGTGAAGATATGGATGTGCCAAAAGTAGTTGTAGATGATTATAATGGTGCATTTAAAGCTGTAGAACACTTAATTAGTTTGGGAAAACGAAGAATTGCTCACTTAGCCGGGCCAGAAAATTTGTCAATTAGCAGACGACGCTTAAATGGTTATTATGCCGCCTTACGAAAACACAATATTCCTGTGGATGATGAGTTAATTATTTCGTACGATTTAACTATGGAGAAAGTAAAAATTTACATCAATCATTTGTTAAGTTTACCCAATCCACCTGATGCACTTTTTGCCATTAACGATCCTACAGCTATTGAAGCAATGCAAGTGATTAAAAAAAGAGGATTGTCTATTCCAAAAGATATTGCAGTTGTAGGTTTTAGCAACGATCAATTATCAGATTTAATAGAAACGCCTTTAACCACTGTTGCACAACCTATTCAATTAATTGGAGAAACTGCAGCAGAGATGTTGTTGCAGTTAATTAAAACTGATATTAGTTTATGGAAACCCATTACTAAAACCATGTCTACAGAATTAATTATTCGAAAATCTACAGTTGGATAAATTACTTTCCGATACAAAACTTGCTAAAAATAAAATCTAACTGATCTTCATTGGTAATCTCACCAGTAATTAATCCTAAATAGTGTAAACATTGACGTATATCTAATGCTAATAAATCGCCAGAAATATGTTGTTCAACACCTGCAGATACATCGTTTAAGGCATCGGCTAATTTTTGTAAAGCATCGTAATGACGAGCATTGGTAACAATGGTAGATTCTGTATTGATGCTGCCTCCAACGGCTAGCTGCACCAGTTGACGTTGTAACGCTTCTATCTGTACATTGTTTTTTGCAGCAATGAATAATGGGTTGAAAGATGCAAATTGTTCAAGTTGTTGTGCAGTTGCACCATCTATTTTATTACCCACTAATACGTATTGAATTTGTTCTTTTTTAAATTCAGATTCAATTTTTTCGAGTTCTTCTAAAGTGCTTGTGTGTACATCAAACAAATACATAACAATATCTGCCAAACGCATTTTTTCTAGGCTTTTTTCAATGCCAATACTTTCAATAATATCGTTTGCATGTGTTCTAATTCCTGCTGTATCTATTAATCTAAACAATATACCATCAATATTTAAAATCTCTTCAATGGTATCTCTTGTAGTGCCTGCAATATCGCTTACAATGGCTCTGTTTTCGTTGAGTAAAGCATTGAGTAAAGTAGATTTTCCTGCATTTGGTTTACCAATTATAGCTACCTGAACACCATTTTTAATTACATTACCCAACTTAAATGACAGCAGTAATTGTTGGGTATTTTCACTCAATTGTTGTATTAATAGTTGTAATTGTTTTCTATCGGCAAATTCTACATCTTCTTGTGCAAAATCTAGCTCTAATTCTATCATCGCAGAAAAACGAATCAGTTGTTCTCTTAAATCTTGCAGGGTTGATGAAAAGCCACCTCTTACATTTTTGATAGCCGTATTTCTGCTAGCTTCTGTGTTACTTGCAATTAAATCTGCAACTGCTTCTGCTTGTGTTAAATCTAGTTTTCCATTTAAAAATGCTCTTTGGGTAAATTCTCCTGGCTTTGCTATTCTACAACCTTTTTCAACTAATGTAGTAATGATTCTTTCTTGTATAAATGGAGAGCCGTGACAACTAATTTCAATTACATCTTCTCCTGTATACGATTTTGGATTTTTATATAAGCTAATAACAACTTCATCTAAAATTTCATTTCCATTTTTTAAAAGTCCAACATGTAAGGTATGAGATGCTTGTTTTTCTAAATCTTTTGAAGCAAACAATTGGTTTACAATAGCGATTGTTTCACTTCCACTCACTCTAATTACGCCAATTGCACCAATGCCTTGTGGTGTTGCCAATGCTACAATTGTATCGTTCCAGCCACTTAATTTACCAAGCATATTGTTGATTTAATTCTAAGGGAGAAATATTATTAGCGAGTTATTGTGGTTGCACCAAAATAAGGTTGTAATACCGCTGGTAAAACAATGCCATCTTCTGTTTGGTTATTTTCTAATAAACTTGCCATAATTCTTGGTAATGCCAATGAACTTCCATTAAGTGTGTGTACTAGTTGTGTTTTTCCATTGCCATCTTTAAATCTACATTTTAAACGATTGGCTTGAAATGATTCAAAATTGCTTACACTACTTACTTCTAACCATTTTTGTTGTGCTGTACTAAATACTTCAAAGTCGTATGTGATGGCACTTGCAAAACCCATATCACCACCACAAAGACGAAGAATTCGATAAGGTAAAGCCAATGATTGTAAAAGATTTTCTACATGCTGTACCATTTCATTCAATACTTCAAAACTTTTTTCAGGATGTGTAAGTTGAATAATTTCTACCTTCTCAAATTGGTGTACTCTATTTAAGCCTCTAACATCTTTGCCATAACTGCCAGCTTCTCTTCTAAAGCAAGGACTATAAGCGGTCATTTTAATAGGCAATTCATCTTCTCTTACAATTACATCTCTGTATACATTGGTAACAGGCACTTCTGCCGTAGGAATTAAGTATAACTTATCTTCTGTTACATGATACATTTGCCCTTCTTTGTCTGGTAGTTGTCCTGTTCCATAAGCACTAGCTTCATTTACCATAAATGGAGGTAAATATTCTGTGTATCCAGCAGCAGTATTAAAATCTAAAAAATATTGTACCAAAGCCCTCTGTAGCTTAGCACCTTTTCCAATAAATACTGGAAAACCACTGCCTGTAATTTTATTACCCAATTCAAAATTAATGAGTTGATATTGGTCTAATAAATCCCAATGTGGAACTGCTTTTTCATATAAAGTTGGAATATTTCCACCAGTTTTTACCACTTCATTTTCTTCTGGGGTTTTACCCATTGGCACTTCTGTAGCAGGTAAATTTGGTAATTGTACAAGCGATGCTTGTAATTTCTTTTCAACAATATCTAAAGTAGATAAGCAATTGTTTACTGTTACTTTCAACGTAGCAACTTCTTTTTTGGCTGCTTCTGCATCTTCTTTTTTGCCTTGAGCCATTAATTTGCCAATTTCTTTTGAATATGTATTAATGCTAGCTTGTGCAGTATCATGTTCTAGCTGAATACGCTTTCTTTCATCGTCTAAAGCAATAATTTCATCTACCAATTCTAGTTGTTTAAAATGCTTTACTTGCAAACGTTCTTTTACCCAATTTGGATTATTCTTTAACACACTTACTTGTAACATATCTATCTCAATTTGTGGCAAATATAGTTTGATAGGCATATTCATGATACCGAACGCTGTTTATTGATTGTATGAATAGAAAATAATAATGTAATGACTGTACATTTGCCCCATGTTTATACAAGACGATTTACAACAACGATGGTGGAATTTGGAAGCTAAATTGGTAGAACGATTTGGTAAAAAGCCAGATATGGAGGCAATTTTGTTTTTAATAGGATTGCAAGAAACGGGTTTTGAAGCTCCTAAAATTTCAAAAGAGCAAAAGCAAGATTTAATGCATGTGGCTGTTTGTACCGTATTGCAGCCAAGTGGATATTTTATTTTAGAAGGAAAAGATCCGGATAATTGGCCACATTTTAGACAAGTAAAAGAAATGCCTGCTTATGGATTGCCAGAACAAGAAAACTTTTTGAAAGATCATGTTTTAATGTATTTCGATAATATGGGATTTTAGAATGGCATTTTTGAAAGAGAGCATTTTTATATGCATAATAACTTCTTTAGCAAATGCTTTATTTATAATTTATTAAGTATGCGTAAAATATTTTCTTTTTTAGGATTATTATTTATTTCTCTTTGTATCAATACAGCAAACGGTCAACCCAAAAAAGCAGTCGTTAAAAAAACGATTGTATTCGTTCAAAAAGATACAGTTAAAACTGCTGTTGAACCACTTATTCAAATTACAACACCTTTTGGGGTAATGATTGCCAAATTGTACAACCAAACACCATTGCACAAAAACCATTTCTTACAATTAGTAAAATCTGGCACTTACGATAGTTTACTCTTTCATCGAGTAATTCAATCGTTCATGATACAAGGTGGAGATCCAAATAGCAAAAATGCACCCGATACGGTTCAGTTAGGTGGTGGTGCTTTACCCGGTGAAAGAATTCCTGCTGAAATTCATCCTCAATTTTTTCATAAAAAAGGGGCTTTGGCAGCTGCTAGAGATGGAAATCCGGCAAAAGCAAGTAGCAATTGTCAATTTTATATCGTTCAAGGTAAAAAATACGATTCTGCTTCATTAAATGCCACTTATGAGCAAAGAGTAAAAAATGCCAATCCCAATTATAAGTTTACTAAAATACACCAAGAAATTTATGAACGTATAGGAGGAACCCCACAATTAGATCAAAGCTATACTGTTTTTGGAGAGGTAATTAGTGGATTAGAAGTAATAGATGCAATTGCTGCTGTTGCTACAAAAAAAGGGGATAGGCCTTTGCAAAATGTATGGATGAAAGTGAGTGTTTTACGAGAATAGTTGTACCATAACTAAACCGAATCTATTTTAAGATGTTGATTTTCAATTTAGTTATTGCCAATTTGTACTTGGTAGAACTAAATTAGTATCATTCAAATTTTATAAGAATATTTGTACTTTAAAAATCTTAATTATGAATTTTCCAGCTCATTTACGCTACACTAAAGACCACGAATGGATTAGCATTGATGGTGATATTGCAACTGTAGGAATCACAGATTTTGCACAAAGAGAATTAGGCGATATTGTATATGTAGATATTAATACAGTTGGTAAAAGCTTAGAAGCTGAAGCTATTTTTGGAACTGTAGAAGCTGTAAAAACAGTAAGTGATTTGTTTTTACCAATTGCAGGTACCATTTTAGAAACCAATCCATTATTAGATAAACAACCAGAATTGGTAAATGCTGATCCGTATGGTGATGGTTGGATGGTTAAATTAAAAGTAGCAGATACCTCAACTATTGATGCTTTGTTAACTGCAGAAGCTTACGAAAACTTAGTTGCTTAAATTTTTTTATTTTTTTGAACTAAGTAAAACCATAGGTGTTGTGTTCTCGTAAGTAGAATACATCTGATTTTTTAAAACCGTACGCATTTTTGGAAGCATCTGTAAAATATACTGAAACAGAGTTGGTGTATTTGCTTAAGCAAAGGCAGCAATCCGCATTTAGTTATCTATATGATAATTACAGTGGAGCATTACTTTCAGTTATCATCAATATTGTATCAGATACAGAATTGGCAAATGATGTTTTACAAGAGGTTTTTGTAAAAATTTGGCGACAAATAGAATCGTACGACAATACCAAAGGTCGATTATTTACTTGGATGATGAATGTGGCAAGAAATGCATCGATTGATACGGTAAGAAGTAAAGGTTTTCAAAATAGTCAACAAAATCAAGAGTTAACCGAAACTTTATACGATAAAGGTGGAAGCACACAGTTACATACCGATAAAATTGGATTAAGAAAAGTGGTACATGAATTAAAAGATGAGTATAAAGTTTTAATAGAATTGGCGTATTTTGAAGGCTATACACAAGATGAAATATCAAAAATGTTAGATATACCTTTAGGAACAGTAAAAACCCGATTACGAACGGCACTTACCCAACTTAGAGGCGTTATAAAACAATAAAAATTACAACAAACAATATTTATAAGTGAATATCGAAGCTTACATATCAAGTGGTGTCATTGAAAGCTATGTTTTAGGCATGGCCGATGCACAGGAGATAGCAGAGTTAGAGCAACTCAGGCTTCAATATCCTGCTATTCAACAGGCTATTGATGAGTTTGAGGAATCTCTAGAAAAAACTGCATTTGCAGCTGCCGTTTCTCCTGCACCATCTGTAAAAAATAAGCTTTTCTTCGAGTTAGAAAACGAGTTTGCTCTTCCATTAAAAGAGAAAGACAAACCTTCTTTTGCTCATAATACACCAATCGTTGATATTCAATCTAGAATAAATAAAACAGAAGAAGAAACGATTATAGAAACAGATTTTTCTACAGAACAAACAAAAGCTGTCGTAAAACCTTTACGCTATTTAAAAGCGGTTTCTGTTGCTGCTATACTTTTATTAATTGCAAGTGCATCTCTAAACGTTTATTTCTATTCAAAAAATAATGCGTTAGACGAACAAGTAACTGCACTTTTAAATGATAAAAATACATTGATTGCTAGCAATAAGAGCATGCAGGTGAAATATACAGACATTTATGCCAACTTAATGGTAGTTAGCGACACCAATGTGCAAAAAGTGGTATTAAAGCCTGTTGTTGGTAAAGAAGGTAGCTTAGCAACTGTTTATTGGAATACGTTTACAAAAGATGTGTACGTTGTAGCAGATAAATTACCAAAAGCACCAAAAGGAAAGCAATATCAATTGTGGGCTTTGGTAAATGGAAAACCAGTAGATGCAGGAATGATTGACGGCTGCAATGGTGTTTGCAAACTTAAAAATACCATACAAGCACAAACGTTTGCCATAACTTTAGAAAAAACAGGAGGTAGTGAATCGCCTGACTTAACGCAATTGTATGTTCTTGGTAATGTAAAATCATCTTAATTATTTTATCCTATAGGTAAATTCTAAGCCTTCTTGTATAAAGAAGGCTTTTTTATGTGAAATAAATTTGTTTGTAAAGAAAACCTTTTTCGAAAAGTGTGCGTATATAAAATTAGCTAATCAATAGCGGGGTTTTTTCAGATGGGGGGAGACTAGAGGTAGTCTCCCTTATTTTTGCAAAAAACTATTTCAATTGCAACAATTACGCTTTATACATTTCGCTCCTTTTTTTGCATTCTTTTTCTTTTCGCTTTATTTATTTACGCTGCCAGGTAAATCCATTCCTCAAATTGGCATTTTAGAATTAATTGAGTTTGATAAATGGGTACATGCTGCCATTTTTTCAATACTTGTTTCAAGTGCATTGTTTCCTTTAAAGGGTTATGTTGCAAATAAAAAGAGAACGCATACGATTTTTATTATTGTTACCGTTTTAGCTATTTTTTATGGAATTGCAATTGAGTTTATACAAAAATATTGGATCGTAAATAGGTCGTTTGATGTATTCGATATTTTGGCAGATAGTATTGGTGCAGTAATTGGGTATGTATTTAGTAGAAGGTGGCTAAAAAAATTGGCCCCGATAGAAATCGAGGCCGCAACCAAAACTAACTGCTTATGAGAAAAAAATTAAAATCCGTTTTATACTTTTTATTAACGCAAACTCAATGCCAAAAGATTGAGGAAGATTGTTAATGATTTGTTAGAGCTTTAAAATAATTATTTGATGTTTATTTTAACTATGCAAACATCGTAAGTAAAGACACAATAAAGTGTGAATGGTTTATCAATGAAATGTTAATAGACAATTTTATGACAATTGAAGCCTTTTGCTTTATCAAGTTCATAAAAAAATGCATCCCAAAAAGGATGCATTTTTTGTGCGTTTATATTTACAATCAATTTATGTAAAGCTGTAGCTCATTTTGCCATCTTTTTCATCTTTCAGTTGAATGCCAATAGCTGCTAGCTCGTTTCTAATTTTATCGCTTGTAACAAAATCTTTTTTTGCTTTTGCCTCTTTACGTAGGTTAATTAAAAGAGCCAAAACACCTTCTAGTTTTTCACCACCATCTTTTTCTTGTTGTAAGCCAAAAATATCTTCGATAAAGGCTTTCATTTGTTTTTGTAAATGCAGCAAAGTATTTCCACTTATTGCATTTTCTGCAATATGCTTATCTTTTATTCCATTAATAATACTTGCTAAATCAAACATATTGGCTACAACTTTTGCAGTATTAAAATCATCGTTAATAAAATCATCAAATTCAGATACAAGTTTTAAAACTTTGGTTTCTAATGCATTATCTGTAGCAGTTATTGCTGTATTTGCAACCAATTGGTTTAGGTTTTCGTAAGCTTCCCACAAGCGTTTAAACGCTTTTTCAGATGCTTTTAAAGCTTCGTTACTAAAATCTAATGTGCTTCTATAATGACTTTGCAGAATAAAGAAACGAATCGTCATAGGATGATACGCTTGTTCTAACAATGGATGTGTACCAGCAAACAATTCACTTAACTTGATAACGTTGTTGTAGCTTTTTCCCATTTTTCTACCGTTGATGGTAATCATATTGTTATGAATCCAATATTTTGCCATGGTGGTATGGTTGCAAACTGCACTTTGTGCAATTTCACATTCATGATGAGGAAACTGCAAATCCATTCCACCACCATGAATATCGAATTGATTGCCTAAGTATTTATTACTCATAGCACTACATTCAATATGCCAACCAGGGAAACCTTCACCCCATGGACTTTTCCAACGCATAATATGCTCAGGTGGTGCATTTTTCCATAAAGCAAAATCGGCTTTATTTCTTTTTTCGTCTTGATTGTCTAATTCTCTTGTAGTATCTAATTGGTCGTCTAGGTTTCTTCCACTCAACATTCCATAAGGCATACCTAGTTTAGAAAAATCTTGGTTGTATTTTTCTACATCAAAATAAACAGAACCATTTGCTACATAAGCATATCCGTCTGCAATAATTTTTTCAATCATTACAATTTGTTCTACAATATGGCCAGTTGCTGTTGGTTCTATACTTGGAGGTATAGTGTTAAACTGGTTCATTGCCCAATGAAACATATTGGTATATTTTTGAACGAGTTCCATTGGTTCTAAGCGTTCTAGCAATGCTTTTTTACTTATTTTATCTTCAGCTTCTCTGCCTTCTTCTTCAAAATGACCAGCATCTGTAATATTTCTTACATAACGTACTTTATAACCTAAATGTAAAAAATAACGATGCACCACATCGAAAGTAATGTAAGGTCTTGCGTGTCCAAGATGGCTTTCGCCGCTAACGGTTGGTCCACATACATACATGCCTATATGACCAGGTGTAATACTTGTAAATGTTTCTTTTTGACGAGTTAATGAATTATATACTTTTAAAGACATGGTTTCTTGAAAAAATGATGAAAAAGGATGAATAATTTTTGGTGTAAATGTGGGAATATTTACAGCGTTTGTATGAGACTAACAACAGCAACAACTGCTAAATGTATAGATAGTGTAAAACATCATAAGGCTGCTAAGATAAGCACTTTGATAAAAATTAGGTTTATTCAGTAAAAGAATTATTCGGTTTATTTTATTTACTTTTCAATTGCAAATCTGTTACCAACATAATATGATCGCTTAAACCTTCATCTACCATATCGAATTGATGAATATCAAATTGTGGATCTGCTAAAATATAATCGATTCTTAAAGTAGGAGCTAAGGCAATGTACGTTCTGCCAATTCCAAAATCTTTTTTCAAAAAAGCATCTTGTTTATTTCCTTTTATAGTAAAATAGGTATAGCTGTTAGGTACGTCATTAAAATCTCCACAAATAATAGAACGATACAGGCTTTTTTTCATTTCGCTTTTAATGATATCTGCCTGTGTTGCTCTTCTTTTAAAAGCAGGGTTCATTTTTCTAAAAATATTTTTTGATGCCATTACTGCATCTTCATTTTGATCTGTAATTTTCTCCAGATTATCGTAATCATCTTTTTTAAATTTAAACGATTGTAAATGAGTGGTATACACTCGAATAGTGTCGTTTTTAATAACAATATCTACATAAATTAAACTCTCTGCTTTTGGATAGTTTATTTTTTGTGAATGAATAATCGGATACTTTGAGAATATGATATTTCCAGAGCTGTAGCCATTGTTTTTTGTATAATCTTTTGAGAAAAAATAATAAGGATATTTTTCGTTGAAAAGTGCAATGTTATTGGTGTTTTTACTGTTGTTAAACTCTTGTAAACAAACAATATCTCCATTTAATTTTGCAATGCTTTCTGCTACTTCGTTTCGTATCAGTTTTTTACTGTTTTTATTAGTGGTTAATCCATTAAAGCCTTGAATGTTCCAATTAATAATTCGAATATGATTTTTCTTTTTTGCTTGCGTAAAACCAGCCCTTAATTGAAACGCAAAAAATACATTGATTTGTTGATAGCCAATAAGTAGTGTTACCAATGGAATTAGTGAGAATATAGGCTTTGCAAAGAGCCAAAAAAATATGCATAATAGTAAAAGTGGAATAAAATAAGGACTAGCTAAAGCTGCAAAACCCATTAACGGATATGCCGTTGGGCTTAAATAGGGGCTTAGGTTTGTAAACAAAAAGCCAATACTCACCACAATTGTAAGGGTAAGTATGATGGTTTTTGTTATTTGGCGTGCCCATTTTTTTGCCATGGTTTAAAAATACCAAAAAACACGTTATTGAACCTGTAAATCTGTGATGACTGGATAATGATCGGATGCTAAAAATGGTGGACAATGATATTGGATAGATTGAAGAAGTGAATTATGCAATATAACATCTATACGAAGTGTTGGTGAAATGCTACTATAGGTTTGTCCCCAACCTCCACCATGTTTTAAAAATGGATCTTTTAAACTTTTACTAATTGTTTGATAAGTATAACTAGATGGCACAGAATTTAAATCGGCACAAAACACAAATGGAAGTTTACAAGTGCTTACATTTCTTTGAATCATTTTTGCCTGTTGCACATGTATAGAATCGTAATAACGAATTGTTTGCATTTTACTTCTGTATAAATAAATATTTTGCCTACTGTTTAATTCTCTAGGGTCTAATTTAGGTTCTTTTCCATCAGCTTTTAAATACATTGAGTGTAAATGTGTATTGTAAATACGTACTTTTTTTCCATGAATATTTACAGTTGCATAAGCTAGGTGTTCGGTTTCTGGAATAAAATCGTAAGCAATTTTACCCGAATCAATAATAGGAAATTTAGAAAAAATAATAGTTCCATAATACCCAACATAAAAATTAGTACATGCAGGAAAATTATCTACCGAAAAATAATAATATGGATATTTGAGTGTATCTGTAATGTATTTTATGTTGCTAAAAAAAATATGTTCAGCTGTATCTGCATGATTTTTAAAATCTTGCAAACAAAGAATATCTGGTTGTGTATTTTTTATGTAGCGTAACATTTTTCTACGTGGGCTTGAATAATTATCAGTTGACACTTGATTGTCTATAAATTCACAAACATTCCATGATAATACTCTAAACTGTTGAGGTTGTTTTAAAACTGAAAATTCTTTGTTGCTATGAAAACCAATGGTAGAAAAAATATTTTTATAGCCTGCCAATAAAACAAGTAGTACAAAAAATCCCTTTTTCTTATACAGCAGAAAACTTGCAATAGTTATTGGTATCATTCCTATTAATAAGTAAGGAAAGGCGAGTGATAAAAAAGTGAAGTATTTAAAGTGAATGGGATTAATATAAGCAGATAAACATGCTAAACTATACATAAATGTGTACAGAATAATTGTAATAATTGGTGTGGTTTTAATAAGGGTTTTTAGAAATTTCATGCAAATAATTAGTTATAGTTCTTCTTTACTTGCACGTTTTAAAAACAGCTTTTCTTCATCTGTAAGCATATGATAACCTTCTTGATTTATTTTATCCAAAATCGCATCTAATTTTTGCTGTGTTAAATTGGGTGTTTTTTTAAAAGGTGATCCTGTTGACTTATAAAACAATTTTTCCTTTGTATCAGATGATTTATTTCTTTTTTCTGGATTAAATAAATCATCTAGCCAATGCCAAAAACGAATCATCCATTCGCCCCAATCTTTTCCTTTTCTTAATTGTTTAATAAATGTAAATCCAATAGTTCCACCGGCTAAATGAGCAACTGCCATTCCTCCACTAGCACTTGCAATAGTTGCATAATCAATAGCAACAAAAATGAGTGTTAATACCCATAATGGAATGCCACCATTAATCAACGGAAAAATACGATAATCAGGAGCTAATGTAGTAGTGGCAACAGCAACAGCCATTAATGCTGCACCTGCACCCATCATATCAGGAGTAATGCCTACGTTTCTTGCCAAAACAGGAAAAATATTGTTTATCAACACAAAAAAAATGGCTCCAATAAAACCTCCATACAAATAAATTGGAATTAGTTTTCCGTTGCCTGCTAAGTCTTGCAAAATATAGCCAAAACTCCACAGCCATAATAAACTACTAATTAGCGACCAAACACCTACATGGCTAAACATATACGTAAAAACAACCCAAGGTTTGTACGCTAGTTTTTCCATATCTGCAGGAAGCGTAAACCAATTTAAAATTTGACGTTGAAAAAATTCCTCAGGAATATCTGATAAGAAATATACAATTTTTAAAAAATTGAGAAAAATAAAAACGGTTACGTTGATGATGATTAACCAAGTTAATGCGTTATTTTCTTGTCCCAATAAAGGTATTCTTCTGTTATTGTTGCCTAAAACTGCCACTGTTCAAAGTATTTAAAAGATTTAATTATAAAGTACAAAATTGTTGTAGATGATTTGCACTACCTCAACTGTACAATTGTTTTAATAAAACGTTTTTTTATTGCTTTTGTTCCATGTAATTACTATTAACAACCCAACTAGCCCACCACCAATATGAGCCCATCTTGCTACATTATCGCCAGCCGAATTTCGAAGGGCAAAAAATATTTCGTAAGCAAAATAAAATAGCCCCAACCATTTAGCTTTTACAGGAATAAAAAAATACAGATAAATATAGGTATTTGGAAATAAGTACACAAAAGCCGCTAAAACTCCAAAAACCGCTCCACTTGCACCAACGGTTGGTGTATTTATAGTATTTTCATAATATGCAGTAAGCACTTCTAAAAGCTGACCAGCAGCTGCCTGATTATCAGTATTACTTTGTAAATAAACAATTGCATCAGGGTTTAAGCCAATATTATTTTCTTTGGCAAAATCTAACATAGCATCTACGGCAGTTAGTTTGCCACTTGCATGTTGAGATACTAAATTTAAATAAGCATTGGATAGTTGATTAATTTCAACGTTTAATATAACTAAGTGAAGCAAAGCAGCACCTAAACCACAAATAATATAAAACGTAAGAAAACGTTGTGCACCCCACAAATTTTCTAAAATTGCTCCAAACATCCATAGTGCAAACATGTTTCCAAAAATATGACCCAGATCACCATGCATAAACATGTGTGTTAGCAATTGCCAAGGTTTAAATAATTCACTCTTCCATGTATGAAGGGCAAATAAATTTTCCATCGAAAAATCGAACTGAATGGCAATTGTTTTTTTTGCAACAAAAAATAAAATATTAATTATCAAAAGATTTTTAATAATTGTGGGTAAAACCTGAAATCTTGATGGTCTAAATTGTTGCATAATATCACTAAATTCTAATGTGTACTTTTTGTTTTCAAGATTCAACTACAAGTTTTGTTTTAACTTCAGTTGAACCACATTTTCAATATGATGTGTATGTGGAAACATATCTACAGGTTGTATTTTAGTTACCACATATTTTTCATCTAATAAAGCTAAGTCTCTTGCCTGTGTAGCAGGATTGCAACTTACATAAACCATTACAGGTGCTTCTATTTCTAAAAGTTTTTTAACTAATTTTTCATGCATTCCTGCTCTTGGAGGATCTGTGATTATTACATCTGGCTTGCCATGTTGTTCAAAAAAAGCATCATCACAAATGTTAATTACATCACCTGCTATAAAAAATGAATGTTCAATGTTGTTTAATGTTGCATTTTCTTTTGCATCAATAATGGCATCTTCAATTAATTCTACACCAACAATTTTTTTGGCTTGTTTACTGCAAAAAATACCAATACTTCCTGTACCACAATACAAATCATACACAACTTGTGAACCATTTAACTCAGCAAAATCTCTAGTTACTTGATATAACTTTTCTCCTTGAAGCGTATTGGTTTGAAAGAATGATTTTGGGCTAATTTTAAATTGAAACGATTCTAGTTTTTCAATAATAAATCCTTTACCATAAACGGTTTTAGGTTCTAAATCGTAAATGCTATCATTAAACTTAGCGTTAATTGTAAATAAAAGTGTTGTAATCGAAGGAAACGTATTCAACAACATTTTTTGCAGGCCATCTATCATTTCTTTATTAGCACTTGCAACTACTACATTCACCATTATTTCACCCGTAGTAGCAATACGAATTACCATATTTCTCAACCAACCTTCATGCTGTCTAATATCATAAAAAGGATAATTATTTTCTTTAGCAAATTGTACAATAGCCTTTCTAATTGCATTTGTAGGTTCTTCTTGTAGGTAACAATTGTCTATTTCAACAACTTTATCAAATTGTCCTTTTGCATGAAAACCAGCAGCACCTTGTTGCATAGCTTCGCCCAAACTATCTGTATTATTGGCAGCACCTTCCGCTCTTAGTTGTTTAAATTCATCTTTAGGAATAAAACGCCTAGTTGCAAACGTGTATTCAATTTTATTTCTATAACCAACCGTTTTCTCAGCACCAATTATGGGTAGCATTTCTGGCAATTCTATTTTACCAATTCTTTGTAAATGGTCGGTTACTTGTTGTTGTTTAAATGCAAGCTGCTCTTCATAAGGTAGCATCTGCCATTGACAGCCACCACAAACACCAAAATGACTACAAAAAGGTTGCAATCTGTTTGCAGATAATTTTTTAAAAGCAATCGGAAAAGCTTCTGCCCAATCTTTTTTCGATTTACCCAATTGAATGTCAACAATATCACCAGGTATTGTATTTTCTATAAAAATAACTTTACCATTTACTCTAGCTAAGCTTTTTCCTTCGGCAGCAAAATTTTCTACCAAAACGTCTTGTAATATTACGGGCTGTTTATTTCTTCTCACTTTGCAAAAATAAGCCCAATACATGTAATCGGTATCTTAAATAAAAAACAATCCAAGTAGCAATAGTTCTTTTTTTATTTTATGTAGTCGGCTTTGGTAACTTATTTCATCTGTAGTGGCGTTTTCTATGGTTTTTCCAAATTATTATTGATAGATATAGTTTTG
>JBHYCS010000007.1:0-179216 GCA_051861445.1 Chitinophagaceae bacterium | reverse complement strand
AAATTAAACATTTTGTCTACTTTTAAACCGTACTGTTTTTGGGGGAGCTTACCTTTTAACAGCAACTAGAACATTAGTGAGAGCCATAAACTAAATATGTTTTAATTCATAATTCCAATCAGGCAATTTTGTAATTGCTTCTGCTAAATGTTTTCTGTGGCATTGGCAAATATTTGCTTCAAAACAAGTTAAAGCAATTCTTTTTTTGTCTTTTAACAAATTCAAGATTTGTTGTTGCTGACTTACTGTTTTCTTTAAATTTTGCTTTTTGTAATGATCAAAAAGATGGTCGTAATCTGTTTGCGATTTTAACGCTTGTCTCTGTTCAGATTGAATACCAACTTCAGGTATATGTAAATATTCAATATTTAAACTAGCACAAAAAGTTTTCAATTTTGTTTTTGAAAAACCAAACTTCATGCTCAATGCATTATTTCTAACATCTACCAAAACCTTCACATCATTTTTAATTAACCGATTTAAATACTCTTCTAACGAAATTCCTTCGTAGCCAATCGTATAAAGAATAGTACTGTTATTGATTGGTTTTGCATTTAAAACTTTTGCATACTGTTCCTCATTTAAAATTTCTTTTGCCTTAACGCTGTTGATTGCATAATACTGGTAGTTCAAGTAAGTCAATTTCATTAAAGCGTTTGTTGTCAACTTACCATAAGTAGTTTTAATATCAACTAATATCTTTTTATCTTTTTCTGTAAGCGTTTTTACATAGTCAACGGAACCAATTTTTGTAAAATTCGATTGGTCTTCTGATAATTCTCCATGCTTCACCATTGCAGTAAGGTCGGCATTGGCAGAGAATGAATAACAGCCGTATTTATAGGGTACAAAGTCGTAATCAGGTTTGGCTTGTCTATTTGTAAATAAAAAAAGCAGTTTTTGTAAGGATATTTTAGGTAAATGCCCATCAAATGCTTGCATTAAGGCTAGTATTATTTTTCGTCTATAAAACATGAAGCAAACTTAAGAAATTACCATCTAAGGTTTCTACAAAAGTTAACTTTGAAAGTAAAGCAGCATGATTGATTATAGTAATTTTTTGCCAGTAGTATTTAAACTGTAGCTACCCATTTTATGTAGAAATAAGATACCGAACCAATATTTTAATATTGAATAGCCTGTTTCATTTTTACCCCTAAGCCCTATTTCAACAAAATTTATAGTATTGAAAACAACAAAATTTATGCATTATAAACAGTTTGTTTTGGCGTTATAAACAAGTTGTTTATGCGTTATAAACAGTTTGATTATAACGCATAAATTTCTTGAAGAAGGTGCTTATTTCAACGCTGAAGTAGGTATTATAAAAAAGCTAAAGAAGGTACTATAAAAATGTTGAAGAAGGTATTATAATAAAAAACTTCCCTTTTTGGAGGGAAGTTTTGGGTGTTAGGCAACGGTTAATTTCTCAGACAATGCCCCTGTTCGGATGGTTTTTGCTGCCGTATAGGCTTTTCGAACTTCTAAGGTATACGCACCGGCTGCCAATGTTGTTGGTACACTAAAGGTGAGTTTGCTTGCCGTACGGTTGGCAATGACTGCTACTTTGGTGGCAGCACCTGCTGCATTTACAAAAAAGATACCCTCATCGGTGTTGGTAGGGTCGAATTTTAATTCTTCACCATTAATAATGCCAATACCACCCTTTGTAAGTACGGTATTAAAAGTAGCCGAATTTACATCTTCATATTGCAGAATGTACGGAGATATTACAGGCTGACTTTGCTTTTCTACACTTACTGCTTGCATGGCATCCCACAATTCGCTGCCAGCAGAAAGAGTGGCTTTTACGCCATGTCGGCTTCGGTCGAAGGTGTCAGCAGCATTACTAAACACACCTGTAATGCCACATCTTAAATTGGCAATGGGTAAATTAATAAACTTGCCATCGGCCAATTCGGCAATAACTACTTTAAAAAACATGGTTAAAACGGCTCTACTATCTGATTCGGTAATGGTGCTACCCCTTTCTAGCATTTTTTTAATAATGTCATCGGCATCTAAAATACCGGTAGGTAATACCCTTGCAAAATGATCATCTGGGTCTGGAGTTACAGCATTCGGCTGTAAATAATACTTAATAGCCATAATTGTTGTGGTTTTGATTAAATAAATAATTTTTCTAAAGTTAAAATCACATGCAATAATATTTGCATTCAAAAAACGAATTAAGATTTATTTAACTATTTTTTTAATGTTTGCAGCATTGAACAAATGAATATGGCTTTTTTAGTAATTGAAACACTTGTGTATTGTCACTATGAATTTTTTCGAATCCATCCGTTCAATAATGGAAACGGACGAACGGGTAGACTATTAATGAATTTAGTTGCTATGAAACTTGGTTATAAACCACTAGAACTTTATAGCAGACAAGGTGAAAGTAGAAAAGAATACATTGCTTCAATGCAACAAGCAGACGAAGGAAATTTTGAATTATTGAGTAGTCTTATTAGACAAGAATTGCAAGTTTTTTAAGTTGATTTCAGCAATTTGTGACAAAACAATTTCGTTAACCTTTGATTTAGAGACCTCTTGGTTTTCAAGACACATTGTAGCGTAAACAGTATTGGTAATTAGCTGCTCTAAAAACTGCTTGTCTTTCAGTTGAGTATATTTTTCGTAAAAAGTCATCTTTGCAAAAGTAAGAGAAGAAGCACAAATGCCCAACAAGCGGTTTTTTGCAAGTGTGGCTTAACTTTATGTGCAGACGGAATTCTACTATCACATCTACACAAAGCCCTGAACGATGCTATTGAGAATAGTCTTCAATAATGTGTTTAATTGTAAACAAATACATACACCCTACCAATTGATGATGCATAGATACCAAAACCAGCGAAACAATTTAAACGAAAACATAGAAGATAAATACTATATTTTGAAGAATATACATTATACTTGCTTAATATTTAATGAACCCTGCTACAACAACAACCGCATTTTATTTTCTGAAAAGAGGCAGTAGATAGCAATTCAATAAATATTTTACTATTCAAGATATTTTATACCAACTACTGCATGAAGAATATTTTATTGGTTTTATTATTAACGGTTTTGTTTGGAGTAAACAAAATCTATTCACAAACTACCATTACAATAGCCCTACAAAGTGGCAGTAAGGACAGTATTTGCGGAAATTCTGTATCGGTAAGTTTTACTGCTACAGTTACCAACTGTACAAGCCCAACTTATCAATGGTATGTAAATGATAGTCTTATTGGTGGACAAAATGGACAACAATTTTCATTTAACAATTTCAAAAATGGCGATATTGTTACTTGTAAACAAACCAATACATCTGACCCTTGTAAAGAAGCAACATCAAATGGTATAAAAATAGTTATCAAGCCAAATCAAGCAATTAATTGGATAAATAGTAGTGGTAGTGTAAACCAAACCATGTGTCAATTTACTGCTATTACACCTATTAAATTTCAAATTATTGGAGCAACCAATGCAACTGTAAGTGGATTACCAAATGGTGTAAGTGGCAGTTTTAATAATGGAGAATTTACTATTTCTGGCACACCCACACAAAATGGTACATTTAATTATCAGATTACTACCTCTGGAAATGATTTATGTGGAAGTGCAGCACAGACAAGTGGAAGTTTGACAACTTCTATTACCCCAGATCCTTCAATTATGGATTATTCTAGTTCTAAACCTTTTACTAATTGTAGTGGTAATGGAGGTTCGTTTAGTTTGGAAATCGATAACACCTCAACAACTAAAACAACAAACGCTACTTATGAAATAAATTGGGGTGACGGAAGTTCAAATTTTTCTTCGACAAGTTTCACCAATACACTTTCTCATGTTTATCAAACTCAAGGATATTTTCCTTTAGTTTTAAAAGTAACAGGTACCAACGGCTGCGTTGCTACTAAAACATATTCTGTTTATAACGGCAACAACCCTTCTGTACCATTTACAAATCCTGGTGCATCAGTTGATAAATGTGCACCATTTACATTCCAAGTACCTTCCACAACAAATAATAATCCGATAGGGACGATATATGTTTTTAATAAAAACGATGGAACGAAAGATGATACCTTGTTAAACAATTTACCATCTTTTTATTCCCACACATTTGAATCATCTTCCTGTGGTGCATTGGGAGGTTCCGTGCCTTCATCATACTTTATAAAAATTACAGCAAGTAATCAATGCGGCACATCCATAACTAGAATAGAACCTATTTCAACAAATAAAAAACCTACAGCTAGATTCGACTTAACAGACTCAATAATATGTATTAACAGTGATATAACCCTTACAAATACATCTCTAAGTAGTATTAAAGTAAGCAATGACGGTATTTGCGACTCCACTACAAGGAAGAATTGGACTGTGTCACCAAACATAGGTTATAGTATTATAAGTGGCACTCTTGGTAGTTCTAATCCAAATAATAACCCCAATAATTGGGGTTCAACGAAGGTTACATTGAATTTTACAAACATAGGAACTTATAAAGTGAGCATGATAATGCGTTCCGATTGTGGAAATGATACCATTACTAAAACCATTTGTGTAAATGCAGTACCAACCGCATCTTTCACAACACCAAAAGATACACTTTGTGCAGGTGAAAATTTAGCATTTACGAGTACCGCAAATACTCCAACATGTGGTAATAATCTATATACATGGTCTATTACACAAACTTCTACCACAGGCTGTAGTACCGCAGTTGCACCTACTTTTGTTAGTGGCACTTCTGCTAGTTCAGCAAATCCAATTTTAAATTTTTCTAGACCAGGAATTTATGAGGTTAGTTTAAGAGTAGCCATTAGCGGTACTAGCTGTACATCTACAGTATTTAAAAGAACAATCGTTGTAAGAGATAAGCCAACTGTAACCTTAAACCTCAGCAAGCAAAGTATTTGTGTGGGTGACACACTTCGTCCTTCTGTTACAGCTAGTTGCAATACCACTAATGCTACTTATAGTTGGTCGTTTCCTAATGCAGTACCAACGAGTGCAAATACCGCTAACCCAGGCAGTATTACTTTTAATAATAGCGGTACAAACACCATTAGTATTGCAGTAACAAATAGTTGTGGCACAACTACCAGTGATAAAATAATTACAGTTAATAATCTACCTACCCTTACCATTCCTTCAAATAGAGAAGTATGTGCAGGCACTAACACAGGTAGTTTTAATTTTACGAGTAATGGCTCTACAATATGGACAATTGATAAAACAGGTATTGGCATCACCAGCAATGCACAAAGTGGCTCAGGTACGCTTGGTGCATTTACAACAATCAACAATACCAATACACCCATTATTGCTAAAGTAATTGTTACAGCAATCAATGGTAGTTGTAGTAAAAAAGATTCGTTTAATATAACTATTAATCCTAAACCACAGATAGCTAATAGAACACAAACTATTTGCTCCAATGGTAGTTTTACAATTACCCCATCAAATGACGTTACTAATATCGTTCCTACAGGCACAACCTATACTTGGGGTAATCCCATAAGTAATCCTGTTGGAGCAATTACAGGAGGTGCTGCACAAGCAACAGGCGTAAGTTCTATTAGCCAATCATTAACCAATACTACAAATGCAAGTGCAACATTAACGTATACCGTTACACCTACATCAGGCACATCGGGTAATTGTGTTGGCAATACATTTACCATTACAGTAACAGTAAATCCACAAGCTGGTATTTCAAATCAAACAACAGCAATTTGTAGTGGCAATGCTTTTTCAATTACACCAACTGGTGTACCTGCTAGCACAACATATACATGGGGTGCACCTACACTACCTACAGGTTTAGCAGTAACAGCTGGTAATACAGGGAATGCTCAATCATCTATCAATGCAACACTTACCAACAATACAACGGGGGCGTTAGATGCAGTGTTTACGGTAACACCATCATCTGGAGGTTGTGGAAGCGGCACATTTGACATTACAGTTACTGTAAATCCAAAACCAAATATTGCACAACAATCTATTACTATTTGTAGTGGCAATACATTTACAATAACACCAACAACAACCTTAGTTCCAACAGGAACCACTTATACATGGACTGCACCAAGCGGCTCTGGCTTTACAGGTGGTGCAGCATCCTCTGGCTCTCCCACTACAATTACTGGTACACTTACCAACTCTACCAATACTGTACAAACAGCTACCTATTCTATCAAACCAATTTCAGGTGCAGGAGGAAGTTGTGAAGGGTCAAATTTTAATACAATTGTAACCATTAACCCAAAACCTTCCATACCTAAACAAACAAGAGCGATTTGCAGTGGAGAGCCATTTAGCTTAAATATTACCAATGGAAGTGGAACAATTTTACCTGCAAATACAACATATACTTGGAGTGCTCCAACTGTAACAAGTGGAATAACAGGAGGAATAAGTGGCACGAATGCAACTACTGTAAGTGGAACATTGAATAATACAACCAATACTACTCAAACAGCTACCTATACCGTAACACCTACATCTGGAATTGCTGGTAATTGTGTTGGTGATCCATTCATTGTTGAAATTACTGTAAACCCAAAACCTATAATTGGAAATATTACAAGAACAATATGTAGTGGAAATGCATTTACAGTTTCACCTGTAGATGGAGCCCCTGATGCAGCAACAATTGTACCCACAGGAACTACTTATAAATGGGCAGCTCCATCAATGCCAACAGGAGTTACTGGAGGTTCAGCACAAACAATAGGAGCAAATTCAATTAGCCAAACATTAACCAATAATACCAATACACCAAAAACAGTTACTTATAACGTAATTCCTAGTATTGGCAGTTGTGATGGAGCTTCTTTTACCGTAACAGTAACAGTAAATCCTACTCCAAAAGTTATAGCACAAACAAGAGAAATATGTAGTGGAAATTCATTTACACTTCCACTAAGTAATAGTGAACCAAATGTTATTATACCAACAGGAACAACCTACACATGGGCTGCACCTACGGGAAGTGACTTTACAGGAGGAGCAGCCGGTAATAGTCAAACTATAATTAGTGGAACACTATCCAATTCAACTAATACATCCAAAACAGCTACTTATACAATAACGCCAACATCAGGCACAGATGGTGGTTGTGTTGGTTCTGCATTTAATTTGGTCGTAACCATTCATCCAATTCCATCAATTACAACAAGTTCTAAAGACCCCACTACTTGTGGTTCTCCAACAGGTTCAATTACCATTAGTGGATTGACAAATGGAGTAGTTTACACAGTAAGTTATAACAATGCTACAGGTACACTTGTAAACACAAACATTACAGCAAATGGGACACAATATGAAGTTTTAAACTTAGTTGCAGGTGTATACACAAATATTCGTGTAACTTCTTTAAGTTGTACCTCTAACATTATTACTTCTTTAGAATTAAAAGACCCTACACCACCTGCTACTCCTGTAGCTACAAATAGTGGTCCTGTTTGTAGTGGTAAATCGTTAACGTTATCTGTAAGTTCACCTATAAGTGGTGCAACCTATACTTGGACAGGGCAAGGTTTTGCTGCACAAACCACTACTACAGGTTCTATCACAATAAACAATACAACTACGGCAAATAATGGACAATTTACGGTAACAGCCAATGTTTCTGGTTGTAATTCGAATGCAGGTACTACAACTGTAGTTGTAAATCAAACGCCTGCAAAACCAACAGTTGCAACTCCTGTAACCTATTGTCAAAACGTAACAGCTACTGCCTTAAGTGCTACTGCATTAACTGGTAATACACTACAATGGTGGGGTACAAATGCAACAGGTGGCACTGTAAATACTACTGCACCTACACCAAGCACAGACATTGCAGGTACGGAAACATTTTATGTAAGTCAACTAACTACTGCAACTGGTTGTGAAAGTGAAAGAGCTGCAATAGTGGTAACAACAAATACCACACCTGCCAAACCTACTATTACCACACCTGTTACGTATTGTCAAGGTACAACAGCAACAGCATTAACAGCAACGGCATCAACTGGTAATTCCCTAAAATGGTATACAGTTGCTACAGGGGGTACTGCAAGTATAACCGCTCCTATTCCTAGTACTTCTACTATTGGCACCACTGAATATTATGTAAGTCAAATTACATCAGCAAGTTGTGAAGGACAAAGAGATACAATTAGGGTTATTGTTAATGAAACACCTGCCAATCCGGTAGCAACAACATCTATAGTGTATTGCCAAAATGCAACTGCTACCGCTTTAACGGCAACGGCATTAACTGGGAATACGCTAAATTGGTACACTACTCCTACAGGTGGAACAGGTGATGCTAATGCACCTACACCTTCTACTACAAGTGTAGGTACAACTAGCTACTATGTAAGCCAAATAACGAGTTTAGGTTGTGAAAGTGGTAGAACGAAAATTGATGTAACCATTAATGCAACGCCTAGTGCACCAACTGTTACCACACCTATTAATTATTGTATAGGAAATACAGCAACTGCACTAACAGCAACTGCTACAGGTAATAATACTTTAAATTGGTACACTGTAGCAACAAGTGGTACTGCAAGTTCTACAGCACCAACTCCAACAACCACCAATGCAGGTTCAACCAATTATTATGTTAGCCAAACAACACCTATTAGCTTTTGCGAAGGTGCAAGAGCTAAAATTGAGGTGATTGTAAAAACTACACCCATAATTGATTCGGCAAATAAATCGAACCCAACCACTTGTGCAACTGCAAATGGTAGCATTCGGATTTATGTAAAAGAATTGGGTAATGGCAATTATTCAGTGAATTATAAAAAAGATAATAATCTAGTTTCTGTTCCTTCGTCAATTGCAAGTAATGGCGTAATTACACTATCCAACTTATTTGCAGGAACATATACCGATTTTAGTGTTGTGCTAGATGGTTGTCCGTCGAATGTATTGAGTGGCAATATTATTCTTTCCGATCCTAATCCACCTGCTACACCAAATATTGCAGCAGTTGATTCTATCTGTAGTGGCAACACTTTATCGTTATCTGCAACGAGTGCAACAGATGGTGTTAGTTTTAATTGGAAAGGGCCCAACAATTTTACATCAACAGTAGCCCAACCATCTATTAGCAATGTAACAACAGCAGCAAGTGGTGCTTATTTAGTTACGGCAACACGCAACAATTGTGTATCGCCTGTAGCAACATTTGTAGTAAGGGTAGATTCTACACCAACTACTCCAACCATTACTACCAATGCTCCTTTGTGTTTTGGTAGTAATTTGAATCTTACTTCAACCACAAATTTCCCTAGTGCATTACAATATGCTTGGACAGGACCAAATAATTTTACTAGTTCCGTTCAAAATCCAACTATTTTAAATGCAAGTGAATTGGCATCAGGAACTTATAGCTTAACCATTACTTCTGTTACAGGAAGTTGTTCTGCTGCTGCAATTACAAAAGATGCAATTGTTCGTCCATTATTAACCCAAGCTGTTATTAGTGGTGCAGATACTGTGTTTGTTTGTAATTTTAATCCACCTGCAAATGAAACACAAAATATTGCGGCTAACTTAAATGCTACTAGACCATACGAAACGGGTAAATGGACAATCATTAGTAAACCTGCAGGCAGCACTGCAAGTTTTGCCAATGATGCTGCTGCTAATACAACCATTACTTATGACAAAAGTGGATTGTATCAATTGCAATGGGCAATTACCAACGATGTGAACTGTGCTTCTACCAAAGACACAGTATATTTATCTATTGTAGATCAACCTCAAATTAAACAAGCATTCACGGCTACTGCCACTAATGTTTGTGCAGGAAATCCTGTTACCATTTCAGTACCCAACAATGCAATTGTTGGTGCTATAAAATATTGGCAGTTTAAACGACCTTATTATGCTACTACTTGGCAAGACACCTTGGTAACCAACCCAAGCATTACATTTAACAATGTTCAAGATACATTTAGTGTACGTTTAGTGGTTATTTCAACCAATCAATTGAAGTGTAGTAGTGATACAGCTTTTAAGGAACTAACAATTAATGTGGCTCCGCCATCATTACCCGGTGTAACTACTGGCGTTGATACCGTTTGTCAAGGTGCTAATTCAGGCTCTATATTCTTAGCAGGAAATATTGGCACCCCTACTTGGCAATCTTCTACTGATGGCATCAATTTTACAAATATTTCGAATAGTGCAGTTCAAAATTATACATACAATAATCTTACCGTAACTACTTGGTTTAGGGCTGCAGTAAAAAGTGGCGTTTGTGATACTGTGTTTAGTAATGCTACAAAAATTACAGTGTTTCCACCTGTTACAAATGCAAATGCAGGATTAGATATAGAATTGTGTGGAGATTCAACTATTCAATTAAATGCCAATGTACCAAGTAGCATAGAAACAGGGGTTTGGAGTTTTGCTTCAGGTAGTGCAACAGCTACAATTGTAACACCAAATACAGCCAATACAGTTGTTAGCAATATGATACCGAATACCAATTACCGTTTGGTATGGACGTTGAGTAATGGAATTTGTACCAATAGTAGCGATGAAATAGAGATTAAAAATTATTTACCACTCACCAATACAATCGATACATCTACTATTACGGTTTGTAATAGTGTGGTGGTGAATGTTACAGGTAATCCTCCTATTGGCGGAAACATTCCTTACATCTATCAATGGCAAATACTACAAGGAAGTACTTGGAAAAACATTAATGGAGCAACCAATATGAGTTACACTTTTACAGCAGACACAACTGTAAAAATTAGAAGATTGGTAACTGCAATGCCATGTACGAATGTAAGTTTAGAAAAAACAATTTATGTGCAACCACCATTGGGTAATAATACGGTGACTGGCAATGCTGAAACATGTATCAATACTAGTTCTGGCTTATTAACAGGAAGTCTACCAACAGGTGCAGATGGCAATTATTTTTATCAGTGGCAAACTTTACAAGGCAGTATTTGGACAAATATTTCAGGTGCAACACAGAAAGATTATACTGTGCCTGTATTAACTGCTACATCACAATATCGCCGTTTGGTAACTAGTGCATTGTGTAGTGGTAATCAGGGTATATTTAGTGCTCCTTTTGAAGTGATTGTTCGTCCAGATGCAAAAGCAAATTGGACAGTTACAAAAGATACAGCTTGTGCTCCTTTTAATATTAACAATACAGTTGTTAGTCCAGTTGTATTACCATTACAAAATGGAAGTTATAGTTGGTATGCCAACAATATTTTCTATGGAAATAGTGCAACTCAAAATCCTGGTTATACATTAAATAATGCTGCAGATAGTGTAACCATTAAAATGGTTGCAGTTAGTTTATACGGTTGTAAGAATGATAGTTTAAGTAAGCAGTTCTTTACAATACCACCTGTATTAACCAACTTTACCGTAAGCGATAGTTCAGGCTGTGGACCATTAAACGTTGGTTTTCAAAACACCACACCCTATTTAGGTTTCTTTACCTATCAATGGAATTTTGGCAACAATCAATTTTCTAACTTACAACAGCCTAACAATGTGGTATTTGCAACGAATCCTAATTTTGGAGATACTACCTATATCGTTTCATTGACTGCAAAAAGTGAGTGTGAAACAGTGGTAAAAACAAAAACAGTTACCGTTTCTTCTAAACCAAAATCAATATTTACACCAGATAAAACAATTGGCTGTTCTCCTCTAACAGTGAATTTTACCAATATTTCTAAGGGAGTAGGCACTAGTTTCATTTGGGATTTTGGTGATGGAACACAACAAGCTATTGGAACAAAACAATCGGTGAACCATATTTTTAAAACAGGTATTCAAGATACATTTAGGGTTCAATTAATTTCTATTAATCAATGTGGAAACGATACTGCTTATTACGATATTGTTGTTGCACCAAGTAGTTTAAAATTAGATTTTGCTGTAAATGGTACAGAAAAGCAAGGCTGTAATCCACATGCAGTAAAATTCATCAACGCATCAACAGGAGTTTCTAGTTTTCAATGGAATTTTGGTGATGGCAATACCTTAAATACCACTAAAAATATAGATACCATTAACCATAGATTTTTACAAAGCGGCACCTTTACCGTAACCGTTTTTGCAACCAATGGATGTACAGATACTACAGCAACTGAAGTAATACAAGTATTTGATGCACCAAGAGCAAATTTTACAGCAACACCTTTACAAGCTTGTATTGGCGACACCATTCGATTCACCAATCAAAGTGACGCTGTTACTTCTTTACTGTGGAATTTTAAAGACAGTTACACATCATCAAACACCAATCCTGTGCATGCATTTTTAAATGCAGGTATATACAATGTACAATTAACGGCTATTAGACAATACAATAGTGGTTTAGTATGTACAGATAGTATAGTAAGACCTATTTCAATAGTTGCCAAACTTCCAGGATTGTTTACAGTAACAGATAGCATTAGTAATTGTGTTCCTTTTACGGCAACATTTACCAATCAATCGCTTCCATCAAGTTTAACAACTTGGAACTTTGCACCAGGAATAAACGATACAGGAAATGTAGTAACAAGAATATTTACACAGGTAGGTACTTATAATGTAACCATGAGTGCAAAACATCCCACAGGTTGTACGTACGAATACGCAAAGAATATAGTTGTTAGAGGTCCATCAGGTAGCATTACTTACGACAATGGTTTTATATGTGGCAATACACCTGTTCGCTTAGAAGCAACTGTTCAAAATACAGATAGTATTCGATGGAATTTAGGTGATGGTACATTTATAACTACAAATACTCCCGTTATTTATCATGTATATAAACAATCAGGCTTGTATGTACCCACTGCTACGTTGCTAACGAATAGTTTAAACAGTTGTTCCGTTTTAATAAAAGGTGTAGATACTATTCGTATAGATTATTTAAAAGCTGGTTTTAGACATGCATCATTATTAACTTGTGGTAATACTAGGGTACAATTTACAGATACATCAAGAAAGTATTTACCGATTGTAAGCTGGCGTTGGAGTTTTGGAGATGGCACTTTTAGCACCTTACAAAATCCAATTAAAAATTACACTGCATCTAATAATTGGCAGATACAATTAATTGTTACCGGTGCCTCTGGCTGTAGCGATACGATTACAAGAAATATTTTTATAAAAGTAAACACTACACCATCTGCAAATATTAATGCAGCTGCAACAGCTTGTACCAATAGACCTGTACAGTTTGATGCTCAATATGTTTCTGCAGATACAGTGAGTATTATTAATTGGTCGTTTACCAATGGTGTGGTGCTTACTGGTTCGCCTGTAACTAACTTTTATTTAAATACAGGTACTTACACTGCAACATTAATAGTTGGAACGTTATATGGTTGTCAAGATACAGTTACAAAAACAATTACCATTAATCAAAGTCCTACTATTACTGCCTCAGCAGATGCTACCATTTGTAAAGGGCAAAGCAAGCAATTAACTGCAACAGGTACCACTGCTTACAGTTGGTTTCCATTAGATGGAAGTTTGTCTTGTACAACATGTACTAATCCTATAGCTAAGCCACTAACCACAACTCAATACATTGTTACTGGTACCAATAATTTTGGATGTACAGCAATTGATACTGTTGTAATTAAAGTAGCACAACCAATTACTGTTACTGTTTCTCCAAACGATACCATTTGTATTGGTCAAACAGCTGCATTAAGCGTAAGTGGTGCAACAACTTATGTTTGGTCACCTGCAAATACGTTAAGCAATACAACAAGCCAGTTTACAGTAGCTACACCAACATCAACTACACGTTATCGTGTAATTGGTTTTGATAGCGATAATTGTTTTCAAGATACAGGTTATGTAACAGTAGCAGTTGGAGAATATCCTGTAATACAATTGGAGAATGATAAAACATTAGCAACAGGTACACTTTTACCACTGAACTATACAGCTACCAATGGCCCTTTAACCTCGTGGCGATGGACACCAAGCATCAATATAAGTTGTGATGATTGTGCTTTACCTATAGCTACTGTAAAAAATGATATCTGCTATACTTTAACAGGTACCAATGTATATAAATGTGCAAGTAAGGATACTATTTGTATCAAGGTTTTCTGTGAGAATACACAAGTATTTATCCCTAATACATTTACGCCAGACAACGATGGCATTAACGACATTTTTATGGTAAGAGGTACTGGTATAAAATCAATCAAAAGTTTTAGAGTATTTAACAGATGGGGGCAAGTAGTTTTTGAAAGAGGAAATATTCTTCCCAATAATTCTTCTCAAGGATGGGATGGAAAAATTAAAGGTATAGTAGCCTCACCAGATGTGTATATATATACTTGTGAAGTTGTTTGTGAAAACAATGTAACCTATACCTATAAGGGTAATGTGTCAATCATAAAATAGATTATCAACATGAGATTCATTCAATATATAAGTATATCCGCATTAGCAGTTTTTTTTCAACTGTACTTTAATCATTGTCATGCACAAGATTTTTCTTTTTCGCAGTTTTATGAGAAACCATTGTTGAGAAACCCTGCATTAGCAGGTATTTTTGATGGAGATTTAAGAGTGGCAGGTATTTTTAAAAATCAATGGCAAAGTGTTACAGTACCTTATCAAACATCTGGTTTAAGTGTAGAAAATAGATTTAAAGTAGGTGAAAGCAACGATTATGTTACGCTTGGTCTTCAAGCTACTCTTGACAAAGCAGGAGATATTGAATTAAAAAGAACACAATTAATGCCTGTGATTAACTATCATAAATCATTAAATGAAGATTATGGTAGTTACTTATCATTAGCGTTTATGCCAAGTTATACCTCTAGCCAATTTGATATAACTAAAATGCAGTTTGACGATCAATATGTTTTTGGAACATTTAATCCCAATAATGCTACGCAACAAACATTTAATAGAACTAGTTTTAACTTTTGGGATCTTTCTACAGGTATTACTTATGGTATGAGTTTAAGCGATAATACAGACATGTATGTAGGTGTGGGATTGTTTCATTTTAATAAACCACGTATCGCTTATTTTACCAATAATGAATCTACCGTTCTTCAACCTAAATTCACCTTTAATGGTGGGCTATCAACTGCTATTTCTGATGTAAATAGATTGATTCTATTTTTTGACCACATCAATCAAGGACCACATACAAACACTGTGTTTGGCGGTTATTATGGCATGGATTTAAAAGAAGATTTTACGAGTGAAACAAATGATAAATTTACATTGTATTTAGGCTCTTTTTATAGACTGAGAGATGCAATTGTTCCTGTTATAAAACTCGATTATTACCGATTAACATTAGGGCTTAGTTATGATGTAAATGTATCGCAATTAAAATCTGCTTCTCAAATGAGAGGTGGTTTCGAATTATCTGCTTCACTTAGAACAACTGTAAGTTCTAAAAATGAAGCCGTAAAAAAAATGAAATGTGTTCGATTTACTTTCTAAATAATTGTATGCAATAAATTAAAAACTTTCTTACATCAGATCTTTTTACATCACCATTAAATACAGAGCAAGGATTTAAGAAGATTACGGTGTACACTAGTTGCATCCACTTAAACCATTACGTTTTCACTTACTGCATTGCTAAACACAGTTACACCATTATATACGATTTCCCAAGTAATAGGGAGTGCTTTTTTAAGTAGATAACTAACACCACAATATTTTTCTTGTGAATCTTGTACTGCTTGTACAGCAGCTGTTTCACCTGCCGCATCACCCATAAATTGATATTCCATGTGAATACTTGTATAGGTAATTGGTGCAGTTTTACTAAGTTCTCCGCTTACAATTATATTCAGCTCTTGCACTTGTTGATTATTTTTTCTTAATAGTGCCACCACATCCATACCTGAACAGCCTGATAAAGCAGTAAGTACAAATGGTTTTGGTATTGATCCTGCATCGTTGCCTCCTGCCCTTTCAGGAGCATCCATTACAATGGTATGTCCATTTACCAATGCATTAAATTGCATGGCTCCCATCCATTGGGTTTCTATTTCGTGTTTCATCTTCTGTTGTTTTAAATCAACCATTAATTATTACACAAAACTAAACCTGCAAAGAAAGGTACTTGGCTACTTTTGTTACTTTTTACCTTATCAATTATGCTAACGATTTCGCTCTAAAACTCCAAGTAAAAACAAAGGTTGCAACAGCTTCACCTTGTTCGTTTGTTCCTGTAGAAGTGCAGTTAATGGTTACGCCTTCACCCGTTTGTTTTGCTTGAAGAATGGCATTCTCAATCATTTTTCCATCATTACAAACAAAAGTAATTTTTCCAACTGCTTTTTTATGAAAACTACCTGTACAATTTACTACCAACATACTTACCGATGGTTGTTGTTGATAGATGTGACCAAATGCTAAAATTCCTGTACTTAATTCAGCAGCCATACTGAGTACAGCAAAATAAATGGACTGAAATGGATTTTGATTGAGCCATTTATACCGAACCGATACAACTGCTTGCTGCTCTTCTAGGGTAGTTAATTGCAGCCCTGCTATAAACGCCATCGGCAACTTGGTAAATAAGAAAAGTTTGTATTTTAAAGGATGTGTTATTTTTTGTTTGAATTGATGAAAAACAGCATTCATGGCAAGCATATTTTTGATAAAGAAGTTATTACAGCAAAGTACTTAAAATTATTGTTTCTCAATTTCAATAATACAAGCAACCATATTTTTATCGCCTACTGTGGTTTCAAAAGCAATTGTTCCATTTGCATTTGCCTCAAATTGAATATCATTTACTTGCAATCGTTTTATTGCTTTGTTTACTGCTTTTTCAAAACCTTGGGCTTTATTGGCATTTACAGCATCATTCAATTCAAAAACAGAAAGTGGTGTTTTGCTAGTAATAATTGCCATGTAATCTTTCGTTCCAATATCATCGGCCTGCATACTCATTCCTCTAGGAAATAATCGATAACCAGTGATGCCACAATAAGGAGAAAACTTTGTTTTTGTAGCATCATCTTTTCTAGGATAAGGAAACAAAACATAACTGCTACCATCGGTTTCTTTTCCCAAAATATATACATAACATTCTGTACTATTTTTAACTTCCATTTTAAAAGTGGTTCCTTTTGCAATAGGTTGTTGTGTAGTAAACACATTGCTCTTATTGTATTGCAAAGGAATATATGCTTTCGAAGTAGCATCTACTAAACCAAAACTACAGGCTAAGTTTTTAGCAATAGCATCGCCAGATTTAGGCATTGGATTTAGTCCGTATGCTTCACGTACAAAACGTTTAAAATCGTTGTAGCGTACAAAAGCCACTCCATTTATTCCCCATTCATTTCCCCAACTATTCATAATTTCAAACACACCGCCTTCTTTTCTATCGTCATAACCAATCACACACATAGCATGACCACCAAAACCCATTTGTGTATAATCGTCATCTGTAGGATGCCACACTTCTTTACCAGCCATATCTTGCATAAAACTTCCACCTACCATCATACCAATTACAACAGGCACATCTTTTGCCAAATGTTCTTTAATGGCTCTTAAATCTATACCTCTTGTACTTTCATTGGTTGTTAATCGGGTAAAACCTTGTAATTTGTAAGCAGATGCAATATCAATTAATTGATTATTGGGTGTTTTATCACAATCTTTATCATCATAAGGAAATGCGTTAAAAGGTACAGAACCCACTTGTGTAAGGCTTTGCATAGCCCTAATAATATAACTTCCCTGACAACCATCGAGTTTAATTTGATTGTATAAAAATGATGGACTAAAGGCAGTTTCATTGGGGTTTATTCCTTTACTTGATGCCTCTACAATGGTACGAGCTGCATAGCTACTACTCCATGCAACACAACTGCCTTGTTGCCCTTGATTTAAACGTTGTGGAGCAAATTTTAATAAAGAAATATATTCAGGCAACTCGTTTTTACTAGCATCTAAGGCTTCGTACACATCTGCTTTTTCAAACTCTTTCGGATCTAAAATTCCCCCTGTAGACAATTGCTCAGATAAGTTACCACTTGAATGACTGTTAGAAGAACATCCATTTTTCAAAAACATAAATCCACCCAACAACAAAATTGGTATCAACAATAGTGGTTGTCTAAATATTAAATTAATGAGCATTGGCAATAGTTGAAACAATATATTTCCGCCACCACCAAAACCACCTCTTCCACCTCCACCATTATCTTGATTGCTATTATCTTCCTGATCGTTTGGATCATCTACCATTCGTATGGGCATATAACATAATTTGTAATATAAAAAAATGAACACGAAAATGAACTTTCAAATTTAATTCAATCATACAATATTTTTTTGTACATAATTTCATAATTTACCCATCTGAAATTCAACCATACTTACCTCCAATTCATCTGTTATGCCAACCCGTTTCACCCAACAAAATCTATTATTTGTTTATTGCTTTTGTGCACTTGCCCTTTTGTTGCAAGCTTGCACTTCAAAAAACAAATACATTGTAATTGATCCTGCATATAGCAAGTATATAGAAGCATATACATCTGGCACTGTTTCTAAAAAAAGTAACATTCGTATTCAGCTTGCTACAGATGCATCTGTAACACATACTTTGCAAGAACCAATTGCAGAAACATTATTTAGTTTTTCACCATCGGTAAAAGGTAAAACATATTGGATAGATGCTAGAACCATAGAATTTAAACCCGATACAGATTTAGAAAAAGATGTATTGTATGAAGTAAAATTTAAGTTAAATGAAGTATTAAATGTGCCCGACAAATACAAAAATTTTAAGTTCAACATTCAAACTATTAAACCTTCTTTTTCGGTAGAAACATTTGGTTTAAAAACAGATAATGCAACACACATGACGCTAACCGGCGAAATAAAAACAGCCGATGTAGAAGAAAGCAAATCGGTTGAAAAAATACTTACAGCAAGTTGCTCATCGCAATCATTATCTATTCTTTGGCAACACAACGAAGGTGACAAAACACATGGTTTTATAATTCAGAATATTCAAAAAATAACTTCTGAACAAACTCTTAAACTTACTTATAATGGCAATGCTTTACGAATTGATAAGCAAGGAACAGAAAACATTTCCATTCCTGAAAAAGGTGTTTTTAAAGTGTTAGGTGCAAAAGCAATACAAGACAACGAGCAATACACTTTGGTGCAATTTAGCGAACCGCTTGCCATTGCTCAATCGTTAGATGGATTAATTAGTATTAGCAATCAAGAATCGCTTAGTTATACCATTCTTGGTAGCGAAGCAAAAGTGTATAGCAACAATAATTTAGATGGAAACTTTACCGCATCTATATATGAAGGAGTTGAAAATTTTATCAATAAAAAATTAGAAAAAAATTTTACTGCAAATATTTTCTTCGAAAACAGATTACCTACCGTAAACATTCAGGGTAAGGGGGTTATTTTACCTAATAGCACAGGTAAAATTGTATTACCATTCGAAGCTACCAACTTAAAAGCAGTAGACGTATCGGTTATTAAAATTTACGAAAACAATATTGCTCAGTTTCTACAATCGAATAGTATAGATGGTGAAAATGAGCTTAGAAGAGTGGCTAAACCATTGGTACAAGCTACCATTCAACTAGATATAGACAAATCGATAAACCTTCATAAAAAAAATAGATTCTCGTTAGACTTAGATAAATATATTAGAGCAGAACCTGGTGCTATGTACAGGGTTTCTATTGCATTTAGACCCGAATATTCTGTGTATGCATGTACCGAAAATAATACTTCCGAAAACAAAGATGAAACAGAAGCAGATGATTACTATAGCGATGAACAGCTAGATGAAGACGATGCATTTTGGAATCGCTACAACGATTATTATCCTTACGGTTACAATTGGGAACAGAAAGATAATCCTTGCAATAAAGCATATTACAATAAACAACGTTTTGCAAGCAGAAATATTCTATCTACCAATATTGGTTTAACCGCTAAACGAGGTACTGGAAATACATTGTTTGTTGCTGCCAACAATCTTGTTACAACAGAACCCTTATCGAACGTAGAACTGCAAGTAGTAGATTTTCAACAACAGGTTGTTGGAAAATCTGTAACCAATACTGAAGGAATTGCCAATATTGATTTTAAAAGAAAGCCTTACTTATTAATTGCTAAACATGCATTAGAAAAAAGCTATTTAAAACTAGATGAAGGCAGCTCATTAATGGTATCGAAATTTGATGTAGGCGGCACTTATATTAAAGATGGTATTAAGGGATTTATTTTTGGAGAAAGAGGCGTTTGGCGACCAGGTGATAGTTTGTTTTTAAGCTGCATAATTGAAGATAAAAACCAACAACTTCCTAAAGAACACCCTATTGAAATGCAATTAATTTCACCCAAAGGACAGCTATATAAAAAGATTGTACAACCCAATGCTAGCAATGGCTTCAACGTGTTTAAAACAGTTACAGATACTGAAGCCCCAACAGGTAATTGGCTGTGTAAGGTTACAATTGGGGGTGCTAGTTTTGAAAAAAGAATTAAGATAGAAACGGTAATTCCAAATCGTTTAAAAATCAATTTAAACTTTGGCAATGCCACTACATTGGGTGTGCATACAAACAACAATGGCATTCTTGCGGCTAAATGGTTGTTTGGGGCAACGGCACAAAACTTAAAAGCTAGAGTAGATGCTCAATTGTATAAAAAGAAAACAACGTTTAATAAATATACCGCTTACGAGTTTGATAACCCAACCATTCAATTTTCTGAACAAAACAAAACCATTTTTGATGGTACATTAAATCAAGAAGGTATTGCTAGCATCAATTCTGTTTTTGGTATTAGCACTCAAGCTCCTGGTATGCTTTTGGCGAATTTGGTAGTGAAGGTTTTTGAACCTGGTGGAAATTTTAGCATTGATAATGTATCATTCGACTATCATCCTTATCGTTCTTATGCAGGCATACAAATTCCAGAAGATAAAAACAATTGGGGCTATTTATTAAGTGGAAAAAAACATCAATTTAATTTGGTAAATGTAAACACCGATGGACAACCAATTGCACAAAACACAGAACTTGAAGTAGAATTATACAAAATTCAATGGCGTTGGTGGTGGGATAATACGGCCGAAGGTTTAAGCAATTTTACACAGGACAAATACAATAAATTAATTCAAAAAGAAACCATCTCCACACAAAATGGGAAAGCTACTTTTTCACCATATTTTAATAAAGAAGAATGGGGTAGATATTTGGTTTTGGTGAAAGATGTAAAAAGTGGGCATACTACAGGAAAAACATTTTATGTAGATAATGATGATTGGAGAAGTCGTGGTAATAATGAAGATGCTTCGAATGCAACTATGCTATCTTTTAATGCCGATAAAGAAAAATACCAAGTTGGTGATAAAGCAACCATTACCATTCCTACAAGCAAACAAGGCCGTGCATTAATTACCATTGAAACAGGCAGTAAAGTGCTCAAACATTTTTGGATAAACACCAACGAAGGACAAACTAAATATAGCTTTACAATTGAAAAAGAAATGTGTCCAAATGTATATGTGTCTGTGAGTTTATTACAACCACATGCACAAACAATAAATGACTTACCCATTAGAATGTATGGCATTACACCTATTTTGGTAGAAGACAAAACCACCATTTTACAGCCCATTATTCAAATGCCATCAAGTATTCAGGCAGAACAAAAAAACACCATTACCGTTAGTGAAGCGAATAGAAAAGAAATGACTTACGTAATTGCCTTGGTAGATGAAGGATTACTTGATCTAACACGTTTTAAAACCCCTAATCCTCACCAAGAATTTTATAGCAAAGAAGGACTTGGTGTAAAAACTTGGGATGTATACGATTATGTAATTGGAGCTTGGAGCGGTGGTTTAGATCGTATTTTAACCATTGGTGGCGATGCCGAAGCAAACGCTGCTAAAACTAGAAAAGCGAACAGATTTAAACCTGTGGTTCAGTTTTTAGGTCCTTTTACTAGCAATGGTAGTAGTCAAACCCATTCATTTACATTACCTGCTTATATGGGTAGCATTAAAGCAATGGTAGTAGCTGCAGGAAAAGGGAATTATGGAATGGCTGAAAAATCAGTGGCGGTAAAAAAACCATTGATGCTGCTTACCACACTTCCACGAGTACTAGCACCAACAGAAAATATTCGAATTCCTGTTACCATTTTTAATAGCGATAAAAAAATAAAAACTGTTCGGTTATCTATTCAATCCAATCCATTTATAGTAGTTGAAGGCGAACAACTGGTAAATTTTAATACAATTGGCGAACAAACTGTTTACTTACAAGCTACTGTAAAAAACAATACAGGTATTGGCACAATAAAAATTACTGCTGCTGGCGGAAATGAAAAAGCAGTAGCAACAACAGAAATTGATATTAGAAATCTCAACCCTTCAATTACCCAAGTTACAGAATATGTTTTACAGCCTAACCAATCTTTTTCAACTACTACTTTAAAAATTGGCGATGCAATGAATAGCCGTGCAATCATAGAAATTGCAGCTATTCCTCCAATTAATTTACAAAAACGATTAAACTATTTAATTCAATATCCACATGGCTGTATCGAGCAAACAACATCTGCTGTATTTAGTCAATTGATGCTAGGTAATTTGGTAGAACTTACAGATGAAAGAAAAAGAAACATACAACTCAATATCAAATCTGCAATTATTAAAATTCAAAACTTTCAGCAAGCAGATGGTGGTTTTAGTTATTGGCCTGGCATTGAAGCAAGTGATGAATGGGGAACAAATTATGCTGGCCATTTTTTAATTGAAGCGGCAGCAAAAGGCTATATCGTTCCTACAAATATGTTGCAACAATGGAAACAATATCAAAAAAATAAAGCAGTCAATTGGAATATTTCTTCAGCTCCAACTTATGGAAATGATTTAATACAAGCTTATCGTTTATACTTATTAGCATTGAATAAGTCGGCTGAAATTGGAGCAATGAATCGCTTAAAAGAATACAAATTTTTAACCGCTGAAGGTAAATGGCGATTAGCTGCTGCTTATTATTTAGCTGGTCAACAACAAGTAGCATTTTCATTAATTAGTGGCTTACCAAAAGCCTTCAAAGAGCCATCTTCTCCTGGAAATACATTTGGTAGTAGTTTAAGAGACGAAGCAATGGTACTTGAAACGCTTACCTTAATGAACAGAAAAGCAGAAGCTACCTTTTTATTAAAAAACATAGCTGCCAAACTAGCTCAAGAAACATGGTATAGCACACAAACAACTGCTTACGCTTTAATTGCTATTGCCAAATTTGTTGGAACAGAAAACAACAACTCTAATATTCAAGTTAGTGGAAACATCAATGGAAAAAACATTAGTATCAATAGCAAACAAGCCATTACCCAAAATGATGTTATTTGGCAAAACAACAAAGCCAATATCAGCATTACCAACAAAGGCAATAAAGTTGTATTTGTAAGAATAATTAACGAAGGAAAACCTGTTGGTACTGCTCCTATTGCTTATAAAAACAGTCCTTCGATATTATTACTCAATACACAATTTTTCACTACAACTGGTTCTCCGATTAGCATACAATCTATTAAACAGGGAACAGATTTTGTTGCAAAAGTTACTGTAAAAAATCCAGGTTTTAGAGGCAACTATACACAAATGGCTTTATCACAGTTGTTTCCAAGTGGATGGGAAATTATTAATACAAGAATGTATAATAATGAAGGTAGTTTTAAATCGTCTACATACAACTATATGGATATTAAAGATGATAGAGTGTATCATTATTTCAACATTGCACCGAGTGAAACATTAACGTATTATGTTCAATTAAATGCAGCTTATTTGGGTAAATTTTACTGGCCCGGCGTTTATATAGAAGCGATGTACGATCAAAACATTAGTGCAGGAATCAATGGTGAATGGGTAGAAGTAACAGAATAAAAATGCATCCGTTAATTTTAAAACACATTCGATGCATTTTATAAAAAGGCTACAAAATAAAATTTTACAACATAAAATAATTACAACCATTTGTATAGTGGCAGTAATGGTATATTATGCATCACTACCAAATACATTATTCAATAATCCTACAAGTTATGTGCTAACAGATCATCAAGGCAATGTGCTCAGTGCTGCTATTGCAGATGATGGTCAATGGCGTTTTCCAAATACAGAAAAAGTACCAGAAAAATTTGAAAAGTGTATTACTACTTTCGAAGATCAACGGTTTTATTATCATTGGGGTGTTGATATTTTTGCATTATTAAGAGCTATATTTCAAAACAGTAAAAGTAAAAAAACAGTAAGTGGAGGCAGTACTATTTCAATGCAAGTAGTTCGTTTATTCAAACAAAATAAAAAAAGAACCATTGTAAATAAATGTATCGAAATAGTGCTCGCTACAAGATTAGAGTGTAGTTATAGAAAAAAATCAATTTTAGCTTTGTATGCAGCAAATGCCCCATTTGGAGGCAATGTAGTAGGATTAGATGCGGCTGCTTGGCGTTATTTTGGTAGAGCTCCCAGCCAATTATCTTGGGGCGAAATGGCAGCTTTAGCTGTTTTGCCCAATGCACCATCTTTAGTACATCCTGGAAAAAACAGTACCATTTTATTAAGAAAAAGAAATGCACTTATTGATAAGCTGTTGAAGGAAAAAGAAATTGATTCTACTACTGCTACGTTAGCAAAAGCCGAGCCTTTGCCCAATAAGCCCAAACCTTTACCTGAACTTGTACCACACTTATTAAGTAGGTATAAAAGAGAAAATTCAGAAAATAAATCAACAAAAAGTAATTCTACTTATGCACAAACAACCATTATTCGGCAGTTGCAACAACAAGTAATAGATATTACCAAACAACACCATCAACATTTAAAAGGAAATCAAATTAATAATGTTGCAGCCATGGTGATGGAAGTTAATTCTGGAAATATTATAGCTTATGTAGGCAATATTTACAACTCAAATACATCTAACTACGAGCAACATGTTGATGTTTTAAGTGCGGTGCGTAGTCCAGGAAGTACCCTAAAACCTTTGGTATATGCTGCTTTATTATCAGAAGGAAGTATTCTACCCCAACAATTGGTATTAGATATTCCAACCAATATTGGTGGTTATACACCACAAAACTATGAGCTTACTTATGATGGTGCTGTTCCAGCAAATCTTGCAATTAGCAGAAGTTTAAATATACCAGCTGTACGCATGTTACAACAGTATAAGTATCAGCGATTTTATAGTTTACTTAAACAGATGGGGTTTACCTCGTTGCTACATCCAGCAGATTTTTATGGAATGAGTTTAATTTTAGGTGGATGCGAAATAAATCCATTCGAGCTTGCAGGTGTGTATAGTAGTATTGCAAGAGTTTATAATCATCAAACTATTAATAAAGAAATGTGGCTAACATCTGACTGGAAAATGCCACAATACGTTGTTTCATCCTCTCCTCAAAAAAGAAAAAAAATCACGCCTTTGATCGATTATACGGCTATTTGGCACATGTTAAATACGATGAATGAAGTAATGCGTCCTGGAGAAGAAGGACTTTGGAGTTCATTTTCTTCGGCAAAAAAAATAGCATGGAAAACAGGTACTAGTTTTGGCAATAGAGATGCTTGGGCAATTGGCTTAACGCCTAGATATTGCACTGTTGTTTGGGTAGGAAATACATCAGGAGAAGGTAGCCCTGCACTTACAGGCATACAAACAGCTGCTCCTATTTTATTTGATATTTTTCGTTTACTACCAAATTCAGAATGGTTTCAAAAACCTTCACTTTCGTTTCAATACTTACCAACTTGTAAACAATCTGGTTATAAAGCATCCGTAGATTGTACTAATGTAGACACAATTATGGTTTCGCCTTCTGCTGAAAAAAGCAACATTTGTCCATATTGTAAAACAATTACTATCGACAAAACAGGTAAATTTCGGGTAAATGAATTATGTGAAGATGTATTTAACATCAAACAACAATCTTGGTTTATTTTACCACCTACTGTAGAATATTATTATGCTCAAAAAAATCCCTCCTTTATTCCTTTACCACCATTTAAATCAGGCTGTTTAGTAGACGCATCTAAAATGATAGATATTATTTATCCGGAACAAAATGCAATTATCTATATTCCTCTTGAAGCTAGTGGTTTAAAAGGTAAAACCATTTTTACAGCAACGCATAAAAACAAAAATGCTGTTTTGTATTGGCATTTAGACGAAACCTATTTAGGCAAAACATCCAACTTTCATCAAATGGCAATCAATCCTACCGTAGGTAAACATACTATTAAAATTATTGATGCAGATGGAAATACGAGTATTCGAAATTTTACTATTCTTGAAAAGCCACAATAAAAAAGAGGCTACTTTTTGTAAAGTAACCTCTTTTTGTATAAGTGAAATTTAAATTATTCTGCTGATTTCTCTTCTGTAGTTGTTGCAGTAGTTTCTTCAACAACAGTTGCTTCTGATACAGTAGCTTCAGTTGTTTCAACTTTCTTAGCACGACCACGACGAGTTTTCTTAGCTGGTTCTGCAGCAGTTTCTACAGTTTTACCATAGATATCGTTGAAGTCTACTAATTCAATCATTGCTTTTTCTGCATTATCACCTGGACGAATACCTAACTTTATAATTCTAGTATATCCACCTGGACGAGAAGCGATTTTTGGAGCAACTACAGTAAATAATTCTTTAACTGCTAACTTATTTTGTAAGTAAGAGAATACCACTCTGTGTTGGTGCATAATTACTTCTTTGCTATCTACTTTCTTTGTTTTAGTTAACAAAGGTTCTACATAAGTACGTAAAGCTTTTGCTTTTGCCAAAGTAGTAACTATACGCTTATGCGTAATTAATTGACTAGCTAGGTTGCTTAACAGAGCTTCTCTGTGTGCCTTTTTACGACCTAAATTGTTGATTTTGTCTCCGTGACGCATGACTTTAATTTTTTAGCTTATACCGTGTCAGGAATTATAAGCTGTTAGAAAATAAAAGAGCATTCAAAGCTATAAGGCTATTGAATGCTCTTTAAAATATTTAATTATCTAAATTGTCTAATCCTAATTTTTGTAAATCCATTCCAAAGCTTAAACCTCTTTCTAATAAAACTTGCTCAATTTCAGATAAAGATTTTTGACCAAAGTTTCTAAACTTCATCAAATCTTCTTGTTCGTATTGAACCAATTCGCTTAAAGAATTAATTTTTGCAGCTTTCAAACAGTTAAATGCACGTACTGAAAGATCTAAATCTTCTAACGGTGTTTTCAATACTTTACGTAATTGTAACACTTGTTCATCAACTACATCGTCTTTCTTCTCTTCTTTATTATCAAAAGTGATGTTTTCGTCAGTAATAATCATCAAATGTTGAATCAAAATACGAGAAGCTTGTTTAACAGCATCTTCAGGATGAATAGTACCATCAGTAGCAACTTCTAGAATTAATTTTTCGTAGTCAGTTCTTTGTTCTACACGATAGTTTTCGATAGCGTATTTAACATTCTTAATTGGTGTATGAATAGAATCTATAGCTACATATCCAAAAACACTGTCTTTCAACTTGTTTTCTTCTGCAGGAACATAACCACGTCCTTTAGCTACCGTTAATTCAATATCAATTTTAGAAGTGGTATCCATGATACAAATTACCAACTCAGGATTCATTACCTGAAAGTTAGTAGAAGCCTCACCAATCATACCAGCTGTAAACTCGTTACGACCTTTGATTGATAAAGTAATTTTTTCAGTAGCAACATCACCTTCAACTATTTTCTTAAAACGTACTTGTTTTAAGTTCAAAATAATTTCAGTAACATCTTCAGTAACACCTTTAATGGTAGCAAACTCATGGTCTACACCTTCAATTTTGATACCTGTGATTGCGTATCCTTCTAAACTGTTTAACAACACTCTGCGTAAAGCATTACCGATTGTTAAACCATAACCTGGTTCAAGTGGACGAAACTCAAATTGTCCATCAAAATCAGTAACTTTTTGTAAAACAATTTTGTCCGGCTTTTGGAAGCTTAATATGGCCATATTAAAACTTGGTTTTTATTTTGTTGTTGCACCAATTTTAAAATCAAAATTGGTGATTATTTTATTTTGTGAATGATACTTTTAGAATATCATTCATTTGAATGTTTCGACTAGAAAAGAAACGATGTAACAAAACGAATGGCTGCATATAAAATTGCTGCCATTCGTTAAAAAGATTACTTACTGTACAATTCTACAATTAGTTGCTCTTTAATATTTTCAGGAACATTTTCTCTTTCTGGATAAGTTACAAAAGTTCCTTTTTGCTCTGTTTCATTCCAATCAACCCATCCAAATTTTGGATTTTTTCCACGGCTTTTGCTTGTAATAGAAGAATTAACAGCACTCTTATTTTTGTAACCAATAATATCACCTGGTTTGCAAGAATAAGAAGGTACATTCATTACTTCACCATTTACTGTAATGTGTTTGTGAGCAACCAATTGTCTTGCTTCAGGACGACTAGCTACCAAACCCATACGGAAAATAGTATTATCTAAACGAGCTTCTAATAACTTGATTAAGTTTTCACCAGTAACACCTTTAATACGAGCTGCTTCTTCAAATGTTTTGCGGAACTGACGCTCCAACAATCCGTAAGTGTATTTCGCTTTTTGCTTTTCTCTTAATTGTAATGCGTATTCGCCTAAACTTTTACGCTTACGAGCAGCACCATGCTGACCTGGAGGATTACTGTTTTTGGTTAACCATTTACCATTACCTAAAATTGGTTCACCGTAAATTCTAGAAATTTTGGTCTTTGGACCAGTGTAACGTGCCATTTTTTAAACTTTTATTGATTTTTTAGTGAATGATGATAGATTGTTAAAAAATCAAAAAACTAAATCTATCATCCAAAATAAATAATCACCTACAACTGTATAAGTGTAAGTGATTGAATATGTTATTAATTAAACTCTTCTTTGTTTAGGAGGTCTGCAACCATTGTGTGGCATTGGCGTTACGTCTTTGATAGAAGTAACTTCAATTCCATTTTGAGCGATAGAACGAATAGCACCTTCACGTCCAGAACCTGGTCCTTTCACAAATACGTCTACTCTTTTTAAACCAGCATCTACTGCTACTTTTGCAGCATCAGCAGCAGCCATTTGAGCTGCATATGGTGTGTTTTTCTTAGAACCACGGAATCCCATTTTACCGGCAGAAGACCATGATATTACTTGACCTTTTTTGTTTGTGAAAGCAACAATAATGTTGTTGAATGTTGCATTAATACGTACTTCACCAGCTGCATCTACTTTTACGATTCTTTTTTTCGCAGCTGCTTTTGCACTGTTTTGAGCTTTTGCTGTTTTAGCCATGATGTTTTTTTGAGGTAATCTTTACTTAAATAAGTGCCCCTGATCCTGCAATGACTGTTGCAAAATTTCCGGCGGCTATATAAAATGCTTAAAATTAGAAATTCCAAATGCAGCTTTTGCTGTTATTTGGAATTTCTAAAAAGCTATTTATTATTTTTTAGCGGCTTTCTTTTTACCTGCAACCGTTTTACGTTTACCCTTACGAGTACGGCTATTGGTTTTTGTACGTTGACCACGAACAGGTAATCCCTTACGATGACGAAGACCACGATAACAAGCGATATCTAACAAACGTTTGATGTTCATTTGTGTTTCACTTCTTAAAGCACCCTCTACCTTAAATTCAGTATTAATTAAATTACGGATAGCAGTTTGCTCATCATCATTCCATTGATTCACTTTTTTATCTAAGCTAATACCTGCTGCATTTAAAATTTGCTGTGCTCTTGCTCTACCAATACCATAGATGTAGGTAAGACCTATTTCGCCTCTTTTATTTTTTGGTAAATCTATACCGGCAATACGTGCCATAAATAATAATTATAAATTTTGAATTTAGAATCTTGAATTTCGAAAGCTTCGTTTAACATTTAAAACAGAACATTCAAAACTAATTTTAACCTTGACGTTGTTTAAAACGAGGATTCTTTTTGTTAATTACATAAAGCTTTCCTTTACGCTTAACAATTTTACAGTCAACACTACGCTTTTTAATAGCTGCTCTAACTTTCATTGTAATTTTTTTAACCTATTTCTAAAAGACTATACCTTAAAAAAGATATTTGCCGTATTTACTTGTACCTGAAATTTATTCTTCCTCTCGTTAAATCATATGGACTCATTTCAACACCTACTTTATCACCTGGTAAAATTCTAATGTAGTGCATTCTCATTTTACCAGAAATGGTTGCTAAAATTTCGTGTCCGTTTTCTAGCTTTACTCTAAACATTGCATTGCTCAATGCTTCGAGTATTTGTCCATCTTGTTTTATCAGTTGCTGTTTTGACATATATTTTTTCGGGCTGCAAAGATAGCAGTATGATTTTGAATTTCGAAAATTTAAAATGACTTTTTTTCAATTTTCACCAAAAAAATGTGGTAAAATAGCGTTTGCACCATTTAATTGTTCACATTTTATGACTTTCGATAAAATAAATAGATCACATCTCAATTTTTAGAACCTGCAATTGTAGTTAAAGAGTCAGCATTTAATAAGAGCAAATAGGATGTATTTATACCATTTTCACTACTATTATTTGATTATAAACTTAGTGAATAAATGTTTTGAGAGTATTACTTTAAAACACTTGCTAACATTTTTTCTAAATCTTTCCCTCTTAAATCTTTAGCAATAATTTTTCCTGAAGGATCAAGTAAAAAGTTGGCAGGTATAGACTGAACACCATATAAAGCAGCTGCACTACTTCTCCAACCTTTCAAATCACTAACATGCTGCCATGCTAATTGATCTTTTAAAACAGCATTTTGCCAAGCTATTTTATCTTCATCTAACGAAACACCAAAAACGGTAAAATTTTTGTTTTTAAATTGATTGTAAGCTTTTACCACATTTGGATTTTCTTTTCTACAAGGCCCACACCAACTTGCCCAAAAATCTAATAAAACATATTTTCCCCTTAACGATGATAAAGCCACAGGTTTATCGTCAATACTTTGTAAGGTAAAATCAGGTGCTATACTTCCAATAGCAGTAGCTTGTAAAGCGTCAGCAATTTTTTTCAATTTTTGTGCATAAAACGATGATTGTATGCTTTTATCGAGGGATTCAAATGCTTTTACTGCTTTTGAAGGATCGGTTGCATCGGTATTTAGCTGATATGCATAGTAGGCTGATGCATAACTTTTAGGATTATTTTTAATAAAATCAGCAATATCTTCTTTTTGCTTTTGTTCTAGCTGAAGATATTGTTGCTCTAGTTTCATCACCACTTCCATTTTTCCAGCATCATACAGTGTTCTAAGACTATCGCCTAAAACTTTCATTTGTGCATAATACTTTTCTGTAATAGCTGTAATGGCTTGTAAATCTTTATTACTGTTTCCTCCATTTACTTTTGCTTTATTTAGAGCAAGCACATCGGCTTCTATGTTTGTAGTACCAACTTCTGTAAAAAAGCTAATAGCCATTTGGGTTTCTTCTACCGTTTTAGGTAAATAAATAGAAGTAATCATAGGTTCTACAACTTCTCCTTTAAAACTAAAACTACCATCAGCTGCTGCAAAAGCAGTATCAGCAACAGCAACATCGGCCATCATTTTTCTACAAATAATCATTTCACCTTTCGCAATTCCTGTTATTTTACCATTAATGGTATAAGCACCAGCTGTATTTGTTGAAGTAGATTGATTTTCTTTTTGATTACAAGATATTACGGAAACAAAAACGATGAATCCGAACAAACGGTTAAACATATAGATTGATTAAAATAAATAAGCAAAATTATTCGTAACGAAGAGCTGCAATAGGATTTAATTTGGCCGCTTTCATAGCAGGATAAATTCCTGCTGCTAAACCTACAGCAGAACAAATGATAATACCAATAAAAACCCAACCCCATGGTACAACAAAACCTGTATGAAGCACCAAACCAAATAAATTTCCAACAGCTACACCTAAAATAATTCCAAAGAAAGCACCCATTAAACTAATAATTAAACTTTCGAATAAAAATTGTTGGCGAACATTTTTGCTTTTTCCACCAATAGCTTTTATCAATCCCACTTCTTTGGTGCGTTCACTCACTGCTACTAACATAATATTCATTAATCCAATTGCCGCACCAATAAGTGTAATTAATCCAATTGCACCTGCACTTGCAGCAATACTGCTTAAAAACCCAATAAACAGTTCAGCAAACTTGTCGCTTTTTTCAATTACAAAATTATCTTCATCAATAGGTTGCAATTTTCTTACCGCTCTAAAAATAGAAGTTGCTTCTCCAACACCTGGTTCTAAATCTTTTACACTATTAACCATTACGCCTACTAAAAAAGAAGATGCAACAGTTGATAATCTTCTTGCATTGTTATACGTTGTTACAATTACATCATCTTGACGAAGAAATGCACTACTTCCTTTACTTTTCAGCAATCCAATAACCCTATATTGTATACTACCAACTCTAATAATTTTATCTAAACATTTCGCTTTGTTTTCACCAAACAATTTGGTGGCAATATTGCTACCTATAAAACAAACATTTCTTCCAGTTTGAACATCAAGGGCACTAAAATTTCTGCCTTGTTCAATGTTATATCCGTTTACGGCTAAATAATTTTCATCGCCACCCCAAATTGTAGTTTGTGGATTGGTTTTTTTATCTGCATATCTACATTCGTAACCACCGCCTCCTCTTATATAAATGCTTACTTTGGAAGGAAATTTGAATGATTGTTTAAAAAACTCTGCATCTTCAATTTTAATAGGCTTACCTAAGTTGGATTTTTTTTCTTTTTTTCCTTTTTTCTCAACTTTTACACTACTACCCCCTCCTCCAAATCTTACTCTACTCTCTTTAAATCGAATGCTGAACGCATTTGCACCCATTGAAGAAAAGCTTTCTCTTAAACTTTGATTCATCGATTCTATTGCAGTAATAATACCAATTAATGCCATAATACCAAAAGCAATAATTGCAACAGTAATTCCTGTTCGTAGCTTATTACCTCTTACAGTACGAAATGCAAGTAAAAAAGAATCGATTGTAGTCATGTGTTATGAATAAATAAAATAAAGATAGAATACAAATGGTATGCAAAATAACTTTTTACCAAAAGAAACAAAAGCAATTGTAATAGTTTTTGAAAATTATAATTTCTAAAACAAAAATGACCGCTAGTAGCGATCATTTATATTGTTTATGGAGTTGCTGTTGTTGCAGCAGCTTCTTTTTGCTTTTTTCGAATTGCACTGAACAGTTTGTATTTATCAGCACCCATTATGGCTTTTATTTTTTCGTTTTTTTCTGTGCTAATTTCTTTCAACTTTTCTTTTTTAGCATCTTCTGTTAGTGCTGCATCTTTTCGAATTTCATTTGATTTTTTCCCGGCTTCTGTATTTGCCTCTTTAATTAATTTTATTTGATCTTCAGTTAAGCCAACTTCTTTGTAAGCACTCATCATTTCTTCATCTTGCTTTTGCTTTAGTTTAGCCTTTTCTTCTTTTGAAAGTTCTGGTTTTGTTGTAGAAGTATTTGCATCTTGGGCAAAACTTGTAGCAGCTGTAAGCAAAAAGCCTGCTAAAACTAGGGTTATTTTTTTCATATGTATTTGTATTTATATAGACTAACCTACAAATAATTGAGCCAAAAATGAAAAGAATCTAGCTAAATGAGAAAATTTTATGATTTACCATAAAAAACTAAAACTGCATTAATTTTTGAACGCTTGCATGCAATCTACTTTTTGCTAAAAATTGTTTTTCGAGTTCGGAATTAAAAGGAACAGGAGTGTCTAAACTTGCACAGCGTACAATAGGTGCGTCTAACAACGTAAAACAATACTCGCTAATCCAAGCACTAATTTCACCTGCAATTCCACCTATTAATGTGTCTTCATGCAACAATAAAACCTTACCTGTTTTTTTAACTGACAAACGAATAGCTGTATAATCTAGTGGTTGTAAAGTTCTTAAATCAAGAATATGCATAGATATTTCTGCATGTTGCTGTTGATATTCTAAAGCCCAATGCACACCAGCACCATAAGTAATTACAGTAATATCTGTACCCTCATTTACCAAATTTGCTTTCCCAATTTCTACTTCATAATAATCTGTTGGAACATTTCCACTAATACTTCGATACAACAATTTATGTTCGAAATACATTACAGGATTTGGATCGTTAATGGCTGCAATCAGTAACCCTTTAGCATCAAATGGATTAGATGGATACACTACTTTTAAGCCAGGAACATGTGTAAACCAAGCTTCGTTACTTTGGCTATGAAATGGTCCTGCACTTACACCTGCACCTGTTGGCATTCGTATAACAACATCTGCATTTTGCCCCCATCGATAATGAATTTTAGCTAGATTATTTACAATTTGATTAAAGCCTACGGTAACAAAATCGGCAAACTGCATTTCCATTACTGTTTTTCCACCTTCTAAACTTAATCCTAAAGCAGCACCTACAATTGCACTTTCACATAAAGGCGTATTTCGAATTCTTTGCTTACCAAAAGTTGCAACAAAACCTTCTGTAATTTTAAATGCACCACCGTATTCAGCAATATCTTGTCCCATTAAAATTAGGTTTTGATGCACTTTTAAAGATTGCTCTAAACCTTGTTTGATAGCATCAATCATTCTTAATTCAGAAGAGGGCAACGCTGCTGTTTGTGAAGCATTTTTTACAATTGGCCATTTATTGGTTGGTAAAATTCTTTTTGCAAAAACATCGGTCATTTCTTCCAAAACATTCGGCACAATAGGTTGTGCATTGGCAGCAAGCGTTAACTCTTTTTCAATGTCAAGTTTAAAAGCGTTGCGTATATCCGCAATTTGCATTTCAGTAACCACTTGTTCATGTACTAAAAATTGCTCAAAGGTTTTTATAGGATCTTTTTTACCCCACTCTTCCATTAAATGTTTGGGTACATATTTTACGCCACTAGCTTCTTCATGTCCACGCATTCTGAATGTTTTACATTCAATTAAGAAAGGACGTTGATGTTCTATGCAATATTCTCGAACACTTTTGAGTGTATCATATACTTGAATAATATTGTTACCATCGATACTTTCTCCTTTTATTCCGTATCCTTTGGCTTTATCAATTAATTCATCGCATTTATATTGTTCTGAAGTTGGTGTACTTAATCCGTAACCATTGTTTTCAATAATAAAAATAACGGGCAAATCCCAAACTGCAGCCACATTTAAGGCTTCATGAAAATCGCCTTCACTTGTGCCACCATCTCCTGTAAACGCTAAGGCTACTTTCTTTTCTTTTTTCAATTTATATGCCAATGCAACGCCATCGGCTAAAGCCATTTGAGGTCCAAGGTGTGAAATCATTCCACAAATAAAATGTTGCTTACTACCAAAATGGAAACTCCTCTCTCTACCCTTACTAAACCCCTCTTTATTGCCTTGCCATTGCATAAATAATTGATGTAATGGTATTTTACGAGTTGTAAAAACACCTAAATTTCTGTGTAAAGGCATTATCCATTCATCTTTTTCAAGTGCTAATGTTGCACCTACACTAATTGCTTCTTGACCAATTCCACTAAACCATTTACTAATTTTACCTTGACGTAATAAGTTAAGCATTTTTTCTTCTATCATTCTAGGATAAAGCAAATGCTTATACATATTGAGCAATTCTTCGTTGTATAACCCTAAACGATTAAAATACATGGATCAGTAGTTTTGACGCTTACAAATTACTTGTAATTTTTGAAATTTCAGACTTCTATAAAGCAAAAAACCGAATTAGTTCCATAATTCGGTTTTAAGTTGCAAAAGTTGTTTGAAAATTAATCTCTTTTTGCCAACCTGCTTAATAGTTTTAAAATTTCGATATATAGCCATACAATTGTAACCAATAATCCGAATGCACCGTACCATTCCATATATTTTGGTGCACCTTGTGCAGATCCTTGTTCTATCATATCAAAATCTAGAATTAAGTTTAATGCTGCAATTGCTACAACGAAAAGACTGATGCCTATACCTAATAAACTGCTATCGTACATAAAAGGCATATCTACACCAAACCAACGAACGACCATACTAATTAAATAGAAAACAGCTATACCCATTGTAGCAGCTATAATTACACTTTTAAATTTTTCTGTAGCACGTATTATTCTGAAATTATACAATAAAAACATTGAAATAGCTACGCCAAAAGTTAGTCCTACAGACTGCATAATTAGACCAGGATATTTTTCTTTAAACATTTCATTAAAGTAAACTGAAATTCCACCTAAGAAAAATCCTTCTAGCAAAGCATATAAGGGTGCTATGTATTGAGCCCAATTTGGTTTAAATGTAATAGCTAATGCACATATTAATCCACCAAACACACCAACCATCATTAAAATATTAGCTGTTGCAGGCTGTCCTTCGCCAAATATATGCCATGTGTAAGCGGCTGATCCTAAAACCATTACCATTAAAAAACCAAATTTATTAATGGTGCCTCTAACACTCATGGTGCCTTGTAAATTGGCAATATTAGTAGCACTCTTGTCAAAAATTTTTTCCGTTAAAGTAGGATTACTTGATTTAAATAGTTCCATAATTATATCAATTTTCTAAGTCAAATATAGTAATTAGAAAATGTTACAAAGCGTTAAATATTAAAAAAATAGACTGATTTTTATTTTAAGTCTAATCAACATACTATCTAAACCTGCAACAATTTGCTTTGGCAGGTAAAATTAGTAACAGCTACTTCAGTTTTTGCAATGGCATTAAATCCACCCTCTATTTCTGTAAAATTTCTGTATCCTCTAGCTTGTAAAAGTGATGCAGCAATCATGCTTCTGTACCCACCTGCACAATGTAAAAAAAAGTGCTTTTGTGCATCAATGGCATGAATCCATTCGTTGATGTATGCCAAAGGTCTATTAAACGCTTCTGCCACATGCTGTGCTTGAAATTCTGATTCTTTTCTTACATCGATAACCAAATCTGCAGTTGCATCAAACTCTTTTGCAAATTGTTCTACACTAATTCTATCAACAATATCTACTTGCTTACCTGCATGTAGCCAAGTTGTAAAACCACCTTTTAAATGACCCAAAACTTTATCAAATCCTACTCTACTTAAACGTGTAACCGCCTCCTCTTCTTTACCAATTGCTGTAATTAATAAAATAGGCTGTTCTACATCTGCAACCAAAGCACCAACCCATGGTGCAAAATCGCCATTTAAGCCAATGTTGATGGATTGAGGAATAAACCCTTTGTAAAATTCGCTTGCATCTCTTGTATCAATAATTAATGCATTGGTATTTTCAGCTATTTGCTCAAACTCAGATGCATTTAATGCTGTTAATCCATTATTCAATACAGATTCAAAACTTGCATACCCTTTTTTGTTCATAGCTACATTCATTCCAAAATAACCTGGAGGAGGTTGTAATCCCTCAGTAACTGCTTGAATAAACGATTCTTTATTGGGCTGATTCAAAGCATAATTTACTTTTTTCTGATTTCCCAATGTATCTACAGTTTCCTTCATCATATTTTTGCCACAAGCACTACCAGCACCATGTGCTGGATATACAATTACATCGTCTGCTAAAGGCATTATTTTATTATTTAAACTATCGTACAACATTCCAGCTAATTCTTCTTGAGTCATATTCGATGCTTTTTGAGCCAAGTCTGGCCTTCCAACATCTCCTAGAAAAAGTGTATCACCTGAAAAAATTGCATAATCTTTTCCAGTTTCGTCTCTTAGTAAAAAAGTGGTACTTTCCATTGTATGACCAGGTGTATGCAACACAACTATCGAAATTTTTCCTACAGAAAAAATTTCTCCATCTTTTGCTGAAATACATTCAAACTCACAAGCAGCATTAGGTCCATATACAATAGATGCATTGGTTTTTCTACTCAAATCAACATGACCACTTACAAAATCTGCATGAAAATGTGTTTCAAAAATGTACTTTAATTGTACACCATCTTTTTCAATTCTATTTAAATAAGGTTGAATTTCTCTTAAAGGATCAATAATTGCAGCTTCACCATCACTAGTAATGTAATATGCACCTTGTGCCAAACAACCTGTATAAATTTGTTCTATTTTCATAAATAAATTTTTATTATCGAATGTTTAAAATTGAAAAATCTCTTTTGTAAGTATATATAAACTCATAAAGAGTACAAACCATCCAAATGTTTTTTTCAGCAGTGAACTATTGATTTTGGTAGAAATAAAGCTTCCTACAAAAATACCTCCTACTGCAATTGCAGTTATTGTAAAAAGCAATTGCCAATTTAAATGATAATGCCCCCAATCGCCTAAAAAACCAATCAAAGAATTTAAAGCAATAATTAGTAGTGAAGTACCTACTGCTTGCTTCATGGGCATTTTAAATAATAATACCAATGATGGAATTAATAAAAACCCTCCACCAGCCCCAAAAAAACCAGTAGCAAATCCAATTAAAATTCCATTTAGTATTAATGTAAAAATTGGAGGAGTTGAATAGGTGTATACACATTCATTTTCATCTTTATTGATGGGATTTCTAATCATGGCTATTGCAGCAAGCAACATTAACACTGCAAACAAACTCATGGTAACAACAGATTGACGAATTGCAACATGATTAATAGTAAACAACACATTAGGAATATGAGGTATAATAAATTTACGGGTTAAAAAAACAGTAGATATAGAGGCTATTCCAAAAACCAGTGCAGTTTTAACTTGTACATTTCCACTTTTATAATTAATGGTAGCCCCTACTAAAGAAGTGCAACCCACAATAAATAAAGAATACGATGTAGCAATAATTGGCTGTATACCCATAATGTACACTAAAATAGGTAAGGTTAAAATAGAGCCGCCACCACCAATTAAGCCTAAAGAAATGCCTACAAGAGCAGCTAAGAAAAAGCCTATCAACTCCATACTTTTTTATTTTCAAGGCAAAAGTAACCTTATCTACAGCTGCTAGTGGGTTACAAAAGTTACAAACAGAATAGAACAGTCAAATAGTCAATTCATTTATCCCAAATAATCAATATAGCAAACAAAAGAACCAACAAATAAAAAAGGCTAATTACACAAAATATTGTTATTGAAAATGCTTTCTTGTAAAGTGTAGCAAAACTTGATCGTGTAAATTTTACAATTACAATTTCTTTCATTTTCATTGTTTTTAATGGCTCGTTGCAAATCATATTTAATTATCTTCGCTGCCTATCACTCACTTATTCAGAATTTTATGAGCTGTGAGACAAGAAATAAGATATCGATTCATTTAAAAAATTGCCAAAAGCATGATCAACACTTTATTGCCTATTATAATTGGTGTTATAGCACTAATCGCTGGAATTGTAGCGGGTAGATTCATTTTTGCAAAAAATACAAAACAGCAACTTGAAGAAGCCGACAACAAAGCACAAAACATTATTAAAGAGGCCGAATTAAGGGCTGAAACATTAAAAAAAGAAAAACTATTAGAAGCCAAAGAGAAATTTGTACAGCTAAAATCAGAATACGATAAGGATGTTTTAGAAAGAAATAAAAAAATCGCAGAATCTGAAGCTAGGGCTAAACAAAAAGAACTAACTATTAATCAAAAAGAAGTAAGCTTAGATAAGCAGGTAAAAGAAAATGAATTAATTAAAGAGAATTTAAACAAACAAATTGAATTAATTAATCAAAAAAGAACTGAGCTAGAAAAACACCAAGAAGAACATATTCGTAAACTAGAAAAAGTTGCAGGCTTAACAGCTGAAGAAGCTAAAGCCCAATTAATTGAAGGTTTAAAAAGCCAAGCAATTTCTCAAGCACTTGTTTTACAACAAGAAATTATTGAAGATGCAAAACTAAAAGCCAATAAAGAGGCTAGAAAAATTGTTATTCAAACCATTCAGCGTACTGCTGCTGAACAAACCATTGAAAACACCGTTTCTGTTTTTAACTTAGAAACAGATGAAATAAAAGGTCAAATTATTGGACGTGAAGGTAGAAACATTAGAGCCCTTGAGGCCGCTACAGGTGTAGACTTAATTGTAGATGATACGCCTGAAGCAATTGTACTTTCTTCTTTCGATCCATTAAGAAGAGAAGTGGCTCGTTTAAGTTTACAGCGTTTAATTGCTGACGGTAGAATTCACCCTGCAAGAATTGAAGAAGTGGTAGAAAAAACGAGAAAACAACTAGACGAACAAGTTGCAGAAATTGGTGAAAGAACGGTCATTGAATTAGGTATTCATGGTTTACACAAAGAATTGGTACGAATGGTTGGTAGAATGCGTTTCCGTTCTTCATACGGTCAAAACTTATTAATGCATAGTCGTGAAACTGCAAATTTGTGTGGTATTATGGCTGCTGAATTAGGCATGAATCCAAAATTGGCAAAAAGAGCCGGTTTATTACACGACATTGGAAAAGTTCCTGACGAAGAAACAGAATTGAGCCATGCCCTTTTAGGAGCAAAATTGGCTGAGAAATATGGTGAAAATGCGGCTATTGTAAATGCAATTGGTGCTCACCACGATGAAATGGAAATGTTGTACGTAATTTCTCCAATCATTCAAGCTTGTGATGCCATTAGTGGTGCAAGACCAGGTGCAAGAAGAGAAATTATGCAGCAATATTTGCAAAGAATTAAAGACTTAGAAAATTTGGCATTAGGCTATCAAGGTGTAGAAAAAGCATATGCTATTCAGGCAGGAAGAGAATTACGTGTAATTGTTGAAGCTGAAAAAGTAACTGATGGTGATAGCGACAAACTAAGTTTTGAAATTGCTCAAAAAATTCAAACAGAAATGACTTATCCTGGTCAAATTAAAGTTACCGTTATCAGAGAAAAAAGAGCGGTAAACGTTGCTAGATAATCAGGCAACATATCATTCAAACATAAAAAAGACGATTTCAATTTAAGAAATCGTCTTTTTTATTTAAGCTAGATAAAATAATAAAATTTATTCAGAACATCTAATTGTGCATTCTTCTGGTGTTGTATTACCAATTACTTCTTCTGTGTAGCCATCAGCTATCGCCAACCACAATACATTTACAGTATAATAATGATGAATTACAAGTTTATTGTTTTTACAGCAAGAAAAGTTTTTGTTTAAATTATACTGTTTTCCAAAAGCTTTGGTATAAGGTGCTGTAATAGTTGCGGTAATAATTAAAGCAACGGTAGTAACAACTGCTAGATTCAATTTTAATTTTGCAAACATAAAAAGGGGATTTTGGTTATTGGTTTCGTACATATACTGAAAATGAAAAGTTTTGGATTTCAGATTTCAAAATATTTTTTGTTAACAGTGTAAAAGTGATTAATGCTTTGTGTAGAAAAAACACCTTAAATAAGGGGTATTAGAAAAAGAGAGAAAATATTTTTGCCAAGCAATTGGGAATAACAATTTTTATTTTGGAAATTTATTTACATGCCCCTACCTTTGCAGTCCGAAAAAATTTAGTCATGCAATCAGCAGTTCAATTTGTACACGAGCAACTAACAGTTAAAAAAGTACATCCGAAATTTAAAGCAGGTGACAACGTTACCGTTAATTATAAAATTGTAGAGGGTGGTAAAGAGCGTATTCAAGGTTTCCGTGGAGATGTAATTAAATTACAAGGCACTGGTGGAACTGCTTCTTTCACTGTTCGTAAAATATCTGATGGTGTAGGTGTAGAACGTTTGTTCCCAATACAATCACCAAATATTGATTCTATCATTTTAAATAAAGTGGGTAAAGTGCGTAGAGCTAAATTATTCTACTTACGTGAGCGTAGCGGTAAAAGTGCAAGAATTAAAGAAAAACGCGTTAAATAATTTTTTCTACTATAATAAAAGCGGAAGTTTAGTGTTTACTAAACTTCCGCTTTTTTATGCAGTCTTACCAATAAGTTTGCAAAATATTTTCAGTAGCAACTTTTTATACTTTACTTTTACACTTAAATGTAATTCATATGTTCGGTTTAGGCGGATCTGAAATGATTATTGTAGTTATCGCAATTTTAATTTTATTCGGTGGTAAAAAAATACCTGAATTTATGAGAGGTATTGGTAGAGGTATTCGTGAATTTAACGATGCTAAAGACAATGTAAAAAAAGAAATTACAGAAGGCATGAAAGAAAAAGACCAAGAAGTGGCTAAATAACTATTGGTATTTCTTCCCTATTTCTATAACTAAATCTCTTTCGGCTTTTGTTTCGCTTTATTAATATTACGCAATACCATCAAGATTTATTAAATGGCACTACCACTTGTGTAGATGCTGTTCGTTCGTATATAACTGCAATTCAAAAAAATAAACATTTAAATGCTTATCTAGAAGTTTTTGAAGAAGAAGCTTTAGAAAGAGCTGCTATTTTAGATGAAGAAAGAAAATCAGGAAAAGCAACAGGAAAATTGCATGGTGTTGTTGTTGGTTTAAAAGATGTAATTTGTTATAAAAATCATCAAGTTTCAGCTGCATCAAAAATTTTACAAGGATTTACTTCTATTTATAATGCTACAGCTACTGAACGTTTATTAAACGAAGGAGCTATTATTATCGGCAGACACAATTGCGACGAATTTGCAATGGGTAGCAGTAGCGAAAATTCTGCATTTGGAATTGTAAAAAATGCTGCCGATACAACAAGAGTTCCAGGTGGATCTTCTGGAGGATCGGCTGTAGCTGTTCAAGCAAATTTATGCATGATTGCTTTAGGAAGCGATACCGGTGGAAGTGTAAGGCAACCTGCAGATTTTTGTGGTATAATCGGCTTAAAACCAACCTATGGCAGAATTTCTCGTTATGGTTTAATTGCATATGCTTCATCATTCGATCAAATTGGAATTTTTTCTAAAACATTAGAAGACAACGCTTTAATTTTAGAAGTAATTGCAGGTGTAGATCATTTTGACAGTACTGCTTCTCCTCAACCTGTTCAAGCGTATGTTCAACATTTAAGTAAACAACCAACCAATAAAACATATCGTTTTGCCTACTTTAAAGAAGCGTTAGAACACAAAGGTTTAGACGCTGAAATAGCCGAAGCAAACAAAAAACAAATAGCTAGTTTACAAGCAGCAGGGCATATTGTAGAACCAGTAGATTTTCAGTTATTACAAGCTGTTGTACCTACTTATTATGTATTAACTACAGCCGAAGCAAGTAGCAATTTATCAAGATTCGATGGTGTAAAATTTGGCTACAGAGCTCATTTATCAGCCTCAGACGATCTTACAGAATTATACAAAAAATCTAGAAGTGAAGGCTTTGGCAAAGAAGTTCAACGCAGAATTTTATTAGGCACTTTCGTATTAAGTTCTGGTTATTACGATGCTTATTTTACAAAAGCACAACAAGTACGACAATTATTGTGTAACACCACAACAGAAATATTCAACAATTACGATGCTATTCTTTCGCCAACAGTGCCAACAACAGCATTTAAAATTGGCGAAAAAAGTAGCGATCCTATTGAAATGTTTTTAGCCGATATTTATACAGTTTATGCAAATTTGGTAGGCATTCCTGCAATTGCAGTACCTAAATTTACACACAGTAACGGTATGCCTTTTGGTTTACAAATCATGTGTAATCATTTCGAAGAAACCAAAATGTTACAAATAGCACAGTTGATACAAACAATCTAATGTAACTATTCGTTACAATAAACAATACATTCAACAAAAAGCATTTTTTGAATAATGGTAACCAGCAGTAGTAACTTTATTCAGCCGCCGTTGTGTCACTCACTTGTACGTTCTGTTCATTATTCAGCAAATAAGTCATCCAACAAAGCACTTTCAGTGCAAGCAATTATTCGATGTTGTACTTTATTGTTGTTATCATTTGTAACATATTCTATTCAAGCCCAAAAAGATTCAAGTTTACCACAGCAATTTAAAGTAGGTTTTAAAAGTTTATTTGCAAATGATACTTACCAACCCAACAAGCCATATTTATCGCAATTAAGTCCAAAAGCAGTACCATTTGTACAAGAATACATTCGAAAGCAAGGAAAAATGCTAGAGAAAATGAAAGAATGGGGCCGCCCCTATTTTTCTTTGTACGATCAAATATTACCACAATATGGCATTCCGAAAGAAATGAAATATTTAAGCGTTATTGAAAGTCATTTAAGAAGTGGCTTGGTTTCATGGGCTGGTGCAGTTGGTCCTTGGCAAATTATGGATTATGAAGCCAAACGATTTGGATTGAAATTACAACCCATTGATGAAAGAACAGACTATACAAAAAGTACACATGCAGCAGCAAAATTGATGAAAGAATTGTATCAACAATTTGGAGATTGGTTATTGGTTTTGGCTGCATATAATGGTGGTGCAGGCAGAGTAAAACAAGCCATAAGATTAAGTGGAAGTAGAGATTTTTGGGATTTACAATTTTATTTGAAAGAAGAAACAAGAACCCACGTAAAAAAATTTATTGGCACACATTATATTTTTGAAGGAAGTGGTGGCGAAACAACCATGACGGCAAAAGAATTGGCAACTGAAAAAGCAAATACGCCTATACAAAAACAAACTCTCGACTCACTAGAATTAGCAAATACTACAACCATTGTATTAAAAGGCAGATTTAGCAGTAAACTAATTATGCAACATTTAGAAATTCCTTCAACTCAATTTAATAAATGGAATAGTGGACTGGACAAATCTCTTTCTATTGGAGAATCTTTTACGATGCGTTTACCAATAAATAAAGCCGCTATTTTTGAAGCAAAAAAACTACAGATTTTACAAGAAAGCATTGCTTTTTTATTACAAGGCAAATAGCTACAAATTGCTGTATGATATAGTGTTGAACGATTGTTGCACAGCAAACAAAACGATGAACGGAGCGTCGCAAGTAAAGCTAAATAGTAGTAATACAGCTGATAATAAACATAAAAAAAGAGTTGGTAATAAAAACCAACTCTTTTTTATTTACAACGATTTTATTAAAACTTATCAGGTAAACTTAAGAAAGGAGTTTTACCGTCGGTGATGATTATTTTAGAATTATTACTCAATCCAATTGTTCTGAAAGCTTCTATTTGCTTCAATTTTAAAATGGCTGGTGTTAAAGATTTGTGTAAGCTATCATTGGCACGTTGTTGTGCATAGGCTTCAATTTTAGTGGCTGCTGCTCTACCTTCTGCCTCGATTTCTAAAGTACGTTTTAAAGCTTCAGCAGCAATAATTTTAGCATTTTGCTCTCCCTCTGCTTGAATTCTAGCAATTTCTTTTCTACCTTCTGCTTCAATAATTAAACGTTCTGCATCTCTTTTTTGGCGTTCTTTTACAAACTCCATACGTTGAGCTTCTTGTTCTGCTTGTAGTTTTTCTTCAATTGTTCTAGCTAAACCATCAGGCAGTTTAATACCTTTCAACAATACATTTTCAATAATAAACCCTCTACTTTCTAAATTGCTAGCCATTTCTACACGAATTGCTTTTTCAATTACCGAACGTTCTCCACTATGCATGTCTTTTGCTAAATATCTACTCGTAACATCGGCAGCAGCAGAACGAAATACAGGCATAATTACCTCACTTTCGTAATTCAAACCGATTCTATTTAAAATTTGGGGTGCTAATTCTGGCTTAATTCTATACAAAATACTCACCTCTGTACGAATGGTTAAACCTTCTTTACTTGGTAAATCTGGTCGTAATTCAAGATTTACGGTTCTTGTAGGAACTCTAAGAATACGAGTAGTGAATATATTAAAGCCTTTAGGACCTTGAGAAATATAGGTATCGTCTATTTTCCCTAATCTTCTTTTTACGCCAACTTCACCCTGACGAATAATGGTGCAAGAGGCAGTTAACGATACAATAGCGGCTACAGCGAAAATTTTTTTCATGCTTTTGAGTTTTATTTGATTGAAATTCACCTACTTCATAAACAGTAGTAAGGTGTTGTTTTCAATAAAATTCAAATAGCATGCTAGCTAAAAAAATGAATAGATAAATAAATGATAAAACAGCTACAAAATTTATAGTTATTGGTAATAATTATGAAAGAAATGTTCCCTCCATCTCTTTTAAACTTTCTGCTGCTGCTTGAATAGTAGCATCTAAATCTGCATAACTAAGTGCATTGTTTAAAAACCAACTTTCAAAAGCACTCGGTGGCAAATACACACCTTTTGCCAACATTGCATGAAAAAATACATTAAATAAATGATTGTTTGCACTAGCTGCCGTTTCGAAATTTGTTACAGGCTGATTGCTAAAATGCACACTAATCATTGAGCCAATATGATTGATGGTAAATGGAATTCCTGAGTTTTCAAACACCTTTTGTAACCCTTGTTGTAGATATAAGGTTTTAGCATCTAATTCAGTTAATAGCTGTGGGTTGTTTTTTAACTCAGATAACAAAGTGTAGCCTGCAATCATAGCAATTGGATTTCCACTTAACGTTCCTGCTTGATACACATTTCCTAAAGGTGCAATTACCTCCATAATGTGTTTTTTACCACCAAAAGCACCTACTGGCATTCCTGCACCAATTACTTTACCGTATGTAACTAAATCGGCATTAACACCTAACTTTTCTTGAACACCGCCTAAAGCTAAACGAAAGCCCGTCATTACTTCATCAAAAATTAAAACGATATTTTCTGCATCACAAATGTTTCGTAAGCCTTGTAAAAATCCTTCTGCTGGTAAAATACAACCCATGTTCCCTGCAACAGGTTCAACAATTATAGCGGCAATTTCATTTTTATTTTGTTCAACCAATTGTTGTACAGCCTCTAAATCGTTATAAGCACAAGTTAAAGTATCGTTAGCAACACCTGCAGTAACACCTGGCACAGTTTGAATATTAAATGTTGCCACACCACTACCTGCTTTTACCAAAAAACTATCTGCATGACCATGATAACAACCTTCGAATTTGATGATTTTATTTTTTCCTGTGTATCCACGAGCAACACGTATAGCACTCATACAAGCTTCAGTTCCACTACTCACCATTCGTATATAATCTACATTTGGAGCAATGGAAGTTATTAATTCGGCCATTTGTATTTCTAGTTCTGTAGGAGCACCGTAAGAAGTAGAATAAATAGCTTGATTTTGAATGGCTTTAATCACAGGTTCATAAGCATGACCAAGAATCATTGGCCCCCATGAAGCAATGTAATCGATATATTTATTACCATCTACATCAAATAGATAAGCACCTTTTGCATGTTGAATAAACAATGGATTTCCGCCGACACTTTTAAAGGCTCTTACAGGTGAATTTACGCCACCTGGAATTGTATTTTGTGCTCTTTGAAATAACTGTTTACTTTTTTCGATATTCATAACCGCTGCTATAAAATGGGATTAAAATATTGTTTGGTTTATGCATTTAAAATACGAATGCAATCTTTGGCAAAATAGGTAGCAATTAAATCTGCTCCTGCCCTTTTAATAGAAGTTAATGTTTCTATAATGGCTTTATCTTCATTTATCCAACCCATTTTTGCTGCAGCTTTTATCATGGCATATTCGCCACTAATGTTGTAAGCACTTACAGGAATTTGTACTGCATTTTTTACTTCTTTAATAATATCTAAATAACTTAAAGCTGGTTTTATCATTACAATATCTGCACCTTCTTCAACATCCATCAATGTTTCTTTTAAGGCTTCAGTTCTATTACAAAAATCCATTTGATACGTTTTTTTATCGCCAAAACCTGGAGCAGAATCTAATGCATCTCTAAATGGACCATAAAAGCAAGATGCATATTTAGCACTGTAAGACATAATGCCTGTATTGTGAAAATGGTGTTGTTCTAAAGCTGCTCTGATGGCTGCAATTCTTCCATCCATCATATCGCTTGGAGCTACAAAATCAGCACCAGCTTTTGCATGGCTTACACTCATTTGTGCCAATATTTCTACTGTAGCATCGTTGATGATTTTTCCATCTTGCACCAATCCATCATGACCATCACTATTAAATGGATCTAAAGCAACATCTGTCATTACCAACATTTCTGGTACAGCATCTTTAATGGCTTTTATGCTTTGTTGCATTAAACCATTCTCGTTTAATGCCTCTGTTGCTTGTTTGTTTTTAAGAGCATCGTTGCATTTTACAAATAACAAAACCGCTCTTAAACCCAATGCATACAAATGCTTTACTTCTTGTACGGTATTATCTAAACTAAGTCGATAATAGCCTAGCATAGATGGAATTTCTTCTTTTATGTTTTTTCCTTCGACAATAAATAATGGTACAATAAAATCGTTGGGCGTAAGAATAGTTTCTGCCACCAAACTTCTAATTGCAGCTGATTGACGTAAAATTCTGTTGCGTTTTTGTAGCATCATATATTGTAGCGTTTAACTTTTAAGTACGGTTGATTTTTTAAATCTAAGAAATTAAATCACATGTAGTTTTTTGTTGCCTAAAGTTATGTAGTACAAGAGTGCGACGCCTATGCAGTTGAATAAAGTTGCTACAGCTGACTACATGAAAAAACTAACAACTATTCACTCTTTTAGCCCAGGCATCTTCATCAATATTAATTGTTTGTACCCAATCTTTTGGATGTAAACATGCTTGCAGCAAATGATATTCGGGTGAATTAATTTCGGGTTGAAAATTATAATCGAAACGAACGGTTGGGGGCAAACTCATTAAAATACTTTCGATGCGACCATTGGTTTTTAACCCAAATAAAGTGCCTCTATCATGCACTAAATTAAACTCGGTATATCTGCCTCTTCTTATTTCTTGCCAATATTTATTGTCTTGGGTAAAAGGTAAGTCTTTTCTTTTTTCTACAATTGGAATGTATGCATCTGTAAAACCATAGCCACAACTTTTAGCGAAATTTATCCAAAATTCAACGGGCTTTTCTGTAGATGGACGTTGATAATCATAAAAAATTCCGCCGATTCCTCTACGTTCATTATTTCGATGGAAGTTTACAAAATAATCGTCGCAATTTTTCTTGAATACAGGGTAAAAATCGGCATCAAAATGAGTACAAATTGATTGATAGGTTTGATGAAAATGAATGGCATCTTCATTGAATAAATAATAGGGCGTTAAATCTGTACCACCACCAAACCAACGATCTGCAAGAGTTTCATCGGCATTATACAATTCGAACATTCTATAGTTACAATGCACTGTTGGCACAAATGGATTGTTTGGATGCAACACTAAACTTAACCCACAAGCAAACCAAGTATGTCCATTAATTTTTAGTTGAGAACGCATGGCATCGGTTACCGAACCATAAACAACAGAAGTGTTTACACCACCTTTTTCAAATACATTTCCATTAGTAATAACCCTCGTTTTTCCACCACCGCCTTCCTCTCTTTGCCATTCGTCTTCTATAAACTTAGCTTTACCATCTATCGTTTCAATTGCATTACAAATATGGTTTTGTAAATGATGAATAAACTGTATCCATTGTTGTTTTATATCCATATGAAATTAGTATTGCGTTTAATATTAAGCAACATTGGGTTGCCATTGCTTAACCGTATCTACAAAAGCTTTTGCATGATTTACTGGTACATTTGGTAAAATACCATGACCAAGATTTGCAATGTAATTTCCATTCCCAAATTCATTAAGCATTTGTGTAACCTCTTGCTGTATTACAGGAATTGGAGCTAATAATTTTGCAGGATCGAAATTGCCTTGTAAAGTAATATTTGCACCTGCTAATTGTCTTGCAAAGCTTGGTTTTATACACCAATCTATACCTAAACCTGCTGCACCTGTTTGTGCCATTTGGTCTAAACTTTGCCAAGCACCTTTTGCAAAAATGATGGTAGGAACAATGTCTTTTGTGGCAGCTACAATTTGACGAATATATTGTAAGGAATATGTTTCAAAATCATGTGGACTTAATAAGCCGCCCCAACTATCGAATATTTGTAGAATATCTGCTCCTGCTTTTGCCTGTGCTTTTAAATAAGCAATAGTTGTATCGGTAATCATTTGCAATAATGTGTGAGCCAATAGTGGTTGTGTGTAGCAAAATTGTTTTGCTTTATCGAAGGTTTTAGAGCCCTTACCTTCTACCATATAACAAAGTAAAGTCCATGGTGCACCTGCAAAACCAATTAAAGGAACTCTATTACTTAATTGCTCTTTGATTAAGCGGATAGCACTAAAAACGTAACCTAATGTTTCTTCAACATCTGGCACACAAACTCTTTGTAAATCGGCTGTAGTAAGAATTGGATTTGGTAAAACGGGGCCTTTACTTTCTATCAATTGTACTTCTAAACCCATTGCTTGTGGTACAACCAAAATATCGGAAAATAATATTGCAGCATCTACACCTATAATATCAACTGGTTGCAATGTAATTGCAGCGGCTAATTCAGGCGTTTGGCAACGTTCGAAAAAACCGTATTTTTCTCTCAATACCATATACTCAGGCAAGTATCTACCTGCTTGACGCATCATCCAAACGGGTACACGTTCGGTAGTTTCTCCTTTTAATGTTCTTAAAATTAAATCGTTTTGTAACATGGTATGAATGAATAAATGTTTATAAAGAAAGAATATTGAATTATTGTTTATTCTTAAAAAACGCTATTGCTTTTTGTACCAAATAATCTTTCTCTGGTTTATCAGATACAACAATTGTATTGGTAGAATAACTTGTAATTGTATTTGCTGTTGTACTACCTACTGCAAACAAAACTGTAGATGCTGGCAGCATATTTATAGAAAAAAAACTCTCTACTGCACTTGGACTAAAGAACAAAATAGCATCAATAGTTTCATTAATCTTTTGTGGAGTAACAATAGTTTCGTAAACAACTTTTTCTATAAATGATATATTGTTTTGCTTTAGCGTTAAAGGCAATTCGTTTCTTCGAATATTGCCACAAAAAAAAGCAACTGATGCTTCTTCATGATTCACTATTTGCTCAGCCAAATCAAAAGCATTATTGCCAACAGCAACAATTGCATTTGTTCCAAAATAAGTGGTTATATTTTTTCTTGTAGTTCCACCCATACAATATATACGCCATTTTGGAACTATTAAACTATTGCTTAGCGTATTTATAATTGCATCCGCTGCATTCATACTTGTAAAAACTACTGCTGTATTTTCTTGGGCTAAATTTTGAATAAATAGCTTTGTTTCTTCATCAATAGTTTCAACAGTTTCAATAAAAGAAATGCAATTGATTTCTATATTATTTAGCTTAGCTTCATCTATGATAGATGTATCTAATGGTCTTGTACTGAGTATTTTAATAGCATTACTTTGCATGATTCAATTTATCTACAAGTGCTTGAGCTCCAATATTCAAAATTTCGTGGGCAAAAAATGAACCGGCAGTTAAAGCTTCTGATATATGAATAGATTTTTCAATGGTAAACATTTCTGTACCATCAGTAGCTGCAATATTTCCCTTAAACTCGATTGTTTCGTTATCAATTAAAGCCAATGCACTAATTGGTGTAGAACAGCCTCCCATCAATTCTCTTAAGAAATCTCTTTCTATTTTAACACAAATAGCAGTTTCAGCATGATGAATAGCAGCACAAGCTTCTAGGCAAAATGTATCGTTTGATTTACAAACTACCATTACAGCACCTTGTGCCGGTGCAGGCAACATCCAATCTAAATCGATACTATTTGATGGTCGTAATTGTATACGTTCTAAACCTGCAGCGGCAAAAATGGCTCCATGCCAATTGCTATCGTATACTTTACGTAATCTTGTATTTACGTTTCCTCTTAAATTTTCAATTGAATCGTTGGGAAATTTGTGTAACCACTGGGCTTTACGGCGAATACTACTTGTTGCAATTGTTGCATTTGCATGCTGTTGCATAAATGCTTCATCAATGGGTTGATGGTTGTTGAGTACAAGAATATCTTTATAATTACCTCTTTCCAAAACAGCACATTGAACAATTCCTTCTGGTAATTTTGTTGGTACATCTTTCATAGAATGTACAGCAATATCAATACTACCATTTAGTAAAGCAATATCTAAACTTCTAGTAAAAACACCTGTAACACCCATTTCGTACAAAGGGGTTGTTAAATCAATATCACCTTCACTTTTTATATAAACTAGTTCTGCTTCCACACCATTATTTGCTAAAAGCTGTTGAACAGTTTTAGCTTGCCAAATAGCAAGTTGACTTTCTCTTGTACCAATTTTTATTATCTTTTTCATATAGTATTAATTGGCACTAATCATCATAAAATCGTTAATAGCCTCAATAAAGTTACATCCACCTCTATTCTGTTTTCGCATGTTTTGAGCCATATTATTGATTACCTTTTGTATACGTATTTCTGCGTTTAAAGTTGTAGATGTATTTGTTTGAACGAAATAATGATTAAAAAGTGTGCAAGATTGCATGGCCAACAATTTGTCTTTAGCGGCTTTTAAAACAGGCACGTTTTTACGCATATTTTTCCATTCTTCAAACTCATGAATATGTGTATGAATAATGGCTCTTGCTTTAGGCACTTCTGCCATTCTTTTTTGTAGTGTAACGTCATTTATCTTAGACAGATCATCCACATTTACAAGTGTTACACCTTTTATTTCACTACAATTTGGATGAATATTATTAGGGATAGATAGGTCGATGAGTACTTTATTAGAATGCTCAGAAAGCATCTGTTTAGTAATAATAGGCTTTTCTGCATTTGTAGCAACAATAATAATATCGGCTTGTTGAATTTCAGCATCAATTAAAGCAAATGAACCTGTTTTTAAATTCAACTCTTGTGCTAATTCTTCCGCTTTTTCTGTAGTTCTATTAATTAATGTTATGTTGGTATTTCCTAAATAATCAACTACATTTTTACAAGTATTTCTTCCAATTTTTCCGGTGCCTAAAAGCAGTATTTTTTTGTCTTTTATATCTACTAAATGTTCTTTCAAAAACTGAATAGCAGCAAAAGAAACAGATACTGTTCCACCACTTAAAAAAGTATTGTTTTTAATGCTTTTAGATGCCTGTATCACTGCATTTACTAATCTATCTAAATAAGTGTCAATACAATTTTGTTCTTTAGCAATTTTGTATGCTTGTTTTATTTGACCAATAATTTCATAATCACCTAAAATTTGAGAGTCCAAACCAGCACCTACATCAAATAAATGTTGAATAGCATCCTGATTATTTTTTAAATAAGCAAGTTGGTAAAATGTTTCAACAGAACCAATTGTTCTCGAACAAAGCAGTTGAATCAAATCATTGATACTCTCTGCTTTACCATAAATTTCTGTACGATTACAAGTACTAATTACCATTAATGCTTGAATACCTTTTTGTTTTGCTTCTGCTAAAAGCATTTTATATTGATCTGTACTAATTGCAAAACTTCCTCTAACAGAAACGTCTGTTTTTTTGTAATTAATTCCTGCAACAAAAAATGGGAGTTCATTCATAAGTGTAGCCGCTTAAGTTGGCTGGTAATATTTACGCAAATGTATGCCTCTCGGTTTCCTTAATTTTAAGCATAAACTTCATTTTGTGTCATTTTTGTGTCATGTTTAAAATTTGCTACTTCTAACCCACAACTATATTTATCTATGCATCGTAATTGTATGCAATAAATATAAACATCGCACACATGTTTTTGTAATTACAATTTAAATTGATAAAGCAATGTCTACAGCTACAAGAGGGGTTATTTTAATGAATTTAGGTTCACCAGATTCTACAAGTACAAAAGATGTACGAAAATATTTGGCTGAGTTTTTAATGGATGAAAAAGTAATTGATATTCCTTATTGGATAAGACTATTATTAGTTAGAGGAATTATTGTTCCTTTTAGAGCACCTAAAAGTGCCGAAGCATATAGCACTATTTGGTGGAAAGAAGGTTCGCCTTTAATTCAATTAACCAAACAATTACAACAAGCTGTTCAAACAAATTTTGATGAGCCGGTTGAAATTGCAATGCGTTATGGCAATCCTAGACCATCATATGCTTATGATAAATTGATAAAAGAACATCCTTTCATTAAAGAAGTAGTATTAATGCCATTGTATCCTCATTATGCCATGAGTAGTTATGAAACGGCTGTAGAATATATGAAAGAGGTACACACAGAAAAAAAGTATCCATTTAAGTTGAACATCATTAAACCCTACTATAATAATCCTGATTATATTTCAGCTTTTGCATCGCATATTCAACCCTACTTGCATCAAGAATACGATCATTTACTATTTAGCTATCATGGTATTCCTGAAAGACATTTAAAAAAAACCGACCCAACAAAACAACATTGTTTAATGGTGGAAGGCTGTTGTGGTGTAAATTCTGTGGCTCATGAAACTTGTTATAGACACCAATGTTTAACAACCACAGAATTAACTGCAAAAGCATTAAACTTACCAAAAGAAAAATACAGTTATTCATTTCAATCAAGATTGGGTAAAGATCCTTGGCTAAAACCGTATACAGATTTTAGATTAAAAGATATGCCTAAAGAAGGCATTAAAAAACTACTTGTAATTTGTCCTGCTTTTGTAAGTGACTGCTTAGAAACATTGGAAGAAATTGCTATTAGAGGCAAAGAAGATTTTTTAGAAGCAGGTGGTGAAAGCTATGAAATGATACCTTGCTTAAATACAAACCCGTTATGGGTAAATGCAGTATCTAAATGGATTAAAGAAAATTTTTAAACATTTTTATGTACGCATACATCAAGGCTTTGCACATCATATTTGTGGTTACTTGGTTTGCTGGTATTTTTTACATGCCAAGATTATTTATTTATAATGTAGAAGCTGGAGAAAAGAGTGAAATTGAATGTACTGTTTTAAGAAATCAGTTTGCTATCATGATAAAACGGCTGTGGTTAGGAATTACTTGGCCTTCGGCTATTTTAACATTCATATTTGGTATAACCACATTGGTACATGGAGGTTGGTGGCAAATACTTTTTACAGAGCAAGGCAGATGGCTATTGATAAAATTATTTTTTGTGTTATTGCTATATCTCTACCATTTTTCATTACATAACATTTACAAACAACAATTAGCAGGCATCTTTAAATATTCTTCCAACAAACTTAGAATTTGGAATGAGATAGCAACCATTTTTTTAGTAGCCATTGTTTTTTTAGTAGTCGTAAAACAAAGCATTAGTCTCTTATGGGGTTTGTTGGGATTAATTTGTTTGATATTACTATTATTAAGTGCCATCAAAATCTACAAAAGAATTAGATTAAAAGAAATTTAAAAGCTATATTGTAGTTATGTTCATCTCATTTCACCATTCATATATTTGAATATTGATGGCATATTTTGATGCAATATCTTTATGTAAACCAATACTCATGCGACTTCTTGTTTTCTTTCTACCATTTTTTTTATTCAGCTGCAAATCGGCACAAAAAGTTGATACAATTATTTTTAATGGTACAATTTATACTGTTGATTCTAGTTTTTCTGTAGCACAATCTATGGCTATTAAAAATGGAAAAATAGTTGCCATTGGTAGCAACGATAGCATATTAAAGAATTTTTCTGCAGATAGCACAATAGATGCAAAAGGCAGTTTTGTATATCCTGGATTAATTGATGCACATGCTCACTTTGTAGGTTATGGTCAAGGTTTGTATCAAGTAGATTTATTTGGTTGTAATTCATGGGAAGAAGTGGTAGAAAAAGTACATCAATTTTCTATGAAATATCCCAACGAATTATGGATTAGAGGTAGAGGTTGGGATCAAAATAAATGGGCAAACAAAAATTTTCCTTCTAACGAATTATTAAATCTGCACTTTCCTAAAACACCAGTTTTATTAACGAGAGTAGATGGACATGCAGCAATTGCCAATAACAAGGCATTAGAATTGGCTCAAATTCAACCTAATCAACGATTAACAGGTGGTGAAATAGAAACCAAAAAAGGCAAACTAACCGGTATTTTAATAGATAATGCTGTTGATTTAGTAACTACCATTTTACCAAAGCCAACAAAAAATGATTATGAAAAATGGTTGTTAAGTGCTCAACAAAAATGCTTTGAAAAAGGCTTAACAACGATTACAGATTGTGGACTAAGCACCAATGATGTTGAAAAAATTGATGCATTGCAGCAAGAAGATAAACTGCACATGCGTTTGTATGTAATGCTTAGCGATGAGCCTAATAATTACCAAGCATATCTTAAAAAAGGGCCTTACAAAACAGATAAATTATTTGTAAATGGATTTAAAATTTATGCCGATGGTGCGTTAGGAAGCCGTGGTGCTTGTTTACTAAAACATTATTCCGACAAACCCAATTGGAAAGGTTTTTTACTCAGTAATCCTCAACATTTTGATAGTATAGCGTCTGTTTTAATAAAATCGCCTTTTCAAATGTGTACACATGCAATTGGTGATAGTGCCAACAGAGCAATACTTAAAATTTATGAAAAATATTTACAAGGTAAAAACGATAAACGTTGGAGAATTGAACATGCACAAGTAGTAAACGAAGTAGATTTTGGTTTATTTGGAAAAAATAATATAGTTCCTTCAGTTCAGCCAACACATGCTACAAGCGATATGTATTGGGCAAATGAAAGATTGGGAAATGAACGAATGAAAGGAGCTTATGCATACAAACAATTACTACTACAAAATGGATGGCTACCTTTAGGAACTGATTTTCCGGTTGAAGACATTGATCCGTTTAAAACATTTTTAGCTGCTGTAATTAGAAAAGATGCACAACAATTTCCTGCCAATGGTTTTCAAATAGAAAATGCTTTAACTAGAGAAGAAACAATAAAAGGAATGACCATTTGGGCTGCAAAAGCTGGATTTTTAGAAAAGGAAATAGGTAGTTTAGAAATTGGCAAAAAAGCTGACTTTATTTTACTAGATAAAGATTTAATGAAAGTTTCTGCAACAGATATTTTAAAAACAAAGGTAATTTCAACTTATATAGGCGGTAAAAAGGTATATTAATTTTAGAGGACTATGTAAGACTATGTAACATAAAAAGCCTCGTTCAACAGTCTGAACGAGGCTTTTTTTTATAATTATATTCAATTTTTACACAGCAAAACTTTCTCCACATCCACAACTTCTGCTAGCATTTGGATTATCGAAGAAAAATCCTTTTCCATTCAATCCATCACTAAAATCTAACATCGTGTTTACTAAGTATAAAAAGCTTTTTAAATCGGTAACAATTTTTACACCATTATCTTCAAAAACCTGATCCATTGGCTTTTGTTCGTTATCAAAATCTAATTTGTAGCTCAATCCACTACAACCACCACCAACAACTCCTACTCTTAAAAAATAATTAGGGTCGTTAGCAATTCCAGCATCTTCCATTAGTTTTATCACTTTGGCTTTTGCTTTATCACTTACATATATTGCATTGTCTGTTGCTACCATAATAATCTGCTAATTTAATCATGTGCTTGTGTGCTAATGTAGAACTTTAGAATTGAAATTCGTTAGCATATCAACACATTGGCTAATTATAGGATTTGGTTTAATGATTTGGTTTAATGAACACCTTTTTCTTCAAAAACAAGTGCATCTAAACCATTTTTTACTCTGTAATCGTTAATAGCAGCTTTAATTGCATCTTCTGCTAATACCGAACAGTGAATTTTTACAGGAGGAAGATTTAATTCTTCAACCAAATCCATGTTATCGATGGTCATAGCTTGGTCAACTGTTTTTCCTTTTAACCACTCAGTAGCTAAAGATGAAGAAGCAATTGCAGAACCACAGCCAAAGGTTTTAAACTTGGCATCTTTAATAATTCCTGTAGCATCGTCTACTTCAATTTGTAAACGCATAACGTCTCCACATTCTGGAGCACCAACCAAACCTGTACCTACATTTCTGCTAGACTTATCTAATGTACCCACATTCTTTGGGTTGCTATAATGATCGATTACTTTTTCTGAATATGCCATATGAACGAATTTTTGATTTTGAATTATTAATTTTTAATTTTTAATTACTATTAATGATGTGCCCACTCGATACTGTTCAAATCTATTCCTTCTTTATACATTTCCCACAAAGGACTCATTTCTCTCAACTTTAAAACAGTGCTTGAAATTTGCTCTATTGTATAATCAATTTGTTCTTCTGTAGTAAATCTTCCTAAACCAAAACGTAGTGAGCTATGAGCCAAATCATCGCCTAAACCCAATGCTTTTAACACATAACTTGGTTCTAAAGAAGCCGACGTACAAGCAGAACCAGAACTTAAGGCAATATTTTTATTAAAGCCCATTAATAAGCCTTCGCCTTCAACATGTTTGAAAGAAATATTGGCAACATGTGGCAAACGGTGTTCTCTATTTCCATTTACATAAGATTCTTCAATTTGTAAAAGAGCATTTTCAAGTTTATCTCTCAATTTGCTCAATCTTTCTGCATCTGCTGCCATTTCTAAACGGGCCAATTCACAAGCTTTACCAAATCCTACAATTCCAGGAACATTTAAAGTTCCACTTCTCATTCCACGTTCATGTCCACCACCGTCCATCTGTGCGGTTACTTTTACTCTCGGATTTTTACGACGCACATACAAAGCACCAATTCCTTTTGGACCATACATTTTGTGTGCAGTAAATGCCATAATATCAATTCCATCTTTATTTACATCAACAGGTATTTTACCAACTGCTTGCACTGCATCAGAAAAAACCAAAACGCCATGTTTTTTTGCAATAGCACTTATTTCTTTAATTGGTTGAACAACACCAATTTCATTATTAGCATACATAATTGCCACCAAAATAGTAGTTGGCTTTATGGCTGCTTCTAATTCTGCAAGGTCAATCAAACCATCAGGTTTTACCTGTAAATAAGTTACTTCACCACCTAATTTTTCAATATGCTTACAGGTATCTAATACTGCTTTATGCTCAGTAGTTGCAGTGATAATGTGGTTACCCTTACTAGCATACATTTCGTACACACCTTTTATTGCTAAATTATCTCCTTCAGTTGCACCAGATGTAAAGATGATTTCTTTAGGATCTGCACCAATAAGTTGTGCAACTTGCTCACGGGCATAATCTACCGCTTCTTCAGCTTGCCATCCAAAAGGATGATTTCTACTTGCTGCATTACCAAAATGTTCGGTAAAATAAGGTATCATAGCCTCTAACACTCTAGGGTCCATAGGTGTTGTAGCATTGTTATCTAAATAGATAGGGAATTTCAACATAAAAATTTGATTGCTTTATTACTTACTAACAACACAAAATTACTGCAAAGGGTTCTATAATTTTACCAACAATACAGCGTTAAGATGTGTTTTTCCATATATCGTAACAGCTAATAAATACAATTATTATAATATGAATAAGGTAGAACATATAGGAATTGCAGTAAAAAATTTAGAAATTTCAATTCCGTTATACGAAAAAATATTACAATCGAAGTGTTACAAAACAGAGGAAGTTGCAAGCGAACAAGTAAAAACTGCATTTTTTAAACAAGGAGAAACAAAAATTGAGTTGCTACAAAGCACTACAGAAAATGGTGTTATTGCAAAATTTATTGATAAAAAAGGAGAAGGAATGCATCATATTGCATTTTTAGTAACGGATATTGTTGCAGAAATGAATCGTATGCAACAAGAAGGATTTACATTGTTAAACGGAAAACCGAAAAAAGGGGCAGACAATAAATGGGTTTGTTTTGTGCATCCAAAAGAAACAAACGGTGTATTGATTGAATTATGTGCTGATATTCAATAACAATCTTCATTTATTTCATGAACAAATAGTGGCAACTAGTGGCTTGCAACTATCTTTGCGGCATTTTATCAGGATTGGTAGTTATGAATTTGAATGTGTTGTTAGAGAAATACGAAAATTCCCCCCGCCTTTTGCAATTGGCGAACGCACTTTTATTGCCCCAAAAACAGCAATTATTCTTAAAAAACTTACAAGGAAGTAGCGTAGAATTTTTAATCAGTGCTATTTTTAGTCATCAAAACACCCAACAATTAAATCATATTGTGGTGTTAAACGATGCAGAAGAAGCAGCCTATTTTCATAATACCATCGAAAATTTAACCAGTGCCTTAGACCTTTTTTACTTTCCATCCTCCTTCAAAAATCAAAAAAACTTTCGTTTACTCAACTCATCACATGTAATGCTTAGAACAGAAGCATTAACCAAATTAGCAAATGGCGGCAACAAAAAAATAATCATTACCTATCCACAAGCTTTATTCGAAAAAGTGGTGTTGCCAAAAACATTAAGCGGAAACATTATTCAAATAAAAACCAACGATACGCTAAACGTAAATGGTTTAATGGAGTTATTTGTAATGTATGGTTTTGTGAGAACAGATTTTGTGTACGAACCTGGACAATTTGCTTTACGTGGTGGTATTTTAGATATTTATTCTTTTGGAAACGAAAAACCTTACCGAGTAGAATTATTTGGAAACGATGTAGATAGTATTCGAATTTTTGATCCTGAAACACAATTAAGTGAACGAAAATTGTTGCAGGTAAGCATTATTCCGAATGTTGAAACGCAATTTGAAACAGGAGATAAAGTTCCGTTATTTGAATTTTTGCCAGAAAATACCGTTGTGTGGTTAAAAGATTGGGACGTTATTAAAGAAAAAATTCTGCAAGAAGAAGAAGATTTAGGATTGTTTTTAGAAAGATGGAAAGAAGCAAAAGAGTTGCAAAGTATTGCACAATCTAAACCCAGCAAGCACAAACAAAACATTTTACCAGAGGAAGAAGATGAAGATGATACTAAAATATTGAAGGAAGTATCGTTAGCAGATTTTACACCTGTTGCTACTATTGAACGATTAATTCAACAAAGACATATTATTGAGTTTGGTTATCAACCGTTTTTTGCTAAGTCAGAGGAAGCCGTTATTACGTTTAGTACAAAATCGCAACCATCTTTTAATAGGCAATTTGATTTGTTGATTAAAGATTTAATAGCTCATGAAGCCAATCAGTTTTCTATCTACATTTTTGCCGATCAGGCCAAACAATTAGAACGCTTACATAGCATATTTAAAGAATTAAATACCGAAATAAATTTTGTACCTGTAGCAACATCTATTCATGAAGGTTTTATCGATTTTGATTTAAAAGTAGTTTGCTACACCGACCATCAAATTTTTCAACGATACCACAAATACCGAGTAAAACAAGCTTACAATAAAAACAAAGCCATTACTTTAAAAACGTTGAGAGACCTTCAACCAGGCGATTATGTTACCCATATCGATCATGGTGTTGGCACATATAGTGGTTTACAAAAATTGGAAGTAAACGGTAAAATTCAAGAAGCTGTTCGTATAATTTATAAAGATTCTGATATTTTATATGTAAATATTAATTCATTACACAAAATATCAAAATACACAGGTAAAGAAGGCACGTTGCCCAAAATAAACAAACTTGGCAGCGATGTTTGGAACAAACTAAAAGAAAAAACAAAAGCTAAGGTTAAAGAAATTGCATTTGACCTGATAAAATTATATGCACAAAGAAAAAGCCAACAAGGGTTTGCACATGCACCAGATACCTACATGCAAACTGAGCTAGAAGCTAGTTTTATGTATGAAGATACGCCTGACCAAGCTAAAGCTGTAGCTGATGTAAAAAAGGATATGGAAAGCCCTAGTCCTATGGATAGATTGGTTTGTGGTGATGTTGGATTTGGCAAAACAGAAGTTGCCGTTAGAGCTGCATTTAAAAGTGTGGTAGATGGAAAACAAGCTGCTGTTTTAGTTCCTACAACAATTTTGGCTTTTCAACATTACAAAACATTTAAAGACAGGTTAAAAGATTTTCCTGTAACGGTAGATTATATTAATCGATTTAAATCGGCAAAAGAGAAAAAAGAAACTTTAGAAAAACTTGCCCAAGGCAAAATAGATATAATAGTAGGCACTCATGGATTGTTAGGCAAAGAAGTGAAGTTTAAAGAATTGGGTATCATGATTATTGATGAGGAACAAAAATTTGGAGTTGCACATAAAGAAAAATTAAAAACACTAAAAACAAGTGTTGACTGTTTAACGCTTACAGCCACACCAATTCCTAGAACTTTGCACTTTAGTTTAATGGGTGCAAGAGATTTAAGTATTATTAATACACCACCACCAAATAGACAGCCCATTCAAACAGAAGTACATGTATTTAATGATGATTTTATAAGAGATGCTATTTATTTTGAAACCAATAGAGGCGGACAAGTTTTTTTCATTCATAACCGTGTACAAGGTTTGGGAGAAATGGCTGCCATTATTCAGGCACAATGTCCAGATTTAAGTATTGGTTTTGCTCATGGACAATTGGAAGGGCATGAATTAGAGGAAAGAATTTTAGATTTTATTGATAAAAAATATGATGTACTCGTTTGTACCAATATTGTTGAAAGTGGTGTAGATATTGCCAATGTTAATACCATTATTGTAAACAATGCACATCAATTTGGATTGAGCGATTTACACCAATTACGTGGTCGTGTTGGCAGAAGTAATAAAAAAGCTTTTTGCTATTTATTAGCCCCACCAATGAGCACTTTACCTACAGATAGTAGAAAACGTTTACAAACCTTAGAACAATTTAGCGATTTAGGTAGCGGATTTCAAATTGCCATGAGAGATTTAGATATTAGAGGTGCAGGAAATTTATTAGGTGGTGAACAAAGTGGTTTTATGGCAGAAATTGGTTTTGAGATGTATCAAAAAATATTAGAAGAAGCCGTAAAAGAATTAAAACGTACGTCGTTTAAAGAATTGTTTAAAGATGAAATTGCCCAACAAGACGATTATGTAAGCGATTGTACAATTGATACCGATTTAGAAATATTAATTCCAGATAGCTATGTAGAAAGTATAACCGAAAGATTATCGCTCTACACTCGTTTAGATAATTGCGAAAATGAAGAGCAGCTAACAGCTTTTCATGCAGAAATGATTGATCGATTTGGACCAATTCCAGATCAGGTAGAAGATTTATTTACAACCGTAAGATGCCGTTGGGCTGCCATTATTTTAGGTTTTGAAAAAATGACGCTGAAAGAAAAAACCATGCGTTGTTATTTCATCAATAAAAACGATTCGCCTTATTTTGAATCTAACTTGTTTAAAAACATTTTAGATTATTTGCAAAAAGAAACCAATAAGGCTAGACTAAAACAAGCTGGAAAAAACTTTTTATTAGTAGTAGATGATATAAAAGATATGCAAGCAATGCTTCGCTTTTTAAGTAACATGAAAAAAGCTGTTGTTGTTACATCTGAAGAAGTCGTATCGTCTAAATAATCATTTTACAAAATACCCTCATCGGCAAAACTGTAATATCCTTCATGACTAACAATAATATGGTCTTGTACTTTAATGTCTAAATACGATGCTGCTTGAACTATTTTTTGAGTAATTAATTCATCGGCTCTGCTAGGTTTTAAATTTCCACTTGGATGGTTGTGACATAAAATAATAGAAACAGCATTATACATCAATGCTTGTTTCATAATTAATTTAGGATCAGCTACTGTTCCTGTAATTCCTCCTTTACTAATTTCTTCGTGATGAATAATTTTATTGGCATTATTTAAAAACACCACCACAAACACTTCATGGTCTTTGTATTGCAATAATGATTGTAAATAAGCGGCAATATCTTTACTACTCGTAATTTTTTGAACTACTTTTTCCTCAGAATCTCTTCTTATTCCTAATTCTAGAGCAGCTGCAATGGTAACCGCTTTTGCAGGACCTAACCCCTTAATTTTAAATTGTACAATTTGTTGATAGCTTAAACTACCTAAACGATTTAAATTATTGTTACAAGCTACCAATAATTCTTTTGCCAACTCAACAGCACTTTTTTGTACCGTACCATTGTTTATTAAAATAGCCAATAATTCAGAATCGCTTAAAGCTTGCACACCTTTAAGCATTAATTTTTCTCTTGGTCTATCATCTTCTGCCCAATCTTTTATACCAGACATAATAGTTAATTATTTAATAAAAATAGAGAAGATTATTTTTTTCATCAAAAACAGAAATAAAATCTTTTTTAAAGGTTCATAATTTTATCTTCGCGGCAACTCTTAATGCTATGAACCCCTCGGTAAAAATTTTTTCTGGTACAGGCTCACAGCACCTTGCTGCAAAAATTGCACAACGCTTTGGTGCACCTTTAGGTAAAATAAATATTCAAAAATTTAGTGATGGCGAGTTTCAGCCCATATTCTTAGAAAGTATTCGTGGCGATTATGTTTTTTTAGTACAAAGCACTTATTCACCAACAGATAATTTAATGGAATTAATGTTGATGATTGATGCTGCTAAAAGAGCAAGTGCTTATAAAATTGTTGCAGTTTTACCTTACTATGGCTATGCAAGACAAGATAGAAAAGATAAACCTCGTGTTGCTATAGGTGCCAAATTAATTGCCACTTTATTAGAAGCAGCTGGTGCAGATAGAGTAATTACAATGGATTTACATGCTGCACAAATTCAAGCTTTTTTTGATGTACCAGTAGATCATTTAGATAGTTCGGCTATTTTTATTCCATACATCGAGCAAATGAAATTGAAAAATTTATGTTTTGCAGCTCCTGATGTTGGTAGTACTAATAGAGTAAGAGAAATTGCTAGCTATTTTAATACCGAAATGGTTATTTGCGATAAACACCGTAAACGTGCCAATGAAATTGCTAGCATGGTTGTTATTGGTGATGTTGCAGGTAAAGATGTTGTGTTGATAGATGATATTTGCGATACAGGCGGTACTTTGGCAAAAGCAGCAGGTTTATTAAAAGAAAAAGGTGCTTTAAGTGTTAGAGCATTATGTACGCACCCCATTTTAAGCGGAAAAGCGTATGAAAATATCGAAAACAGTGTTTTAGAAGAATTAGTTGTTTGCGATACCATTCCATTAAAACAAGAAAGTAAAAAAATACGTGTTCTTTCAGTTGCAGATTTATTTGCCATTGCCATAAGAAACGCTTACGAAAATAAAAGTATTACTAGTTTATTTATTCATTCTCAACTAAGGGGCAGAGAAAAGCACTAAAATAAATTTTACACTTTCTGAAACGCCAATTTCATTCCATGAACTTGGCGTTTTTTATTTTTTTCTATTAGATTAAACTTGTATTACTTTTAAATGTCTACACACCTATCACCTTAAAAAATACGCTTTATGAAAAAGAATTTTCTTCAAATGATGGCTATTGTTTTTCTAACGGTTTCATTTTTTTCAGCTTGTACAAAAAATGACGAAGCAATAGTAGAAATAGAAACAGAATCTACCGAACATTCAGACGATCAAAGTAATATTGCTGCAGAAAGTGATGAATTGGCGAACGATTACAACAACGTGGTAAATAATTATACTGTATTTAATGGTAGAGAATCATTCGTTTTTTTCTCTCCATGTGATGCTACCATTACAGTAGATTCTACAAGTAATCCTAAAAAAATTACTATTACTTATAATGGTAAAGTTTGTAATCCCTATAGAACTCGTAAAGGTGTAGTTGTTTTAACCATGCCTTTAAATGCTCGTTGGAAAGATGCTGGTGCAAGTATGTCTGTAGAGATAAAAAATTTAACCATTACTTATTTATTACGTAATAAGAGTATTGTAATTAATGGCACTAAATCTATCAAAAATATATCTGGAGGTTTGGTTAGACCATTTATTGGTTTAGGCACTGTTATTCATGAAATTGAGGGAAATATGTCTATTGTATTTAATAACGGAGCAAGCAGAAAATGGCAAATTGCTAAAAGAAGAACATTTACATTTAATGGAGGATTAATAATTACAACTTCTGGCAATGCAACCGTTGATGGAACTACAAATGTTTCAGAGTGGGGTACAAACAGATTTGGCAATACATTTATTACAGCAATTACACAACCACTCGTTGTAAAACAAGATTGCGGATTTAGATTAACAGCAGGTCAGGTAACGCATAGCAAAATGAGAAGTACAGTAACTACAACTTTTGGTTTAGATAGCAATGGTGTTGCTGTAAGTTGTCCACAAGGAAGTTTTTATTGTAAGATTGCATTTGTTGGTAATAACGGTGTTTCAAAAACAAAGATTGTTCCGTATAACTAGCATATAACTTGTAGAAAACTAAAACGCCTTATCAATTTTAATTAAATGATAAGGCGTTATAGTTTAATTCGATTTTTTCCATTTTCTCAATTGCTGCAATAATGCTCTTAAATCTTTGGGCAAAGCAGCTTCTAACTCAAAATGTTCATTATTTAAACTAAAAGAAAGATTAGCTGCGTGTAATGCCAATCTATTTAAAATTGGTTTTTCTTCATCTTCTCGTTTAGATAAATGATAATTTTTTTTAAGTGATGAAATGAAAATAGGTTTTCCATCACCATATAAATTATCACATGCAATACTGTTGCCTATATGTTTTGAATGCACTCTAATTTGATGTGTTCTTCCTGTGTGGATTTGATATTTTATCCAAGAATAGGTTCTAAAATTTTCTACTACTTCATAATCTGTAACCGCAAGTTTCCCTTTAACATGGGTAATCATTGTGCCATTTTTTGCAGGGTGTTCCATTATGCCTGTTTCAATGGTACCTGTGGCATTTAATAAACTACCATTTACCAATCCATAATAGAATTTTTTTACCTCTCTACCTTCAAACAACATTGATAATTGTTTATGAGTTACCTCATCTTTCGCAAATACAATTACACCACTCGTATCTTTATCTAAGCGGTGTACAGTATAAATTTGGGTATACTTTTTTAAAAGAATGTCTTTTAAAGATACCTCACTTTGCATTCTATCAGGTATTGAAAGCATACCAGAAGGTTTATTGATAGCTATAAAATTATCGTTTTCGAAAATAATTTCTAGGGGTGTCATATTGTAATGAATTTCTTACGAAAAAAGTATCAACTGATTTAATCGGTAGTGAAAGTATTTTCCTCTGAAATTGGCTTTTTCGTGAAACTTTGATTCAAGAATTTCAAAGCTCTAATTTCATGCTGATTTAAAAAACGCCAATTTCCTCTCTCTACATTTTTTTTAGTAAGATTAGCAAACATTACCCTATCTAAATTTTTTACTTCATAACCCAAATGCTCAAAAATTCTTCTCACAATTCTGTTTTTACCACTATGAATTTCAATACCTAACTGCGTTTTATCTTTTGCATCGCTATACGCAAGCATATCTGGTTGAATAAATCCGTCTTCTAATGTTAAGCCAGCAATAATTGCATCGAAGTCTTTTTTGGTAATCGGCTTATCTAGTCTAACAGCATACACTTTTTTGATTTGATAACTTGGATGTGTTAATTTCTGTGCCAATTCACCATCGTTCGTTAATAGCAATACGCCTGTGGTATTTCTATCCAATCTACCTACTGGATAAACACGTTCTGGTGTGGCATCTTTCAATAAATCTAAAACTGTTTTTCTACCATTAGGATCGGCAGAAGTAGTGATATAGTCTTTAGGCTTGTTCAAAAGAATATATACCAAGTTTTTCTGAATAAATAAACGTTTGCCTTTTAGCTGAATTTCATCTTTGGCAAGTACTTTATAACCTGGTTCATATATAATATCACCGTTCACAGTAACCAATCCTTGTTTTACCAATTCTGCCGCTTCTCTTCTACCACAAACTCCTGCATGAGCAATGTATTTATTAAGTGGCATTTCTATGTTTGTAGCTTCTGCCTCTTTTTTTGAAGTTCCAGTTTCAGGCTTAAAGTATTTGTCACTATTACTTCTTACGTAGTTTTTTGAAAATTTTTGATTAGAAGAAAATCGTTTGTTCTTTTCTTTTGGAGTATAATTATTTTCTGAGACTGAATTGCTAGAAAAATTTTTTCTGGAATGAATATCTTTTTTATCAATCTTCTTTTCGCTCTTTTTTGAAAAACCATTATTGGGATTTTCTTTCACTACACCATGTAGCTTTTCCCATTTTTCTTGACGCTTTAGATCTCCAATTGCTTTTGCTTCTTTTTTGGCATTTCGTTTTTCAACTTTTACCATTTCTTTTTTCTTTGCCCCTGTGGGTTCAGAATTCATAAACTTTTCAAATGCATGTTTAGCCATAATAATTGATTTGCCGTTTTGCAACGGGTAAAGTAAAGGTAAGGAATAAGTTTGGGGAATAAAAAAGAGGCCGTTTCTGGTGAAACAGCCTCTTCAGAAAAAGATATAAAAATTACCGTTGATCCACTACAAGTCCTAATGTTCTGTAATTTAAAGAAGGTAATACAGTTCCTGTTGAATCTAATTGAATGCCGATAAATCTTGCTGTTCCAGGAGATGCCGTTCCAGCTAATAAAGGAATAGTTAAAGTACCAAAAGAAGAATTAGCAGGAATTGTAATTTTTCCTGATAACATTCCGAAATGTGTTCCTGCAACAGCATCCGACACTGTTAAAGTTGCTGCTGCAGCTGCTGGTGTTTGAGCAGCGAAAACAACATTAGGATTAGAGCAAGAAGCAGCAGTTGTAATTGAAGCAACTGTAGCTGGAAATGAGAATGAAGTTATAGGAGACGCAATTAATCGATATCCTACAGTTCTATCAGTTGAAGATTGAGCACCAACTAAATTAATTCGAATTTCAATTTGCCTACCAATTCTTCTCAAAGTAGAGTCAGCTTGTGGAATTTTACAAGAAGTGGCAGAATTAGTAGTGTTTAAAGGCAGACCGCCTCTAGGATGTCTTGCAATGATTGGGTAAGCTACTCCTGTTGCGTTTGAATTTAATACAGCGGCATCAATTTCTGCTACAACATTTCCATCATATTTCTTTTCAATTTGCTTAATACAGCCTGTTTGAAAGGAAATGATAATTAAGAATAAACTATATATAGTTGTTTTTTTCATTTTTATAACTTTTAAAGTCAATTTCAAGTAAAACTGAAGTTACTAAATATTCAGGTTTGCTATTTATTTAAGATGAATAAATTAATAACCAAAATTTTGAATCATGTTTGGATTACCATCAATCTCTGCAATTGGTATACGTGGTAAAATACGAAAATCTGTTGCAGGTAAACTTACAACTGGATTTGTCTTTGTTATTGTTAAACCATAACGCTTTAAATCATAAAAACGATAACCTTCAAATGCAAACTCAAGCATTCTTTGACGCAAAATTTCGTCAAGTAATGCCTGACCAGTCAATGGAGTTGTAGGTGCAACAAATCCAACGATTCTATTTTGTCTAATGAAATTTAAGTCTGCCCAAGCACCAGCTTGATCGCCTAATTGATAGCGAGCCTCAGCTCTATTTAAATAAAGTTCAGGTACACGTATAACTACTGTATTGTCCCAGTTTGGTCCACCAGCTTTTCCCATCCATTTGGTACATTCAACATATCTGCCAGAAGCGTTGGCCCCCCACTCAAAAATCGTATTTCGTACATCTGAACTATAAGTCAAAGTTGGTGGAGGATTATTAGATGTAACTAGCGCTGCAGGGAAACCTGAAATACCTAATTGAGTTAAAAGAAAATTATTAGGTACTAAATCACCTTGTCCTTGACGAACACCAGCAAATGCACCTAAAGCTGATAAAGTTGTATGAGTTGCAGCAAGAGAAGTGTTAACACCTAGATTTTCTGCTAATATTGAATACCAAACTTGAAATATTGCTTCAGGATGATCCTTTGCTCTCCATCCACTATTGTAATTAGAAGTAGTTGTCATTTGACCAACACCTGTAGCTGCAATAGCGGCAGTTGCGAAAGAATCTGCCCTTTGCCAATTTCCCTGATATAATGAAACTCTTGAAGCTAACGCAAGAGCTGCTCTCTTATTTGCATAATTAAGACCTCTATTTACATTTGACAACAATGCTGAACTTGCATACAAATCAGACATTATTTGATTATATGTTTCTGTAATTGAGGCTCTTCTTGGTCTGTATAACTTTGCAGAATCTGGATTAATTATACCTTTAATACTCAATACTATGCCCCCCCTGTCTTGACTAGGAACTACAAATGTTGGTATATAAGCATAATTCTTAACTAAATCGAAATGATAGAGAGCCCTTAAAAACTTTAATTCTCCTTCAAAAGTGTTTTTTTCAGCTGTAGTTGCATCTTGAATTCCAGGGAGTGCTTCTAAAATTAAATTAATCTCATTTAAAGCTCCATAAGAAGTACCCCAATTTGCCATATTTGACAAAGCGGTATTTCTATTTTCACCTAAAAGTCTACTAGATCTACCATTAGCCAAAGCAACATCAGCCATAGCTTCAGATACAGAAAGCAAATCCCGTCCATATAATCTTTCGCTTTTTAAAACAGAATAAACCGAATTTGTTGCAGCATTAATTCCACTTTTATTGATTAGAACTAAGTCAGCAGGAAGTGAATTACGTGACTCAATTTCAAGTTGTTTTTTACAAGAGGTGTTAGATAAAAAACTAACACCTGCCAATATTATTATAATATATTTTTTCATTTTCATAGTTTTAAAATCTTACTTGAATTCCTAGTGTTAAATTTTTTGATTGTGGAATGATACCAAAGTTGTCACCTGTAAATTCAGGATCATACCCTGTCCATTTTGTATAAGTCCATAAATTAAGACCTTGTACAAATACTCTAGCACCTTCTAGTTTTGATTTTTTTAACATTTTAGCATCAAAATCGTAACTTAATGTTAATTGCTTTAATCTGATATAATCTGTTTTAAACAAGTATCTTGATCCACTCCCCCATGCAGCACTGTTAAAATCAGCTAACCCATTAAATGGTCTTGGTGCAGTCGCAACATCACCAGGTTTTTGCCATCTTTCATCAAAACCTGATTGTAATTGATTTACAGTAGCTCCACCCATACGCATCATTTGTGCATATTGACCATCTTGTCTTGTTCTTCCATATTCATATTGAAAAAACACTTCGAGACTAAATCCTTTGTATGAAAAACTGTTTGTCCACCCACCAAAAGCAGTAGGGAAAATACTACCGATAATTTTTCTATCCGCAGCTTGTGGGTTATAAGTTATGTTTCCATTTATATCATACCACATTCCCATTCCAGTTGCTGGATTTACACCAGCCCATTCACTTGAGAAAAATGAACCCAACGGTACTCCAACACGAATTGAATTATCACTTGGTAATACTTGTAATCCGTCATATAATTTTGTAACCTGATTTTCTTGAAAAGCAATATTGAAGCTAGTTTTCCATTTGAATTTTCCGTCAATTGGCTTTCCTTCTACCAAAATTTCTATACCTCTATTTTGTACACTACCAAAGTTTTGTGTAATTGAGCCAAAACCAGTAGTAGAATACAAAGGACGACTAAGTAAAAGATTTTTATTAGTACGTGTATATAAATCTACTACAAACGAAAGTCTATTCTTGAATAAAGAAAGATCTAAACCAATGTTACTTTCTTCTCTTGTTTCCCAAGTTAAATCTGGGTTAGGTAGTTGTGAAGGATTTAACGCTGATTGGCTACCATAAATCCTTGCCGGGCTATATAACGCGTCAAACAGATTATTACCAATTTGATCATTACCACTTTGTCCATAAGAGAATCTAAGTCTTAAATCTGTAATATCATTTATATTTTTTAAGAAGCTCTCTTCCTTTGCATTCCATGCAAATTGTACAGATTGGAAAAGTGCGTATTTTTTATTTTGACCAAATCTGCTAGAACCGTCTCTTCTAACTGTGTAATTAAAAATATATTTATTATCATATTTATATCCCACTTTAGCAAATTGAGAAAAATTTGCACTACCACTCCATGCACCTGATACAGAAACCGGTATTGCTGAAGCACTTAAATATTGTAACTGCGAAGAAGGAAAAGTTTGTCCATCTGCCTGAAACCATTCATTTACATCTTTTCTAAACTCAACTCCACCTAGTAAATCTAAATCATGCACTTGATTAAACTTTGTTTTATATGCAACAGTATTTGTTGTTATAAAATTGGTGTTCCAATCACTTTGAGTTGAAAGTCTACCATTTACAGCAAACGCATCGTTAACTCTTGGATCTTGATATCGTTGATCTTGAGTTAATCTATAATCCAATCCTACTAATGATCTAAACGTAATATTAGCAGTAGGTTTATATGTTAGAACAGCATTTGCTACAATTTGACTAGTTTTTGTGTTATATTTTACATAATCACCTACAGCTAATATATTATGATTGAATGTACCAACCATAGGAGTAGTACTAGAAGGTAAACCAAAATACGTTCCATCAGAATTATAAAATGGATTGATAGGTAAAATCATACCTGCAGAATAAGCAGGATTACCAAAACCTGTACTGCCGATACTATATGGAGCTAATTGTTTTACGTAACTTAAACTAGTAGATTGATCGAGTGTAAGCTTATCGTTAATTTTATAACTTAACTTTGATAATAATGCCGATCTAGTAAAATCTGTTGGTGCAATGAATGCTTCTTGTTTTGAATAAGATCCTGAAACATAATAACTTAAATTTTGACCTCCTCCTGACATTGAAAAATCTACATTTTGAATTCTACCAACACCAAAAGTTTCATTTTGCCAATCATATGTAGGTAAACTATCTAATGCACCTTTACGTGTTGTGCCAGGTAATCCTAAATTACTGAATACTGTTGGACTAATTCCAAGAGAATCTAAACGAGGATTGGCATTGGCTAATGCTTCATAACGTACTTTGTACCAATCTTGTGTATTTAAAACGGGTAATAATCTTAAAGCTTGAGATTGACCAAGATAGCTATTTACTGTAAACTTAGGTTTTCCAGATTTTCCTTTTTTTGTAGTAACTAAAACTACTCCATTTCCAGCTTTTGCACCATATATAGAAGCAGCTGCGGCATCTTTTAAAATTTCAATTGATTCAATATCATTTGGATTTAAGAAATTTAAAGGATTGTTTTGAGTATTGATAGATCCAGCACCTGTATTTATTTGTACTCCATCAACTACATATAAAGGAGTTGTTCCTGCACTGATAGAGCCAACACCTCTTATAACAACGCTTAAAGCACCACCTGGTACACCATTAGCAGCAGCTATTGCAACACCCGCTACACGACCTTGAGCTGCTTGGGCGAAGTTTGCAATAGGCAGATTATCAATTTGGTCACCACCGATCCTAGATATAGCAGCTGAAACATCTCTCTTTTTAATCGTTTGATATCCCGTAACAACCACATCATCTAAATTTTCTGACTTACTAACTAAAACAACAGTCAAAGCTCCTGATGTTGATACGTTTTTTTCTACCTGAACAAATCCAACAGAAGAAAATACTAATGATTTAGTTGAAGAGGGTACTGAAAATTGAAAAATACCTTCAGCATTTGTAGCAGTTCCTATAGTGGAACCTTTTGCTTTAACAGAAACTCCTGATATAGGATTTCCTTTTTCATCTAAGACTTTACCACTTACTGTTTTGTTCTGTGCAAATGCAGTTATAAAACTAACACACAAGCACATCACCATTAAGGCGAGTTTTCTCATAAAGTTTTTAATTAGGGGATTATGTAAATAAATTGTTAATTACAAATATGAGGTGAAAAACAAAAAAAAAGCTACTTAAAAACAAAAAATAAGAGAAAAACAATTGTTTCAACATACTAATCATTGATTTTATACAATTTAAACATTTAGAATATTATTAACATTTAAATTAAATTTGTTAAAACTTTTAACTAACTTACAGTAAACTTAATAATCTATGAAAAAATTTTTGGATTTATTCAATTATTATTTGAGAATGTAAAATAAGTTAGCTAAACAAAAGCAGAAAGTGCCGTATACAAAATAAGTTCTTGGAATTGAAAAGTATACAATAATTAATGAATGTATAGTTTAGAATAAAAAGAGGCTGTCTCAACTACTGAAACAGCCTCTTTTTTATTTATATAAAGGTAAACCTACTAGTAACCTTTATTTTGATCTAAATTTTTGTTATTATCTCTTTCTCGCTGAGGAATCGGCATGATTGTTTTATCTGCTCCTGGAACAGAAACACTTGCTAATGCACCTGTAGCTAACGCCTTTCCATTTCTCAATAAATCCATTCTACGATGACCTTCAAAACACAACTCTTTTCTTCTTTCATTTAAAATAGCATCAATCAAAGCCTGTTTCGAAGTAAAGGATGATAAAGTCAAATTAGTCAATCCAGCTCTAGCTCTTAAAACATTGATTAAATCTACTGATGTTTGATTTAGCCCATCTCGTTGAGCCAATGCTTCAGCTCTATTAAGATACATTTCAGGTAATCTTATTAATGGCGAATTATCTGTATTATTAACAGCATCTGGAAATTTCAATGTAAATCTTTTTGAAATTCCATCAGCGGCAACACCAAGAGCAGCCAAAGCAAAACGACGGTCACCCGGCTCAGCTTGAAAAGCAGCTTCTAAATCTGAAGTCATTGGACAATCACCTCTACCGCCTAATGCAGCAGGACGATAATAACTTGCCCAACCGCCAGAACCAGTTCTTGAATTATCAGTAGCAGTCATTTGCAAAGAAAATATATCTTCACTAGTATTTCTTCCATAGTTATATGCTGTTGAAATTATCGAATAAACAGCAGTGTTACTTATAACAGCGTTAGCAGCACTTTCAGCAGCAGCCCATTCTCCTCTATACAATGCTAATCTTGATAATAATGCTCTAGCCGCACCAATAGTTGCTCTACCACGTGTGTCAGCAGCAGCTGTGTATGATGCAGGAAGTGGAGCTGCTATTGCTTCGTCTAGATCTTTTTTGATTTGGGCATGAACTTCATTTAAAGTAGCTCTAGCTGGTAAAGTAATAACACCAGTAAATGGTTCTGTAACTAATGGAACACTTAAATTAGTTCCATTAGAAATTTGATAAGGATGTGAGAACAAATTTGCCAATTGGAAATATGCCAAAGCTCTCAAAAACTTAGCCTCTGCAACCATTTGGTTTTTTTCTGCTGTGGTAAAAGTAGGATCTGCAATTGATGGCACTCTACTAATTACAGTATTAGCACGTATTATTAGTTGATAATGGACTTGCCACCAACCAGCTACTGTAGCATTAGTAGACAAAGTACTGTAAAGTTTAATGTCTTGCAACGTAGGAAAAGATCCTACAAAGTCAACATTATCTGCTTGAAAATCTCCTACAATTTGAGGACCAGCCCCAAAGGCATCTAAACTTTGAGCAGTACTGTATACACCAAGTAAAACACTTTGAGCTGTGACTTTGCTTGAAAGTGCAGCTACATCTGATAAACTTTGTTCCGGCGTAATATCTAAACTTTTTTTAGTACAACTAACTATAGCTGTAAAAAAAAGCAATATGATAAATAATTTTGAATATTTCATAATTCTTAAGTTATTCTATTTAAATTAAAATGTTATATTTAAACCTACTGTTACAGACTTTGCTTGAGGTAAAGCAAAGAATGATTCACCTTGTACAGTGTTGCTAGCTCCATTAGCAGAAACTTCTGCATCTGGTCCTCTAAAATTCTTGTTTTGTAGTATCCACAAATTTTGACCTAAAACATAAAATCTCATAGACTGAATCACATTTGTCTTAGATAGAATTGACTTTGGTAGCGTGTAACCAAAAGACAAGGTTTTCAATCTTAAGTAAGAACCATCCATTAACTGAAGTGTAGAAAGTTGGTTAAAAATTAATGCAGTAGAGCTATTTAAAGCAGGTGCAAATGCTTGATCGCCTGCTTTTCTCCAAAAGTTAAGTACGTTAGTTGCTTTATTAAAGCCATTAGCCGCATTTAAATTTTCAGTAAATCTCAATCCGTCAATCAACACTTTATTACCATAAGAAAAATTAAAAAATGCAGATATATCAAAATTTTTGTATCTAAAATTGTTTGTAAATCCGCCAGTAAACTTTGGAATAGCACTTCCCGCAACAACTCTATCATTAGCAAGAGGATTTGTAGTAATTGCTCCGTTTCTATTCAACCATTCTGCGTTTCCTGTTTGAGGATTCACACCAACATATCTGATTAAATAAAAGGTATTTAGTGACTGCCCAACAATTGCTCTTTGAGCAGCAGAACCTGCTATAAAATTACGACCTTCTGGGTCTCTATTTTCTGGTAATGACAATACAGTATTCTTTAAGAACCCAATATTGAGACTAGTATTCCAACTAAAATTCTTAGAAGTAATATTTGTTGTGTTAATTGAAACATCAACCCCCTTATTTTCTACCTCACCAGCATTTCTAGTTTGTGCACCAAATCCAGTTGTCCATGGTATTGGTAAATTTACTAGATTATTAAGTGTTTTCTTATTATATACGTCGACAGTAACATTTACTCTAGACTCTAACATACTTAAATTCAAACTAATGTTCCATTGGTTTGTTTGCTCCCATTGTAAATCAGGGTTAGGAACCTGTGTAGGTATTAAACCAGCCGCACTGTTATAGTCAGCCCCTGTTCCTCCACCATAAAAAGCTTGGAAAGGAAAATTACCAATACGATCATTTCCTGATGTACCATAACTAGCACCTAATTTTAAAAGATTGATAAATTTAATATTCTTGAAGAAATTTTCATCAGAAATTACCCAGCCTCCAGCTACTGACCAGAAATTACCAAATTTTCTATTGTCACCAAATCTTGATGATCCATCTCTTCTTCCAGTAACTTCTAAGTTGTATTTAGAATCATAACTATAAGTAGCTCTTCCAAAAAAAGAGGCTAGAGCCCAACCTGTTCTACTAGCAAATGTTGTTGTAGGGGTTGAGGCAGAACCAACGTTTGGCAAGTCATCACTTGCAAAACCAGACCCCCCAACTTGAATTCCATCGAAATTTGAAGTTTCATAGCTTTGTGCAACAAGCACATTCATGCTATGTTTATTTATTTTGTGGTCAAAAGTTAGTGTATTTGTAGTTAACCACTTTTGATCTTGAAAAACATTTCTAAACCCAGAACCACCTGGTAAAAATAAACTATTGGTTCTTCCCCTTTCTTCATTCTGAACCAAGTCTGCTCCCCAATCAGTTCTAAAAGTCAAATATTTTAAAAACTTCAATTCAGCGTACACATTTCCATAAGTTCTTCTTGATACAAAGTCATTAATATTTAATGCCTCTAAACCCAGTACATTTTGAATAAATCCTGTGTTTACAAAGCCTCCTGTTGCATTGTAAGGTTGTACCCAAGGAAGTTGTAAATAAGAAGATGTTAGAGGAGCGTTTGTATTGTTTTCAACACCAATTCTATCACTATTAGTGTTTGATATATTAATGTTAGCACCAACTTTAAAATTCTTATTTACATCATGTTCAAGATTTAATCTACCAGAAATTCTATCTAAATCGTTACCAATTGTGTAACCTTTTTCTTTATAGTAAGTAGCACCAAGATAAAATTTAGTTTTTTCAGTTCCACCGATTACAGAAGCAGATACATTGTCTACAGTTCCTTTTCTAACAGTTGCATTAATCCAATCAAAACCACCTGTAGGCAATGCCGCTCCTGGAGTATTTCTAATAGTTCTGTAATCAGTTGTGTACTGTCTCAATTGATCCGCATTCATCATTTCAATTAAATCAGTAGGATTAGACTGACCAGTAAACAAATCAAGATTTACTTTAGTTTTTTGCCCATTTTTTCCTTTTTTTGTTTTGATTAAAATTACACCATTGGTACCTCTAGATCCATAAATAGCTGCAGCACCAGCATCTTTTAATACTGATATTGACTCAATATCGTTAGGATTAATATCAATTAAAGGATTAAGACCAGTACCTCCACCTTGAGCTCCCGATAAAACGTTATCGTTCATAGGCACACCATCAATTACATATAAAGGTTGACCACCAGCTAAAATTGAGGAAGCACCCCTAACTCTTACACTAGACTGAGCCCCTAAAACACCTGAAGAATTTGTCATTTGAACACCTGCTACTTGACCTTGTAATACCTGTGTAGCACTTGCAACCGGCTGATTTTGAAATGCGTCGGCTTTAATAATACCTACAGATTGTACGTTTGTTTTTTTACTTTGTGTACCATAACCAACTACAACAACTTCACTAAGCTCTGAATCTTTAGAAAGAAGACTAATATTATAAGAAGTTTTATTTGAAATAGAAATTTCTTTTGTTCCATAATTTACACTAGAAACAATTAAAGACTTTGAAGACTGAGGAATTGTGATTGTGTAGTTTCCATTGTCATCCGTAACTGTACCTTTTGTACCTCCTTTAACAATAACAGAAGCACCAACAACTGGATTTCCTTTTTCATCAGTTACTTTACCCGTAACAGTTCTACTCGTTTGTGCCGTAAGCTGATTAAAAAACAGCAAGAGACACAAAACACTCGTAATTAGTTTTCTCATTCGGTTTTGCTTTTAATGTTTAACAATTTGTTAAATATAGACAACTGGCAATTAAAAAAAGTTGCGAAAGAAGAAAAAAAATTAGCCTTTAAAAAAACCAAATAGAAAATTGTTAATTAATAAAGTAAAAAACTAGATAAATACAAATTTTTAACCTAATTACTGTTTAATTTCTAAAAAAAAGAATAAAAATATAAATCAAAAAAAATCGAAAAATTTCAAGAAAAAATACTCAAGTGGTATCTACTCCTCACTCAACCACCTCTTATTACACTGCTCAATAAATGTTAAAATCTCTTCTCGTCCTTTATTTTTTTCGGCACTGGTTACAAAACTTTGGGGTAAAAATTGCCATGTTTCTCTCATAGCATCTAAAAATGCACGTACATTTCTGTCTACAACGGCAGGTTTTTCTTTATCTGATTTGGTAAAAGCTATTGTAACCGGAATTTGCCATTTACCCAAATTGGTTAAAAATTCTAAATCTATTTTTTGAGGCGAGTGTCTACTATCTATTAATACAAAGACGTTTACTAAATTTTCTCTTTTTCGTAGATAATTTTCTATCATTTGCTCCCATCTTCTTCTACTCGATTGGGAAATTTTTGCATAACCATACCCTGGTAAATCTACTAGATTCCATTTTACTTTTGGTCCTCTATCAGCAGAAGTACTTTCTATTAAAAAATGATTGATTAACTGGGTTTTTCCAGGTGAAGCAGAAGTTTTTGCCAACTTTTGTCGGTTACAAATCATATTGATTAAAGAAGATTTGCCCACATTACTTCTTCCAATAAAAGCATATTCAGCTTTGTCTGCTGGTGGACACATAGCCACATCTGGCGAAGAAACAACGTAAGTAGCATTTAATATTACCATTTTGCAAAGATACAGGCATCAACTTTAAGTTAATAATTGTTCTTAACAACGCAAAAAGCGAAAGTATTTGATTAAATCCTTGAAGTATAAAACTCTAAACAAAGATTTTATTTAATCAACTCTTCTAACTGTTTTGGGGGCAACTGAAGCAATCCTACAGCAGGTAAACGTTGGGTTAATTTTTTCCAGTTGGCATCTTTGGAATAAATATTCAAAAGCATCTTTTTTGCTTTTTCGAATTGATTGTTATTGGCTAAAGCAATGGCAGTCCAATATTGCATTTCTATATTTTGTGGAAACATTTTCATTGCAGCAGCATAACATTGCATAGCTAATTGCATATCCTTATTTTCTACAGCAATATCCCCTTTATTCATGTAATCATAAGCCATGTGTACATTGTATAAACGTCTTAGTTCTCTCAATGGCTGTTGATGGTCATCTACCCTTAAATCAACTGATTTATTATTCCAAACTTCTGTTTCTTTTCCATTTGCAACAACAATTGCAGCAGCTTGCATGCCTCTAATATCTCCACCAACTGCTTGTGCTGCCTCTAAAGCAAGCAGAATACGCTCTGCCAAAGGTTTTCCAGCAGATTTTATAAAAACATTTTTCATCGATACACACACTTTATCACCCAACATCATATTGCTTTGTACACTAAACATATTGCCTGTTATATGATTGGCAACCTGAATGCAATTTTTACCTGTATAAGCAGCAACATTTCCTTTATTATCAATAATGGCTACTTGCCTTACATCTTTACCTACATCTATTTTCACCAAACTATCTAATGCTTGCTGAGCAGAATAACCCAATTTTAATAAAGACAATGCATTTGGTCCATAACTTTTATCTACAAAAGATTGCGTAGCTACAGCACCTACACCTGCTTGAATCCAAGGTACAGCTGTACCTACACTAAACCAATGGCTTTGTACGCCAACTGCTAATTCACCCGTTACACTATCTTTTGCAACAATTGAGTAAGTATGCACCAATGGTTCTTTTGATTTGTAAACTTGACTTTGAAGTGATGTTACAATAAAGATAAGTGAGGTAAAAATGAATAATTTCATAGCAGTAAAGATTTATCAATAAAAAAACTCCGCAAAAGCGGAGTTGAAAATACGAATATGCGTAACAGATTATGGAATTAATTGTTGAATAGTAGCAATTACTTTTTGTAAATTACTAGCATCTTGTCCACCTGCAGTCGCTAAGGTTTTTTGTCCACCTCCACCACCTTTAATGAGTGGAGCAACTTGTTCTTTAATAATTTTAGTAGCATCTAACCCTAAACTGTTTTGCAAAGTTTCATCTACAGATACTGCAACAAATGCTTTTCCTTCTATTTGAGCAACCAAAACAATGAAAGTGTTTTGCACAATAGCTTTTATGTCAACACATAACTTTTTCAAAGCATCACCGCTATTGACAGTAATTTGTTCACCTATAAATTGAATACCATTTACCGTTTTTACTTTTTGTATTAATTCTTGTTTTAAAACCTGTAATTGTTTTGCTTCTAACCCTTCAATTTTCTTTTTTAAATCTTTATTTTCAAGTAATACGTTATCTATAAATTTCAACAATTCTTTAGGATTGTTAAACGCTTGTTTTACTTGATTCAATTGCTGTATCTGTTCATTAATAAATGCTTCAGAAGACTTGCCACTAACAGCTTCAATTCTTCTTACACCAGCTGCTACAGCAGATTCATGTTTAATTTTAAAAAAACCTAATTCGCCTGTATTAGCAACGTGTGTTCCTCCACAAAGTTCTATTGAATAAGCAGGGTCAACGATTACAACACGAACTTTATCGCCATATTTTTCTCCAAACAATGCCATTGCACCCATTTCTACGGCTGCATCTTTATCCATTTCTTTAATAACAACAGGTATATTGGCTCTAATTTTTTCATTAACAATAGATTCTATATTGGCAATTTCAGCCTCAGTAACCTTACTGAAATGAGAGAAATCGAAACGCAATTGCTCATCGTTTACCAAACTTCCTTTTTGAGCCACATGGGTGCCTAAAACTTGTCTTAAAGCTGAATGTAATAAATGTGTTGCAGTATGATTAGCAGCAGTTGACAAACGTAGCTGAGCATTTACTGTAGCTACAACATTGGCACTAATAGTTGTGGGTAAACTTTCAGCAAAATGTATAGTAAGATTATTTTCTTTTTTCGTATCAAAAATGGCAATGGTTGTATTGTCAAAAACAATCTCCCCTTTATCTCCAACCTGACCACCACTTTCTGCATAAAAAGGTGTATTGTTCAACACAATTTGATACGCTTCTTTTCCTTTTGCTTTTACTTTTCTATATTTTACAACTTGTGTGGTTGTTTGTAAAATGTTGTATCCTATAAATGTTGAGGGCAAATCATTCACCATTACCCAATCTTCTGCATCTACTGCTGCTGCTGCTTTTGAACGATTTTTTTGCTGCTGCATTTCTGTTTCAAATCCTAACATATCTACAGTAAATCCTATTTCTGTAGCCATTAGCTGTGTTAAATCGATAGGGAATCCGTATGTATCATTTAACTCAAAAGCAAAACTGCCATTGACTACTGTATTTTTTTCATTTGTTAAACGTTTGGCTTCTTCAGTAAACTTTTCAATTCCTTTACCCAATGTTCTTAAAAAAGCATCTTCTTCTTCACGAACTACTTTAGAAACAAAATCGAGTTGATTGATTAATTCTGGAAATACATGTTCAAATTGTTTTGCTAAGACTGGTAATAACTGAAATAATAATGGTTGTTTAAAATCTAAATAAGAATAATAATATCGAACTGCTCTTCTTAATATTCTTCTAATTACATAGCCTGCACCATTGTTACTTGGTAATTGTCCATCTGCAATTGTAAATGCAATTGCTCTAATATGATCCGCTATAACTCTAAATGCGATTGCTTCTTTTGTATCTGAAAAATCGTATTTCTTACCCGTAATTTGTTCAACGGCAGCAATTGTTCCTGTAAAAACATCAGTATCGTAATTGCTTTGTTTTTTCTGAATTACACGTACCAATCTTTCAAAGCCCATTCCTGTATCTACATGTTTAGCCGGTAAAGATTGTAATGAACCATCTTTTAAACGGTTAAATTGCATGAACACATTGTTCCAAATTTCGATTACTTGAGGATGATCGTTATTTACCAATGTTTTTCCATCAACCAATTTTCTTTCCTCATCACTACGGCAATCTACATGTATTTCACTACAAGGTCCACAAGGCCCTGTATCTCCCATTTCCCAAAAATTATCTTTTTTGTTTCCTAACAAAATTCTGTCTTCAGCAATCCATTTTTTCCACTCATTAAATGCTTCTTCATCTTTCTCCAACCCTTCTTTTGCATCGCCTTCAAAAATGGTTACGTACAATCTTTCTTTATCTAGCTTGTATACTTCTGTCAATAATTCCCAACTCCATGCAATCGCTTCTTTTTTAAAATAATCGCCAAAGCTCCAATTACCCAACATTTCAAACATAGTATGATGGTAGGTGTCTACACCCACTTCTTCTAAATCGTTGTGTTTTCCGCTAACACGTAAACACTTTTGTGTATCGGCAACACGATTTGCATTTGGCTGTCTATTACCAAGAAAATAGTCTTTAAACTGATTCATACCTGCATTGGTAAACAATAAAGTAGGATCGTTTTTTATAACAATAGGTGCAGAAGCTACAATTTGGTGTTGCTTGCTTTTAAAAAAGTTTAAAAACTGTTCACGTATTTCAGAACTAGTAATCATAAACAACCAAAATTTAAAAATAGATTGAAGTAAGTTATAAAAATTATCTTTGACAACTTTTAAGGGCTGCGAAGTTAAGGTTTTGAACCCATGTAATATGGTGTAGCCCCTACCTTATTCAGATTTCAAGGAAAGTATTTTACGGTGAAATGTAATTTGCTTTCATGAAAAATGAATGAAGAACACATTGAACATATGAAGAAAATTAAGTATTACTATAATACACATACACTACGCTACGAAAAACTTGAAACACCCTTTCGAGTAAAATTGCTGCGTGTATTTGGGTTTTTAGCAACCGCTTTGGTTACTGCTTTTATTATTGTAAGTATTGCATATAGATATTTTCCATCTACCAATGAGAAAAGATTGATGCAGCAAAATGCAAATTTAAAAGACGATTATACCGTTTTACAAGACAGGGTTGAACAATTGCAATTACAAATGAAAGAATTAGAAGATAGAGATAACACCGTTTATCGTTCTATTTTCGAAGCCAATCCTATTCCTGATAGTGTTCGTATCCAAGAGATGGAGAAAACCAAAGAGGTAAACTTGGTACAAAAACTGAGTGAAAACGATTTGGTGGAAGGAATGAGATCACAATTAAATAATCTTTCGCTACGTGTGGCTTTCATGGACAAAAGCTATGCTGAAATTGATGGAATGATTAAAAATAAAGAGAAATTATTGGCTGCAATTCCGGCAATTCAACCTGTAAGTAATAAAAATCTAAATAGAATTGCTAGTGGATTTGGTTATAGAATTGATCCAGTTTATAAAGTTACAAAATTTCATGCAGGTTTAGATTTTACAGCACCACAAGGCACTCCTATTTATGCAACAGCTGATGGAACAGTAAAAGAAGCTGGCTTTAGTAGTGGTGGATACGGAAATAATGTTGTAATTAATCATGGTTACGGCTACGAAACTTTGTATGGACACATGGTTCGTGTAAAAGCAAGAACCGGACAAAGTGTTAAACGTGGAGAAGTTATTGGCTATGTTGGTAGCACTGGAAAAAGTACAGGGCCTCATTGCCACTATGAAGTACATAGATACGGACAACCTGTAGACCCGATTTACTATTTCTATAACGATATTAATCCTGCACAATTCGATAGATTATTAAAATTGGCGGCAAGTAGCAACCAAAGTTTCGATTAAATAGAATGTAATAATATGACTAAAAAAGTACGTGTACGTTTTGCTCCGTCACCAACAGGTGGTTTGCATTTAGGTGGAATAAGAACTGTTTTGTTTAATTATCTTTTTGCCAAAAAATATGGTGGCGATTTTATTGTAAGAATTGAAGATACAGACCAAACAAGATTTGTTGAAGGAGCTGAAAATTATATTTATGAAACCTTGAAATGGTGTGGCATTGAACCCAATGAGAGCCCATTAATTGGTGGACCTTTTGCCCCTTATAAGCAAAGTGAAAGAAAGCATTTATACAAACAATATGCTACTCAATTAATAGAACAAGGAAAAGCATATTATGCATTTGACACTGCAGAAGAATTAGATGCAAAACGAAAGGAAAAAGCCAATTTTCAATACAGCAATCAAACAAGATTGCAAATGAAAAATTCGTTAACGCTAACTGCAGAAGAAGTAGAGAATTTATTACAAAACAATGCACCACATGTAATTCGTATTCAGTTACCAGAAAATGAAGATGTACATTTTACAGATATGATTAGAGGTGATGTGCATTTTAATACTAACCAAGTTGATGATAAGGTTTTATTAAAAGCAGATGGTATGCCTACCTATCATTTAGCAGTTGTTGTAGACGATTTTTTAATGCAAATATCGCATGCATTTAGAGGGGAAGAATGGCTGCCAAGTGCTCCTGTACACATTCTACTTTGGAAATATTTATTTGGCTTAGAAAACATGCCTCAATGGGCTCATTTACCGCTGATTTTAAAACCTGATGGTAATGGAAAACTAAGCAAAAGAGACGGTGAAAGACTTGGATTTCCGGTATTTGCAATGGATTGGAAAGACCCAAGAACAAACGAACAAACTACAGGTTTTAGAGAAAGAGGTTTTTTACCTGAAGCTTTTGTAAATATGCTTGCGGCTTTAGGTTGGAACGATGGAAGTGGACAAGAAATTTTTTCGATGGATGAATTAATAGAACGCTTTAGCATGGAAAAAGTGCATAAAGGCGGTGCCAAATTTGACTATGAAAAAGCAAAATGGTACAACCATGAATGGATTAAACAAACACCAGTTGCACATTATTCAACTCAAGTAAAAACATTATTTGAAGCAGAAAAAATAACCATTTCAGACGATATATTTTTTGAGAAAGTGCTTACCCTTGTTAAAGATAGATGTACACTTTTAAACGATTTTGTTACTCAAGCTAGTTTTTTCTTTGTAGCACCAACAACCATTGATACTGCTGCCATTCAACCAAAATGGGATGAAAAAAAGAAAACATTTTTCACTGAACTAATTGCTGCTTTTGAAGGTGTAGATAATAAAGATGCTGTAACTTTAGAAAGCACATTTAAAGAATTAGCGAACACACATGGCTTAAAAGCAGGGGAACTCATGTTACCATTTAGAGTAATGTTGGTAGGTGGAAAATTTGGACCAGGTGTTTTTGAAATTGCAAGTATGATTGGCATTTCAGAAACAGCCAAGAGAATAAAACACTGTTTACAATTATTAACTGCTTAATCTAAAAGTATTTTATAAATTCTTAAAAGACTATTCTTCATTGGTAGAAGAATGGTCTTTTTTGTTTTCTGTTCTTATGGTTCTTGCTTTTTGCAAAGCTGATTTTCCAAACTTTACTTTTACATCATCGATAGCTTTATACAAATTGGTTTTCTTTTCTGTATTATCAAATAAACTTGTTTGCAATACATGACTAGTTAATTCACTTAAACGAACACCTAACAATCGAATAGGCTGTTTTTTTCGATACAATTCATGAAAAAGTTTTATTGCAATAGGTATCAATTCATCATCGCTAAACGTATAACTAATTGCTACTTGTTTAGATGTGGTTTCAAAATTCGGATATCGAATTTTTACGGCAATACAACCGGTTAATTTCTCTTCTTTTCGTAGTTCAAAAGCAACTTTCTCCGTCATTCTCACCAATTCACTCAATAAAAAATCTATATCGGTTTTATTTTCTTCAAATGTATTTTCTGTAGAAATAGATTTTGCTTCATGATAAGGCTGTACAATACCATAATGAATACCTTGTGCTTTTGAGTATAAATCTACCCCCCATTTTCCCAACTTTTTTTCCAACTGTTCAATAGGATGTTTTAAAATATCGCCAATATGATAAATGCCCATTTCTTTTAAAGCGATGTAGGTTTGTTCGCCAACACCTGAAAATTTATTTACAGGCAAGGGTGCTAAAAAAGCCTTTTCCATGCCAGGTTCAATAAACATATAACCATTGGGTTTTGCCTCATCGGTAGCAATTTTAGCCACCATTTTATTGCTAGCCAATCCAAAAGAAATAGGCAGTTGGGTTTTCTCCATTATTTCATTACGTAAATCAATTGTCCATTGATATGGATTAAAGAATTTATCCATTCCTGTTAAGTCAATATAAAATTCATCAATACTTGCTTTTTCAAACAATGGAGCTTTTGCAGCAATAATTTCTGTTACCCATCTTGAGTATCTACTATATTCACTTCTAGTGCCTCTTACCAAAATTGCATGAGGACAAAGCTGCATGGCTTTTTTCATAGGCATTGCACTACGTACACCAAATTTTCTAGCCTCATAACTACAAGTAGTAACTACACCTCTATCTGCTGAACCACCAACAATTACCGCTTTTCCTTTTAAGGAAGGATTATTCAGCATTTCAACGCTAACAAAAAAGCTGTCTAAATCTAAATGAGCAATATAACGTTGTGGTTCCATTTACAAAGAATACTAAAATTTCAACAAAATTAATTGGCAACAGCATCTTTCCATTTCCATAAATGCAAACAAGCATACGTTCTGTAAGGCTTCCATTTATTTGCAATCGCCATCATGGCAGCTTGCATTTCTTTTTTATTGCTTGTATCTAAATTATATAGTTTAATCATTGCCTGTTGAATACCTAAATCGTCTACAGCAAAAACATCTTCTCTTCCTAAACTAAACATCAGCAACATTTCAACTGTCCATTTGCCAACACCTTTTATTTGAGTAAGCAAATCAATAATTGCCTCATTTTCTAAAGCTGCTAATTTTTTATCGGTAATTGAATGTTCTAAACAAAAGGCTGCAACATTTTGAATATAACGTACTTTATTATTACTCAACCCAATTGCCCTTAGCACTTCAAAATCGGTGTCTAAAACTTGTTGAGGTTTTGGTTCTTTTCCTTTATAAATTTCTATAAATCTATTATAAATAACTGCAGCAACTTTGGTGCTTAATTGTTGACTCATAATACTTGCCATTAAACGAAGCGGAATATTTTTTTGTAGCGTAAGTGTAAAATTTTCGTTCGGCAGAATGGCAGCTAATTGCTTATCTTTTTTCAAATGAGTTTTATAATTCATAAATGAAAGATAATCAATTACAGGTAAGTACATGCTGCAATAGCAATGAATGTCTGTATATTTAAATAAATATTGTACACATGAAAAAAGCTTGGTTAACAGCAATTGTAGTAATTGTTTGCACATACACTTTTGCCCAGAATAAAGATGAATTAGCCATAAAACAAATGCTAAAACAACAAGAAAACGCTTGGAATAGCGGCAACTTAAATGCTTTTATGAATGGCTACTGGCAAAGTGATAGCCTTTTGTTTATTGGCAAAAGCGGACCAAAATATGGCTATAACACCACTTTAGAAAACTATAAAAAAGGATACCCTGATACTAGTTATATGGGAAAATTTACATCTACCATTATTAGTATGCAAAAACTATCTGTAGAATATTATTTTGTAGTAGGAAAATGGCATTTAAAAAGAACTGTTGGAGACATTAGTGGACATTATACCCTGTTACTTAGAAAAATAAATGGCAAATGGGTTATTGTAGCTGACCATAGTAGTTAAATATTTTTTGAACTAAACATGGCTTTTTAAAAAAACCTACTATATTTGCAGCCCAAAATGGCGAGATAGCTCAGTTGGTTAGAGCACAGGATTCATAACCCTGAGGTCTCGGGTTCAAATCCCGATTTCGCTACGAAGCTCCAATTTTATTGGGGCTTTTTTTATGAAATCAAATGTAGCACTGCTTTCAGCTGCTGTGGTGAGTTTATCCTGAGCAAAAATTGCGAAGGACAATCTTGTACAGTAGTAATTCTATGGAACATTTTCCAAAAAATACAATTATTGAGTAATCGAAATTTTTATATCTCCTATAATTCCTGATGATTGCAATTTTTTATTACTCCAATTAAATGGATGCATGGTGTATGTAATTCTTTTTTGTTGAGGCAATTTACTATCAGCAATTAACCGATTATTCCAAGTATTGGTTACAATTATTTCAATAGTGTTTTCTCCAACCTTTATGGCCTTGCTAATATTTATTTGATAAGGCTTTGTCCAAATAGTGCCACAATCTATTCCATTAACTTTTACTGTTGCCAATCCTTCCAAATGGTCTACACATAGTTTTACAGTCTTTAATTGTTGCAAATCAAAACTATTTTTATAAACCACTGATCCTGAGTAATATCGAATACTAGAATCAGTATTGGCAGCCCAATCGGTAAGTTCATATGTAATGTTTGGTTTGATAGGTCCACCAAGTGTAGAGTCAAAATACAATTGCCAACTATTTTTCCAATTAATAGTTGTTGAAATCTTATTTTCTGTTTGAGTATGTACAGACTCATTTAATAAGGCAGCATCTTTAAACACAACAAATACAGATTCGTATGCCTCTAGAGAAAGTGTAACAATTGTAGCTCCATTTTTTACAGACCAATTCTTAATTTTTGAAATTAAAGGAGAAGTCGTTTGCCATAATTCGGGTAATTTATTGGTGATTCGAAAAGCAATAGTAAATGTTTCTTTTCTAGCACTTTGATTCGATAAAAAATAGATATCCGTTGTATGTTTTTTTCGATGCGTAAATACTAATTTCTGACATTCTGATTGTTTTTTTATTAAGGATACATCTTTCAATAAATTAAGTTCTAAAAAGCTCTCTTCAACAAAAGGCGTTAATACAAACTTTCCTTTGCCTAAAGAAGAAGCTAACATGTTTTTCTCTCCAATAAAATTGAAAGCAACACCATTTTGAACAAATAGTTTTTTATAAGCTGAATCAATTAAAACAGTAGCTCCTGCATTCACCAACTCAATAATTTTTTTGATAGAAGCAATGCTAATTTTATTGCTTGGATTCATTGCAGTATATGCAGGAATTACCAATATTTTATACGTTGCACCACCTTGGGTAATTACATTTCCATTAATCACTTTCATGTTCATCAAAACATCTGGATTGAATGAATCGTAGTTATAACCATTCAACGGATTAACCCAATCATTGGCATCATATATATTGGCTGAATGGGTTACTTCATCTGGAATTTTTCTTAGTGGTTGATTGATGTTGGCCAATCTTTTTTGCTCAGCTTCTACCCTTTCTTTACCAAAAATTCCGGGTAAAGTATTTACCAATACATCTGGCAAAACCGAACGACGAGGTAATTCTTCTCCTGTAAACACTGCTACGTCAACCACAGGTTTTCCTTGTTGTAAGATAGCTTGACAACGAGTTATATAATCTATCCAAACCTTACTTTGCTTAAACCAAGTTTGGTTGCGTTGATAGTACAAACCAATGGGATCAAGTGTTATGCCAGGTTGTTTATTCATCCAAGGATTATGCATCATTACATGCAATACCATTTTATTGATACCTAAAGCAAAATTTCTATCCCCTAATGCTTTAAGATTTCCTGGATGTTCGTTCAAATTCATTCTTAATGTGGTAAAGGATTCTGCCTGAACAATTTGTTTTCCATACACATGTGCTGCACTAATGGCATCTAACATATCGTTGGGTTTATCATGTGTAGGACTGTTATTCCAAAATTCACCCATTGGCATGGTTACATTTTTGTAGTGTAGCATCCCATCACTCAACATAGTTGGAGCAACACTTTCAGCAGAAAATGCCAATCCTTTTTGTTGTACCAATTGTTTTAATGTGCCATAAAAAACATCATTCACTAATTCTGCAATAGTTTGTCTTACATCATGTAATACTTGTTCACTCTTTGTAGTTGACTCAATAGGAACCCCAGCCATTACAGGTAAGTAAGGCAACAAATCGTAGCCCCTTCTTTTCTTAAATTCAGCAGGAAAATTATTAGTCCAATTTTGACTACCACATTCCCAACTATCTACATGAAATAATTTGATGACTTCTTTAGCAGTTGCGGAATCTACTGAATTGTAAATCTTATTGAACCAATTATCGAACTGTAATTTTACAGCAACAGGATTAAACTTATCACACTCTAAACCTTTGCCACCACCTGCAGTTTCATTTTTATGACCTGTAGTTGTAATACCTATTCTTACAATCGTCCAATTGCCTTTGGGTAACTCATATTGAAGTTTTCCATTCTTATCTATCTTACCGGTTAGGTTAATTATATTTTTCAAAGGAATGGCATCTGTTTTGGTTAAAGTATTTGCAGGAGCTGCTACCCTCCAAACACTTCCATTTTTGGCTTCATAATGATCGACAACTGGTTCATCATTGAGTATGATGTGCTTTACTTTTAAACTAGCTTTCCATTTGGCTGCATCTAAGTTTTCAGCTCCAGGTTCAGTTTCTTTTTTATCCCAAACAAAACGAAAATATTTTGCTGTAGTTGCTGGAATTGAAAACGTGTACGGCTCATCACTATCTTGCCAACCATGACGAGGAGGAATGAGTTGTTGCACATCATGAAACAAAACTCCATCATTACTTGACTGCACTTTTAATCTTAATGCTTGATAGTTATTGGTACTATAAATAGTTACAGAACGCATGGTATATGCTTGCTGATATTCATATTGTATAAAGCAATTGCTATCTGCTTTAAAGGTTTCTGATTTATCAGTTATATAAGCTAAAGTTTGTGGAGCTTTGCCCAAACTTGAACTCACTTTTACGGTCAACTTTTTTTGAAACCCGATAACAGAAGTTGAAGGATACGCAAATACTGCTAAGTCTTTGTAATAGTTAGCATTGGTTTCTGGTTGTGCTAATTGAATATTTTTATTGCCTGATTGTACATAAGTTTTACTACTTACAATTTTTTGCATACTTAATTCAGGGGTAATCCAAGGACCGCCAGCCAATGCAAATCCATCACTTACATGAAAGCCGAGTTGAATATTTAAACGTTCGGCTTCTTGTATAGCAAAGCTGACCATAGCAAACCATTCTTTGCTTAACTGAGTAACCTGTGGTTGATAAGCCACTTTTGTACTGTTGGTATCTTTTATGAACATTAAATAAGCACCACCTAAACCTACTTCTTTCATGGCTTCTAAATCGGCTGTAATACCTTCTTTAGAAACTGCACCATGCAACCAATACCAAAACACCCAAGGCTTTGCTGATTGTGGTGGATGGAGAAAATCTTTTTCTAATTGGGAGAAGCTTGTTGCTTTTTGAGAATTAGCCACAGAGACACAGAGAACACAGAGTAACACAAAGAAAGTCTTAGTGAAACATAGTGCCGTTGTGCCTTTGTGGTTCAGATATTTCATTAATACTTACTTTTTAATTTTTACTTTTCATTTAACAAGGCTTTGAATAGAACTATACAAATAATCTTTTATCCTCATTTTGTATTTTTAAAGCTATCAAAGTCTTTCTATTTCTGTGCTTGAACCACCAAGACACTAAGTACACAAAGAAGTACAAAGAAATACTTCGTGAAACTTAGTGCCTTTGTGCCTTTGTGGTTCAGATTCTTCATTTATTCTTACTTTTCTTTTTCATTTGATAAGGGATTAAATAAAAACTATACCGATAATCTTTTGCTTTAATCTGGTATTGTTCCAATGGTGCTGCTACATCGCTCCAACTATCATTGCCACCAACACCCATTTGAATTAAATCAATATCTACTTTTACAAAACCAGCATCCACTAATTTATTGGTATGCTTGGCATTTTGAATAGTTGAATCTGTATAAATAGAAGCGTTCATACTAAGTAAACTATCTGCAACTACTAACAATCCTTTTTGCTTGTTATTGGTGAAACGCATCCAACGAACGTCTGTTCTATTTCCACTTTCTTGAGGCACAATATAGGTTTCCATAAATTGATCAATTCGCTTTTGATAAATACCAACATCGGCTGCAGTTCGTTTATCAAGATAATTTTCAAACGGTCCTCTCCCATACCATTCAATGTTCTCAAAACTTCTTTCAATACCCATTTGCATACCTACTTTAGGAGTATTGGGCAAGCCATTTTTTACCTGCAGTTGATAATCTACTTTAATACTTCCTTTATCATTAATTGTATAATCTACTTGAACAGTTGCACTATCATTGATTAGGCTGTATTGAATAGAAACTTTCACCAAACCATCTTGCAATTCTTTTACATTGATTGAAATTTGTTTCAACTCATACTCATACCATTGCTTTAATTTTCTTTGTGGTTTCCAACCACGTTTATCATTATCGGTTAATGGGCGTTTGAAGTTGGGAATTAATGGAGATTTTATTTGCTCAATTCCCTCAACCATATAAGAGCTTAAACCATTATCAAACGTAGAGAAAAATATAGAAAAATTCTTTCCATTAACAGTAACTCCATTCAAAGATTCTTGCAAAAAGAAATTAGGTTTACCCTTTTGAATAAATGAATTCTTTCTTATTGTAGGTGTAAAATATTTCAATTGATTACTTGCCACTTCAAAACCTTTTTCTGCCCAAGCATTGGATTCTTTTAGTAAAAAATGTAATTCAACATACTGTTCAGTATATGTTGAATTTACTTGTGGCAAATAAACACCCACATCAAACAAGCTATCTTTCTCTGGTAAAATATTGAAAAGTGGCAGTTGTTTTGAGAATACAATTTCACCATCGGCTTTTAATACCAATTGTACATCATACTGATTGGTATTGACAACCACACTCCTATTTTGCACCCTTATCTTTCCATTTTCCCAAGTACATTCTATGGGTTGAAAAATTCGTTTACACTCATACATAGGTGATTTAGGGCTTACGTCAGGAGTAACAATTCCTTTAATAGTAAAATTGTCGAAATACTTTTCTCCATAATCGCCTCCATAAGCATAGTATTCAACACCTGCACTATCTTTCTTTAACAATCCCTGATCTTTAAATTCCCAAATACAACCACCAATTACTCTAGGCATGATTCTCCATTGATTCCAAAAGTCTGTTAAGTTGCCACAACTATTACCCATTGCATGAGCATATTCACAAAAAAAGATAGGACGTTGATCTCCATTTTTTTGATTCACCAATAAAGGAGCTGTGTACAATGCAGGATACATTCTGCTCACCACATCTACATAATATTGATCTAATGGATTTTGAACTCGATGGCTATGGTCATTGGGTTTTAAATAAGCAGGATTACTTGGATCGATATAACCTTCTTCTTTGGGGCTACCCAATGCAGGTTCATAATGCAAAGGTCTTGTTATATCAAAATCTTTTACCCAAGCTGCCATTGCTGCATGGTTTGGACCACTGCCTGCTTCATTACCCAAACTCCACATAATGATACTTGGATGATTTTTATCTCTCAAACACATTCTACTGGCTCTATCTATATAGGCTGATACCCAACTTGCGTCATGGCTTAATTTGCCACCTAAACCATGTGTTTCTAAATTGGCTTCATCAATAACCATTATACCAAACTCATCACATAAATCCAACAAATAAGGATCGCTTGGATAATGACTTAAGCGTACACAATTAAAGTTGAACTGCTTAATGGTTTTAATGTCTTGTAAAATATCTTCTCTACTTAAAGCCTTGCCTTTTGTTGGATGATGGTCAGGACGATTTACACCATACAAATAAGTCAACTTTCCATTAATTAACAGCTTACTGTCCTCTTTTCTAAACTCAATACTTCTAAATCCAAGCTTACAAGTTTTCACTTCTAACACATTGCCAATACTATCTTCCAAACTCAATACCAGCTTGTATAAATTGGGTTCTTCAGCACTCCATTTTTGGGGATTTTGAATGGTTGTTTCTAACAATCCAAACTTCACTCTATCTAAACGTGGATGAATTTCATTAATTATTTCATCGGCTTTTTTGCTTAATGGATTTGCTAAAACATTATTATTTTGATCATCGTACAATTGAGCTTTCACCACATAACCATGCATGGTTTTGCCAGATACATTCTCTACTCTTGGACGAATACTCAGCACAGCATCTTGATAATTTTTATCCAATTTGGTTTGATAAAAAAAGTCGGCAATTCTCAACTTAGGTTCTGCATGTACAAATACTTCTCTGTGAATTCCACTCAAACGCCATTGATCTTGGTCTTCTAAAAAACTACCATCACTCCAACGAATTACCCAAACAGAAAGTACATTTTCTCCCTCTTGCAAATAAGGGGTAATGTTAAATTCGCTACCCAAAAAACTGTCTTCTGCATAACCCAAGAATTGTCCATTTAGCCAAACCTTATAAGCACTGCTTACGCCACCAAAATGCAGATTCACATTCATGTTTTTCCATTCAGCAGGCACTGCAAACGTTCTTTGATAACAGCCAACTCCATTATAATCTTTAGGAACATAAGGAGGATTCACAGGACGAAAAGGATACACTGCACTTTTATAAATAGGCTTATCATAGCCTTGCATTTCCCAATTGCTAGGTACAAAAATTTTCTTCCAGCCACTTACCCGATTTTTATAAAAATCTTTAGACTCATCACCAGGTTTTATAGCAAAAGCAAAATCCCAATCACCATTCAAACTCATGTATCTACCACTCTTGGTTCTATCATTTTGCAAAGCATCTTGCAGCGTTGCAAACGAGTAAGCTGTTACTCTGCTAGCTTCTCTGTTTATGCCACTCACCAATGGATCCTCATAAGGCTCTCTGTTGTACACTGTTGGTGCTATTGGCACTGGTGGTGGAGATTTGTCTATTAGCTGAGCTTTAGTTTGAACCACAAAGACACAGAGGCTCAAAGTAGCACAAAGAATATGTTTGAGTTTGTTGAACATTGTTTTTTTATTTTTTGGTACCAGCTTTTGTATTTCAATTGAACGACATTGGCGTCGCACACTTGTACTGTTGGATTACAACTGAACTTTTCTTTAACCACAAAGAACCCAAAGAAGAAATCACAATGTACACTAGGTCTTTGTGTTCTTTGCGAAAACCTTTGTGTACCTTGTAGTAAAACTTAGGCCTCAATAAAGTTATGTAGTACAAGAGTGCGACGCCACTGAAGCTACATAGTTATTCTATCGCTTGTTTCATAAAATCACCTAACCACTGGTAACCAAACACTCATATCTGTTTTACCTCTATTTGCCCAAGCATAATATGGAATCAATGTTATACTAATGGGTTTTGTAGTGGTATTCATGGGTTTGTATAAACTTTTTTGCCAGTGATTATTTTGCAATAATTGAGCTGTACCTTGTAAGCCTACAACACTAGTATTTGCAATGGTTACAGGCTTTATAACAAACTGAGTTTTTGCAGGAATCACCACATTGAAAATGTTGGCATTCTTTATATCTGTACTTTCTAAACAATACACCAATGGACCACGTTTTATAGCTACCTGATTTTTAGTTTCTTCTACCAAAGGATTGGATTCCATCAACATGGTAGGCATATCGAAAATGAGTTCTATTTTATCACCTACTTTCCAATTTTTAGTAATCTTGGTGTATGTATTGTATTCTATTTTTTGTGCAATACCATTTACTTTAATGGTTGCATGATTACACCAATCTGGTATTCTCAAACAAATATTGGTAGCAGTTGTTGGTGCTTGCTGAATGGTAAAATTGACATTACCACTCCAAGGATAATCAGTTGATTGTTGTAAGGCAATTACACTTCCGTTTTTCAGTGTTGTTTTAATATTATTAGAGCCATACATGTTGATATACAAACCATCATTTGCAATGCTGTACATGTAGTTATTGATTTCTGCAATGGTTCTTACCACATTGGGTGGACAACAATTGGATTTGCTGATATACGGTATTCGTCCACCTTCCCAACGTAAATGATATGGATAATTGTTAGTGGCTGCCAATGGATTGGTGTAGAAATATTTTAATCCATCTAAACTCACACCACTTAACACACTGTTGTATAAAGTTAGCTCTACTATATCCATGTATTTACTTTCTCCAGTCAACAAAAACATTCTCCAATTCCACAATACATTGCCAATGTTTGCACAGGTTTCGTTGTGTGCAGAAAAGTTGGGTAGTTGAAAATCTCTTCCATAGGCTTGATGTACTTTTTGAACAGTGTCTGGTTTATAAGAAGTACCATCAACACTTACACCATCATATAAGGCACCACAACCACCAGTAATGTACATTTTGGTTTCAGTAACATTATGCCACAATTTATCTAAGGTTTTCATCAACGTTGTATCACCAGTTTCAGCATACACATCTGCCACACCTGCACATAAATAATTGGCACGAACAGCATGACCAACAATTTTATTCATTTTCCTAAAAGGTGCTCTATCACTATTATCATCTGTACCTTCTACTGTACCACGAATGTTGATTAAATAATTAACTAAGTCTAAATATTTGGTTGCTTTTGTGGTTCTATACAATTCTACCAAACCCATATAATGAGAAGGACAAATTGCATTTCTAGCTTGTTCAGGCGTTGCTACTTTATAAAAACCAATTAAAAAATCGGCTGCTTTAGTTGCTATGTTCAATAAACTATTATTTCCAGTAGCTCTGTAGTGAATGCAGCCTGACGTCATTAAATGACCAAAGTTGTAGGCCTCAAAACTCAACTGATCATCAAACATTTTTTCTTTACCTGTTTTGCGTTGTTCAATGATGCTTTTGGTATAAATATAACCATCAGCTTTCTGTGCTTTTGCAATCACTGTTATGGCATTGTTCAACCATTGTTCTAACTTACTGTCTTTAGTGTTAGCATACATTACAGCAACTGCTTCTAAGGTTTTATAAAAGTCGCCATCATGAAAACTAGGCCCTCTAAATCTGCCAGAATCTATACCTGCTGCTACTTTAAAATTTTTGAAAGCATAACAAATGGTATCACTGGTATAAATATTCCAGAGTTGAGGCAACATAGCATCTCTACAAACGCCAAAACGCTCTGCCCAAAAGCCTTTGGTAAGTTGAACATCGGTCAATCCAACGCTGTTCAATTTTGCATGAGGGCTTTGTGATGTGTTAACTAAACTGTTTTGTGCTGAAACAAAAGTTATCAGTAGTAAGTAATAAGTTGTAAGTAGTAATCCCTTTTTCATTTTCTTTTTTTGTAACCAGCTTTTGAATAACTATTGAACCTTATTATGCTTTTATCGAAGCCTAGTTTAACCACGAAGAACACAAAGTAAAAACACAAGGGACACGAACTTTGTGTTCTTTGTGAAAATCCTTTGTGTGCCTTGTGGTTAAAGAGCAGTATATCCAATCACATACTCCTTTCCTTTTTCAATCAACACTTCATACTGATTGTTTGATTTAGAAATGCTGTTCACGCCTGTTGGTTTTGTTTTACTTTTTACAATTAATCTACCAGTTCCAATTGGTGATTGAATTTTGATTTCACTTGTGGATACTTTCATCAAAATTTCTCCATTTGGTGTTGGCACTTTCCCTTCCATCCATTGTAAGCCTCCAAGATTGGGCTCAACAACATAAGTAGCATAACCTGCAGATGTTGGCTTAACACCCAAATAATATTTACCTAATAAGTAAATAGGACTAGCACCCCATGCATGACACAAACTTTTAGCAAACTTTCTACCATACATAGCATAATGTTCTATACCATTTTTTGAAGGATTGTATTCTTCCCAAAAGCTTGTTGCTCCTAAGTTTAACATGCCTCCCCAGTAATCTTTCATTTGTTGAGTTACATAGGTTTGCTCACCCATTGCACATAAAGCTTCTAACTCATAAAAATGCATGTAGGGTGTAGTAATTTTTTGAATTTTATCGTTCAATAAAACAGATTTTTTGACTGCTTGCTTTTGTTGTTCATTAAAGTAATTGAAGAAGATTGTAAACATGTTTGAATAACGTGTAACATTGTCTGTTTGCTTGCCATCAATTCGACTATGCACCAGGGCTTTCTTTTGCTCATTCCAATACAAGTTGAAGAGTTTGGTTTTTAATTCTGCTGATAGTTTTTTGTATTGAGTAGCATTGTTATTGTCTTTAACTATTTCTGCACACAAAGCCATTGTTTCTAAACTTCTTGCAAAAAGTAATTGTTCAAAACTTACTTCACCTTTTTTACTTAAGCCAGCAGCCCAATCAATAAAAATCCAGTCGCCAGGCATCCATTCAAGCAAGCCATTTTTATTTCTACGATTCACCACATAATCCATCAAGCTTTTCATTTTGTCGTAGTTCTGCTCAATGAATTTTTTATCTCCAGTATATAAGTAATAATCATAAATGCCCAAAAACCAATAGAAAGTATAATCCATAATGGTATTGATATGACCAGTTACAGGATCTTTACCACGTAAAGCATACATGGTTCTTTCCACAGTGGCTTTATCGTTCATTAAATAATAATTCATCAAATAACTTTGGTAAGCATCACCACTCCAAACCCATCTATCACGTTTAATACCATCTATAAAAAACTCTCTTGTACTTAAGTGCAAGGTGTATTTGGCTACATCGTAAATCTTGTTGATTTGCTCATCGTTGCAGGAGAAAGAACCTTTATCTGCAATATCAGCATATTCATACAACATGCTTACTTTATCAAAACTGACATCGCCTTCTGTAATAATATTTACATAACGAAATGCTTTGGATAAAACCATGATAGAATCTTTTGCAGTTGCATTGTTAACGTTTAACCAATCTACAGTAATGGCTTCTTGTTTATCTAAGGCTTCTTCTTTGCTTTCTCCATAATAGATGCTTACTTTACCATTGCCTTTTAGTTGATGTAATTTTATAAAGCCAAAAGTTTCTTTACCAAAATCTATTAACTGAGCATTGCCATTTTTTTGTACACTCACCGCTTCTAATGGTGTAGTTGGTAATTTGAATTGAGAAGGCAATTGGGTTGCTGTATTAAAATTCCATGAGCCAGCACTTAACCATTTTGTTGCTGAAATATCAGAAGTTTTGCCAGTTTCATCAATCCATTCTTTATCTTCAAAAGTGGTGAGCCAAGTAGCATCACTTTTAATGGTTTTTCCTTTTACAAAAATGGTTGGTGGCGTTGCCTGATTAAATACTTTAATGTTGATTTTATGCTTGCCAGCAGGAACTGTAATTTTTGTTGGTGTGCCTTCAAAAGGTTTGCCATCTAGCTTTACATTGTATTGACCTTCTACAAATATTTCTACTTCTTCAGCTTCTTTTAAATCGAATACTTTATGAAAATCCATCAAGGGATAATGACTATCGATTTTCCAAAAAACTGGAAAGAAAGTGGCTCTGTCGGTTCTTCTATTTTGCATTTGATTAGAGAGCCATATTTCGTAATCACCGGGGTACCAAATCCATGTTTGTGCAGAAGAAATGAACCACGAAGACACGAGGAACACGAAGATGCACAAAGGCTTGGTGAAGCTTTGTGAATTTTGTGTCTTAGTGGTTCTATTTGCTGAATAGAAATTAATCAGTACAAGTGTGCGACGCAACGGAAGCCCAATAGTGGTACAATTGCTGGTTACAAAAGAAAAAAAAGGTTGCATAAATTAATGACCATTAAAAAATAAATAAAGTATTACCATTACTATACCTAAAACCATCCATAAAACTTTTACTTGCTTTGATGTTTTAGGTAAATTATTACTATCTGACAAAGCATGAATATTGGTAATTGGTTTTTTATCGAATAAGGTGATTAAAATAGCTGCAATGAATAAGCATAGAAAAATTAGAAAAGATAAAACAAGATAGTGGGGCCAAAAAGAATATTTATCTGGCGTAAGTATCCAAAGATATAAAACGCCTACACCTAAACTTGCTGCAGAACCGTAGGAAAGTATAGCATTAACAGCCTTTTGAGAGGTTTTATTCCAGAAAACTGAGAGCAAAAAAACTACCGAAAGTGGTGGTGCAATAAAGCCTAAAACAGACTGAAAAACATCGAACAAATTTAATCCTTTTACATGGTCTATTGCAAGAGCAACACCAATTGCAAATACACAGCCTGCAACTACTGTTTGTCTACCTACTTTTACAATCTGTTGATTTGATGCATTTGGATTTATTTTTTTAACATAAATATCGGTGGTAAAAACAGTACTTAAAGCATTTAACGAAGAGCCAATTGTACCTACTAAAACTGCAATTAGAACTACAATGATTAAACCATTTAAACCCGATGGAAATAGGTTGGTAACCATTGTCATATAGGCTAAATCTGGACTAGAAAGATTTGGAAACAAAATGGCACAAATAATTCCTGGCAAAATAAAAAGTGGTAATGAAAGAATTTTTAGCCATCCAATAAAATTAATACCAAGCTGCCCTTGTTTTAGATTTTTAGCTCCTAATACAGATTGCACCATTGCTTGATCGGTACAAAAAAAAGCAACTGCAGAAACAGGATAACCTAATAAAATTGCATACCATGGGTATTGAGGATTAGAAGAAGGTTGTAACAAATTCCAAAAACTAGCAGGAACTTGATGATACATTTTTGAGATGCCTCCTACTTTTATTACTCCAAGTATAGATAAAGCTAATGATACAATAATGAGTAAAATCATTTGAAAAACGTTCACTTTAGCAATGGCTTTTAGCCCACCCATGAATGTAAACAAACCAGCAAAAGCCACTAAAAAAATAACAGATTGCCACATGGGAATTCCTAGTATTTGTCGAACCAAAAAACCACCTGCAAATAACCCAAGTGAAAGCCAAGAAATGAGTATTTTAATCAATGCATACCAAGCTAAAATTGTACGAGTAGAATCGCCATAGCGATTACCCATGAACTCTGGCATAGTGGTAACTTTTGCAGCAATATATCTTGGAGCAAATACGAGTGCTAATAACATTAAAAATATAAAAGCATACCATTCAAAATTTCCTGCAACAACACCAGTACTGTATCCTATACTTGCAAACGCAAGTAGCATAGAGGGTCCAACATTTGTACCCCACATATTTAATCCAATACTACTCCATGTTAAAGAATTACCAGCTAAGAAGAGTGTTTCATCTGTTTTTTTTGCACCAAAACTAGCTTTATACCCAATGAATAAAAGAATCAATAGATATGCAGCTATAATTAAAAAATCGAGTGACTGAAGATTGCTGATAATATCATTCATTAGAAAGCAAATTGTAATATATCGTTAGAAAGTTGGATTAGTTAAAATCGAAAAAAGAAATAATTTAAAAGCATTTATTTTAATCTACCATTGGCACAAGCTCTTTCCGTTGAACGATTTCAGAAAGGTCAAATTCGTCTAAAATATCTTTTACTTTCACAGGCATTCCTATCTGCATACTTTTATCCATTGCTTGTAAAACAGCAATTGTGCCAATACCTTCAACTAAATCGGGATAAGCCGTAAAATTTTGTTCGATAGAATCGGCAAAATATTCTAAATAATTTTGATATTCGCCAGCATGGTGACTTTTACCCTCGAACCTAAAATAGTTGTTTAATTTATGCTCCCAAGTAATTTGTTTTTCTTCACCAGTATTAGTGGTTACTGCATAACGCAAATCCATATAATCGGCCTGACTACAACCATCAGATCCTCTTAAAATACAGCTCATTGCACTATCTCTGACAACGGGCTGAACAGGACCTGTGTAAGCACCACTTACTCTAGCTAATCTACCATCTGTTGCTTTAAATATAAAGTGCATGGTATCTTCATTTTTGAGTTTAGACTTTACTCCATTTGGACTAATCATTCCATAACCCATTACTTCTTCTATATTAGGTAGATACCAACGAACTAAATCAACAGGATGACTTAAACCTCCATATAACCATTTAAATGATTTCTCTAAAGACCAACCTTTTCCTAAAAACCAACGATGATCGGCATGATAATAAGCTTCTACCGTAACCAAATCACCAACCACACCTTCTTCATAATCTTTTCTTTGGCGTTTCATGGGTTCGAAAAAACGAGAACTTTGACCTACGAATATTTTCTTACCTGTTTGTTGTTGCAATGTCAATAATTCTTTTGCATCGGTTAAATTATCCATCAATGGTTTTGTACATACCACATGTTTACCATGTTGTAAAGCCATTTTAATATGCTGTGCATGTAGATGATCAGGTGTATAAATAGCAATTACATCAATTTCAGGATGATTCAGCATATCTTGATAATCGGTAGTATAATCATATACCTTAAACTCATCTGCTCTATGTCTACATAAGTCGATATTCAAGTCACAAATCATTTTTAGATTCCACTTCGAACTTTCTAAAGCAGCAGAAATGGTGCTTCTACCTTCACCCAAACCAAGTATTCCTAAATTAAGCATATTGAAAAATTTAAAGTTGTTTTTTTGAGGGAATATTTATTGGCCAATTATTATATGCATTTTTATATTTCAATAAATGACTAAACTTTTGTTGTAATCCTGCATTCATTTTTACGGTATCAGATACTGATAGACCGTTATTTTCCCAAGTATTACCTGGACCATTTGAGTTACGCATTACTTTTTCAGCAGGGCACCAATTGTTTTGTATAGTGATGTATGCAGATCCTTCATCTAAATAAAAATAAAACCAATGATTAGGGTCGTGTGCATAAGGTGCTTTATAAATAGAATCGATGTAGTTATTGGCAATCAATGTTCCTGGCTGTGCAGACAAAGTGTATAATCCACCAACATCGTACATGTGCTTTGCATAACGAGTTACTTGATTATTCAAAATCTTGTTATTCTTCAACGCATTAATGGTTTTTGTCCAACCCCAACCAACGCAAATTCCAGAATAAGAAACATCAGAAACATCGTTGTATTGAATTAATGTGTTTTGTACATAACCTGCACTTATACCTACACAACCCCAATCTTCATTTGCTGCATTATTCACTACATTGTTGGTTATTCGTAGATGCTTGCAAATTTCTCTTTCATCGGTTGGAGAATATGGTAAATGTGTTTCAAATGCCTCATCAGAATAAACACCCAATTGTATAGCTGTACCACCAATATCTTTAAAAACATTTCCTTCAATTTTATCATAACTAGCACCTCGTACATAGTCTATTCCTGTAGAAGCTAAATGCTGAAATACACAATTGATAAAGCTTGTATGATGTGTGTATGACAAATTAACAGCAGCTTTTGGTCTGCCAATCCAAGCTTGATTTTCTAATCCACGTTTATCTTCTGTTCCAGGAATTTTAAGTTTATACGCATCTAACAAATACATTCCTGCTTGTAAAGGAACATGACCATAATTAGAGGGTCTCATCCATGTGGTATGTTGAAATTGAATTCCTTGAAATGAAATATGATGAACAGGATTATCGATAGTACCTTCTACATTTACCAAAGTTTCAATAGCCGGTGCAATTACCTCTGCTGTTTCCATATTTTCGTTTGCATGCGGATAATAATACATTTTTTGGTTCTTCAGATCTAAAAACCATTCACCCGGTTCATTTAAAAATTGAATGGCATTTGTAAGATAAAAAGCCGAATTACCCGTTTCTTTAGATATCCAAGGAGCAGGCCAAGGATGTTCGGATTGGATTTTACTTTCAGGTTGGTGAAAAGAAAGCAAAACGCTATCGCCTATTTTTTTAGCAGACTTAATTCTCAGTGTTGCAATAGCCCACCACTGGTGAATGAACATTTCTACACCCTGTAGCTGGGTAATATCTTCTTCTTTTGCTGCAGGTATCCAACAAGTTTCATCAGCATGATTCCATGATAAAATTCTAAGCATAGAATCTGCCGAAGTATTTTTAGCACGGGTAGCTTTTGAGCCATTTACCCAAAGTTGTCTACAATTAAATAATTGGTTAGCAGAATAAGACAAGTCGGCAACCCAAATTTTATCTTTTACAGATTTGTGCAATCCTTGAACAGTAGATTTTACTCGTTGCCAATTTTTTATTTGAATACCTCCTGAAATAATGGGATTTGCTCCATTTTCTGCTTGGATAATAGTTGGACTCGTTTCTGTTCCACTATCTTCAGGCCTTATAAATATTGGCTCGTAGCGTTGATAAACACCACCTGAAACATGAATAAAAATTCCATTTTGAACTGTTGCATCTTTTAATCGCCTTAACTCTCTTGCTTTACGAAGTGCTGCATCTATTGTTGCAAAAGGATGTGTTATTGTACCACTATTTTTATCGGATCCATTTATAGACACCCATATTTCAGCAGCACTTAGTGTTGATGAAAAAAGAGAAATCAATAAAAATGATAAAATAAATTGCAATCGTTTCATTACTTTAATTTAAACTCTAATGATTAACTACATCTATGGCAATGAAAAATAAAATTAGACATAGATGATGTAGTAAAAAAGGTGTGTATCTACTTTTATAATGTACTATTTTACTATTTATGGTAAATAGATTTTATATTTTTACTTGAACGTGTTTATTGAAATATTCTTTTTAAAAAAGCAGTATTTGCTCCGTAATTGTATTTTACATCCGTTGGCTTTGAAGCATCTCTACTTCGTTCAATAATTAGCCAACCTGTGTAGCCTATCTCATCTAAACACTTTTTTACTGCAAACATGTTTATTTGAGTATCGTTTTGAAGCCAAACACTATCTTTATTACTTGCATGAATCATACAAATTCTATCTTTTCCTAAAAGCTTTAATTCTTTAATCAAATCTCTTTCTTCTTTTAAAGGATTGGAGAAGTTGAAATAAATTTTAATTGCTGGTGAATTAATTTCTTTTAACAACTGAATTTCTTCTTTTGCACTTAATGCAGTTTCTATTCCAATAACAACTCCTGCTGCTTCTGCCATTTTACCTGCAATCTTTAAACGAGCAACTACAGAATCTCTTACTTGTGGATTTTTCTTTAAATCGCATTGAACACCTAATGGTAAAAAGGCTGTTTTTACGTTCATCAATTTCATGGTTGAAATACAATCTTCTATAGACTTTATATATTCACTTCTTCCACAAAAAGATTGGGCATAATAACCCGTCATTGCTAGCGAGGCAATTTCGATATTGTTTTCTTTGGCGGTTTGTACGAATTTGTTTCTTACACTATCAATCAATAATTGGTTATCGAATGTTGGTCTGTTACCCAAACCACCCATATCAATTTCAACGCCGTCTGCATTTAATTGTGCAGCTAAAGTAATTGCTCCTAATTTTTGACGCTTTAACAACATTAAATCTATCAACCCAATTTTATAGCGTTGATTTTGTTTGGCTTTTATAATTTCGCTGTAGAAAAGCTTTTCAATTTTATCAAATTCTTTCACAGCGTTATTAGGTAAATTTTGTCCATTATCTCCAAAAACATAGAAAGCATATTCTGGCTCTAAAATGATAGCTGTATCAACTATTTGTTTATCTATATTTTGTATAAGAGATAAATTTAGATTGAATTGCTTGGCTAAAAATTCGTATAAGGGTTTACGCTTGTTAAATCCAAAATCATGTTTATCGTTGGGTAAATGCACATTGGTTATTTGTTCACTTTGATGATAATAACCATATATTTTTTGTAGATATAAAAAATCATGTTCAGGCATTTTATTCGTCCAATCTCCACCATCACTTACTATCAACATGGGTTTTGGAGCAGCCAATGCTGCAATTTCTACATTATTCGTTCTGCCCAAACATTGATGAACTGGCATTCCACTTTCACAAGGGCAACCACCATAAAAATAAGAGGATAAAGAAGCGATTGGGGCTACTATTTTAATTCTATCATCAATTGCCGTAAATAAAATACTATGTGTTCCTGCCCCTGAACCACCTGTGATAGCAATACGATTAATATCTGCATATTTTAAAGTAAGTAGATAATCAAGAATTCTTTTGGTGGCAACTAATTGTAAAGACATAGATAGGCTTCTTCTATGATCTTCAAATTTCGCATGTAATATTCCTTCTCCCCAAGCAAACATATCGTAGTTAAAAACCATTGCTCCCATTTTTGCAATAGCTGCTGAAGTATACTGACAGTCGGGACGATAACGATGTTTATCCCAATGACCTTGTGGATGCAATACAACAGGTATTTTACCTGTAATTTTTAATGGTTTATATAAAGAACCGCTTACCCAAACACCGGGCAAATATTCAATTGCAATGTTTTCGACGGTGTAACCATCAAACTTTCTTTGTGCTGTAACAATAGGAGTTGTATTTGGAGATGCAGGAAACTGTTTTAATTGCAAAGCCTCTAATAATGCCGGTTTTAAAGCTTGTTTTCTTTTTTCCCACTCATCTAAGTTTTTATACTGAGCAGCAATTCTATCTAATTCTGCCCAACCATCTTCAACTTCCCAACGATAATATTCGTAATTACTTAGTTTATACTTTTTATCTCCTTCTTTTTTAACCTTTAATTCTAGAGGTTTAAGAATATTATCTAAAGTTTGTTCTACATCGCTTCTATATTTCCAATCGGCATAAGTAACCATTTTATTAACAACCAAACTATCTACCAACTTAATGGTTACTCCATACTTCTTTTGCACATCTTGCAATACTTCTTTTAAAGGTTTTGCATATTTATTATCTGAGTTTTGTTGAGCGGAGGAATTGAACCACAAAGACACGAAAGCACAAATTAGCACCAAAGGTTTTAATCTTCTTGTACAAAAAAATAGGCAAAATTGGCAACTATTGTTGATGGGTACTCCCATTCTTTTTAGAGGTAAGCAGTAGTTTAAAAAAGTTAAATATTGTTTCAATAGTACAAGTGTGCGACGCAACGGCAGCTGAATAGCGATACTATAGCTGGTTACATAAAAAAATACATTGGATTTACTCTTCATTGCTAATTATAGTTTGAGATGATTGCAAGCTTGGCCAAACACCATCAACAATTTCTTTTAGTTCAATTTTTGAAGGATTGATGACTACATGTTTAATTCTTTCTCTACGCCAAGTATAGACGATATGTACCAATCCATCTTTGGTTTGAATAATGGATGGATAAGAATATTGACTTACAGGTGAATCTTCTAACACTGCAACAGCAAACCATTTTTTACCATCGTTGCTAATGGCCACATTTAAAGGTGTACGTGGGCCTTTACCTTTTACCCAAGAAGCATTAGGTATTGCATGATTGTACACCAACATGTGCCTTCCGTCTGCCAATGTTACTGCATCTGTACCAGAATTATTGTTGGGCAAATTGGAGGCTTTCATTTCACTCCATGTTTTGCCACCATCTTTACTAAAACTTTCATTGAGTGTTGTGTTGCGGCTTCTACACAAAATTTGCAAACTGCCATTTTTGTGTTGTAGAATACTTGGTTGAATAGCTTGCATGATTGTACCATCATTGATTGGTGCAGTTTTGCTCCATGTTTTGCCAAAGTCTGTCGTAAATTCTATATGAGCTTTCCAGCCATTTTTTTCAGTGCTGCTTGGGCAAAGCAAAACACCATTAACCAACTCTGGTTTATTTTTTATTGGGCCAAGAAATCCATCAGGTAAAGATTCTCTTGCACTCCATGTTTTACCATGGTCTTTGCTACGCATCATATAGCCTTTCCAACCTGCAACGTTAGGGCCAATTTTATAAAACAATAACAATTCTCCACTTGGCACTTGAAACAAAACAGGATTATAGCAAGGATAACGAGTTGAATCGTTGATAATGCCATCAGCAACTTGCACAGGTTTAGTCCATTGATTGTTGACTAAATGTGAAGTCCAAATACAAACATCTTTATTGCCTTCTTTTGTTCCTCCAAACCAAGCAGCAACTAAACCTTTGGGTGTTTCTACAATAGTTGCAGAATGACTTTCAGGAAATGAACTTCTATTGAAAATAAACTCTTCTTGCACAATCCCTTTTTTAAAATTGAAGTTGGAAACAAAGGAATAATTTCCTGACGCAAGTTCGTAAACAGCATTTCTACCATCCATTTTTATAAACTTGACTCCTTCATTTAAAGAAGCCATTTTGTTACTCTCAAAAACTGTTTTTTCAGATGAGGCAGGAATATGAATAATTGCTGAACTATTTGCAGGAATTGAAATGTTCCAAGTAAACTGCTGTGTTGATTTTTTCCAACTGCTTTTTATTGTGCCATACAAAGAATTATAAGAAGCATTTACAAAATTTAATCCATCAATATTTTCAGGCTTCATGATAATTTTTTTGAAAGCCACTTCTTGATGATCGGACTTTGTACCTGCAATATTTTCATGCAACCACACCAATAAATCGCCCAACAACATCACATGGTTCTGAGAATTCATTTTTGGGTCAGCAGTATTGCCATTCCACAATTCCCAAATAGTTGTAGCTCCATTTTCTATCATATAACCCCAACTTGGATAAGATGTATTGCTTGCCAAAGTGTAGGCAATATCGCTACGTTGAAACTGGGTTAATGTACGCATGAGCCATTGTGTGCCAATAACACCTGTGCTGCTATGCATGTTGTTGTCTATCTTAATCTTGTTGTAAATATTATTAAATACTGCTTCTTTGTTAGCAGCATCAACCATTCCAAAAGCTAGTGGCAATATATTAGCAGTAAGACTATTGTTATCGTAATATTTTTTATTGCTGTTGTAAAATTTAGCATTGAAAGCTTGTTGAATATTATTTTTAAGAAACGCATACTCATCTTCTTCACTGTCTTCTCCTATAATGTTTTGAAACTTTTGCATTAAACCCAAAAAATAGTAATAGTAAGCAGATGCAATTAATTCTCCATTGGTTTTTAATAAACTATCTTTTGCATGAATGAGTTCTAAACTTTCTGGAGGCACACACCAATCGCCATATTTATCTTTTGCAATGAGGTTATTTTTCATGTACTTATTCTTCATGTAATACATCCATTTTTTCATAGATGGGTAATGTTTTACAATAGCTTGTTTATCGCCAAACTGATTGTACAACATATCTGCCACCATTAAATAAGTGCCTGGCCAAGTCATGTTATCTGAATAATAGTTCCAAAAGGCAGGAGCTACATCTGGAATTGCTCCATCTTCTTTTTGAGCTTGTTGAATATCATCTAACCACTTAGCATACAGGTTTTGATTGGCAAACAAAAAACTTTCTCCATAAGCTCCTGTAGAACGATCGCCTAACCAAGGCTGACGTTCATTGCGTTGCGGACAATCAACAGGCATTCCTTTATAGTTAGTAGCAATGCCCCACCATGCATTTTTATAAATTTGATTGATTGTTTTATTAGAGGTATTCAATGAACTGGTGGTTTGTAAATGATCGTATACCAATTCACCTTCAAAATTGTTGAGTGTTAACACACCACTATAACCAGCTATTTCTACATACCTAAAACCATGATATATAAAAGAAGGTTTCCATCCTTTAGCATCAAGTGATTTATTTGAGAATGTATAACTATCGGTAACTTTTGCATCTCTTAAATTGGCTACATACAGTTCTCCATTTTTTTGAAGACTCTCTGCAAAACGCAATGTTATTGTAGTTCCAAAAGCTGCTCGTAAGTTTTTTATTTTAACCCAACCAGAAAAATTTTGACCAAAATCGAGTATGTATTTATTAGCTAACTTTTTAATAGAAACTGGCTGAATCGTTTGCATTACTTTCATTGGTTCACTCATTTGAGCAACTACTTTTCCAGTTGGTGATTCTACTAATTGAGGTTGTACCCAAGTTGCATCGTTATAACCAATATTACTCCAGCCTTTTAGTTCTTTTGTAGCATCATATTCCTCACCATCGTATTCATTATTGGTTCTGATTGGTCCATCTACATTTAACTTCCAAGTTTCATCGCTTACAATTGTTTTCTTTTCTCCATTGGTATATTCAATTTCTAATTGCAGCAACATTTTTGGATAACCAAATGTGTTAATTTTTGCTGGCTTGTAGTTTTGACGCATGGTAAAAAAGCGACCATTACCTAACACTGTAGCAATTACATTATGACCAGTTTTTAAATGTTGAGTTACATCATGTGTATTGTATAAAACAGATTTTCTGTAATCCGTTGGTGCAGGTGCTAAAACTTGATTGCCTATTTTATTACCATTAATGTATAATTCATATAAACCTAAGCCAATTATGTACACAGTTGCTTTTTTAATAGTGTTATTACTTTGAAATTGCTTTCTAAAATAACGAGCCGATAATCTTGAAAACTGTGTAATGCTATCCCAGCTAGAAGCTTTGTCGTATCCAATCCATTTACCCTTCCACTCTTCTTTGTTTAATAAACCAATACTAAAATTTCCAGAGCTACTCCATGCTGAAACTCCTTTATTGGTAATTACTTTTACTTTCCAAAAACAATTGGCTCTACTTTGTAATGCTTTACCAGCATAGGTTACCTGTATCGATTGGTTAGATTGAACCTTTCCTGAATTCCATAAATCGCCATTATCTGCTGCTAATTTTTCTTTGCTTGATGCAACAATAATTTGATACGACAATTGTTGTACATTTCTTTGTGGAGATGCTATTTGCCAACTGAATCTTGGTTGTGTAACATCAATTCCTAAAGGATTATTCAACATTTCGCAACGAAGGTTTTGCACTTGTATTTGTGCAAAACAATGAACGGTGAATAATGAACATTGAAGCGTAAATATTAGCAATAAAATTTTCTTATTCATTTTAGTTTTTTTATTTTTTGTTACCAGCTTTTGGTAATTCTATTGAACTTTTGTTGCAAGTTTATCCTGAGCTTGTCGAAGGGCACTCTTCAAGGTTCTATTCTTTATTGAACTTTTTTGAACCACCCCTAACCCCTCCAAAGGAGGGGAATATGCTCAACGTTGTGTTGCTTTGTGTCGTTGTGCCTTTGTGGTTCAAAAATACTCTTTGATAAGGGTTCAATTGTATTCTTCAGTATAAGTGTGTTCTTCGACTATCGCTCAGAATAAACTTACACTACAGATGATAGTAGTAATACAGTTGACTATATCATCTTATTATCATCATTTAGTCTAATAGTTTCTTTAATTGTTCAGCATCGGGTAAAATACCTTTGTATTTCTTCGGTAATTCTTTACTTGTTTTATAAATTGCTACTCCCATTGCTTTATTAAAATCTCGGAAAGCATATTCTACAATTTTATTGCTTTTACTTTTACATAAAATCACACCAATAGATGGATTTTCATGTGGTTGTTTTACAATATCGTCTAATGCTGATAAATAAAAATTTAGCTTGCCTAAATACTCTGGTTTAAACTCACCTCTTTTTAATTCAAAAGCTACCAAGCATTGAAGTTTTCGATTGTAAAAAAGCAAATCCACAAAAAACTCTTTCTGATCTACAACTAATCTGTATTGATTACCCATAAAAGCAAAGTCGGCACCAATAGATAAAATGAACTTTTTAATGTTTCGAACAATTTCATTTTCTATTACTCTTTCATCTTCAAAATCTATATCCTGTATGTTTAAGAAGTCTAAAAGGTATTCGTCTTTAAACGTTTGTAGTGCTTTCTCTCTGAGCGTTTCGTTGGCAATTGTTGTAGAAAAATTATTTTGAATTTTGCCTGCTTTCTTAAAATATTTAGCAGCAATTTTATTTTTAAGTACTTCTACACTCCAAAATTCTTTGGATGCATGTGTAATGTAAAAAACGCGTTCTTCGAATGTTTTGGTGTGTAATAAAATTTCGTAATGATGTGTAAAAGCAAGAGATAGAAAAGCAAGTTTAAATTGGTCCGTTAGTAACGGACTAATTGGCTGCAATTCTCTGTACTGTTGATTTTTAGAATTATTTTTTAATGTGTTTGTGTATTTTTGAGGCTGTTTTTTCAATTGGTCCGTTGGTAACGGACTAATTGAAAAATAAGGTTGCCAAGTTTCATAAAATGATCGCATTTTTTTTAAGCTTGTTGCACTAAAGCCTCTTAAACCGGGTAACTCATTTTGTAAATCTGTAGCTATTTGTGCTAACACTTTGGCTCCCCATTTTTCTTCTTCGGTTTTTATTGAAATTAATTCACCAACAGAGTAGTATAACAACAATAATTCTTTATTAACTAAAGAAGCTGCTTTGTAGCGACTTGCTAGAATAGCCGACTTCAATTGTAATATGGTTTGCTTGTGTTTTGGTAACATAACAGTTAAATTAAGGTTACATGTTTTTGTGATTTAAAATTAGTAATATGTATAATTTTTATTTCTTAACTAAGGATTAAAATCGAAATATAATATCATTTTCAAAGCTCTTTTTGGATCTTTTTCATAATCGTAAAAAATATTTTTTTGCCCCATTGGTCCGGTTGTTTCATTGCGTTGTGTTTTACTTCCAATGCTGCTAATGCCTTGCATGAAGGAAATGTCTCCACTTGGAAAAATGGGTTCATAATTATGCCATTGATCTGTTTTCCAGATTGGTGTAAATAGTCTGAAAAACAAATCTTCGGTATCTGTATAAACCTTAAACGACTGTTGTTTACCTACAAACCTACACCAATACATATTGGAATGATAGCCTTTAAATTCAGGATATTTCCAAGGAGCTTCACCAGTTTCTGTGTTGTTGTATTCTTTTTGCCAAATGCCGAATTTGTTGCCTTTCATTCTATTTTTCCAAACCCTGTAAGGCCCATTACCCATCCATTCAACTGCTTTAATTTCACTTTCAGGATGAGAGAAATTTACACCCACCAAATTGGTAAAATAAGCAGCTGGGAAATAATGAATTTCCATTTTAAGCATGCCTTGAACATCGATTGTCCAAACCAAAGAACTGATTAAACTTTTCTTAGGGTAATAGCATATTACATTCACACTATCCTCATACTTTATTAATACTACAGAATTTGGTTGAGCATTTCCTTCACACAAAACAGGTCCATTTTTAAATGGAATAGTTTGGTTATCTCTTTTTACGTTAACTAACTTCCCTGTTTTATTGCTAAAACTATATTCCATATTATATGTAGAGACGAAAAATATTGAATCTATTGTTTTAGTTTTAAACAATTCAGTTGAATCATCTCTTACTATTTTTGGTGGAATAAATCTTCCATTGTGTTTTGTAATCGGAAAACTCCAAGTGAAAATTTCTTTACCATCAACACCTTTCGCTGTTACATACAACACATCGTAATCTTTCCAATTAGTTGGTAATTGCAATTGTAGAAAACCTTTTGCATGAGGCTTTATATCTGGAGCGATGATTGATTTAGTAATATCATTTTTTTCATAGTGAAGCTTTTTTAATTGATAAGAAAAAGAACATTGATTGGTATTGGTAAAATGATATCGGTTTTCAATATTCAATCTTCCATCAAAATTTTTGGTAATTTCTTTTCGTTCAAAATAAATGGGGCTCCATATTTCTTTGATAGCATAAAAGCTTGCTTCTTTTTCATGATGAGGGCCAAGTATTCCATCGGCAGCTCGGTGTTTATCGGTATCTAAACTATCGTTCAAATCTTTACGAACAATGGCATTATCTGCAAAATCCCATAAGAAGCCTCCTGCACTTAAAGGATTGTGCCACATTTTTTCCCAATAATCTTCTAAGCCTGCAGCATGACCACCATCAAACTGACCATGCAAAAATTCTGTTGGCATTACAATTTCACGTCCATTTTCATAATTGCCAATGCCATAGTTGTATTCTCTGTAATGCTGTGTTTCTATGCCATTAAAATTTTCCCAAGGATGTACAATTGGTCTATTTTGTAAATCGAAGTCTTCAAAATATTTATCTAGTTCAATATTGTGTCCACCTTCATTACCATTTGCCCAAAAAATAATAGAAGGATGATTGGCATCATGTACCAACATCTCTTTCAACAACTTTACACCTGTAGTATCATCATAATGTCCATGCCAACCAGCCAATTCATCCATTACAAATAAACCCAAAGAATCACATACATCTAAAAAATGAGCATCAGGAGGATAATGTGCCGATCGAACTGCATTCATGTTCATTTCCTTCATCAACAATACATCTTCTATGCTGTTTTGCTTGCTGAGTGTTCTACCAGTTTCAGGACGAAATGAATGGCGATTTACTCCTTTCATTTTTACTTTAACACCATTTACATAAATACCATCTCTATGTTTTAATTCAACTGTTCTGAAACCAAATTTTTGTGAAACGGTATGAATAGGTTTTCCATTTTTGTAAATGGTGAAAACTGCTTTGTATAAATTGGGAGATTCCGGTGACCAAGGTTTAATGTTTGAAACTTTCGTATTTATCAACCCAAAATAATCTTTTTCATTATTATGAAGTAAAGCATTTGCATTACTACACAGAACTCCTCTTGCATCATATATCTTCACATCAGCTTTGTCAATATTATTTTTTATCGATAGAGTAGCAACAAAGTCTCCTTTTACACTTGCTTCGATACTAACATTTCCAATATAAATTTCAGGCAACACTTCCAAAAACACAGGTCTAAAAATGCCACCAAAAATCCAGAAATCACCTTTACGTTCTGCTTCATTTACACTTGCATTAGCAGAGTGTTTGGCAACTGTAACTTCTAATACATTCTTCTTACCCAATTTCAACAGTTTTGTAATATCATACTTAAAACTATAAAATGCTCCTTGATGAATTGGGCCTGCCACAACACCATTTACCTTTACTTCAGCGTCTGTCATTACACCTTCAAAAACAATATTGACAATCTTATCTTTCCAACTTGCAGGCACATCAAACTCATGTTTATACAATCCCTGTTCTTTGCCTTTTACACTATCTTTTGCAAATCCATAATTGTATTTTCCAAAACCTTGTTGCTCCCAACAACTAGGCACAGCAATGGTTGTCCATTTTTTACTGTTCATACCATTTGTACAATAAAACTGCCATTGCACCGCATCTTCTGGACCTTTACCACTTAGATATTGTATCACTGTTTCTTGTGCAAGCAAGTGAACACTAAAAAGTGAACAATGAACAATAAAAAGAAAGTATAAAAATCTTTTTTTCATTTTTTTATTTTATGTAACCGGCTTTTGAATATCTATTGAACATACGTTGCAAGTTTATACTAAGCTTGTCGAAGAACACTCTTCTACGTTTTGTTCTTTATTGAGCTTTTTTAAACCACCCCTAACCCCTCCAAAGGAGGGGAATAACCACAAAGTTTCACAAAGGAAATCTGTGACAATTCGTGTTAATCTGTGAGCTACAAAATCTGTGAGTTACAATACTCCACTCAACTTTTCTAACTTCAAGCTTGACGCAACTCTTTTGCCATTCACCCAAACACTCAATCCTTTTCCTTTTTTATATTTTGTACCTGTTTCATCCCAAATAATGGTGATTATTTTTCCATGATACAAAACATTATCTAAACAAAACCATTTCCATTTATTGGCTGGCAATAAAGGATTTACTTCAATGGTATTATCAGTTCTTGGTCTTAAACCCACTAAACCAGTAATGATTAAATCATTAAAAGTTGAGTGATTGTAATAACGACTTCTTTCTTCATCGCCTTTTAACCAATAACCCGTTTTTTCATCTAGGTATTCACCAATATAAGGACGACCACGATAATACTGTGATTCTACATAAGTATTCAACAAAGAAAAATAATTGCTGTCGGTTACAATTTGTTGTTGGTAATTGTTGAGCAAATTAGCCATTGCTGTTAACGTTTGTGCAGTTGCAAAAGGCCACACAGCACCATCCCATTCACACTTACAGCAACCATGTGTTCTGAATTGAGGGTGACTTCTATCGGCTGTTGTAATGCCAAAAGGGGCACAAAATGTTTTGGTATCTATTAAACTTTTCCAAGCAATATTGTAATTACTATCTGGCAAATTAAAATACCAAGGAATAAACCCAATTGCTTCTTTTACTTGAGCCAAAGTATCTCCTTTTTCTTTTAACACCTCAAAGAACTCATGTTGTGTATTCCATAATTTGGTTTGCGTAAGTTGCTTAATGCTATCGGCTTTTTGCTGATACAAAGCAGCAGCCTCTTTTTTATTTGCCAATAAATACATTGCAGACAAGGCTTTTGCATTGCCATACATATAACTGTTAATACTTGGTCGTGGATTTTTTTCTTTTCGTCCGCCACTGATGGTTTCTTCCATGGCATCTCTAACATCATATTGCCAATACAAACCATTACTAGCTTGCTTTTCAGCTTGCCATGCTTTGTAATCGGCTTCAAGATCTGGCAATAAATTGAGTAAGGTTTGTTTGTCGTTATTTACTTTATAGCGATTGTACAAAGCATCCATATTCCAACTACTGTAGAAACGCAGTTTTTTCATAGGTAATCCATTGTTACCTCTATACCAAATTCTAATATTATCATTTAAGTATTGTTGATTGTGTAACCATCTTGCTTCATAGATATGATGACCTAAACCACTGGCTATTAAATTGTATTTATCGGCATAAGAACGTTGTACTAAAAATTCGGTGAATACAAAACCTTGTTCTGTTTTTTTGATGTGTTTTCTAAGTGTCCACCAACGGTAATAAAATATCTCTTCAAAATTTTGTTGTGGACATTCAAACAAAGGAATATTTTGTTGCATCCAAAACCAAGCACTATCGTTTGGAATAGCTTGCTTGATATTTTCATCTTCCATGTTATTGAAATAATCCACATAATGTTTAAATGAAGTGTGTTTTAAAATAAAAGGCTTTTTTTGTGCAGAGGAAGTTTGAACCACAAAGGCACAAAGAGAACAAAGTAGTACAAAGTATTTGGATGAAATAATTCTAGTAATATTGAAACCATTAAACCACAAAAACACAAAGACACGAAGTTGCACAAAGAATACTTTACAAAGTCTTATCCATTTGCTGAATAGAGATATATTGTACAAGAGTGTCCTTCGACTATCGCTCAGGATAAACTTGCCACTGGTGTTGATTATATGTGCTGAAGCTTGGTTCAAAATACTCCCATGCTATTTTGTTTTTACAGAATGAATATAATATACAGCATCTTTTGTAATTGTATTGGCATTGGGTAAATCATAGTCTTGATCAGTTGGTGTATCTGCATCTGGAAAACGACGAGTAATGCCTGTTCTAAACACTAATTTTTCTACACTTTCAACTGGTGCAAAACAAATATTATTAATTGGTTTAGCACCATTGATACTAACAGTATAAAACCTTGTAGCTGTATTTAATTCAATTTTAAACACTACCATTTGATGAGCGTTGTACTTACCCAAACTTTTGTTTCTATAACCTTGCTTGGTTAAAATATTACCCAAACTATCTAATATAATTCTGAGTGTTGGTGTACCTTTTGCATTCACCAATTCTATTTCTAACGTACCGAAATTTTGTTGTGCAGGCGTAATTGAAAACTCAATTTGCTTTTGTGTAGCAGTTGGAAAAACACGTTCTGCTTTTGCATAATCAAACACATCGGCATCATGCAAAGCCAATACTTTATTGCCATTGATGGTTTCAATTTGTGTTCTGCATAGAATGGGAGAAAACAAATTCCATTCGTTTAATTCAACGTCATTTTTCATGGATGCAAATACATCGTTTACTTCTGAGGTTACTTTGTCTTTTACAGGAACAGTAATTTTGCTAACCCACATATCTTCTTTGTTCATACTATAAGTAACCCACATATTGCCATCTTTGGGTTTGCCATCCATTTCTTGAATGCCACGAACGTATTGTGGACCATAACTTTTATAAGCACCACCATAACGCATAGAACTAATTTCTCCATTTACCAATAACAGGTTATTGTAATTTAAACCATCGTTACTTATACTTACAACCAAAGGCCAACGAAATTCAGATGGATTATAAACAGTAGCATATTTACCATCGCTGGTTTTTTGTCCCCAAATTTTTGCATTGGCATTTACAAAGCCTGGTGCTCTTGTTGGATTGTATTGCCAGGTTTTTCCTTCATTTGTACTTATGCTTGTAAGTGCATACTTCCACAAGCCTACTACATTACCATTGGGTAAATGATAATAGTTGAATGCTTTAAAATCTTTTTTCAATGGAATTAAAGAATCGTTTCTATCGGCTTCTTCAACCATTTGTTGCATGAGCAAAGGCTTTGCTAATATTTCTTCACAGGCTTTTATAAAACCTTTATCAGTCGAAGATTTGTAGAAAGGATAGCTGGTATTTTTTTCGTTGAAATTGTGGTTGTAGCGTAAGAAATAGATAGCTCCAAAGCTACCGTCTTTATTGATTTCTCTGATGACTCTACCAATGCCATTACCATCGTTAGGATCATCTTTTTTGCCCAATACAATACCGTAATAACCAAGAGCAAATAATCTATTTGAAATTGAAGTATAAAACCCAATGCGTTGGTGCATCACTGCAAAACTGTTATTGGCTGTATCTTTCTTTCCTTCTTTTACAAAACCATTTGGCACTTGATACACAGGAAATACTTCTACAGGATACGACCACTTATAGCCATTGTTAGACGTTTGCAACAAGGTTCTCCCTGCTCCTTGATGTTCACCAATTGGATTACTTAAATACTCTAAATAAAATGTATTGTTCCAGTAAGCCAACATGGGGGCATGGTTATATGTCCATGACGTAACCCCATTATCAGCTCTATTGGCTCTCATAGTTTGTATATTATGTACACCTACAGCAGCTGTTAATTGTCCATGATGATAATCAACATTGCTCAATGTTTTGCCTATGTACTTTACTGTGTCTTGTGCGTTTAAAAAAGCAAAAGGCAAAAGGCAAAAGATAAAAGGTATTGATACGATTCTTTTTAACATGTTGTTTGATGATTTCGTTCTTAATAAACCGCTGACGAGGCTTGAAGCCATCGTCAGGGTTTTACTAAATTCTTCAACACTTTTTTGTTTGTTATAAAAATTGTTCCATGTTTATGCCCTTCAGGAACACTAATTAAACTATCGGCATTTACAAAGGTTTTAAAGTCTTTGGTAAACGATGCACCGTATTGTTTTTTTTGATATACATCATAATAAATTAACCAACCATCTTTTACTTTAACCACGGCAGCACCTTCTGTAAATTTTTCAGTAAATGGAACTGATACGTTTGTATAATTTCCTACAGCAGTATTTGCAAAAGCTACTTTTATATTTCTTTCAGGTCTTGTATTGTCTTTTAACACCAATACGTAATCTTCTTTTTTTCGTTTTACAATTACAGCATCAATTACACTAAACTTTGGGTCGAGGAATAATTGAGTTGGTGAAAAGGTTTTAAAATCTTTTGTAGTAGTATAATACAAGCGATGGTTATTGTCAACTGCTTCAACACCTTTTTCAAATTTATCTGGCACACAGCTTGCCCAAACAATAATAAACTTTTGTATTTCATCGTCGTAAAACAACTCAGGAGCCCAAACATTCACCACTGTTTTTTCATGTTGCATTACAGGAATATATTGTTGTTCACTCCAATGAATTAAATCTGTAGAACTAGCATAACCAAATCCATTTCCACCCTTCCATTCTGTTGTAAATACCAAATGAAATGTTCCATCAGGTGCTTGTAAACATGAAGGATCTCTCATGATTTTTTGAGCCCCAATCAATGGCTTTAACAATACTGTATCTATGCGTTTCCAATGATAGCCATCTTTGCTGTACAACATTCTCAAGCCTTCGTTTGCTGGTTCTTTGAAAGAAGTAAACAAGTACACTTTATTGTTGCATGAAGCAAGAACAATCATTGCAAGCAGATAAAGTAATATTTTATGTTTAGCAATCATTATTAAAATTCTTAGTATTCCCCTTTAGGGTTAGGGTAAATTCTTAATCACCAAAACCCAATCATTTCCTTCTTTTTCTTCACCTGGTGCATCAAATACTTTCACAACATTTGCTGTAAAATTTTCTATTGCAATGTATTGACCATTTTTAGGATTATACCATGCAGATTTCACTTTTTTACCTGCATATCTTGCAAGATTTAATTCAATATTTCTTCCAGTAAAAGTGTACACATAAACAGCTCCTTTTACTTGCAAAGCAGCTAGGTAATGATAGCGTTCACCTTGGTTCACCACTAAATCTTGTGCTGGCTTTCTATTTAAAAAATTACTGCTTGTAATTAATTTTTTAACGTACTGCATTTGTGTAGCTCCTTCAGCATTCATCTCTTCTTTCCATGTTTTTACAGGACCAAAACTTACTTCTTTATTCCATGTTGTTTTAAACTGCATCACACTGTTTTCGCCATACGTAAATCCTGCTCCACCTGCAAAAACACTCCAATAAGCATATCGCCTTACGTCAGCAGCAGTCCATCTTGCAGCTAAAGAATCATGTAAACCGTGTGGAATATTTTCATACGATGGTTCACCATCCATTGTTGGCTTGATGGGCTGTAATGCAAAATCATTTACTACATATTTCCAATTATCTTCACCCATTCTTGGTTCAACGGTATCTTGAGCATAATTTTTATGACCACTTTGAAACATATTAAAGTCTAACCACTCTTCATTATGAAACCATGTTGATGAAGTAGATCTTCCTCTTGGATGAAACGTAATTAAATGTCGGCCATCTTTTTCTTTCAACGTTTTGCCAATAACTTTCCAAACTTTCTCTCCATCGTTTCCTCTAATATCACCCCCATTCAACCAAATAATATTGTTGTAATTTTTGTATCTCTTGGCTAAAAAACTAGCATACTGTTCTGCCTGCTGCTCACTTACTTTACCACTTTTTACATTGCCACCCCAAACAGGTACCAAAGCCATATATATATTGCGTTTTGCAGCTTCCCTAATTGCAAAATCTACAATTTCCCAATACGTTTTTGTTGTATTCGGTTTACTTACATTTTTATTTATTAATGCCGAATCTCCATAAGCATTGGTTACTGATAACTCATGTAACAACATGGCTTGAATAACATTGAAGCCTTGCTTTTTTCTGATAGTTAAATACTCAATAATTTCTTCTTTGGTGCAATTTTTAAACAGCAACCAACCTGTATCTCCCAACCAAAAAAATGGCTTTCCATCGGCTGTTGCAAAGCTTCTTTTATCGTCTGCAATTTTAAGTAATTGCATTTGTGCATTGGAATGAACAGCGAACAATGAGCAATGGATAATCAATAATGAAATGAATAACTTCTTCAACATTTTATCTTTTTATTTTTATGTTACCAACTTTTGTATTTCATGGCATCTTCGTTGCGTCGCACACTTGTACGTTCGGTTCTTTAACCAACTTTTATTGAAGCGTATTTCTTTGAACCACAAAGGCACTAAGAACACAAAGTTTCACAAAGAATTTTTAGTCATTTTGCCCTCACAGATTTACACGGATTATCACAGAAAATTAAATAAACAAAAAAAATCCGTGTTCATCTGTGATATCTGTGTGCAAAAAATTACTTACTCAACCACACAATATTTGCTCTTGCAGGTACATTCAATTTCACTTGTTTGCCTCCTTCAACAATTGTTTCTTCTTGCAATAGTTTTCCGTCTTTATTGCTTAAATATTTTACTTTAAAACTTCCTTTCATTTCAGATAAATCAAGCGTTACAAGAGTTGAACTATCTGCATAGGCAATAATATTTTTATCATTACTCAACACATAAATGCCAATTGCTTTTGCAGGTTTTGCAGTAGCAACTGTAGCCAAAAAACTTTTATCTGTTTCAGCAGGAATAGCAGGCAAAGAACCACCAGCTATTAACACAGCCCAAGCATAAGCATCCCAACTATCGCCACTATAAATAACAGCTTTATTTGGATACTTTATTTTGTACTCACTCACTGCTTTGTACACTTTTTCAAAGCTTGTTTTCTTGGGCTTTAATAATCTTGCATGCTGACGAGGAGCAAGGTTTTGTCCACCTTTAGGTTCATACGTTGTACCATCTGCTTGATAATACCAATAACGTATATCAATTACATCAATCAATTTATTGTAAACAGGGTTTTGTAAGATTGCATCTTGTACATCTTTCGTTGTACTCAACCCAATTATTTGTGATTTTCCTGTTTCTTTTTCCCACTCTTGAATTACATCTAACCAAAATTGAACAAAGTGTAATGGACCAGTAAATTCCTCACCTATTAATTGTATAACACTATTGTTGTCTTTAAAATTATTCAAACATTGACGAATGTATTTTCTGTGTAACTCTTTACGAACAGGATTACTAATATCATAAAACTGTTCTGCCATGAATATTCTTTTATCACCAGCATAAGGCACAGGTTCAGGAAAGCCAGTATTGTTGATGTTATTAGCTGTACGCCAAGGAAAATCTGTATAATGAGCTCCAGCTTCAATGATATTGTGTTGAAAATAGTTTTGATGTACTAGCAGCAAACCTTTTTCATCTGCTAAGTTTGCAAATTGTTTCAGTCGGCTCCAATACCAAGAATTATATTTGGTTAAATCATATTTACTGAGGCCATCCCATGCCGTTTCTTTGCCACTTCTTGCAAATGGTAATTCGTAAAATGGAGGCCATACTTCACCATCCATTCTTCTAATACGTTCATGATCATCTCTTCTTCTATCGTACCACAAACCATAGTTCTGCTCTAAGCCAATGATATTGCGTTGTTGCATGATGGTGGTTACTTCATCTAAATCATCTGTTAATCCATAACCAACTCTTCCAGGTACAAATCTTGTAATGGCTAATTGAGTTTTTTTAATATCGCTTTCTTTTACACCACCACTCCACCATGGCACTCCTTGCCTTCTTCCAATAAGGATTTGATTACCACGAACCAACACACCATTTTGTAATTTCATAGCAGGTGTTGCAATCAATTGCTCTTTAGGTGGAATACTTAAATCTAGAGTAGTTTTTAATCCTCTTTCAAAAGAGGTTGAAATAGCATTTCTTTTATTTGCCAATTCTATCCATTCCTTTAGTTGCATTCTTGGCTTCGCAGCTTCTTTGGTTAATCGTATAGCAACTTCAATAGAAGGACTGCTGCTTGCTTCTGTAGGAACAGCAAATATTTGTGCTTGTGCATCTACATTTTTATTCAGCCTCTCTTTGAGTTGTGTATAAAACAAACTTCTAGGATTCATGGCATCGTTACTACTCCACCAACTTCCATTTCCTGCAAATTGTGCCCAACTTCCAAAGCTCCAATTTTGTGCTGTAGGCGGTTGATAACAATCAATTCTTGCTGCTGTACAATTCCACAACAAACTATTAGCAGCACACCAACCTGCACCTTGTGCATCTTGTCCTCTATTTCCAAATCTGATTGCATTGCCATCAATATTCACAACATCAAACAAAACACCACTACTCCAACTATCAATTGCACCACTAAAGTTATATGGCAAAATTGATTCACACTGAACAAAAGCATTAGGACCAGCGGCACAGTAACCAGTTGCAAAATCATGATAACCGTTTTCAGCATAACAACGTTGAAACAAAGTTTGCTGACCAGCTGTAAAGAAAGTATAGCGTCTTTGTCCGCCAATTTCAGAAATGGGTTGTATAGATATACAATCTTCAACAGTAACTCTTTTAACAGATGCATCAATATACACTGCACTACCAGCAAAATGTTGAAAGTTTAATTGTCTTGCCCAAACATCTGCTGCATTTTCTATGGTAATTGCCATCCAACGATGGGCTTCATCTTTAGGATTGTTTTTATCATAAGAGCTTTTCAGCAACATATTTTCAATTCCAATATTTTCAATTCTATCCATCCATTGATAGGTTGAAATAGATCCACCTCCAAACTTAGCATCTAATGCTGTGGTTAATGGAGCATCAATTTTAGCTGTAAGTCCACTTACGTCAGTAATAATTCTATCAAAAAAAATATCTTGTTCTCCAGGCTTCCAACCTAATGATGTAATGCCACCACCAAAATGATTTGTACCTAATTCACTAATCCATTCTTTAGTGCTTGGCCTACGAATAATTATTTTATCTCCAACCTTTAACTTACTTGCATCTGCAACAGAAAACTGCATTGCATTTACTGGTACATAAGCGTCTGTAATTTTTATTTCTTCAGATTTTTGTTGGTTATTTTTTCCATGAATACGAATCAAGGTTTGTCTGTCTGTACCAGCACCCAACAAAGTAGTTTCATTAATACCGCTACCTCTTAATACAATACCACTTGCGGTAATTTTTAATTGTCCGAATACTTCATAAATACCTTTTTGCAACAATACTGTTCCTCTAAAACCATTGGCATCAATTGGTAATGTAGCAACATAATTGATTGCTAATTGAATTTGTTTGGTTGCATCTCCTTTTATAAAAGGCACAACAATTTTAATAGCAACATTTGGAATAAGTTGTTCTGATGCTTTGTAACCACAATAAGAAAAATCTGGAATTCTGTTGCCTAAAGAATCGGCAGTGTAGGTAAGTTTTCCTTTTGAGAATTCTAAAGGTGGAATGGGTTTGGCTGGCTTCTGGGCTTGTGTTGAACAATATATAAGAGAGAAACAAAAAAATAAAAGCTGATATATTGTTCTCTTTATCATTCGTATATTTTTTTTATATCCTCTAAGTTATCGTTTTTAAGTTTAGGGTAACGAGCTTTTGTAATTTGATTGAACTTACGTTTAAGATTATCCTGAGCGTATTCGAAGGACACTCTTCAAGGTTCTGTGCTTTACTGAGTTTTTTTTAACCACAAAGACACAAAGGGCACAAAGTTTCACGAAGATTTTTTGTGTATGAAGCTTCTTCTATTAAAAATATGTTCAATAAAAAACAGCTACCAATCTTCTTCTTTGGAGAGGATTGGTAGCTGAAAACTATTTTTTTGCAGCAATAATTGGCACTACATTTTTTACATCCACCACACTATTCAAATACAACTCAATATTGCTGTAACCACTCTTGGTAATTCTTGCTGCATCACTTGCATCCTTAGGATTTAATTTGTTTGCAATTTCGTATGTATCAGGCATTCCGTCATTATCAGAATCTTTGTATGGTGTTCCTTTATAATCGGGATAACCACCTACTTGTGCAGGATCTGTGATAATGCCTTGCTTGTATGAATCAATTGGTAAACGACGATGTTTAAATTGTGTTTCGGGCAATTTTACATTGGGATCAAAATCAATTTTTCCAGTTGCTACTTGCTTCACTATTCTTGCATCAACAGCATCACGTTTTGGTAAGGTAGCACCAGCATTGTTCAAGACATAATCTTTAGCTTGTAATGTTGGCAACAAGGTAAATGGAGGCATTGGCAAAGGCTTACTCCACTTCATTGCATCTTTATATATGCCTGCATTATCTTCTTCTTCAACTTGCACTCCACCATCCCAATTATCTTTGGTAACACGAGCATTTCCTTCAACGATATTTCCTTCTACATAAGCCCTACCATATACTTTGTAACCTAATTTGCTTCTACCACTTTCTGGTTTTAAAATTCTATAAGAAATAGGCTTACCAACAGGTGTTGCTGGCCCAGGTTTGTAATAGTTATTGATGATATTGTACATGGCTGTATAATCGCCACCATCAGTTGAACGATGCACCCAATTAAACACCACATTATTGGCAAAATTGAAAATCCCATTCCAACCAATAGAAGGATTTCTTCCAGCATTGTTTGCCCAAAGGTTTCTTACAAAGGCACAATTTTCTCCACCTAGTGTACTACCAAATGCATGATTCCAAGTATCGAGTGCTTCAGAAAAAATAGAGTTTTGAATGGTAATATTTACAGTACCTAATTTTTCTTCTGCTTTTAAATTTGGAGTGCTATCATTATACATGTGACGATACATACTCATATTTTCATCCAAACCCCAACTTGCTGAAACATGGTCTATCATGATGTTTCCAACAGGATTGCCACCAATGGCATCATCTCTTCTACCCACATTGGTTTCTCCTCTACGAAAACGCATGTAACGAATAATTACATCATGTGTATTAATCCATACACTTTCACCAGCTACACAAACACCATCACCAGGAGCTGTTTGACCTGCAATGGTTATGTAAGGAGCTCGTATAATTAATGGAGAATTAATTCGTATAATTCCAGCAACATTAAACACTACAATTCTTGCACCACCTTGCTCACAAGCCCAACGTAAACTACCTACTCCATTATCGTTTAAATTGGTAACAGCAAGTACTTTGCCACCACGACCACCAAAGCTAAATTTACCACCACCTTCAGCACCTGGAAAAGCAGGAATTTCGGCTTGAGGTAAATCGTAAGGACGAGCAGCCCAAGGAATGTATGGACGACCTTTTTTAGCCTCTTCTTTAACTATTGGATAAGCAATAGCCCAAGCAGAATCTGAATGTTTAGTAGCTGCTTTCATTAAAGAATCGCTCCAACGCTGAACATCAGGAGGAATAGATGGATATTGAGCATTTGCAGAGAAAAAGAACCCTAGCCATAAAATTGACAACTTTAAAATGTTTCTTGCTTTCATTTGATTTATCTAGTAGTTAATTTAAATTAGGATGTTGTTTTATGGCAAGGGTTTGTGAATATTTACTTTTCAATTTTTACATCAATGTTAATAAAAGTCTGCTTTGTATCTATACCACCGGAGGCATTCGTAGCAACAGTTGCAAAGTTGACAAATAACATTCCAACCTTACCAGAAGCAGTTCTAAAATAAACAGTAGCATTGATAGGAGAATTTGAATTTAGCATATTTACACGGTTTGTTGTACCAGATGACAACTGTAACATACCAGCTGTTTTTAAAGTACCAGCACTTAAAGCATTTGCAAAAGTTGGGTTGGGAGCTCCTGAACTTAACCTTTTAAATATAGTTGCATTTTTTGTCCAACTACTAATATCATACGAAGGAAACTGATTACTAGACAAAGCGTAAATGGTATGCCCATTTGTAACTAAAGTTGTATTGACCAAGGTTTTTGCAGTATCATAAAAATAACCAAAGTCAATAGTACTAGATGCAGCGATACCTTCATTGTAACTAAATGTTTTTGCACCATCAGTAACAGAAATGTAGCATTTATTATTTTTTCCAGTAGTGTCAGGAGCATATAAAAAACGATTGGTGTAATTATAATAATCAGGCTCAATAGTAATTACAATATCTCTATGACCGATATATACCCCTTTATTGGTATGTGCTGCAATTCTGTAAACATAAGACCCATTGGCACTATCGGCTCTAAAACGCATAACTGCAGTATATGAATTTTTATTACTTGCGTTTAACGTATCTCGTCTAATAAATGCTGTTTGGTTTACTGGATTTTTCTGTACACTTACAAAACCCATATCCTCTTGTGATGTTACTGTAAAATCGAAGAAGATACTATCGTTTGGATTAACAGTTACATTACCAGTTATAAAACCTTTTGCCGTACCTCGTAATTCAATATTTGCTTTGCTACCATCTACAGGATCAACTCCCTTTTTACATGAAAGAAAAGAAAAGCTTAAGCAAATTATTATAAAAAAAGATGTTAGTTTCATATAAAATATTTTATTAAAAATTTATTCAAAAGGATTAAATGTTCCACCTGCCCATCCTATCGTCTGTTGAATTACAGGGATATTTGTGAATTGATTCGGTAGTGGATATGCATAATATCTATCTGGCAACGTAATTACGTTTGAACCCTCTATAGATGTTGGAATAACAGGCACATTGAACATTCTAGTATAAGTGGATAAGTTATTCAAGTTAGCTGTATCTCTTGGTCTTACACCAAACGCGTCTGGTCTATCTAAAAATATATCAGTTGGTAATGCTCCTGTTCTGGTTGTACCTGCATAAAAAGGTGCCCTTGGAGCAATTCTATATGCTAAACGTGTAGTAATTAATTGTAAATTTCTTGTTCTTCTTAAATCGAAATTACGCATACCTTCCAAAGCAAATTCAACTTGTCTTTCACGTAAAATTAACGCCCTCATTGATACTATATCTGTTGCTACATCTAATCCAAAGTTGGCTGTACCTTGAATAATTCCAGCTCTTTGACGGATTAAACGAACTAAGTTTTTAGATTCATTTAAGTTTCCAATTTCATTGGCACATTCTGCTAAGTTTAGGATTACTTCTGCAAAACGCATTTCAATCCAATCCATACCATTACCTCCACCACTATTTGAATTATAAATTGCTTGGGCAGGTGTAAGCGTAGGATTACAGAAGCGACGACAATAAAAACCCGTTACAATTGAACCAGCAGATTCATCTAAAACACCAGTATACATCCACTGCTTTCTTGTAGTCTTACCACTCAATGGCCAAACTACACCGTTATAAGCAATTGTAGCATCAAAACGAGGGTCTCTATCTAACCAAAACTGTGTAGCATTATACCCTGAAGAAGAATTAGTTATAGGCAATCCATTTCTCATAGTGTAAGCTTGTACCAAATTCCATGTAGGTTGATATGAACCGCTTCCAGATGTTGATTCAGAAAATGGTCTTGCTACATTTTCAATATTATGACCTAAATCTCTTGTTGCAGTATATTTTCTAACCAATAGAATTTCTCTATGATCTTCGGTAAGAAAAATGTTTGCATAACTAGGTAACAAAATGTATCCTTGAGCCACACATGTATCGTAAGCTGCTTTATTGGCTTGGTAAGCTGCATTCCACCTATTAATATCATTATTAATATTAAATTGTGGACTTGCCCAATACAATAATACTTTACCTTTTACTGCTAAAGCAGCACCAGAAGTTACTTTACCGATATTATTTCCAGTCCATAATGGTGGTAATAACTTAGCTGATGAATCTAAATCAGCAACAATAGCGGCAATACATTCACTTGTTTTAGCCCTTGGCACCTCTATATCAGCATCTCCTAATTGCTGTGATTTAAGAATTAATGGAACACCACCATATAAACGTACAAGTCTAAAATAACTGTATGCCCTCAAGAAGAAGAACTGTCCCTTTAAAACATTTTTATCCGCTTGTGGTATGCTCGAACTGTTATTTATATTTTCAAGTGCTACATTACATCTTCTGATATCAGCATATCTATTTGCAGTAATACTATTTGCAGTTCCAATATCAGTTACCGAATTTTCTAATAACTGTCCGTATAAAAACGTTGTATTTGCATTGTTCATTTCATCAGAAGTATTGTGTATACCTCCTAAAACAGGCCATTGAGGCATAATTAATGCGTATGTTCTATTTAAAAATAACTCAACAGCACCAGCATCTGCCCAAAGTTGTGTATCCTCTATTCCATTTGGATCTGCTATTTCAAAAAAGTCTTTTTTACAAGAGGTAATAGCTGTAGTAATACAAAAAACTACTAAAGCAATTTTTAATATTTTATATCGTGAAAGCATAATTAATGAATTTTTAAATTATAAACTTGCGTTTACGCCGAAGGAGATTGTTCTTAAAATTGGATAGCTAGCAAAATTGCCTGTGTAAGGATCTTTGTATTTTAATGGATTAATGATAGTCCAAAGATTTGTACCCGTAAGCATAAATCTCAAGGTTGGCAACTTATATTTAGTAACAAGATGCTTTGGTAAAGAGTAAGATAAAACAGCATTGTTAATTCTACACATAGTACCGTCTACAATCCAAAAAGTTGAATTTGACGTAATCAATGGAGCATCAGCTCTTGGAAATTTACCATTTGGATTTTCTAAACTCCATGAATCTGACCAATAACTAGGAGCATTTTGAATATTTGTTGGTGCTCTTCTTGCCTCACTATCATAAGCAATTTTACCTCCAATTCTTAAGTTAATGTTGGTTTGTAATCTAAAATCTTTATATGTAACGCCTAAAGTAATTCCAAATCCAACAATAGACGCAGTTCTATCATACATCAAAGTAATATCTCTATCATCAATTCTTCCATCGCCATTAATATCTTGATAATTCATAAAACCTACTTGAGGTTTTTGACCATCAATTAAATAGTTTGGATTTTTAGATAATAATGCATCTACGTCAGTTTGAGTTCTCAAAATACCTGTTGCTATGTAGCCATAGTTGGTTCCATTGTATTTACGAGGATCTTTCCCTATCATATTATTTAACCCTTCTTGCCCATACATTCCAAAATTTACAGGCGAATACAAGGAGTTTAGCAATTGACTATTAGTGATGGCAAAGTTTATATCGGCGTTAAAACCCCAATCTTTATTGAAATTATCTCGATAACCGATTGCAAACTCAGATCCCCAAGAAATAGATTCACCAAAGTTTACAATATTTGGTAAAAACCCAGCTGTAATAGGCACATCTGCTGGAGATAAGCCAACAAACATATCGTAATTATATCTTTGGTAAAAATCGCCCGAAACTGTTAACTTATTGTTGAAAACTGCTGCGTCGAAACCAATGTTTAATGTTCTAGCTTTTTCCCAAGTAGCTTCTGGATTAGGAAGAATATTTGGATCAAGACCATTAGTCATTGTATTTCCGTACAAATAACCTGTCGTTTGTGTGAATCTGGTAACATAGGTTTTATTGACAACACGGTCTTCACCAACTACACCGAGTGTGGCTCTTATTTTTAGAGAGTTTATAAACTTGATATTATCCCTAAAGAAATTTTCATCACTAATTTTCCAACCTAAACCAACAGTTGGGAAAAAACCCCATCTTGTTTCTGGTTTGAAATTAATAGAAGCATCTGCCCTACCTGTGAACTCGAAAAAGTATTTATTTTTAAAAGAATAATCGAATCTACTGATGTAAGAACGTTTTGCATTTTGTATTGCTTGCGGATTTCTGAATATATCTGTTAAACTCGCAATACCAGATACATCATTACTAAATGCCCAAAATTCATCTATACCACCCACTAATTGTGTAAATTTTGATATAAAAATATTACGTCCTTCTGCTTCACCAATATCAGTGCCTACAAGTGCAGAAATGGTATGATTTTTTATAGTTTTATTATAACTTAGTGTACCAATTAACTGATAGTTCGAACCAGTTGTAGTTCCCTCAGAAATTCTATTGTTATTTTGTTGAACTAAAAAAGGTGTTAAAGCATTCAACTGATCTGAATACAATAAACCATTTTGTCCATTTCTTATGAAATTGCCTGTTGTATATGTAGGGTAATATTGCCTAGCAACGCTAGTTCTATTGTTTTGCCCGAATTGAACTTTTGCTGTTAATCCTGGTATAAATGCAGGCTTATATTCTAGTGATGTATTGAAACTTAAACCTTGTGAACGAGTTCTGTCGTAATTACCAGAATTTAAAACACCTAACATGCTCCAAGTTCCTGGAGGATTAGGTCCATTCCATAAAGTAGGTATACCGTTTATTTGCAAAGGCACCCATTTAGGGGTTAAATATAATGCTCTGATGTTTAAGTCGTCTGTTTCTCCATTTGAAGCACGTAACGTATTTCTTTCTTCTTGATTTAAATCAGTTGAAAAGTTCATATTAGCAGTGAGCCCCTCAGTAATTTTTGCTGTTACAGAACCTCTGATGCTATATTTATTTACATCATTCACACCATAGTTTCCTTTTTCATTATAATAACTTCCTCCCATAAAGAAAGTAATTTTATCAGAACCACCAGAAACGCCTAAGGTATGTCTATTTACAATACCTGCTTTCCATAATTGATCGAACCAGTTTTGATTCGGCATTTGTGCGATTCTTTCTAAATCTGCATCAGAGAATTTCTCATTAGCAGGACGAAAATTGATGTCTCTACCAATATTTAACAATTTTGCATGTTCTAAAGCAGATAAAGTTTCTGTTTTTGTTGCTTCGTTTGAATTACCAAAATATCCTGAATATGTTAATTTAGGCTTACCAACTTTACCTTTTTTAGTAGTAATTAATATTACGCCTTTTGCACCTGCAGCACCATAAATTGCAGCGGATGCATCTCTTAAGAAAGTGATATCTTCTATCTGACTAGCATCTAAATTTTCAAAGAAATCTGGATTACTTGCTTGTGCCCATGGAGTTGGATTAATAATAATACCATCTACTACATACAAAGGTTGGCTTGTAGTACCAGCAGCACCAAGTGTTGTAGCATTACGAATATTAATATCAGTTGTAGAACCTGGTTTACCAGAAGAAAAACCAACTGAAACACCAGGAATACGATTAATAAGAGCGGAACCAAGATTTGCCACAGGTAAATCCTCTACATCCGCTGCTTTTAATGTAGAAACAGCACCTTGCACATTTACCCTTTTTTTAGTTCCATAACCCACTACAATTACATCATCAAGTGGATTATTGGTTTCAGTTAACTCAATACTAAAATTAGAAATGGTTCCAACTTTTGTTTCATAAACACCATAACCTACATAAGTTACCGTTAAAATAGATTCACTTGAAGAAGCTTTTAAAACAAACTTACCATCGTTATTGGTAACAGTGTTTCTGGTAGAATTTTTAATCTTCACATTTACTCCAGCTAGTGGTGTTCCATTTTTCTTGTCGGTAACTGTACCCGTAATTGTTTTCTCTTGAGCAAATAGAGTGGTGAAACTTCCGAGAAAAAAAAGAAGTAACAGCACCGGCATTCGTTTTGGGTTCATAATGGCATTTGTTTAAAAAAGTGTTCTAAAAAAAACAATCGTAAATATTATTTGAATTTGTATTTGCTTAATTGGATGTGTTCTTAGCAGCTTTAATTCGTTCTTCCCATTCTTTTCCTGCTTTTTTCATATCTATCCCTTCTGCTGAAAGATAGTTGTTGATTTTTCCTTTGTATTTGCCAAATGCTGCATGCTTTTTTTCAGAAGATTCTGCATCTATAGCCACTTCTCTTGCCTCTATTAGATATGCATAAATTTTTTCCTTCTGAGCCGTTGTTAAATTGGGCAACATTTCTTGGTAGCCTTTGTAAGTATTGGGCAAAACGCTGTACGTCATACCGTCTTTAACTTTTTCAATTTGTGTAGCTGTAAGATTTTGGGTTAATGCATTTATAAAAACTACATGTTGTTTCTTTAATAAATCGTCTCTTGTAATTTCTTGATTTTTAATAAGGCGATCCATTTCTTCTTTTTGAATGGAAGAATCTTGTCTTATTAATTTTTGTTTTTCTTTAAAAACATTGTGAGTAGTATTTAAAAAATCGTATTGGTTCACTAACAAATTCTGCACTGTATAAAAAATGGATGAATCAGAAATACCTAATGTTGTTACAATTTTATTACTACGTTGTGTAATTGTTCTTATATATCCTTCATTAGAGTTTACCTGTGCACTTACAATTGTGTTGCCACCAATCAATAGTGATAAATAAAAAAGCAGAAAAAATTTATTTGTAGCGTACATTGTTAGGCAATAAGCATTAAAAAATCGTTAGTTGAATCGTAGACTAATCGTATGGCTAGACCAATATTAGTAATACATGGTAAAAATAGAAATCTGACTAAGCAGAAACAATGTAACGTTTCACTATAATAATGGAACATTTTACTATTTCAAAAAAATATTCCTATCCACACTCTACTGTATAAATATGTTGGTAGTTATCGGTTGTAATCCTTCTGCTTGGATTTTAATTTTAGCAATACCCTTTGAACCAGATGGCTTTAAAATAACGAGCATTTTACCGTTAAAAGCCTTACCAACACTTGATTTAAAGGAATCCGTACTTGTTGGGTTACCATTATCAATACCTATAATTTGCAATAAATTATCTGTAACTATTTCTATTTTATTTTGTGCAAAAGGCACCAAATTACCATCTTTATCTACAACGTTTATAGCAATATAGCTTAGTTCTTTTTTTCGAAGATGGATTATTCTTTTATCTATCTCTAAATGAAATCTTGCTGGCTCTTGAGCAGTTTTTACATGTTTTATTGCCAATAATTTCCCTGCTTTATATGATTTTGCTGTTAATGTGCCTGCTTGATATGGAATTTTCCAAGAAACATGAACTTTTTGATCTGTTTTTGCTTTTTTGCTATATGATAAATTATTTAAGAATAGCTCAACTGAATCTGCATTGTTATAATACACCCAAACATCAATTGTATCATTTTTAGTCCAATTCCAATGAGGCAGAATATGCAGCACCGTTTTATTTGTCCATTCACTTTGGTACATATAATACACATCTTTTGGAATGCCTGCTAAATCAATGATTCCATAATATGAACTTCTTGCAGGATAAGGATAAGGAACAGGTTCTCCTAAAAAATCGAAGCCGCTCCAAACAAACAAACCTGCCATAAACGGTTTATTTTTTACAGCCAACCAACTTTCTTCATGTGTAGCACCCCAATAAGCAAATGTGTTGTCATAAGCACTACAAGTAAAATCAGCATTACCAGTAGTAGTTGTTTTACTATTTGGTGGCCAAATGTATAAACTATCTGCTGGTAAAATATAAACGCCTCTTGTTGCTAAAGCACTAGCTGTTTCGGTTGCTAATAATGGCATATTTGGAAAACGATTCGGCAAAGAATCATAATCTGTATGTTTATAATTAAATCCTAAAACGTCTAAGGCTTGAGCCTTGGTTATAAAGTTTTTTGACGGAATATTTTCTGTAAGTGCAGCAGTAACTGGTCTTGTGTTATCTAATTGCTTTACAATTTGAACCATCTTTTTTGTAAAAATCGTTCCTGTAGAATCGAATTGTTCTCTTATTTCATTACCAATGCTCCACATAAAAACAGACGGATGATTTCTATCTCTTTTTATTTGCTCTTCCAAATCTGCTTTATACCAATCTAAAAAATCGATATTATAATCATACTTGTTTTTCTTTTTCTTCCACATGTCAAAAGCCTCGTCCATTACTAAAAAACCCATTCTGTCACAAGCATCTAAAAACGCTATAGAAGGTGGATTGTGTGCTGTACGAATAGCATTGCAACCCATTTTTTTCAATAACAAAAGTTGTCTTTCAATGGCAGATATATTTTCTACAGCTCCTAAAGCACCTGCATCATGATGTAAGCAAACACCCAATATTTTAAGTGGTTGATTATTTAAGAAGAAGCCTTTAGCTGCATCGAAATGAAATGAACGAACACCCATTTGATTTACAACTTTGTCCAATTGTTTTCCATTTTTTGAAATAATGGAAACTACTGTATATAAATATGGTTGTTGAATAGACCATAATTTGGCTTTTTCAATAAGTACCTGTTGGCTAATTTGTGTACTTGTATCTTTTAATTCAACTAATAATTGAGGTGTTGCTGCAACTTTTTTGCCTAATGCATCATATACGATATGTTGTACTTGAATGGAATTGTTTTTTGTATAAGTATAATGTAAAGTTGATTGAATATTGACTGTGGCTTTTGCTTGGTTATTTTTTTGCTGAATGGTTGATGAAATAAATACACCATATCTGTCAAAAGCGATAGGTGGCTGTATTAGTAGCTGTACAGACCTATAAATACCAGAACCAGAATACCAACGAGAATTGGGCTGTAAAGAGTTATCTACTTTTACTACGATTATATTATTTTTTGATTGTAAGAAAGAGGTAATGTTATATTGAAATGAGATATAACCGTTTGGACGCTTACCTAAATAATGACCATTTATCCAAACCTCACTATTTTTATAAACACCATCGAATTGAATAAACACCGAATTGTTTTTTGAAACAGTGGGCAAAGTAAATGTTTTACGATACCAACCAATTCCACCGGGCAAAGCACCACCTTGATTGGTTGCAGGAGCATTGGCACTAAAAGGCAACTCAATACTCCAATCATGTGGCAGCTCTACTATTCTCCAATTTTTATCGTTGTAAGAAGGTGCAATAGCAGTGCTATCTGCTTGTAGAGAAAACTTCCAATTTGTATTAAAAGAAATTACTTGTCGTTGTGCGTTTACTTGTAACTGCAACAACAGAATAATAGATAAGATTGTAGATAATATTTTCATGCGTTCTGAATATTTAAGATGATCACAAAACGATTACGACAAGTTGAAAAATGTTATATAGTACAAGAGTGCGACGCCACTGAAGCCAAATAGGATTACCGATGCTGACTACCCAATTTTATTGTACAAAGTGCAAAGCACTTTTACCCATATCTTTTGATGTTGCTACTGCAATACCTCTTTGTTCTTTTTGATTTACAGCACAATAAAAATGATACACAACACCTTTCCATTTTACCACAAAAGATTTATGTGCATACTTAGCATCGAAGGTTTCAGAAGGTTGAATTAAATCGTCGCCACTCCAATCTGTCCAATTAACCAAATCGTACGAACAAGCAAATCGATTAAAAGCATCATTTTTACCTTGCCAAAAAGCTCCGAAATAAAACATTACCCAAATCTTACCTATTTTTTGAATCATTGCATCACCCGTTAACCCAACAGGATGGTGCATTACCGGATTTGTTTGAAAGCGTTGCCAATGAAGCATATCGTTACTTACGGCCATTCCTATTCGTTCGTACCAACGTGTTTTTTTATCTCTATTTTTTGAAGTATCCCCGTTGGCATTGTAATACATGAGGAAAGGATAACCTGTAGTTTGTTGCTTATCCCAAACAATGGTGCTCTTAAACAATTTTTTATCTTCCCACCAACGAACATCGTTGTCTTTAGCTGTTAATACAGGCTTTTCTACTGTATTCCACTCATGTGCAATAGTTGGATTTTGCAATGTATTGGCGATACCAATAGATAACAAACCTGCTTCATAACCTTTGGTATTTCCTCCAAAATAGCTAAGCCAATACTTGTTATTGAATTTTTGTAACTGATAATTTCCTGCCCATTTATGATTTTGCAAAGCTATGTAACCTGCTTTTTGATAAGCATCCCAAGCAGTTGAATCTGCATTGAATGAAAGTATTTTACCTTGAGATTGCCAGTTTAATAAATCGCTACTTTTTGCTAACCAAGTTTCGTAACCAATGCCATTAAAAACAAGATAAGTCATATACCAAAACTTACCTTTTTTAAAAACTGAAGGACAATCTATTTTTTCTTGATTGTTTTTTGGAACCATTATCAATCCATATTTATAAGGCGTTTTAACTTCTTCATAAATACGTTTCATAGCAACATCAGATACTTGTGCTTGTAAAAAGGAGCATACTCCAAAAACAATTATCGTAATATAAATTTTCATGTTGTTTTATTGTATATCAACTCCTGAAATTGCTAGATTCACTGCATTTACGGGTTTAATTTCTATTGTATATTTTCCTGCATTAATCATACTATTTGTATTAGTAGTTGCATAATTAAACTTACCCATTTTACTAGGTGTACATACTATTTTCTCGGTTTTGATACAGGTTCCATCTTCTGCATATACAGCCAAATTTGCTAATAAAGTTTCGTTGGTTTCGTTGGCATATCGAATGGTGATTGAATATACATCGGCAGCACCAATTTGAACTGACCAATTGATGCTTGATTCGTTATTTGTCGTAAACAAAAGAGCATCTTTACCGTTTGCTTGTGAGCGTACAATTTTATCTGAAACAATGGCTTGTTGAGGTCTGTATGATAAAATAGGTTTTAAGTCAAATGCAGGTTGTATGTTAGTAGTAGGCTGAAAGAAAATACTACCGATACTTTGCTCATTTGGAATAGATATTTTTTGATTGGCTAAAAAGTTTTTTTTATACACAACCAAAACTGTACTATCACTTAGAATCATTGGCTCACTCGTTTTTTCAAACTCTTTTAAATAGAGCGGCACTTTAAAATGATTGGTATCTGCCACATATACATCTGTTGGTTGTGTAAAATGAATATTGGCTTGTAAACTTGTACTTTTCTTTACAAGATAATCGGCCCCAAATGCAAATGATGGTAATTGAAAAAAGGTTTGATGTATGGCTGAATTGGCTGTATCACCAATTGACAACCATTGTTGAAGGCTTCCATTATTAGATTCAATCAATACATTTTGTGAACTTGTAACAGTATGCTTAGCTGTTGTATTTTCAGCAGCGATTGCAATAGCTGCAATAACTGCTTGGCTTGATTTTACATTGGGAAAATGAACCACTAATTCTCCCCCTTTAACATTTACTTTAACTATTTTTTTCAATGCAGTGTGTGTGCCTACTTCTTTATAAATATCTAAATCTTTGATGACTGTTTGATTGTTAATTGCAACATCAAATACACGCCATCCTTTAGCATTTATATTAGCCAAACCAAACCAAGGTTCTACAAAATAAAGCTCTACGAAATATATTCCATTAGGCAGTTTAAAATGATATGCTAATTGATGTTTTCCATATCGAATACTTCGATATAAGGTAGCATCTGCTGTTCCTTTTATATTACTTTGAATATTTCTTTGACTAGCAAAAGCAGCAGGCATAATCCCAAACTGATTTGTCCATGATGTAGAATAATAAGAAGCATTTGTATTCGTATTATCTGCTAACCACTTATCTCCATTGACATCGGTATAACTATTTCCGCCACAATTAACACGGTACAAATAATTTAATGTAGACTTTACCGAGTTTTCTTTTTGCTTTTTAGGTTTTATAAACGAAGGGAAATTATAAATTACAACTTCATCTTTGGCAACTATTTTTCCATTTACATAACCAATTGCAATAAGAGTGTTGTATTGAATATTGATGTTGTTAAAAACAAATAACTGTTGCTTATTTTGTCTTTTTTGTTTAGCACAAGGTAAAGATGTGTCACCATTGTATAAAGCCACTTCATCGCAATTGTAATAAATTTGAATGTTGTTTTTAATACCTGGCTTTTGCCATCTGTTTGACCATGTATGCATGGGTATATAAACCATGGGCTGTTTGTGCTTATCTGCATACATAGATCTATACATGTAATAAGCGTCTGTTGGCTCGTCCCAACTTGTAAACAAGCCTTTATAATTTACAGGTCCAATTCTATCTAATGTTCTAAAACCTTCACCTCCTTGCACTCTTCCTGGATTATCGTGTGATGAAAACAACCAATGAAAATGACCAACTACACTATCTTTTACCTGTTCAGCTAATTGTGCTTTTTGCATCATTAAACTAGCAAATCGATCTTCAGAATAGGTATTATTTTGTTGAGAATTATCTTCAGAATGTAAATCAATTGTACGCCAAGCACCATACTCACCAACCAACAATTGTTTTTTCAATTCTTCACCATATAAATTTGGATTACCTCCATAAGTTCCTGACCAATTTTGCGGCACATTCCAATCCGTGCCCTCACCGCCATTACAAGTTGTAATTAAACGTTGTGAAGAAGCCGTAGGATCGAGTTGACGGATGATATCGCTGCATTCTTTGGCAAAATCTGCTGGCAGTTTACTCTCATTTTGTAATCCCCATAAAATAAGTGAAGACGAATTTCTACGCTCTACAACCCATTCTTTCAGCAATGTTTTAAAATTGTTTTTAAAAGAGGGTGTATTGTACCAAACATGAGCACTCATTTGAGTCCACCACAACAAACCTTTAGCATCGAAAAGTTGTTGGTATAATAAATGATGTGGATGATGTGCATCTCTGAATGCATTAAATCCGGCAGATTTTATTTGTGATACTCTTGCCTGAATTTGTTCGTTTGCAAAAGCATGACTGTTCCCTAGCATGTGTTCATATTCAGCAATTCCATTTAAGAAAACAGGTTTTCCATTTAGAAAAAAACGATTGCTATTACCTTTATCCCATTTAATAGATCGTATACCGTAAGGAGTTTTTACTTCGTCTATCAACACATTATTTTGATAGATTTTGGTAACTACATTGTACAAATAAGGTTTCTCAAGATTCCATAAATGAATATTCTTTTGTAAACGAATTACTTGAGCTATTTCGATATCAGTATTAGGAGAAATAGATTTTGTAGTACTATCAAAAGCAACAACAGTTCCGCTTGCGTCTTGAATATGCTGTAGTAATTGTATTTTTTTTGATTGATTGGAATAGTTTTTTACTTGTGTACGAACGTTTACAATTGCTGCTTTCTCCGTTACTACATCATTGTTCCAAATATGTACACCAAATGGTTCAACACGTACATTATTGGTAACGATTAAATGAACAGGACGAAAAATACCCATTGGTTGAGAACCTTCACTAAACCCACGTTCACTGCTGCAACCACCACAAACCCAAGGTAACTCTTCGTTAAATGCAGGATGATCGGCTCTTACGGCTAAATGATTTAATTTATTGAATACAATAGATGCTGTAATATCAATTGTAAAGCTTGTTCTTCCACCAGCATGTGTACCAACTTGTTTACCATTTAACCAAACTGTTGCATAAGAACCTACACCTTCAAAAAATAAAAAATATTGTTTTTGCTTTTGTTCTTTTACAATGAATGTTTTTTTATACCATGCATAACCATGTTTATTGCCATGCAACATTCTTCTATAACCTTCATAAGCATCCCAATTGTGTGGCACATTTACCAACTTCCATTGTTCAGTTGGATAAGTAGATTTTTCAAATCCGTTATGGGCATTGATATTGGTATCGTTAGCAATGGTTTTCCAATGATTGTTTAATAAAATATCTTGACGTTGTGCTTGTAACAACAAACAACTTGAACAACAAAATATGGCAATTAAATACTTGTTTTTTTTTGCGTTAAATAGTGCAACTATTGATAAATGCTCAAGCATATTCAATAGTACAAGAGTGCGACGCAACAATAGCATCATAGTAGTACTACAGCTGGTTACATAAAAAAAATATTTATAAACATTCACCTTCATCGAACTATTTGTAAACGATTGTTGAGTGTATAAGATTTACCTTTTTTTGTTTTCAAATTCACAACAGTACTGCCATATTTTAATGCACAATTTCCACCAACTTTTGAGGTAACAATTAACTGCTTTAGTTGATGCTTTTGCCATTGAATGCTTAATTCAAATGCACCTCTTGCACAAATACCACTTACTTTTCCATTTTCAAATTCTGTGGGAAGAGCTGGTAAAATATCAATATAATCGGCATGACTTTGCACTAGTAATTCTGCAACTCCTGCAGCTGCACCAAAGTTGCCATCAATTTGAAAAGGAGGATGAGCATCGAATAAATTATTGTACGAACCTGCACCACCTTTATCTGCCGTATTGAATAACATTTTTATGAGCCGATAGGCATGATTACCATCTTTAAAACGAGCCCAAAAATTAATTTTCCAAGCCAAACTCCAACCTGTAGCAGCATCACCTCTATACAATAAAGATTGCTTTGCAGCCCTCATCAAATCTGGTGTTTCATTCCAATTAATTTCATTGCCTGGATAAACAGCCCATAGATGAGAAACATGCCGATGTTTATTGATAGTATCATCTTTGTCTACCAACCATTCTTGCAATTGTCCATACTTACCAATTTTATTTGGAGCAATTTCTTTGCTTTGACGAGATAAAGTATCTGCAAAAAGTTGATCTACTTTTAATAGATAAGCTGCTGCAATTGTATTTTTATACAAAGCCTTTATAATTTGATGATCCATAGTCGGTGCAGCCACTAAACCACCTTGTTCTGGAGAATTAGATGGAGTGCTAATATAATAACCTGTAGCACTATCTTTTACCAAAAAATCTACAAAAAACATTGCAGCAGATTTCATAATTGGATAGGCTTTTGTACGAAGAAAATTGGTATCGTTAGTATATAAAAAATGTTCCCATAAATGCTGACAAAGCCATGCACCACCTGTTACCCAAATACCATGATTTGCTGCATTGATGGGTGCTGTTCCTCTCCACAAATCGGTGTTGTGATGCAATACCCAACCTCTTGCATTATAGTAATTTTTAGCAGTTATTTTTCCGGTTTCACTTAACTCTTCAATCATTGTAAATAGAGGCTGGTGAAGACTAGAAAGATTTAAAATTTCTGCAGGCCAATAATTCATTTGAGCATTAATATTGGTGGTGTATTTGCTGCCCCAAGGTGGTGATATTAAATCGTTCCAAATACCTTGTAAATTAGGAGGCATGGTATTTTTACGAGAACTTGAAATGAATAAATATCTTCCATATTGGGTATATAAAGCTACAAATGCAGGATCTGAATTGGTAGCAAAATTTTTGAGCCTTTCATCAGTTGGTAATTGATCAAAAAGAGACGTTCCTAAATTGATTTTAAACTTGTTGTAGTAAGATTGATAATCTGCAATATGTTGTTGCAAAATTTGTTGATAATTGGTTGTAGAAATTTTAGCTAAAACGTCCGTACACTTTTGCATTGGATTTTCATCAACAGATTGATAATTTCTAAAGTTGGTTGCTGCAGCTACATAAACGTTTACAGATGTAGCATTACGAATAATAAGTTGATTATTTTGAATACTTGTAGTTCCATCTTTCAACACAACTTTTAACATACTTGTGCCATATAAAGCTCCATGCTTTACTTGAACTTTCAATAGTAGTGTATTATTATTTAAAGCAGTAACACTTTTTTGTGCATGTATACTATTGAATTCTATTGCAAAATTTAGTACCCGTTTAGCAGACGCAGTAAAACGAACCGTCATAACTTGATGAATGGCTGACACAAAATATTCTCTTTTAAATTGAATATTATTTACTTGATAAGTAGTTGTTGCCGTTGCATTGGCAATGTTTAATGTTCGTTTATAATTGGAATGATTTTGAGCATTGTTGAAGTGAAAATACACATCGCCAAAAGGTTGGTAACTTGCTTGATAAACAGCTGTCGCTGGTGGGTTGTTGTTTTGCACAAAATACTTCCAATTACCATTTAATGAAAGCTTAGCATTTTCACCCAATTCTTTAGGATAAATACCAATATGCCTAGTAGTATCTTTATATCCTTGTATACCTCCTTTATCAAAAAAATTGATGACTTGAATTGCAATAATATTTTTTCCATTTACCAACAAGTTAGCAGGAATGATATACTTTCTTGCATCGGTTGAATTGTTTGTTCCAATCAAGGTGCCGTTTATGTAAGTAAAATCGATATCTCTAATTCTGTTCAAGTCTAAAACTAAATCTTTCCCTTGCCATTCTTTTGGAATTATAAATGATTTACGTAACCAAACTGCACCATCTAAACCATCGAAGCCTACAGTTTCCCAACCATCATAAACAGGTTGTTGCATGGTTTTCCAATCATTATCGTTGAAAGAAGGTGAAGCAGGATGTATGTTTAACCCCTCTCCTTTTTGAACGGATTGTAACCAAGATTCTCTATTTCCGGCCTCACTTTTTAAACCCATGAATTCTTTATCAGCCAATGCCTCTGCTTCTTTCTGTTTGCCCTGTTGTATTAAACTTCTTATTTGTGGCAGAAAAAGGTATGCATTCTTTTTATTGTATGCTCTAGGCTCACCCGTCCATAAACTTTCTTCGTTGAATTGAATTCTGTCTTCTTCTACACCACCAAAAACCATTGCACCAATTCTTCCGTTACCAATGGGCAAAGCATCTGTCCATTTTTTAGCAGGCTGCTTGTACCATAATTCTTGAGCCTTACATGGCAATAACGTGAGCATAAAAAATAAAAAACAAAAAGATGCCTGTATGTATAAAAAATAAAAGGTTTTATGTTTTGTTTTGTTGGTGTACATAGCAGAAAATCTTTGTTCAACTGATTTAAAATTTCACAAATTGTGTTCAGTTATTATTTCATATTTATAGTTCTTTGAAACTTCTAATTTAACATTTTTAAACCCATAATTACCACTAATAAAAAAGGATGTACTTACAAACTAGTAGCATTAGCTGCATAGCGATACAAACGTACAAGAGTGCGACGCAACAACAGCTCAATATTTGTTCTTCAGCCGACTACATAAATATTCTTACACAAGCATTATTCTTCTATCTTTTCTTGCACATCAGCAGCAACTACAACTGGTTTTTGCACCGATTTAAAATTGTTATTCTTTAATACAATATTCTTCGTTTTTGCCCCGATAAATTCTACGTAAGCAGCACTTGCAACAGGGTTTGAATTGTATAAAAACAAATTGCTTACATTGGTACATTGCAATGCTGGCTTATCTGTTGGCTTTAAGGTTTTGAATGCGTTAATGGTTAAATAATCTACATTTTCGATAACCAAACTTGAACCTTTTTTTGTTTGAATAGCTACATTATGTAGCTCAATATTTTTAGCTTCTTTAATTACTGAAGCAATTTCTGCATCTACTTGCATATCATTGAAAGTGATGTTTTCGATTGGCATTTCAGCTAAACCATTGATAAAAATGGCTTGTTTGGCTTCGGCTGTAATATTACTTAGATGAATATTTCTAAACACTGGCGTACGCTCAGAAACAGGCTCTGCTTGCGTTTTAGCATATTGCATATCTAGTACAATCGCTTGTTGTTTAATATTTTTCATTACAATATTGCTTACACGAATATCTTCTACTACACCACCTCTTCCCCTTGCTGTTTTTATTCGAATACCTCGATCGGTGCCATCAAACACACAATTACTGATGACTATTTTTTTAACATCACCACTCATTTCGCTTCCAATAACTACACCTCCATGACCTGACAACATGGTGCAATTGGTGATGGTATAATTTTGAGCTGGAGTAGCTTTAGTTCGTCCAGGTAAATCTTTGCCTGATTTTATTGTAATACAATCATCGCCAACACTGATATGACAATCAGAGATATGAACATTGTTGCAACTAGAAGGATTGATTCCATCGGTATTTGGTGAAGGTGGATTATTAATTGTAACAGCATGTATGGTAACATTTTCGCAGAATTCAGGTGTAATTGTCCAAAAGGGAGAATTGATAACGGTTACACCTTCTACCAAAATATTTTTACAATACATCGGTTGAAAAAGTGGCGGTCTTAAAAAACCTTTCTTGGTTTGACGAGCATCATCAGGTAATAAGATATTTTTATTAAGGCTATCTGATAATTGTTGCCATTTATTTCTACCTTCTAATAAATTTTTAGATTCAGCAGCAGACCACCATTTTTTTCCATGACCATTGATGATTCCTCTACCAATAATTGCAATTCTTTCAACTTTATATGCATAGAACAAAGGAGAAAAACTCATAACATCTACACCTTCATATCTGCTTTCTACAAAAGGCAAATAATCGTCGAAATTATCGCTGAAATGAATTTCTGCACCTGCATCTATAAACAAAGTGATATTGCTTTTAAAATGAATTGGCCCTGTTAAATATTTACCTGCTGGAAAATAAATAGTGCCTCCTCCTTTTTTGCTTGCAGCATCAATGGCTTTTGCAATAGCTTGCGTACAAATTTTAGAACTATCGTTTTTAGCTCCATAGCTTAATACATTGTAAAATGATTGAGCATTTAAGCAATGAATGATGGTTACAAAGCCAAGAATTAAGATTATCTTTTTCATGTATGTAGAATGTAGATTTTGTGTAAATTTTTATTCGAATAACCAATCAAGTTCTTTTTTTATTCCACCTTGAATTAAGCCAGCATCGTATCTAGGAAATGTATCCTCATCATTTACAAAACCTAATACCAAACAAATTCCTTTAGGTAGTTTTAATACATTTTTGCCGGCTTTAAAACTAAACGTATGCACATTAACTGTTGGTAACCCTGAAATAACCATGGCATTGTTTATTTTAGGCTCTGCTTGTCCAAAATCATTGGCAGAAGCATCTGTTTCCAATTGAGAAGGTTGTAAATAACGTTTATCTTTTGAATTAAAATATGCCACCAAAACTTTTATAGGTTTATTGTTAGTAAACTCAATGTTTGTACCCATTCTTTGTTGTTGAAACATGGGTAATTTTAAAGCATTTAAATTGCTTAACTCTTCTGCAAAATCTTTGATATAGGTAGCAGTATCTGCAAATAAAAAATTACCTGTGGCAATGCTGTACCATTGAATATTCTTATCGGCTAATTCAACTACTGCGTTTTGTAATGGCTGTTTTTTCTTTATTACAGTAGATGCAATTGGATGTTTTAAAGAATCGATATTGCGTTTAAAATTATTCAACTCTGTTTCATAAAAAGGTAATAATTCTTCCCAGGTTTTATTTTTACCATCATTGCCACCTACAGGTATTTTACGCTGTTGGGTTTGCATGCTATTGGCATACAAATACGTATCTTTTGTTAGCTTAACTAGTTGCTTGTAGTGTTGTACGCTTTTATTTAAAAATGAAAATGCAGTATCTAAATCTTGTAGTTTTTGAGAATACTTATAGCGTAAAACAAACAATGCAGCAGTTGCTTTATCTGCAAAATGATTGGCTAAAGCTTTATAGGCTAATACATCGTTGACAATACGTTTAAATTCTTCTTTGTTGGCAGTTACTTTTTTGGAGGCAGAATGTATTGCTTTTACAGCTATTTGTGCATGTTTTTTCACTTCTTTAATAACCTGTACAGGTGTTTCACCAATATGGGGTTGTTGCTTCCATTGTTTCTCTGCAAATTCTGTAAGCATTTCACCTTCTGGTCCTTCAGAATTATACAATAACGTAAATAAACCGTATCGATATGGGTTAATGAGTTGTGTCATTAACATGCCTAAGGTTAAGGTTTGTCTGTTGCCATCTGTAATTCCAAATCTACGCAATAATTTGGGAGCAATTTCTCCAATTTCATTGTATGCTTTAACTATGTTTGATGCAGCATTTACATTAGTTCCATATTGAGCTGCTATTTGCTGATTCCAAAAAATAGCATCAGCTTTTTCGTTTCTATTTACATTCCATGCATATCTTCCCCATGCTTTGTACCAAATCCAATCTCTTTCAATTTGCAATAAACGTTTTGGTGTTTTATCGGCTGAATACGGCCAATCCCAATAAGATGATTCTGGATAAAGATGTAAACCATTTCCTTGGTGCACTTGATGCATGGCTTGAACCGATTTTTTTATAAAATCTGTTGCTCCATATCTAAAAGGTTCTAAGTTGGCAAGTATATGTACGTTTTCTATTTGTACAGAACCAAGGCTACTTAATTTTCTATGCAATTCTGCCCAAGGACCACGAGGTGTATATGTTGTTAAAGCTTCACCATTGTATTTTGCTTCTGTATATAAATTTTTGTAGAGCGACAAAGCAGCTTCCATTACAGCAGGTGCATCGGTATCATGGGCTCGTAGAACAATAGGTGGTTCTTCCGTTTTTCCAAGTGCTACTAACCCATCTTTTACACCTGGAATAATTGTTTTGGTAAACCAATCAATATCATCTTGCCCTACACCTTCCATTGCTTCGCCCAAAGCTACCATTAAACCTACGTTGGGATATTTTGCTACAAATGCTGCTATAGATTTTCGTGTATAATCTGCAATAAGTGGAATGATTGGTCTATTACGGTCTTGTGTAGCAATATTGTGATGCTCTGCAAAAGGTTTTGAAACAATGATGTTGTAAAACATTTGAATTACCCAAATACCTCGTTTATCAGCTTCTGTTGTTAAAAAAGAGAAGATTTCTTCGTTGCGTTTGAAAGTACTATCATCAACTTCAACAGCATAAGGATAGTCTTTTAATTTTACCAAAGAAGCAAAAGGATGTCCATTCCATAAATACAATGCGTTGTATCTATTTTCTACCAAACTGTCTAAATATTGTATCCATAATTTTTTATCATAAAACCAAGGAAAATTGGTAGGTGTATATGGATATTCATACACATGTCTACCGGGTAAATAAGTGGTTTTTTGAAGTCCAATACAAGTTCCTCTCATGACCATTTGAGGAGAATCGATGATGGTTGATTTGGGTAATTTTCCGTTTAATACAATACTATCTTTCAAAGCTAAACACCCGTATAAAATTCCAGAAGCAGAACCACCTTTTAAGGCGATTAAATATTTATTGATAGATTGAATAACAAAACCTTCTTTGGAAATTTTTTGAATATTAGATGAATGTGCAATCGTATTTGATTGCTGTTGAATAATGAGTATTGTTTGTTGTGTAGTAGAAATTTTATTTGAAACAACAACTTTGTATTGTTTGCTTTCTAATGCTGATTTTAATTGTTGTATACCAAATTGAACCCTGCTTGAAGTTGCATTATTTGCTACAATATGAATCGTTTTTTGCTGTGCAACTGCAAAAGTTACCACACATGAAAAACCTAACAAGCAAGCTATTATTTTGAATTGTTTCATTTGTTTTTAATTCCGATTATTTTAGCCAAAGTATTATTGAGAACAAGCAATTAATAAAAGCAAAAAACTTCATGTTCGTATGCTCCTACTACACTTGTTGAATAGCTGCGTAGCGATAAGAACGTACAAGAGTGCGACGCAACAAAAGCATCAATAAATAGATGCAGCTGGCAACACAAATCATCATTACTTTTTAATACTTACCAGCTCGTTTAAATATTGTTCTAACATTGTATAGCCTTGTTTATTAACCATATTTCCATCGTTGGCATCTTTTGCATTTAAACCATGCTGTTGCTCCCATTCATCTGGAATTCCATCACCATCTGTATCTACTAATTTGGTTCCATTTTTATAATTAGGCAAACCACCTACTACCATTGGATGATCGATAATACCGGGCTTTCCAAACACCCCTAAACCACTAGCCGTTTTATTTGCCACATCGTTTATAACTCTTTTATCAACTTCATCTCTTTGAGGAAGATAAGCACCAACGAATGTAAGTACTTCTTTATACGCATCTTCTGCTGACTGATTGGGCAAAGAAATTGAAATATTAAACGGCTGGTTTACAATTGCATTGGATGGATAATTTTCTTCTTTTAAATCTATACCTCTTGTATTTTTTTTGGTTAAAGATTTATCACCTTCCATAATATTTCCATCTACAAACCACTGTCCTGTTCCTTTTGCTTTTGTTGCATCATAAGTAGCATGCACAAACTTTAAATCGGCAGGTGTTGCTGGTCCTGGTTTATAATAATTGTTGATGATGTTTACTTGAGACATTCCACCTTGAATATTTACTTCACCACCATAACAAGCATTTGCATTTCCCCAATTATACACTACATTATTTCTATAATCTACAATAGCCATGGTATCATGTGCTCTTGATCCATTAAAACGGATGGCTCTATTGTTTAAATGAGCAAATAAATTATGATGATAAGATGCAAACTGACCACCCCAAACGCCTCCATAAGAACGCTTGCCTTTCATGTGACCAGCATCGTATAAACCCTCACTTACTAAACAATATTGAACCGTTGTATTTTTTGTATCGTACAAGGCTGCACACTCTTCATTTGCCCAACTAAAACTACAATGATCGATAATTACATCATGGCAATTTTCCATGTCAAAACCGTACAATCCTTTACTATCAAAGCCTGCAGGTCTTGAACGAATAAATCGAATAATAATATTCCCATGATTTCCTTTTGAAGAAGCACCGTTTAATATAAGTGAATTACCTGTAAAACAAATACCATCACCTGGTGCTGATTGTCCTGCAATAGTTAAATTAGACCGTTTAATTTGAACTTTTGTTTTAAGCTCAATTACACCGCCTACAGCAAAAAGAATAGTTAGTGGCTGTTGAGGATATTGCTCTAAAGCCCATCTAAAACTACCTTCACCTGCATCTTGAAGATTGGTAACATAAACTACTTTTCCACCTCTACCACCAGTTGCAAACTTTCCAAAACCCTCTGCTTCAGGAAAAGCTTTTGTTTGTGCATAAATAGTTGATTTACTTGAAATGAATAATGCAAACAATAATATAGCAAGCTGTATTTTTTTCATATTTAAGTATAAACAATCAGTGGAGTACTATAAATAATATATCCATTAAAATATTAGCATTCGAAAGTAAAAAAAGATAGTGGTAAAGAAATGCCATCTACTACTGTAATGATGGCATATTTTACTATAATTTCAGAAATAATCTTATTTATATTGACGAAAAGAAGGTAGAATAATTGAATAGGAATACGGCAATAAAAGAATTAGTTTTTCTTACGAAGTCTATATTTCTGTGGAGAAACACCAATAACTTTTTTAAATCGCTTTGAAAAATAATAAGGATCATCGAAACCCATTGTTAGAGCAATATCTTTAATAGAGCGGTCGGTAAAATCTAGCTCCTGACTTGCTTTTTGCATTTTCATTTGAATAAAATAATCGATAGGTGCATAGCCTGTTTTTTGTTTAAATAAACTACAAAAACGAGAGGTTGAATAGTTATAATTTTTACACAATTCATTTAAGCCTATATTCTCGTTTATATTGGCCTGCATAAATAAAATAGCACTATCAACACAATCGGTTTTATTTGAATGACTAACCGGATAATGTTTAGCATTGTACAAAAACAACGTAAGAAAATGGTGTAAAGTCATGTTCACAAAAATGAGGTTATCAATACTATAACCTAATTCAAGTGTTTTAAATATTTTAGAATATACTGCTAAAATATCGCCATTATCTTTAATATGAAAAGCCTTTGCATGTTTTTGTAAAACCTGCAATTGGTTTAAATAAGGCAAGGCATCGCCACCAAAATGCATCCAATAAACACTCCATGGATTTTCAACCGAACTACCATAACTATGTTCTACATTTTTAGGTAAAATAAAAAATTCATTGGGCTGAATTTCAATTTTTTTATCGCCAATTTTACACCATCCATAACCATCTACACAGTAAAACAAAATATTATCTGCAAATCCATTTTTACGATAGGTAAAATGTCCTTTAGCATTAGGGTAATATCCTAAACTACAGATAAATAATTGACTCATCAAAGGGTTATTCTGAACCTTTGTTTTTAAAATATTTTTGGGTATTTCTATATGCTGACGACCCAAACCATACCAATAATTTTTTTGAGGCAATTCTTTTTGTTTCTGCATAATGTACGTAATTAACTATCTATTTTTTTAACTAGATGTAGTTTACAAGCAATACTAGCTTTGTAAATTTATATCAATTTTGTTTTACTTTCATGCCTTCTATAAAATCACAAACAAGCAAAATTTCCGTACGAATGATTTCAAAAAAAATGATTACTGTACTTACTTCATTCATCATTTTGTTAAGTGCTACTGTAACGAATGCCACTATTCAACTACCTTATTTTATTGCAGACAATATGGTATTACAACAGCAAAGTAATGCCTTAATTTGGGGTTGGAGTAATACAAAAAAAAGTGTTACCATTACCACTTCTTGGAACAAGCAAAAATATACAGCACCTGTTGATGCCAATGGAAAATTTAGTGTTTACGTAGCAACACCAAAAGCAGGTGGCCCTTATAGCATTCAATTGAATGACGGAAGCAATACTACACTTACCAATATTTTAATAGGAGAAGTTTGGTTATGTAGTGGACAAAGCAATATGGAAATGCCGATGAAAGGCTATAGAGATCAACCCATTTTAGGCGGTAACGATGCTATTATTGCCTCTAAGAACAATAACATTCGTTTATACACTGTACCTCGTTCGGTTCAACGTAATCCTTTAGACACAACCAAAAATCAAACATGGAAAATTGCAGAACCTGAAACGGTTTCAAACTTTAGTGCAACTGCTTATTATTTTGCTAAAATGTTGTATCAACAACTACAAGTACCAATTGGATTAATAAACATTAGCTATGGCGGTTCTCCTGTAGAAGCATTTATGGATGAAGAATCTTTAAAACCTTTTACAGATATTATTATACCCTCAAAAACCGACGATGGAAAAAAGCTTACCAATGGCACACCTACTACTTTATACAATGGTATGTTACATGGCTTTTTAGGTTTTACTATAAAAGGTTGTATATGGTATCAAGGCGAAAGCAATAATAGTCGTGCAAAACAATATGAAACTTTATTTCCAGCTTTTGTAAAAATGATTCGTACAAAATGCAACAATGATTCTTTACCGTTCTTCTATGCACAAATTGCCCCTTATAATTACACCAATTTTAGCACCGATGCTGCAACAAAATACAACTCAGCTTATTTAAGAGATGCTCAACGTAAAGCCTTATCATTAATACCCAATAGTGGCATGGCTGTATTAATGGATATTGGTGAAGAGTTTAATATTCATCCTGCTAATAAAGAAGTTGGCGGCAAGCGATTGGCTTCTTTAGCCTTGGCTCAAACCTATGGCCACAAAGGATTTGGTTATGCATCTCCATTATTCGATTCGTTAATCATTAATGGTAATGTTGCAACTATTAAATTCACCAATGCTACAAATGGACTCACATCTTTTGGCAAACCATTAACCAATTTCGAAATAGCAGGTGCAGATAAAGTATACAGACCAGCAAGGGCCGTAATTTATCAAGGTAAAGTGTTGGTTTCATCACCAGAAATCACCAATCCTGTTGCTGTTCGATATGCATTTAAAGATTTTGTTGTGGGAGAATTATTTAACACAGAAGGTTTTCCTGCAAGCAGTTTTAGAACAGATAATTGGTAACACTACACAAGAAATAAGAAAAGAAAAATTATGTTACCAGCTACAGTAATTCTTATTGGGCAGCCGTTGCGTCGCACTCTTGTACGGCAACTATTCTATTCAGCAAAAAAGGCAATATCCACTTTTGTTTGTTGTATAATTTCTATAGCATTATTGTCACAAAAAAATGGCGTTAACCAATACAATGTTGTTTGGAAAAATCAAAGCAACAATGCAGCAGCTTCAATGCCTTGTGGTGGTGGAAATATTGGTACCAATGTTTGGGTAGAAAATGGCAGCTTATACATATACATGCAACAATCTGGCTGGTTCGATGAAAATAATACTGCTTTAAAAGCCGGAAGAATAAAAATAAATTTTACACCCAATCCTTTTACATCAAACAACTTTTCTCAAACTTTACAATTAGAATATGGAAGCATTGTTATACAAACAGGAGAAGAAAATAAATCAACTAAAATTCATATTTGGGTAGATGTTTTCCAACCAATTATTCATATTCAAACACAGAGTAAACAAGCCATTCATGCAATAGCTGCATACGAAAGTTGGAGATATAAAGACCGACTACAAACAGGTAAGGCAAATAATGCCAATAGTTGGAAATGGGCTAAACATGTGCAAGTAATTGCACCTAAAGACAGTATTTATTTTTATAAAAATAGTGTTGCATTCTTTCATCAAAATAAAGATTCATCCGTATTTGATTATGCTGTAAAACAACAAGGTTTAGAAAAATATAAAGACAGTTTATTTAATCCATTACACAAAGCAATTTATGGAGGAATAATGCATGGCTACAATATGATTGCTTCTAAAACATACAATAGTAAATATGCTGATACAGATTGTGTAGGTTGGCAATTAGAAAGTAAACAGCCTAGCAAGCAGCACCATATTTCTGTGTATTTATCGCCAGAATTTACAAAAGACTTTCATTTTGTTCAGCAACAAATCACTAAAAATCAACAGCCTTCAATTGCTCAACAACAATACTTAAAAACAAAAGCTTGGTGGCAACATTTTTGGAAAAAAAGTTTTATTCATCTTTATCATTCAACCGATAGTTTAAACGCACAACTTTTTTCTATTTCTAAAAACTATCACTTATTTCGTTACATGCTTGGTTGCAATGTTTCAGGTACATATCCCACAAAATTTAATGGTGGTTTGTTTACAGTAGATCCAGTTTTTACAGACACAAGTATTCATTCTACACCTGATCATAGAAATTGGGGCGGCGGCACTTTTACAGCTCAAAACCAACGTTTGGTATATTGGCCATTGTTAAAAACAGGTGATATTGATTTAATGTTTTCGCAGTTTAACTTTTATCAAAAACTGTTAAAAAATGCAGAGATACGTTCAAAAGTATATTGGCAACATGAAGGTGCTTGTTTTACTGAACAAATCGAAAATTTTGGCTTACCCAATCCTGCTGAATATGGTTATAAAAGACCAGCTAACAGCGATAAAGGTGTGGAGTTTAATAAGTGGCTAGAATATGAATGGGATACTGTTTTAGAGTTTTGCTACATGATTTTAGAAGCTGAAAAATATTACAACATTAACATCAACAAATACATTCCATTGATAAAAAGTTGTTTATCATTTTTCGATAATCATTATCAATATCAATCTTATAAAAACAAACAAGCCTCTTTAGATAGCAATGGTAAACTAATTTTATATCCAGGTTCAGCAGCAGAAACTTTTAAACTTACTACTAATGCTTCTTCAACTATTGCTGCATTAAGAACCGTAACAAAAAGTTTATTACAATCTGCGTATTTACCTTTAAAAGACAAATTATATTTTCAATCATTATTCAATAAAATTCCACCTATTCCTTTAAATAATTTTAATGGCAAAACCACAATTGCACCAGCAGAAAAGTGGGAACGTGTAACCAATACCGAAACGCCACAATTGTATCCTGTTTTCCCTTACAATATTTTTGGAATTGGAAAACCGAATTTAGAAACAGCTGTCAATACATATTTATACGACACTTTTGCTGTAAAATTCAGAAGCCATATTGGTTGGAAACAAGATAATATTTTTGCTGCCAAACTAGGTTTAACAAACGAAGCTGCTAGACTTACTTCTTTAAAATTAGCCGATAGTAAATCCAATCTATTTCCTGCATTTTGGGGTCCAGGCTTTGATTGGACACCCGACCATAATCATGGTGGAAGCGGAATGATTGGATTGCAAGAAATGTTGTTACAAACAAATGATAATCAAATTCTTCTTTTTCCTGCTTGGCCCAAAGATTGGAATGTGTATTTTAAATTACATGCTCCAAATAAAACAACAGTTGAAGCAACGCTTATAAATGGAAAGCTAGAGCAACTAATTGTTTTACCAAAAGAAAGAGTAAAAGACGTAATTAATATGTTAACGAACTAGTTATTTCAACAATTGTGTATCTACTCTTGAAGGCGTATCTTTTCCTTTGATGATTGAGGTGGCACTTAAAGCAATAGAACGAATAATGGCAGTCATATTGTTCAAATCTAAAGTAGCAACTTCATCAGACAGTTTATGATAATTGGGTTCATTATCCATTTTAGATGTAGAAATGGTGTGTGCAGGAACACCCAACTTAGCTAATGTAGCATTATCAGATCTATAAAATAAATCTTCACTAACGTATGGATCAGGATAAAAATTAAACGGTGTACCTGTTAAATTTTTCTGCAAAATTTCACCCATATTGGTTTTGTCGAAACCCGTAATATACGCTGAGTTTTTACCCCATTTGCTTTCAGTGCCTATCATTTCAATATTAAACATAGCAACCACTTGCTTTGGATTGTATTGTTTTGAGAAATATTGAGAACCAAACCCGCCTATTTCTTCTGCAGTAAACGCTACAAAAACTATGGTACGTTCGTTATTTTTGATTGTAGAAAAATATTTAGCCAACATAATTACAGCTGCTGTTCCTGACGCATCATCATTAGCTCCATTAAAGATAGAATCGTTATTCAACGGTTTACTTGAAATACCCAAATGATCGTAATGAGCAGAGAATATTACATATTCCTTTGGCTTCGTTTTCCCCGGTAAAACACCCACTACATTTGCCGCTTTCTGTTCAGTTATTTCATGTGTAGCCTGTATTGAATATGTTTTTGGAACACTGCTTGTGAGAACAAAAACAACACTATTATTCGATTTAAACAATTGTCTTTTTAAAAAGGTAAGTCTACCGAAACTTTTTGAAAAACTAGTATCTACCCAAACAATTGCATTATCATTTAATTGAGCAATTCTTTGTGCTTCTGCAAAAATATCAGCTCCTTTTGTGATGCTAAATTGTGTGTAGTTGCTTTTTTCAGTGACATTTAAATTAGGCAAACAGGTAACAGCAACTATATTTTTTGATTCAACAACTATTCCATCTGCTAAACCATTAACTGCTATCAGTTTGGGCTTTATCATGATAAATTTTTGCAAATAGCCTTCAGTAGAATTAATGGGTTTTAGTTTGGCTTTTTTAAACTCAGCTGCAATAAAATTGGCTGCTTTATCAATTCCTTCTGTGAATGTTTTACGGCCTTGCATTGAATCGTGTGCCAATGCATTTTCAATGCGTTCTACTTGTACTTGGTTAATTATTTTTTGTATATTCTGAGCACTAACAGTTTTGAAAAAGAATAGAAATAAAATGCTAGAAGGAAGTAATGTTTTCATAAAAATATTGGTAATTAATGTGCATGAATGTTTAAAAAAATTCCCTTTCAAAAACCTTGAAAGGGAAATAAAAGATAAGCATATATTCATTTACAAACTCATCATTTCTTTGAACTTAACGGTTTGTCTTCGACTCACTTCAATTTTTTCTCCACCCCTTAAATCTACAATCAATCCACCATTAAAATAAGGTTCAATTTTTTCTACCCAACGTAAATTAATAATGTGTTTTCTATTAGCTCTAAAAAACATACGTTCATCTAATCTTTCTTCTAAAGCATTTAACGATTTTAGGATTAATGGTTTATTTGTTCCAAAAAATACTTTTGCATAATTGCCTACACTTTCAAATAAACGAATTTCGTTCAGTTTTACAAACCAACAACGTTCTCCATCTTTTACAAAAACTTGATCATTTTCGTTTAAAACTGTTTTATTGTAATTATTGGTTTGTGCCTCTGCCTTTTCTTTATTCATTTCATCATGCAATTTTGCAATTGCATCGGTAAGGCGTTTTGGCTCAATGGGTTTTAACAAATAATCTAAAGCATTTACTTCAAAAGCTTTAATGGCAAATTCATCGTAAGCAGTTGTGAAAATTACATTTGGAGCTCTATCAATTTCAGATAACAAATCAAAACCTGTTTTACCCGGCATTTGAATATCTAAAAACACTAAATCTGGATTGTGTTGTTCTATTTTTTCTAATCCTTCATCTACATTAGCTGCTTCATCTACCACTTCTATATCATTGTGTTCTTGCAACAATTTTCTAAGTTCATTACGTGCTAAACGTTCATCATCTATTATAATTGCTGTAACTGCCATAAATTGTTAGGTTTAATAATCAATAAATTAAATGGGTATTACTACTTTGGCTTGCACCATACAATTACCCAAGTCGGTCAATTCAAAACTAGCATGTTTTCCGTACAAAAGATTTAGCCTGTTTTGAGTGCTTGCCACACCAAAGCCTTCTGTGTTGTAATTGTCTTGTAATTTTCCTGTGTTCTGCACAATTAATTCATGGTATGAGTCAAATACGTTAGAGATAATTTTTATAAACCCACCCTCTTTTTGTTTACTAATTCCATGTTTAATAGCGTTTTCTACCAAGGTTTGTAACATCATTGGTGGAACAGGTAAATTTAAAGCATCTTCTGTAATGCAGTATTCTACTTTTAGCCTGTCTTCAAAACGAATGTATTCTAATGCTAAATAATCTCTTACTATGTTTAGTTCACGTTCTAAAGGTGCAATTTCAATTTTTTCTACCTGCATACTGCTCCTTAAAATATTACTCAATTCTGTAATTGCAGTTCTTGCACGTTCAGGATTTTCATCTACTAATGCTCTAATACTATTGAGTGCATTGAATATAAAATGTGGATTTATATGCGATTTTATTGTTCTTAATTCTAAATCTTTTACAGTGGTTTCTAGTTTTACTTTATCTATTTCTGAATTGGTATTTATTTCAATATAATGCCACAGATAATAAAAACTAGTCCAAGCAAAAATGATGGGTGAATCACTAAATAAGTTGTAGTATGAACGTTTCCACAAAGAGAATTTTCTTTTTTTATCATACAGTGCAAATAATTCTACCAATGCACTATTAAATAAACCATAAAAATAGGCAGCTGTAACAGTACAAATTAAAATTAGCCACCATTTTTGCTTAATAGTTGGTGGTCTTAAAGAAAACTTTATGATAGCTATTCTTAATAAATGTGTGATAAGTAAACCAGTAAAAAGAGATATAAATAAACGGGAGTAAAACCTTGTTGGATCAAAGTTTTTAGCAAATTGCTGATTAGAGTCTAATTGGCTTAACGTAAAAAATAGTGAAACAAGCCCGTAAAATAGCCATCCACCAATTTGACATCGCCAATATAATCCAGATTTGTTTTTCATGTATGAATAAAGGTAATAATTGCCTTGTTTTAGTATCTACAAAAAAATTATTAAAGGCAAATAAGATTGGTATTTGGTAGTTTTTTTTTAATAGTTGAACAAAATAGTTAATGTTGCGTTTAGGTTTGTTAGAAAGTAGATACTTACAACCAAAATACTATTTTTACATAAATTAGCTTACATGGAAATTTTACCAGGCACTTTGCTTAAAGATATTAACCATCCTGATGATTTAAAAAAAATAAGCAGAGAGCAATTACACCAAGTTTGTGACGAATTAAGACAATATATTATAGATGTAGTAAGTGTACATGGTGGGCATTTTGCAGCTAGCTTAGGTGTTGTAGAACTATCTGTGGCATTGCATTACGTTTACAATACACCTTACGATCAACTAGTTTGGGATGTTGGTCATCAAGCTTATGGTCATAAAATTCTAACTGGTAGAAGAGATAATTTTCCTACCAATAGAAAATATGGTGGATTAAGCGGTTTTCCGAAAAGATCTGAAAGTGAATACGATACGTTTGGTGTTGGTCATTCATCTACCTCTATTTCTGCTGCTTTAGGCATGGCAATGGCTGCAAAATATAAAGGTGAGAATAGAAAAAGTGTTGCCATTATTGGTGATGGAAGTATGACAGCAGGTATGGCATTTGAAGCGATGAATCATGCAGGTGTCGCTGATAGTGATGTGTTGATTATTTTGAATGATAATTGCATGAGCATTGACCCAAATGTTGGTGCTTTGAAAGAATATTTAACCGACATTACCACATCACCTACTTACAACAAATTGAAGGATGATGTTTGGAAAATGATGGGAAAATTGCCTGTAGGAAAAGGCTTAAGTAGATCTGTAGCTCATAAGTTAGCTGACGGCGTAAAGGGAATGGTGAATAGTAGTAGCAATTTGTTTGAAGCATTGAAACTTCGCTATTTTGGCCCAATTGATGGTCATAATATTACCAAATTGGTAGATACTTTAAAGGATTTGAGAGAAATTCCTGGACCAAAAATTTTACATATTGTAACCGTTAAAGGAAAGGGGTATGCTTTAGCAGAAAAAGACCAAACAAAATGGCATGCACCTGGATTGTTTGATAAAATAACTGGTGAAATTGTAAAGAAAACATATAACGCTCCTCAACCACCAAAATACCAAGATGTTTTTGGGCATACAATTATTGAATTGGCAGAACAAAACGATGCTATAATGGGTGTTACACCTGCAATGCCTAGTGGATCCTCATTAAAATTTATGATGGAAAAAATGCCACATAGAGCTTTTGATGTGGGCATTTGTGAACAACATGCAGTTACTTTAAGTGCAGGTTTAGCCACTCAAGGAATGCGTGTATTTTGCAATATTTACTCCTCATTTATGCAAAGGGCATTCGACCAAGTTGTGCATGATGTAGCTATTCAGAAATTACCAGTTGTTTTGTGTTTAGATAGAGCAGGATTAGTAGGTGAAGATGGTCCAACACATCATGGATGTTACGATATTGCTTATTTCCGTTGTATACCGAATATGATTATTAGTGCTCCTATGAACGAACAGGAACTAAGAAATTTAATGTATACAGCTCAATTGGAAACAACGAAATATCCATTTGTAATTAGATATCCTAGAGGAGAAGGTGTAATGCCTGAATGGAAGACCAAATTTGAGGCTATTGAAATTGGAAAAGGTAGAAAATTAAAAGATGGTGAAGATGTTGCTATTTTAAGTTTTGGACATCCTGGAAATTTTGCTCAAGCGGCTATAAGAACTTTAAGAACAGAAGGTATTAATCCTGCTCATTACGATATTCGTTTTGTAAAACCACTTGACGAAGCTTTATTACATGAGGTATTTACCAAATACAACAAAATAGTTACTGTTGAAGACGGAACAATTGTTGGTGGCTTTGGCAGTGCTATTTTAGAATTTATGGCAGCCAATAATTACCAAGCAGAAGTGAAAATGTTAGGTATTCCTGACCGTTTGGTAGAACATGGAACTTTAAAAGAATTGTATAGAGAATGTAATTATGATGCTACTGCAATTGCAGATACAGTAAGAGGTTTGGTTAACACACAAGTAAGTGTACAGAATTATACAATAGGCGGTTAACATTTAAATAATTATTGAAAAAAACTGTTTTTGAAAAAAGACAGTTTTTTTTATGCAAAAAACTATGCATTGCATCTAATGAGCCATCATTTAAATTGTCATGCGTATTTTAAAAAAGACAACCATTGCACTTTTTATATTATTACTGGCATTTGCCATTTACCAATATAGAAGCGTTTTATTTCCTTCAAAAAAAGAAATTATTTTACCCCAAAAAACAAAAACGCATCAAGAAACAATTGAGCGATTGAATGAACAAATTGATTGTTTAAGCAAAAAAATAAACTCAAAAAAATACAATACTCGTATTTGCTTTTTGATAGATTTTAAACTACCAAGTGGAAAGAATAGATTTTTTGTGTACGACCTTCATCAAAAATCTATTTTGTATGCAGGTCTTGTAGCACATGGTAGTGGTAATAAAGCATTTACTACAAAAGTGGTTATTTCAAATATAGTAGAAAGCGGTTGTAGCAGCTTAGGTAGTTATAAAATTAGCTATAAATACAAGGGCAGATTTGGCAATGCTTATAAAATAATTGGTTTAGATAGTAGTAACAACAATGCATTTAAACGAAATGTAGTGTTACATGCTTACGATTGTGTACCTGATAATGAAACTTACCCAATGCCAATTTGCAATAGTTTAGGCTGCCCAATGGTTTCTTATAACTTTTTAAAGCAGTTAGAAAAAATGATTGATACTTCTTCAAAACCTATATTACTACATATCTATAAGTAGCATCTATTAATTTAATTCTGTATCAACAGTAATGGTATCATCATTATCAAATTTCATTTCTTCAATTTCAGGATGAATAGCTATTTCTTCATCTCGTTTATCATTCCATTCTACAATAAAATTATTTTTTCCTTCACCCACAAGCAAGGTCATGTAGCGTTGTTGCGATAATTCTAAAAGCGATAAGAATAGAAATAATGCATGAATACGATCTTGACATAATTCGAAAACTTTTTCGAATGCAACTGTTTTTTCTTGCTTTACAAAAGATAGCATGTGTTCTCTACTGCCTTCCATTGTATAATTATAACGAACAACTGTATGAACGGGTTTGTTTTGTCGATCATGAACACGTTGCATTACCTTTTCAAACGCTTTCATGAGTTTAAACATAGTGATGGTTTGAATTTCGGTTCCTTCACCACTCTCTTCACCAATTTGAGAAAGTTCTCTGTTTAAATTACCTCGTTTCACCATCATCATTCTCAACGCTTCCATATCAGCCATTTTTACTGAGGCTTCTTTAAAGCGTTTGTATTCTAAAATTTTATCTACCAATTCTTGACGAGGATCTACTTCGTTACCATCTGCATCTATTTCTTTACGTGGCAATAATAATTTTGCTTTAATACGCATCAACGTAGATACAAACAAAATAAATTCACTACTCAACTCAATATTTAGCTTCTCTTGACTATGAATAAAGTCTAAAAAATCTTGAATAATTTTTGTGATAGGAATATTGTAAATATCTAATTCATCTCTTTCAATAAAAAACAATAACAAGTCAAAAGGACCTTCAAAATGTTCAAGCTTTATTTGATAGTTGGTTGTATTCACGCTGCACAAAATTTAACTGCAAATAAACCAATTGATTTTGAATATAGGGTTGATTGTTTTGCACAGTTATACACTATGTAATTATAGCTATGAAATAAAAAAGCCTGCTTACATTTTCAGATGTAAACAGGCTTTATATAAAAATTGAGTACTTATTTTTTTAAGCTATCTCTAATTTCCATCAACAATTTATCTGTGCTAGATGGTTCAGAAGCAGCAACAGGTGCAGTTTCTGCTTCTTTTTTCTTATTAGCTGCATTCATACCTTTTATAATTAAAAAAAGTACAAAAGCAATAATTATAAAGTTGATAGTGGCAGATAAAAAGTTACCATATTTAACCGTTCCAAAAATGGTTAATTCTTCTAATTTACTTAAATGAGCTGCATCTAAAGCAGGCTTTAACAACAATGGCGTAATAACATCGTCTATTAATGAGTTTACAATTTTGCCAAATGCACCACCAATAATTACACCTATTGCAAGGTCTATTACATTGCCCTTCATGGCAAATTCTTTAAATTCTTTTATCATTCCCATAATTGTTTTGTTTAGTTTTTGGTTTAAAAGTTCAAAATACAATTGTTTTATAGCTTGAGAAAATTATTTTTTCAAACCCGGATATTGCATTTGTAAAGATGTAAGTAATTGGTGCAATGCAGAAGCAATGATATATTCTTTATACCAATTTTGGTCGGATGGAACAATTGTCCATGGAATTTCATTACAATACTTAAAACAATCTTCATACATTTTTTGGTAAATATTCCACAGTTTCGCTTCTTTAAAATCGTTTTCGTTGTATTTCCACATTTTTTTAGGATCTAACATTCGCTCTTTCAATCGAATTTGTTGTTCTTCTGGAGAAATATGAAGAAAAAACTTTAAAATATGAGTACTATTGTGTTGGGTAATTAATTGCTCGAAATTATTAATAGCTTCCATTCTTTTTTTTGCTGTTATATCATCGCACCATTTATGTACTCGGGTAACTAAAATGTCTTCATAATGACTTCTATTAAACACCTGAATCATTCCTTTTGAAGGTACTTTTTGGTGAATACGCCATAAAAAATCATGGTTTAACTCTTCTACAGTTGGTGCTTTAAAAGAAGCTACAGCAACACCTTGAGGATTTAAGTGACCAAATACATTTCTAGTAACACCATCTTTTCCGCTAGCATCCATCCCTTGAACCACAATTAAAACAGCATGTTTACTTTCTGCATACAATAAATTTTGTAGCTCATCTAATTCTTCTAATAGTTTAGCAGTTTTAACTTTTGTAGCTTCTTTGGTAAAAGATTTTGGTGCTCTAGTGTTAAGAGCAGATAATTTTATAGATGGCATAGCAATTCATTTTTTTAAAGATATCTTTTTACCCTAAAATAATACACCTTCGTTGCTAAAAAGTAAAAAAATTGAGTTATAGATATTTACAGTGGATTTTGTTTATAGTGCTTTGTCTTATTTGGGGAAGCTCTTTTTTGTTGATGAAAATTGGATTGCAGACTTTATCGGCTTATGAAGTTGCAGCTATTAGAATATTAAGTGCAGGAATTGTTTTACTACCTTTTGCAGTAAAGGCTTTTACCAAAATTCCGAAAGAAAAATGGGGCATCATTTTCGTTTCAGGATTATTGGGTAGTTTTTTTCCTGCATTTTTATTTTGTATTGCAGAAACAAAAATTAGCAGTGCACTTACAGGTATGTTAAATGCCCTTACGCCTTTATTTACGGTTATAATTGGAACTGTATTTTTTAAAGCAAAAACCAATATTCAAAAATTAATTGGTATTGGTATAGGATTAATTGGTTTGTATTTTTTAATTGCTCCAAATGGAAGTTTAGAGACAGAAAATATAACTTATTCGATATTAGTAATGTTGGCTACTATTTTTTATGCATTGAATGTAAATATTGTGAGCAAAAAAATGACGGGATTAAAACCTTTAGATATTGCAGCAATTGCATTTATCTTTTTAATTATACCTAGCATTTCCATATTGGCATTTCAAGGATTTTTCGGTAGAAACTTGGGGCAAACTTCTACTCTACAATCTGTACTTGCAGCTTGTATTTTAGGAATAATAGGCACAGCATTTGCATCGGTTTTATTTTACCAACTTGTAAAAATTGCCGGTGCTTTATTTGCATCTACTGTTACCTATGGCATTCCATTTATTGCAGTAATATGGGGAATAATGTATGGTGAAAAAGTAACGTTATTACAAATGATTTGCCTGTCTATTATTTTAATAGGCGTTTATATAGTGAATAGAAGCAACAAAAAAAGTAATTAAACTAATTTCTTTCCATAGCTCTATACCATCTTTCAGGAATATCATTGTTGCTAGCAATTATATAGTCTATTTTACTGCAAGCCACAAACTTTTCGTCAGGTAATTGCATCCACCATCTACCAGTACGTTTGCTTTGTAAAAATGTAGTTTCTACTTCTGCAAAAGCCATTGTAAATTCAAAAAACTCTGATCGTTCTGAAAGATCGGCTTCTCTCTTTGATTTAAATATTCCATCCATTAAATACCATAATAAGTGGCTGATTTGTTTTGCAGTTAGTTGATATGAGTCTAAAGCAGCATCGTAGCCATAAATTCCAATAGAGCTTATATTGGTGCTCATACCTGCATATTGCATCAACATACAAGCTTCTTCTCCTGTAAAACCATTAGGTGATAAATGATTAGCAGGTGCATGTGCATGTTGAATGGCTGCAATATCAAAAGTTAGTAGATGACTATTTCTAATAGCAGGCTCCATTTCTTCTACATTTTCTTTCACTTTTCCAACTCTAAAACAATCAAAACGAAGTTTATCGATAGTTTCTAACATTAATGGATGCACAAAATAGCTTTGAAAACCAATATGATTATAATGTTTTATAAAATTAGGAACACCTGTAAGCATTTCCATTAAGAAATTGTCATTTGGCAAAACACTATCCATGTTTAAATCTATCCTTGCATCAATACAAGTTGCTTCGATAATTTTATTCAATTGAGCATAAGCACCATATTGAGCCAAAGTAACATCGTGGCTTCCTCCAATAATCACCACTTTTTTTCCCATTTCAATCAGTTCACTTGCAACAGCTTTTAAAGCTGCATAAGTGTCTTGAATGCTTGCACCCACTTTGATATTACCAACATCTGCTATAGATACTTCTTTATGCCAATGAAACAATCCATAAAATGCAGAACGAACAGCATTAGGTGCATCGGTATTGTTATTTCCACCCATACCTCTCATTTCACCACATCCAATAATTACCAAATCGGCTGTTGATAAATCAGGAAACTCATCTTCATAAGCTGATATATGTTTGCCTAATTGTGTGTCTTTATATCCTTCATCATTGCTTAATTCGTACCTATTAATGGGTTCTAAAAAATCTATAATGGTATGTATACTAATATTCATGCAGCCTTGGTTTGTAACAAACATAATTGAATAGCTAATTAAACGAAAAAACTGTGCGTAAATTGTAGTTTCCTGTTAGTTTAAACACAAGGTTTTTAAAAAAATGAGTGCATCATTATTGTATAAGCATGTTTTAACCCTCTATTAACCATTAGCTGTATACATTTGTACACACTGTTTATGCGACTATTTTTTTATTTTATATTATTACTCCATTGTGGCATTTCATATGCTCAAAAATCTACCGTTCAATTACCCAATGGTATCACTGTTAAAGACGATACAAGCATAGATAATTATAAAAATACTGTTTTACAAAAAGGAGAAAATATTGGTGAACGAATAAAAAAAGACCACTTTATACAGGTAACGCTCAATAAAAAAAATGTTGTTGTAGGAGAACCCATTTTGGTTACTTACAAACTTTGTACTCGATTAAAATCGAATTCAAAACTGCTAACTCCACCAGAATTTACAGGTTGTAGTGTAATAGAAATGACTACCGAAAATTTGTATGCTACCGTTGAAAATATTTTAGGAAAACAATACAAAACCTACTTAATTAGACGTGTACAACTAATGCCTTTAGAAGCAGGAGTTATAAAACTTGGCACAGCAACAGTATCTAGTAATATTGAATTTACTGAAAATGAAAAAAATGGTGTAACTCAAAATGGAAACCAAGAGGTAATTGTTAGTAATTCTACTATTACGATAAATGTGCAGGATTTACCTCAAAAAAATAAACCGTTAAACTTCGATGGTGCAGTTGGTAATTTTAGCATACATGCTACTGTATTAAAACAAAACGACTCTGTAAATAGTACCAATACTTTAAAAATTACCATTGAAGGTGAAGGTAATTTTAGCACTGTTACTTGTCCTACCATTATTTGGCCAAAAGAAATGGATGTTTTTGATACTGAAACAACCGAACAATTGGATAAACTAAATTTTCCAGTTGCGGGTAAAAAAGTGTTTTCAATTCCATTTATCTGCTTGCAAAAAGGTAAAGCCGTTATTCCTTCGGTAAAATTTAGCTTTTATAATATTCAACAACAACGCTACTCTACTATTGAAACAGACAGATTGATACTTGATGTACAAGACGAGCTAGCAGCTATTGATGCAAGTAAACTTTCTAAAGATGTTACCAATAAAAAATACATCTGGATTATTGGTGCCATTGCTTTGATTGTGACACTTGGTTTATTGTATTTTTTTAAAATGAATGACCAACAAATAGCTACAGAAAAGGCTAATCAACTGAAAGAAGATGTAGTTTCAGCAGAAATAGAACCAATAGTTGAACAAAAGGAAACTACATATTTTATTAATGAAATAGCAAAGCTAGAATTATTAGATAACAACAATTTGTTTTTAAAAGCTGTGAAACAAATAGCCACAGAATTACAAACCTATAAAACCGACCAAACAACTATTTTACAAACTTTAATCAATGAATGTAATACTGCATTGTATGCACCAAATATGCAAATAGATAAAGTATCGATTATTGAACGATTGAGAAATTGTGTAAATTAATCGGTGTATTTGTAACCAACACCACGTATAGAATGAAAATGTTTTGGATTTCTACTATCTATTTCAAAATATTTTCTGAAGCTTAAAATAAAGTTATCAATGGTTCTTGTGGTAGGATAAACATTGTAGCCCCAAACTACTTGTAAAATTTTTTCTCTAGTGGTTACCTCACCTTTATTTTCGATCAGTAGTTTTAAAAGCATAGCTTCTTTCTTACTTAGCTCAACGGTTTGATTGGTAAAAGTAGTAGCAGTTTGTGCTTTAAAATCGATTCTGTTTCCACCAAAATCGTAGGTTTCACCAATGCTTTCTTTAACGTGTAATTTTTGATTTTTTATGATCAATTTATCTACACGTAGCAACAACTCTTCTAGGTTAAACGGTTTGGTAAGATAATCGTCGGCTCCTTTTTTTAACCCTAAAACTCTATCAGCACCTGTATTTTTAGCACTCAACATTAAAATAGGCGTATCTAAATTATTTACTCGAATGGTTTCTGCAACACTAATTCCGTCTAGTTCTGGCAGCATCACATCTAAAATGATTAAATCGAAATATTCGTTGGAAACTGCTTTTAAAGCAACATTTCCATCAAAAGCACTTGTTACTTCATAGCCCTCAATTTCTAAATTTAGTTTAAGGGTTTCGTGTAAATTTTCTTCATCTTCTACCAATAAAATATTTCCTTTATTTTCTTTCATAACTACTTTAAAATGTTGCTGTAAAAATACTTCCCTTAGGTGTATTATTGGTAACTACAATAGTGCCTTTATGGCTTTTCATAATTCTATTACAAAGGTATAATCCCAAACCTGTGCCCTTTGTTTTACGTGTATTTTCGTTGCCACTTCTATAAAATTTATCAAATATTAATTTCTTTTCTTCATCTGCAATTCCTACGCCTTCATCAGCAACAATCAATTGAGCATGATTATTTTTTTCGATAAGCTGAATGTTTACAGAAGTTTCTTTAGGGGAATATTTAACTGCATTTTCTATTAAATTATTTACCAGCATTTGCAGCATTAATTCTTCTCCTAAAACATAAACATCGTTGGTTATATTGGCTATAAAATTGCGTTGCGGAAAACCCACTTTAAACTCGTTTACACAGTTAAAAACAACATCGCTAAAATTAATTTCTTGCTTATTGGCAATTATGCCAGCATCTAACTGAGAGGCCATTAAAATATTATTGCAAAGAATGTTTAAGCGATTGTTTTCGTGTAAACTATTGCCAATAAGTTTTAGTTGCTGCTGCTCTTCTAGCTTTCGTTTTTGTAAGGTTTCTAAGTTTAATTTAGTAATGGCAATAGGTGTTTTTAATTCATGTGTAATGGCCATCATAAAATTTTGCTGTTGCTGCGATAGCTTAATTTGTTTTCTCGTTACTCTAAAAACAAATACGGCACCTACAATAATTAGTGCTAAAAAAGTGCAACCTTCACCAACGTATTGAGCTGTTTTTCTTCGTTTTGCATCTTCAATAATGGCGACTTTCTGTAAATATTTTGGATCATCTTTATTCAATTCTACCAAACGCATATTGGCCATGAGTTTGTTTTGGTTTTGCAATGCAATAAACCACCAAACCAATGCAGCCACCATGTAAAGTAGCAACACCCAATATACAACTGTTACAAGTGTAAGCCTATGTTTCGTATTTGGCATTAAGGATTTACTTTTTCTACCCGAATTCCTGCATTTAAAACAGACAGTAACGGATCTTCTCTCATTATGTGTGCAACTTGAAATTGGTATTCTCCCATTTTTAATTGTACAGGATAACGTGTGATTCGAATTCTTTGAGCAAAAATATCATCTATTCCTGTTCCTAACCATCCTTTTGCGTTATCTGCAAGTTTTAATTCGATTTGTTGATGAATAAAGGTATCGTTTGGAGCTTTTGTAGCCACATTTAACCACATATTGCTGTATCTGTATGCATCTGAATGTCTTACAACTACAAAAATATTGTACAATGACGCTGTATCTTGAATTTTAAAGCTACAACGTACAGTATCATTTGCCATCCATTCATGCTTTTGAAAACTGCTCGTTTTTTCGTACACATCTAATGTGCTACATGAAACAGCAAAACATACTACAAAAAAAAGAAACGTAATTTTTACCCTACACATTAATCTATTTTTTCAAAATTATTGAATTGATACAATAAGTTTTAAGCTTTTACAACACATTTAAAATTTGCTCTTTGGCTTTTTCTAACTCATCTTTCATTTGTACTACACATTTTTGTATTTCTGCATCGTAAGCTTTACTGCCAGTAGTGTTTATTTCTCTTCCAAATTCTTGTAAAATGAATGATAATTTTTTTCCCTTACTTTTATCGGTATCGTTTAAAATACTTTTAAAATACTGAATGTGATTTTTAAGTCGAACTTGCTCTTCGCTGATATCAATTTTTTCGATGTAATAAATCAATTCTTGTTCTAAACGGTTGGCATCATAGTTTTCTTTACCAACTTTATCTTCCAAAAGTTTTACTAAATTATCTCTTGTTTTTTGTTTTCTGTTGGGTTCTAAAACAGCAATGGCTTCACTATGCTTTTCTATATTTTCTAATCGTAATAACAAGTCGTTTTCAATAGATATTCCTTCATTTTTTCGATGTTCGTTTAAGTTGGCAATAGCTTCTTTTAAAACTATTTGAAACGCCTTCCAATCTTCATCATTCAAAACCTCTGTTGCATTTACTACGACTTCTGGCAAACGTAAAATTGCAGCTAACAATTGTTGTGTATCGGCTTTTAACTCATCAGCTATTTCCGTTACAGATTGATAATAAGCTTTTAATAAATCTGTATTAATACTAACTGGTTTTACCGCACCATTTTGCTTAATGGTAATAAAACATTCTACACTACCTCTTTCTAACCCTTCATTCAATATATTTCTTACTTCAAACTCAAAAGGTTTTAATAAAGCCGGCACCTGTATTCTTAAATCGAATTGTTTACCATTTAAAGATCGTACTTCTATTAAAATTGTTTTATCACCAATGGTTTGTTCTGCACGCCCATAACCTGTCATTGAATACAGCATAGATTAAATTTAATTATTTGGTAAAAGTAACTGAAATAAAAATGTATTAAAACAAAAAGCCAGTCTCTTGTTAGAAACTGGCTTTTTGTTTTGTATGATTACTTTATTAATTAACAGTGTATGTTCTTGTATACTCGTTTAAAGTAATAGTTCTTGTAGTTGAAACGCCAGACGCACCAGGAGCAACAAAGTTATTATTGCCATCTTCTCTTACTGTTCCACCACCTGCATCTTCGTAATCGAAGAAATATTTGTCGTTTGCACCACCATTTGGCCATGCACTAGCAGAAACAAACTTAAAGTTTTTACCACCAATTAAGCTTACCGTAATTGTCCATTGACCATTGCCTAAATATGTCATTTGAGGACTTGTTGCAGGATCCCAAACTGGACCAGCAGTTAATGCATCACCAACAATACGCATTGTACTAGCATAAGACATGCTGTAGGTTAAGTTTTTAGGATCAGTTCCATCCCAAATAATACGCCATCTACCTGCTGCTGGTTTAGGATTATCATTTTGGAAAACATTGTCACCAGGCTTGATTAATTTACTTCCTGAACCTGTATAAGCTTGACCACTTAATTGACCGAAGTAATTCGATTCTCCGTATGCATTTCCCCAACCTGCTACACCATCATGAAATTTAAACTCTTCATTTCCTGCTGTAAAATCTCTTAGAATAATGAATTTGTTTACAGATTGATAAGTCATGTAAATTGGTGAATTTTCATTCCAGCCATTTACAAAACCAACCATACCAATTCCTTTGTTTACAACGTTGTATCTATTGGTATTTAAGTTTACTTGAATTCTGTAAACACCAGCAGCACCAGGTACGGCAATGTTACCTGCATTTCCATTTCCATTGATTTTACTAGAAAGAATACCTGTATTGTCTGATGGATTATTTCCTGAAATTCCATCTACGCTATTGCCATATTCTACCTGACCAGAAGCACCCCAATCAGCTTTTAATCCTAAAAATTTAAATCCATTATTTCCTGTTGTAAGAGTTACATAAGCATAATAAACACCCGGTAAAGAATTATCTTGTAACATTTGAATAGCATTAGTTGGAGTCCAACCTATTGGTGTAGCACCACCTACAATAAACAAATTTACTTCTCTTACTAAAGCAATGGTATTTTGATAGTCAGACAATTGATTCCAAGTACCAGAAGTAGCTACAACAGTCCATTTTAAAGAAACTGGTAAAGCAGCATTTGTGAAACCTTTATTGGTTAAAGAATCACTCATTGCTTTAAAAGTAACATTTGCCAAAGTATCAACACCAGCATTGTTAGAAGCTATTGAAAACAAAGGGGCATTCCAATTAACTGCAATTTCATTACCATTTGCATCTAACTTTCTTTCAGCAAACAATACTCTATATCTTACTGCAGGGCTACCACTTGCAGGAATAGATCTTGTCCAATTAAATGAAAGATTAGATGTTGTAGATGTTGGATTAATGGTAATTGTAGAATTACTTGAAGCAGGACCTAACAATAAAAATGGACTAGCACCATTAGCAAACCTAGTAATTGAAATATTAAACACGTCTTGTGATAATAATTTTGTGGTTCCATTATCTGCCTGAATACTCCAAATTAAATCAGCTTTTGCACCAGCAGCAATGCTTTTAGATGCCAAAGCATCATCTATTTGTTTAAAAGTAAGCGTTAGTGTAGTTGCGGCTCCACTATTATCTGAAGGAATAGATAGAATCGGATTGTCAAGATTACCAGTTGTTTTTAAAGCAGCTACCCAATTGTATTTAATGGGCGTGTTAATACCTGGTTTAGCAGCCGTCCAAGTAATAGCAACAGTTGTATTTGGCACTGCAGAATTCAGTACCAAATTTGTACTAGTAGCAGGACTCGTTAATCTAAAATCGCCAATTGCTTCACCTGTAACGGTATTGTCAAAAGTAGTTTTTTGACAAGCAACAAATGCTGATGCAATGGCTATGATTGAAAAGAATATTTTTTTCATAAATTATTTTTAATCGTTGTGATTATTTCATTTCGGTTAAATCAAGTACTGTTTCACCAGAAGAAACTTGAGTAGTTGCACCAGTTGTTCCTAAAACAGTTCCATTAAAGCGATAACGAACAGATGTTATTTTTCCACCCGTAGGCACTGTAAAAGAACGAGTTGGGATAAAAGTAGCTGCCCAAGTTTTAGAACCAGTATTTCTAACATTTAATGTTACAGCAGTTGTTCCGATTTGAGTGCTGCCATTAAATGCGGTAATAGAAATTGTGGTAGGAGTCATTCTTTGCTCGTTTAATTCAGTAGCTAAATTTTGATCGAAGTTGATTGTGATTACATCATCTTGTCCAACTTTTGAAGGAAAAGCTCTGAAAACTGTTGGTGTAAATACCAATGGATCAAACTTAAATGGCTTGTAATCTGGTGTTTGTCTTGAGCCATCTTTCGATTTTGCCAAGAATCCAAAATCTTTTAATTCACCTGGTGTTTGGCTAAACATGGTTGTGCCTGTAAAAGTAAACGACCACTTATTTGTTCCTGCTGCAGTCATTTTTGCATTGGCAGGAGAATTAGTCCAAGATGTATTGGTAAAACCATCTTTACCGCCACCAGAAACGTTTGAAAATATCCAAATGTAAGCTTCAGATTGGCCAGCCATTGGTGTACCCGTGACATCTACAGTTAGTGTTACTTGATCTTGTGCTGTAAATGTGGCTGGAGAAAAAGTTACTTGTGCATGAATACCTGTTACAGCTGCAATAAGTAATGTAAATAAGAACAATATTTTTTTCATGATTCAATAATTTTATTGTTTAACAAACTCGTAGCTATAACCAATTAATAATTTATCGTCTGCTGCTGAACGACGCTCTAGACTTACTTTCAAGCGTCTACTAACAGCATTCGGATAGGCACCTAATGTAATTTTCTGACTTGTAGAACCGCTAGTTAAAGTAATTACTTTTGGCGTTTTAATATCATCAACAGACCAAGTTCCTGAAGCCAAAGTGATGATTCTTGGAGAATTACCAGGCGTAGTTGTAAAAGTAGTAGGTGCACCATTAGCAGAATTTAATGTTAGTCTGAATTCAGTATATGGAAACAAACTGGTTAAATCTGCTTCTTTGAAAGGAAAACCTTTGTTTTCTGCATCTTTATCAACTTGAACAACTTTAGCTAACTGCCAACTACCTGTTACGGCAATAATATTATTGGCTGGTTCACCAACCTCTTTATACGCTTCGGGCTTACAAGCAAAAAAAATAGTGCTTGCTAAAAAAGCGATAACAATGAAAGGAATTTTATTCATGATATAAGTTTTAAATATTTATTAATTACAGCCTCCTTCAGGATTCATTACAAAAGCGGTATTTGCTGCTTGTTCACCATTTGGAAATTGAAGTACCAAACCATTACAATTCCATGGAGCCCCTCTTCTATCAATGTTAGTACCGTTTCTTGCACCAATTCTTTTGATTTCTTGAACACGATTTCCCTCACCAATTAACTCTAATTCACGTTGAGTTCTTGCTATACTAATAATAGTTCCCGCAGGCGTTGTAGGACCTAAGTTTTGAGAATTACCGGCATATGCTCTTGTTAAAATAGTATTGATATCTGTAATCGCCTGAGCAACATTTGCAGCTACACCCGTTTCAGCACCTGCTTCTGCACGTATTAAAACAATTTCTGTATAGTGAATAATTGGCAAATCGAATCTGTCTAAGTTGTACTTGTTTAATACGTTATAACCTGCTGCATTTTTTGTATACCAAGCACTACGTACATCGTTAGGTGCACTTGCTTGATTAAAAAATAAATCAGTTACATGAAATTTACTTTGTGGTGAGAAAGCTATATCTGAACGATAACGCTCTCTTAATTGTCCACCTGGTTCTAAATTATTTGTTACATTTTTGATTACAAAAATGCCTTCTCGTGAAGCCAACAATGGTGTTAAAGGCAGAGAGAATCTTCTAGAATAAGCTGGATCTAATTGAAACTTATTGCTTTTAATTACCTGATCTGCATAATTGAAAGCTTGAGCAAAGTTATTTTGTTGGAAATATACTTTTGCCAATAGAGCTTTTGCAGCCCATTTTGAAGGTAAGCCTACACCTGCTACATCAGGTAATTTATTTTCAGATATTTGTAAATCTGCAATAATTGCATCATACACTTGTTTAACAGTAGATCTTGGCAACGCTTCAGCAGAACTAACTAGTCTTAAAGGAATTCCTGCATGACTATTATCAGCACTTGCACCCCAAGGTTGAGCAAATAAACGAACCATATCAAAATGAATCATTGCTCTTATAAAACGAGCTTGTCCCTCAATATTATCTTTTTGTGTAGTAGCAAGATCTAATTTTCCAATAGCAACATTTGCTTGGTTGATTATATAATAAGCATTGAGATAAAAGTCGTTTTTATACCCGCCAAAAATCGAAGTTTTACGTTTATTAATTTCACCAAAATCTTCAGAATAGAGAAGACCATTTACTTGATCACCTAGTAAATCTTGGATAAACTGAATATGACCGCCATAAACATTGTTGGTTAAATTAATATATCCACCATTCAATAATTTCTGTAAATCTTCTTCTGTTTTAATGGCTTGTTCCTCTGGAACTGTTCCTATTTGAGGCTTTTCCAAAAAGTCTTTTGAGCAAGCAGCAAAAATGATAGCTACTAGCGAAAAGAGAGTTATTATTTTAAATTTCATTATAATAATTTTAAAAGTTTAGAAATTAACATTCATTCCAAAAATGAAACTCTTTGGTTGAGGTGGTGTTAGATAAGTGATGTTTGGACTTAAATTTCTGTCTTGAGCATTTTCGAAATCACGAGCAATTTCAGGATCACCACCAGGATATTTACTGAACGTTAGTAAGTTCATACCAGTTACAAAAATTCTAGCACCTTTAATTTTTAAACGCTTTAATGTATTGGCTGATAAACGATAAGCAAATGATAGTTCTCTTAATCTTACAAAAGAAGCATCGTATAAGAATAAGGTTGAGTTGTATTGCCACTCGCTACTTAAACCATCATAAGCACCTGTGTTCATGGTTAAACGTGGGTAACGAGCTATATCACCAGGCTTTTGCCATCTGTCTAAGATATCTCTACGCATATTCCAATCGGTAACTATACCAGCTTGCCTTTTTGCAGAAGCATCATAAATATTACCACCTACGGTATATGTCCACAAACTAGAGAATTCAAAGTTTTTGTACACTAAATTGTGGTTAATACCACCAATTACATCTGGAATAACAGAGCCTACAGGAACACGATTATTCAAGCTAAATGTTTTGGTTGTTTTACCAGTAGCATCTAACCAAATTGGTAAACCATCAATTGGATCAACACCATGATATCTTACTAAGAAGTTAGTACCAATAGGATAGCCAACAGCAACACGAGTATCATTTGTACCACCACCTGCTGCATCAGCAGAAAGTGTACCCAATCTATCTAAACGGTTATACAAGGTTGCAGCATTACCGCCAATAGTTAGTTTTAAATCTTGTTTATCAATGACTTTTACATTCAAATTAAATTCAAAACCTCTGTTGATAATTCTACTTGATTTAACTGTTCCACTGGCAGTAATATTCCTAATTTGTCCTGGGAAGCCGACTGAAGATGCTAGACCAGCTGTTAAAAATATATCAGTTGATATTTTATCGAAATAAGAGATTTCGCCAGTAACTCTACTTTTTAATAAAGAAAATTCTATTCCCAAATCCATATTTGCCAAATTTTCCCACTTCATATCACGGTAGCCAATATTGTTCTGGTATAATGAAGCTACACCGTTATATAAGTTACCTGTACTAAATGTTCTTTGATATTGACCAGAATTAATGTTAGAGTTACCAGTTATGCCATAACTAGCTCTGAATTTTAAGAAGTTAATAAATGAAATGCTTCTCATAAAGCTTTCATCACTAATTGTCCAGCCAAATGAAGCTGTCGGGAAAAAGCCATATTTATTTCCTGGTCCAAACTTAGAAGAAGCATCGCTTCTTAAAGAAACTTGAAAAGAGTATCGATTATTGAAAGTATAGTTTATTCTTGTAAAATAACTAACAAATGTTTCTTTATATGTATCGTTTACAAAGTTTCCTCCAGTGGCTTCTACTGCAGATTTTGTAGAATCATACAATGTTTTGTACAAACTTCTATTTTCCCAGAAAGGTCCAATATTGTTTCTTTCTATATATCCATAATTTTTATTGGTACGTTGCTGTGTTTCATAACCTCCAAGGAAAGTGAAACGATGCTTTGAGTTAATATTTAAATTATAATTTATGGTGAAATTGGTCATCAAATTGTTACCTCCAAAAGCACTTCTTTTAGCTGTACCATTAACAATATCGGTTCTATTTTGCCAATTTACACTTTCCCATTGATCGTCTAACCCTCTAAAAGTTTCATAGTTACCAGAAAAACGAACATTTAAGTTTTTGATTACTTCATAATCTAAGTTTACACCAGCAATATATCTTGTATCGGTATTTCTCCATTTTGTTTCGTTTAATCTACGAACAGGATTTGCACCACCAGTAAAGTAAGTTCCATCTGCATTGTATACTGAATAAAATGGTAAAGCTGTACTCATAGCATCTCCTAAACCACCAGCCCATGCAGCAGGAACACGTTTATTATCACCAATGTATAATGAATTTTTAACGTTTATTTTTAACTTTTTAAACGCTGTAATCTCAGTGTTATAGTTAAGACCATATCTGGTAAAAGCGTTATTTTTTAGGTAAGATTCGTTATTGCTAAATGAACCACCTACAAAATTTTTCATCCACTTGTTACCAAAAGTTAAACTTAAATTATGCTCATTTATAAAACCTGTTCTTGTTAACAAACCCCACCAATCAGTATTGGTAGCTTCTGCTTGTGCATAAGTAACACCACCTGGCAAAGGAGCTTTACCTGTGTTACCATCATTTTCCCAAGCTTCTTGACGCAATTGTAACCATTCTGTATTATTCAAAAAATCTGGACGATTTGCTACTTGCTGAATACCCATTTTATTGTTGTAATTCACTTGTATTTTTCCAGACTTACCTCTTTTAGTAGTAATTAAAATTACACCGTTTGCACCTCTACTTCCATAAATACCAGCAGCAGCAGCATCTTTTAATACTTCTACACTTTCAATATCATTAGGGTTTAATGCAGCTAACGGATTTTGGTTCATAGCACCGCTATTACCTCTAGTGAAATTATCTACAGAAACAGGAAAACCATCTATCACATATAAAGGATCGCCACCTGCAGAAATAGAACCAACACCACGGATACGAATAACAGAACCACTTCCTGCCAATCCACTTCCTTGAATTACTTGAACACCAGGTGCTTTACCTTGTAATGCAGCCTCAAAACTTGGTGCTGCAATAGAATTAATTTTCTCAGAAGATACTTTAGAAATAGCACCTGTTACATCTTTTTTACGCTGTGTACCATAACCTACTACAACAACTTCGTTTAAAGCCGCATCGGTTTGTACCAATTTAATGTTTACATCACCTGCACCAACAGCAACTTCTTGTTTTGCATAACCAATGCTTGTAAATACTAAAGAAGCTCCTGAAGGAACCTTAATTTTAAAAACACCATCTTGCTCTGTTTGCGTAATTGATTTGCCACCCTTTACAGCAACGGTAACGTTGGCAATTGGGCTACCATCTTTTGCATCGGTTACTTTTCCGGTAACCAATCTGTCTTGTGCTAGTGCAGGCATGCAAAACGCTATCAGCGGAAGCACCAATGCAACAAGCAATCGTTTTAAATTCATAATCTAAGATTTACTGGTTTTTGTAAAAATGTTTAATCGTTTCATTTGGCATCATTAACAGACAAACGTTAGTTAGTTTTAGATGCACTCATTAAAAATTTATTTTTTGTATGACTGAATAAATAGATTGAACTGGAATGGTTTATACAAATACGTAAAACAGCGCATGGTTGTAAGTGGGCAAGTTGTACCTGTTTCATATAACTTTTCTAAAATTGCAATCGAGGTTATAATGTGTAATTTTAACACATTAGATTACAAAGATGTGTACTTTTCACACAAAAAGAAAATTTTTTTTTTAACTATTTTTTTTGTTAATTAAAATATTAACTTTTAAAGGAATAAATTCTACAAGAAAAACGTATTGTGAACGCAATAAAATGGCTATTCACCACTTAAAAACAAGTGAATACAATTGCAGTAAATACATTATATAATATTGAAACAAGGCTGGAAAAATATTATTCTGCAATCAATAAGGTTAAAAAATGGCTTAAAAATCAATACCTATCCACTTTCGCTTACTCTTTTCATATTTTTCAAAATTGAAGCGGTAAAGTTTTCCTGGACGATGAGGAACATCGGTTTCAATTTCGTTCACATCAATTAATAAATCCATAGAAGCGAATTTTTTTCTAAAATTTCTTCTATCTAAACTGATTCCTAAAATAGCTTCGTACAAATTCTGTAGTTCTCTCAAAGAGAATTTATCTGGCAACAAATTAAATCCGAGCGGATGTTCTTGTATGCGTTTTTGCAACCATTTATGGCAGGTTTCTAGTATTTCTTTATGATCGAAAGCCAATTCTGTTAAGGAAGAAACGCTGTGCCAATGCAACTCATTGTCATGTATACGTAACTGATGGTGTTGAATATTTAACAATGAACAATAAGCAACTGTTAATACTCTTCCTCCAGGATGCCTATCAATTCTACTAAAAGAGCGTACTTGATCTAAATATACATCATCCATACCTGTACGTTCACGTAAAATTCTGTAGGCAGCATCATCTAATTCTTCATTATCTTTTAAATTATCACCCAACAAACTCCACAACCCCTTATACACTTCTAAATCACTTCTAATAAGTAATACTTTTAGCTCATTTTCTTCAAAACCAAAAATTACACAGTCAACCGTTAAAGGCACACGAGGGTAAGTATGTACCAACTGAACTGCATTTTCAACCAATTGTGTAGCGTTTACAGAACTACTTTGAAGACTTGTGTTACGAACATCATCCATGATAAAATGAACTATTAATTTGCTTGATGAAGGCGTCTAAAATAAGAACCTTTTTTCAAATGATTGAAAATACATTACTGTAATCATCATCAATTCAGCTTTGCTACGGTAAGCTCCCCCAAAAACAGTACGGTTTAAAAGTAGACAAAATGTTTAATTT